>CBDESZ010000025.1:0-330000 GCA_965242725.1 Alkalispirochaeta sp.
GGGGCATCCCTTTTTATCCCCGGAGAAGCTTCTCACCTTTCCGGAGATCCTGACGGTGGTGAATCACGCCGTATCTCTGGGCGTACGGAAAATCAAACTCACCGGGGGGGAACCGCTGTTACGGCCGGGGGTGCACCGGCTGGTACGGGATCTCGCGGAGATTCCGGAACTGACGGACATCGGTCTCATCACCAATGGATTTCATCTCCCCGCCGTGGCAGAGCGCCTCCACGACGCCGGTTTGCGTCGCATCACGGTGAGCATCGACAGTCTTTCACCTGAAAATTTCGACCGGATTACCGGGCGATCCGGTGGTCTCCGGCGCGTTCTGGAAGCGATCCGCATGGCCCGGCGCATCGGCTTTGACCCGGTGAAGATCAACATGGTTGTCCAGCGCGGCGTCAACGACCACGAGGTGGTCGACATGGCGCGCTTTGCCCGCTCCGAAGGGGTGGAATTGCGGTATATCGAGTACATGGACGTGGGACGGAGGCTGCGTTTTGAGGAGTCTCTCCTCGTCCCCAATGTGGAAATACGTGATCGACTGGACGCGGAGTTCGGCATCGTTCCCGTTGATCCCCAGTATTTCGGGGAGGTCGCCGATACGTACCGCTACTCCGACGGAGGGCGGGTTGGATTTATTTCAAGCATGACACAGCCGTTCTGCGGATCCTGTACGCGCCTGCGCATCGCCGCCGACGGTACCGCATACCGGTGCCTCTTCTCGGGTATCGGATTGGATCTGCGGTCCATCCTCCGCGATCCCGACTTCTCTGAAGAGGAGATCTCCCGACGCATTTCCGCCTTCTGGGGACTCCGGGAAGATCGCTATTCAGAGCTCCGCGCCGAGCCGGAGAACCGGGTTAACGGCGCGTCGGAAGAACGGGTGGAAATGTACCGAATGGGAGGATAATGTGAGCACTCACGTGAACGCCTCCGGGTTTCCCCGGATGGTCGATGTTGGAGACAAGGATTCGACGCGCCGACGTGCCGTTGCGGAAGGGACCGTTATCATCCCCGATGTGGAGTCGACGATAGGCGATGAATGGCACAGCCCCAAGGGGCCCGTTTTTCAGACGGCGACGATCGCGGGGATACAGGGGGCCAAGCAGACAGCCGGTCTCATACCCCTCTGTCACCCCCTTCCACTTTCCCGGTGTGATGTCGATATCTCACGGCACGACCGGGACGGGCGGGTCTCTATCGCCGTTACCTGTACGGTGGAGACGACCGCGCAGACGGGGGTCGAAATGGAAGCCCTCACGGGGGTGAGTATCGCCTGTCTCACCATTTACGATATGGGCAAGTCCGTCGTTCAGGGGATCGAGATCTCCGGAATACGTCTGCTCCATAAGAGCGGCGGCACCCATGACTGGAGTTATCATGAAACGTGACGCCGGAGGGTGGTATCTTCATCCCTTTGAAATCGCCCTGAGCGGATATTCCGGATCGGGGAAGACGACGCTGGCGGAGCGGCTGATTGCCGCGTACTGTGACGCCGGGCGTTCAATTGGATTCATAAAACGGGACGCCCATTTTTTTTCACTTGATGTCCCGGGGAAAGACACCTACCGCGTGCGGGAGTCGGGTGCCGCATCGGTCTCGATAGAAGACAAGACGCACAGCGCCGTTATCGTCGATCACGGACCCAAAGGCGCGTCGTTGGCGATGGTACAGGGAGCAATGGCTTCCCGGGATATCGTCATCGTCGAGGGGCGGAAGCATTCACCTCTGCCGAAGCTGGTACTCCTCGATCCACGTCACGAGGTGGACGATGAACTGCGGCAGGGAACGATTGAGAACCTCTCCGCCGTGATCTATCCCGCCGGCGAAGAGGAACGGGCGATGCGATGCGCGGGGCGGGATATCCCCGTCTTCTGTCGTGACGACATCGAGGGCATCGTCGCCCATGTGAACGATGAGTTTTCCCGGCGGATTCCCCGCCTCTCCGCCGTCGTCCTTCTGGGGGGACGCAGTTCACGAATGGGGCGCGACAAGGGCGCAATTGAATACGGCTACGGCGTGAGCGCCGCGCGCAGAATGGCTGACCTTGTGAGTCCGCTCTGCGATGAAGTCCTCCTGAGCGTGAGACCCGGTCAGGAGGTTCCCGACGATGTGGCTGATCTTCCCCTCCTGCCTGACCGGTTTCTCGATTTCGGCCCCGCCGGCGGCATCCTGACGGCGCTGTACCGGCGACCGGAACGGGCGTGGCTCGTAGTGAGCTGTGATCTCCCTCTCCTCGAGGGGGACGACATCGCCCATTTGCTTGACCACCGGGATCCCTTCAAGGTTGCGACGGCGCTGGCGGTTCAAAATGACCGCCCCGAGGAAGCGGCGGGGGAACCGCTCCTTCCCGAGCCGCTGTGCGCGGTATGGGAGCCCCGGTCGCGGGGACGGATCCTTTCGTTTTTTCAGGAAGGTGTTTCCTGTCCGCGCTGGATGCTGCGGAACGGCGCCGTCAATCTGGTTGAAACCCGTCATCCCCGGGCGACGTTCAATGCGAATACCCCGGAAGAGTATGAAACTGCACGGCGTATCGTTGAAGAACGTCGCCCCCTTCACGTCGGTGGAGGACGATGATGCTCTCGACGCCTCATGATGCCTTTGAGGCATTGAAACGGATCGTTGAAGCGACGATCGGTGACGTCCGTGCCCGCGGCGCCGATACGGTGCCGCTTCAGGAGTCGGTGGGGCGTACCGTTGCGGATGATATCCACGCCGATCGCGATCAGCCGCCCTTTCCCCGGGCATCGATGGACGGCATCGCCGTCAGGAGCGCATCCGCCGTAGCCGCCGGTTCAACCTTTCGGCTGGTCGGCGAGCTCGCTGCGGGGGGGGATCCCGCAGCCCTGACCGCCACCTCCGACACTGAAACCGACGCCGATTGGTCGGACGGACGGGAATGTATAGAAATAATGACGGGAGCGGCCGTTCCCGATGGATACGCGAGAGTCATCCCCTTTGAGGTGATTTCAAAGGCGGTGATCGACGGTGGGACCGTCTATACCGTACCGGAGGGGATTGAGGGAAAGACGAACATTCATCCCCGTGGTGTGGACTACCGAAAGGGTGCGCTCCTCATCAGACGGGGAACGCGGATAACCGCACCGCATGTCGCCGTTCTCGCAAGCTGCGGATACGCGGGGGTTCCGGTGGTACCGCGGCCGTCAATCGCCGTTATCGGCACGGGCGATGAAATCGTGCCTCCCGAACAGAACCCCCTGTCCTATCAGATACGCGGGAGCAATCCCTGGACGATATCGGGAGAACTGGAAGCGTGGGGATTTCCCTGTGACGAAATTGCCCTGGTCCGGGATGACCGGAACGAAGTGACTGAAACCATTTCCCGCATGGTGGAGGGACACGATATTGTCCTTGTCAGCGGGGCGGTATCAAAGGGAACGTACGACTTCGTACCCGATATTCTGACCGCTCTCGGTGCGCACATTTCCATACACGGAGTGCGACAGCGGCCGGGCAAGCCTCTTCTCATCGGTGAGGCGGGGGGCCGGACGATCATGGGCCTGCCGGGTAATCCCGTGTCTTCCCTCGTGGCGATTCGTCGGTATCTGGTGCCGCTTTTAACGGCGTCGTATGGAAGGTCGGATGCCGGAGGATATACGGTGATTACCGGTGAGGATATCGACTTTGAACCTCCTCTCACATGGTTTCCCGCGGTGGATACCGTGCGGAGCGATGACGGACGGCTGGTGGCGACGATACGGGAAGGACATGGATCAGGCGACTTCTATCATATCGCCGGTTCGTCCGGTTTCATCGAGGTGCCGGAAGACAGTCGTCGAATGGCCGCGGGGTCTGCGGTTACCTTTTTCCCATGGGGCTCGTGATGGAACAGATGAATGTAACGATTCGGTATTTTGCCCTCTTCCGCGAACAGGCGGGGCGTGAAATGGAAACGGCGGTGTACGATCGCGGGGAGATAACTGCCCGGGAGGTGTATGCCGATGTGAAGGAGCGCAACGGATTTTCCCTGGAATCCGCCTATGTGCGTCCCGCGATAAACGGGGCGTATGTCTCCTGGGATACGCCGCTCTCGTCCGGGGACGAGGTCGTCTTCATTCCCCCCGTATCGGGAGGCTGAAACGATGGCTGCTTCACGCAAAGTGACGCCCGGCCCCTCGGCCCCCGCGGACGCTACCCTTCCGGGGAACGACGCGTCATCCTTTCTGATTCTTGACGCTCCTCTTGAGGCATTTGTTGCCGAACGTGCGGCGGAGCTTGCGCGCAGCCACCCGGAGGTCGGCGGTGTCGTCTCATTCGACGGTCTGGTACGGAATCACCACAACGGTCGCGGCGTGACCGCCCTTGAGTACTCGGTCTATCCCGAGCTTGCCCGGTCGGAAGGGTTTCGTATCGTTGAGGAAGGTCGGCGCCGATTTGACGTCACCTATGTCCACGCCGTTCATCGCGTCGGTCCGGTGCCCATCGGCGAGGCGGCGGTATGGGTGTGCGCCGGCGGCGCCCATCGCCAGGAGGCATTTGCATGCTGCCGATGGGTCATCGATGAGATCAAGAAGTCCGTTCCCATCTGGAAACACGAGGAGTATACGGACGGTCACGAAGAGTGGGTCATGGGAACCCCCGTACCGGGAACGACGGAGCCCGCAGAGAACGCGCTCGATGAGGAGTACTTCAGGCGGCAAATGCGCCTGCCCGGCGTCGGCGTTTCCGGACAGTTGCGGTTGCAGAATGCCCACGTTGCGGTGGTCGGTCTCGGTGCTCTGGGATGCCCGGCGGTAACCTATCTCGCCCGGGCGGGAGTGGGGCGGGTCACCCTCATTGACGGGGATACCGTGGCCTACCACAACCTCCATCGTCAGACGATGTACGGGCGAGACGACGTGGGACGATTCAAGACTGAACGTGTTGCGGAGAACCTGCACCGGGAATTTCCCCGTTTGGCGGTTGAAATACACACAACTTTTCTCGACAACAGCTCCGGAAGGGACCTCTTTTCGAACCGTCGTCCCGACATCATCCTGGACTGTACCGACCGGTTTTCAAGTCGCTTTGCCGTACACGACGTCGCACGTGAGAGCCGCATCGACCTGGTAAGTGCCGCGGTCTCCTCCACGACGGGACAACTCTATCTTCTTCCCTTTTCCCAGTCATCGGGTCCCTGCCTTCACTGCCTCTTTCCGGAGCAGCCGCCCGATGGGTGTACAGGAAGTTGTGTCGACGACGGAATCCTCGGTGCAGAGGCGGGCATTATGGGTTCCTTTCAGGCGCTCACGGCGCTCAGACGGTTGCTGGGACTTCCCGGTTTTGCGGAATCAACGACGCACACGATTGACTTTGTTCATTTTGACGTCCATTCGGCGCGATGGCAGCGGGATCGGGGATGTCGCTACTGCGGGGACCAGTCGGAGACGGCGGCCGCGCCGGCGGTAAATGAGACGGTGACGGTCGGCGATTCGCCCGCGAACACGGCGCAAAGCGGCGGCGGCCAGGTTGCTCCGACTCCCGACGTCGCGGTTTCCTCCCGTGATCATCTCGACGGAAACAGGAGAGTCATCGACCTCCGCGATCGGGAAGCTGTCGGCGGTCTTGAGGAATCCCTCTTCTTCCCGGGGGCGGAACGTATTCCGCCGGAGGAGTTTGAGCGGATCTTGCCGAATCTCGACAGGGCGGTACCGTACGTCCTTGTCTGCGAGGGCGGTGTGCGCAGCAGAGAAATGAAAGAGCGAATGGTCGAACTCGGGTTTCAACGGGTCGTCGACATCGCAGGCGGATTTGCGGGATTGCGCGATAGAATAAGATAGACACCCTCGATACGTCTTCGAATTTCAACTCGATATTTTTTTCTTGACTCAGCAATGATCTCGTGGGATCATACTTATATCCATTATATAAACCTAAGTTACAATAGTAGGACAGAAGAGAACTCTGAGGCCGTCGGGAAGATACGTCCGCCCGCATGGGAGGACGAGAATTTGGATACATACACACAGAGGAGGCAGGTATGGATGTATTACTGAGCGTGTTGAACGGGTTTATCGGGTTTATGTGGGGGTGGCCCCTGATTATCGTCATCACCGTTACCGCGGTCATTTACTCGGTCATTCTGAAATTTTTCCAGTTCAGGAAGTTCGGATATATCACCCGCAACACCTTCGGGAAGATCTTTGACAAAGAAGTTCGCGGTGAAGGGACGCTGACACCCTTTCAGGCCGCCTCTTCCGCGCTGGCCGGAACCCTCGGGGTCGGCAATATCGCCGGCGTCGGTGTTGCCGTCGGACTCGGCGGGCCCGGTGCACTGTTCTGGATGTGGGTGGTTGCGCTCCTTGCGGCGGTTTCCAAGTATGCCGAGGTCGTTCTGGGTATTCACTTCCGGGAGAAAGATCCCGAGACGGGACTCTATCGCGGCGGTTTTATGTACATGGTCAAGAAGGGGCTTGGTGAGAACTGGGGCTGGCTGGCCGCGATCTGGAGTTTTCTCTTCTTCATTCAGTTCCTCATCGGCGGCGCCGTGCAGTCAAACGCCCTGGCCGACGTCATTTCTCATTCCTTCGGCGGGGATAAACTGATCGTCGGTATCGTCATAGCCGTTCTTGTCGGGCTGGTCATTCTCGGCGGTATTAAGCGAATCGGAAAAGTCGCGGAACGTCTCGTCCCGCTCATGGCGGTCGTCTATTTTATCGGAGCTCTCGTGATCCTCATTCTGAACATCGGTGCCATTCCCGGCGCCCTGGCGCTCATCGTCCGCTCCGCCTTTACCGGCATGGCTCCCGTCGGAGGTTTTGCCGGCTCGACGATCATCATGGTCATCCAGAACGGATTTGCCCGCGGCGTCTACTCCAATGAAGCGGGTATGGGGACCTCTCCGGTAGCCCACTCCACGGCAACGACGGACCATCCCGTTCGCCAGGGTATCTGGGGTATTTTTGAAGTGTTTGTGGATACCATCGTCATGTGTACCATGACCGGTCTGGTCATCGTGACCACCGGTGTGCTTTCCACCGGCGAAGTGGGTGCGAGCCTGACCGCGTCCGCCTTTCAGGCGGGACTGCCCGGACCGGGAGACCTTATTGTCACCATTTCCACCGTGTTCTTCGCCTACACGACGATCCTCCTTGCGGAGTTCTACTCCGAAACAGGCGGTGTCTACTGCTTCGGCAACAGGATCATCTATCCCTACCGCGTTGTCTTTCTCATCGGGCTGGTCATCGGCGCGATCGGCGGCCTCCAGGTGGTATGGGGTCTCTTTGACGCCTTCATGGCGGTTACGGTCGCAATCAACCTTATCGTCATCGTTATTCTGAGAAAACACGTGGTGGAACTGACCCGGGATTTCTTCGGCACCCCTGGAAAGGGCGACGCCTGAGAACGTTTCCCGTAGAAATGGTGCGGGCCGGGAGAGCCTTCGCTCTCCCGGCGTGCCGGTACGAGGGAAGGAACACAGATGGATATCAAGAAACGAATTGGCGAGCTGCAGGACGAACTCGTGGCGCTCCGGCGGAAATTCCACCAGCATCCGGAGCTTGGATTCCAGGAATGGTGGACACAGAAGCAAGTCATGGACTATCTGTCGGAGATCGGACTGGACCCCCGGCCGATCGCGGAAACAGGCGTTGTCTGTCTTCTCGAGGGCGGCAAACCCGGGAAGACGGTGCTCCTCCGCTCCGATATGGACGCCCTGCCGGTTACGGAGGAGACGGGACTTCCATTCGCCTCACGGGAACCGGGGAAGATGCACGCCTGCGGTCATGACGGACACATGTCAATGCTCCTTGTTGCCGCAAAGGTCCTCACGGAGATGCGGGAGGATATTGCCGGGACGATCAAGTTCGTCTTTCAACCGAACGAAGAGGACGCGGGAGCGTACAAACTTGTGGAAGAGGGGGTGATGGAAAACCCGAACGTGGACTCCGCCTTCGGCATACACCTCTGGTCCCAGGTTCCGTCGGGAATGATAGACATCGTCGACGGGCCCCAAATGGCGGCGAGTCACTATTTCTATTTGACTATTCAGGGAAAGGGAGGTCACGCAGGGTTTGCCCATGAATCGATAGATCCCATTTATGTGGCGACCAATATCGTCCAGGCGGTTCAGGCGGTGCAGACACGGGAAATTGACGCCCTCAATCCGGCGGTGATCATGTTTACCGAGTTTCACGCCGGCAGTAACACGACGATCGTCCCGGACAAGGTTGAAATAAAGGGATCGATCCGGTTTCTCTACGAGGAAGGGCCGGAACTCTTTGACCGATTTGAAAGGATCATTGCCCACACCTGTGAAGCGCACCGCGTCTCGTACACGCTCTCATACAAGGTGGGGAACAATCTCCTTTCCAACGATCCAGGGATCGCGGCGGTCGCGCGAAAGGCGGCGGCGGAAACGCTGGGAGATCCCGCCAGAGTTACGACGAGGATAAGGACGATGGCAGGCGAAGACTATTCCGACTACCTCCAGCATGCGCCGGGGGCGTTTGCCTTTGTGGGAATCGCAAATCCCGAGGTCCACTCGGATTATCCCCACCACCATCCGAAGTTCACAATCGACGAGGCGATTCTGCCGGTGGGAGCGGAACTTCACGTGCGTACCGCCTTGCGCCTGGGAGCGGGAGAAGGGTAAGCCCCTTCTCCTCCTTCCAGGTCCTCCTGTGCGCCACCATCGGGGTGGGGGCCCTATCGGAGTGGGGCTCCACCGGGACGGTAGCCCTACCGGGGCGCGCCGCCGTCAGTCAGCTCGCGTCAAGGAGATAGCTCAGGTCCTTGTCCTGAAAGAACTCTGCATACAGTTTGTCACACCCTTTGATGTGTTTTGTCAGCCAGTCCCGTAAGAATTCCATGATTTCAACCGCCACAAAGGCCTTTCCCGATTCCATGTCGCTTCGCAGGTCTTTGATGCTCTGGACGAGATGGGCGTGCTGTTTTTTCTGATGTGCACAGCCGGGGTAGTTGAAGCGTTCCATCGCTTCCTCTTCTTTGCCGAAGTGGTAGTTGGTGTAGTCCAGGAGTGCGTCGATGACGGTAGTGAGTTCCTCGCCGGTGATGCCGTTTTTCATCGCCTTGTAGAGGTTCCCGATCAGTTCAAAGAGCTTCTGATGGTGGCGGTCGAAGATCTCCACCTCCACAGAGTAGTCTTTGGACCACCTGACAAAGGAGCCCGACTGGTAGGAGGTGAGAATCTCGATGATACGGCGGGTGTGGGTAAGTATCTCGGTGAATCGCTCCTCGATCGTCGACACCGTCTGGGAATCGTCAGCCTGGGAGGCGGCTGAACGGAGCAGATCGACGATCTCCTGGGCCGCTTCATACGAACGGCGATGCTTCTGGCTCAGCTCCCTGAAGACCGCCGGATCGGTCACGACGGTCTTTCCTTCTACGGCGAGCCACTGTCCGACTTCTCCTCCGTCCCGGTTGGTGACCAACCTCTGATCGATCTGTTCACTGCCGTCGATGAATGCCCGCAGGATTCCGACCCATGAGAGATGACTGAGAATGATCCGGGAAACGAGAAGCCGTTCCCGTGCCTCTCCCGCTTCCTTGACGTCGGACTCCCGTTTCTCCTTGCGAATTCGGTCGATAAGCTGAAGTACCTGATCGTTGTTTTCCGCGCTGAGACCGGTGACGCGATTGGTTACCGTCGTTACGCTCTGAGAGGCACCGGAAATAACGGCCATCGCTTCCCGGGTTTCATCCGCCGTTTCCCGGGTGCGCGCGATGAGGGTGTTGATTTCACCGGCGGCGTTTCGCATTTCGTTGGTACTGCCGGATATCTCGGCGGAGGTGTTCCGGAGTGAGTCCGTCGCCGTGACGATTTCACGAGCTCCCGCGGAGAGCTCGGCGGTACTGCCTGTTATCTCCGTAAATGCCTGGAAAACATCTTCCACACCCGTTTCGATTTCCCGGAAGGCGGATTCCGTCTCGCTGCTGGCGGACCGGGCTTCGGCGATTCGCTCGACAAGTTCCGTCAGGCGCGACGATATGCCCGATGCGTTCTGAGCGGTGCTTTCGGCGAGCTTGCGGATTTCTCCCGCCACCACGGCAAATCCTCTCCCTGACGCACCGGCATGAGCCGCTTCTATGGCGGCATTCATCGCCAGCAGATTGGTCCGTGCGGCGATATCGTTAATGACGTCTATCATCGTATGGACGGCGGTGACACTGCCGCTTACGTCTTCGATCATCCGTTCGGTGGTCGTGACTGCGTGGCTTCCCCGTTCCGTCGCCAGGCGGAGTTTCTCCGCATGGGCCTTCCGGGCCGAGGAGACCGAAGCGACGCTGTCGATCGACGCGGACATCTCTTCCACCGCGGCGGCACTCTGCTCCACGAGGGAGCGCTGATTCTCAGTCTGACGGACAAGGCTGTCCACGGAGGCAAGAATCTCTTCAATTGCCGCAGCACCACCGGCAACCTGGTCGGAGAGCAGGTCGGTACGTGTCCGGGCAGTCGCCGTCTGGGAGGTGATCTTTGCAATGGAGGCGAGCGTCTCTCCCACCTGGCCGGCAAGCTTGCGCGCGGCACTCTCGGTGCCCAGGGCGAGTTGAAAGAGATCGTCTATCAGTTTTTCGGTGTCGGTGAGTGACCGGGTCTGATCGTTTGTTGCGATCGCCAGGCGCCGATGTACCATTCGCTGGATAAAAAGGCCGACTCCGGCGAAGACGACCGCTCCGCCTATGATGAGCGTCGGGGCGAATACGGAACCCGTCAATAATGCAAGGGTACCACCCACGCCTGCGAAGGCTCCGGCGAACATGAACAATATGATTATGTATGCGTGCATCCGATGTTTTTAACTCCTCCGCCGATGGTACCAGTGAACTGATTATTTCTCAATTACCCGATGGTAATTCCAACTTGAAACGGCCGTGCAACAGGCGCATGCCGTTGAGAATGACGACCATGACCGACGCTTCATGGATGAGCATGCCCCCCGCCATGTGAATGTTCCCGGTCAGGACGCCCGCGAGGAGTGCTCCGACGGTAACCAGGGCGATGACGACGTTTTGTCTGATGTTCCGGAGTGTCTTTCGGGCATGAACGATTGCGTCGGTCACCAGGCTGAGGTCGTCGCGCATGAGGGCGATATCCGCCGTCTCAATTGCCGCATCGGTACCTGCGGCGCCGACGGCGATGCCGACATCCGCCGTTGCCAGGGCAGGCGTATCGTTAATGCCGTCGCCGACCATCGCGGTGACGTAGCCCTCGGCCATCAGTTGCCGTATATGGTTCAGTTTCTCTTCGGGAAGCATCTCGGCGTATACCTCGTCAATGCCGATCTGCGATGCGACGATTTGGGCGGTCTCCCTGTTGTCTCCGGTGAGCATAACGATTCGTTGCACGCCGTTGCGTTTCAACGCCGTAACGGCGGCAGCGGCGTCGGGCCGTACGGGATCGGCGATGACGATCGTGCCGAGGGCGTGCTCGCCCCGGGCGACAAGGACTTCCGTTCCCTTATGATCTGCCATACCCTTCGGCCATTGAATACCCCGATCGGCCATGAGTGCCGTGTTGCCCACCGCAATAAACTCGCCGCCAACCTCGGCAACGATCCCCCGTCCCGGTATGGCATCTACCGAATCCGGGCGTGGCGAGGTGTCATCGAGCCCGGCGTACCGGGTGATCGCCCCGGCAATGGGGTGTTCGGAGCCGCGCTCCGCGACGGCGGCCCAATAGAGGGGATCGCCGGAGTTGACGGGGTGAACTGCGGTGACTTCCGGCCGGCCCGTTGTCAACGTTCCGGTCTTGTCAAAGGCAACGGCGGTTACCATCCCACTGCGCTCCAGATGGGCGCCTCCTTTCATGAGAATGCCGCGCTTTGCCGCTCCCCCGATTCCCGCGACGATGGAAACCGGCGTGGATATCACCAGTGCTCCGGGACAACCGATGACGAGCACGGTCAGGGCAAACGAAATATCCCTGGTCACGGCGAAGACGCCCAGGGAGAGAAGGATGATTGCCGGCGTGTATGTGCGGGAGAAGCGGTCCATAAACCGTTCGGTCGGCGCCTTCGCTTCCTGCGCTTCTTCAACACGCTGAATAATGCGGGCCAGGGTGGTATCTTCACCGACACGATGGGCGGTGATCGTCAACATGCCCGTCTGGTTGAAGGTTCCGGTAAACACCTGCGTATCCCGTTCCTTCCGGACGGGATAGGATTCGCCGGTAATCGAACTTTCGTCCACACGGGACTGTCCGCCTGCCACAGTTCCGTCTACCGGGATTCGTTCCCCCGGTTTGACGATAACCGTCTCCCCGACGGCGACCTCGTCGGCTCCCACGATCTGCTCCAGACCGTCACGTATGACGGTAGCGCGCGCCGGGGCGAGACTGAGCAAATTGGATATAACCCGCCGGGTACGGGCCATCGTCCACCCTTCCAGAAAACCGCCCAGGTTGAACAGAAAGGTCACCGCCGCGGCCTCCCAGCGCTCTCCGATAAGCAGCGCGCCGACTGCGGCAATCGTAACGAGAACCTCAATACCGACGTGTCCCGTGCGGATCGATCCGTATGCGGCGATTGCGACGGGAAACCCCGCCACAACCGCCGCCGCGGTCATCAATCCGTCGGCCAGGGATTGCGCGTCGACCCATTGGCCGACGACAAGGGAGGCGACGATGAGCGTTCCCGAGGCGACCACCGTTTCAATGCCGCGTCGCGTCACGATGAACACGATTTTTCGCAATAGTGCAGCCATGGAAATACCTCCGTCACCGTTACGCCGATGCGATGCGCGATTCATAACCGGCCTGCCGGACCGCGTTCACCAGTTGTTCCCGGGCCGTCTGGTCGTCGTGATGTACTTCGATCTTGCCGGTCCGGAAATGGACCGTTGCGTCCTGCACTCCGGGAAGCGCGGTGAGGCGTTTCTCTATTTTGGCAATACAGGACGGACAGGAGAGTTGGTCGCTTCTCAATAAGGTTTTCATAAATTCCTCCTCGGAAATGATCTTGACCCAACGATACGGGTCTTTCCCGAGGCGAACTATGAGCTATGTCAATTTACCGCAAATTTTACGAATAAACGGGGACTTCATCCCGAAGGCCCTTCATGTCGCGAACGGCGATCCATTCGCGACCGCTATCCACGAGGCCCTTTCGGCGGAAATCACTGATAATTCTGCTGCACGTCTCGGTGGTGGTGCCCGCCATTGAGGCGAGTTGATCCCGCCTGAAGGATGCGCCGATGAGCGTCTTTCCCTCCCAGGGGTGTCCAAGTTTCTCCGCAAGCCGCAGGATGACGTAGGCAACCCGCGGTCGTGCCGGATATCCACCCAACTGGGTGACCATTTCCTGGGAGAGTCTCAGGCGTTGGGAGAGAAAATCGATCGTCGCCATGGCAACTGAAGGGTGTTCTTCAATGATCGAGCGAAACCGTGCCGTGTCGATCTGCAAAACGCAGACGGTGCTCCCGGCGATGACATTTTCGGTATAGCGTTCCGGTCCGAAGCCCGCGACGGAACCGAAGGTCTCTCCCCGTGTCAGAACGTCAAGAACGACCGTCTCTCCGTCTGAAGTCGTCCGGGTTACCGTGGCGACTCCGACGGCGATGATATGGAACGTCCGGACCGTGTCACCTTCCCGGATAATCGTATCGTCCGTATTGTACCCGACGTCGCGAAATCGACGATTTATCGCGGAGACGGCGGGCGGAGCCAGATCCCGGAAGAGGGGCAGGCGGGAGAGAAGGCGCTCCCGATAATCAACGGTACATGATGCGACGTCGATATGCGGCGGGGTAACCGGGGATGTTCTTCGTTCACTCATAACACACGTCCACATTCCGTCGCAGGAGGCGACGCAGTTGGTACTATAGGACACATTTCCTGTGATTTCCATGGGTGAATGAGTGTACAATCCTGGTATGAAAGGTGAGAAAAAGGACCTGCCCCCGCGATTTTACCGGACTACGTTCATGATCGGCCTCGGTTTTTTCACGATGGGGCTCATGGACCCTCTCTACGACAACTATGTACCCGTCTTTCTCGACGGATTTGTCGCGTCCCGGGCGCTCATCGGATCGCTCATGACGATAGACAACATCATGGCCCTCATGCTCATACCCCTCGCCACGGCGTGGAGCGACAATACCCGTACACCCATCGGCAGGCGGATGCCCTTTGTGACGATTCTTCTTCCCCTGAGCGCCGTCACCTTTGCCCTGCTGCCCTACGCCGGTACGGCGACCCTGGGGTGGTTCATCGTCGCCGTCGTCGGTTTCAATCTTTTTAAGCAGTCCGCCAGGGGACCCGTGGTCGCCCTCATGCCCGATTCAATACCAAACGAATACCGCAGTGAGGCAAACGGCGTCATTAACATGATGGGCGGCATCGCCGCGGTGGTGGGTACCGTCGTTCTCGCTCCGATGATGGACCTCCGGTTCGTCCTCCCCGTTATCGGAGACACCTCCCGGCGGCTGCCCTTCATCCTGGCGGGGCTTCTTATCATCATGGCGACCGTCTCATTGCGGCTCACCGTGAAGGAACGGCCCTTGCCGGATCGTCCGGAGACGCGAACACCCGTGCTGCGTTCGCTCAAGGCAATATTCACCCAGGAGGACAAGGCGGCGGTCTACATTCTCGTGGCGATTTTTCTCTGGTTTTCCTCCTATTGGGGCATGCGACCCTTCATGACCCTCTACGTCATTGAATATCTGGGGCTGAGCGAAGGAATTGCGGGACTATCAACGGGAATGTTTGCCGTGGCGTACCTGCTCTTTGCCATTCCCAGCGGCATGCTGGCCCACCGCATCGGCCGCAAACGGACGATTCAAATATCCCTCATCGGGATGGCGGTGCTCGCCTTTCTCATGTTCAGCCATGAGGCGTGGACCGTGCGGGTTGGGCTGTCCAAGGGGCTGGCGGTGGGCACCTTCTGGGCCCTTCTTTTTCTCTTCGGTATGTGCTGGGGCGCCGCAAACACCAACAGCTTTCCCATGCTGTGGAAGATGGCGACCCTTGACAACATGGGCGCCTACACCGGCGTCTATTACGTCTTCTCCCAGACCGCCGCAATCGTGACTCCACCGGTGACGGGGCTGATCGTCGACGCCGTGGGGTTTCGGTCGATCTTTCTCTTTTCATCTGTCGTGATGGTGGCGTCCTTTCTTGTCATCACCCGTGTCCAGGGGGGAGAAACCGAGCGAAGCGAAAGGGAAGGGCGGTAGGCGTCCGACGCGACCGGGCCGACGCAACCGGACCGTCCCGACAAGGTCGCCTCGAGCCGACCGTCGCGACCTGCGACGCCAAACGTGTCTACACGACGGCGCTGAAGAGGGGGGCCCAGCCGGCGGAATGTTCTATCACTGAGAATCCCGCCCGGGAGAACATATCCCGAACCCCGTCCGGGGTCAGGAGGAGAAGATTCATGGCGGTGCGACGCTCCTCTCCTTCTTCGACGGAGATGGATGCATCAAATCGTATGGACCGCTCCGACACCCGGGTGTACCGGCGCCGCATCGTCACCTTTGGAACGGTCGCATCCCGAACCGGCGCGTCCCCGAGCCTCGTCGGATCCGCGGCGCCCGCTGTGCCCGCGGCGCTTCCCGACAGCGTCGGCAGGTCCCGGAACGCACCGACGGCAAGATTGGAGACATCCACAAACCGGACGATGAGCACGCCGTTGTCGCGCAGGATATGTCGGACCGACGTAAACCATCGCGCCACCTCATCGTACGAGGCGAGGTGGGAAATGGTGTTTCCGACGGAAAAGACCACGTCGAATTGCCCGTACCCCAGCGAGGCCGGGTGTTTCCTGCCGGGGGTGTCCCCGGCCGTCGCACCGCCTCTCACTCCTGTGGCGCCTCCGGCCGCCGGATTGCCGCCCCTGCCTCCCCCTCCAAAGAAGACGGGAAGGTTGCCGACGTCCCGCATATCGGCGACGGCGTATCGGTCGGCGCGGGAGGGATCGGCAGCGGCGGCGCGGGTGATCATCTCCGGTGAGAGGTCGATCCCCCACGCCTCAAAGCCCATGGTCAACAGACGTCGGACGTAGCCGCCCGTTCCGCACCCGACGTCAAGCACGGAGCCGCCGGACGGCGTCGACGACGAAATTCGGGAAAGCGTGTCGTCGTCCACGCCGAAGAGCGCATCGTAGTGGTCCACAAAGGCGCGGTAGAAGGCGTTGGAGTCACCGACGCCGCCCGCCCCGGAGGTGTGCCCGATCTCTTCACCGGCGGCGCCCCCAACCGGGCAATCGGTCACGACGGAACCCTTCCGTCGTCGACAAAGGAATCAAGCGTATCACCTCGGCGGATTGCGGTGCGCAGCTCCTCCTGGAGGGTGTCCAGGGCGCGCAGCCTCGCCGCGAGCTCCTCTTCCGCTTCCGTCCGATGGCGAACCTCGGCGATTCCACCGTTGGCGATGACGAGGCGCCGCGGGGCGGAAAGGGCAAGGGAGGGGTCGTGGGTTGCGATGAGGACGATCTTGTCCGCTCCCCGGAGCACCTCGATGGCGGCGTGGCGGTTTATGCCGGCGTTTTCAATTTCGTCAATAAGGACGATGGGCGAGCTGGAGAGGAGTGCCGTATCGGCGATCATCAGCGCCCGGGACTGGCCTCCCGAGAGTTCCGTGAGCTGCCGGTCCAGGGAGAGGGGCTCGCCGGTGAGACCGTTTGCGGCCTCCACAATCCGGGCCGCCCGCTCCGGCGTCACCGTCACGCCCCGGCTTTCGCCGTGGAGGGCGAGAAATTCTCCCACCGTCGCGTCCATGACAAAGTTCATGTTCTGCGACAATTGCGCCACGAGGCGTCCCGTACCGGCGTAGCGCCCGGTCAGGTCCGGTTCCTCGCCGTTCACCAGGACCGAGCGTCCCGTCGGAGTGTCCTCCCGGGCGAGCCATTCAATGTCCGCCAGAAACCGGCTCTTCCCGCTGCCGGTGGCGCCGACGATGCAGACAACCTCGCCGGTGTGAAAGGTCAGCTCCTCGAATCGTTCCGACGCTCCCGTCTTGTCCGTGCCGGGTAAGACGGTTAAAGATCGAACTTCGTTCCGCGTCGATTCATCCTCTCCGAGCAGCGCCGCCAGCGCCTCGTCGGTGGTGGGGTTGGCCGTCATCATTTCATCCATGATTTGTCTCCGTGAGATTGAGGGGAGTCACATTGCCGATTTGATGGGCCGCGCCGATGCGCTGCTCCCCGAGACAGTAGCTGCATACGGCGCTCGGCATGGGGTAGCGCAGGCGCGATCCGGTAACGGTAGCCTGCTCCGGCGCCTCGTCACGGAGAAGGCGGGCGAGCTCAAAGGCGCCCTGTCCGCTCAGGCCGTTCACCGGCAGAATGCGGGCACGGGGATTTGCCTGACGCACCCGGGCGGCAAAGACCTCCCGTTCCGCCTGACTGACGACATCTCCCTTGGTAATCACCACCACATCGGCGGTACGGAGCATGGGCCCTACCTTGCGGGGAGTGTTGATGCCGCTCAGATTATCGATTACCGCCACCGCCATGACGTCCCTGATGTGGGGAGAGCAGCGGTTGCAGAGACCGGCGGACTCGGTGAAGAGGACGGGCACCTCCTCTTTCATACCCCAGGCGAAGGTCTCCTCAATGTTGCTGGCGAAGTAATGGTCCGGGCAGATCGATCCGGAGAGTCCCTTCTGTACCGGAATACCAAGCTTCGCATAGCGCTCATCGTCATCGGTAGTGAGACAGTCGAATTTCACGACCCCCGCTGCCACGTTCATCCGACGCAGCTCCACCACGGTCTTGAGAATGACCGCGGTTTTGCCGCAGGAGGGCGGCCCCGCAACGGTGATCAGCTTCATGAAGCCGCTTCCGTCGTCCGGGCCACAGGGGCGTGACGCTCCCGCAGAACCGTCTGGAACAGCGCCGTGGTTTCCTTCAACAGGCTCGGCAGCTCCGGAGAGAGTAGAAGATCCCAACCGGGCCACTGCAGAGGATGTTCCTCGGCGTCAAAATCGTCATTTTCCGGGTGGGTGCTGGGAAAGAGGCCGAGACGGCTCATGACGCGGCTCATCGGCAGTCCCGCGATCTCCCGGACCAGTGGATCGATTTCCGGGCGATTTCCCTGGGTTATCAGCAGGATAGGCGCTGCCAGGGCGCCGTCCTCGGGCCATATGGGAATGAGCGGGCTGTCCTCGGTGATCGTCCGGGTAAAGAAGTAGGGCATGACCGTAATTGCCGGCCCCTCCTGACCGCCCCCGGGGGTCGCCGTTTTTGCACCTGCCACCATCTGGGAGGGATGCATCTGCTGAAACATGTTGCGTCCCAGGCGGCGGATACCTTCATCGCCGAAGTTCTTGTGGACTCCCAGGAGGAGGGCATCAAAGAGATCGAAATCGCCGACGGGCAGGGCAAGGGAGTTTTCAAATTCCGGGGTGAGTATTTCCCGCCACGTCCGGGGAATCGGCCGCGACCCCAGGAGATTTCGGTTTACCATGAAGACCGCCGGTACGACGCCGATGACTGAAAATCGGCCTTCCGGATCGGCCAGATCGTTGGACGTCCCGAACCCGTTGTGGCCCTTCCAGCCGGTGCGGTCGGAAAACACGTCGTTCCGGCGCAGGGAAAGGAACCGGGGATCCGTGAAGAAGAGTCGGAATCCGGCGGAAAGGAAAATTTCCGGCACATCCGCCGGCGCGGGATCGGCGGGAATGTTCTCTTCCATCCAGTCGGTGCCGGTATAGGCTGCCTGGAGGTTATAGTCCACGGCGATGCCCGTCTCGGCGGTAAAATTTTCGGTAAACGCATCAAGGACGTTGGTCATGGGAACGCGAATGGGGCACGGCACGAGGCCCATCACCTTTATCGGCTTTCCCGCCCTTTTATCGGAAGAGGTCTCGCCCGCCGGGGCGTCGGATGGGTCGGAAAGGGCATCCTCCAGACGGGACAGAAGCTCCTCCGGGGCAAGTCCCCGGGCGTGGGCTGCCGCCTCTATCGTTATGGACGAGCCGAAGCGCTCCCGCAGCGCCGGATCGGCCAGGCGACGGAATCCTGCATCGACGAGAATCTGTATCGTTTCGGGATATGATTCGGTCAGCTCATAGAGCGTCACATCTTTGTGTATGGTCATGATCCAACAATAGCCCTGGCGGGATAGAAAGAAATTGACCGAGGTCAAGTGGTGGAACGTTTCCCGTCGTCGGGTATGCATATTTCACCGATCCGGAATGGAGAACGCGACGATGTTTGATTCACTGGACGCTCCGTGAGGCGAGTGGTACCTTAATACCCATGAACGTCGATATTGCACAGATGTACGTCGGCATGCAGCAGGCGGCGGCGCAGAATGAGGCGTCCATGGCGGTCCTCGCCAGGAGCCTGGATGTTGCCGAAACGCAGGGCGACCAGATGGTCAACATGCTTGTCAGTGCCGGGGCATCGGCGACCGTCGGGACGGACGCACAGGTAGCCCAGGGGCTGGCAATCACCGATCCCGCGCTGGGCGGCGCGATAGACTTTACGGTGTAACCCGCCGCAGGCGGGCAGATACATACCGACCCTCCCGTTTCCCACCGCAGACATCGTCCGTTGACTCCGTTGAAATCGTCGTCATGTATGTGCAACGCTGCGTCCGGAGGTGAGATTGAACGATTTCTTTTCCGATCTGAGCCGGAAATCGGTACAGAAACTGGAGACGGCTGAAAGCACGCGTGTCGTCCCCGCCGATGGAATTATTTTTCTGGAAGGCGAGGAGGGGACGGAGGTCTTCCGTCTCCTGTCCGGCTCGGTCAGACTCTTTCGGAGCACCCCCGACGGCCGGGAGGTGACGATCCATCTCGTTGCACCGGGCGAACTCTTTGCCGAGATCGTCCTGTTTGAGCGGGACACCTATCCGGTAAGTGCCGTCGCCACGGAACAGTCGCGGCTGGCGGTGATAGCGCGACGCCGCATCCGGACCCTTCTTGATGACGCGGATTTCCGGGACGAGTTCATGAAAAACATAATCGGGAAAATGCGATTTCTCTCACAGCAGCTCTACGTACTTGCGACGATGGATGTCAGGCAGCGCCTTATCCGGTTTCTTGAGGTGCGGTATGGCCGCCGCCCCGTCATTGAAAGCGAGCTGAACAAACAGGAAACGGCGGCGGCCATTTCGGTCCGCCCGGAAACACTGTCCCGTGCATTGGCGGGTCTCCAGACGGAGGGACTGCTGACGTGGAAGGGGCGGGAGATTTCTGTAACTCCCGCGTTGTGGGCGGAAGGTGAGGCGTGAAACCGCTCTCCCCGAAGGCGGCGGCCGTGGCGGTTATCGCCGCCGTTGCGGCAGGGGGCATACTCCTGTCGGGGACGGGGAGTGATGCAACAGGGAGAGGAACGGACAGGAAGGAAACGCTCCGAATTGCGACGCTCAATGTCCATTATCTCGACATGCGCGACATGCGTGACGGATCTGCCGGGGCGGGTGATCCTGACGTGACGAGTTGGATGGGTCGGGACCGCGCCGTCGTGGCGGTGCTGCGGGAAGCGGACGCGGATATCGTCGCATTCCAGGAAATGGAAACATTTGCCGGCGGCCATTCCAACGAGGAAAACCTGCAGCAGGCGACGCTGTCGGAGGCTTTTCCGGAGTACGCCTTTACCGCGACGGGTGATCCCCAACAGTTCCCGAATACGCAGCCCGTGATGTTCCGGGAGCGTCGCTTTGCCGCAGGCGAGCAGGGATTCTACTTCTATTCTCCCACCCCGGATGAGATCTACAGCTCCCCCTGGTATGGCCGCTATCCCGCCTTTGCCACCTGGGTTCGCCTTGAAGACCGCAATAACGGCAGACGATACCTCGTCATGAACGTTCATATCGATCGGGAACGGCACCGTAACAAGATTCTCTCGGCCCGCCTGACGGCGACCCGCATCGCCGAAATAAGGCGTCCCGAGGAGACGGTGATCGTCGCGGGCGACTTCAACTCCCTCCGATGGTCCCGGGTGGTCCGGATCATTGCGGGTGGGGCGGAGCTGGAGATCGCTCCCGGTGACGGCGCGACCTTTCACTTTTACCGGGGATTGAACCTCCTTCCGGCGATTGATCACGTTCTGTATCAGAGACGCGGCGAGGGCGGCACCGTCGGATTGATCCGCCTCCGCATGCGGGTGATGCGGTCGCGGCCCGGGGGAGTCTGGCCGTCGGACCATTACCCGGTGGTTGTCCAGTTCACCGATCGGCGTTGATCGCTCGAAACAAAAACGAATAAATATTACTAAAACACTGATAAATATAACCTCCCGGAGTATATTCGGAATTACTATCGAACCGGCTTTGGAGGCGGGTGCGACGGTACTGCTTGCTTCCTGATTCAACCAATCCCACCACCATATGCCTGGTCCAGTCGGCATTCCGACGGAGGAGAGGTATATGATTCGAAAAATGTTCATAACGGCGCTGTTTTTCAGCTGTCTTGTTGTCCTGGTGAACTCCTGTTCAGTGGAACCGGATAAGAGCGCCACGGTCAACGTCGAATTCGACGTGCGGAACTAGGGGGCAGGTATGAGAAAAATTATCGCAGTATTGATACTCTGTCTTCCGGGTGTATCGGTCTTTGGAGAGACCGTTGTCGCGGAGCTGGAGGGAATGAAGGTCTACATCGTGGAATACCAGCTGAACACCCAGGGGTCCGGTACGATGGGTCGCAGCGGCGTCGGTACGGTACTGACCCTGGAACCGGGGGGGACGCCGCAACTTCCGTCGCTGGAGGTGAACGATCCTGATCAGGAGGCCAACGAACTTTCCGTTACCGTCAACGCGGACAGCGTGGAGATCAAGGCGTGGGCTCAGATTGGTACAACCTACCACTTCACAACGTCGTCGGGAATCGGCACGAGCGCCAGCAGCAACTCCGGAGACTGGAGCGGATACGACTACATGTCCGTGGAATATCCCGACTCCCATGAGGTGCTGCAGAATTACTTCCCCGATCCGGTCTTTATCGGCGACGGGGATACCATTTCGATCACCGCGGTGACGCACTTTCCCTATAACGCCTACTTCTGGGACGGGCAGGGTGAACAGGAAAGCCCCTTTGACTGGATGAACGTCTCCTCGGGACCAGCCTTTGCCGTCGCCAACATGGATATCGTGCTGGCCATCAACAAGACCCTCGATATTGAAAGCTACTACTTCGGGTTGAGCGCCTCGGTTGTGACGGATCCCGTGAACCACGAAGACGCCTTTGTGGGCACTCTCTTTCTCGACCAGATCGGGAACATCTACATCGGCGTCGTCAAATTCGCCACCGGAACCGACACGGGCTGGACGTGGGCCCGCATCGAAGGCGTCGCGCCCAACGGCTCAAACGAGTATGCCTTCGGCATTGCCGAGGACTACTCCGAGAATCTCGGAAACTACGACTTCAACATGAGCACCACAGGATTCACCCGAGCCGGCGCCGTCGGCGGGACCGGCTCGTTCTCGGTGACTCATCCGACAAACGGGACGACCACCTTCTACTATCGACGGTTTGAGTGAAACCCGTTGCGGAAACGTCGCGGAAGGGACGTTTCCGCCGGAATCATTGTGATAGCTCCGTCCCCCGGTACTCAAGGAGACCGGCGGCCGGGGCGGATTCGTTCACTCTGAAAAATGCAACGGACTGCTGGAGCTGCTCCGCCTGACCGGAGAGCTCTTCCGCCATGCTCGACATCTCCTCGGCGTGGGCGGCGTTCTGCTGGACCACCTTGTCCAGCTCGCTGATCGCCTTGTTCACTTCGGCGCTTCCCGTGCGTTGCTCCGCTGTGGACGCGCTGATCTCCTGGACGAGCTCCGCGGTCTTTTGAATATTCGGGACGAGGGCGTCCAGCCATTCACCCGCTTCTTCAGCCACCGCGACACTGCTGCCGGAGACCTCGCTGATTTCCGCCGCTGCCGTCTGGCTCCGCTCCGCCAGTTTCCGCACCTCCGTTGCGACGACCGCGAAGCCCTTACCCTGCTCACCGGCCCGGGCAGCCTCTATGGCCGCATTGAGGGCAAGGAGGTTTGTATTCCGGGCGATTTCCTGAATGATGGAGATACGATCGGCGATGTTGTTCATCGCCTCGATGGTCTGGCGGACCGCCGCTCCGCTTCGGCGGGCATCCTCTGCCGCTTTCTGTGCAATCTGTTCGGTTTCCCTGGCGTTGTCCGCGTTCTGCTGTATCGTCGAGTCCATTTGCTCCATGGACGACGACACTTCCTGGGTGTTTGCGGCCTGTTCCGTTGCGCCCTGGGATAACTGTTCCGAACTTGACGCCATTTGCTCACTGCCCGAGGCGACGTTGGCGCTTGCGGTTGCGATTTCACCGACCACCGATCGGAGCTGTTCCACCAGCTTCTGCTGCGCCCGGGCGAGTTCGGCAACTTCATCACTGCCGGTTACCTCGATCTGTGTTGTCAGGTCTCCCGTGGCCAGATCCGTCGCCGCCCTGATGATTTCGTGGAGCGCCTTGAGCATCTTCCTCACCAGGAGGAACGCCACGAGGGCGGCGGCAATGAAGGCGAGTACGGTGACGGTAAGATAGATACGATTTGTCCGTACGATGCCGGCTTGCATGTTCCGGGTCGCCGCGGCTGCCCGTTCCTCCTGCAGCGTCACCAGCACGTCAATTGAGTTCCGCATTCGTGAAAACTCGAGCGCCCCGGCGACGACTGCTTCCCGGACCAGCTCACTTTCCTCGGACGTCTGAATGAGAAGATTGAATACCTCCCGGGCAGGGGGACCCCACTCCTGAAACTGGCGATTGAAGTCGGCGGCGAGCTGTTGTGCCTCCGCGGTTCCCAGGAGTGACAGACCCTGGAGGACCCGCTCGGACGTTTGATTCATATTTTCCTGTTGGCTCAGGTCGAAGGCCTGTAGCTGGGCGAGATTTTCAGCGTTCACCGCCTGAAGACGGGCGACATACGCCTGGTATGCGTCTCTGTCACCGTTGAGAATGAGGGAAAGAGCCTGCTCCAGCTCCCTGCGCCGGGAGTCGGAAAGGTCTGTCGTGAGCAGTGATTCCACCGCCTGCCCCGCCTGGTCGATTGTGGAACGCATAGACTCAAAGGCGACGGCGGCTTCCTCGGCGCGCTGCTCCCGCCGGGCGTTTTCGTCGGCGATGTCGAGGCGTGTCTCGACGACGGCGAGGCCGTGTTCACGCCACGTCTGATATTGTGAGCGGAAGGTGGCGTAGTGCTCCTCCATCTCCGGAGTGAAACGCCCGGAGACCGCTGCGATCCGATCCAGGGTCTGGGCCGTATTCTCCTGGTAATCCGATACGGCGGTCTCAAGTGTTTCCACATCGGTGGCTGTCCGGGCATTAAACTCCGCCGTCAGTGCCTGATAGGCATCCCGGTCGGCGTTTATGAGACTCGCCTGATCCTCCTGGATCTGGTTGAGCTCCGTGATCGCCTGGGCGAGATTCCCGAAATTCATCAGGCCCACCACAAATACCGTCAAGAGTCCGACGATGGGTAAACCGGTTATGACCAGGAATTTACCTTTGAGTCGCATCGTTTCATCTCCCCTTGCCGAAACGGCAATACATAGTGTACTGACCCGGAACGTGGTGTGAGAAGGATGCGTCAGGGTACGAACCGGGCAATTCACACCACTTCGGCGCCTCTATGAATATAGTACAATTTGACATTATTTGCGAATTTCGCCGTTGCGAGGCGGGTGGCCCTTGCCCGATCACGGAACGGATCGATAGATAACCGGATGGTTCGTTTAAATGAATTAAAGACGTTTTATGTCGACCACGTCGTAGTAGACGAGGGAGAGTATGACCGTCCACCCGACAAAGTGGAAGAGAACCATCCCGATAGAATCCAGTGTTGCGGCGATGGTGTTGAGGGTGGCGCTGATGAGAAAGACGGTGGATACAAGGGACATGACGGCGATGAGATGGGTGAAGAAGAGCATCGCCGGGTTGCCCTGTTCCCGGTAGCTTGTGGTTGTCCATATGTGTATGAGCGTCGACCAGATGATGGGGACGGCAACGAAGTAGAGGAGGAGGTTGTTTTCCTCGGGGAAGACGTAGTCAACGTGAAACTCGAAGTACCACGTCCCTACCGCGAAAATGGCGAGGTCCCTGATGAGGACGAAGCGCGCCGTCGCCCAGAATGGGCGCCTGGGGTGTGTCCTTTGCGTATCAGATCGCGTTTTTAAAACAGCCATAGCCGCATCATAGCCGGTATTCACTAGATTGTTGATGGGGCCGCCGGAAGGACGGGGACGGGCAGTGCGTGTCCGTCGAACTTCGGTCATTAACCGACAATATTGCAGAAAAAACTTTACGGCGTAAAAATTTCCGACTATTGTTATCAACTATGAGAGAGATGACGCGCCATTGGCCCGGCAGGATCTATCTGATCCTCCTTTTGTTGTCCATTGTGGGATATATCGCCTTTCTTGCAGTCGGGGGTACCGATGCCGATGCGGGTGGCGAGCCGGTGATTGTCTTTGGCTGGATGACGATGCCCCTCTTTTCGGGCGCTCTCTTCGTCATTTTCTGGCTCGTGACCTATCTGGTCTATTTCTTCGCCTTCTGGCCCTATCGATAGGAGGACCCCGTGGGTTTCACGATTTTTGCGCTTACCGCTTTTGGTGCAGTTGTCGTCTTCATGGCTGCCTACGGCTATCGGATTTCCGCCAAGACGGCGGAGGATTACATGCTCGGTGGTCGAACGATCGGCGTTGTGGTGATGTTTTTCTTCGTCCTCTTTGCCATCAGCTCCGCCTGGACCTTTTACGGCTTTCCGGGACTGTTGTACACCCAGGGACCGGGGTACGTGATGTTTATCTGGGGCAGCGTCGCCGGGTTTGCGGGTCTTTATATGTTTTTCGGGCCCCGTCTCTGGGCGCTTGCCAAGATCAACCGGTTTCTTTCGCCGGTGGAAGTTCTGGCGGAACGGTATGAGTCAAGGACGCTTCGCTTTGTTCTCTCCGCAAGTATTCTGCTCTTTATTGTTCCCTATGTGGGCATCCAACCGCTGGGCGTCGGCGCCGGATTTGAAGCGCTTACGGGCCTGCCGGCGATATGGGGTGCCCTCTACACGGCGGTGATTCTCATCGTTCTCGTTCTGCTTGGGGGAATGCGTATCGTCGCATGGGTCAACATCTTTCTGGGAGTTGTGTATGTGACGGCACTTCTCGGCAGTCTCGTGTGGGTCGTGGCCGCGCTCTTTCCCAACGGCGGACTGGTGGAGGCGGTTCAAATCCTTCAGGAGCGCTCGCCCGAGATTCTCAGCTCTCCGGGGCCAAACGGGCAATACACCTCGGCGGTTCTCGGTGGAACTTTTGTGGTGGGGCTCCTCGCCTTCGCATGGCCCCATGTGGCAATCGGCTGTATGACCGCCCGGGACAAGAGCCTCTTCAAGTGGTTTCCCCTCCTGATCTTTGTCTTCGGCGGCCTTTTCTTTTACATCATTCCCTTTATCTGGGGGTCCATCGTGGCTCCGGCGGCGATTCCCGTCGAGGAGCTGGCGGAAATGGCGGCGACAAACGGCGTCCCCCTCCAGGAAGAGGCGGACCGGGTGGTGCAGACTATTATCGTCAGAAGCCTTCCCGCCTGGTTCGGGGTCTTTGTCCTCCTCGGGGTGGTAGCTGCGGCGGTGAGTACCGCGGCGGTCCAGCTCATGACCTCCAGCGTCATCGTGAGTCGCGACGTTATTCAGGGCTTCTTTAAACCCGACGCCACCGACAGGGAGATCACCACCTGGGCGCGATGGTCCGTGGTGGTCATCGTCATTCTCAGTACGACGATCAGTTTCTTCAATCAGGGGGCAATGGCGCTCTATCTCACCGATGTGAGCGTACCCGGCTTTGCCCAGTGGGCGCCGGCGCTGGTGGGCGGGCTCCTGTGGAAACGGGGTACCCGTCAGGGGGCGATCGCGGGAACGGTGACGGGTGTGGTCTTTCTCATCGCGTCATTGTTGCTGGTGGTGGATGGAGAGCGAATTCTCGTGGTGGGGCATCCGGTCATCGGAAGTCTCCTGATCAATACGATCGTCTACGTAGTGGCAAGCAAGCTTACGCCCCGACCGAGTGAGGCGATCGAGACGCAGTTTTTTGACGAAGTGGAAGACTATCTCCGGGCCGAGTCGACGGTATGACAGAGGGAAAAACATTCCGATTGATTTTCAACCCCGATGGGGATACCACCGATGTCGTCTCCTACGGGGCGGCGGTGGCGGAGGGAAGAATTGCCGGGAAGTATCAGCTCTCCACAACGGCGGTTCCCGACACGCTCATCGTGCAGAAGAGCCGGAACAAAGGCATCATCGCCGGAGCGGATGTTAAGATTGACCGGGAAGCAGCCAGGGCCCAGGGCATCGAGCTCGCGAAAGCGGCGCGCCAGGGCCGCAACAGCGCACGGGCGATCGGTACAATTCCGCTGAGCGAGGTGATGAACAAAGGTTCCCGCTCATTTGAAGCACGACATGTGGAAGGCAATGATCCGGCGGTGATTCTTTATACGTCGGGTACGACGGGGAATCCCAAGGGCGTCACCCTGTCCCACAAAAACTTCTGGTTTCAACGGACGACCGTCGTGTCCTCAATTCTGACCTTTACTCCCGATGACCGCGTGGTCGGCGTGCTTCCCCTGTACCACGTCTACGGTCTTGCCAACGGAATGATCCCCACCATTGGAAACGGGGCTTCCATGGTCATGATTGCACAGTACAGCCCCCAGACGCTGCTGGATACCATCGCCGAAACGAAAGCGACGATTCTGCCCGCTATTCCAAGCATGTATCAGCACCTGCTTGCCATCGCCCGGGCACGAAAGACGGACATGCCAAAGAGCTTGCGCTCTTGCGTCTCCGGCGGTGCTCCCCTTCCGCTGGCGGTTTTGCAGCAATTCAAGGAAGTCTTTCAGACGCAGATCGTTGAAGGTTACGGACTGACGGAAACGACTTCAAGCGTCTGCGCCAACGGACGGACGGGGACGCTCAAGGAAGGCAGCATCGGTCCCGTCGCCGAAGGCGTTGAAATGTCCGTCTTTGATGAGACCGACCGGCCGGTGGCCGACGGCGAAGTCGGCGAGATCGTCATTCGCAGCGATACGGTGACGCCGGGATACTGGAACGATCCCGACGCGACGGCGGAGGCAATCAACGGTGACGGCTGGTTTCACACCGGAGATCTGGGGTATCGCGATGAGGACGGCTTCTATTTCATCACCGACCGCAAGAAGGATCTTATTATTCGTGGCGGATTCAACATCAGTCCCCGGGAGGTGGAAGAGGTGATCATGCTTCACCCGAAGATCGCCGACGCCGCCGTCGTTGCCGCTCCTGATCGCCACGACCAGGAAATGGTGAAAGCCTACGTCGTTCTCCGTGAAGGGGAAGCGATGTCGGAACGGGAAGTCATGGATCACTGCGTCGATACGATGGCACCGTATAAACGTCCGAAGGCGGTTGTATTTGTAGAATCTCTGCCGAAAAGCGCGACCGGGAAAGTCCTCCGCACGGAACTTCGCGGTGAGGCGGTGGACAGAAGGCTGATAACGAGGAACGAGTGATGTTTGGACGAAAAAAGCGCGGATCGAAGGATGCGGATTTAGGCGGCGGGGTCCCCGGCGCCGCAGGAAGGGGCGGATCCGGCACCGGGGCAGCCGCGGTGGGCCTGGGCGAAATGCTGGAAGAGATGTCCCGCCGGTACAAACGACGGGACGCGATCGTCTTTGAGGGGCGTCACGTCCCGTACAGCGAGCTCAACGAAAACGCGAATCGCGTAGCCGGCGGACTGGAGGCGCTCGGTATCGGGCCGGGCGATCGGGTCGCTCTGATGCTCCCCAACATTCCCGAGTTCGCCTACACCTTTTTCGGGATTCAAAAACTCGGAGCGGTGGCGGTTCCCTTTAACACGATGTACAAGGGACGGGAGATCAGCTTTATCCTGAAGGATTCGGGGGCAAAAGCGATCGTCTGTCTCACCAACTTTGCCAACCTCATCAATGAAATAAAGGACGAGTGTCCCGATCTGGAGCACGTCATTGTGACTGGTCAGCGCACCCTCGTTTTTGTCGATCCCGACGCGACGGTCAACGTACAGCTGGTTGCGGAAAAGGGAAATTTCGAGGGAGGGGAGTCTGTTTTCCATCAAATGGGAGAAATCCTCGTGAATACCTTCCATGCCGCCGGTGTAAAGGACGCGTGGTACAAGCATCAGGGTGCGGTCCGTGCCAACGGCAGGAAACTGGCCACCATTCTCGTCAGCGAAATTGAAAACCTCTATGTGGTCAATGTGATTGCATTCCTGAAGGACATGGACGTGGACCCTCTCTTTAAGGTGCTCTGGGTGCCGCCGGAGATCAAGGACAAGGCAGTCGAGCCGTCGACGAGCGTGGAATCCGAGTCCGGCACGGTACTGACCGTCCAGACGTTCCGGGATCTCCTGACTGCTGAATTTTCCCGTGTCATGGATATCACCTTTGAGGAGGGGCAGCTTACGCGGGATGAACAGATGGCTTACGAGAAGAACCGCGCAATGGCGGGGCGAATATAGCGTCCCTAGCGGATACCCTTTCCCCATGATCGCCTGGACGACGTACCTCTCGGGAGAGCTTGCGGACCATGCTATGTCTGGCAGCGATCGCCACAATGTGACGTGAACCCCGCCTAGTGCCGTGCTTTCGCTCCTTCCCAGGGGATAAAACGAAATTCATCGATCCGGACTTCCTCCCGAATACCGGCGGGAAGGGGGACGCCCTGATAACGCCAGAAATTGAAATAGATGCGCCCACGACCGGGAGCGGGGACGACCCCGCCGGAGACGAAAAAGCGGGCTGCCACAAGATGGTCCGCCGGCGGCCACGGATCGTGTCCATGCCAGCTGAGAAACTCAACATTTCCTTCCGTCCATACGATCCGGTGTGTCGTCGCGGTTCCATTCTGCTGCAGCAGGAATCGCCTGAAGTTCTCCTCATCTTCGGAGGGCTGGAGCGAATACTGCATGTTTGGCGCCTGTGTCTCGCCCCAGCGGGAAAATTCGATGTCGATTTCCCGATTACTGGGGTGAGAGCTGGGAAGTTCAAAGGTGAAAAAGGCGAATACCGAATGAGGATCGAGGCGATCGAGACGGGCGGTGATCCGGGCCTCGTAGATTCCGTATCCCATCGGTCGCCGTGCCCGAACTTCGGTGGCGTCGCTTCCCAGGGTCAAATGGAGGGCGCCGTTCCCGTCGACCCATACGTCACGGGGCGAATCGGAAAAAACGTTACCTCCCGGAGCCGTCGGCTCTCTGCTGCTGCGGACGGTCCAGTCGATATCGCTGAATGTGATGACCCGTTGTTGACCGGTCACTGATGATGCCCCCTGCAGGAGCATCAGGACTGCAAAAAAAACTCCCATACGCGATTATACGCCGACATCGCCGGTGAAATGTATTATCATTGTGGACGATGGCGAACGAAAGGTGTGTTTTAACCGGTTTGCCCACCGGCAAGGCCTTTGATGATGTTCTGGACACCCTGGTTTCTCAGTCCAGAGAGGACGGATGGGCGCTGTTTATCCGGCTTGATCGTATCGAGTATATTAATCTGACATACGGGCGAGACGAAGGCGACGAAACACTGAAAAGCGTTGCGGAAACCATCGGACATGCGACGGACGTAGCGCTCTATCGGCATGATGGGCCGATCCTCGTCGCAATTCTCCATGGTGATACGGGCTATGTGTTTGAAACGGCTGAACGCATTCGAAAGGAGATCGCCAACTCCTCGGAACTTGTTGAACCCGTCTCGGTTTCCATAGCCGTGATCTCCGCCGACGAGGGGGATGACCGGGTAAGTGTGGAGAATATCGCCTTCTCTCGCCTGCTCAACGCCCAGCGGCGGGGCGGAAATGTCGTCGTCGCGGTTTCGCATGTTGAAGACGATGGAGAGGGGACGCTCGGTTTTGTACTCATTGTGGATCCGGATGTCGATACTCTGGGGATTCTTATTCGCGAAATTGAATCGCTCGGCCTCGGTGTGCTGACGGCCACTGATGGAATGGAAGCGCTGCAACTGGTTTCCCAGTACGCCCCCGACGTGATCATCACCGAAATCAACGTACCGAAGCTGTCAGGTCTCGAATTGCGGACAAAGATGCGTTCAATTTCCTCTTTCGGTGAAATTCCATTCATTCTCATCTCCCACCGCCAGACGGACGAGTTGATCCGGGAGGCGGCATCCCTCGGGATCCTCCACTACCACCGCAAACCGGTGCGTGCCGTTCTCATCGCCGAGTTGGTGCGGATCCTTGCCGCGTCCCGTTTTCAAAAAGTGCCGGGAAGCTGATTGTGATTGAGGTTGTAACGGAGGCTCTCCCCGTCATCGTCATCATGGCTCTTTTTCTCGCGGTGACCTTCGCAGTTGCCGTTGCCATTGCAATCACGACGGCGAACCGCCGCAGGAGTGAACGCCGGGTATCGGAATTTCGCGAACTCCTCTCTTCCTTCCTGACGACGACCTTTGATGAGGAACAGTTTGCCGCGCTCATGAAGGGGCGCTTTTTTGAGTTCATGCAGGCATATCAGGACCTTTCCAGCCACGTCGAAATGCCCGATGAACAGAGGCTGCGGATTGAAAGTGCCATACTGTCGCTGCAGGGTGACATAAAATGCATCGTTGAACTGAACAGCGCCAGTCCATTTCGCCGGAGCCGGGGCGCGTTGTTCCTGGGTTTTATTCCGTCGTCGGCAGGTGCGGCGGCGCTGGACCTTGCACTCCGAAAGGAGCAGATCGACTTTGTCCGGTTGCGGATCGTTCACGCAATGTTGCGGCGCCGTTACTACCAGTCGTTGCCGACCATATTCGACAGCGTTTCCCGTTCCGAACAGGAATATCGTGATCGCGTTGCCGCAATGCTCCAGCACGGAGGGCAGGAGTTCCACCGGTATTTGCCGCTCATGAAGGATCGGCGGGAACCCGAGCTGTGCAGGTTGTTTATCCACATTGCCGCCTCTCACCCGACCGACGAAATGCAGTCGTATCTGGAAGAACTCATTGAACGGGACGATCGGGAAATCGCACGGGAAGCGTTCGACGTTCTCATGCACAATTATACGGAGCGTATCGATCCCACCCGGTATCTCGGAAGCCGGGATCCCGAATTTGTCGTACTTGCCGTTGAAGCCCTTGGCCGCTTCCCCTCCGAGGAGAGTATAGAAACGCTCATTCCCTATTTGGCCATGGTTTCCACAAGGGAAAGCGCCGTCGCCGCATTGACGGAAATGATACGGGCTTTTCCTCCTCTTCTCCCGGAACTGGTGAGACGCTTTCGTGAGGAAACCGATAGTGAAGTCCAGAAGGGTATCGCGGAGGTGCTGGCGACACGGGGAGAACACATTCTCGAGCGGGTATTGCGGGAACAGTGGCTCGATGGGACGAGGCTTTTAGGTCTGCTGCTGTCTACCGGGAAAGCGACGGGTATTCTCTCATTTCTCAATCGAAACAATGATCCCGACGCTGAGGCCGAGGCGTGTCAGCGAATCGGCGGTGTCATCAGGGAAGACCCGGACTTGCGGGAAGAGTACAGCCTCCATGCCAAGGAAAGCGTCCTGGGTGCGCTGGGGCTGGAACGACGCCATCTTTCCTCAGAAAAGGGAGAACGAATGCGGGAGAATCCGGAGGCACGGGTTCTTGCGGTCGTCCTGGCGGCACTCTTTCTTCTTCCGCCTGCGTTCTATATGGCGTCGATTGCCGTCGGCGGTACCCTGTCCGGAAAAACCCTCGTCGGCGAAGCCGTTTCCTATTTGGTCTGGTTCCAGGAGGTCTTTATATACTATGCCGTCGCACTGAATACTGTATATCTCATACTCCTTATAGCGGCTGTTACGGAGATGCACCGTATGTCCCGTATGAAGTCGGTACGCCCCGCAGATTTTCTCTTTCGCGACGGTGTATTGCCTGCGATCAGCATCATCATGCCCGCCTATAATGAGGCAAAGACGATCGTGGAGAGCGTCCACGGATTGCTCAATCTGCGATATCCTCAGTACGAAGTAATCGTGGTGAACGACGGTTCCATTGACAATACATTACAGCGACTCATTTCCGAGTTTGAACTGGAACGTACCGGTGTCTTTATCCACAGAGATCTGGAAACGCGGATAGTCCGTGGGGCTTACAGGAGTCGATCATTTCCGAGTCTCCTCGTTCTTGACAAGGCGAACGGAGGAAAGGCCGATTCTCTGAATGCAGGGATTAACGCCGCACGGTATCCCTATTACGCCGCAATCGATGCGGATTCACTTCTTGAAAATGACGCGCTGCTGCATCTGGCGGCAAAGACGCTGGACTCGCAGGACCCGGTCGTCGCGGTCGGCGGCAGCGTACTGCCCATAAACGGCAGCCGGGTGCATCGGGGTCATATCGATTTCGTCGGACTGCCCCGGAACCGGCCGGCGCGACTTCAAATGGTGGAATATATCCGTTCGTTTATGATCGGCCGCACCGGCTGGGCGCGTCTCAAGTCGCTGCTTATCGTTTCAGGGGCATTCGGACTCTTTAACCGTGCCGCCGTTGTGAAGGCACGGGGATATCTGACCTCCAGTGAACGACACCTCAAAGATACGGTGGCGGAGGATATGGAACTGGTTGTTCGCCTCGTCAAGGATCGTCATGAACGTGGTCGTCCCGGGACGGTTCGTTTTGCGCCGGAGGCATACTGCTGGACAGAAGTCCCGGAGTCCCTGAAATTCCTTGCCGCCCAGAGAGACCGGTGGCAGCGGGGTCTCATCGACGTCCTGTTTTTTCACCGGAAAATGGTATTCAACCGGCGATTTGGAACGGCGGGAATCTTCGGGCTGTCCTATCAGTTTATTTTTGAAATGCTGGGTCCCTGGGTGGAGGTTCAGGCACTTGTCTTTCTGGTGATTGCCCTCGCACTGAGTGTCGTTCCGATGTATATCGTCGTCCTGGTGTTTACCGCGTCAATCGGCCTGGGAGTGCTTACGTCCCTCCTGGCGGTGCAGCTCGTAGAATGGGACGGTGTCGTTTTTTCCCGCTGGGACAGAATTCGATTGTTCCTCACCTCGATCTCGGAGAATTTCGGGTATAGACAGTTTTCAAGTTTTCTTCGCCTGAAGGGATATTTGAGTATCTTCGGGCGGCGATCGGGATGGGGAGTCATGCGACGACAGGGATTCACCGGGAGGAATGAAACGTGAGCAGCTATTATCACAGGACGAGTTTGCATGTCGGGATATTTCTGTTCCTTGTCATCATTTCTACCGCCGCGGAAGGTCAGGTATTCCGAAACATCACCGGGATCCGGGTGGATTCCTACTTTGACGATACCTACGGCATGACGCTGGAAAACGTATTTATCGCACCCGTCATCGAGGACCGTCTGCAGGTGCATGGGGAAGTCCGAAACGAGACGGACAATCGTTCGGGAACGGTACGCACCCTGACGGGAGTCCATGCGGGGCCGATTTTCCTTTTTACCAGACATCTCTACGGCCTGGTGGTATATGGGGGATCATTCCGGGACTCGGGAAATCTTGTACATGAGTTGCGGGGGCAATTGCACTACGAGACCGCCCGGTATCGCGTTGACGGCGGGGTTCGAGGTTTTCTCGAACCCGAGGAGGATGTGGCGTATCTCGTTGCCTCCATCGGCGGGAGGGTAGGGATCACCGAGCGGGGCGGTCTTTTTGGGAAATACTTCCTCGGCTATAACAACGACAAAGAGGTAAGCAATTCGGTCTGGATGGAAGGCGACTACCGTTTCACCCCCCGTATTTCCGCCAGATTCGGTGGAACTCTTGGTACCGGAGAAACAGACGGAACCGCTTTGGACTCTTCACTGCAGTATTCGGTCATTTCCGGCGTGTCCATGGCGCTCTCCGACCGGGTGACATTGCGCTATCAGCTCGAGTATTTCGATCAGGCGGGAAACCCGGACGGCGTCCGGAATCTCGTTCTTCTGGACTTGCGCTTTTAGGCGCCCCAATGGTCGACTCCTTTTCGATCCCATACTGATTTAATTATCTTTATGGATACGTTCGAATGGAGTAAAGATGAAGATACAAGGAATACGACCGGGTATCATCGGTCGTGGATTGATAATTTTCGGTTTCATCGCCATGTTTCTGGTGCTATGGGGGTGTGAAACGACCGGCGACGGGATTACCGGGAATGAGCGCGATGGCGGCACCGTTGCCGTCGACGGTGAACCCCGCGGCGAAGGCAACGGTGAGAGTGATCCCAACGCGGGGAGATTTGCGGCGCTGTCCTTCCCGGAGCGCGCTGAATGGGTCAACGTTGATACACCCCTTGCAATGGAGGAACTGGAGGGGCGGTACGTCCTCCTCGATTTCTGGACCTACGGCTGCATCAATTGCTATCACATGATTCCCAACCTCAACCGACTGCATGAACGGTACGACGGGAAACTGGTGGTTATCGGTGTCCATTCGGCAAAATTTACGGAAGAACAGGATACGCGGAACATACGGGAAGCGGTGGAGCGCTATGACATTCGATATCCCGTCATCAACGACCGGGATATGACCCTGTGGCGAGGATATGGAATCCCCGGCTGGCCGACGATTGTCCTTATCGATCCCGACGGGTATGTCGTCGGCGCCACCACGGGAGAGTGGGACTACGACCGTCTGTCGGGGCTGCTGGATCAGACCATCGACGGAGACCCCGATACAATACCCCCTGTGCTGCCGCAATTTGAACAGGCGGCAACAACACAAACTTCCGCAACGCGTCTCAGTTTTCCCCAGGGACTCGCGTACGACGAGAATACGGGATCGTTGTACGTCAGTGACAGCGGAAACAACCGCATCGTTCGACTCGATCCCGATTCCGGGAGCGTTACCGCCGTGTGGGGTACCGGTGGCGCCGGTTTGCGAGATGGTGAAGCGGTATCCGCACAGTTCAACCGTCCCCGGGGGCTCGCGATACACGACGGTGATCTGTACGTCGCAGATACGGGAAATCATGCGATCCGGAGAGTGAATATCGAGACCGGGAAAGTGGAAACCATCGTCCGCGGCGGTATCGGTGTGGACAACGTCATACGCAGTCCCTGGGATCTTGCCGGCGACGGAAAGCGGCTCTACTTCTCGAACACCGGTCAGCACCAGATCTGGACGCTCGACCCTGAAAGCGGAGAGACCGCCGTGTATGCCGGAACCGGATACGAAGGAATCGTCGACGGCGAGGCGGATACTGCGGAGTTTGCCCAGCCCAGCGGAATTTCCTATCACGGCGGTACGCTCTACGTCGCCGACCCCGAGTCCAGCGCGGTCCGGGCGGTTGATACCGAAGCAAACGGCCGTGTCGTCACGCTCGCCGGAACGGGCCTCTTTGATTTTGGATATCGTGACGGCAGTGTTGAAAACGCCCAGCTCATGCATGTCGGCGATGTTGAATACACGACGGAGGGTATTGTCCTCGCCGACACCTATAACAACAGTCTTCGTCTTCTCTTCGACGGTGTCGTGAGGACGATCACCCAGGATCTGAACGAACCGATGGCGCTGGCCACAGACGGCAGGCGCGTATGGGTCGCGGACACAAACAACCACCGCATCGTTCAGACCGACATCACCCGCCTGTCCACTGGCGACGCGACGCTCGACTCGGTGGCCCTGCGTCCCGGGGATGGTGTCGACGGCGGAGCGTCCGTGCCGATTAGCTATCGCCAGGATCTTGCGAGGGGATCACTTCGATTTGCGGTGCAACTGCCTGACGGGCATAAACTGAACGAGGAGAGTCCCAACTCGCTGGTGTTTCGCGGGAGCTCCGGCGAGGAGTTGGTCTTCCCGGTGGCAAGTGAAGGGACCGAACGCCAGACGGTAACCGTTCCTTGGACACGATTACGGGAAGCGGGCGTACTGGACGATGTATCGTCACGACAGAGCGTGATGGTGGAGGGATGGTTTTACTACTGCCTTCAGGAAAACGAAGAGATTTGCCGCTTTTTCTCCACAGAACTTCAGCTGCTCCTGGAAGACGATCCCGGCAACAGCGCGGACGCGACCCTTCCGATCGACATCGGGTAGGGGAGCGGCACGGCAATTACATATAGCCGGCAGCGGGGAAGAGTCCCTCCTTCGTGAGGCGGTCCCGAGCGGTGGCGAGGAGCTTCTCCGGGAGGCGACTACCGCTGTGGGTCATCGGCGGCGGTTGGGTATGTGCCGACGGGCCCCACGCAAAAAAATGGTCTATCGCCTTGTTGGCATTGGCAAAGGGATTGCCGAACTCAAGAATTGCGGCATCCTGAAATACCGCACTGACGACCCGTGTAATGCGGTCGGACAGCGCGTCGGCCGCGGCGATATCGCCTTCCGCGATGAGTTGTATCATTCGTGAAAGGGGCTCGGCAAAACAGTTCGCCGTGCTGAGGAGAAAACCGTCGTAGGAACCGCCGTTTGACCTGATCCAGCTGGAGTAGTCTCCCTCAGCCCCGCGGACAAGGTAGAGATCGGCAAGATCTGCACCGGAACGCACGACACGGTCTTCGCCACTGGTATCCTTCATCATGTAGACATTGGGGAACTCTGCGACCAGCGCCGCCACCGTCTCCGGTGACATTTCGTTTTCCGTTATCTGCGGCAGCTGGTAAATCGCCAGGGGGACGCCGGTTTGCGCTATGGCGGACAGTTCACCGTGGATATTCTCCCGGGAGAGTTCCTTCCCTTTGGGAGGCGTCACGGTGAAACCGCAGATGTGTTTCTTTGCGAGGGCGGACACATCGGCGTTTCCGGCGGTATGCCGCTGGAGAATCGACGTAATGGCGGGGATGACGCTTCCCCGTTGAGTACGGAGGATACCGACCATCAGTGAGAAGTCCTGTGCCGCCGCCTCCTCGATGAGAAAATCGATGAGGGCATCCGACTCCTCCGGGGGCATCTCCCATCCGTCACCGGTAGAACCGGGAGCGAGAAAAGCGGGGACCCACCGTCGCATGTGTCGAATGTGGGCGGACATGCGCGCCGTGTCTATTTCTCCGACTGAGGTGTAGTGGGTGAGCAGGGGGCACCACAGCGTCGGCACGCCTCCCGGGAAAAGGGTGGCGATCATGTCGCGTCGTCCTATTGTCTTGCCATTCATACGAAAAACTGTACCACGGAAATGGGAAGGGAGCCACCGCGGCGACGGGGAGCTCCGGGCTGCCCGAGACGGCGCATCCGCCGCCCTATGGAAAGAACCGTCGGGCGATTTCCTCTATCGCGCCGTCGTCGGCACTTCGCTCAAGAACGATATCCGCCGCCTCCTTCACGGCATCGACGGCGTTGGCCACCGCAACTCCGAGGCCGGCGGTCTGGATCATCTCTATGTCGTTATAGCTGTCGCCGACCGCAATCGTCTCTTCAATGGGTATACCGAGCTTTTCCGCAAGGGTACGCAGAGCCGTTCCCTTGCTTGCGCCGGAGTTGAGAAATTCGATGTAGTGTGGTTTGGAACGGGTGACACGAAACCGCCCGTCGCTGAGACGGCTGAGCGCAGTGAGGTGCTCCTCAATTGTTGTGGGGTCGTGAATCGCGAGAAGTTTCGGCGTCCTGTCACCCACGGTCGAATGCAGGTCGGCGGTCATCCTGAGATTCATGCCCGTCGATTCAGCGTAGTCCGCACCATATTGCTCTGCATTTGTTCCGTCGCCCTGAGTGTACACGTCGCCTCCGGCGTAACCCTGAAGGTGGAGCCGGTGCTCCCGGGCGTAGGCGATGATTTCCTGAATGACGTCGGTTCCCAGGGGCCACTCAAAAAGAGGGGTTCCCGATCGGGCCTGCACGACCTGCGCTCCGTTGTATGTAATAAGGTATTCGTCGTCGGCCAGTTCTATGATGCGCGAAACGAGGCGCTGCATGCTTTCCGTCGCCCGTCCCGAGCTGAAGACGACGGTGATACCGCGTCGATGAAGTTCTTCCAGGGCGCGGTGATTTGCCTCCGGTAAAGAACCGTCGGCGGCGAGGATTGTGTCGTCAATGTCCGTTGCCAGTAAGCGATACATGAATTGATTCTACGTGCCCGGCAGACCGGGGACAAGTGGGACCCGGGAGTATTCAGAAGCGTGTTGAAATTCGGGGCTCACTTCTTTGCAGGAAAGGCACTTGGAACTATCCGGTAAAGCCGGGTACGATCGCCTCATGACGGCCCAGGGAATAATAGTCAAAATGCCCGTCCACCTGGACGAGGGGAGCGCCCGGTATACACTTCGTCTGGAACAGCCGCGGCCGTCCGCGGGAGCGGAGCCGGCGGGTTATCAGGAGATCTCCCTCAATGAACTTGTGGGCAACGATATAACGATCGTTCACACCGGAGGATATACCTGTACGCGCTGCGGACGATCCGTGGACAAACTGTTCGGGGAAGGATTCTGCTTCCCCTGTTTTCGTGATGCACCGGAAGCGGGAGAGTGTATCGTCAGGCCCGAGTTATGCGAGGCACACCTGGGAGGCGGGAGAGACCCCCAATGGGAGCAGGAGCACCACCATCAACCGCACGCCGTCTATCTCGCGGTGACAAGCGCCGTCAAGGTGGGGGTCACCCGGGCGACCCAAATACCGACCCGCTGGATCGATCAGGGAGCTGCGTGGGCGGTTCAGATTGCCGACGTCCCGTACCGGCAGTTGGCCGGGCGCATCGAGGTGGCCCTGAAGGCGCTCTACACCGACCGCACCGCGTGGCAACGCATGTTAAAGGGGGAAACCCTGGACGGTGTCGATCTTGCCGCCGAAGGGCGAAAAATTGCCGGGCACCTGGACGCCGAACTTGTTCCGTACCTTATCGCCGTCGATCAGCTCCGGCGTATCGACATAAGGTATCCGATCCGGACGGCGCCTCCAAAGGTTCGGTCCACGGGATTGCAGAAAAACCCCGTCATTTCCGGACGGCTGGAGGGGATTCGGGGGCAATACCTGATTCTGGACGGCGGGAAGGTCGTGAATGTTCGGCGCCATTCAGGGTATGTCGTGAGCGTGACGGTATGATCGCGACGCCGCGCCCGTCGCGGGTCAGGCGGCTTCAAGAATCGGGCCGATGCCCGGGAGTTCGCGGACGAGGTTGCAGAAATCCTGCCAGTGACCGGCGTTGTAGTGACCCCGTTCCTCCAGAATCTCGTGAATCGTTTCCATCGTTGTGTGCACGACACCGGTACGAATGAAGCTGTCCGGCAATTGCGTGAGCATGGTCCCCCGCTTCCCGTCGCGAATAAGTGAATTCAGGTGTTCAAGCAACGTTTCCGGGAGGTTCACCTCAAAATCGTCCTGGGTGAGTCTGCGTTGGTCGTCTTCTACTTCGGGATGGCTCCGCAACCACACGACGTCGTGAAAATAGTTTTTTCCCTGCTTCCACCAGCTGACGGGACCCCGAATCTGGAGGGTGAGCGTTATTTCCCAGTAGGCGACGCCGTTATAGGTGAGGCGTCCGTCCCGGCGGGCAATGACGCTCGGTTGTTTCGGTGAAGATGCGCCGTGAGGTCCGTCCTGGAGGATCACCTCGAGTTTCATCTGTCCCGGCCTCTCCGTTAACGGTCGAAATAGGGGCTTTTCCCCTCAGCGGACAGGGGAATACCCATAACAAAGTCCGCGTCGATCATTCCCATGCGTCGCGCGCTCACGCCGATGCGATACATGACGCGATTGTCGACATTCATCAATTGGGCCGTCTTGACGGCGCTTCCGATTGCAATTCCCATATCAAGAAGCCGTACCGCACACTGGGGGCCGAGAAACTCTCCGTTTTGCTCTCCCGTATTGATTTTGAGACAGACCGGATGGCCGCATGCTGCGCAGTTGATCCCGGGCGGCGTGGCGTCCTTGAGGCCGACGAGGACTACCGCGGAGGATCGCCGGACGTTCTCGCCGTCGCGATCGAAGTTCTTCTTCCCCGATTCCTCGCCATAGGCGATCATATCGTCGGCAAGGTTCTTCACATCATCGCCGGAGACCGTCCTGGTGACGACGTAGTTCTTACCGACCGCCTTGGGAGCCGTTATCGCGGAGACTTCCATCAATTCCGCCACCGTCTGCAATGCCTTCATCGTTCCTCCAGTTTTTGTGCGTGCTGTGGGCGTAGTATACGCCCCTTATGCCGGGCTATCAACATGACGTGTCCAGAGGAGACCGCATGCGGCGTTGATATCCTGACCCCGGGAACGGCGAATCGACGTGGGGAATCCCTTCTGCCGTAACGCATCGGCAAACTCCTCCATCCGTTCCGGCGACGCCGGCTGGAGGGGTGTCTTCGGAATGGGGTGGAAGGGTATGAGGTTAATGCGAACCCTCAGACCGTTGAGGAGTTTTGCGATTCCATCCACATGTCGCCGGGTATCGTTGAAGCCGGAAAACATTGTGTACTCAAATGAAATCCGTCGCGATGTGTCTTCCCGCCGGGTGCGGATGAGCCGCATCGTTTCGGAAATGGGATTCCCGATTTCCACCGGCATGATTCGCTTTCGTTCCTCGGGAAAGGGGTTGTGAAGGCTGACCGCGAGATTGGCGTCGCAGGAGTCAAGAAACCGCTCAAGGTGGGGATGGATTCCGACGGTGGAGAGGGTCACTTTCCGGGGCGAGAGGTTGTATCCGTCGGGATCGGTAAAGAGAGCGAGACTTCCCAGCGTTTCATCCGGATTGTCCAGGGGTTCACCCATGCCCATATACACGATATTGGAGACGCGATCCCGCTCGGGAACGCTGTGGTACTGATTCACGATCTCCCCTGCCGAAAGGTTTCCCTGAAACCCCTGCCGCGCCGTCTGGCAGAAAGTGCAGCTTCTTCGGCAGCCTACCTGCGTGGAGATGCACAACGTTACCCGCTTCCCCTCGGGAATCATCGCCGTTTCCACGAATCCGCCGTGGAGGGTGGGGAAGAGGTATTTTTTCGTTCCGTCGGCGCTTTCATTCACCCGTGCCGCTGGGGTCGCACCGATCACGTGGTGTTCTCCCATTGCCGAACGCAGGACGCCGGGAAGGTTCTCCATCTGGTCGAAGGTGGTGACGCCGTGGTGGTAGAGCCAGTGATACAGTTGTCGCGCCCGAAATGCGGGGTATCCCAGGGCGGTCACCGTCTGTTCGATGTCCCCGGCGGATTGCCCCAGGAGGGGAGTCAAAGCATCCATGCACGTACCATCCCGTTCCCGCACCGTTCTGTCAAGACAAATAGACGAGGGCTCCCCATGTGAGGAAAATCGAGACGGCGACGACGACGGTGACATTGACGCCTCTGAAGGTGAGAAGCCCGGCGAACGAGAGTATTCCGAGAGTGAGCGGGACGGAGAGAACGGCAAAAGCGTCGGGTGCGATCAGGGCTCCCAGTGCCGCGGCGGGGACGACATCAAGAAACCGTTTAAACCGGGGTGATACGGCGGTGGTGCCGCTCATCCAGAAAGGCAGAGCCCTGACGACATAGGTCCCCACGAATATTCCTGCCGCAATGAGGATCCACGTTGTATTAACCGTCATAGGATGTCTCCTTGCCGGGGATTATGAAGGTGAAGAGGAGTGCCGAGAGGATCATTGCGATGGGAAAGGCGATTCCCGCGTCCAGGCCGCCCGACGAGCGAAGGATGGCGTTCAATCCGCCGGCGGTGATCGCCGCCGCAATGTGTTTGATACGGCGGGACCCGCGGGCTTCTCGGATCTGCCCCGTAAGCAGTGAGACAAAGAGTGCAAAGAGTGCCATACCCATCGCCGCCTGGAGTGTGGGCGGGAGTACATTGCCGACGGCAGCGCCCAGGACGGTACCGCCGACCCACGCTGCATACGCGCCGGTCTCCAGACCGGCCAGGTACGGGGCAGGTAATGATCCGCCCGAGGCGACGCGCCATCCCGCAACGCCGAACACCTCGTCGGTCACGCCGAAGGCGAGGGCGCTCCTCGCCGCCGGGGATGCCGTGACGTGCTCGGCGATGACGGAACTCATGAGAAGGTGACGAAGGTTCAGGAGCCACGCGGAGATAACGATCTGCACTATCCCTGCACCGGAAAAATACATTCCCGCCGCAAGAAACTGTGCCGCGCCGGCAAAGATGATAAGCGACGAAAGCGTTGCATCCAGGACGGAAAGCCCACCGGACCGAACGATCAGTCCGAAGGTGATCGCCACCGGGACGTATCCGCCGGCGATGGGGATTGCTGCACCGAGTCCGGAGAAAAACTGCTTCATGAACGCTTAAAGCTCCCTGTCCCGGGACGAAATGGTTCCCTGCAGTCGCATCCGTTCCCGGGGGAGCGCGTTCGGCTGGGTCGTACGGAGCGTATCGATCAAATGTTCCCGGAGAAGACAGCGCAAGTCCCACGCCTCGGGAGAGCTGCGGGCACTCACGAGGGAGCGCAACTCCACCGTTCGTTCAGTCGTGTTTGTCATCTGGATCACGTCGACCTGGCCGTCCCAGAGCTCACTGGCGGCGAGAAACCGAGTCTGTTCCACCCGCAACGCCTGAATATCCACCGTATAGTCGGCGTACAAAAAGACGGAACCGATAATGGATGAGGAACTCCTCGTCCAGTTCTGAAACGGTTTTTGAAGAAGATATGAAATGGGAACAACGAGTCGCCGCTTGTCCCAAAGGCGTACAACAATGTAGGTCAGGGTGATTTCCTCTACCCAGCCCCACTCATTTTCAACGACGACGGCGTCGTCTATGCGCAGCGGCTGGGTTATGGCGATCTGAATACCCGCAAAGACGTTGGCGATCGTCTGCTGCGCGGCAAAACCGGCGAGCAGACCGATAACACCCGCCGATGCAAGGATTGAGGTGCCCCACTGTTGAAAACCCGGAATAGTCATAAGTCCCGCGGCAACGGCGATAATGAAAATGATTACCCCCGTCACCCGCTCGAGAACGACTATCTGCGTCGTGATCTGCCGCGCCTTGAGATTGTCGGTGCCCTTTATATCAAAGCGATTCCGCAAGATGATAAAGAGAATGTCGATGAGACGGTACACGAGCATCGCCGTTGCCGCGACGATGACGATGGGAATCGCAACGTCCACGACCTCCGTGAGTTGCTCTCCCGCCGCCATGGTGCGTATCACACCTCCCGCGACGAGGGTGAGGAGGATGATCTGGACCGGGACAAAGGTATTGTTGAAGAGCAACCGTATCGGTTCACGCCTTCTATCGGGGACGAGATACGGCGCAATCCGGGAGATGAGGGTGTAGGCGAGCAGTACCAGAAGGGGAAGCGCAAAAGGCACGCTCCAGTCCGGAATCCACGCGGGAACGAGCAGGTTTTCAGTGAACCGGTACCATCTTTCGAATAGCATATGCATATCCTATGCACCTCCCGTGATTCCCGCAAGCATGCCGCCGTCGGAAGACGGTTCACCAGGGAAGCGACGGCGCGTATAATCGCGCCATGGAAACATTTGGACCGGACCACGTGCAGAAAATACTCGATCGTTTTGAACTGGGACTGGAGGTACGCCACTTCGAACGTACAACCTTCAGCAGCGCCGACGCCGCCGCGGCGATCGGCTGTGAGTTGGGGCAGATTGCGAAGAGTATGTGCCTCCTCATCGACGGGCAGCCTATCCTTATCGTCGCCAGCGGTGACCAGAAGATTTCCGACGCAAAACTTGCCCGCCACTTCGGCGTGGGACGGAAGAAGGTCAAGATTGCCGACGCGACGCAATGTATCGAGATTTTCGGGTACGCCCCCGGTGGCGTATCACCGGTTGGACTCCGGGACGATCGTATTCCCGTCTATATCGATCGGACGCTCTCCCGATGGTCCGAGATCCACGCAGCCGCCGGGTCGGATCAGGACAACTTCACCCTCACTTTCGATCAACTGAAAATCATCACCGACGGCACCGAGCTGGATGTGGTGAAAGAGTGATCCCCGTCATTCGGGGGCGTTGAGAAATCCGGCCGCGGGACGGGCGTTCAATCGCTCCCTGCGTCGCCGCCAATCGGGCATGCGTTCATCCATGAGGCGGTAGAACCGCCTGCTGTGGTTGTGTTCACGAAAATGACACAGTTCGTGGAGGATGACGTAGTCGATTTCCGTGACGGCGGCCCCGGCCAGCTCGGGATTGAGGATGATCCGGCGATCGGCGCTGCAGCTTCCCCAGCGGCGACGCATGCGACGGAGGGAGACGTTCTTCGGTTCACCCAGTTCGGCGATCGCCGGGATGCGGCGCAATACGGCAATGCGCTGACGAAAGACCCGCAACGCCGCGGAACGATACCACTCGTTGACGGCGTGATAGACCCCCCGGGACGATACGGCGCCCCGAACGATCAGGTTTTTCCTCCTGGCCGTTGCGTGCCGGCGGCGCCCGCCGTTCCGTGCGCCTCCGTTTCCGGCGTCGCCGGTTTGCGGTTCCTGTACGACCGTGCGGAGCCGTCCGAGAAAGGGTATGGCCGTCCCCGGGGTGATCGCCCGCGTCGTTGGAGGGGTGACGGTCGCCATGAGTTGCTGTTTGGAGAGAATCCATCCCTCCCGATTGCCGACCGCGCGCAGGACGGCGGCATCACTCATATGGCGCGGTGCCCGCACGCGCACTTCTCCGCCGGGAAAGATGGTAAGACCTATGGTTCGCCGGGACGATCGCTCGAGGGAATAGGTGATGTGTACGGACCCTCGGGTGTAGGTACGCGTTCCGTGTCGGCTTATCCGTCGTGACCGCTGCATCGGGGGCAGTATACACAAAGATTTTGCATTTGAGTCCCCTCGGGGATCCCTCAACAATCTTCTCAATACCGGGTATGGTCGGGAAATGAAAATTCTTCACACCGCCGACTGGCATATCGGGAAGCGTCTCGACCGCTTCAGTCGAATCGAAGAGCAACGCGACGTCCTGGCGGAAATCACCGCCATTGCCGAAAAAGAGTCGGTCGACTTGGTCCTCGTCGCGGGTGACCTCTACGACGCGGTGAACCCGGGAAGTGAGGCGGAAGAACTTTTATACCGGGGTCTGGTCGACCTTTCCGGCAATGGAACACGTCCGGTCGTCGCGATTGCGGGGAACCACGACTCACCCGACCGGATCAATGCACCCGACGTCCTTGCGCGTTTGCACGGGATTACTTTGGTAGGCTACCCCGCCGCCATTGCGGGGACGATTAAAAACGACACCTTCATCGCCGACTCCATCGCGCCCGGCGTTATCGAAATACGGTGGAAGAACGGTGGCGTGCCACCGGCGCGGCTCATCGTCACTCCCTATGCCAATGAGAACCGCCTGCGTTCCGCCGTCGGAATCGATGCAGAGGCGACCGACGGTGAACCGGCGCCGCCGGTTGACAGGGATCGCGCGCTGGCGGAGGTATTGCGACTGGCCTGGCGCCGTGTCGCCGACGAGCATCTTGGAGAGCGGTATGTAAACCTGCTCTTGACGCATCTCTTTTTTGCCGCCGATCCCGGGCTTCCCCCGGAAGAGCCGGAATCGGAACGACCAATCGGACATACAGGGGGCGCGCCGGCGTTGCCTGCGGATATCGTACCTTCCGCCGTCCAGTACGCCGCCTGCGGTCACCTCCACCGGCCTCATACGCTCCCCGGTTCCGTTCCCGTCCGGTACGCCGGCAGTCCTCTCTCATACAGCTTCTCCGAGGCGGAACAGGAGAAAACGGTGACCATCGTGGAAGTGGAAGGGAGGGGAAATCTTGGTGATACGCCGGAAATACGGGAAATACCGTTGCGATCGGGGTACCCCCTGCGCCGCCATACCGCCACAGCCGTGGAAAAAGGAATCGAGTGGCTGGAAGAGAACCAGGAATGCTACGTCGAGCTCACCCTTGATCTTGAAGAATACCTAACAGGAGACGACCGAAACCGGCTCCATAAGAGCCATCCCCGCCTGGTGTCGTTGATCCCCCGCCTCGCACAGGGGGACCGCATGGAGCGTATTGAGACTATCGATCCGACCGGAGATATCAGGACGCTTTTTGCCCAGTATTTCACCAGAACGCACGGCATACCGCCTGGGCAGGATGTGACGGAGCTCTTTGAGGAAGTTCTTGAGGAGGCGGGACGGTGATTCCCCGATATCTCGTGATGGAAGGCCTCTACTCCTACCGGAGGCAGGCAACCATAGACTTTCGCCGTCTCACCGCTGCACGCCTCTTCGGGATATTCGGCGCGGTGGGAAGCGGAAAATCCTCGATTCTTGAGGCGATCAGTCTCGCCGTATACGGCGATACGACGCGAATGAACTCCCGGAATGACAACAGGAACTACAACATACTCAATCTCCGCAGTGACCGCCTGTGGATCGATTTCCGCTTTCTGAACTTTGACGGCGAGGAGTACCGGTTCACCGCGGAGACCCGGCGCAATTCCCGAAGTTACGACCAGGTGGGCGCCCTCCAGCGGAGTGCCTACAGGCGGGAAAACGACGAATGGGTGCCCCTTGAGAGCGTGTCGGGCGAGGACGTTGTCGGCCTGAGTTATGATAACTTCCGACGGACAATCATTATTCCTCAGGGCCGATTTCAGGAGTTTCTCCAGCTGGGCGTCAGGGACCGGACGGAAATGCTCAAGGAGCTCTTCAACCTTGATCGATTCGACCTCTATCGTCCCGCCAAGAATCTGGCAGGCCAGGTGGCGACGGAGCTGACGGCGACGGAGGCCGCCCTTGGCGAAATCCCCGCCGATCTGGATGAACGCGCACAGGCGGCGTCGGAAGAGCTTCTCACCGCCCGGGAACGGCGGGAAGAGGTTAGCCGGCAACGGCAGGAGCGCTCATCCTGGCACAGCCGCCTGCGGGCGGTTGCCGATCTGGAAGGCGAACGGGAAGACATCGCCGCCGAACGGCGTCGTGTTGAACGTGACGCCGAAGGCATCGAAGAGCTGCGCCGACGGAAGACGTTGCTTGAGACGGTCAGGGATGAGCTCGCCCAACCGTTCCGTGAGGTGGCGGCGGCTCGCCAACGTCACGCAGAGGCGGAGAAACACCGCGCGGCGGCGGTACACGCCCTCGGACCGGCAGCGGAGACGCGGCAGGCCTGGGACCATCGTCTTGCAGAGCTGGAGCTGGCCTCGGAGAAGCGGGAACGCGAGGAGGCGCGAAAAGAGGCGATCAGGAAGGGAATCGCCGTCTTCCAGGAGTACAACGCCCTGCGGAAGAGGCGCGTCACGCTGGACGGGGAGATCCGTCGCGCCGAGGCGGCGGAGGCGGAGCTGGCGGAATACGCCGCCCGGGAGGAGGAATTGCGGGCACGTATCGACGACGTGTGGGAGGCCCTTCCCCGGCCGGAACTCATAGAGGCGGCGGGGGAGTATCGCCGCCTCCGCGACGAAGGTGACGTGTTGGTTGAGGAAGAAGCGCGTATCGTTTCACGCTTTTCCGATCTCGTCGCCGAGTGTGTCGACGCGGGCGTAATTCCGGAGGAGAACGGACTCCTTCCCGCCACGGTGGAGAACTACCGGACGGGAGCGGAACGGCTCACAACCGCCTTTCACGAACACCGCCGCCGGGGAGCCGTCCACACCCACCTTGCGATGGTTGCCGAGGAACTGGAAGAGGGCAGCCCCTGTCCACTCTGCGGATCCATTCACCATCCCCGCCCCTTTTCCGCCCCGGCCGGGGCGGAGGAGGACGCCCTCCAGGGGGGAGAACCTTCAAAGGAAGGGGCGGAGCGGCTCTTTGGTGAGCTCCACCGCATCATTGCCGCCCATGAACAGCTCACGGATCGGCGAAAATCGGCAACGGAAAAAGTGCACACTATTCTCGGTACGACGGCGGTCACCGAGGACGAACTCTCCGGAATCGCCGCCGACCTTCCGGCAACAAGAAAGCGTATGGGCGACCTCGAGCGTGACCGGAAAAAGCTCTATGACGTCCAGGCGGGAAAGGACGGGGCTCAACGGAACGTCGCCGCCCTGGCAACGCAGATCGCCGGGAAGAAGGGTGAGCTCACCGCGGCCGACGAACGGCTCTCATCGGATCTGCGCACCCTCCCGGAAGACATTCGGACGATCCTCGACCGCCACATGCAGGGGGAAGACCAGACGACGGCAGTAGAATCCCTCGCGACGGAAGCGGGACAGATAGAAACACGGCTTCAGGAGCTGACGGTGGAGCTGAAGAGGGCCCGGGAAGAACGTGACGCCGCGCAGCGGGAGGAGACCCGGATTTCCTCTGCCGTTGAAGAGCGAACTGAAAGTCTCAAAAGGACGACCGAGGCGAAGGAGCTGGCCGAATCGGAGTTCAAAGAAGCCCTCGCCCGGGCGGGATCAGCCCTTGCGTCGTCATCGCCGGAGGGGACGCTTCCCGGAGAACTTCGTCTCTCCCGGGAAGAAGAGCTCGTTCCCCGCGCCCTTCCGGCGCTCATTGAAGAAACGGGCAGTCTATCGGCGATTACGGAGCGAATAGACAACCATGAGCGGCGGTTGAGCAATCTCGCGAGCCGCTCCGCCGCCCTCGAGCGGCGCGCCCGGGAAATCACGCCGCCCGAATTGGACATCCCCCTGGCCGACGCCCTCGCCGACGCCGCTGCGGCCGTTATCGCGGCGGAAGAGGAGCTTCAGCAACTCACCGGTCATATCGGTTCCCTTGAGCAGGAATCGGAAAGTCTCCAGCGCCTCACTGCCCGTCGCACCCAACTTGCAGACCGGCGGAAGGGCCTCACCGCTCGCCGGGAGACGCTGTCCACGCTGCTGAATCTCTTTGTGGGCAGCAAATTTGTCAGCTACGTCGCCTCGGTCTTCCTGGAGCAGCTGGTCGCCGCCGCCAACCATCGCTTCCGCCGTCTCACCCGTAATCGACTCGAACTTGCGTTGCGGGGGGATCATGACTTTGAAGTGGTGGACTACCTCAACGGGGGGAGGCGCAGAAGCGTCAAGACACTCTCGGGGGGCCAGACCTTTCAGGCGGCGCTGTGCCTCGCCCTGGCCCTTGTGGACAGCATCGACCACCGCGCCGGGGGAGAAACGCCGGGATTTTTCTTCCTGGATGAGGGATTCGGCTCCCTCGATGAGGAGTCCCTCCGTGACGTCTTCGCAACCCTGACGGACCTGCGCCGGGAAAACAGAATCGTCGGGATCATCTCCCACGTCGAGTCGCTGCAACAGGAAATAGATACATTCCTGCGGATTACGGCGGATCAGGAAGAGGGATCGGTCGTTACCTGGGGCTGAGACGGGGCGTCATGAAAGGGCGTCGCAAAGGGGCGTCGCAAAGGACGGAACGGAGGAGGCCGCCGCCCGTCCGTGTATCGGGCTGCCTCGCACGCATCCTCCCCTCCCGAGGTCAGGCACCGAAGAGGCGCAGCGCTCCCTGGACGTAGAGGACGGTAATCCCCCCGGTCACCGCCAGCTTGAGAATGATCGCGCCGATGGTACCCCGGAAAACCGCCAGTGCGGAGACGAGCGGGCGCCTGTTCTCCCGGTGGAAGAGGAGCTCTCCCAGAAAGGCGCCGAGGAAGGCGCCCACAAAGACGCCAAAGGGAGGAAAAAAGATGCTCCCCACGACCATTCCAAGGACGCTGCCGATGATGCCGCCCCTGCCTGCGCCGGCCTTTCCGGCGGCGCGGGCGGGGAGGATGTTATCCATAACCTGAGCGAATACCGCCGCGGCGGCGGCACCGGCCAGGACGGGCCATGAAAAAAGGGTGAAACCGGCGGGAACGGAAAGAAGAACCATCGCCCCGACGGCCAGGATAGGCCCCGGAATGACGGGCACGATGCATCCCGCAAAGGCGATCACCAGCAGCACGCCGCCGAGCAGCGTCATTACAATTTCCAGAAACATGTCACTCTCCCCCACCCATTAAAAAGGTATTCTTCGCGTAGCAAAAGGGGGCGGAATCGGTTACCATCACATGACACTTCCCAAGGAGGACTATCATGGCACGGGCATACAATTTTAACGCCGGACCGGCCGCGCTGCCCCTTCCGGTACTGGAACAGGCACAACGGGAGCTGGTTGATTATCGTGGTACGGGACTCTCCCTCATTGAGACGAGCCACCGGAGCAGGGAGTACGATGGGGTACACTCCGCGGCGACGTCCCTGTTCAGAAAGGTTCTCGGAATTCCCGAGGGATACTCCATCCTCTTCCTGGGCGGCGGGGCAACGCTGCAATTCGGCATGATTCCCATGAACCTCATGAGCACCGGCGTATGTGATCTTGTACTCAGCGGTGCCTGGGCCAAGAAGGCGCTGGCCGATGCAAAAAAGGTGGGAAAGGTGAATGTCGTCTTCGACGGAAGCAGCGACAGCTTCACCTCCCTTCCGAAGGCGGCGGAAGTGACCTCGTCCCCGGAGAGCAGCTACCTTCACATTACCTCCAACGAGACGATCGGCGGTGTCCAGTGGAAAGAATATCCAACACCCGAGGCTCCCCTCGTCGCCGACATGTCAAGCGATATTCTCAGTCGCCCCGTGCCGGTTGAACGATTCGGCGTCATTTACGCGGGGGCACAGAAGAACCTCGGTCCCGCGGGAGTCACCATCGTGGTAATCCGGAACGACCTGCTGGAACGAAGCCCTGAAACGCTGCCGGTGTATCTCCGATATCCCACCCACGCTGAATCAGACTCTCTCTACAACACGCCGCCGGTATTTCCCATTTATATCGTCAAACTCGTCCTTGAATGGATAGAAGAGCAGGGCGGTCTGTCGGGCATGGCCGAGCGGAATCGGCGTAAGGCTGCGGCCCTTTACGAGGCGATTGACAACTCCGGCGGCTACTACCGATGCCCCGTGGACCGGGAGTACCGCTCCGACATGAACGTGGTCTTTCGGCTGCCCGACGAAGCGAAGGAAAAAGAGTTTATCGAAAAGGCGCGGGAGGCCGGTATGATCGGGCTGAAGGGCCACCGATCGGTGGGGGGCATTCGGGCTTCCATTTACAATGCCGTCCCTGAAGAGGGTGTTCAGGAGCTGATCGCCTTCATGAAGCGTTTTCGATCGTAAATGGCGGAACGGACCAACGCGCTCATCCGACTGGGTCTGCGTAGCGTAACGGCGGCGTTCTTTTTCCTCGCCGCCGGTGTACTCCTCTCCCGATTTGTCGTCACCGCCGAGTGGGCGGAAACGACCGGGACCGTCGAGAGCCTGAGGATCGTATCCGCCGGCGGAACCGACGACAGCCGATCACCGGGAGAACGATTCCGCCCGGCCGCATCCTACCGTTACACAATCGATGGGGAGGAACACACAGGCGCGCGGATAGCCGTATATCCCTGGATTTTTCGCAATGAAGAACGGGTGGCGGAATACCTTGAACGGAACGACATTTCGCGGGGCCGCCGTGTTCCTGTGTACTACAATCCCGACGACCCCTCGCAGGCGCTTCTTGTCAGGGACATTCCCTGGGGGCGAGTAGAAGTCCTCGGGGCGATCCTTTTTCTCGTTCTTCTGCCAACCGCCGTCGTCGTCACATCGGTTGTTGAATTTGTCCGTGGCGGCGGACGCAGGAAAAACGACAAAAGTCGCGGCCGTTTCTGGTAAGAAATCCTTTTCTCTCGAATTTTCCTTGCCCAACCACGATCCAACCTCTATGATTAGGGAGTGAGTTCTCCACAGATTGGTGTACATCTGGCAGATCACTCCTTTTTCCCCATCTTTGAATCAGACGCGCCGGGGCGTAGACGCGTTGTACTTTCCACCTCACGGACCGATCAGGAATGTGTAGACATCGTTCTGTACCGCCGTGACCCCACCTTCGTGGAAGAGGAGGAACGACTCGGTCATATCCTCCTGTGCGATATCGCCCGGGGGACACCGGACGAGTCCGAGATCGAATTGCTTCTTGATCTCCACGACGACGGCTCCATTGAAGCGACGGCGACGGACCGGCGTTCAGGAAACAGCCGTACCGTTGCCATCGACGAGGATGACGTGATGCCGGAGTACCATGACGGCGACCAGTTTACTGCCGGCAGCGTGGAAGCGCTCCTTGACGATGACGAGCTTCTTGATGAGGAGGTGGAGCCTCCCCGACGGCGCCGCGGTATATGGCTGTGGCTGCTGTTGCTATTGATCCTTGCAGCTGCGCTCGCGTGGTGGTTCCTGCTCCGTTCGGATGGTGCGAATCGCGGGTCAGGCGATGCCGCAGCGGCAGGAGCCGCTCCGGCACAGGAAGCGCCGTCGGGTGAAGAAACGTCAACCGCAGAGGAATCCCCGCCTGCGGAAACAGCGGCACCTGAAGAAGCAGGATCCGGTGACGCGGCCCCGATCGTTGAAGAGTCGCAGCCCCTACCGGAGGCGTCTTCCGGAGCGGGCGCCCCCGATGTCGGCGCTGCCGACACCGGTGATTCAGCCGGCGCCGGGATGACCGCTGAAGACTATCACATTAAATGGGGAGACACCCTCTGGGACATATCAACCGTATTCTACGGTACCCCCTGGCGGTTCAGGGAAATTGCCGATGAAAACGCCATCTCCAACCCCGACAGGATCTTCGCGGACGACAACATCAAAATTCCCAGAGAGTGACAATGAATCCTGAATCGACATCCGGAATCGCACTGCTCGGCTATGGGGGAATCGGCAGAATTCACGCTCTCAACTACCGGCAAATCCCCTTTCTCTATCCCTCCGCCGTTCCGCGGCCTGAACTGACATGGATCTATACCGCCCACGAGGAGACGGCCCGGCGGGGCGCCGAAGAGGCGGAAGCGCGAAGATGGACGACCGCGCTTGATAACATTCTCTCGGATACCGCAACGACCATCGCCGACATCACCCTGCCGAACCACGTCCATCGCGACGTGATTCTGCAACTCCTCGAGGCGGGGAAACATGTCTATTGCGAGAAACCCCTGGCGGCGACACTGGCGGACGCCCGTGCTATCGCCGGGGCGGTGCAACGCGCCCGGAAAGTCAAGAACACCGTTTTCGCCATGACCTTTCAATACCGCTTCGTCCCCGCGATACGTCGCGCAGCCGAGATCATCAGGGCAGGCGGTGTCGGTCGGGTCTATTCATTCCGGGCGGAGTACCTGCACTCGGGATATCAGAATCCGGCAAAACCCCTCTCGTGGCGGCTGCGAAAAGAAGAGGGTGGTTCCGGTGCGCTTGGTGATCTGGGGTCCCACATCATTGATCTCGTTCGATATCTCCTCGGTGATTTCTCCGCCGTTCAAGGCCATATGGAGACATTCATTGAACGCCGTCCGGTTGCGCCGAACGCCGTTGAAACGGGTCGCGTGACGGTGGACGATGCCGTGTGGATGCGCTGCCGCCTCGTATCGGGAGCGGTGGGAACGCTGGAGGCGTCACGCTTCGCCACGGGCACCCTCGACGACCTGCGGCTGTGGATATACGGTGAAAAGGGATCGCTCCATTTCAGCCTTATGGATCCCAACTATCTGTGGTACTTCGAAGACGACGGCGGTTCCGACGGATGGACGCGACTCCATTCGGTCCAGCATTTTCCCGGTGCCGCGGCTCCGCCCGGGCGTGCTCCCCTCGGCTGGTCCCGCCTCCACGGGGAGAATCAGTACCGCTTCCTTCGGGCGGTCCATCGGGCAGTCGACGTAGCGACGGAACAAGCGGCAGCCCCGGAGGACCCCGCAGATGCGGCCTTGCCGGGTATCGAAGACGGCCTGGCGGTACAATGCGTACTTGACGCGGTTGAGCGCTCGTACGTCGCCGGAGGCGGGTGGATCGACGTCCCCACCGCGTGACGGGCGGCGGGTACCGATGTTCAGAAGAGGCCCATTTTTCTCGCTTCCCGCATCAATTCGACCTGATTCCCCACATAGAGTTTGCGGTAGATATGCTTGATATGAACCCGTACCGTGTGGGTGCTGACGCAGAGGGTGTCGGCAATCTCCCGGGGCGGAATACCGCTGACGATCAATTCCAGAACCTCCCGCTCCCGATTGGTCAATTCCTTCTCCTCGTTGTCCGACAGCGGGGGCACGCTATCGTACGGCGGAAAATCGCGGCGACGTCCGTCGGTACGGGGACTGCCGGTTGAACGATCTCCATCGGCACTGCGCCGCTGGAAATCCGCCATGACCCGCACCGCGATGGTAGGACTCATGATGCCTCCGCCTGCAATCACGTTCTCGATGTGCATCGTGATGTCGCCGATCTCCGTCTTCAGAATGTAGCCCACCGCCCCGAAACGGAGGGCATCAAAAATGTTTCCCTCCGCATCGAGACTCGTTAAAACGACGATGGGAAAGGGGAGGGGGCGCCCCGATTTCAGAGCGTCTTCGTCGAGGGTCTTGAGGAGCTGGATTCCGTTTATGCCGGGCAGATTCAGGTCGAGGAGGAGAATGTCGGGAATGACGTCGTCGGCGCGCTTGGAATGTCTCATATACGCGAGAAAGTCCTCAGCGGTCGTCCAGTGCCGCGTCTCCATCGGTTTGTCCGCCGACGCGACGGATCGGTCGATTTCCCGGGCAAAGAGCGTGTCGTCTTCAACTAATCCGACAAGCGGCATAGAACCATCCCATACTGGAATAGTAGATCCACTTTGTCGGTTGTTCCATACCTAAAAATAGGTATCCATGATAAACTGGGTGTCAAAAAGGCAAAAAAGCATTAAAAACGATGATCACCCTGGTTCTTGCAGCGTTCGCTTTTCTACTCACCCATCCCGTGTTTTCTCTTCCAGGCATAGAAGAACCGATTGAAATCACCGAGGGCTGGCGATACCAGACCGCACAGACATTGAGGGAACTGGAATCCGATGAAAACGGGTATAAACCGTTGACGGACGCTCCCTCGTGGTTACCCGCCCACTCCCGAATCGACTGGTCCGAAGCGTCGTATCTATCCCTTCAAGTCGAGTTGCCTGAACCGGAGGAGCGGTACCGGGATCCGACGGTATTCATTCCGCGTATGTACTTTGTCGGTGAGGTGTATGTCGGTGATCAGCTCGTGTACGAGTACGGTCGTCTGGACGCATCGGGACGCTCGTGGTTTCGCGGCGCCGACTGGCACATCCTTCCCCTGCCGGACCGATGGCGGGGGCAGAAGCTCACGATGAACATTCGTTCTGAATATTCCGTCATCGGCATCGCCGCCCCCGTCTCCGTAGGGGACCGGAGTGACCTCATGTTTCACATGATCGCCCGGGATGCCCCGTCGGTTCTCATTTCCGTCTTTCTCCTCGTCCTGGGACTGTCTACGGCGGTGGTCATCATCATACTTCCCGGGGAAATCGTGAAATGGCTCCATGCCCGATCCGGTGTGGTTTTTCTGGAACTCGGGACGGGCCTGTCCATGCTCGCTCTCTCGTCGGTCAAGACACTTGTTGTCAACTCCGACCTCTTCTGGACTATCGCGACGATCATCGGATCGGCACTCCTGGTTATCGGCGGAATGCTCTATATACGCGATGTCGTCCCGGGACGGGGGAAGCGAATTTTCAAACCGTTGATGGTGATACACGGTGTCATTGCGACAATCACGGTGGCGGTCTTCATGTTTCAGGTGTGCACTATTTCAATGTGGCTCATGAGATTGAGAATCTGGTGGTATTTTCTGGAGGTTGTCATCATCCTGGTCGTACTGGCCCGAACGTTCTGGCGGTATAAAATGGCTTTCGGAAAGACGATCCCCGTCGTCCTTGTCGGTATGGTGGGAATTACGGCCCACGTCGTCTGGACGGGAGAGTTTACCCGTTATTACGGCATAGGAACGCGGTGGGGACTGGCGGTGCTTACCGTCGGCAGTCTGACGCTCATTGTCCGCCGCATCGTCCACGCCATTACCGTTGCCTCCCGATATCGAAAGGAATACGAAACGGTACGGGAAGAGACGGAAAAGTACGTGTATGCCGACATTCACGACCACCTTGGCGGCAACCTTACCGATCTGGCCATACGACTTGATCGGGACGGGGACCATCAAACCGCCGACGCCGTGCGGGACAATCTTCAGATGCTTCGCGGGAGGCTCCGGGCCCTGGAAGACCATGAAATGCTCACACGGGACTTCTTCCTCGGTCTTCGATTGATGATTGTCCGGCGCTATACCTCCGCGGGACGACGGGTATGGGTTGACGTAACCCGCGCTGTCGAGGTGGGGTCGCCTCCCGCGCCGCAGCGACGAGTGGTTTCCCATTTTCATCCGATAATTGCGGAACTTATTACCAACGATCTCAAATACGGACACGGAACGAGTCATTGGAGCGTCGTCGCATCCGCATGTACAGCCGACTGGTACTCTCTGGAAATCTCCCTCTCCGCACCGACACGATATCCCCTCCGGGAAGGGGATCCATCTCCCGGGCACGGTACGGAGACGATCGCGCTGCGAATCAACACCCTCAGGGGTGAGATCATCCTCGGTCCGGAAATTGTACCGGGAAGTTCCCACTCCCAACCGATACAGAAAGGTTGCACCGACGAGGGGACGATGCGGCGGGCGATGATCGATGTCCCCTCCCTTCCGGTCAATGGAGATTCGATCTTCCGTTTTGCCTTCCGGGTCTCACTGCCGACTGAATAAAATACCCAATTTGAGGTACAGACAATCTCGCTCCCCGAGTCAACAATTATCAGCATTACAACATCACTCGCAACGAGGAGGATTCTATGAAACGTATTCTGTTGGTCTTGATGGTAATGGCAGTTGTAACCACCGGCGCCTTTGCGCAGTGGGTCGTGGGGGCGGACCTCGGGTTGAGTTACCTGATGGAAGATTGGTCGGACTATGATGACATTAATCAAGTCGGATTTCCCTTCTTCGTTGAGGTCGGTTACGAGCTTCCCTACGAATTTGAATTTGGCGACATGGGTATGTCAACTTTCACCGTGGGCGGCAAGTTGGGGTATGTAAACAATATTGTCTCGGCGGAAGATCCCGATTTCGATTATACCTTCAAATTGTCCACCATCCCGTTCTTCCTCTACGGCCGCGCGGAAGCGCAGATTTTCTATGTGGAACTCGGCCTTGGTCTCCATGCGTGGGTCCTGGAAAACGAATTCAGTATTCTTGGTACCGACTATGACTACGGCGACAACGGCCTCGACACCGGTGTCTACCTGGGCGGCGGTCTCAGCTTCCCTCTCTCCGACGCCATGGCACTCCGTGCGGGTCTCAACTTCACCAAGTACACCTTTGACTTCGACGCGGACGACGAGAGCGACGGCAACACCATCGGTGTAAACGTCGGCCTCACCTACAAACTGTAACGGGAACCGGCCGGCGCGGCCGGGAATAAACGGCGGAGGAGCGTCCGGGTCTGAAACGCCGGGACAGGAAACGCCTGACCCGCCTATACCGCCCTTCTTCATACGACGGAGAAGGGCGTCTTTATGTGTCATCACAGGGAGAAAAAATGAACCGTAAAACCATAGCCATTCTGACGGCCGTCGCCGTCGCGGCGTCAGCCCTCATCGGCTGCTCCACAGCCAACCAGTACATGATACCCGGGACCGAGCAGTATGAAGCGGTGACGGCAAACCTCGTCGGAACGTGGACCATTGAATCCCTGGAGGGAAAACCGGATACCACCATGGGTGACTTCAAATCCACGCTGGAAGAATATGTCGGTCCCGTCTACACCGCCGGACGTGTCACCTTTGAAAACGACGTCCGTCCCGGAGACTTTGAAGACGGCATATACCCCGCCGTCACCTTTTCCTTTGACGTCGACGAACAGACCCTCGCGGAAAAAGAGGAGAGGTGGAAAAAAGACTATCCCGACCTGGAGCTTGAGGCGATGCGCATCGTCGTGATAGGTGTCTGGTACGTCTCGCCCAAAGGCGACGTGCTGCGTATCATCGTCGACACCGACGCGGACGGTGCCGCCTACGTGGAAGCCGACGGCAGTCCGGAAAACGACGCCATGACCTTCGCGGGAACACAGAGTGCGGCCCTCGCCCTCTCCATGGAAGCGACCGACGCCGGCTCCGAAGGAGGCCTCTTCGCCACCGCAATGGCGGTCGTCGCGGAAACGGCCACGGCGGAAGTCGCCGGCATGTCCGACATCTTCCCGCCCGCCCTGAACGGCGTCTTCAACATCTCCGTGTCAGGGGCCTCCCTCAGCCTGGACCGCTCCACCGCCGTCATACGCGCCGTGAAATAGCGTGTCCCAGCATCGTCGTCGCGCCGGTGGCGCGTATCAACGTCCTGCGCTACCCGCGCATCGGCGCCTTGCAAGAGGCGGTATCGTTGCCCCGGTCCGGTCTCATCCCCGCCGGGGCTTTTTTTTCTTTTGTATATCGAACCCGAGGGTTCTGCGGCGCCCGCCGCTCCGACGACAGCCTCAATCCCGGATCGCCCGGGTGTGTCGTGACCTCATTTCCCGCGTCAGGGTTCGACGACCTCAACGGTGGGGAAATTGGAACGTACCCGTCGTGGATCACAGGGCAACAACGGCAGCCGTTCCACCGCCGCGGGGCGCCTATGAAAAAGTCCGGTAACGGATTCATGCGGCTTCCACCGCGCCGACGATATGCAATAAAGTACTTGCCCGCGAGAACGAGCGCTTCCCGTGGTATCGGCCGTAGAAGAAATCCTGCGCCGGCCAGTGTCGCTTCCAGCGACCCGATCGTACTGAAACCGATCGAGACTTCGGACCAGACGACGGCATCGATACTCAATTCACAAATTGTGCCCCAACGGACGAGGAAGTCCATCGATCGCTCAATAAAGACGGGATTCCTGGTCAGGACGTCCGGTACCACACTGGAATTCACAAAGACCGCCTTCATGTACGGGTGAGGGCAAGGATCTCGTTGGTAGACATCCCCAGGTCGGCGCTCCCGGCGTATCGTTCCAACCGCTCCGCCACAACATCCGGCCGAAGGACTCGCTGGAGCCGCGCGTGATCGCCCTCAAGCACAAATTCAATCGCCCGTTCGGCTCTCGATCTTTTTTGCGACTTCGATACAATAGAAATGACATGAGTGACATGTTCGCCGGCGACCACGCATTTCTCATAAAACTCGCCAACACCCGCATGCCCTTCGGCAAATACCGGGGCCGCCTCCTCATCGACCTGCCAGAACCCTACGTCGTCTGGTTCAGGGGAAAGGGGTTCCCCGAGGGAGAACTGGGCACCATGCTTGCGAGCCTCTATGAGATCAAGGCAAACGGGCTGGAAGGGTTATTGCGGCCGCTGGTGGACCGCCATACCCCAAGAGGTATAAGTTGACGTTATACCTCTTGGGGTATAAAATCATTATATACCTTATAGGGGGTACATATGGACTATCCCATAAGAACAATACCGCAACTCGGAAAAATCCTGAAGGCCCTGCGGAATGAAGACGGCCTGACCCAACGAGACGTTGCAGAAAAGTCGGGACTTCTTCAGAAGACCGTATCATTGATGGAGCGGGAACCCGATCGGGCAACGGTCCAAAGCCTCTTCGCGCTCATCTCAGCTCTTGATGCAACCCTCGTAATCCGGCCTCGGATGAGCGTCGACAATGGGGATACGGAACCGACCCCGCCGGAGGATTGGTGACGATGGGGCGGCAAAAACAGCGTCGTCCCCTGTTGATATACGCTAACGGCGACCGTGTGGGAACGTGGGAGATTGACACACGAGGAACGCATGCCTTCTCCTACCACCCATCCTGGGTTTCGTCGCCCCGGGGCCGCCCCCTTTCACTCTCGTTGCCATTTCTTCCCGGCAACCGGCAACACACCGGTGATGTTGTCAGCGCGTATTTTGAAAATCTCCTCCCTGATAACGTGGAAATCCTGCGGCGGGTACAGGCTCGGTTCGGCACTTCATCGATCGGTGCCTTCGACATCCTGAGCGAAATCGGTCGGGATTGCGTCGGCGCTATTCAAATATTCTCCGGTGATCAGGCTGCACCCGACGTTCATTCCATTTCAGGAACGCCCCTTACTGAGTCGGAAATCGCTCGGTTATTGGAGGACGCCCTTGTTGTTCCGGGACTCATGTCGGAGAGTCGGGACGAGTTCCGTATTTCCATCGCCGGGGCGCAGGAGAAAACGGCTCTTTTATATCATGACGGCCAATGGATGCGCCCGCGAGGCGCAACACCAACCACTCATATCCTCAAACTTCCGTTGGGGAAGATCGGTATTTACGGTGTCGATTTGACCACCTCTCCGGAGAATGAATGGCTCTGCGGTCGGATCTTCAACGCTTTCGGGCTGTCGGTGCCGGATAGTACTGTTATGCAATTTGAAGGCCGGCGAGTGCTTGTGGTGACTCGCTTTGATCGTACACCTTCCGGAGATGGAACGTGGATCGTCCGCCGGCCCGTCGAGGATTTCTGTCAGGCCACCGGTACCCCGCCGAGTCAAAAGTACGAATCAGACGGCGGGCCGGGGATCGGGACGATAATGGAAATCCTTGGTGCCAGTGACGTCACCACCGACAGACAGACTTTCCTGACCGCACAGATACTCATGTGGATGCTTGCCTCCACCGACGGACATGGGAAGAATTTCAGTATCTTTCTGGATGCGGGAGGGCGGTTCCGACTGACGCCCTTTTACGACGTAATTTCCGCATGGCCCGTCGTTGGTAGTGGACCAGAAAGGATCCCGCTCCAACGACTCCGTATGGCCATGGCCGTGACCGGCAAGAACCGGCACTATCGGTGGGACACGATCACTCCCCGTCACTGGATCGAGACGTCCCGACGAAACGGTATTCCCCAATCGACCACGAACGGTATCATTGAGAGCCTAGTTGAGAATACCGAGTCGGTCATCCGGCAGGTTGTCTCTGAACTGCCCGCCGGCTTTCCGGAATCGACGGCGACCGCGGTATTTGAAGGACTTCGGAATTCGGCTGAAAGGTTGGGGAAGGGGCTGGAGGCAGGTAGCTGATCTACGACCTATGACGAGTAGGGCAATCGCGTCATTGCCGGCGTACATTGAGTAAACGGTCGATCATGGTTGTATTTGTGGCAACTCATGCCGGATTCGCATGGCAACTTGGGCAGCATGGAATACCTCTCCGGCGCCCATGAACATTCGCCGTAGATACGCTGATAGTATCACTATAATACAAGCTTCCCCACGACGGAGTCTCGTCAATTACGTCCGGTTTGACATTTTATATAAGGTGATTCTACCAAATATTATTGTCTCGAGATTCCTGGCAGAACCACCTTGCAGCAACGCATAGATATTTATCTTGGGTACTTTCTGGAGATTTTTGCTGACCAAGGACTTCGTGAGCATTTGGGAGCCGAGCTGTATAGCTGGGTCGGAGCCACGTCGGAGGTCGAGTTGCTCATACAGTTGGACGATGCAGTCATTTCGGTGGCGGTAGAGTCGTCATAACAATGCAGGAGGGGACTGAGTCTCCAAATGTGCTTCATCAAGTACGCCCCGTCTCGTGCCGTTAAAGCCGCCGGGCAAAACCATGGTCGTTCCTGACCGCTCGTAACTTTGCCATTGTATGTCTTGCAGTATCTCAAGAATAATTGACCTGAAACGGCGCCTTCACGGCGATCTATCGGAGTCGGGAAAGAGACGTCGTGAAACGTGCCAGTGCGGGCAATAACATCAGTATTTTTTTGCTGCGCTATACGATTTGTATGAGTACCACCTCAGACCCATCTAAAGATCACCTATTCCGCGTCAACCTTGCCAACACCCGCCTGCCGTTTGGGTGATTCCGGGGGCAGTTGCTGATTGAAATCCCCGAACCGTACGTCTTCTGGTTTCGCGGACGGGTTTTCCTATATGAGCGTTGGGATTCGTGTTGGCTTCCCTGTACAAGATCAAGACGAACGGGTTGGATGGATAGCTTAAGCCGCTTTTCAGTTAAAATCTGCCTGCCGAATCCGATCAACGACAGTATTGACGGCGATTGTGCTCACCCTGTCTCTGGCAGTCCATGGTGTAACCGATACTCGAAGAGGCGCTCTGAGCAATAGATGAATCGGCGCCGGCGCAATATACTGGAGCAGTACAAGGAGATACATTGCTGGACATGCAGAGACGCCCATCCCAAACTGTTTCTCCTCGTTCTCGTATTGGTCGGAGGTGGATTGAGTCGCGGGTAGTGATTGTTGTATTGCTGGGGCTGGCGCTTGTCGGCGGGGTGTGGGGGCAAAGCCAGATACCGGCGGAAGACACCAACTTCCTCGCGGTCACTGGAAATACTGACAACGGCGATACAGACGCCTACCAGGTGGTTTTTTTCCAGGTACCCAAGACGGTAACCGGTCCGTTGTATTTCGCAGTATACGACCCGGGAGTTGATGACGCGGCGGGGACTGGAGGTCCTGACACTGATCCGGACCAGGGAAATACGGGAAACTGGGAGTTTCGGCTGTATGGAGGGACCGGCACGTTGACCGGGGACCAACGCCAAAGAAATTACACTTTCGCTGGCGGACGCCACGCGGGGCACTCAGCGTGGGACTACAATCGGGGGAGCGGGAGATGCCGCCAACACCGATGAAACGTGGTGGTATTTTGAACCTGTGTATCCCAATGACGGCGAACTGATCGGCAATTCCTACTACTTCAAAGTATTTGCGACACATGACAACGGATCCAAGAATGCGTTCCAGCTGGATGTGTCCTATACACCCGGGAGTAACGTCTCAGGAAACCACTGGTACGGCGGGACACCAACCGGTGTAGGTGATGTCCGTGCATTTGCGTACGCCTGGACGTTGAATCTTCTGGACAGAACAGTTGCTCCCAATAGCTGGGATCTCTACCCGTTCGTACCGGATAGCGCCAATGATAGTACCGGACAGATAACCCGTCACTTCTGGGACTTTGATGATCTCACCCTCCCCACAGACTCCGGACAACTGTTCAACAAAGATGGAGTTTCAGTTGCCACCGGATTGACTGGCGACGGAAGTGCTGACACCAACAGCTCCTATGCTGTGACCGGTCAGAGAAACGGCACGTGGCAGTTGCGAATCACCGAGGACAATGGAGCCGAGGTCGACATCAACACTTCAATGGTCTGGTTTACCGGTACCAATCCGGTCGAAAACTACCGGACCTACGCCGCACCATACAATCCGTCGCCTGCCGACCACGCGGTCGTGACTCCAACCACCGCCTCTGTCTTTGAGAACAACCCGGTCACGATGTATCTTCAACTTCTTGATTCCGACGGAAACGAAGCACCGTATGTGCGCACCGTCCGGGTTACCGCGGCATCCACCGGGCCGGGAACGGTGGTCATAAACGGGGTGGATAACGATGAACTGGTCACCACCAATTCAGAAGGCTATGCAACGTTCACCGTCAATATCGCGTCGGTAGCCTCCGGTACCGAAACTGTTACCGTTACACTAACCACCGACGGCGAACTGGGCGCCAGTCGTCTGCCGGAAACCGGGACGCTTGGTACCAACGGCAGCGCAGTCCTGACCTTCAGCGATTCTGCAGATCTGTTACCAACGATGACTCACGCGGCCCTTTCATTCGATCAGGGATCCACCGCCAACGTACCGGAAATTACCATCAGAGAAACAAACGATGGTGGTGGACCCTCCAACGTAACCGCTGCCAATGATCTCCGGATACGAATTCCGGACACCCTTTCGGTCGCCTTCAATACCGGAGTTACCCCCGATATCACCGGAACCGGTTCCGGCAAGGTGAGACCGGTACCAGTTTTGAGTCGGACAAAGTCTTTTTGATCAGTCTCAATGCCGATCTTGCAGACAACGAGACGCTGATAGTCGGTAATTCAACCCAGTTGGCACTGACGACAGTCAACAGTCCAAGCTCGGACTATCTGACGCTCTCTTACTCCGGGAGCGGCGGACCGTATAACATCTTTGCCAACAACTTGATCACCGTTCGTCCGGGTACTGTCAATGTCTGGGACGGAAGCACAGATTCGGATTGGGGTGATCCAGACAACTGGGCGTCTGGGACGGTTCCCAATAGCTCCACCGTCAGTGTAATTATCCCGAGTGCCGGGATCACGAACTTCCCCGTTCTGGATGCCGCCAGGTCGGTACTGAATCTGACCATTGGTGAGGGGGCTTCACTGGATCTCAACGGACAGACGCTAACCCTTGCCGGTACGATGTATAACGACGGCACTCTTATTCTTGACGGTGTGTCTGCGGAGGTCAGCGGTATCTCTGCTTTCGATGTGGACAGCGGTACAATCGAATATGCCGCTGCTTCCGGTGGGCCCTTTACCGGGCTCGTAACGGGCAACACCTACAACAACCTGACGATCAATTCCACACAGACATATACGCTGGACGCAGGCCTGGACGTGAATGGTGACCTTACCCTTAGCGGAGGAACCCTGAACGACGGCGGGCAGACCATTTCGGTTGCCGGTGACTGGACGGGGGGCGCAGTATTTGCCGCTACCACCGGAACGGTCCAGTTTGACGGCAGCGGGACGACGGTAGTTACCGGAGTCAACACGTTCTACAACCTCACGATTGATACACCGGGCAAAGTGGTTCGTTTTACAAATGGTCAGACACAGACGGTGAGTAATGTATTCCGTGCAGCGGGGATAAATGGCAGTCTGGTACGCCTACTCAGTACCACAAGCGGTTCGCAGTGGACACTGTCCACCAACGGTACAAACGCTGACGTCAGTTTCGCGGCTGTTCAGGATAGCTTGCTTGCGGGCACTAACGATATAAATGCGTACTCCTCGTCAAGTCTCGGGAATAATGATGACACCATTTCCCCGCGGTGGACCTTTCCCGGGGATACCTACACCTGGACTGGCGGAACCAATCGAAACTGGAATAACGCCGGTAACTGGGACATCGGGGATGGGACACCCGGCGACGATGGCACGCCTGACGTTGTCGACTCGGCGATCGTTCCATCTGCGCCTGCAAACCAGCCACGTTTGAACGTTGCCGCTTCCGTACGGAATCTCACGGTGCAGGCTGGCGCGTCTCTTGAAATAGACGGCAATGACCTCACCGTCGCGAACACCCTCACCAACGTGGGCACCATCATTGCCCGCGGTGACGGAACCGAGACCGTTAACGCTACCCTCAACACAGACTCCGGTATCGTCCGATACATCGGTGATAATGACGGTGTAGCAGACTCATTCGCCACGTTGCCATGTGGTGCAGACTATTACGAGCTGCAGTTTGCCAGCACCGACGCGGGAGCGGATGCGGACAGCTGGAATATCGGGACCGCCGTTACGACTACCTATCGTCTGTCCGCAACATCGGCGGGGTCCCTCACCTTTTCAAACGTCGGCAATTCTTTGCCACGCGCCGGTGTAACGGGAACGGCTAACCTTACCCTCGCCACTTCGGGTGCGCTGGTCATGGAAACGACAACCCTCACCGGGGCCCTTTCCCTTACCGGGGGTGGAATACTGACGGACAGCGGTCTACTTTCCGTGGCCGGGTCCACCACCCTGGAGGTTGGCGCGGGGAACGATATTACCCTTGATGGCACGGGTTCCGGAAACTTTCTGACCGGTCCCGTCACGGTGTCCTCCGCACGGGATGTAACATTACGTGATCAGGACGCATTGCAGATCGGTGCCTCCACAATCAGTCAACACTTCACCGTAGTAGCCGGTGGGGATATAACAAATCCCGGGGCGGTTACTGTTACCGGGACCGCCGATTTCACCACCACCGGCGGTTCCGCCATAACCCTCGACAACGCAGGCAACAATTTCGCCACCTTCGCGGCACGCACCACCGGGACGGTGACGGTTGCAGATGCAGGTGCTATTGAACTAGGTGGAATTGACGATGGTGCCGGGGGTTCCGCCACTACCCTGATCGTCACCGCCGGCAACGCAATCACTGATTCCGGGCCTACTCTCGTTTCTGGTGTCAGTACCTTTAACGCGACCGCAAACGGCATCATCCTAAATGATTCAGCCAATGATTTTGGTACGGTTGTTCTAAATGGTGGAGGTGACGCAACGCTGTTGGACGTAGATGACATTGTCCTTGGTGCGACCGGCGCCGCCATGGGCAATGTCACAGTTACTGCCGGCGGTGCAATTACCCAGTCCGGAATAATCGCCGCAACCAGTCTGCTTGCCACAACAACCGTTGATGGTGGTGCATTGATCAACCTCGGCACCTCCGCCAACACGATAACCACGGTGAATCTCCAGTCCCGCAATGGGGCTAACGTCATTGATGATGCCGGTGCGATCAACTATCAGGGGGGCAGCGGGTTCGCGATTGGCACCGCCGCGAATGGAGGGGCCGGAATCCGTACAACCGGTGCGCTCTCACTTACCTCAACCGGTGCGATAACCCAGACAGGGGAAGTCCTGGCTGGTGGCACCACCACGCTCGCCGCAGGCGCGGCGAACGATATTACCCTGACAGATACCGCCAACGATTTTGGAGTTATCTCTGTCACCAGCGGCAACAACGTCTCCATCACCGATGTGAATGATGTTGACATAGGAGCGGTGACAACTGCCGGAACCTTTCTTGGCACATCTCTGGGGGGAACGGGAATCACCGTTTCCGGCGCGGTGGCTTCCGGCGGGGCCACGACATTACGTTCAGATGCCATAACGATCACCACTGGAACGATAAGTGCCGCAGCAGGCGCCGGTACCGTGTATCTGCTTCCCAATACGCTTGATACGGCGATCAGCGTTGGCGGTGCAGCGGCGTTCGACTTGACCCAGGCGGAACTTATCGGAATCACCGCCGGTCTGATAGAGATAGGGCGTGACGCCACGCCGGTGGTGACCGCCGGAGCAGCTACACTGGTCAGTGCTGCCTCGGTTGACATCGGGACGCGAAATCTCCGGGTTTCGACACGGAACGGCAATGACATCGTTGCCGGGGCGGTGGCGGGGCACACCCTGACCACCACCGGTACCCTGACCCTCGTGGCGGACGGTGCCATTGAAGGAACCTCCGACGATGCCGTGGCGGACCTTTCCGCAGGTACACTGGTGCTCACCGCCGGAGTCGGAACCGGTGTGGGTGACGGAATTGGAGCGACAACCCCCCTTGATATCGTGGTGGGCGCCGGTGGCATTACCGCTGATACCACCGCCTCTAATGCAAACATCGATCTGGACGTGACGAGCGGTGGGCTCTCGGTGAATTTGGTTTCCGCCGGTACCGGAACGGTCTCACTGGATGTTGCCGGGGCGATCACCTCCCTCGCGACAGATGGAACGACAGACCTATCCGGTGCCACGATCTCACTTGTCGCCGGGGCTGGAGGAACCGGTGGAATTGGCGGATCAGGGTCGGAGCTGGAAGTGTCTCCCGGCACGGGAACCCTCTCCACCTCGACTGCAGCAGCTACCGTTTCGGGAGATCAGTTCATCGATGTTATTGGCAATGTCGATATCGGCCGGATAGATGCAGCGGGTGGTTCCCGCTGGGCGGTAACGCTGCGGGCCACCGGAGACATAGACGTAGCCGCTCTCGCCAACAATGACGATACCGCGGAGATCGTTGCCGGTGCTCTGGATCTAGTTTCTGACAGAGACAACAACGGTACAGGAACGATAGGCGCTACAGCGGCGATAGAAATTGATGCCGCCGGTGATGTCAGTGCCAGTAACGGGACGAGTAACGGCGGGATCGCCCTTGAGTTTCTGAGCAACACAACAATTGGGGCGATAATCGCCGGTACCGGAACGGTAACGATCTCCAGCGCGGCAGCGACCACAGTCAACGACAGTGCAGCCAACCCCGATACCACAACCGACATCACCGCCAGCGCACTTGTTCTGGTATCGGGAGGCTCCGTCGGTGGCACCGCAGATCTGGATCTGAACGTCGACACTATTTCGGTCAGCGCTGCGGTTGGTGCGATTGATCTGGTCAGCAACAACGTCGCAGCCACCACGATCACCTATCTCCGTGCCCGCGGAGCGACTATCGATTTCACCCACACAACTGCTGCAGACGTAACCGTCGCGGCGGGTGCGGATGCGATAGCGAGCGGGTTTGATTTTGGTGGGGGACAGTTGGACGGTGGTGCAATCACGCTCAGCGCCCCAAATGCTGTGGTAACGGTCAACGGTGAAATTGACAGTTCCACCGGTACTGGCGGAACACTTGCCATTGACGGCGCCGTTGTAACAACCGCTCCGACCGTGGGTCTGGGAAGTATCGCGATCAGTGGCGGTGGCAACCTGGTGCTCAGCTCGCCACTCACTTTCGGTGCGACGATAACCCTCACTTCCCGGCTGGATATCATTCTTGAGGCGGCGGTAGGGACAAGCGGCGTTGCACAGGACATCACCTTTGAAGCCGACAGCGATGACAACGGCACCGGTGGTATTTGGATAAAGGCGACAGGCCAGGCGTTTGCTACGGGTTCTGTCACACTTCGGGGATCGTCACTGGTTGATGTCGGCGCAGCCGGTCAGGCGGTGCTGATCGACGCGGATGGTGTGCCCGCTACGGCTCAGGTTCAGGCAGGAGCAGCGGGCGGAGTAACGATCAACGGCAAGAGCTCCGGGGTCGCTGAAGAGAACGTCCAGATTGACGGGGTGATATCCGGGAACGGTGCAGTGATTATCAGTGCAGCTGCAGATCTGCTCTTTGGCGCTGCAGGCGACGTCAGTTCCGGCGGCGGTACCATTACCCTTACAGCAGATATTGATGCCGACGGCAACGGTAGTTTAACCCAGTCAGATGGCTCTGTGATCAACGCCGGTGTTGGAACGATTACCCTGAGTGGCGCTGACGGGGTAACGATTGCACAACTGGTCAGTACCGACGCAACCTCATCGGCCGTGACGATTACCGCGGACAGTGACGGTGACAACGCAGGTGCGGTAGTGGACGGTGGCGATACCGGGGGCGTAGATATTGACGCTGCCAGCGGTGGGGTAGTTATCACTACTGCAACGGGAATCGGAGCGGTAAACGCCCTTGAGACGACGATCGCATCTGCAGATCTGCAGAACAGTACATCCGGTGCGATACAGATAGCCGAGACCGACGGACTTGCCGTTATCCGCGCAGCTCATGCGACGGGCGGAGCAATATCCGTTTCCGCTGCAGGGCTGCTATCGGTGACGACAAACGGAGTGAGCGCCGCAGGCACTGGAAACGTAGCTCTGACTTCCACCGGAAATGACGTGGTGATCAGCGCCGCAGTCAATGGAGGCGACGGAACGATCTCTGTTGCCGCTGGCGGTGGATCGCCACTGATCCAGCTTGGCGCCGGTCTGACAACGGTCAACCGGGATATCTTATTGAACTCCCCGGTCCAGTTGACGGGAGATGTAACGCTCAGCAGCGATCTGGGTGCGGGAGATGTCAACGTGGCGGGAACGGTGGATGCTACCGCTCCGGGCGGACAATCACTTTCGATAAGCGCCGGGACGGGAGCGATAGACCTGCAGGGCACGGTCGGGACGACAGCTCTCAGCGCCGTGACGGTGAACTCCGCAGACACCGCACGCTTTGGTAGTACTGTGACGACAACCGGTGCGCAGTCGGTTACCGCAACCACCATCCAGACCAATGGTACCCATCTGACCAGCAACAACCCGATCACTTTCACAGGCGCTGTAGAATTACAGGCGGCAACGACGCTGGACACCCAGGCGACGGATGGAACGACCGGGGATGTGAGTATCGGCGCGGTGACGGGAGCGGGTTTCGACCTGACGGTGGACACGGGACACTTTGCGGGCGCGGACATTTCGGTGACGAGCGTGGCGAATGTGGGCGTGCTGACGATCCGGGATGCAGGAACGGCGACGTTCACCGGGAGCGTTGGAGCCACGACGGTGGCGATCACCGATGCGACGACGGAGGTGGCCTTCCAGGATGTGGTGACGGCGGATGATCTGACGGTGCCGATCGGAAGCGGCGGGTATGCGGTCTCGCTGACCGGCGACGGCAGTGAGATCACGAATGGGGTGACCTTCGCGAATACCGGCGCGCTGACGCTCGGCGATGCGGACACGGATACGCTGACCTTCACCGGAGGCGTGACGGCAACGGCGAACAGCAGCCGGACGGTGGCGGGAGAGATTCTCACGAGCAACACCGCGCTGACGCTGGGCGCGATCACCCTTGCCGGGGACACGACGCTGGACACCCAGGCGACGACGGGAGCGGGCGACCTTACCCTTGGCGCGGTGACGGGAGCGGGCTTCGACCTGACGGTGGATACGGGACACTTTGCCGGCGCGGACATATCGGCGACGAGTGTGGCCGGTGCGGGGGTGGTGACGATCCGGGATGCAGGAACGGCGACCTTTACCGGGAGTGTTGATGCCACGACGGTTGCGATCACCGACGCGACGACGGAGGTGGCCTTCGAGGGTGCGGTGACGGCGGATGATCTGACGGTACCGGGTACGGCGACGGCATACGCGGTCTCACTGACCGGCGACGGAAGTGAGATCACGAATGGGGTGACCTTCGCGAACACCGGCGCGTTGACGCTCGGCGAAGCCGGGGAAACCCTGACCTTCACCGGAGGCGTGACGGCGACGGCGAACAGCAGCCGGACGGTGGCGGGAACAATCCGCACGAGCAACACGGCGCTGACGCTGGGGGCGATCACCCTCGCTGGGGACACGACGCTTGACACCCAGGCGAGTGACGGGACAACCGGGGACGTGAGTATCGGCGCGGTGACGGGAGCGGGCTTCGACCTGACGGTGGATACGGGACACTTTGCGGGTGCGGATATTTCGGCGACGAGCGTGGCCGGTGCGGGCGTGGTGACGATCCGGGATGCGGGAACGGCAACATTCACGGGGAGCGTTGATGCCACGACGGTGGCGATCACCGATGCGGTGACGTTGGTAGCCTTCCAGGATGTGGTGGCGGCGGATGATCTGACGGTGCCGGGTACGGCGACGGCATACGCGGTCTCGCTGACCGGAGACGGGAGCGCGATCACGAATGGGGTAACCTTTGCAAACACGGGCGCGTTGACGCTGGGTGATGCGGACACGGATACGCTGACCTTCACCGGAGGCGTGACGGCGACGGCGAACAGCAGCCGGACGGTGGCGGGAGAGATTCTCACGAGTAATACGGGCCTCACCCTCGGATCGATCACCCTGGGGGCGGATACGACGCTGGACACCCAGGCGACAGATGGAACGACCGGGGATGTGAGTATCGGCGCGGTGACGGGAGCGGGTTTCGACCTGACGGTGGACACGGGACACTTTGCGGGCGCGGACATTTCGGTGACGAGCGTGGCGAATGTGGGCGTGCTGACGATCCGGGATGCGGGAACGGCGACCTTTACCGGGAGTGTTGGAGCCACGACGGTGGCGATCACCGATGCGGTGACGTTGGTAGCCTTCCAGGATGTGGTGACGGCGGATGATCTGACGGTGCCGATCGGAAGCGGCGGGTATGCGGTCTCGCTGACCGGCGACGGCAGTGAGATCACGAATGGGGTGACCTTCGCGAATACCGGCGCGCTGACGCTCGGCGATGCGGACACGGATACGCTGACCTTCACCGGAGGCGTGACGGCAACGGCGAACAGCAGCCGGACGGTGGCGGGAGAGATTCTCACGAGCAACACCGCGCTGACGCTGGGCGCGATCACCCTTGCCGGGGACACGACGCTGGACACCCAGGCGACGACGGGAGCGGGCGACCTTACCCTTGGCGCGGTGACGGGAGCGGGCTTCGACCTGACGGTGGATACGGGACACTTTGCCGGCGCGGACATATCGGCGACGAGTGTGGCCGGTGCGGGGGTGGTGACGATCCGGGATGCAGGAACGGCGACCTTTACCGGGAGTGTTGATGCCACGACGGTTGCGATCACCGACGCGACGACGGAGGTGGCCTTCGAGGGTGCGGTGACGGCGGATGATCTGACGGTACCGGGTACGGCGACGGCATACGCGGTCTCACTGACCGGCGACGGAAGTGAGATCACGAATGGGGTGACCTTCGCGAACACCGGCGCGTTGACGCTCGGCGAAGCCGGGGAAACCCTGACCTTCACCGGAGGCGTGACGGCGACGGCGAACAGCAGCCGGACGGTGGCGGGAACAATCCGCACGAGCAACACGGCGCTGACGCTGGGGGCGATCACCCTCGCTGGGGACACGACGCTTGACACCCAGGCGAGTGACGGGACAACCGGGGACGTGAGTATCGGCGCGGTGACGGGAGCGGGCTTCGACCTGACGGTGGATACGGGACACTTTGCGGGTGCGGATATTTCGGCGACGAGCGTGGCCGGTGCGGGCGTGGTGACGATCCGGGATGCGGGAACGGCAACATTCACGGGGAGCGTTGATGCCACGACGGTGGCGATCACCGACGCGGTGACGGAGGTGGACTTTCAGGGTGCGGTGACGGCGGATGATCTGACGGTACCGGGGACGGCGACGGCATACGCGGTCTCACTGACCGGAGACGGGAGCACGATCACCAACGGAGTGACCTTCGCGAATACCGGTGCGCTGACGCTCGGCGAAGCCGGGGAAACTCTGACCTTCACCGGAGGCGTGACGGCGACGGAACCTGGTACGGTGACCGTGGCGGGAACGATTTCGACCGGCGGAGCAGGCGGACAGAACGTGCAACTCGGTGATGGTGATACCGCTGTGGTCTTGCAGGGCGATACGGCAATAAGCACCGGAGCCGCGGCTATTACGCTGGGTGGTGCAGTGGATGCCGATGCGGCGGGCAATAATCGGACGCTTACGCTGAACACAACGGGCACAACGACGTTGAGTGGAGTCGTAGGAGGCACCGAATCGCTCCTGAGTCTCACGACCAACGCGGGAGGAACCACCGCGCTCAACGGCACGGCGGTGACGACGGCGGGGGATCAGAGCTACAACGACAATGTGACAGTCGGCGCGGGATTGACGTTGGTGACAACGGCAAACGGCGATGTGGCGTTTGGAGGAACGGTAACGGGCGCCCGGGACGTGGCGATCACCACCGATGGTACGGGAGAAGTGACACTTGGCGGTGATGTGACGGTCGGAGCGACCGCGGCTGACGCCGTACGGATTACCGCGGCGGCGATAACTCTCGCAGTCAACAGCGATATCAGTACGGCAGCGGTGGACGGAGATATCACGTTGACCGTTGACGGACTGAATCTTGACGGGACGAACACGGTTGATGCGGGGACCGGGACGGTAACGCTGACGCCACGGACCGCCTCGTATACCGTGGAGTTTGGCGATACCGATAGCGTGTTATCGACGGACGTCTATTACAGTTCGGCGTGGAATGGTTTTACGGCGGGGTCGTTCACAGTGGGGGCGGCAGGTCACGACGGTGATATCGTGCTGACAGGCGTCGCCGGAGCGCCATATTCCCTTGATGTGATCAATGGGATTACGGGCGGAATCCGGGTTGGAGCGGACTATACGGCAAGCGACGAAGATCTCACGCTGGATGCGGGCAGCGGGGGAATTGAGATTGGGAATAATGCGGTCGCGATCAATCTCGGAACGGGAAGCCTCACGGCGGTCGATGCTCTGACCCTTACCGGTGATGCCACGATAACGGCAAATGGAGGCGTCGACTTTCAATCGACGGTGGACGGTCCCCAGGCGGTAACGGTGAACAGCGTTGGGACAACGACCTTTGCCGATGTGATCGGATCGACAACGGCACTTGCGGCCGTCACAACGAATACCGGCGGAACGGCGAACATCAACGGCGGCGAAGTGACCACGACGGGAAACCAGGACTTTGGTGATAACGTTGTCCTGGCCGCAGACACTACATTTACTGCGAATGCGGGGAGCGAAGTGCGCTTCCGAGGAATCCTCGGCGGCGGTGGGACGGCCCGAAGTGTGACGGTAACGACGGCGAACGCACGATTTGACGGCGCGGTAGGTGGCGCGGGGAACCTCATTTCAACGCTTGATGTAGACGGGACGACGCGGATCGACGCGGCGTCGATCACAACATCAGGTACGCAAACATACATCGGGGCGGTAACGGTGGGTTCGAATACGACGCTGAGTGCGGGAAGCTCGACGATCAACGCCGGAGCGACGACTCTTGCCGACGGCGTGTTGCTACGACTGGGTGATGGTTCGGCGTCGACAATAAACTTTGCCTCGGTGGACAACCTGACGACGGCGAACAGCTCGAATCTCACGATCAATACGACGGGAGTGGTGACGGTGAGCGGTGCGGTGGGTGCAACGAACGCCCTCAACGCGGTGACGGTAACGCAGAGCGGGGGGACGACGTTCCAGAGTACGGTGAATGCGGCGACGGTGACGCTCACCGACACGGCGGATGGGCAGACGATCGCGTTCCAGGGGAATCTGACGGTAGGGTCCGGGATGACGATCTCGAATGGCGGGAGTGACGCATACAACGTCTCTATTACCGGTGCTACGAATACGATCGCCGGCGACACGGACTTTCTGAATGGAGGGAGCGTCACGCTCGGTGACGGTGCCGGGGACAGTCTGACCTTTACCGGGGGGCTTGCGACGACGGGGAACGGCAGCAATCCGGGAACGGTGAACGTGGCGGGGACGGTGGCGACGGCCGGTGCGCAGATGGATATCGGGGCGTATGGAGTGAGTGCCGATGCGACATTGACGGTGGGTGCTTCGACATTGAATGCCGGAGCGGCGACGGTGGCGGATGGGGCGACGTTGACGCTGGGCGACGGCAGTGGGTCTACCATCAACGCAGGTGCGGTGGACAACACATCAACAGCGAACTCATCAAGCCTCACGATCAATACGACGGGAGTGGTGACGGTGAGCGGTGCGGTGGGTGCAACGAACGCCCTCAACGCGGTGACGGTAACGCAGAGTGGGGGGACGACGTTCCAGAGTACGGTGGATGCGGCGACGGTGACGCTCACCGACACGGCGGATGCGGCAACGATCGCGTTCCAGGGGAATCTGACGGTGGGTTCCGGGATGACGATCTCGAATGGCGGGAGTGACGCATACAACGTCTCTATTACCGGTGCTACGAATACGATCGCCGGCGACACGGACTTTCTGAATGGAGGAAGCGCCACGCTCGGTGACGGTGCCGGGGACAGTCTGACCTTTACCGGGGGGCTTGCGACGACGGGGAACGGCAGCAATCCGGGAACGGTGAACGTGGCGGGGACGGTGGCGACGGCCGGTACGCAGATGGACATCGGGGCGTATGGGGTGAGTGCCGATGCGACATTGACGGTTGGCGCCTCGACATTGAATGCCGGAGCGGCGACGGTGGCGGATGGGACGACGCTGACGCTGGGCGACGGCAGTGGGTCTACCATCAACGCAGGTGCAGTGGACAACACATCAACAGCGAACTCATCAAGTCTCACGATCAATACGACGGGAGTGGTGACGGTGAGCGGCGCGGTGGGTGCAACGAACGCCCTCAACACGGTGACGGTAACGCAGAGTGGGGGGACGACGTTCCAGAGTACGGTGAATGCGGCGACGGTGACGCTCACCGACACGGCGGATGCGGCAACGATTGCGTTCCAGGGGAATCTGACGGTGGGTTCCGGGATAACGATCTCGAATGGCGGGAGTGACGCATACGCCGTCTCTATTACCGGTGCTACGAATACGATCGCCGGCGACACGGACTTTCTGAATGGAGGAAGTGTCACGCTCGGTGACGGTGCCGGGGACAGTCTGACCTTTACCGGAGGCGTGACGGCGACGGCACCTGGGACGGTGACCGTGGCGGGAACGATTTCGACCGGCGGAGCAGGCGGACAGAACGTGCAACTCGGTGATGGTGATACCGCTGTGGTCTTACAGGGCGATACGGCAATAAGCACCGGAGCCGCGGCTATTACGCTGGGTGGTGCAGTGAATGCCGATGCGGCGGGCAATAATCGGACGCTTACCCTGAACACAACGGGTACAACGACGTTGAGTGGAGTCGTAGGAGGCACCGAATCGCTCCTGAGTCTCACGACCAACGTGGGCGGAACAACCGCGCTCAACGGCACGGCGGTGACGACGGCGGGGGATCAGAGCTACAACGACAATGTGACAGTCGGCGCGGGATTGACGTTGGTGACAACGGCAAACGGCGATGTGGCGTTTGGAGGAACGGTAACGGGCGCCCGGGACGTGGCGATCACCACCGATGGTACGGGAGAAGTGACACTTGGCGGTGATGTGACGGTCGGAGCGACCGCGGCTGACGCCGTACGGATTACCGCGGCGGCGATAACTCTCGCAGTCAACAGCGATATCAGTACGGCAGCGGTGGACGGAGATATCACGTTGACCGTTGACGGACTGAATCTTGACGGGACGAACACGGTTGATGCGGGGACCGGGACGGTAACGCTGACGCCACGGACCGCCTCGTATACCGTGGAGTTTGGCGATACCGATAGCGTGTTATCGACGGACGTCTATTACAGTTCGGCGTGGAATGGTTTTACGGCGGGGTCGTTCACGGTGGGGGCGGCAGGTCACGACGGTGATATCGTGCTGACAGGCGTCGCCGGAGCGCCATATTCCCTTGATGTGATCAATGGGATTACGGGCGGAATCCGGGTTGGAGCGGACTATACGGCAAGCGACGAAGATCTCACGCTGGATGCGGGCAGCGGGGGAATTGAGATTGGGAATAATGCGGTCGCGATCAATCTCGGAACGGGAAGCCTCACGGCGGTCGATGCTCTGACCCTTACCGGTGATGCCACGATAACGGCAAATGGAGGCGTCGACTTTCAATCGACGGTGGACGGTCCCCAGGCGGTAACGGTGAACAGCGTTGGGACAACGACCTTTGCCGATGTGATCGGATCGACAACGGCACTTGCGGCCGTCACAACGAATACCGGCGGAACGGCGAACATCAACGGCGGCGAAGTGACCACGACGGGAAACCAGGACTTTGGTGATAACGTTGTCCTGGCCGCAGACACTACATTTATCGCGAATGCGGGGAGCGAAGTGCGCTTCCGGGGAACCCTCGGCGGCGGCGGAACGGCCCGAAGTGTGACGGTAACGACGGCGAACGCACGATTTGACGGCGCGGTAGGTGGCGCGGGGAACCTCATTTCAACGCTTGATGTAGACGGGACGACGCGGATCGACGCGGCGTCGATCACAACATCAGGTACGCAAACATACATCGGGGCGGTAACGGTGGGCGCCGATACGATATTGACCGCGACGGACTCGGCCATAGGCTTTGGCGCCGGAATTGACGGAAATACATCGGGCGGAGAGAGCCTCCAGATTGAGGCAGGAACCGCAGACATCACAATCGGCGGGACCATCGGCGCTGTCCAACCCCTCCAATCCCTGACCATATCCGGAAACGACATCGAACTTGCGGGAATCGGCGCCGACACGCCTGCAGACCCCGGCGTCGCCGGCAACGCCACGGTGACTGCCGACAATGACGGTCGTATCACCCTGCTGGGCACCAACTATCGTACCGGCGGCAATCAGACCTATATAGATACGACCTCAGCGAACGGAATCGTTTTTCAAACCGGCGCGGACGGGTCCATCCAGGCTGCCGGCGCATCAGGCGTGACCTTCAACGGCGATCTGTATCTCGACGCTACCGGCGTTACCGTCACACTTCTGTCGAATATGGACGTTTCCGGGCGCCTGGTGGGTTATCGGGGCAGCTGGGATATTGCCGGTCACACCATCACCGTCGGTGGCGATTTCGTCCTCTTCGGAGCTGCCTATGAACCTGATGATCTTGATTTCACTACGGCCGACAACAGGCGATTTGCGTATCCCGACCTCAGGGAAGACGCGACGGTCCTGCGATACTTCCCGGGGACGGCACCCGGAGGCGGTACATACGACAGCTCCGACGCCACATTTTCGGCGGGCACTCCCGCCTTCGCGTTTGCCGGTAACGGCCTCGATGGTGCATCCCTCGACGTCGCGCGGAGATTTCTACGTAAACGGTCTCGATCTTACCGCCGGCGCTGATTGGAATCTCGCGGTGGCGGACAACACCGACGCCGACCCCTACGCTGATTCCAATTACCTCTGGGGCCAGCCATATTCGGTATTCCTCCACGGTGAGGTCTCCCGTTCGCAAATATCAAATCCGCTGTCCGGTTCCATTGCGGCGGCCGTAGTTGCCGCCGGTCATACCAATAACGGTGTCGCTCCCAATAGTGATAGCGGTGATACAAACACTGAGTGGGCATGGAACGGCGGCTCCCCGATACCCGGATGGGACTTCCTCGCTCCACGGATAGCCAGCGCCGCCATCCGGAAAGACGACGTCATCCACCTTCAGCTGAACACCTACGTGACCAATCTCGACACCGATACGGGCACGTCCGGATGGCAGGGGGCAATTAACGATCGGACACCGATGGTGCAATACGACGGTGACTCGATTGCGTTTGACTCGGCATGGAAGGATGAACTCCTGACTGCCACAACCGACGACTCGCCCCCCGCCGCCCTGGACCGCCTTCTTTTTTCGTACCACCGGCGTCAGGTGGAGATACAGACGCAACCGCGTACAAGTGCCAGCGCGTCCCCGGGCGGAAACGGCACCGACAGGACGGGCTCCCAGCAAACGACGGTTCCCGATATTTCCTGGACCAAGGGCATCTTTCACAGCGCAGGCGGCAGAAACCCCGCAATCAACTACAATCGGGAACGGGCGAACGCCGCTCCGGCCCAACCGGCGCCGGTTTGGGACGGAACGGTCGATGAGGCGGGTCCGGTACTCCACACAATAGAGTACGGCCGTGCCGCCAGCCCCGCCCAGACAAATCCTGGCCGACCCTATGACGGCCATAACTTCTTCCACCTCTACTATTCGGAGCCGGTACAGATCGGTACGGCGACCTGGGGCGGTGGACAGCTTACCACTGCGGAAAATGCTCAAAGCGCAACCGCTCTCTCCGCCGCCGCCGGGGAGGTCGGCGGCGATATCCGCGATTCCGCCGACCAGAGCGGCGCGACCGGGCGCTGGACGGACGTGGTTGGGTATTTCCGTTACGACGCCACGTTGAACGGCGCCGTGATGCAACGCGGTACCCGTCCGGGAATCACACCCCCCGTACCTGCCGGAACGGCCAACGCCCTCTATCGGGCCGATTCAAACGAGCCCGCCGTTTTTACGGATGCACCTGCCCCGATGACTTCGGTTTCCCAGGATCAGCAACTGCGCATCTATCTATCGGGATACAGTATCGGCGGCGACGGGGACCGCTTCCCCGGCTGGCACGCCAACGTTCCCGATCCGGCGACGGTGACAGATATTGACGTGGTCGCAAACAACTTTATTGTCGATCAGGCAGACAACCCGGTCGATCACACAATCGACACTGCCGTAACACGGGTCCGCGAAACGACCTACGGCGGGAATGTTGCCGCCCCCACGCCGGATGCAGTCGCCGACTGGCTTACCGGCTGGGACGTCGACGGGCCGACCATATCGACATATCAGGTAGAGACACCGGTGGAAGACAGCAAGTATGAAATCATCACACAGGCGACCGGCGATCCCAATTTCATGAACCGGTTGGAGATGCACGTTCTTGATAACGCCTCCGTCGATCTGTCCGCCGCGCCCGATCCGTTGAATCCCGTGGACGGGGGCCTGCCGGAATGGTGGGATCCCGAGAACCTTGCCGCCGATCCCTCGCCGGAAACATCAGACTACACGCATCCCAACGACCGATCCAATGAAGGCGTCCGGGATTCCTCCTGGAACTTTCCCGACGGACTGACCGAGCATGACGCCTTCTCTCTGGAGCAGGTTTCATCCGATCCTTATAGCCCGGACTTTCCGTTGACGAACGCCTTTAACACGGGTTTCGACACGGCCGTGGACACCATTCTTTTCACCGGCGGCACGCCGATCAACAGGGCAAACGACTCGTACCTTGCCCTGACGCTGCAGGATTCGGGCCACTCCTGGGGGCCGCAGACAAACGTGTGGGTCGCCTATGACAACACGCAGGCATACATCACCGACCTAGCCGGAAACCTCCTGCCAAGTACGACCTATCCGCTGCGGACGATCGACCGATCTCCGCCGGGTATCATCCTTTCCCTCGCGAGTGCCGACCGGGATCGGATGTACGTGAAGTTTTCGGAGCCGGTCTACGGTGACGCCGGCGGCTCGATTCCCATCGATCAGTCGGACCTCACCATCTCCGGCGGCACGGGGTCCTACGCCGTCACCTCCATTACTGCGGCGGACGGCTCGGGCAGCCTTCTTGGAAAGGCGGAGTTTCTCCTTGACCTGGATGGGCCACTCATCGCCGACGATCTTCTGTCGTCAACGATACAGCCCGCCGCCGGCAACGCGATTTACGACGACACCGCGAATCCGATGTCCGCCGCTTCCACCCGCCCGATCACCGACGTCCTCCTCGGTGTCGTCAGGCCCGTCTGGGCCACCGACGCCATCGGTATCGGCGATCTGCGCACTGTTCGAACCTTTGACGGCACCGGTCCCGAACTCGCGACTACCGACATTACCCTGCAGGGTGCCCTCCACGGGGATCTCCCGCCGGCGCTTCCTGTCCGTCTCTATTACGACCTGGAAGTCCCGGCGGCGCGGAAGGTCGGGGACTACTGGACCGCCGTAACTGCTCCGGGACTGCAACCGACGCCGAACGGTGACGCCCGGAATCTCGCACCCATCGAAACCAACGGGGCTTTGCGGACCTTCGTCATTCCCGGCAGCGACGCGGAAGTCGCCGAAGGTGGAACGCTGGAATTCCAGTTCACCCTGGAGGTCGGAGGAAACGAGAAGAACACCGCCCGCCTCACCGACGCCGATGATCCCCGTACCATTGCGCCGTGGATACTCAACCTCGGACTGGGATACATCCCGCAACGCGGCGGCGTTACCATTCTCAATAACGTCATCTATCCTGAACGGGACGAGAGTTCGATCCTTCTGTACGAAATCGACCGTCCGGGCATCGTGACGATACACGTCTTCACCCTCGACGGGAGCATCGTCCGCACCCTTCAACGGGGACGGCTGGGCAGCGGTGAATACCGCACCGCCTGGGACGGCCGCAATAACAGCGGGGCGATCGTCGCCCGGGGAATCTACTTCATTCGAATCGTCGCGCCGGGCATCGACGAGTACCGCAAAGTCATCGTCGCCAAGGATTGACGCCGCAGTCGCCACACCTCCGCTACAGCCACTCCACCGTCACCGCCACACCCGTGGTGGCGCCGGTGATAGTCACCGGCTTCCACACTTCCTCCCAGAGGGACGAGCTCTCGGTGACCACGGTGGAACTGAGCCAGCGCCACTTCATGGGGAAGACGCCGTTCAGGGCGGTGTACGCTCCGGTAAAGGGATCGACGTAGGTGACGTATGGACCGGAAAAGCGCCATCCCGTCTCGCCCGCCATTGACGAAACCGCGCAGGTTGCCTCACCGGACCAGGCGCCGCCGGCAATGTCCAGATCGATCGTCGCGTAGGACGTGTCACCGTCCATTCGGTGCTGGGCAAGGCAGGTACTGGAATCGTCGGCGGGAGTGAGGGTCAGCAGCGGATTGTTGGTATTGCCCGAAACCGAGGCGGTAAAGGTCCCGCCCGCCGTCACCTCGGTCGACCATTCAATTGTGTGGGATATCGTCTGCAGTGTGACGTGGGCATCGGTGACTGCATCGGCGGTTACCTCCACGGGCGTCGCCGTTGCCCCCGAGCCGAGGAGCGTCGCCGTGGTTCCCGCCTTTTTGCCCGCCAGGACGAGGACGCGATACAGACCCGGCAACAATTCAAACTCCACCGTCGGTGCCTCACTCACCGGCAGCTCGATCGTCTGTTCCGCCGCAACGACGGGAATATCGGCGATCTCGGGTGCCACCGGTACGGATGAGGCTTCGAGAACGACGATTTCCACCACGTCCGCAGCCGCGATCGCCGAGGGCGTGTCCACCGCCAGCGTACCTACCGATGAGCCAAATCCATCGGGCAGGTGGAGGGCGAGGGTGCCCCTGCCTCGGTCTACGCCGGGTACGGCCCCGCCTGGTCCGCCTCCAGTGCCTCCGCCGTCCCGCGGAGAGCTTCCGTCCCCGGGAATACCGCATCCAGCGGCGACGCCTATGACGCACGCCGCAACAACCACCGCCGCCAGCCGGCGCATCAGTACAGCCCGTGCCGGTTTCACTCCGGTCCCGTGAGAAAAAAGAACTTCCATGACCGCCTCCTTCACATGTGTGTATCGAATATGCCTGCCGATACCCACCGCCCCTTTGAGGTGGTCGCTTGAGTTGGTCATGGGATGAATGGTTATTGATGTGCCTGCTCTGAATCTATCGCCTGTTCCATCTGCGGATCGGGCTCGTTCCCATCATCCCGGAATGCATGCACATAGTTGTCCAGAATCGTCCGGTCCGGCACGGTGACGCGTCCGATTTCATGGAGACAGGAAATCTCCAGCCGCACAATGGGTGAATATACAGGGCGTGCATGATCCAATGCCGCGCCGCCGAACCCGGCCATCCTCGAACAATCCCGTCTCCTGTTGTATAATCCTCCCGTGCGCGTATTAGTGATTGAAGATGACTCAACCATCGCCCGTTATCTCAAAAAGGGTCTCGGCGAGGCGGGCTATCGCGTGGATCACCTTTCCACCGCGGAGGAGGCTCTCGGCGCCGCCACCCTCAATGAGTATGACGTCCTGGTGGTGGATCTCATGCTGCCCGGCAAGGACGGTCTGTGGCTCATCGGAGAGCTCAGGGATCGGCGCGTCAGGACGCCCATCATGATCCTCAGCGCGCGACAGACGGTGGACGACCGCATCACCGGTCTGCGCGCCGGCGGCGACGACTATCTCACTAAGCCCTTCTCCTTTTCCGAGCTCCAGGCGCGCCTGGAGGCGCTTATACGCCGTTCCGGGCTGGGTGAAAATGAACGGAACGTCACCGAAGCGCACCGCACGGTGACGTCACTTTCCGAGGGAGATATCGAGCTTGACCTCCTGTCCCGTCAGGTACGGCGACAGGGCAGCGCGGTGGAGCTCCAGCCCCGGGAGTTTTCCCTTCTTGAGTTTTTTCTCCGTCATCCCGGGCAGGTTCTCACCAAAACGATGATCCTCGAGCATGTGTGGAGCTACGATTTCGATCCCCAGACAAATGTGGTGGACGTCCTCGTCTCACGGCTGCGGTCCAAGATTGACCGCGATTTTGAACCCAAGGTGATTCACACCGTTCGCGGTGTGGGGTATGTCTTCAAGCCCGAGGGAGCGTGATGGAACGACGTCAGTCATCAACGCCCGGAGCGGCCCTTCCCGGCGTGAGCATTCGCGTCCGCCTCACCCTGGTCTATACCGCGGTGGCCACCCTCGGTGTGGTGCTTATCTTCGGGCTCACCTTCTTCTCCCTCTACCGTACGCTGAAACAGGATGAACTGCGGGACATGCAGCAGCGCCTCCTGAGTTACTGGGCCCAGTTCCAGACGGGCGGCGTGGAACTCCTGCGGGAGCAGATTCAGGTGGATAACCTGGTGGTGGGGGAGCGACCCTTTGTGGTACGCCTGGCCGACCGCGCCAACGAGACCCTCTTCTTCAGCTATCCCCAGGTGTGGGAGAGCTTTTCCGTCTCCCGCCTTGAAGTGCTCCCCCTCGACGGGGAGGGGCTGATCGTCCTCAACTCTCCGGATTACGAGTTCGCAATCGAGGTGGGCGGGCTGTGGCTCTCCGACGACTACTACCTGCAGCTCGGCCTCTCCACGGAAACACGGACGCGGCTCCTCGCCCTCTTTCGACGCAACTTCGTCCTCATCGCGGTGGTGGTGGTGATCGCCGGTTTCGTGGTGGGCCTCATTATCGCGGGACGCGCCTTCCGGCCTATCGCCCGGGTTACCCGGGTTGCCCAGCAGATCGTCGATACGGGACGCCTCGACGCCCGGGTGGAACCAGGAGCCGGTGCCGACGAGCTGAGCCACCTTGTCCATTTGATGAACCGCATGCTCGACCGTATCAGCACGCTTGTGGACAGTATGCGGGATACCGTCGACATGGTTGCCCACGATTTGCGCACTCCCATTACGCGCCTCCGGGCGCAGGCGGAACTGGCGTTGCGGGACGGATCGCCGGAGGAGATGGAAGGCGCGCTGGCGGGGACGGTGGAACAGTCCGATGAGATCCTCAGGCTGGTGAACACGCTCCTCGATATCACGGAGGCGGAAAGCGGAGTGATGCGGTTGAATTACCAGCGGATCGAGCTGCCTGCGCTCCTCAACGAAGTTCGAAATTTATATGAAATGGTTGCAGAAGAGCGGGGGATTACAATCGAGATCTCCGGTGACGACGGCGCGATCGTGGAGGCGGACCGGCTGCGGCTGCGACAGGTGGTGACCAACCTGGTGGACAATGCGGTGAAGTATTGCCGCGAGAACGGCCGTGTCACCCTCCGGGCCGAACGTGTGGAAGGGGCGGTGCGTATTCACGTGGCGGATACGGGTCCCGGCCTTGATCCCGATGAGCGCGACCGTGTCTGGGATCGCATGTACCGCGGCCCCATCCAGCCCGCCCAGCGCGGCCTCGGCCTGGGCCTGAGTCTCGTGAAGGCGGTGACCGCCGCCCACGGCGGCCGGGCGTGGGTTGAATCGGCGCGCGGGGAAGGCGCGGAATTTGTAGTGGAGCTCCCTGAAAGGATTGTCAAGTGAGTGTGTTTGAAATCATCATGCTGGTCTGTTTTGGACTGGCCTGGCCTTTTTCCATTCGGAAATCTCTGAAGACGAGGGAGGTCGGCTCCAAGAGCATGGTCTTCCTCTTTGCCCTGCTCATCGGGTATGTGGCGGGGATTCTCCATAAGCTCTTTTACCTTATGGACGGCGTCATCGTCCTCTACATTCTCAACGGCACGATGGTCTCCATAGACATCGTTCTTACATACAGAAATCGGCTCTATCAGATTCGGCGCAGCCTGCACGCTGCGGAAGGGGAGGCTCATTGATGATTCTCTACGGCAGTCGATACGGTTCCGTGCGGGAATACGCCGGGTGGGTCCGGGAGGCGGGGGAAAAGGCGGCCGCCGGTGAGGGCGGTGACACGACGCCTTTTCGTACCTTCGACCTCAGGAAGGAGCGCGGACGCGCCTGGGACGCCGTGCGGGGCGGAAATTCCGACGAGCCGATCGTCGTTCTGGCGCCGGTCTACGCGGGACAGATTTACTCGGCGGTGAAGTCATTTCTGGAAATGCATATGGAAGAGATTCGCCGTCATCCCCTGGCCCTTGGCATCACCACACTCTATCAGGGTGAACAGGCCGAGGAGGAGATGATCGCCGGATATCCGCCGGCGTTGATCGCCCACGCGTCGGCGCGGTTCTTTATCGGGGGGCGTATCCGTCCCAACGAACTGCCCTTCTTCATACGCCTGGTGGTGAAAAAGATCACCGGGAACGATGAAGAGATCGATACCCTCAACCGCGATGCGATCCCGGACATCGTGGCGTGGATTCGGGGGGCGTCGGGGAGTGAGTCCCCGACGTAACACGTTCGTGAATACATACCCCGGGCTCCCAAGCCCTATGATTGCTCGATGTGCCGATGGTATGCGCTCAAACCCGCCCGGGCGCCCTCGCCGAGGGCGACGAGAATCTGTTCGATTCCGACGGTGGTGACGTCGCCGGCGGCAAAGATCCGGGGATGACTCGTTTCGTTCCGTTCATTGATCCTGATCGCCCCGCGGGGCGTGCAGTCGACGACGTCCGCCACAAGGACGGAGTTGGGCCGGGGATCCCGCTCTACGAAGAAGGCATCGGCGCCTATTGTCTTCTGAGGCGCACACTCCTCCTTGTGGGCGTCACCGCGGCATATGGTGATACTCCGGGCGAAGGTGTCGCCCTCCACCCGTACCGGGCGGTAACCGTTGTAGACCGCCACCACTTCCCGGCGCGCCACCATTTCCAGATGGTGATGGGAGTATTCCGCATGGGGTTCCAGGACGAGGGAGACCGCAGAGCATTGCTCGGCACACTCCATCGCCGCCTCGATCGCCCTGTCGGAGTCACCGATGACGACGGCGTGTCGATCCCGCAGAAGGTGGGAATAACTGATGGCGCTGCTTCCCAGCCCCTTGCCGAAAAATTCCCGCTCGCCGGGAATCCCCATCGGTGTCGGCGTCGTACCCGTCGCCACGACGAGATACTCCGTATCCAGACGGGTCGGAGGAGCCCCGGGCTCGCTGACGGTCACCGCAAAGCCGCCTTCGATCTCCTTCACGGCGGTCACCTTCGCCTTGCGCCACGTGTGGTCGAGATACTCGATGCGCCCCTGAAAGGTCTGTACCTGTTCCCGTGCCTTGACGATGTGATACTCGCTCATGTCGGGGAGATTGAAACTCAGCGTTGACTTTCCACCCAGGGTCGTTGTGATGAGCTGGATGTCCATGCCTTTTCTGATGCAATACATCGTTGCCGCCAGCCCCGCCGGGCCGCCGCCGATGACCACTACCTCGTACATAGCTGCTCCTTTATTCCCCGGCCGGGCGGCCCGGCGGGGTATCCGGTGCCGGCAGGATCACACCGTGTTCCATGAGGATTTCCGTCATGCGACGGCTCCGTTCGATTCGCGCCAGCGCCATTGACTTCAGCGTGTCTCCGTCCAGGTTTCGGCCCGCGATTCCCTGTTCCTGTGCCGTCATGCCCACCGCTGCGGCGATGTCGCCGAACAGATCCCACTCCTCCATGGTGGGCATGATGCGCTCGGGACCGAAGTCGACGTGCCGGCGAGCCCTTTGGGCGATGGCGTCGGCAGCTGCAAAGCACATCTCGTCGGTGATCGTCCGGGCCCGGACGTCCAGTGTTCCCCTGAAAATGCCGGGAAAACAGATAGAGTTGTTGACCTGATTGGGAAAATCACTCCGCCCCGTGGCGACCACCGCCGCTCCCGCTTCCCGTGCCTCCCACGGCCATATTTCAGGCACCGGATTGGCCTCGGGAAAGACGATCGGGTCGGCGTTCATCCTCTTGATCCACTCGGGGAGGATTGTACCGGGACCGGGGGTGGAGAGAGATATGACCACGTCGGCTCCCTCCAGCGCCTCCGGGATTCCCCCGCTGCGCCGTTCGCTGTTTGTCATTTCAGCGAGGCGCCACTTTTCGGGATATTCGTTGCGGTTGCGCCGCAGGTCCTCCCGATCGGTGTGGAGGATTCCGCGGCTGTCGTTCACGGTGCAGCGTGCCGGGTCCGCTCCGCGGGCAAATATCAACCGGGCGCAGGCGACGTTTGCCGCACCGGACCCGATAAAGGCGATGCGCACGTCCTCGATCTTCTTTTGTACGATCGAAAGGGCGTTCATGAGACCCGCCAGCGTCACCGTCGCCGTTCCCTGCTGATCGTCGTGCCAGACGGGAATTTCCGCCTGTTCCCGCAGGGTATCGAGGATGCGAAAGCATTTCGGCTGGGAGATGTCCTCAAGATTGATTCCGCCGAAACTGGGCTGGAGGTTGAGGACTGTGCGTATGATGGAGTCGGGATCGCCGTCGTTGAGCATGATCGGTACGCTGTCCACACCGCCCAGGTATTTGTAGAGGAGTGCCTTTCCCTCCATCACCGGATAGCCCGCCTTGGCGCCGATATCACCCAGACCGAGGACGCGGCTGCCGTCGGAAACGACGGCGACGGTATTCCATCGATTGGTCAGCTCATCGACGAGCTCAGGTTCCGCCGCAATCGCGCGGCACGCCTCGGCCACTCCGGGAGAGTACCAGACGGAGAAGTCGTCCATGCCGCGGACGACGCAGCGCGGGGTGGTTTCCATTTTTCCGCCGAAATGTCGATGCCATTCTACGGCGATGTCGTTCCATTTTTTTGCGTTGTTGAGATCACCGCTGTTGGGAGTATTCTTATTCGACACGGGGCGCCTCGTCGGTCCAGATGCAGGCGTTGGGATGGTTGAGCATGATGAGTCCCGCCGGATACATCTCCGGCCGCCTGCTCAGTTCATAGAGAATTTCCCGCTTCGCCTGTCCGGGGGCGAAAAATATCAGCTTTTGAAAGGAGAGCAGGACCTCGGCGCCCAGGGATATTCGTTGTACGCCGCCGTGTTCTCCCGTTTCAAGCGCCGCCCGCCGGGGATCGTCGGTGAGGAGTTTCCCGTCGCCGATCTGACGCCCCTTGAGATCGTCCGACGGCAGGGCGACCAACTCGGGCGAGAAGAGGCTGGCGGTGTGGCCGTCGGTGCCGATGCCGAGGATGCCGAGTGCGAAGAGGGCGTTCCGCCGTCCCAGATCGACTACCTGCTCGCCGAAATCGGCGGCCGCCCTGTCTCCGGTTTCGGCGTTCACGTGAACAAACCGACCGTCCACAAGACCCAGCTTATCGGCCATGGGCCGGATCGTTCCGTAGTTGGACCGGCTGTCCCCTTCCGGCACAAATCGGTCGTCGGAAAGGAGGAAGTGAGCGGCGGGATGGACCATCCGCGGGGGATGGTCCGCCACGTTGCGGTACACTTCCATAGGGGTGGAACCTCCGGCAAGCATGATGACGTATGGTGCCGTCGCCGTCTTGTCGGTGGTGTTGCCGTTTTCGTCGCGGCCGTTGGTATGGTACCCCGGTCCAAATCCGAGATAGTGCCGTATCTCGTTGAAAAGGGCTTCCGCCGCACGCTGTTCAGTCTCAAACGTTGAAAATTCAACGGCCACGCTTATGCTCCTTCCGGACCGGCGCTCCCGTATGCGTAGCGCCGCGGTTTGATTCTCTCCGATTCGATTCGTTTCAGCGCCGGCGTGACGATTTCCCACGCCGCCGCAAGTTCCTGTTTCTGAATAAAGAGCGAGCGGTCTCCCCGCAGTACGTCCAGGAGCAACCGCTCATACGCCTCAGGGAGGGTAGCTGCAAACTGCTGCTGATAGAGCATGTTCAGCAGTACTTCCGCAGACTGGAACTGCATGCCCGGGACCTTGTTGTTTACGATCAGTTCAATCGCCTCGTTGGGCTGCACCCTGATACGCAGGGAGTTGCCCACCACGCCGGGGAAGATGCTGTAGGGGAGCTCCTTGAAAGTGATGACAATCTCCGTCTTTTGCGTGTCCAGCGCCTTGCCCGCGCTGAGATAGAAGGGCACGCCGTACCAGCGTGGTGTGGTGACGTAGAGCGTCGTGGATACGTAGGTCTCCGTCACCGAACCGTCCGGTACGCCCTGATCGTCGAGATACCCCTCGTATTGGCCCGTAACGGTATTTTCAAGATCGAGGGGCGTCGTCGCCCGGAGGACCTTGGTCTTTTCCTCGGCAATTTCATGTGCGTCCAGCCGGATGGGCTGTTCCATCGCCGTGAGCGCCATCGTCTGAAGGAGGTGGTTCTGCAGGACGTCCCGTATGATCCCGAAATGGTCAAAATAACCCGCCCGGCCTTCCACCCCGATCTTCTCGGAAAACGAGATTGAAATGGACTCCACGTGGTCGCGGTTCCAGATCGGTTCAAAGATACGATTGCCGAATCGAAGAATCAGGAGGTTCTGGATCACCTCCTTGCCGAGGTAGTGGTCGATCCGGTAGGTCTGCTCTTCCGTGAATATTTCACCAAGAGCCCGTGTCAGCTCCGCCGAGCTTTCCGTATCCCTGCCGAAGGGTTTTTCAATGACCACCCGTGACCAGTCCCGGCTCTCCTCATCGGAGAGTCCCGCCTGCCGAATGGAGTGGGCGGTCTTCAGAAAGACGCTCGGCGGTATGGCCATATACATGAGCATGCTCGCCCGCGGCCCGTTGAGTCCTTCCAGACGCCGGCCCAGCGCCCGAAAGTCATCGGCGTTATCATACTGGCCGGTGTGGTAGTGACAGCGTTTCAGGAAGCGCCCCACCTTGATGTCGCACTGGCTCGGTTCCGGCTCAAAGCGGCACGTCAGCGTTTCCGCAACCTGATGTCGAAACTCAGTGTCCGACATCTCCGAGCGGGCGAAACCGACGACGTGAAACCGTTCCGGGAGAAAATCATTGCAATAGAGATTAAAGAGGGCGGGCAGGAGCTTCTTACGGGTAAGGTCACCGGACGCACCGATTATGACGATATTCACAGGAGTAGTTGTAGCGCTCACAGTGGGCTATCATAGCACGCTGACGGAAGGCAGGTGAAGCAATGCTCTACGGGCATCCCCATATCTATGACTCCCTCTACGGACACTTCTCCGAGGACATTCCCTTTTACCTTGACCTCGCCCGGTCGCGGGAGGGACCGGTGTGTGAACTCGCCTGCGGAAGCGGCCGGGTGACGGTGCCCCTCGCCCTTGAGGGCGTTGAGATTCTCGGCATAGACAGTTCTCCCCACATGATTGCCGCCGCCGAGCGCCGCGCCCGGGCACATTGGGTGCCGGCGGGCCGGATCGCCTTTGCCGAGGGAGATATGCGCTCTCCCCCCGACGACGGCCGTTTCGGGCTCGTCATTATTCCCCTCCACAGTCTCTCCCATCTGCATGAAACGGCCGACGTCCGCGCCTGCCTCTCCGGTGTCCGCGGTGCCCTCCGTCAGGGCGGCCTCTTCGCATTCGCCGTCCACAACCCCGATCCGGCGGTTCTTTCCCGCCCTCCCGAAGGGATATATCCCATTCATGGTGATACGGTCCCGTCGGCGTACGAGTCCGTTCGCTACGACGGCGCGCGGCAGCTGCTCCATCTTTCCTGGTATATCGAGAATGACGATGAGACGGTGCGGTTCGACTATTCCCTGCGGATGTTCTTTCCCCTCGAAATCGTTGCGTTACTTGAGTGGTGCGGATTCCGCATCGTGGCGCAATACGGCTGGTATGACCGATCTCCCTTTGTCGGGGAGAGCGGAACTCACATCATCGTCGCTCGGAGGGACTGAAAGTGACGCCGGGCGTACTCCCGGTACCGTCCGGCGGAACGCGGAAGATCGGCTATCTCTTCCGGGCGCAGCTTCCGTATCACCTTTGCAGGAACGCCGGCGACGAGGGTGCCCGTCGCAACCTCCATACCGGGAGGAACGAGGGCACCGGCGGCGACCATGGCGTGGGTGCGAATAACCGCACCGTCCAGAACGGTTGCGGAGATACCGACAAGGGTCTCGTCCTCCACGGTGCAGCCGTGGAGACGGGCCGCGTGTCCCACCGTCACCCGGTTTCCGATGGAGAGGGGAAATCGATCGTGGGTGACGTGGAGCACGCTGTTGTCCTGGATATTGGTTTCATCTCCGATACGAACCCAGTGGACGTCGCCCCGAATGGTGCAGTTGTACCAGACGGCGCTTCCCCGTCCGATATGCACGTCACCGATAATGCGCACTCCGTCAAAGACGAAGGCATCGTCCGCAATCCGGGGGTGGAGCAGATCGCCTGACGCCGTCTCATAGGCGGCTACCGTCGCCTGCGGTGAAACCCATCCTCCCATCGTTGTCTCCCCCTAGGCCTGAAAGATTGCGCGACAGTTCTGTGCCCGCAGCGTCAACTGCTCCAGCAGTTTCCATCGGACAATAGGAATTTTCTGAACCTCTTCTCCGGGAACACGGTAGAGTCTGACATCGCCGCGGGCGATATACGTGAAGGAAAAGTCCGTCTCTCTGATGATCTCGGCCTCGCCGATACCTTCAAAGGGGCCGGCTATTCCCACCCTTTTTTCGCGACAGTAGATATCTACCGTCCCGTCGATGATGAGCAGAAGTTCCCCGCCGGTGGTAAGAGTTTCTCCCGCGGGGACGCGCAACTCCGTGAGTGTCTGGGCAATTGCATTGATATTCTCCCCGGAAATACGGTCACCCAGAAGGTACGTACCTTCGAGGAAGTACTTTCGCGTGAGATGTTCCGTCACCGTTCCGCCAAGACCGTTGCGTTCTATTAGGGAGCGGTACATCTCCCCGGGAATCTCCAGTACCCTGACAAAACTACCGGCACGATAGGTCCGGCGCGTCGGTTCTCCCGCCAGAACCGCGTGTTCCCCGATCATCGAGCCGACGGTAAGGGTGTTCCGGGTATCCATTTCCGCATCGAGAATCTCCACCAGACCGTCGATGACCAATAGCACGGTGCCGGGCACCATATGGCGTTTCACAAGGATGGTACCGATGCTGTAGGTGACGGTCCGGCAATTTGCCACCATCTTGACGTCGTAGTCGGGAATATCCCTGAAGTTGTGACGAATGAGGGTAGTCACGCGGTGTTCAGGGCCGCCGTCATTTCCCCTTATCAATACGTCGGCCATGCCGAAAGAGGTATCCGCACCGATTTCCTTTTGTTTCAGCGTCAACGGCGTCGAAACGTGGCTCAGCACGATCCGTTCCGACTCATCGTCACGAAAATCCTCGGCGTTGCCGTGAATCATACCGCCGCCGATGTCCAGTTTCTTGACGTGAACGGGAGTGAAATAATTCTTCTTCACCTCCGTCGCCAGGGCGACACTGACGGGATCATCCTTTCTGGTCAGCGAATCGAGCTGGTCGATGGAACAGATATCGGCGAAATGTGCATATGTCCGGTATCCGTCATGCCAGAGGGCGCGAAAAAACATTACCGTCGTCTCTACGGGGTGGGGTGAGAATACCGGCTTCACCTCAAGGCCATCGATCATATTCCACTGATTCATCGTCAGATCCCGTGGAATGAAAAAACGGTCAAACTCCTCTTCCGGAAAGGACATGAGGGCTGAGAGTTTCTTCATCACTGAATGACGGACCTGGGGCGCCGCGTAATAAGGCAGCCGATGGTCCGCCCTGACAAGGGAGGTCAGACCGGCAAAATGGTCGTCGTGGGCGTGGGTATGAAAGATTCCGTCGATTTCATTGACGCTCATTCCCAGGGAATTGAGGGTGTGAATAACGCTCGGACCCGCATCCACCAGGTAAATCCGCCCCTGGAAGACGACAATGCTCGCCATGCATGGACGGTTGATGTCCCATCCGTCACCTTCACCGGTATGGACGATGGAGAAATAGTCCCGTTTTACCTTCTGCTGCCCAAGGATGTAGGGGGGCTGATAGTGTTCCGTCCGGTCCAGATTGAGGGAGACCTCCTCGTAGTCACCGGCATGGGAAATACGATAGGTGTTGAGGGCGACCCGTTCTATATGAACTCCGGGAATGATTGAGACCGGCTCATTTTCAACAACGATGAAATCGATAAGCTCGTCGGGTCGACGGATCTTGCCGAAGGCGAAGGCCGTTTTGATGCGCATGTATTCCTTCGCAGTCGTCTCGTCCACGCCGGCTTCCATCAGCTCTTCGAGGGAAGCCAGTCCGTAGTTACCACGGAAGATGTACTCTTTCTGCGCCGCGATCTGGTCCCGGGAACCTATAATTATCGGTTTTTTTCCGTCATTGTTGGGGTGGTCGGGGATGATCATCCCCTGTCGATAAAGCATCTGGAGAACGGGGAACTCCGCAAGGTTGGAAAACTCTCCGTTCTGGATATTTACATCCGAGAGAAGTATTGCGTTGGGTCCCGATTCATAGGAGACGCCGCCGCGTTCAATCGAGTTTATGTAACCCCGTCGCATGAGGTGTTTCACGGTATCGGCGGGAGTTCCACAGAGGATTCGCAGATCCGCCGTGTGTATGTCGACCCAGTATACGCCCGTTGTAACTTTTGACTTCTTCACCACCTACCCTCAAATGAAATGTAGACCGGGGAGGCGGCAATTTCAAGGCGCAACGCGGCGCGCACACCGGTCCGGGGCGGCTCCGGAAGAGGCGCCGTCGGTCTACCAGCCGACCGTCAGCTCCAGAAGGTGTTGTTCGCTTTCACGGCGTACCGCGTCCGGCAATGCAGGGAAAAAGGAGAGAACTTCTTCAAAGTGGGTGCGGGCGTTGTCACGGTCTCCCATGGCGAGGTAGGTGCTCGCCAGGGCGAATGTGGTCAAATAGTCTGAACCGTCAAGTTCATGGGCTTCCTTAAGGAGCTGAAACGCCTCGGAGCCGCGTTCGGTTCGACTCAAAAGGACGCTGAGATTGCGCAAGACGCTGGCGTTGCGGGGGGCACATGACCGGGCGTGACGAAGGTGGTCTTCCGCCTCACGGTACTCCCGTTTTCTCAGATAGGCGCAGCCCAGCGCCTCCCACGCTTCGGCGGTCTCTTTCTCCCGGGACACGTAGTAGCCCAGTGCCTTAATCGCCTTGTCATTCTCGCCGTTCTCGGTATAGGCGATTCCCACGTTCAGCATCGCGTGGAGGTCCGTCGGATCATCGGCCAGAACGGTGTTGAGAAGGTCGATCGCCTCTGCGTACCGCCCCGTCCGGAGAAGGTGTTCCGATTCTGTGATACGGTCCCGTACTTCCATGGGAAGAAGCTACGAATAACATACCATTCAAGTCAATAATCAACTCCTTTTCGGATCGTCCTCTTCCGCGTATAGTTGCCTTATGGTGGCGATTCTTCTCATCGGGGACGAAATTCTCTCCGGCAGCGTCAAAGAGGCAAATCTGTATCCCATGTTGACGACTCTCAATTCTATCGGATACGGCATTGGAGAGGTGCGCATCGTCCGTGACGACGTCGAAGAGATCGCTTCCGCATTTCGGGACCTCCGGGAACGGTATGAGTATGTGGTGAGTTCAGGGGGTATCGGACCGACCCACGACGATATTACCATCGAGTCCGCGGCGGAGGCCTTCGACGTTGCCGCCGAAGAACATCCCGACATGATCGCCTTTCTGGAAACGCGTTACGATCTTCCCCTCTCTCCCATGGTCCGCAAGATGGCACTCCTTCCCCGGGGTACCGAGGTGCTCGGCTGCCGGGAAGGTCAGTGGCCGGTCATACGGTGGGAGAATGTCTTCATTCTGCCGGGGCTTCCCAGAGCGCTGCAGGACAAGATGGAGCGCCTCGCTTCACTGCTCCCCGGACGGGACAGAATGTGGACCGCCGAGCTCTATCTCAATGTCGATGAGGGGCTCTTTGCCGACTGGCTTGAGGAACAGCAGCGCCTCGCCCCGTCGGTATCCATCGGCAGCTATCCCGTGTACGGAGATTACGACTACCGCGCCCGCATCACCGTCCGGGGTGTGAACCGGGACGTCGTTACCCGGGTATTTCGTGACCTTCGCGCCGCGGCGAATGAGCATGGATGGCTCATACGGGTGGGGGGAGACGTTGATGAGTGACGATGTGTTGATGTCGGTGACGATTGACCTGGAAGACGTCCCGTCCGTGGAGGAGGGACGCTTCCGTACCGAATGGACAGGCGTGCTCCTTCATGGCTTTGGCGCGACCGCCAACGATCTGGTTCCTCTGGCGCCGGAGCTTGCCGTTGCACGACGGTGGGTGTTTCCCCACGCGCCGGTGCCGATAACCGTTGCGGGTATGTCCTATGGACGAGCGTGGTTTCCCCGGGAGGGGGAACACCTCCAACAGGCGCTCTTCGGTACCTATTTCCAGAACCTCCGCGCCATGGAACCTGAAGGTCTTGCGGAATCAGCCCGGGCGGTACGGAACCTTCTGGATGAACGGGGAGTACGATGGGATCGGCTCATCCTCGGCGGGTTCAGCCAGGGGGCGATGGTTGCGGCGGAGCTCCTGCGTCAGGGTGCATCGAATCCGGGATTGCCGTTGCCCGCCGTCGCGCTGCTCTTTTCCGGCGCCCTCATCGCAGAGTCATGGTGGAAGGAGCCAGGTTTGGTCGACTCGGCGCACCACGGTGCGTCGCCGGCGGTCGGGGACGGACGTGCCGCCGCCGACGGCTCGGGGGCCCCGGCGCCGGAAGACGTGCTCGTTTTTCAAAGTCACGGTACCGACGACAGCATCCTTCCATACTCCGAGGGGATCGCCCTGTCCCGGGTACTGGGAAACGCAGGATTTAATGTGAACTTCGCCGAGTTTTCCGGTGGTCACGAAATTCCGACCTCCATCGTTACCCATATCGCAGGGGTGTTGGCGGACCGTCTCATGTAGCCATCTGTCAGCGGGCCTCCCGGGCGGAGCGGCCCCGAATGCAGCGGCTCCGAATGCAGCGGCCCCGGGCGGAGTAAAGCCCCCAACGATGACGACCGAAAATCAAAGGGCAGATGGAAAAAAGTATAGTCCTGGCCGTCGACGATGATCCGGTTCAAATACGGATCATAAAGACCGCGGCGTCGAGGCTCGAGTATCCCTCCATAGAAGTGGTAGGTGCGCAAAGTGTCACCGAAGCACTGGAGATTCTTGAAGAACGACCGGTCGATCTGGTCCTTACCGACCACCGCCTTCCCGACGGAACCGCCTATGAGGTGGTACAGAAAAGCATCTCATTGAACCCGCTGGTGCCGGTTGTGGTCATCACCGCATTCGAGTCGGTTGAAGACGCCGTCGGCCTCATGAAGAAGGGCGCCAGGGACTATATCATCAAGCCGATCCGGCCGCAGGCAATACAGCGAATTCTCATCACGGCGCTCGAAAACCGGCGACGCATGCAGGATGTGCAGGATGTAACTTCCCGGAAGAAGGACGGCGGCGATCAAACCACACTCCGGCGAAAAAAAATGCCCGAGATCAGCGATACCACCTCCGACGCAATGCGCCGAGCCCTCAGTATCGCCTCCCGTGCGGCGGGAACCGAGTCGTCGGTGCTTATCCACGGAGAAAGTGGAACGGGGAAAGAGGTATTGGCGCGTCTGATTCATGCCAACAGTTCCCGTTCAGGAGGTCCCTTTGTACCGGTCAACGTCGCGGCGATCCCGGAGACGCTTGTGGAGGCGGAACTCTTCGGGCACAAGAAGGGAGCGTATACCGGGGCGATCCACGACCGGGAAGGGTACTTCCAGCGGGCAAAGGGCGGTACCCTCTTCATAGATGAACTTGGCGATATTCCTCTCCATACCCAGGTCAAGCTTCTCAGGGCGATTCAATTCCGGGAGGTCTATCCGCTGGGGAGCGAAACGGCGGTACAACTGAATGTGCGTATCATCACGGCGACCAACCGCAACCTTGAAGATCTGATCCAGTCGGGTGAGTTTCGGGAGGATCTCTTCTACCGCCTGAACGTCATAAACATTGAAATCCCTCCCCTCCGGGAACGACAGAGCGACATCCCCCTGCTGACTGAAACATTCATAAAGCGCTTTGCCCGGGAAAACGGCCGCAGGATAAAGGGCATCTCCCAGCGGGGTTTGAACTACCTGATTCGATATCGTTTTCCAGGAAATATCAGGGAGCTTGAGAACATCATAGAACGCGCGGTGGTTCTCACGGAGGGGCCTCTCATCGTTGAAGGTGATCTTCCTCCCTTTGTGACCGACGCGGACGAGACCGATGATTACATGACCGGATGTATTGAGGAGCTGCCTCCGGGCGGCGTGTCCCTTGACGATCAGATCCACGCCCTTGAGCGACGGCTGATCAAGGAAGCGCTGCGGGAGACCGAAGGCAATCAATCGAAAGCCGCCTCGCTGCTGCATATCACGGAGCGGAGAATGCGCAGCCGCATGGCCCGACTGGATATACCCAATCCCTTCCAGTGAGGTCGGGAATGCGGCGGGGCGTGAATTTCGACCTGCAGGGCGAATTGTTCGACCTCGGGGTCGAATTTGGTTCGGAATCGGAGCGTTCCGGAACCGGGAATGCCGGTGTCCTGCACCGCGGGGATCATGAATCTGCAAGTTACGGTGCAGAAAGGAATTACGATTGAGTTTTGTATCGATTATTCCTGAATGAATTCGTCAGAAAGAAGGCTTTGGCATGGGAATTGCTTCAATATATGTGGTGGCCATGATGCCACCAAGGAGAAAAATGTTATGACCCACAAAAAACTTCTCATGGTTGCAGGTTTGCTGTTGCTCTCGCTGGGTGTTGTCGTTGCGGACGCAGATTTCAACAACAGCCCTCAAACAATGACAATTACCGGCGTCGTTGGACAGGTACAGCGCATTGTGCTGCCCGGTAACCAGACGTTTAATCTGACCGGAAATGCAGCCGATGGATCGGTCAGTCTCGGTACCATGTCGATTTTCAGTAACGTCAGTTACACAGTTACCGTGTCGTCGACAAATACTTTTCAACTGACGTCGAGTACGACAAGTGAGAGTATTTCCTATGACCTCTCCGTCGGAAGCAACGCAGTCAATGAGGGCACAGGCGCCGCCATTCCAAGTACACCACGCACAACCGGCGGTGGTGACGACTACGCGCTGGAGCTGACCTACGTCCAGAGCGATGCCGACGAACTGGGTGAAGCAAACGACTATACCGACACGTTGAGCTTCACTATCGCGTCGCCGTAACAACTCTGAAAGGAACCGCGGCTCAGCCCCGGCGGGCTGAGCTTTTTTTGACTCTTTCTATGACGGGAAAACGGGTCCCGGTGGCGGGGACGCCCGTTTGGGGATAGAGTGATTACCATGAAGACGCGACGACGGAATATTCTAATATCCCTCATCTGGACGGTGGTGCTGACAATACCGGCTTTTAATGCCGGTGCATTTCAGCTTACCCCCATGAAAATCGAGCTCACCTCACAGGGACCCCGCCGGTCCACCTCCCTGACGATAGAGAATACCACCCCCGAGGCGATCGCGGTGCAGGTCCGCGTTCTCACCCGGGAGGTCCTGCCCGACGGTTCTGAACGGAATGAACCGATGGAGGGTCTCTTTCGCGTCTATCCCTCGCAGATAATCGTTCGGCCCGGTGCGACACAGGTATTGCGCCTCCAGTATGCCGGGCCGCCGGAAATCGATGTGGAGCAGGCGTATCGACTGGAAGCACGACAGCTGCCGATCGATGTGGACAATCCCGACGGTGAGACCGCGACGGGGGTCCGTATCGTCCTGCGCTACCTGGCCACCCTCTATGTGGCGCCTCCCGATGCCGAGGTACGGCTCCACGCATCGGTTCGAAATGTCGACATCGCCGCACACAGCGGTGAACTGGTGATTTCCAACCGCGGGACCGCCCACGCCGATCTCATCGGGAGAGCCGTCGTTCTCTCTTCGGGGGAAATGACTGAACGTTTCGTGTTAACTGATTTCGGAGAGAACTACGCTGCCAGTCTCCCGGCGGGCTTTGCACGGGTCATCCCACTGACCGGAAGGATTCGATTTGAACCGGAAACGGTGGAGATCGTCGCGGAGTAACCCGACATTCCTCCTCCTCTCTATCTTTCTCTGCACCCTGTCCGGCGGGGTCGTCCACTCCCAGGAGGAGCGGGGAGAGCTCTACAATCGTGTCTTTGGCGCACCACCTGCGGAGGAATCGGTGGAGCTGACGGTGGGAATCAATGATTTTCCCGCCGGGCAAATTCGCGGAATCACCGATTTTATTTCACTGCGAATTGACGGACAGCAGCTCATTCAGCTGGTCGCGCCTGTTCTGACGGAAGAGGCATCCCGGGACCTCACCGCGATGATACCCGCAGCGTTCATTGAACCTGAAAAAGGCGAAGTACTGGGAATTACCCTCTTTCCCGATCTCAATCGACTCCACCTTGATGTTTCAATTCCGCCGGAAATTATGGACGCCCAACCGTTTCGGGAACGGACAACGTCGTTGCGGTCGCCGGGGGAGGAACCGGCGCAGGTCAGCGGTTACGTCAATGTTGAAGCTTCGGCGTACATGCAGGAGGGTAGGGACCTGTTGACCGGAACGGTCACACCGTCGCTCTGGATGCGCGGGTTTGTTGCCCAGGGCGAGGTTTCCCTCTTTCGTCCGCTGGACGGTGACTACCGGAGTGGTGAGGACGTCGCGACGCTACAGGCATATCGCCTCTTTCGGGATGTTCCTTCCCGGCAGATGCGGCTTTCCCTTGGTACGGTGCAGCCGGTCATGCCCGGACCGTTCGCAACGGTCGATATTGTCGGGTTTGATGTGGATCGCACCATTACAATGGACCCTGAGGACCGTCTTTTGGCTCAGCGGGAGTTTCGCTTCACCGCCGATGATCCCGGGGTCTATCGCGTGTCGGTCAATGATCGTCTCGTTGCAAACCGTCGCGTTCCCACCGGTTCCTACGTCATCGAGGATCTGCGTCTGCAGCACGGTCTCAACCGCGTTACCGTGCAGCCCGGAAGAAGTGAACTCGTTCCATGGTCACCGCGCCTCGTCTCGCAGGGAAAACACGTATTTCGCATAAGCGCGGGTGTGTATCGTCCCGACCTGGAGCGCCCCGCGGCGACGGGGTACTGGCTGTGGGGTGTTCATCCCCAGGTAACGGTCGGGGCGATCGGGCAGGTGGACGACGACAACGGCGCATTTGGTGTGAACGGGCGATTTGCCACCGCGGCGGGAACAACGGAAGCGACCGTCGCCGGAAGTCGGGCCGATGTGTCCGGGCTCGCCCTCTCCGCGGACCACGCCCTCTCGTTGCCGCTCTTTCCCCGGGCTCCCTCCCTGTCCTTCGGTGGCGAACTCTACGGCGAAGGGTACCGCTTTCTTGACGATGAAGGGGATCTTCCACCCTCCCGACCGCAGCGGGTGCTGTACGGTACGGTGGGGTATGAAATTGAAGAAGGCCCCCGTTTTTCCCTTTCCGCGCGATGGCGCACGCCGTATGACGGCAGTGAAAGGACTTCCGCGGTACTCTCCGTGCACCAGGGTATCGGTCGGGCGGGATCTCTGAGTGCCCGCATCGGCCCGGAGTGGCAGGACGGTACGATCCGTGGAGCGGGGCAATTTTCCTGCGATTTACCCCCGGGGCGGGGAATGTCGCTTCGTCGGTTACCTACAACGTCACCGACGGTTCTGCTTCGGTATCTCTCTATCCGCAGCCCCGATCGGGTATAACCCGATTCAGCTGGAACGCCCAGGTTTCCGGTTTCGACCGCTCCCGCTCGGCCGTCGATACGGCGACGGCGCGGTTTGCCTATGAAGGGTATCGCTATCGCGTTGCCGCTGCTCCACGCCTCCTTGTGGACCTCGAGACGGGAGAGGCACAGACGCGTGCCACCCTGGACGCCGCCTCGGCGGTCGTCTTTGCCGGCAGAAGCGTGGCGATTTCCACGCCGGTCCGCGGCGGTTTTGCACTCTTTGTGCCGCGCAGCACAATTGCGGGTCACGATGTCGGTGTACAGCCCGTGGGAGACGACTACCGGTCGAAGGTCGGCACAATGCCCGGTGTCATTTCCAGCCTCAGGCCGTACCGGCCGAACGTGATCGCACTGGACGGGACGTCGTTGCCCGAGGGGCTGTCCCTGGGGAGGTCATCCTATCTCTTTCATCCTGTGGAGGGAGCGGGGTATCGTGTCGTCATCGGCAGCGAGGCAACCGTCTATGTCACGGGGATACTGGTGGATAGGTTCAATCGCCATCTCGGTCTGGCCGTGGGGCGGGCGGTGGACGCATCAGGGCGGGAGCAGCTGTTTTTCACCGATGAGTCGGGATATTTTGAGATACACGAGTTGCAGCCGGGCCGATACCGCCTCGTCATCGGGAAAGAACAATCGTATGCGGCACAAATTGAAATTCCGTCCGGTCAAAGCGGTCATGTACCGCTGGGACCGGTAGTGGCAGAGAGGGAAGGAGAACAATGAGGAAAAGAAATCTGCAATCAACAGGCTCAATGCGATTGGTTCTGGCTGCCGTCTCCATTTTGATGTTTTTCTGCAACCTTCCTTCCACCACGATGGCGCAATCCCTCTCGATATCTGCTTCTCCTTCGTCTGTGTATCTGCCCTGGTCTCTGGAGGGGGGGATCACTGAACCGCTTGAAATAAACGTTTCCCATTCCGGTGCGGAGACTGAGTATTTCCTAACCGTATCACGGGGAGACAATTACAGTTTTGATCCGCGGTATTTGGACAACGGCCTCTGGGCGTGGTGGTGGCGGGCGTACCTGCCCTATATGGTCATGACTCCCGAGGGGGGCATCGCAAAGGACCTTTCCACCTCCCTGCAGGGGAATAACGTCATATCCGGGAGCTTTGACGCCTCGTCGCAGCAACAATCGGCGGCACACACCTTTACGGTGTTTCTGCGGGACGAAACGTTTCAGCGGTATGACGACTATTCCGATCGTCTGGAAGTGACTCTGTATGAAGGTTCCTATCACAATCCCGGCAGTGCCGTTGCCCGGGATAGACGGGCCGTTACTATTTCCACAATTGTGCCGCAACTGTATGAAATACGCCTCGTCTCTCCCGGCGCGCCCCCCGGGTCATACGGCGGCGGGTACGATCTGTTTCTCGATGATCTCGAGGACGGCGCAACGGGAAGTGTGGACATTCTCTATCGTACCAACATGTTGTTCTCGCTGGAGGCGTCCAGTCAGAACGGCGGCAGGCTTGTATCCGACGGCGGGGAGCGTATTCCCTATACGATGAGGACGTCGGGAAGATACCGCTCATTCAATCTGAGAAAGACGGAGCGGCTGATTCATTTCGGGTTTCCCACGGGGGTTGAATTCAGGCGCGAAACGCTGACCGTTGAGGTTGAGGCTTCAGACGTCCGTGGGCAGCCGCCGGGGTACTATACCGATGTCGTCACCTTCGACATCATCGCGAAATAGCCCGGGACGGCTGTCCGCCGGATTGCATTCGCCGCCCAATATTCCTCCCGGCGCGCTATCGCCTCTTTCCCAGGGTCAACGCCAGGGCGACACCCGCTCCCGCAGCTACGAGATCACCAACTCCTGAGAGCACCGTTGATATTCCCGGCCAGATGCCTACGATCGACCCCGCAACGAGGCCGAGAATGAACCAGTAGGTGCGGCGCCGATGTCGGGTGATGAGGAAATTCATCCCTTTGCTCACGACAACGATACCGAGACCTGCTCCGACAAGCAGCACCGCGAGGACGGGCATGTTGCCCTGCCGGACCGCCTGTAGAAAGGTGCTGTACATTCCGATGACGAGGAGAACGAAGGAACCGCTGACTCCGGGAATGATCATCGTACCGGTGGCGATGATTCCCGCACCGACGAGAGGGACGATCGTCGCGGCGGAGACGGCGGTGATGGCGACACCCATGGGCGGCGTGCCCATGAGACTTTGCACAACCAGTACCCCGAAGGCAATCAGCGCAATTCCGATATCCACGGCGGACTTCGGCTCGTCTCGGACCTGTCCGTAAATGAAGGGCAGGCTGCCCGCAATGAGACCGACAAAGAAGAAAAAGGTCTGTTCCGGAGCGGAGGTGAGGCCGACGTCGATGACCCAGGCAAATCCCGCTATACCGAGAAATACGCCGCCCAGAACGGGAAGGAGAAAGAGAATGTGTTCTTTCCACTCCCGGGAGAAGACGTTTCCGACGGCGTTGATGAGCCGGTCATAGATGCCGGTGACCACCGCGATGGTGCCGCCGCTCACCCCCGGAACGGTATTGGCCGCGCCGATCGCAACCCCCCGGAGGAGATTCCCGATTGTCCTTCGTACCGCTTTGGCGTTCATAGAGGGGGAGGGTACACCAAATCCGCCGTTGCGAGAATGTCCCGCCACGCTGAAACGGTCGGATTTCCCGCCGGCGCAATTTCATACTAAAATACTAATAAATACCTGACGGAATTTATCGAGGCATAATCGGTGGTTTATCGTGAATGTCGTTGCAATAACCCGTTCCCTCATATATACTACCACCCATACATCACATCCCACACGGGGCAAAATAATGAACCACACAGACAATCAATGTCGGGTAGTAAGCCGTAACGGACGTGTCATTTCCGTGTCCGGCAGCACCGCAGATATAGAAATCATACAGTCCGGGGCGTGCGCCCATTGTTCAATAAAAGGGGTTTGCGCAGCCGGTGATACCAAGGCAAAGACCGTGAGGGTTTCCCACAACGGCGCCCTCTCACCGAATATGAACGTCCGCCTCGACATGGAGGAGCGATTTGGCTGGGTGGGGGTGGTATTTGCCTTCGTCCTGCCCCTGATCATCGTCGTGACGGCGCTCTTCACACTTCGGTCGATCGTCGGGTCCGAAGAACGTGCCGCGCTGGCGGGTCTCGGCCTGCTCGCTCCCTATTACGGGTTCCTGTACCTCACCAAAGATTACTTCGTCAAATTGATACGGTTTCACGCAATACCATTGTCAGCTCTGCATAAGGAAGGTTTACAGTGAGTCAGATAGTCATATATTCCGTCCTGACCCTCGGCATCGCCGCCGCGGCGTTTGCGACGATATTGTATATCACGGCGCGCAAGTTCGCCGTGGAAGAAGATCCCCGCGTCTCGGAAGTCTCGGAGATGCTTCCGGGAATCAATTGCGGAGCCTGCGGTTTTCCGGGGTGCCCCGGAATGGCGGCCGCCCTCGTGGAATCCGCGGACACCGGAGATATTTCCCATCTCAACTGTCCCCCCGGAGGACAGGAGACGATGAAAAGGATCGGGGAATACTTCGGACTGGACGCCGGTACCGCCAAGCCGACGGTTGCAGTGCTGCGTTGCGGCGGCAGTTGCGAACTTGCGCCGGCAAAATCGACGTATGACGGACCGAAAAGCTGCGTCGTCGCCCACGGCACCTTTGCCGGCGAGAGCGGTTGTCCCTTCGGATGTCTCATGCACGGTGATTGCGAAGTTGCCTGTCCCTTTGACGCCATTTCCATGGACCCCGTGACGGGCCTTCCCGTGGTGGACCAGGAGAAGTGCACAAGTTGCGGCGCCTGTGTGACCGCGTGTCCCCGCAACCTCTTTGAGATTCGCCCGATAGGGCGACGCAGTCGCCGCGTCTACGTCAACTGTCAGAATACCGAGTCGGCGGTGGTGGCAAAGAAGAACTGTGCCGTCGCGTGCATCGGCTGCGGCCTGTGCAAGAAAACGTGCGACAACATCGTTCAGGCGATTACCGTGGAAAACAATCTCGCCTATATCGACCCGGACAAATGCATCGCCTGCGGTCAATGCGTCCCGGTCTGTCCGACCAATGCGATCGTGGCAACCTTTGAACCGCCGAAACCGAAACCGAAAAAAACGGAAAAGGAACCGGCTGCAACCTAACGCAACGGAGATCGAGGAGCATACATGAAGGGACTAAAGACCTTTGAAATCGGCGGAGTCCATCCGCCGGAGAATAAACTGACCGCCCATATGGCAATTCAGACCCTTTCGCCTCCCAAGCAGGTCGCCATTCCCGTGTCACAGCATATCGGGAAACCGGCGGAACTCGTCGTGGAACGGGGCGCAGAGGTAAAGGTGGGAACGCTGCTGGCGAAGGCGGCGGGATTCATCTCCGCCCCCGTGCATTCAAGTGTTTCGGGCAAGGTGAAGAAGATCGACACCGTCGTCGATGCCCAGGGGTATCGACGACAGGCGGTCCTGATCACCGTGGACGGCGACGAATGGGAGCCTGAAATAGACGCCACCGATGAGCTCAGGGAAGACGTATCCGCCACGGCGCAGGAGATCGTGAAAGCTATCGCCGACGCCGGTGTCGTAGGCGCCGGCGGCGCGACATTTCCGACGGCGGTGAAGTACTCAATACCTGAGGGAAAAAAGGTGGACACCCTCATCATAAACGGTGTCGAGTGCGAACCCTACCTCACGGCGGACCACCGGATCATGCTCGAGCAGGCGGATGAGCTGATTGTGGGAACGAGAATTCTCATGCGTGCCGTTGGAGTTTCGTCCGCATGGATCGGCATTGAAAACAACAAGCCCGACGCAATCGATCACCTCGCGACGGTGCTGGCAAAGAAGAAAGCCGACGGTGCCATACCGGAAGGAACTATTGAAGTGCTCCCTCTGGAGGTCAAGTATCCTCAGGGCGGTGAAAAGCAGCTCATCAAGGCCGCCACGGGACGGGAAGTTCCAAGCGGCAAGCTCCCCCTCGATGTGGGGTGCGTTGTGAGCAACGTAAGCACAACCATTGCCGTCTACCAGGCGGTCCAGAAAAAGCGTCCCTTCATCGAGCGGATCGTAACGGTAACGGGGAAACAACTGGTGGCCGCCGGACGGGGCGGCAATTTCAGGGTGCGCATCGGTACACCCCTCCAGGAGCTGGTCGACGCCGTCGGCGGAATGCCCGAGGGAACCGGCAAAGTCGTCATGGGCGGTCCGATGACGGGTAAGAGCATTACCAGTTTTGATGTTCCCGTCACCAAGGGATCGGGCGGTCTCATTTTTATCGACAACGGCGAAGCGCGGCGTCTGGCGGTGCAGAACTGCATCCGCTGCTCCCGGTGCGTCGGAGCGTGTCCCATGGGACTTGAACCGTACCTCCTGGAAAAACTTGTTCAGGCCCAGCAATGGGAAGAGGCCGAACGGGAAGGCGTCATGGACTGTATCGAATGTGGAAGCTGTAATTTTACCTGCCCCTCCAATCGGCCTATCCTTGACTGGATTCGCCTTGGAAAAGCGCAGGTCGGGGCGATGCAACGTGCCCGAGCCGCCGCGCGGGCGGGAAAGTAAGCGAGGAGCTATGAGTAATAGAGAAGCAACACGCGACGGTCTTGTCGTCGCATTGCCGCCTCACGAGCGGAGCGACGTATCGGTAGCCCGGATCATGTGGTCCGTGGTTCTGGCGCTGCTGCCCGCCACGCTCGCCGGGGTGATATTTTACGGCATCCGGGCGTTGACGGTGACACTGGTCGCAGTCGGTGCGTCGGTCCTGGTTGAGCATGTGATCGTCCGCTACGTCTTTAAAAAGGAGACGACAAGCGTCGGAGACGGTTCCGCCGTCGTGACGGGAATGCTCCTGGCATTCAATGTTCCCGCGGGAATTCCCCTGTGGCAGGTCATCGTGGGGGCCGTCGTCGCCATCGGCGTCGCCAAGATGGCCTTCGGCGGCATCGGGAACAACCCCTTCAACCCCGCCCTGGTGGGACGGGCATTCATGCTTGTGAGTTTTCCGGTTGACATGACGACATGGCCCGTACCGGGGGCGCACTCCTTTTTCTCGTGGAACATCGATTCCATAACGGGTGCAACACCGCTCGGTCTCGTGAAGGAAGCGGGCGGGGGAGGACTTGCCGCGGTGGCGGATCAGCTGCCGACATACACGCAGCTCTTTCTCGGAAATATCGGCGGGTGTATCGGGGAAGTCAGTGCCGTTGCCGTGCTCATCGGCGGCATCTACCTCGTCTGGAAGGGGTACATCCCCTGGATGGTACCCCTCGTCTATCTCGGCGGTCTCGCCCTCGTTACGGGCATCGCCTGGATGATCGATCCGGCGACCTATATCGACCCGCTCTACCACATCCTGGCAGGCGGCGCGATGCTTGGAGCGTGGTTTATGGTCACCGATATGACCACCTCGCCGATGTCCATCCCGGGCCGCATCGTCTTTGCGGCGGCCGCGGGAATCCTGGCGGGTGTGATCCGGCTCTTTGGCGGGTTCCCCGAAGGGGTGAGCTATTCCATTCTCATCATGAACGCATTTGTGCCCGTCATCGACCGCCACCTGAAGCCACGAAAGTTCGGCTATCGACCGGTGAAACAGCAAAAAGGAGGCGCGTGATGAAGCGACTGGAATCGACGTTGCTGAACATGTTCCTTGTTCTCACCGTTATCGCCCTCATTTCGGCGGCGGCGCTGGCCGCGACGTACAACGTTACCAGGCCGATTCTTGACGAACAGGCCCGTCAGCGACAGATAGAGGCAGTTACCACGGTCATTCCCGTTCCGTTTGACAACGCTCCGACGGAAGAGGCGCTGTCGCCGACTGACTATCCGGGGATCGAGATATACCCCGCCCGTCAGGGTGGTCAACCGGTCGGTACGGCCGTCCGGAGTTACAGCAACGACGGGTACGGGGGAACGATTACCATTATGGTCGGCTTTGATCAGGACGGTGCGGTCACCGGTACCGCCGTTCTTTCCCATATGGAAACACCGGGACTCGGCGCCAAGATGACGGAGGAGAGTTTCCGCAGCCAGTTTCAGGGAAAGACGGTGAATGACGGGCTGGCGGTCCGGAAGGACGGCGGCGAGATCGACTCGTTGACCGCCGCAACGATTACGTCCCGCGCCTTTTGCGACGCAATCAATCGGGCGTGGAGCGCCGTTGAAGCGGCAGGAGGTGAACTATGAGCGACACAAGTTTGAAAAGGGAGTTCTTCAAGGGCTTCCTGAAAGAGAATCCTGTTTTTGTTTTGCTGCTGGGTATGTGTCCCACCCTGGGAGTGACCTCCAGCGCAATCAACGGACTCGGTATGGGGCTGGCCACGACGGTAGTCCTCCTGGGCAGCAATATCGTGGTAGCTCTGGTGAAGGACCTTATCCCCGAGAAGGTGCGTATTCCCGCCTTTATCGTCATTATCGCGAGTTTCGTGACCATCATCGACCTCACTATGGCGGCGTACGTACCGACGTTGCATGCCCAGCTGGGGCTCTTCATTCCCCTGATCGTCGTTAACTGTATCATTCTCGGCCGTGCCGAGGCGTTTGCAAGTAAAAATACCGTCATCGCGTCGGTCGTTGATGGTCTCGGAATGGGGCTCGGCTTCAGTTTCGCCCTGACCCTTCTCGGCGCCGTCCGGGAGATTCTTGGCGCCGGCGCGATTTTCGACCTGCCTATTCCCGTCCTTTCCGATAACCCCATGCTGGTATTTGTCATGCCTCCGGGAGCGTTTCTCGCTTTGGGTTTTCTCATCGCCGGGGTAAACACACTTCGTGAAAAGGTTGAAGAGCTGGCCGAGCGGAAGGCGACCTCCGTCGCGGCAGAGACGCCGCAGAAAACGGGAGCCGGCGCATAGCGCCGAAAAGGAGAAGAGTTGTGGAATACCTGATTATCATAATTGGCGCCGTTCTGGTGAACAATATCGTACTTGCCCAGTTTCTCGGAATCTGCCCCTTTCTCGGTGTGAGCAGCCGGTTGTCCACCGCCGTAGGTATGGGCATGGCGGTCATCTTTGTCATGACGATGGCGACAATTGCGACCCATCTCATTCAGAATCTTATTCTCGTTCCCCTGGGACTGACCTTTCTGCAGACCGTTGCATTCATTCTCGTCATCGCCTCGCTGGTGCAACTTGTGGAAATTGTTCTGAAAAAGGTGAGTCCCGCCCTCTATCAGGCGCTGGGGGTCTTCCTCCCGCTGATCACGACGAACTGTGCCATTCTCGGTGTAGCGATCCTCGTTGTGGGACGTGGCTTTACGTTGGGTGAAGGCGTCGTCTTTGCCATCGGCAGCAGCGTCGGGTTTATGCTCGCCCTCTATATTTTTGCGGGTATTCGGGAGAAGCTGGCCCTTCTTGACGTTCCCAGGGCAATGAAGGGCGCTCCCATTTCACTCGTTACGGCGGGACTGCTTGCCCTTGCCTTCGGCGGATTTACGGGGCTGGTATAAGATCGTCTCCTTTATCGCGGCGCCGTAAAAAGGTAGAATATGTTCATGCGATTTGAAGCACGTCGGAATGCCAACTACCTTCGCACGGTGCTTGTCATCGCCGGCGCCTTTTCAATCTTTACCGTTCTGTCCTTTGTCATCGGCGGCCCCGCAACGGGGCAGTTGATGCTCATCATCTCGGGGGTGCTGCTTATCTACTTTTCATTCACCCAGGGAAAGATAGGATGGTGGTACGAGATTGATAAGTCGTCGGTTGTGGTAAAACGAACTCTCAAGAGATACACCATAAAAGGCTCATCCATCCGGAAGGTGACGAAGGTCGGGTGGTCCGGCGTGTGGGAACGGATCAGGCGCTATCGCGCCGGCGAACGTCCCGATCCGTCCGGCTCTTCTGAAAGTCTGATGGTTAGCCTGGGACGCTATATCGGCTTCAGTGCGGTTACCGTCCCCATTCGCGGCCGGCAGCCCGCCGGGCAAAATGAGTTCATCATCATCACCCTCAACGGCGGTCGTGAGTACGTTCTCAGTCCCGCGGACCCTGCGCTCTTCCTGAAGGAGTGTCAGCGCATGATAAGCCGCAGCCGGGAACGGTAAACCCGCGGCCGCGGCGTGGCAGCCGCACAGCAGCTGCGCCCTTCAACCCGCCACAGAATTCAGGACTGTCCTACCAGCGCCTTTATGTACTGGAGGCGTTCAAATGACTCCGGTTTGTCGCTTCTCTTTTGACTCAACCGCCCCCGAAAGGAATCAATGGATTCAAAGTTCTGCTTGCTCATCCACTCGGACAATTCACTGTTCAGACGGGTGAGATGGTCATACCCGTTCTTATAGAGGGTGGAACATACCTGCGTCACCTGGGCGCCCGCCAGCAGCGCCTTCACCGCGTCTTTTCCCTGGTGTATCCCGCTTGATGCGGCGAGCTCGGCCTGGGTCTTTCCGTAGAGCATCGTGATCCACCGCAGGGGAAGGGCAAGATCGTTGGGCGTGCTCATGGGAGATCCGCTCTTGAGTTTCAGTTTATCAATATCGATATCGAGCTGGTAGAAGCGGTTAAAGAGAACAACCGCCCGTGCCCCGGCCCAGATGAGGGCGTCGACGACGGCGGGAATTGACGTGAAGTGATACCCGATCTTGACGGAAATTGGAATGTCTACCGTTTTTGCAACGGTTTCGACGGTCTTGATGTAGAAATCGAGAATCGCCGCTTCGCTGTCCTTGTAGTCGTAGGGCATGAGGGCGATATTGAGCTCGATCGCGTCGGCGCCGGCTTCCGCCAGTGCGGGAACGTGTTTTTCCCACCAGTTGCGGGTGACCGCGTTGACGCTGGCGATGACCGGAATCGACGTCGCTGCCTTGGCGTCACGAATCAATGTGGTGTATCGTTTCAGACCGGCACCGGTCTGTATTTCCCGGATGTAGTCGATCGCTTCGGTATGTTCCGTTCCGGCCATGTCGGCGTCGATTTCCGCCTGTATTTCCTCTTCGAAGAGTGATTTGAGTACAACCGCTCCCGCACCGTTGGCTTCGCATTTTTTGACCTTGTCGGGGGAATCGGTCAGGCTGGAGCTGGAAACGACAAAAGGGTTTTTGAGTTCAAGACCCATGTACTTTACGCGTGTATCTGTCATGTGAAATCCTTCCAGGATGTGGATTTACCCATGGTAGTCGGGATCGGTGACGGTGTCAATTCGTCGGCAGCGACGGGTGCCGCCACTTGGCACCGGTCAAAATTATATATATACTATATATAAATAACACAACGCAGCAGGAGCATTGAATGGAAACTGAAAAACTTATAATTGTCGGTTCCGGTCCGGCGGGACATACCGCGGCGGTTTACGCTGCGCGAGCCGAATTGACACCCCTCATGTTTGAGGGATTTATGGCAGGAGGCGTCGCCGCAGGCGGTCAGCTTACCACCACAACGGAGGTGGAAAACTACCCCGGCTTTCCGGAAGGGATTTCGGGACCGGTTCTGATGGACGACATGCGCAAACAGAGCGCCCGTTTCGGAACGAGGATAAAAACGGCGACCGTGGATTCCGTGGATCTTTCCAGGAGGCCCTTTAAAGTCGTCTCGGGAAAAAACGAGTTCCTTGCGCAGTCGCTCATCATAGCCACCGGCGCAACGGCAAAACGTCTGGGTCTGCCCGGCGAGGATCAGTACTGGCAGCGCGGCATGAGCGCATGTGCCGTCTGTGACGGTGCCCTCCCGATCTTCCGCAACAAACCGCTCGTCGTCATCGGCGGTGGGGACTCCGCATGTGAAGAGGCGAGTTACCTTGCAAAGTTCGGCAGCAAGGTGACGATGCTTGTACGCCGGGATGTCTTTCGCGCCTCCAAGGCGATGCAGAAGCGCGTCTTCGACAACCCCAGGATCGAGGTGATGTGGAACCACAACGCCGTTGAAGTGATGGGAGACGGCAAGCTGCTCACCCATGTAAAGGTGAAGAACAACGTCAACGGAGAAGAGGCGGTCATTGAAGCGGGGGGGCTCTTCTACGCCATCGGCCACACTCCCAACACCGACTTCCTTGCCGGGCAGCTTGAGATGGATGAAACGGGGTACATCATTACCAGGGGCAAGTCGACGGCGACCAGCGTTCCCGGCGTATTTGCGGCGGGGGACGTCCAGGACAGAACGTACCGTCAGGCGGTGACCGCCGCCGGCACCGGCTGCATGGCCGCCCTGGAAGCTGAGAAATTCCTCGTCGAGGAAGAGTAGCGGCGCAGCCTACCGGTGCGGCGCAGCCGAAAGGTACGGCGCAGCCTACAGATACCGTCGGGGTTCTTCATCGATGACCCCGGCGGTAAGCTCAATGTACGATTTGGCGGGACTCATGTTGAGTTTGGGGAAGAGAACCTCTTCGACCTGAAAAAAGCCGACCGACTGAGACATTTCGATATCAATTCCGATGGGACGTTCCTTCCCCTTTCCGATCGTGATTCGTTCAACGGCGGAAGATGAGTATTTGTGAATATCTCCCACCCGTGCTTCCGCATTGATCAGCATGGGAATGCGGGCACGCCCCTTTTCCATGTCGCAGCCGTCCGCGATCAGAATGAGACCCGCTTCCAGTGAGTGAATTTTAATGCCCGCCATGTGACCGACGATCGCCTCGATGATCATAGAGCGCAGGATTACCCGTTTTTCAACATTCCCCGGATAGAGGCGTTCAAGATACCGCTGGATGATCGGTGTCGCCAGCTGGGCGCTGTAATTTTCGTGATCCTGTCTGGTGACGGACATACCGATATCGTGGAGCAAACCCGCCGTAAAGAGGACGAAGACGCTGTCTTCAAAGGTTCCTATCTCCTCTTCCTCCAGACTCATGGCGATATGCGCTTCCTGGAGAAGGTTGGCAAATTTCAGGGCGTTTTTCACCACTTTTCGCATGTGGACCGGTCCGTGATCGTTATAACCCAGGCGTTTGATGCTTACCACATTGGCAAAGTCCTGAAGTGCCTTGATCTCCTCGTCATGGAGCATCTCTTCGGCGAGGGGGGTGAGTACCGGCGGAACGAGCTCAAGGAGCCGTCGATCCAGACTGATCTCTTTCGGTGATTTCTGTAAGTTCATCACCAAAAGGATACACATCTGCGGGAGAGAGGGGAATACGGCCCGCCGAGATTGGCGTGATGGTACTTTTGGTCCGGTCGTTCAATTCCGATAGTAATAACATGGGAACGACGATTGGATCGCAAGATTCCGGCACTGCGGTGTCCGGGGAGATACAGACGCGACTGCGGGAGAAAAGTATCGCCGTCGGATCGGGCAAGGGAGGCGTCGGCAAATCGACGACTGCACTAAACGTAGCTCTTCTCCTCGCCAAACAGGGCAGGCGGGTTGGGCTTCTCGACCTTGACCCGCTGTCAAACGTGACGGTCATCCTCGATGTCCCGGAAGAGCGTCTCGCGACTGTGCAGAAGGAACAGAGCCATCATGCGGGGTTGGACGATTTTGTCCTGCCCTACAGTGAGACCCTGGATATCGTATTTCCCCACGCCGGGACCGCCGACGGCGGACGGAAGGTCGTTCTCTTCTCGCGGTTTGCCGCCGATCTTGCCGAGCGGTACGACGTCATGGTATGGGACATGCCGGCGGGGATCAACGCGGAGGAGAACTTGAGTTTTCTACCCTTTGTGGGGAGTCTCCTGCTTGTCACCAACGCGGAGCCCACCGCCCATGTGTCCGCGGGCGGCTATTTGCGCAGCGTCTTCGAAATACGGCCGGATATGCCCGTTCATGTATGGCATAACCGATATCGCCCCGCCGGAGAAAGCGGATTTGACCCCCGCGCGGTGGTGGCAAACTACAACCGTTATGTTGAAGAGCCGCTCCAAATCCGACCCGAGGAAGAAGAGAATATAACCGACATCGCATTTGTACCCCCCGATCCGGCGCTCAACCTACTGCAAACGGAGCTGGACCCCACCGTAACGATATACAGCAAGCTTCGGGAGAGTATCGGACTCGTCTTTGACCAGCTCGTGCGCCGGGCGGTTACACCTATTTCGGCCGGATCCAGGAGCAAGGACCTTATCGCCTACTTTGTGACTCACACGCCCCATATTGCAAACGTTGAATCCTATATCAGGGACCTGGATACATTTCTCGCGGGGGTTCTTCACGCCGAAGAACGGCGACGGCTGAAGGAGCTGCATGGAAAGCTCAACAGAAGCGGCGATCTGACGGTTCTGTCTGTCCGGCAGGAGCGGGACGTCCGTGCGATGGTATCCCGGCTGCAGGGTGACGAGTTGTACACCGAACTGACGAGGGTGATGCGTGTCCTTGATGACGCGCTCGAGGCGATCGCAGGATCGCAGCGGGGCTTCATGCAGCAGAGCGGACTCGACCATCCCCGCATTGTGCGTGGCATCGTTCCGCGTATGTTGAGTCTCATCGCGGCGGAGATCGACGACGTCGATGATTCCCTGCAGGATTCGTCCCGGCTGGGAGTCTTTGCCCGCAACGCCGCCGCCGTCGCCCTCTTTCTCATCGCCGCGGACAAAGAGTTTGACGATGCCGAAACCAGGGAGCTTCTCCGGCGCCTCGTTCCCGAAAAAGGGTCGAAACGGGATCGGTATACCCAGATCAGGCGCATCCTCGCCAGAGACGAGGGGTATCACCGCCTCTTCTATCAGGTGGTGCGCACCGTGTTTCCCGGCATTACGAGGCGGATTTCCGCGCTGAACCAGCGCTTTTCCCTTGCGCCCCTGCTTCTGAGAAAAGACGACGGAGAGATCAATGCGCCGGCGTATGTAAAGCTGAGCACCCACCTTCTCCACGACGTGGTGAACGGCGGACTGGGTATTTCCATAAGCGCAACCTACAACGCCGCGAGTCAGGCGATGAGAAGCGGTGTGGATCGTCTCGTCACGCTGCGGTCATGGTGACCGGCAACGTCACTTTGGCGAGGCAATTGGGACCGCAGTCCTCGGGACGAAATGACAACGTCCCGCCAAACTGGGAGACCAGGGCGTGGAGAATCTCTTCCTGCAGGTTCGGTACGTTGAAGGCGGTTGTTTTTGATGTCTTGCCCGGGGATAAGCCGTTGCGCACTTCCATGGAGAGAGTTTTCTCCTTCCGGACCGTCTCCAGGAGGAGTTGGGTTGCCGGCTTATTGAAGTGATACAGCAGCTCCGCGATGACCACCGCCAGCGGTATCGCCACGTCGAGGGAGAGATGCTCCGGCAGATGGGTGAGCCGGATCGTGACGGGGGGTCGGCCGCGTTGTTCCTGATCCACCGATATCGCCTCCAGAAGCGCCCGGGTATCCACGACCAGATCCGCCTCGGACCGTTTGATGCTGTCGAAGGAATGGGCAATCGCCGAGACGCGGTCCATCATGAGCTGGAGGGTAATCGTCGTTTCCGACTGCTTCACTCCTCCCGATTCAATGGCAAGAAAGCTCTCTACCAGCTGGAGGTTGTTGCGCACGCGGTGTTGAATCTCCCGATTGAGGGATTGTTCCCGCATGATTGCGTCGGAGAGCCGGTTGAGAAGAAATCGCACCCCCGCCGAGAGAAAAACCACGATGCCGAGATACGATCCGATGACTGCAAGCCAGCCGTGTATGGGGATGCTCCACGGCAGTGCATCCCGAAAGAGGAGAATCGTCGTCGCCGTCAGCGCGATGCCTGTGAGGGAAAAGACGGCGATGACGTGGCGATCGTTTAAAAAGAGCGTCGCCATAAACACAGCCGCCCCGAGCCACAATACCGACGCACCCTCCGTCCCGACGAAGAAGAGCAGAATTATTCCCAGAGCGGTTACGGAATAGACAAAAATGGTCGCCGAGTAGGTGTACCGGTGGGAGAGCAGAATAAATGCCGCAATAAGCGCAAGATAGGCGACGACATCGGCGAGCATTATGAAATACACACCACCCACCAGCGACGCGTAGAGACCCGTCGCCAGCGCGGGGAATGCGGCAAACAGGCTGACCGAGAGTAATACCTTCAGAAGACGTGCCCTGAGAGGTTCCAGTATGGTAGACGCAGTTCCGGAGGATTCCATTGAGATGCCTCATAGTATGTCAAAAAGGGGACAATGACAATTCAAAAGCGGTCGGCTGGACGACTGCGGAGCATTCCGGTGATCATTACGACGCAGCCGCCGTGTGGTGCCGTGGTGACCGACAGGGAGCCGCCGATTTGTTCGACCAGGGACTCCATAAGCTGAAATCCAAGGGCGTTCTCCCGTTCCAGTTCCGCGGGTATGCCGACGCCGTTGTCTTCAAGGGTGACCGAAAATGTATCACCCCTGGAACGCAGATCTATGTTCAGGAGACCCCGATTGTCCTCATTGCGTCCGGGGAATGCGTGGGTGACGACGTTGGTAACGGCCTCGTTGACGGCGATCCCCAGCGGCACCGCCTGGGTCATGTCGAGGTGCAATTGATCACCGTCAACGGAAATGTCGATGTTGTCGTTTCGGGGGTCCGCAAGGACATGAGATGCGAGCTGACGGAGAAAGGCTGAAAAATCGACGGCGGTGTAGTCGTGTGTCTGGTACAGCATGTCGTGAATCATGCCCATTACCATGATGCGGTCCCGCGTCTGTTCCAGCGGTGTGAGGGAGGTGATCTCGCCGCTCAATCCGTGGACCTGCAGATTGATGAGGCCGCTGACCGCGGCGAGGTTGTTCCGGACGCGGTGGTGGATTTCCCGGAGGAGGACTTCCCGCTCTTCCGCGGACTTTCTGATCTCCTCTTCAGCTCGTTTCCGGTCGGTGATGTCTTCGATAATTGAATAAATGCGCAATTTACCTTGAATCGAGACGGTGCCGCTGAAGACCGCCACCTCCCTGACGGATCCGTCCTTTCTGCGATGGCGAAACTCAAAACGGTTCTGTCGATTCTCCCGGACGCGTTCCATGTCGCGACGTATCCGGTCGGTCCCGAGTGTGTTTATATGAAAGATGTACATCGATCGCAGTTCCGCAACCGTCCAGCCATAAAATGCTTCCGCCGCCGCATTTGCGTTTACAATCTGTCCCGTCTCAAAATCAATGACCAGCATCGGTGCGTGTCTGTTTTCAAAGAGTGCCCGGTATTCGGCTTCCTTGACCTTGAGTTCCTCCATGAGCGCTTTCTGCCGCTGCCGGTCAAAAAAGACCGTGAGCACCACCTGCAGTGCCGCGGAATAAAGGATGATGACCACGACGCCGATCCTGCGGATGACGACCCACCCCAGGCCACCGGGTAAAATAAGCTGGCTCAGCAGCATGAGGGCGTGAACGGCGATTCCGAGCGTCCAGATGTAAAGAGGGCGCTCCATCCGGGAGTCTACGCGCCTGAGATACCACGCCGCCGTTCCAAGAATTGTAGATTCGATAATCACGAGAATCCCCGGAATCGTTCCGATTCCGCCGAGGAAAATGCGGTACGCCCCCGCGATACCTGCCGCGATGACGGCGGCGATGGGGCCGGCGATATACCCCGCCGCCGTGAGTACGATGGAACGACCGTCATACACCAGTCCGGGTGCAAACGTCATGGGGGTCATCATCCCGATGACGGCGATCCCCCCGAAGAGCACACCGGAAAAAACGCGGGAAAGCGTGGCATCTTCCGGGAGATAACGGGAAAGAATGTCATACCCGACCGACAACGCAAGGAGCAGGGCGACGTTCTGAATCAGGTCGATAAAGAGCATGTGTCCGAATTCTCGTCTATTCCAGGTGTGTATTCAAGAAAGCGGAAAGATGTCGTCCGTCAGTAGCCGACGGAATCGGCCGCCGCCGCGTAGAGAAGGGGAATGAGAAAACCGAGAGAATAATAGAGAAAAACCCGGGAAATAGAGCCCATGGAGGGCCCTTTTGTCGCGTGAGAATAGCCCCGGCGGTGCATGGCGAGGTATACGGGAATACTGAGGACTCCCGCGGGCAGCACCCCCCAGATCACATACACAGGCACCACCCCCTGGAAGGCGTACACGGCGACGATCGCGAATGCGGCGGCTCCCTGCACGTATACGAGCGCCTCCCCGCCCTTTTTCCCAAGCAGGATGGAAAGGGTCCGTCGTCCCGCCGCGGCATCACCCTGAATATCACAGGTATTATTCACGGTCAGGATCGATCCCACGAGGAGCATCGACGGAAGTCCGATGAGGAATGACGCGGAGCCCATTTCGGAACCGAGAAAGACAAAAATCGTGAGCGTCACCAGAACCCATCCCAGAAAGCCGCCGGCAAAAACCTCTCCCATCGGAGTTCGGGAAAGGGGCAGCGGTCCGGCGTTGTAGAGGAAGCCGATCGCCATGCACACCGCACCGATGACGATGACCCAGAAACTGGTCATGAACGCCAGGACCACTCCGAGAACCATGGCAAGAAGGTAGAGCAGTACCGAAATTATCAGCGCCGTCCCGGCGGGAACGCCCTGATGGACAAGGACCTTGTCTTCTTCCCTGTTGATTCCCCGGCGGTCGACGCCGTGAAAAAAATCAAAGAAGGTATTGAATCCGGTGGTCGCCATGTCCACCGCAAGTACCGCCGCGGCCATGACGAAGAATACCGGGAGGGAGAGAGCGTCCCCGACGTACCACGCATACGCAGCCCCGAGGAGAAAACCGGACATACTTATGAGTTTGGTGCGAATCTCGACGATCCGCATGAACTGATAGGCGGTGATCATGTCCCTCGACGTTCCGGGATCTGTCCCACCTCGGTGTCCCCCGATGCTGCCTTCTCTTTGGAGAGAAAGAGACCGCAAAAGCACTGACCGTACTCTTCGATATCCTTTTTGGCGTAAATACAGGGGCAGACGATGTCGTCGTCTGCTTGACGGTCTCCGTCGCCGTCGCGGCAGGGACAGAGGTAATATCCGAAGCGGTTCGCGTTTGTCGTGAGACCTTCTGCGATTGTTTTCCGGAAGTCATCGTCGGGGCGCGGCGCCCACCCGTAATGGGCGGCGGCGTTGTTGATGAACAGTTCCGTCTGTTGGAGAGTGCGCTTTTTACTCATACCCACACAAATGAAGGCGTGTTAATCCAGGTCGAGTGCGTTGGCCCACACCGACTCGGTAAACCCGGAATACGCCTTTTCGTCGTCGACAACGAGAATGGGAAAGACAACGATATTGTCAAAGCGTTCCGAAAGTTCCCGTTTTACCGCCCGTTTCGTTTCCACGTCGATTAAATCGAGATGGGCAAACCGAAATTGTACGTCGTTGTTCTTCAGGAATTCGATCGCCCTTCGGCAAAACGCACAGGTCGAAAGGGAAAAAATGGTGACGTCGTGGTCCTGTCGCGTGCCTTCTACGGTCTTGTATCTAACTTTGTCGATTTCTCGTTCCACCACCTCAGTGTAATATCTTTGACTCCGCCGTACAAGGGTGGCGGAGGCGCGGACAAACTGGTATAACGGTACGGTCATGAAGGTCGTCATCATCGGCGCGGGGGCGGTAGGCTACCAACTCGCACGCCAACTGATCAGCGAGAAGAAAGACGTCGTCCTTGTGGAAAAGAATCCGGATATCGCTCACAAAGTCCAGGAATTTCTGGATTGCATGGTGGTCGTCGGTGAAGGCACGAGCATTGACGTCCTCAAAGAGGCGGGAACGGACACCGCCGATTTTTTTGTCGCCGCCACCGATTCCGACGAGGTCAATATGATCGCCTGCGGGATCGTGTCGGCGGAGTTCAAGGTCCGGGCAAAGATTGCCCGGGTGCGCAATTTCGACTATCACACGAGCCGGCTCTCGGAAAAGCGCTTTCTCGGTATCGATTTCGTCGTTAATCCGGAAATTGAAGCGGCCCGGGCGATCATGCGGGCTATAGACTTCGGGGCAGTGAGTGACATCATGTCCTTTGAACAGTCCAATGTGCAGATCCGAACCCTGGTTGTGGAACGTGACGGCATGCTCACCGGCCACAACCTGCAGGAACTTGCCCAACTGCTGCCGGGGACCTTTCTCATCGCCGTGGTGATGCGGGAGAACCGCTATATCATTCCTTCGGGAACCACCCGTCTCGAGGCGGGGGATATCATCTACATGGTTGCCGATGAGGCCGATTTCGAACGCATCTATGAGCATGTCGGCAAGGGGCGACGGGACCTGAAACGGATCATCCTCGTCGGCGGGGGGCGGATCGGCAGGCAGGTTGCATCCCACATCCTCGGCAAAGAACATCAGACCCTCTTTCAGCGCTTTACCCGGCGCATGACAAAACACGAAGAGCGAATGCTGAAGATCGTCGACCGGGATTACAATCGGTGCAAGGCGCTGGTCGACGACTTCCCCGGCGCATTGGTCATTAACGCCGATATCTCCGACGACGGCGCATTTGAGGAACAGCATTTCACCAACTCTGATCTCGTCATTGCCGCAACGGACAATCAGGAACTCAATATCGTCACCGCCCTCTATGCCAAGAGCCTCGGGGTACGGCGAGCGGTGGTGCTCGTGAACCGGTCCGGGTACGCACCCATTGCGGCACAATTGGGGATCGATGTATCGGTGAGTCAGAAAAATGCAATCGTCACGACGATTCTGCGCTTTATTCGCAGCGGCGCGGTGCGGAGTCTTCACACAATCAGTGACGGCCGTATAGAAGCGATCGAGCTCACCGTACTGACGGAAAGCCGCGCGGTGGGTAAGGCGATCAAGGATCTTCCCCTCCCCAAAGACACCCTCATCGTCGCTCTTGAGCGGGCGGGTGAAAGCATCGTTCCCGGCGGGGATAACGTCATTCGCGGTGACGACCACCTCGTGGTCGTCGTCAAGAAGGAGGACGCCGACCGGGTGCAGGAGCTTTTCACCAAATGACGTCAGGCGGACCGACGATTCTCAACGTCAATCTGATTCTGCGGTTTGTTCTGATCCTGCTCCTCGTGGTCTCCGCCTTCATGCTCCTCTCCGTTGCGTGGGCGGTGCTGGACGGTGAACGGGGCACGATCATACCCCTTGTCGCCCCCGTTGTAGGGGTGGTAGTCGTCGCAGGCGCGTATTTGACGATTTCCAACCGGGAATACGACAACGTGTCGACCCGTGACGGCTTCTTCATGGTCTCTGCGGGGTGGCTTGCGGTATCCGCCTTCGGGGCGTTGCCTTTTTACCTTTCCGGGGCGATACCGAACTATGTGGATGCCTTCTTTGAGACGATGAGCGGATTCACCACGACGGGGGCGTCAATTCTCACGGAGATAGAAGGGCTTCCCCGGTCAATGCTCTTCTGGCGCTCCATGACGCACTGGCTGGGTGGAATGGGCATCATCGTGCTCACGGTGGCCATATTCCCGCTCCTGGGCATTGGAGGGCTGCAGCTTCTCAAGGCGGAGGCGCCGGGTCCGCGGGTGGACAAACTCACCCCCAAGGTCACCGAGACTGCCAAGATCCTCTGGATATCCTATATCGCCCTGAGCGCACTGGAAACGATCCTTCTCATGGCGGGCGGACTGAACCTCTTTGACGCGCTGACCCATACCTTCGGAACCATGGCAACGGGGGGATTCTCCCCCAAGAATACAAGCGTCGGTTACTATGATTCCGCCTATATTGACGGCGTGATAACCGTTTTCATGGTTCTTGCGGGGATCAACTTCGTCATGTATTACCGTATCGCCCTCGGGCGGGTGAAGGCGATCAGCAGGGACACGGAACTGAAGGCGTACCTTCTCATTTTCGCCGTTGCGACGGTCGTCACCACCGTCGGACTGCTTCCCCGCTACGGAACGGTCGGGACGAGTCTCCGGTTTGCCTCCTTTCAGGTTGCCAGTATCCTTACCACCACGGGATATGCAACGGCGGACTTTGCCGCCTGGCCCTATCTGTCCCAGATCATGCTCTTTGCCCTCATGTTCATCGGCGGGTGCTCCGGGTCAACGGGGGGAGGAATCAAGGTGGTCCGTATCACCACCATGATCAAACAGGGTTGGAACGAAATGCGCTACCTCGTATATCCACGGGGAGTGTTCACAATCCGCCTCAACGGTGAGCGGTTGCGGAAGGATATCGTCTACGCGATTACCGGTTTCGTGATGCTCTACATGGTGCTGCTTATCGTCACGACAGTCATCGTGGCGGCGGCGGACTACGACATCCTCACATCACTGACCACCGCACTGGCAACGCTGGGAAATATCGGCCCCGGTTTTGGCAAGATCGGCCCGACCCTCAATTACGCACTCTTCCCCGGATGGCTCAAGGGATATCTCAGTGTCATCATGATGCTGGGACGGCTTGAAATCTATACAGTCCTCGTCCTCTTCACCTCCCGATACTGGCGGGATCAGTAACGGCGGGGCGGATCAGTTTCCACCCCCGGCGTACTGCCGGGGATCGATAAAGGGCGGAACGTCGCCCAGATGAAAACTCACACTCACTCTGACTCGGCTGCGACGGGTGATCGGCCGGAAGCTCGTGGACAACCTCGGGCAGGACGGACATCGTACCGGCAAGAATGCTGTCGGGACTGACAATGATGGCCGACGGGCCGGGCAGCCGTTTCACGGTGAGGATGAGAGAGCTTACGCCGAACCAGGGCGTCTGAATCCAGTACTCTTCGGTCACCCGAATGAACCGTCCATCCTCCTCGGTGACATCACCGCTCACCGCTTCCCCGTCGGCGGCCGCCGGTTCCGATTCCCCGGAGTCGTCCGCCCCCGCTTCCGTGTCCTGGGTGGAGGAGCCGTCGCGGCCGTCACCGGTGCCGCCGGAGATTCCCGTCAATGAAGTACATCCCGCGGCGGAGAGGACGAGGGAGAGCGAGAGAATGAAGAGTGAACGTGTCAGCCACGGCGTTTTCCGTAACGGCACCTTCCGGAGCGGATCATACCGGTGAGTCATCGCCATACACTATACAACATTAATGACTACCGTCCCTCCGGTGTGGTATGGTCTTTCCAATGGCCACGTATGATGAGAACTCCATAAAGACGCTCTCAAGTCTGGAACATATCCGTCTGAGAAGCGGCATGTACATCGGACGGTTGGGAGACGGGAAGAACTTCAACGACGGAATATACATCCTCCTCAAGGAGGTGGTGGACAACTCCATCGATGAGTTCATCATGGGACACGGCAAGCGCATCGAGATAAAACGGGACGACGACGGAACCATTACCGTCCGTGACTACGGCCGCGGCATCCCCCTGGGAAAGCTCACCGACGCGGTGAGTCGCATCAACACCGGCGCCAAGTACAACGACGAGGTCTTCCAGTTCTCGGTGGGGCTCAACGGCGTCGGCACCAAGGCGGTCAACGCCCTCTCGGAGTACTTCCACGCCGTCTCCTTCCGTGAGGGAAAGTACGCGGAAGCGACCTTCAAGCGGGGAGAACTGCAAAAGGAAAAAAAGGGCAAGACCGACAAGTACCGCGACGGCACGTACATTCAGTTCCGTCCCGACCACGAGCTCTTCGGCGACTACGGCTACAACGAGGAGTTCATCCTCCAGCGGCTGTGGAACTACGCCTACCTCAACGCCGGCCTCACCATCCTCTACAACAAGGAAAAGATCCACTCCGAAGGGGGCCTGCGGGACCTCCTCGCCGCGGAAGTGGGAGACGCCGGACTCTACGAGCCCGCCCATCTCAGGCAGGATCGGCTGGAATTCTCCTTCACCCACACCACCAACTACGGCGAGACATACTGGTCCTTCGTCAACGGCCAGTTCACCTCCGACGGCGGCACCCACCAAAGCGCCTTCCGGGAGGGCATCCTCAAGGGCGTCAACGAGTTCTACAAAAAGAACTACGCCGGTGAGGACGTCAGGGAGGGCATCGCCGGCGCGGTGGCGATACGCATCAAGGATCCCCAGTTTGAGGGGCAGACCAAGAACAAGCTCGGCAACTCCGACGTGCGGTCGTGGATCGTCAACGAGGTGCGTCTGGCGGTGGTTGACTTCCTCCACAAGAACAAGGACGCCGCAAAGCGTCTGGAACAGAAGATCACCCAGAACGAAAAACTGCGGAAAGAACTCAACGCCGTCCGCAAGGAGAGCAGGGAGGCGGCCAAAAAGATCGCCCTCAAGATACCCAAGCTCAAGGACTGCAAGTACCATCTGGGGGACAAGCACAAGCTCGCCGAGGAATCGACGCTCTTCATCACCGAGGGCGACAGCGCCACGGGAAGCATGGTCGCCTCCCGCAACGTCCACACCCAGGCGATATTCAGCCTCCGGGGCAAGCCGCAGAACATGTTCTCCCGCAAGCGCAGCGACATCTACCGCAACGAAGAGCTCTACAACATGATGATGGCTCTCGGCATAGAGGAAGACGTCTCGGGGTTGCGATACAACCGCATCGTCGTCACCACCGACGCCGACCACGACGGCTTTCACATACGCAACCTCCTGCTCACCTTCTTCCTGCAGTACTTTGAGGAGCTCGTCGTCTCGGGACACATATACATCCTGGAGACGCCCCTCTTCCGCGTCCGGAACAAGCGGGAGACGCGATACTGCTACTCCCCGGCTGAGAGGGACGCGGCACTCCGGGATATCCGCGGCGCCGAGGTGACCCGCTTCAAGGGACTGGGAGAGATCTCACCCAAGGAGTTCGGGCAGTTCATCGGCGAGGACATGCGTATCGTCCCGGTCAACGTCAAGACGATCAAGGGCATTCAGGAGACGCTTGAGTTCTACATGGGCAAGAACACCCCCGAGCGGCGCGCCTTCATCATGGAAAACCTGATAGAGGTCTAGGGACGTTTATAGTTCGAACGTGCGTTCTGTCCGGCTGGTCGCAAGAAAGAAGGGGCCGGCGGCGCCCTTCACGGAAGCGCGCCGCCGGGCACCCGCCTCGGCGGGGCGTTATCGGTTCACCGCCGCCAGCGGTTCCTTTCCTTCCATCACCAGAATGAGATTCTCCACCGCCATCGTCGCCTGTCGAACCACGCTCTCATAGGTCCGGGAGGCGATGTGGGGGGTGACGATGCAGCGCGGTGCGGAGAGGAGGGGATGGTTGGGCGGCGGCGGCTCCGCGTCCAGAACATCCGCGCCGTAGCCGCCCAGGCGGCCCGATCGCAGACTCTCCGCCACGGCGACGGAATCGACGAGCTCGCCCCGGGCGCAGTTGATGATGATCGCCCCTTCCTTCATGCGCGCAAGGGTGCCTGCATCGATCATATGACGCGTCTCGTCGGTGAGGTTTGTATGCAGGGAGATGATATCGCTCTGGGGGAGGAGGTCGGAGAGGGAGTCCGCCCGGGCGATGCCGTGCTCGGCGGCAAATTCCCCGGGCCAGTAGGTGTCATAGCCGACGACGGTGAGGCCGAAGGCGCGCGCCCGGAGGGCCACCTCTTTTCCGATACGGCCGAGACCGACGATGCCCATCGTTTTTCCGGCAATTTCATGGCCGATGAGACGCTTCCATCCGCCGTTGCGGGTGATGGACGCCTCATCGACGATATTCTTTTCAAGGGTGAGGAGGAGGGCAAAGGTGTGTTCCGCCACGGTGACGTGGTTGACTCCCGGCGTATAACAGACGGGCAGGCCGTGCCGCGTCGCCGCCTCCACCTCAATCTTATCCACTCCGATGCCGTACTTGCTGATCACCATGAGGGCGGGACGGCCCGCCGTGAGGACCGCCTCGGTTATTTCGTCGTCTCCGCAGAGAAGGCCCGTCACCCCCGATATGAGGCCGACCATTTCCTTCTCCTTCAGCGGTCCCCGGGCGGTACGTATCTCCCACCCCTTCCTCGCGAGGAGCTCGTGGTGAGTGCCCGGGGTGTCCTGAAATGATGTCGTCGTCACCAGGACGACGGGAGTATTATTTTCCGCCACTGCGCGCCGCCCGCACCGCCTGTACCGACTCGGCGGTAAGATTCCGAATCTTCCCGAAATCTCCCGCTTCCACGGCATCCGCCGGAACGACCCAGCTTCCGCCCACGGCGGCGACGTTCTTCAGCGAGAGGTACTCCTTGAGATTGGCCAGGGACACGCCTCTCGGTGGGTACAAATCGCACCTGCGCGTAGGGGCCGCCCAGGGCCTTCAGCATCTTCACGCCGCCTGACGCTTCGGCGGGAAAGAACTTCAACACCTCCAGGCCGAACTCAAGACCCTGTTCCACGCCGGTGGGGTTGTTGACGCCGGGGGTGATGACGATGTTGTTGGTCACGCAGTATTCAACCACTTTCGGATTAAAGCCGGGGGTGACGATGTACGCGCGGCGCCGGCGTCTACCGCCTGCTTGACCTGATCCACGGTGAGGACCGTTCCGGCCCCCACCAGCACGTTGGGAGCACCTTCGGTGGCGCGCCGTATCGCCTCATCGGCGCCCGGCGGCACGAAAGGTGATCTCCGCGACGGGGAGGCCACCGTCGGCGAGGGCTCCCATGAGGGGCACCGCGTTCCTGGGGTTGTCGAGTTTGATGACCGGGACGATGGGCCGGCTGTTACTCCAGTTGTTCCAATATGGGATTCATGTGGTCTGTCTCCTATTCTGTCGGTTTATTGTCAGCGATCGACCCGGGCGCTGCCGCCGGATACCAGTTTTTTCAACTTCCTTGAGGGACGCCATGGAGGTGTCGCCGGGCGTCGTCATTGCCAAGTGCGCCGTGGGCGACGCCGAAATTGACGCATTTCTGGGGATCCATTTCATTGAGGAATCCGTAGATCATGCCCGATGCAAAGCTGTCGCCCCCGCCGACGCGGTCAAGAATTTCGAGCTTCGGGAGCTCCATGGAACGGTAAAAGGTGCCTCCCGTCCAGAGGAGCGCCTTCCAGTCGTTCACCGTCGCGGTATGCACTTCCCTGAGCGTCGATCGCCACGGCGTGAACATTCGGATATTTCTTTGTCACCGCCTCTATCATCTTTTCGTAGCTGGACTCATCCAGGTCGGTCAGGTTGTCCGATGCATCGATTTCGAATCCGAGACCCACGCTGAAATCCTCTTCATTTCCGATGAGGACGTCCACGTACGGGGCGATCTGTTTGTTCACTTCCTGAGCCGCCTTTGGTCCGCCCAAGGCCTTCCAGAGGGAGGATCGGTAGTTGAGGTCGTAGCTCACGATGGTGCCGTGCTTCTTCGCCGCCTTCACCGCCTCAATGAGCACGTCCGGCGTCGTTTCCGAGAGGCCCGCATAGATTCCTCCGGTATGAAACCACCGTACCCCTTCGGTCCCGAAGATGTGTTCCCAGTCGATATCGCCCTTCTTCAGCGCCGATGCGGCTGAACGGGCGCGATCGGAGGTACCCACCGCTCCGCGGACGCCGAAGCCCCGTTCGGTGAAGTTGAGCCCGATTCTCACGTCCCGGCCGATCCCGTCGTAAGGCATCCACCTGACGTGGCGCAGATCGACACCACCCTGGAGCATGAGATCCTCAAGAAGACGGCCAACATCATTGTCCGCCAGCGCGGTCACCACTGCCGTACGCAGGCCAAAGGCGCGGCGGAGTCCCCGGGCAACGTTGTACTCGCCTCCGCCCTCCCATACGTGGAACATTCTGGTTGTCCGTACCCGTCCCTCACCCGGGTCGAGTCGGATCATCACCTCACCAAGGGACAACTCGTCCCACATACAGTCCTTTGCAGGTCGTAATTGCATTGCCAAACCTCTCCTGATCTATTTTTTTTGGCGGAACGGCTGTCCTGAACGGTCCGTTCCTCTCGTCTGCATTCTATCATAGCGACCCGGGTGAAGCGTCCGGTGTCGTCGCCATACCCGCCGAGTCGGAAATGTGTCTTGAAAACGCTTCTAATTATGATGTGCTCAATCTTCCTTTTTTTCAAGAGAAAATCGCCGTTGAGACGGGGAATACCGATATTCGGCGGAAATTCGCGATGATTTTCCTTGCATTACCCCGAAACCCGCGGTAAGATCGGTCCACACTGAAAATAAATTATGAAAGCGCTGCCATAAACCGGCTGCGTTTTTATGCAACGAATCACAAATGGAGATGCGTATATGTCCGACGAAATGGTAACCCTACAGAAGAATGAATTGGAGACGATGGTCGTTCGTCGTCTTACGGAAGTAGGCATGACTGAAGAAGACGCCCGGGTGGTCGCGGACGTCCTTATTTTTGCCGATTTGAGGGGTACCCACTCCCACGGCGTCCTGCGGGTTGAGCATTACGCCAATCGCGTGCGCAAAGGCGGCATGAATCTGAATCCCGACCTGTCGGTACAACAGATACGCCCCGCCGTGGGACTGATCAACGCCGACGGTGGTATCGGTCACGTGGCTGCAAAAAAGGCGACCCAGTTTGCCATTGAAGCGGCGCGCACGCACGGTATCGGTCTCGTGGGCATTCAGAACAGCAGCCATTGCGGCGCCCTCGCATATTACGTCGACATGGCGATCAACGAAAAAATGATGGCGATGGTTACCGCCAACACCGATGCATGTGTCGTTCCTTTCGGCGGGGGGAAGCCCTTTTTCGGCACCAACCCCTTCGCATTCGGCTTTCCCGGCCGGACCGACTCCATGCTTCTGGACATGGCAACCAGCGAGGTAGCCTTCGGCAAGATTTTCTACGCCCGGGAAAAGAAGATCGCCATTCCCCGAGGGGTGGGCGGTCACCAAGGACGGAGAGCCCACCACCGACGCCGACGCGGCGTTCTCCCTCTTCCCCTTCGGCGGACACAAGGGATACGGCATCAACATGATGGTGGAGGCGCTGACGGGACTGCTTGTGGGCGGCGTATTCGGTCCTCACGTTCGTCCGATGTACGCGCAGCTCGAGACGTATCGCAACCTTTCAAGTTTTCACCTGGTCATCGACCCGACAATTTTCATCGGCGAAAATGTCTACGCCACGGCGCAGCAGATGATCGACGAACTCCACGCTCAGCAGCCGGCGCCCGGATTTGAGGGTGTGAAACTGCCCGGTGAAATTGAAGCGCAGACGATGAAAGAGTCCCTCATCAAGGGTATCTCCATTCCCAAGACAATTTACGACTTTCTTTCACAGGAATAGGAGGCAGTCGTGACTCAACGGTCCGAATCTATTGTACGGGTGATGGGGTATATCAACCACGCGATTCTCGTGGTTGAGAAGTCCGTCCTCGTCATCCTCATGGTGGGGATGCTCGTCTTCGGCTTTCTCCAGGTTTTTTCCCGCTTTGTATTAAAGGCGCCGATCGGGTGGTCCGAGGAGCTTCTCACCTATTCCTTTACATGGGCGAGCTTTATGGGCGCCAGTATGGCGATCTATACAAACTCCCATTTTTCGGTTGATCTGGTGACAAAGCACTTTTCCCCCCGGCTGCTCAAGGGAGTCCGTATCCTGATCTGGCTGCTCATTTGCATATTTTCGCTCTTTCTTCTGGTCATGGGAACGCGACTGGCCCTGGCAAACACGATACAGCGTATGAATATTCTTCCGATTTCAATGTTCTGGGCGTATCTCGCGATGCCCGTGGCGGGTGCGTTCATTTTCATTCACGGAGTCGAGAAGACGACGGAAGTGATTCTCAACATCGAATCTGAAGAGGTGGAGGACGACGAATGATTGCCACACTGTTTTTGACCTTTGTCGTCCTGCTGATCCTGGAAATGCCGGTATCCTTTTCCCTCCTCATTTCCACGGTCGTTTCCATGGCGGTATTCAGCGATATCGATCTCTTTGCAATTGTCGTGAAGATGTTCCGTGCCAGCAGCAATTTCAGCCTGATCGCCGTACCCTTCTTCATTCTGGCGGGGGGCTTCATGGACAGCGGCGGAATTTCCCGGCGCCTGGTAACCTTTGCCTCCAACATCATCGGCCACATACGAGGCGGCCTTGCCAACGCGAGCGTCATGGCTGCCATGTTCTTTGCCGGTCTTTCAGGCGCAGCGGCGGCGGATACGGCAGCCGTCGGAAGCCTCCTGATTCCCGCGATGAAGCGCAAGGGCTACGGGAAGGATATCGCTACCAGCGTCATGGCAACTGCAGGCTCCATCGGAATCGTCATTCCCCCGAGCATCCCCATGATTATCCTGGGTGTAACCGCAGGTATATCAATCGGCGGAATGTTCATGGGTGGAATCCTTCCGGGTGTTCTCATCGGTGTCTTTCTCATGGCGGTGAACATCATTTATACCAAAGTCAGAAAGATCGATCCCGAGCCGAGGGCGACGGTGCGGGAGATGCTCCGTTCCTTTGCGGATTCCTTTCTCGCCCTCTTTACGGTGGTCATCATCGTCGGGGGAATCACCGCCGGCATCTTTACCGCCACCGAGGCGTCCGTCGTCGCGGCGCTCTACGCCTTTATCGTCGGATTCTTCGTCTACAAGGAACTGAAATTCAGGGATCTGCCGAAAGTGCTCGTCAAGTCGGCGCTCACAACGGGAGTCGTGGTTCTTACAATCGCCGCAGCCGCCAGTTTCGGATGGGTCCTTGCAGCGGAGCAGATACCGACGCAGATCGCCAATTTTCTCGTCTCAATCACCGACAGCAAGTGGTTGCTCCTGATACTGATCAACTTGCTCTTTGTCGTCCTGGGAACCTTTCTTGATCCTTCCGCGATCATTATCATCGTCGTTCCCATCATCTGGCCGGTGGTTCAGACCCTGGGGATTCATCCCATTCATTTCGGCGTCATGACGATCGTCAATATGGCGATCGGTCAATGTACGCCCCCTGTCGGTGTCGCCCTCTTTGTCGCATCGGGTATTTCCGGCGCCAGGCTGAGCGACATGATGGGTACCTATATGAGGTATATCGGTTCCATGGTGCTTGTGTTGCTCCTGGTCATCTTTATACCCGCAATTTCGCTCTGGATACCTGGTCTGACCGGGTATATCCGATAAAAAAATTCTTCTGGAGGTTTTATGAAGAAGTTTGGTGCAGTACTGGTATTGGCCCTCGTCGCAACGTTCGTGTTTGCCGGCGGACAGGGTGAAGGATCTTCGGCAGATAAGCCGATGACACTCAGAGTCACAAACACCCTGCCCATGGATCACCCCATGAACATGGCGTTGCAGGTTTTTTCAGACGGCGTTGCCGAGCGGACCGAGGGGCGTATTTCGGTGGAAATTTTCCCCAATAGTCAGCTTGGTGGAAACGAGGAAATGGTTGAAGGTGTGCAACTCGGCACCATCGACATGGCCAACCAGTTTGCCGGCGCCTTTGCAAACTACGTTCCGGAAATGGAAGTCCTCGCCCTGGCGTTCCTCTTCCAGTCGGAAGAACACCTCTATGCGTCTCTCAATGGAGAGCCCGGTGATATCCTCGCCGACGCGCTTCTCGAGAAGGGCTTTGTTCCCCTCGGATACTTCTACGGCGGATCCAGAAGTCTCATGAACAACGTACGTCCCATCAATCGTCCGTCGGACCTCAACGGTCTGAAGATCCGGACCATTCCTACCAATATCACCCTGGAAGGAATCAACCGCATGGGCGCAATCGCAACTCCCATGAGCCAGGCCGACGTATACTCGGCACTGGAGCAGGGCGTTCTTGACGGCTGGGAAAACAGCCCCATCACCCTCTACACCCTGCGTCTCCATGAAGTGACAAAGTACGTCTCCTGGACGCGCCACTTCATGACCCCCGACCTCTTCGCCATTTCGGCCAAGACGTGGGCAAAGCTTTCCGACGCCGACAAGGCGATCATCCGGGAAGAGGCTCAGAAGGCGGTCGAGTATGAACGTGGTATCTGGGCGGAGAATTCCGCAGCAGCCGTTGAAGCGCTCCTTGAAGAAGGGGTTGAATTCAACGACGTTGCAGATCTCGACGCATTCCGGGAAGCAACCAGCTCCCTCTGGGACGAGTACGAGGCAAAATACCAGAACGGCCTCATTGACGCCGTTCTCGCCGCAGCGGAATAATTCCGCGCGGTAACTGCAGAGCAAGGCAGGACTTTCGGGTCCTGCCTTTTCTTTCCCGTCAGATGAGCATGAGGCACACATGATCTATGGAAACATCAACCTGCCGGTAAGCGTGGCTACCACGCCGCCGGTGATACAACGGGCGTTGACCTATCTCAAGGAGACCGACCTTGAGGCCCTCGATTTCGGCGTCTATGAGCCTGACAGGGATTTTTCCGTTCAGGTTATCGATCTAACCACAAGGGAAAAATCCGATGCCAAGGCGGAGATACACCGTAAAAAACTCGATATTCACTTCTCAATAACCGGGGAAGAGACGGTCTACTGCCGCGTTCACCCGACGGATCAACCCATCGCGGATGATCAGTTTGCCGATCGGGACATCGGTTTCTATGATAGCATGGACGAAGAGGTGGAATTCCCCCTGCAGCGCGGCGATTTCGTCGTCTTCTTTCCCGGGGAGATCCACAGACCGGGTTGCAGGAAGGACCAGGTGAAACGGATAAAAAAAATAGTTGTCAAAATAGCGGGAGAGCTCGTGTAGCGGTACCGATGTGAATATTTACGATATTGCAGCCAAAGCGGGCGTCTCGATCTCGACGGTATCCCGTGTCCTGAACAACCACCCCAATGTGAAAAAGGATACACGGGAGCGGGTGCTCGCCGTATTGGAGAAGCATAACTACGTCCCCAGCGCGGTTGCCCAGAGCCTCGTGAATAAATCAACCCGTGCTATCGGCGTCATGGTGCTCGACATTCGTCATTTGCACTATGCAAACATCGCCTTCACCATTGAACAGAAGTTGAGCGCCTACGGGTATAACGCGATTCTCTGTAATACCGGCTATGACAGTGAGAAGATGGTCGACTATATCCGTGTCCTTGCGGAAAAGCAGGTGGACGGCGTTATTATGGTCGGTTCCATTCTTTCCTGCGCGGTCATAGAGACGAGCATCGACAGATTCCTCAGGAACACGCCCGTGGTTATGCACAATACCACGATCCGCAGACCCAATATCTACAACATTTCCACCGAAGAGACTCACGGTATCGTCCTTGCCATGGACTATTTTGTGGGAGAAAAGGGAATCCGTGAGGTCGCCTTCGTTCAGGATTACGAAACCACGGTAGGTTACGGGAAGCAGCGCGTCTACAGGGATAAACTTGAAGAATACAACATCCCTTATACCAAGGAACTCGTCGTGCGGACCACGAGCGGAATCGAGGGGGGAGTCACCGCGGCGGACACATTGTTGGACCGGGGCGTTCCCTTCCGGGCGCTTACCGGCTGCGACGATCTCACCTGCCTCGGGGCAATGCGACGGTTTCAGGAACGGGGGGTCCGGGTGCCCGACGACGTCGAGATCATCGGCTTCAACAATACGGTCTTTTCCCGGATTTCCAGTCCCGCCCTGACGGTGGTGGACAACAAGGAAGAGACAACGGGCATTATGCTTGCCAGAACGATGGCGGACATTCTCAGACAACGGGACGTTCCCGCCCAGATGCTGATATACCCGGAACTGATTCTGCGGGAAACGACGTGAAAGAGAGACGACAATGAATGTATTTCCACATCAACAGCTGCATGCATGGGCGACAGAAATACTGCATGCCGCGGGAATGGAACGGGATGTCGCGGCGATCGTTGCAACGATCCTTGTAGAAGCCGACCTTATGGGCCATTCCACCCACGGATTGGCCCTCGTGCCCCCGTATGCAGCGGAACTCCGATCCGGAAAAATGGGCACCGGCGGCGTCTACGATACGATAAGCGATCGCCCCGGCGCCGTCGTCTGGGACGGTGCCTATTCGTCGGGCGTCTTTCTGACGGCCCGCGCAATCGATGAAGGGTTGAGGAGAATTGATGACACACCCGTTGTCACCTTTGCGATACGACGCGCACACCATATCGGATGCCTTGCGGCGTACATGCCCCGGGTGATCGAGAGAGGAAAGATTGCGATCATCGCCGCTTCCGACCCAAACGCGGCGATCGTTGCGCCCTTCGGCGGCAGGACGGCGGTGTACTCCCCCAATCCCGTTGCCATCGGTGTTCCCGCCGGACCGTCGGGGCCCATTATTGTCGATATCAGCACCTCCGTGACCGCTGCCGGCGTCGTAAATGCGCACCGACGGCAGAATACTCCGCTTCCCGGGCGATGGCTCCTCGACGGTGAGGGCAACGCGACTGATGATCCGGCGGCATTGAGCGGCGACCCTCCCGGTACGATTTTGCCTCTCGGCGGTATCGACGCGGGATACAAGGGATACGCTCTTGGACTGATGGTGGAAGCTCTGACGTCGGGGCTCGCCGGGTTTGGACGTCGGAATGGACCGACCAACTGGGGTACGTCGGTTTTTGTACAGCTTTTTGACCCGGAGGCTTTCGGCGGTCTTGAGAATCTTGAAGCGGAAATGGCGTGGACGACTGCCGCCTGTCGCGCCGCCGAACCTCGGGAAGGGTATGAGCGTGTCCGTGTTCCCGGAGACCGCGCCCTTCAGCTGAAAGCGCAGCAGATGCGGGACGGCGTCGTCCTTTCAGACGCGATCGTCGAGGGAATCAGAAAAACCGCGGAAGCAGTTGGAGTTGACTTATGAGCGAAATGGTACGGTGGGGAATTATCGGTGCCGGTGACGTCTGTGAAAAAAAGAGCGGTCCCGGTCTCTACAAAGCGCCGGGGTCCCGGCTCACTGCGATCACCAAACGAAGTGAAGAGGCGGCCCGGGATTTTGCGGCCCGCCACAACGTCGGGCGGTGGTACACCGATCCGGAACGATTGATACACGATCCGGAGGTCGATGTCGTGTATGTCGCCACACCGCCCCATCTTCATCGGCAATTTGCCGAGGCGGCGATGAACGCGGGGAAATCGGTGCTTGTTGAAAAACCGATGGCCACCAGTGCGGTCGATTGCGACGCAATGATTGAATGCGCCCGGGCAAACGGCGTTTCCCTCTGGGTCGCTTACTATCGCCGGGGACTACAGAAATTCATCGATATCAAGGACGCCCTGGACTCGGGAGCGATCGGAACGCCGAACAGCGTCATTGTGGAGTTCAGCCAGAATCGTGACCGCTACAGCGGCTCAGGCGACAATGAGTTGTGGCGGGTCAATCCGGAATCGGCGGGCGCGGGAATCGTCGCCGATATGGGCAGCCACATGCTTGATCTGGTGGACTGGTTCCTCGGGCCCTTGTCCTCCGTTCACGCCGTCGCGGTCAATCGTGCCGGCGACTATGACGCGGAGGACGTGGTGACTGCGGCGTTCACCACGGGCGGTCCCGCCGTCGGCGCCGCCATATGGGACTTTTCCGGACGGATGGAAGTGGACCGGACGGTCATTCGCGGCAGCGAGGGGACGATCGAGTTTTCAACATTTGATGACGCCCCCGCCCGTTTGACGAAGGACGGAGTCACCGTCGAAATGGTCCGTCGCCCCTTTCCTGAACACGTGCATCAGCCGCTCATCGAGCTGATTCTTGAAGAGATCAGGGGCGGCGCCCCTGCGCCGACTACCGCCACGAGCGGTGCACGAACGAACCGAGTGCTCGACGCCCTTGTTGCGTCGTACTACCGCTGAAGGGTGGATACCGACGGGGCGTTCTAACGGACCGGGGTGGAGCGGGCGTACCATCGTGTCGCCTCCGTCACCTCTTCCATTGAGAACTGATGACCTCCGTCACTCCAGAGTGCCGTGAGGTCGGCTCCGCTCTCTTCCAGAATCTCAATGAGCCGTTCCGTCGACTCCCGGGGAATCATCGTATCCCGGCGCCCTGCGGCGATGAATACCGGTTTTCCCGTGAGATCGGGGTTTTGGTCGGGAGTCAGTGGAAGCATCGGGCGCAACAGAACCGCGCCGGCGGCGACATCGGGATAGAGCAGTAGCATCGCCGCCGCCATATTTGCGCCGTTGGAGAACCCGAGCATCCAGAGGTTCTCCCCCGCAATGTCCCGTTTTTCAGAAAGTTCCCTGATGAACAGCCGCAGCTCCTCCGCCCGTCTCCGTATGTCGTCCACGTCAAGGACGCCGGCGGCGTGACGGGCAAACCACCTGTTCATGCCGTTTTCCGGTGCCCGGCCCCGGGGACTCACGAGGAGAGCGGTCGGGGCGATGTGGCCCCCCAATTCCAGTAAATCATATTCGTCGCCGCCGGTACCGTGAAGAAGGAGTAGGGTCGTCGGTGATCGCTCCTCTTCCGTTCCGCCGGCGCCGATAATCGACTGCTCCGCCGCAGCGGTGAATCCGACGGCCTCACCATGACGGCCGGGAGGCGACGTGACATAGGTAAAACCCGCAAGTTTTTCCATTGGGTATACAGGACGTTGTGGTTCCATATCGATTCCTTTCATGCCCGGGTTGCCCGGGAGGCGCTGCGCAGCGTCGGGAGGGTCGCCTCTATCGCCGCGCGTTGTTCTTCGTACCAGGGAGGGAGGACCAGCGTCTCTCCCAGATGATCCATGTCTTCATCGACGCCGAAGCCGGGGCCGTCGGTGGCGATTTCACAGAGCGCTCCCGAAGGTTCCCGAACGTACACCGACTTGAACCAGAAACGATCGACGACGCCTGAGGTGCGTCCGCCGTTTTCAATGATCTGTCGTTCCACGGCGAGCTCGCTCCGGTCGTCGGGGACGCGAAACGCCACGTGATGGACCGATCCGACCCCCCATGTTCCCCTCGGTGCATCGGGATCGACAAGGATATCGAGACGCTGGCCGCCGAGCCCTTCACCGACGGCATATCTGCGGCGTCCCCGCTCCTCCTTGCGGAAGGTGAATCCAAAGGCACCTCCGAGAAAGTCCGCGGTTGCCGCTTCCGATCGAAGGGTGATCGTCACCGCCCCCAATGCGCGAATTTGCCGCTCTTCCGGGACCGGTGAATTCTTCCAAGGTGAAAATTCGAAGGTACTGTACGGCTCGGTCGCGACAAGGGAGAGGGACATTCCGTGGGGATCGGAAAAGGGCAGGACCGTTTCACCGAATCGCTCCTCCCGGGGCCCCACGGTCACACCGGCGTCGGTGAGGCGGCGTTCCCACCAGTCGAGAGCATCCGGCGGAACGACAAAACTGACCTCTCCCCATACACCCGCACCGATACGCCCCGGGCCCATGGCGGGCCACGGGAAAAAGGTGAGATCCGTTCCGGGATGACCCTCATCGTCTGCAAAAAAGAGGTGGTACGTGTCGGGGGCATCCTGATTGATCGACTTTTTAACCAGGCGCAAACCCAGTACTCCAACGTAGAAATCGAGATTTTCTTGCGGCGCACCGGCGATTGCGGTGATATGATGTATGCCGTTTACAGATGTCATGATCAACTCTCCTTGAATTGTCTGGTCATTTCCAATGCGTTTCCCGTACCGTTGGGGTACGGGAAAGAACGAAAATATCCGGCCCACGCCGCCTATTTTCGTATTGGCTCTGTAGAAGGTCCGAAACCTTAGTAGAAACGTCAACTAAATGAAAGAGAGGAAAAAATGCGATATGCAGTCTTTGGAACGGGAGGTGTTGGAGGATATTTTGGCGGCCGACTGGCGGAGTCCGGTCGGGACGTCGTCTTCATCGCCCGGGGCGCCCACCTCGATGCGTTGCGCCGGGACGGCCTTGTCGTGTCGAGCGTGTCGGGAGATTTCACAATCTCTCCCGTGCAGTGTACGTCCTCCGCCGCGGAGGCGGGGCCGGTGGATGTGGTTATCCTGGGTGTGAAGGCGTGGCAGCTTGCAGAGGCGGCGGAGGCGATCAGCCCGCTCATCGGTCCCGGCACCGTGGTATTGCCGCTCGCCAACGGCGTTGAAGCGGCGGGTATTCTTTCACAGGTTCTCGGGAACGAGCACGTGCTCGGCGGATTGTGTGCAATCGTGAGCATGATCGAGGCGCCCGGGAAAATTCGTCACGCCGGCATCGATCCGGTGATTCGATTCGGGGAACTGGACAACCGCCGGAGTGAGCGGGTTCTGCAGATATATGACGACTTTTCAGCGTGTAAAGGCCTTACCGTCGAGGTACCCGAAAACATTCACACCGCGCTGTGGCAGAAGTTTGTCTTCATCGCTCCATGGAGCAGTGTTGGGTCGGTTACACGGGTATCCATAGGGGTCATGCGGGAAACCGCGGAGTCCCGGGAGCTTCTCCTTTCCGTGCTCCATGAAGCGGTCGCGGTGGGACGCGCGGCGGGCGTCCCGTTACCACAAACCATTGAAGAGGATACGATTGCAATGTATGACCGTGTGGCGTCGACGGGCACCGCCTCGATGCAGCGGGACGTTGCCGCGGGAAAGCCTTCGGAACTGGAGGCGCAGACCGGCGCAATTATCAGGCTTGGCGAGCACTACGGCGTCGCGACGCCGGCGGCGCGCTTCATATACCAGGCGCTCCGGCCGGGAGAACGGGTCGTCCGGAACGAGGTATAGGTCAACCTGCGGGGTGGTGCAGCCGATGTTCGGCTTCAGTCAAAGCACCCCGCCAGGGTGAGACACTCGTCGGGAAGTGCCATTCGAGCCTCGACGAGTGCTTCGACCACCCCCGGATCGGCAAGGGTGCTGACGTCACCGACGTCGTCGGGTTTCCGCTCCGCGATCTTTCGCAGGATACGGCGCATAATCTTGCCGGAGCGGGTCTTCGGGAGCCCCTTGGCGATGAGAATGTGGTCCGGCGCGGCGATCGGGCCGATGCGGTGTCGGACCTCGCCGCGGAGTTCCCCGACGAGTTCCGCATCCTGTTCCCATCCTTCCGCAAGGACGACGTAGGCAAAGATACCCTGTCCCTTGATTTCATGAGGGAAGGCGACGACGGCGGCCTCCGCACAGGCCGGGTGATTCACGAGCGCCGACTCCACCTCGGCGGTTCCCATGCGATGACCGCTCACATTGATGACGTCGTCCACACGGCCGGTTATCCAGTAGTAGCCGTCGGTATCCCGTTTGCACCCGTCGCCGGTAAAGTAGTATCCCCGATAGGGTGTGAGATAGGTGGAAAGGAAGCGGGGATGGTCATCCTGTATGGTCCGCACCATCCCCGGCCACGGCTTTTTGACGGCCAGAAGCCCCGAAATATCGTTGCCCGTTTGTTCATTCCCCTTTTCATCGAGGACAACCGGCTGAATACCGAAAAAGGGAAGGGTAGCGGATCCCGGTTTGGTCGGCGTTGCGCCGGGGAGGGGAGTGATCATGATTCCTCCCGTCTCCGTCTGCCACCACGTATCGACGATGGCGCACCGTTCCTCACCCACCACCCGATGATACCATTCCCACGTATCGGGGTTGATCGGTTCTCCGACCGTTCCGAGAATGCGCAGGCTTGAGCGGTCGTACCTGGTGACCCAGTCGTTTCCCTCCCTCGCGACGGCGCGGAGAGCCGTCGGCGCGGTGTAGAACTGGGTGATCCTGTGGCGCTCGACCATGTCCCAGTAGCGGCCGGGATCGGGATAGACCGGCGTCGACTCAAACATGAAGGTTGTCGCTCCGTTCACGAGGGGGCCGTATACGATATAACTGTGACCGGTGATCCACCCCACGTCGGCGACACATGCGTAGATGTCCCCTTCCCGATAGTCAAAGACGTAACGGTGGGTGAGGGCGGTATAGAGAAGGTAGCCCGCCGTCGAGTGGGCGATTCCTTTCGGCTTGCCCGTGCTGCCCGATGTATAGAGCAGAAAAAGGAGGTCCTCCGCGTCCATCGGTTCCACGGGGCAATACGGACGCTGTTGTGCCATCGCCTCGTCAAGGTCGACATCCCGGGGCGGAAAAAACGGCACCTTCACACCGGTGCGCTTTGTGACGAAGACGTTCCGTACCGTCGGGGTGGCCATGACCGCTTCGTCAACCGTGCGCTTGAGGGGTATGACCTTGCCGCCGCGTAGCCCCTGGTCGGCGGTTATCACCGCGACGGCGTCGGCGTCAAGAATCCGGTCACGGAGGGCGTCGGCGCTGAAACCGGCAAAGACGACGGTGTGGACGGCGCCGATCCTGGCACAGGCGAGCATCGCCATCGCCGCCTCGGGAATCATGGGCAGATAGATTGCGACGCGGTCACCCTTGCGTACGCCGTACCTGCGCAGCACATTGGCCATGCGGGAGACGTCGTCCCGAAGCTGCCGATAGGTAATTGAACGTACCTCCTCCGGCTTGTCCCCTTCCCAGAGAATGGCGGTCTGGTCTCCCCGCGTTCCGAGGTGACGGTCAATGCAGTTATAGGCGGCATTGAGCCGTCCGCCGAGAAACCAGGCGATCGTTCCGTCGGCCATGCTGCTGTCCGAGACGGTGTGGAAGTCGCGCTCCCAGGTGAGCACCTCCCGGGCCTGCTCCGCCCAGAATGTATCGGGATCCTCGACGCTCTTCCGGTACAGCTTCTCATAGCTCTCCAGATCCGGTATATGCGCCGACGTGTTCCAGGGAAAATCGGGCTTGTAGCTCTCGTTCATGCGGTCCTCCTCGCGTATCGCTCCGCCGTAAATCGGTCGTCGGCCGTTTGTATTGTCGTATAGGTTAGTTAATCAGTCAACTTTTAATCCCGCCTCCGGTGAAGTACCATGGGAGAATGGATATACATGACGTTGTGCGTTTGCGAAAAAGCGTCCGGTCCTGGGAGAACCGGGAGGTGGACGAGGAGACGATCAGGCGCATTCTGGACTCCGCCCGTCTTGCCCCTTCCGCCAAAAATGGTCAGGAATGGCATGTCGTCGTCGTACGCGACGGAGAACGGCGACGGCAACTGGGGGTTGAATGTGCAAATCAGCGCTTTGTGGGCGAGGCTCCCGCGGTTCTCGTGGTGTGCGGGGATGCTTCGATGGGGACGATGCGGTGCGGACAGCCGCGCATGCCTGTGGACGTGGCGATCCTCATCGACCACATCACCCTCATCGCGGCGGCGGAAGGCATAGGAAGCTGCTGGATCGGTTCCTTCGATCCCGTCCTGGCGGGGCGGATCGCGGGTGTTCCCGAGGGGTGGGAGGTTGTACAGCTTCTGCCTATAGGGTATCCCGCGGCGGGCGAGACCGGGGAGAAACGGAAGCGGCGTAAATCACTTGACGAGATCGTCAGCTGGGAACGATGGGGAGGCGCGTCGCGATAAGAGACGGCTCGGGAACGGGGAGGTCTCATTTTCCCGGCGGTGATTTCTTCCCCGACAGCTCATCGATATACAGGGCAAATACGGCGACCGCCGCGACCATGCCGTCCGGGTACACCCAGTCCGTCCGCTCCGAGTAGTGCGCCATGATCGCGTCGAGGCCCTCCCGTTTTTCATCGGGATCGGTCAGGATGGCGATCCGTCCCGCACCGACGACGCTGCGATAGTGCATGGTAAATCGATTGGCTTCCGCGGCGGTGATGAGTTTGTGGTCGGTGTCTATTGAGAATCCCCCGTGGGGATTGCGGCGTATGAGCTCGATCTTGCGCCCGGCGGAGGCACCGTGGAAAAAGAGGGTGCCGAGCTCTTCCCGACCGGCGCCCGGTGCGACCCCGCGGGTTCGTCTATACCCGAAATTCAGGGGGATGACGTACGGGTAGGGATCGTCGTGAAGGGCGAGATGACAGACGGGGGCCGTCTTCAGGATCGATTCGATTTCTTCCTCGGACGTTATGAGCTTGTCCTGCCGGCGCATGGGGTGCATGGAGCTATCATAGGGGGACCGGACCGTTATTGGAAGCACCTATTGGAGGCACCTACCGGAAGCGCTCCTCCATCCACCGCAACGCGATCTGCTCCTGCTCGTCCCACTGGGCGTCTGAGTAGTTGAGAAAGGCGTGGTCACCACCTGGCCATATGTGGAGTTCCGCGTCTCCGCCGGCGTCGTTCAGCGCGGCGGCGTACCGGATGGACTGGTCGACGTCCACCGTCCGATCAGCGTCGCCGTGGTAGAGCAGGACCGGCGGCATGTGCGGAGAGACGCGTTGAATGGGGCTGAGCTTCTTCAGTCTGCGTCGCGGAAAGAGCCGAAAACTGCCTGAGTTTTCAAAGGCGTCGCCCTCCCGCATGGCGACAAGGTCGGTGGGAGCGCACTCGGCAAGGACAAAGGCGGGGCGGGTCCTCGAGGAGTCGGTGAAGCCGTTGGGAAGGGAGGAAAATTCTTTGCCCGGGGACGCCGCCGTCATGAGGGCGACATGTCCTCCCGACGAGATGCCGTAGAGACCGATCCGGCTGCTGTCCCAGCCGTACAGGTCGGCGTTTTCCACAACCCACCCGTAGGCGCTGCGGGCGAGTCCGACGGGACCGCCTATTCCCCTGAGGAGGGAGGTTGTGTAATTGACTGATACCACATACCACCCCCTGCTGCGCATGCGCCGAAGGAAGCGGTCGATGACGCGAATGGTGATCTTGTCGCCCCTCAGCCACGACCCGCCGTGGTAAAAGACGATGACCGGTGCGGCGGCGCGAAACGCGGCCGACACGTCGGGGGGTGCATTGCCGGTGGGAGAATCGTCGGCGGGAGAGGCGTCGGCGGGAGAGGCGGCGCTGCCGTCAAGGGGACCGTAGATGTCCAGTCTGTACCTCCGCAGCAGGTCCGAGTGGTATTCGACATCGTACAGGACCGGCTCCGCCGGTGCGGGCTGGTTGCGGGAATAGGCGATAAGGCGCGTGATCGTCTCAGGCGGGGGAAGGAAGAACCGTTGCGTCAGGGGAAGGGCGATCGCCCCGTACAGGGTAAAGGGTATCGCAAAGAGCAGGGGAAGGAGCGAACGGCCCATCATCGCGGATCTTTCTCCCCGTTCATTCCCGGGGCGGAAGGGAAAATGCCCTTTCCAGATCCCGTATGTCGTCGTCGCCGATGGCCACGACCGGACCGAGTGCCTTTGCCATCAGGATCGATTCCGCTGTGTATTCGGCGACCTCCAGCCGATCAAATGCCTGGAGGAGGGAGCTTCCGGTGACGATCAACGCCTCATTGCGAATGATGACGTTGGGTGTTGCCGGCCCGATCGCCGCAACGACGGCGTTGTAGTCCCGATATGAGATGCCGTAGGGCAGCTGCTCGATATCCCTGAGTAATATGTAGCTCTCCGGAATGACCCTGGAGTCAAAAGGCTCATGGGTGACGGCAAATGCCATCATCGCCGGCGGATGGGCGACGATAATCGCGTTCAGATCGGGGTGTGCCGCGTACAGGGCGCTGTGCAGGCGGGCGGATCGGCTTGCCGGTCTTCCTTCCTCGGCGCGATCACCGCGGACAAGGACCATGTCCGCCGGTTCCAGAAGTTTCCGGTCGTACCCGTAGGGGGTGATGAGAAAGGAGTCGCCGTCGATGCGAGCCGATACGGTTCCTTCCGTACTCGTCATGAGAAGCTGCTCGTACGACCGGTGTACGATGTCCGTGATCTCCCGGCGAAGTTCCTTTTCTTTTGTCGAATGTTCGGTGTGGGAAAAGGTCTCGATCACCGGTGCCTTTGTGTGGACTTCGGCAATTTCTTCATCGGAGAGGAGGGTTATCTCGCCGAGTCGCGACGCCCGTACCTCCAGGCGCGCGCAGAAGTCGAGTGTCTCAAAGCGCATGAAGGCCTCAAAAATGTCCGCCCCCGCCGTCACGGTGCCGTGGTTTTCAAGGAGGACCACGTCTGATCCTGCGGCAAACTGATCGGCGATCTTTCTGCCCAGCTCTTCACTTCCCGGAGCGGCGTAGGGTACCACGGGACAGTCGCCGCAAATGAGGTGTGCATTGGGTACGACCCGGGTCTGCACCGGCTGCCGTACCGCGGAAAAACTGACCAGGGTGGGTGGATGGGCGTGGACGATCGCTCTGATGTCGGGTCTCGCCGCGTATATCGCCCGGTGAAAGGGGTATTCCGATGACGGTTTGTGGCGTCCCTCCGTCGTGCCGTCGGGAAGAACCTTTACGATATCCTCCCGTCCGAGGGACCCCTTGTCCACGCCGCCCGGGGTGATCCACATCGCTCCCTCTTCATCGAGGAGGCTCAGATTGCCGCCGGACGTCGTGGTCATGCCGAACCGGTAAACCCGGTCCATCATCGCCACCAGGAGGTCCCGCGGGTGGGCTATGCGATGTTTGATTCCCACCCGTCGATCGTTACCCATCGATTGCGTCTCCGCCGTCGATATAACGTTCAAGAACGGTCGTGACCAGCTCGTGGTCCTCTTCCTGGGTGAGTCCCGAAACGGTGACCGTACCGATGACGCCCCCCTTCTGCAGCCTGATGGGGAATGATCCCCCGTGGGGACTGAATTCAAATGAACTGACAAAGAACCGCTCTTCTATGTTCATTTTTTTCGCCGCAAGCTCCCGTCCCACCAGAAAAGAGCTTTTCTGGAAACGCTGAACCACCGCGATTTTTCGTTCGATCCAGCGGTCGTTGTCGGGAGCGGTTCCCTCCATTGCGCAGTGGAAGAGGAGCTGACCCCAGGCGCGGATATCGATCGTCACGCCCACGTTGCGCCGCCGCGCCTCCTCCCGCAACGCCGTACCGATTGTGTAGGCGAGGTCATGGGTGAAGTCCGGAAAGCGGATGCGCTCTTCCTGCTCCAGGGTCTTTGCTATGTCTTCTTTGATAGTCATGGTCTCATTGTAAACCATGACCGCCGTTTTGAAATGCCCCTCCCAGGGGCTCGCAGGTGCGCGCTCAGGAGGCGCAGCTGCACGTCCCGCCGCATCCGCAGGAATGTCCCGCCCGGGGATCTTCAAGAGAGATGTCGGTAATGGTCAGGTCAAAATGAAGGGGGACACCCGCGAGGGGATGGTTGCCGTCAAGGACGATTTCGTCCTCGGTGACCTCGGTGATGATCAGTATCGTATCGCCCACGCTCACTCTGAGTCCCGGCTCGGGATCCCGTCCGAGGGGCAGGGCGTCTTTTGCGATACGTCGTACCTTTCCCTCATCCCTGGCCCCGTATCCCTCGTCGGGATCAACGACAAAGGTGAGGTGGTCCCCCGTGGCGGCTCCCTCGGTGTGGGTATCCAGCCCGTCCACGACGTCTCCGTAACCGTGCCGAAAGGTAAAGGGTCCGCTGTAATCGCTGCTGCCGAGAAGCGTGCCGTCGGGAGCGGTGAATGTATATTCAATCGTGACAAATGTGTCTTTCGTTACCGTCATATGCTGATTAAATTAATCGTATATTACAGAAAGTGCAAGAGCGCAGCGATTGACAACGCCACCGGAATGGACTACGCCTTGGGTATGAAACGCACATGTATTTGGCTGGTGGTTCTTCTCACGTTGGGAACGACGGTCTGGGCGCAGCTCGGCACAACTCCCTCGGGATTCTCCCCTCACGAAAGTGTCGATCTGGAATTGTCGATCTTCTATCCCGACGGCTGGTATGTATCGGATCAGGAGGGCGGTCTTGCGGTGGTCAACCGGGAGGGGTTGCTTGATGACGTCGATTCTGAAATGCCGACCCTGCAACCGGGTGATACGGCGCTCTTTCTTGGAGTCATGCCGACCTTCTTTATGACGATGATGGGGATTCCCGTCGACGACATATCATCAATTCTCGACGGACTCTTTGACAACATCGTTTCCACCAATGACGGTGTTCTTGAGAACAGTCAAAAGGAGGTGTTGAACATCGACGGACGCCGGGTCGCGACGGTAACCTTTGACGACTCCTCCCAGGACGCGTCGGGCATTTTCTTTGTTGCCCATGAACAGGACGAAGTCATTATCTTTGCCGTCGGGTACGGGTTCCGAACGAGTCTCGATCGCAACCGTTCGACTCTCGGACAGATCGTCGCGAGCGCCGAGTTTACCGGCGATTTCGAGGAGATGATGCAGTAGGGCGGTAATAACTCTTCGGGGCGTCCACCGACGCCCCTTCAAGGGTGCGAACCACCGTCCGTACCGCCGCCTCATAGTAGGGCGGGGCGACACGGCTGCGGCGCTGGCGCCGCAGTTCTTCCGAGACGCGGCCCCCTTTTGCGCCTCCCAGGAGTGAAAGGAGATGGATTTGTTCAAACTCCGACATGTAGAGAAGGCTCATGGCGATCTCCTTGTCGCCCAGGCGGAGGAGACGGTTCTGAGCGTCTACGGGGGGAATCTTTCCAAGAAGTTCTATGATTTTACGGTGGGGTGCGGGTTTTCGCCGAATCGAAGGACCCCCTCGGGCGGATTGCCGCGATTTCCATTTCCCGTCGGACATGAAACAATGGTACTCCAATTATGAATCCACGACTACCGATATTGCTCAGACACAAGTACGGTCTCGTCCACGTGCCAAGCGAGAAGCGCTGTATCCGATGGCGTGACACCTGTCGTTCAGAGATCGACACCGGCGTTCCGCCCGAGGCGGCCGGCCTTGCCGCAGCCCGGGGAGTTTTTCCCTATGAAGCAAAGGGGCGGGTAGCTCCCGACGGTGCGCCGGTGTCCGAGCTGCTTGGGATGTGGGAATAGGACCGGTTCCAAAGGACCGGGTTCAGCCGGTCGTGATCAGCCGGCAGGAGTTGCGGCGTCAGAATCGTTCCCGTTCCCGTTCCGGGAGAGGAGGAACGTCGGTGCTCTCATATCCAGGTACCGGCTCGTACCGCTCCTCAAGGGTTGTTGACCCGATGAGGTCGTTCACCCACACCCCTGAACGTATGCGACGCCACCCGATGATGACTCGGGTTACTTCCTCAGTGTTGAGCGCCAGATAGACAAGCGGCGCCGGGACCTCCAGGACGAGTCCGGCTATGAACGCCGCAGGCACCCCGATGAGCCACAGCGGCAGAATGTCGATCGCCAGGGCGTACTTCGTGTCGCCGCCCCCGCGCAGGATGCCCACGATTATATGCATGTTTGTCGCCTTGGCGACGATGAGGACGGCAAACATTCTCATGAACTGTCGCACCAGCGTGCGTACTTCCGGACTGACCGAGAAGAGCAGCGGTACGAGAGGCGCAACGATAAAAAAGACGACAATGCCGACCACCGCCGATACGAGCGGCGCCAGGGAGAGGATCGTATTGCCCGTCCGCTCCGCCCGGCCAAGTTCTCCCGCGCCGATCATGTTTCCGATGAGCACCGCCGTGGCGTTGCCGGTTCCCATGAAAAAGACGAGCATGAGCCGTCCGACGGTGTCCGAAATGTTGTACGCCGCCAGAATTGGTGTACCCATGCGGGCAAAGACGACTGTGTACATGACAAATCCGGTGGACCAGAATATTTCATTGAGAATAACCGGTGTCGCCCGATGAAAATAGGAGGCGATGAAGGGCCGATCGATGAGGCGAAGATCCTCCCGTTTGACGGCGGTGGGGCCGTTGCGGCGATAGACGATGAAGAGAATGAGAAGGAGCTCGAGCAGGCGTGCGACGGCCGTTGAAATCGCGGCGCCCCGTACGCCCAGCGCGGGAAATCCGAACTTCCCGAAGATGAGTGTGTAATTGCCGACGATGTTGAGGGCTATTGAGACGGCGGTGGCGTACATCGGAAGCTTTGTGTCGCCGATGCTCCGCAGGCCATGGGCAAAACTTATGCTTACGGCGGTAAAGAGGTAGCTCAGCGCGACGATGCGCAGATATCCGATCCCTTCCGATATGACGGCGGGGGTCCCTGGTGAAGAAGCCGAGGAGCGTCGCCGGAAAGGCTTCCGCAAGGAAGGTGAAGACGGCGGCACCGCATATACCGACGATCAGCGCCATGGCAACGGACTTGCGGACGCCGTGGACGTCCCTCCGTCCCCAGAACTGGGAGGAGAAGACGGCGCCGCCGCTTCCTACTCCAAAGAGGAAGAGCATGAGAAGGAAGAAGATCTGATTGCCCAGGGCGATCGCCCCGATCTGCACCTCCCCGAGCTGACCGACCATGACGGTGTCCACGAGATTGAGAACGGTCATCATGAGCGCCTGCAGCGCGATGGGAAGTGCAAGTTTTACGAGACGTGGTAAAAACTGGAGAGATTCACCTCTGAACATTGGCCGTACAGGGTACCGTTCCGGCGGCGGCGTGGCAAGCTGCAGAGAGCTGTTGACATACCCGCTGTCGGCGGCCAGAGTGACGACACGCATCTGAACAATTCCGATCACAAGGAGACCGTTGTATGAAGCAAACCACGCCCTATTCCGATTATGCCCTGTGCCGCGAAATGATGGAGACGCCGTCGGTCATCCGGAATTTTGACGCCCCGACGGCCGCCGCGATTCCGGTTACGTCGGATCACGTCTTCCTGTCCGGAGAGGGGTCAAGCCGCATCTTTCCCGCCAAGCGACTCATCAGTCGAGCCCTCGGGGAAGGATGGAAGGAACACTTCCTGACCGAGGGAGCGAGCCAGGCGGCGGAATACGCCCTCAATGGATACCACCTCTTCATTGCTTCCAACTCCGGCAAGACCGCGGAAGGGGTCCACCTCCTTAATAAAAGCACCCGAAAGGGCGCCACCGGCGTGGCGGCCCACGACGGCACACCGATCGTCACCAAGGCGGACAGCAGGTTCATTCTGACATGCGGCGCGGAGAACGCCGTTGCGGCGACCAAGTCGGTGGTGGAACAGGCGCTTGTGTATGAGGTGCTCTTCGGAAGTCGCAACGCCGCCCCGTTCGTCGATCTCGGCGCTCTTGCCGATGCTTTCGACCGGGCGCTCCACAGTGAGATTCCCGATGCGATTGTCCGGGCCGCCGTCGAGGCGCCGGTGATCTACTTTGCCGGCCGAAACGACGGAGTTGCCGAGGAGTTGACCCTCAAGACAAATGAGATAACCCGCAAGCGGTCGGACTATCTCGAAGGGACGTACGCCGTCCATGGAATAGAAGAGGTGATGCAACGGGATGAGCTGGTCGTCCTTATCGATCCCTTTCCCGAGCAGGAGAAGAAGTTCAAGGAGGTTCTTTCCGACGGCGTCGGCATGACCGTTGTCGCCGTTGCGGACCGGGAGACCATATTCCCCACCATTCGCATCCCCTCCCTGAAGGGCTTCGGCCCCTACATCCAGCTTTCCGTCGGGTGGAACCTCCTTGTGGAGATCGGCCTCGCCGCGGGGGTCAATCTGGACAAACCGCAGCGGGCACGAAAGGTAGGGAACGAGTTTACCGGATGAGCCGGCTCGGGGAGCGCACCGCAGGAGGCTCCCCGCCCGCCCCTCCCCGCCGGTAATGGGGCTACTCGCCGACTCTAGAGCTCCTTGTGAATGATCTCCCAGTCCCAGCCGGGAGCCCTTTGTACATGGAGCTCCACATAGTGCCGGGCGATCGTCGCCTTGTCGTACTCACCGCCGTCGGAGACCGGCCGGGTGATCGTCACCGTGGCGGCGTGTATCCCTTCCTGCGAGAGCTCCTGATGGAGGTTCTGAACCCAGTTGCGCAGCGCCGCCTTTCCCACGGAGTGGGACGCACTGAATTGGGCGGGAAGGATTCCGAAACCGCCTCCCGTATAAAGCAACGTTCCCGCCTTCTTTTTGCGCATTCCCGGGAGTACCTCGGCGGTTGTATAGAGGGCACCAAAGAACATCGCCGGAAGGGTGTCCAGGATTTCCTGCGCCGTCAGCGCCGCGGGGGGCGTCTTGACCATGGTGGCAAGGTTGTACACAAGGACATCGGGATCACCCTGTCGCTCCCGTATCGCCTCGAATACCTGATGCACCGATCCGGGGTCGGTCAGGTCACCCGGGTACGTCTCCACGGAGATTCCCCCGGTTTCACCCGCTATCTCGTCGCCGATTTGCTTCAGGTGATCTTTGGATCGTGCAATCAACGCGAGGTCCAATCCTTCCTGCGCAAAGGCGCGTGCGATGGAGCGGCCCATTGCGGCGCCGCAGCCGGCTATTACTGCTAATTTCTTCATACGGCTATTGTAACGTGAACCCAGACGTATTTGCAGCGGGTATTGCATCGAGGGGGTGGACGGGATACCTTTTGACGATGTCATTCGGTGTGCTCAGCTTTCCGGAGCTTCTCATCCTGTTTCTCGCCGGTACGGGGGCGGGATTCATAAACACCCTCGCCGGCGGTGGATCGCTTTTGACAATTCCCGCCCTGCTGATGGTCGGTGTCCCGTCGACAATCGCAAATGCGACCAATCGCGTCGCTGTTGTCATGCAGTCCCTATACGGCGCCGCCCAGTTCAGAAAACGCGGCGTGTACCGCATCGCCGAATCCCTTCCCATGTTGCTGCCCTCCTTCACGGGGGCGATTATCGGAGCATTCATTGCGGCGGAGATAGATGAGCGGGTATTTGACATCGTCCTCGGAATCGTTCTGCTTGTCGTTCTGGTAACGCTCTTTGCCAAACCGCCCCGTGGGATGACGATGCCGGAAATCCCGCAGTGGGTGCGAGTAATCCTTTTTTTTCTCATCGGGTTGTATGGCGGGTTTGTCCAGACGGGAGTCGGTTTTGTCCTCATTTCCGGAATTACCGTCATATATCGCTATGATCTGATTAAGACAAACGCCCTCAAATTACTGGTTGTCGCCCTCTATTCACTTTTTGCAATTGCGGTATTTGCGTGGTATGGTCAGGTATTGTGGCTTCATGGATTGTTTCTCGGTCTGGGAAACATCACGGGGGTCACCATCGGTGTGCGCTTCGCCTTCAAGCGGGGAGCCGCCGCCGTACGGTGGATTGTCGTACTGGCCGTTGCGTTGAGTGTCCTGAAACTCTTCGGCGTGCTGGGATGATCTGCCGAAAGGATAAGAAATAAGATAACGCGAAGGAGCGTCGGAAATATGGCGGGAAAAAAGAAAATACTGGTCGCCTGTGGAACGGCGATCGCCACGTCGACCGTTGTGGCGCGGAAAATAGAAGAAGAGTTGGGGAAACGGGGTATCGACGTGGAGACGACCCAGTGCAAGGCGGCGGAAGTCCCGTCAAAGGTGGCGGGACACGATCTTGTCGTGACGACAACCTTTGTATCCGGGACGGGGACGGTGCCGGTGATCCATTCCGTCTCGTTCCTGACCGGGGTCGGCGTGGAGGACGATATCGCCAGGATTGTGGATTATCTCAATTCCTGAGGTGAGCCTGGTGCATAATCGTGGCCCTTTTCCCGTCGTATCTGTATAATTATTCACTATTATGAAGTATCCTGTTGCGGCGTGGGCCACAGTGGCCGTTGTATTGACCCTTTTCACGGGATGTGGAGGGGAAGCGGAAATAACCAGGGAGAGTGCGGCGGAAGAGAGAACCGACCGGCGCAGCCAGCTTCTGGATCAGACCGTTTCCCGACCGGGACCGCCGGAATACCGCATCGGACGCGTCGGTGGGGAGTACGTCTCGGCGATTAATAACGATCCCAAGACGTTTAACACCCTCACCGCCCGGGACGGCGACAGCAGGACGATCGTCGACTCCCTGACGAGCTATCTTGCGGAATACGACCCGTATGAACGGGAGTTTATACCCGCCCTCGCAACGTTCGAGATCGAAGTGGATGAGGCACAGGATCGTGTGCGCGTCTACTACACCCTGCGGGATGATCTCTTTTGGACAACACCGGATTCAACGCCGGATAGCTGGGTTCCCGTCACCGCTGATGATATTGTCTATTGGTACGATGAGATCGATGGCGACGCGGAACTCCAGCTGCCCGGTTATCCCGGTCAGTTTGTGGATATGCCCGACGGGAGTCAGGAGCGGACAACGGTGGAAAAGGTGGACGAGCGGACGGTCGTCTTTACCTTTCCTCGAATCGTGTCAAATCCAATCCTTCAATCGAATATGCCCGTCTGGCCGCGTCATATCTTTCAACCAGCCAAGGAGGCAAACGGCGTAGAGGGAGTATTGAATATTCTCGCCGTCGACACCGACGTCACCTCCATACCGAGCGTCGGTGCTTTTCACATCGTTGAATACAGTCCAGGCGTCCGGGTCGTGTTGCAGCGCAATCCCAACTTCTGGAAGACCGACGACGAAGGGACTCCGCTGCCCTATATCGAACGTCTTATTTATCGCATCGTTCCCGACGACAATACGGAGTACCTTCTTTTCCGGGAGGGCCAGAAGGACTCCCATTCGGTGAAGCCGGAACAGCTCGATGAACTGGTCAGCGCACCGAATCGGGATTACACCGTCTTTAACGGCGGGGAATCCCTGGGTTCCGCCTTTTTCGTCTTCAACCAGAACCCCGCCAATATCGATCCCGTCAAGCACAGTTGGTTCATTCAGACCGAATTCCGACAGGCGATGAGTTCTCTTCTCAACCGCCGGCGTATCGTCGATCAGGTATATCGCGGCCTCGCCGCTCCTGCCCACCATTTTGCGGCAAAGGCAAATATGTTTTTTGACCCCGAAATCCGTCTGGAGTATACCTACGATCCCGAAGCGGCGATCGATCTCCTCGCATCGATCGGAATCACCCCCGGGGAGGACGGACTGATGTATGACGGTGCGGGTAACCACATCGAATTTGACATCATCATGGGAGCGGAGAGTCAGATCGGCATTGACATGGCAACGATCTTTGCCGACGAGTTGTCGGAAATCGGCATCACCGCCAACGTTCGGCCCGTGGACTTCCAGAATCTGGTGGAACGGGTGATGAATACCTATGACTGGGACGCGGCGACTCTCGCTCTCGGCAGCAACTACTGGCCTTCCGGAGGGAGCAACGTCTGGCAGTCGGGAGGAAATTTCCATCTCTGGAATCCTCTGCAGCCGGAGCCGGCGACCGAGTGGGAGGCGGAAATCGACCGCCTCTACAACGCCGTTCGCTTCACCATTGATGAGTCAGAGGCGCGTCGTCTCTACAACGAGTTTCAGCGGATTCTCCTGACGGAGCTGCCCCTCATGTATACGGTCCATCCCTTTTCGTTCCTGGCGATACGTGACAAATGGAATAATGTCTATTTCGATACCCTCGGTGGTGCCGAGCTGGAGTACTTCTATTTGAATCCATGAATGTCCTGAGGCCGCTCCATATTTTCCGTCGAGACCATCCCCTCGTGGCCTTTATCGCGGGGCGGATGGTTTCCATGGTCACCATACTCTTTATCCTCGGATTCGCCGTTTTCGGTCTCATGGCGCTCTCACCGGGTGACGTGGTGGAGAACTACGTTCGCAGTCAGATGCTCATGCAGGAGGAGTTCCGTCAGAGCGACAACGTCTATACCGAAGAGGCGATCGCCGCGGCCAAGGCGCGGCTCGGACTGGATAAACCCTTCTATATACAGTACATGCGCTGGTTGCGGCAGGTTGTCGTGGAGCGTGACCTTGGAAGAAGCCTTCTCAGCCGTGCGCCGATTCTCTTTCTCGTCCGGGATCGCATGGTCAACTCCCTGGTGCTCAATCTCATATCCCTCTTTTTTCTGACGATTATCAGTTTCGCTCTGGGCATCTATTTCAGTTCCAAAGTGGGGACGAAGGTGGATGTGGTTGCCACCCTGATAGCCCTGTTCCTCCATGCGTTTCCCGGTATTCTCCTGCTCATTCTTCTGCAGCTCTTTGCGGCGGTTTCGGGGCTTTTTCCCATCACGGCGTATCCCGACTTTCCCCCTTCGGAAGGGGCGGTTCGTTTCACCTTCAGTTACCTTTACCACATACTCCTGCCCCTCATCGGTGCGTTCCTCGGCGGCATCGGGGGTACGATGCGCATGATACGGGCGACGATGCTCGACCAGCTGGGACAGCCCTATATCACCAGTCTCAGAAGCCGTGGTATATCGGAACGGCGGATTTACTTTGCCCACGCCTTTCGCAACACCCTCAATCCCTACATCACATCCAGTGCAAACCTCTTTGCCGGGCTTTTTTCGGGCTCACTCATTCTGGAGATCATTTTCTCCTATCCCGGTATCGGCCGGCTCATGTATGAAGCGGTACGGCAGGAAGACGTCAATCTCGTCCTGGCAAATATCATGTTTATAAGTTTTCTTGTGCTGCTCGGCATGGTGGTGAGCGACATTCTTCTTGCCGTGGTGGATCCCCGTATACGATACGGAGCGGACCGATGAGGGTAGGGCGATGAGGAAGGTACCACGATGAAGCGATTCTGGCGGGCATTGAGAAAACGGCCCGTTGCGGCGGCCTCTTTCCTCATTCTGATCATGCTGTACGGCGGCATGTTCATCGCCGAATTTCTGTCGCCCTATACGCCGACGACGGTCTTTCGGGACAGCGCCTACCATCCGCCGAACGTTCGGTTGTACTCAAGGGAGCTCGGATTCCGGCCGCAGATTCAGCGGCATGCTCTCGTTGATGATGTCAACTGGCGCTACGCACCCCTCAAGGGCGAGTATGTACCCATACGATTCTTCGTGCGCGGCCCGTCCTACCGACTGTGGGGAATCATCCCGTCCACATTGCACCTCTTCGGCACCGATGAGGCGTATCAGGGAACATCGGGCAGAAGTTTTATCGGAAGCAATCAAAACGAACCGGTCTTTCTGATGGGCGCCGACAACCTCGGGAGGGATCTCTTCAGCCGCATCCTTTACGGAAGTCGCATATCCCTGACCATCGGATTTATCGGCATTACCATATCCCTTACGCTGGCAATCATGCTCGGCGGGCTGGCTGGCTACTTCGGCGGCTGGGCGGACTGGTTCATTATGCGATTTGCAGAGTTCTTTATCCTCATTCCCGGCCTCTATGTGATTCTCTTTCTGCGGAGTCTCCTTTCCCGGGAGATGGATTCGGGGCAGTCATTTCTGCTCATTACCGTCATTCTCTCCTTTGTCGGGTGGCCCGGGAGTGCCCGGTTGATCCGGGGGCTTGTGCACAGTATCAAACGGGAGGATTTTATCGTAAACGCCCAGCTGGAAGGGATTCCGCCCCTGGTCATCGTCTTTCGCCATATCATTCCCCAGATGTCTTCCATACTCATCGTCAGCATCACCCTCGGCATTCCCGGCTTCATTCTCGGCGAGACGGTCCTGAGCTATCTCGGACTGGGTATCGTGGAACCGGCGGTGAGCTGGGGAAGTCTCCTCAACCGGGAGGTGACGACCCTCGTCAATCTGCGTCTCTTTCCGTGGTTTCTCTATCCCGGACTCTTTCTACTTCTCACGACCCTGGGGTTCAATTTCATCGGTGACCTTCTCCGGGATGTCCTTGATCCCTATTACCGGGAGCGGAGGATTGGGCTGTGAGGCGACAAATGATGTCCCCGGGATCCGAGGGCGGCGGGACCGGTTCGTCGTCACCGGACAATGGGACCGCAGCGATTCTCCAGGTCGATAACCTGCACGTAGATTTTGCCGCAGGCAGTCGGGTCCTTCAGGCGGTTCGGGGCGTCGATTTCAATCTGCGGGAAGGCGAAATTCTCGGAATCGTCGGCGAGTCCGGCAGCGGCAAGAGCGTAACCGCCTACGCCCTCATGCGACTCATTCCCGCCAACGGACGGGTACGGACCGGCACGATCAGGTATCGCAACCGTGATGTTGCCACCCTTTCGCCACGGGAACTGCGGGAGTTTCGGGGAAGGGAGATCGCCATGATCTTTCAGGAACCGGGCCGCTCCTTTGATCCGATCTATTCGATCGGGAAGTCCCTGGCCGAGACGCTGCGGGCACACCAGCCGGAGCTCACCGATGACGAAATCCGTCGTCGGTCGTTGAGGCTCCTTGAAGAGGTGCATATCACCAATCCCGCCGAACGGCTCAATAACTTCCCCCATCAGTTTTCAGGGGGGCTGCTGCAGCGCATTATGATCGCACACGCCCTCGCCGCGGAGCCGCGCATTCTCATCGCCGACGAGCCGACCACCGCGCTGGATGTGACGATACAGGCGGGCATTATCCAGCTGTTGAAAGAGCTGCGGCGTAGCAGGGGCGTTGCGATCATATTCATCACCCACAATCTCGCCCTGATATCCGGATTTGCCGACCGTATCGTCGTCATGTACGGCGGCATGGTCATGGAAGAAGGTCCCGTCGGAGAGGTCCTCCATCGCCCTCGTCATCCCTACACCGCGGGACTTCTCGGCAGTCTGGTCCCCTTCGGCAACCACCACAGCGAGCACGACCTTGCAATCCTGGACGGAACGCCGCCGAATCCCCTTCAACCGGAACCGGGGTGTCCCTTTGCGCCGCGCTGTCCCTGGGTGGTGGACCGATGTACCGCCGCTGTTCCTGAATTGAGGAGGGATCGTTTTAATGACACCCTCTATTACCGGTGCATCGTGTCGGAGGGGCCTCTGTGATCGTCCTCGAGGATGTCCATAAGCGGTATCCCCTTCACGCCGGTTTTTTTGCCCGTCAGGACGCGTCGGTCTTTGCGGTGAACGGCGTATCCCTCACCATCAGGGAGGGGGAAATTTACGGGCTCGTCGGTGAATCCGGCTGCGGAAAGACGACGACGGCACGCCTTCTCGTGCGTATGGAACGCCTCACCGAAGGGAGCATCTCCTATACCGATCGGTCCGGACGGAGCTACCAGCTTGACCACATCGATCGTACCGGCCTGCGGGCGTTGAGAAGCCGCATACGCTACATCTTCCAGGACCCGGCGCGTTCCCTCAATCCCCGCCTCACGATTCGGGACGTGCTGCTGTCGGGATATCGCTACGCTCCCAGCTGGCCGGGAAAAAGGAAGGCCGAGGAAGAGGCGGCGTCACTCCTCGACGAGGTTGGGCTCTCGCCTGATGACCTCGACCGACGGCCCGCCGATTTCTCAGGCGGGCAACGGCAGCGAATCTCAATCGCCCGTGCGCTCATCACAAAACCGGAGGTTCTCATTTGTGATGAGGTGGTGAGCGCCCTGGATGTCTCCATACAGGGGCAGATTCTCCGTCTTCTTCTCCGTCTGCGGGAAGAACGAAATCTGACGATGGTCTTTATCGCCCACGATCTCGCCGTCGTAGGATATGTGAGCGATCGCATCGGTGTCATGTATCGGGGAGTACTGGTGGAAGAGGCTCCGGCAAAGACGCTCCTCAGGGAACACCGGCACCCCTATACACGCTATCTCTTCCGTTCCATTCCGACGCTGGGCACTCCCGTTGCCGACGGGAATGGTGAGGGCGCCACGAATACGGAGGCAGGAGACTCTCCGTTCGGTCGCCGGGGCGATCCGACCGAAAACCCCGTATCCAGCCCGGACGATCTGGTCATGGAAGAGGCGGGCCCGGATCATCGTGTCGGGAGGATCTTTTTCAGTCGGGAGGCTCCCGATGGGGATATCTGATCTCCGTCACATCGGCGAGACCGCCACCTCCGCCGCCTTTGACCTCTTCATGGCGCCACTGGAACGGTGGAAACTGCATCGAATTCGTTCCCGCCTCATTCCGGCGGCAACGGGGGACGTGCTTGAGATCGGGGCAGGGACGGGGATCAACATACGATACTACCGTCCCGAACAGGTCAATTCACTCACGTTGAGCGACCGGGACGATCGTCGTATAACCCTGGCGAAACGCGTGGACGAGCTTGCGCCCCAACTCTCCCGGAAGACCCTGGTTCAGCGGCTCGACGCCGAAGGGTTGCCCTTTCCCGACGCGTCCTTTGATACGGTGGTGGCGACACTCCTTTTCTGCTCCGTCGATTGTCCGCCCTGCGGCTTCGATGAAATAGCGCGCGTGCTGAGACGGGGCGGCAGGTATCTCTTTCTTGAACACGTTGTGCCCCCCGAACCGGGACGGGCGAAGGTATTTAATGCCATAAATCCTCTCTGGAATACCCTTTCCCGGGGGTGCAATCTCAACCGGGATACCGTCGGTGAGATGGCTCGTGCCGGATTTCGCCTTGAGAAGGTGGAGCGGGACGGGGGGAACGGAATATTTGTCTGGGGAGTCGCGACGCCGCCGGGGTGAAGGCGGCCTAACTGTACAGCACATTACATCGGCGCTATACTCCCTCCTTCCATGTTTTTTTCGACGGTGAAGCGAATCGTCCTGCTGGGAACGCCCCTGCTGGCCGGTAATCTGGCTACCTACCTCATGAAAGTCGTCGACCTGGCGATGCTGGGACGTCTGGGTACCACAACGCTCGCTGCGGCGGGTATCGCCACCCTGGCGACGGGCGTTCTCTATACCTTCATATGGCCCGTCTCACTGGGGGTGCAGGCTCTTGCAAGCCGGCGGTACGGCAGGCAGACGATTGCGGGGATCAGGGAAGGAGACATGGAGTCCCGGCGCCGGGAAACGGCGTGGGTGCTCTCAAACGGCGCCATCGCAGGATGGATTTCCGCCGCACTCGCGTTGATTCTTTCTACAGTCGTCGGGCCGGTTCTGCGTCTCCTGCTTGCCGACGGCAACCTTGCCTCCCTCGCCATGGAGTACGTACGCGTCCTCAGGTGGAGCATGATCGTCATGAGTCTCGGGATGGCTCACCGGGGCTTCTTTGGAGCGGTCAATCGGACATCCATCGTCATGGCGGCCACCATTCTGGGAAACGGCCTGAACGTTCTGCTCAACTACGCGTTTATTTTCGGAAATTTCGGTGCTCCCGCCCTGGGGATACGGGGGGCAGCTCTGGGAACGCTCCTTTCCGAAGGGGCTCTCACATTGTTGTTCCTCCTGTACGGGCAGTTGGCTCCTTCGATGCGACCGTACCGCCTCCTGCGCTTTGCCCATGTCCGCAGGAAGACGATTGAAGACATCATACGGGTGATGGTGCCGCCGGCGGTGCAGAATACCGCCGCACTCTCCATTTTCCTTATCTACCAGACCCTCATTGGACGGCTCGGTACGGAGTACCTCGCGGTAACGGCGCTGCTTTTCAGTATTTTTCGGATCAATAAAACAATGGTCGGTGGGTTTGCCCAGGGGGCGTCCATCCTTGTCGGAAACAGCCTCGGGGCGGGAGACAGGGCGCACAGTCGTACAGTCATAGCGGCGCAGCAGCTGCTCGCCGCCATTATCGGAACGATTATCGTTGTGGTTCTTCTGTCCGTCCCGGAGGGCGTTCTCAGTCTCTTTGCCCTTGAGGAGAATCTCCTGCCCCTGGGGACGACGGTACTCCATTTTTTCGTCGCCTTTTTCTTTATCGAGGTCCTGGGGTACTCCTTCGAAATCATCTTCAGCCATAACGGCTGGGGAAAACTGGTGCTTGCCTCCGAGTTCTCTACAAACGTCGTCTTCATTCTCGGGGCGACGATCCTTTCCGTCTGGGTCTTTGACTTCGGCATCTGGGGGGCATGGACCGCATTTGCCCTCTATCAGGTTGCGCATGCGATTATTCTCACAATAGGCTTCTTCTCCGGGCGTTGGATGGCGGTTGAAGTGGAGCGGCCGGTACCGCAGAAAGGCTGATCGTGATATCCTGACGTCTATGAAATCGACGGAAGGTGTCACGCGATGTCCATGGTGCGGTGATGATCCTGACTACGTTGTCTATCACGACACGGAATGGGGCGTCCCCGTCCATGATGAACGCCGCCATTTTGAGTTTCTCATCCTGGAAGGCGCCCAGGCGGGGTTGAGCTGGCTTACGATCCTGAAACGTCGGGAAGGGTACCGGCGTTGTTTTGCCGGATTTGACCCACACACCGTTGCGCGGTTTGGAGAAGAAGACATTGTCCGTCTGAAAAGTGACCCCGGAATCATTCGCAATGACAAAAAGATCCGTTCCGCCGTCGGGAACGCCCGCGCCTTTCTCGCCGTGCAGGAAGAGTTCGGTTCCTTTGACCGGTACATCTGGCGATTTTTCGACGGGAGACCGCTTATAAACGCCTTCCGGGAGCTCTCGGAGATTCCTGCGGAGACCGACCTGTCCCGGACGATAAGTAAAGACCTCAAGAGCAGAGGATTTTCCTTTGTCGGGCCCACCATCGTCTACGCCCATATGCAGGCGACCGGGCTGGTCAATGATCATCTTGTCGATTGCTTCCGATACCGTGAAGTACAAGGTGATGCGCGATAGTTGGCGGTAGCATTCCACGGCGCGCACAGTTTCCTCTCTCCCGTTAATTGTTTACTATTTTACAATGGCAAAGTATTGGACGAAACCGAGGATCGTATTTTTTACGTGGGGAGTCGTGGAACTCGTCGGCTGGCTGGCAACACACTATTGGCCCGATCCCCGGGTCAACTGGGTATGGCTTGGATTGACCGTTATCGGGCTCATACCGATGGTCAAATACATGTCACTGAAAGTACCGAAAATGAGGAAGATCCTCACCCTCTGGGCGGTAGCCCTCGCGATCGGCATGGTCGCCTCATTCGGTTCCTTTGTGTGGCCATGGCTCTTCTGGCTGCCTGCATACCTTGGCGGATTCTGGCTCATCCTTATGGGAGCCGCATTCGTCGTCAACGCACTGTGGTGGACGCCGAAACTCTTTGTCATTGGAGGTCTTGCTCAAATCGCCGCCGGAATCGGGACGATGACCGTCATGACCCTCACGATCTATCAATACATCGTCGCCGCGGTGGTGGGCTCCGGCGCGATGTTCCTTCTCATGTATAAAAAAGGGCCAAAGTGAAATTATTGCCGATCGCTGGTCGATCGACGCGATAAATATTATTTTTTTAGTTATGAAAAAGAAAGCGATAGTGTTTGTTGGTTTGCTGCTTCTTTCAGCGGCACTGGTGACGGCTCAGGAGGTGATCGATCTTACCGACAGCAATGCATCGGTCAAGGAAATCACCGTGAAGAACGACGGGTTCTCCTACATTCCCAGTGAAATCAGGGTGAATGTGGGCGATCGGATTCGGTTGACCTTTGAGAATACCGGCGGCTTTCATGACTGGAGACTGGACGAGTTTGATGCCGGGACCTCCCAGTTTCCGGCGGGACGCTCTGAGACGGTTGAATTTGTCGCCGACCGGGCTGGAAGTTTCGAATATTACTGCAGTGTCGGAAATCACCGTGCCCGTGGTATGTGGGGCACCTTTGTCGTGGAAGGATAGTGATTGCGCCGCCGGCTCACCTCAGACTCAGTCGGGCTGAAGGGGCCGGCCGCATTTCTCGACCCGACGGCGTGCATATAGTATACTTCTCCCAGTTCACATGACGAAATCGGTTTTTCTACCGGGAAGAATGTTTCTCATCGCATGTATCGGCATCGTCGTCGGAGGTGGTCAGCTGTTCGGGCAGGCCAACACCCAGGCACAGGAACGGGATCGCATTGATCTTGCGGGGCTCGCCCGGGGTCCCGCAGTCATCGGCGGAGGTTTTGTGGTGGGAGAACCCACGGGGTTGACCGGCAAGTTCTGGTATCCCGAGTCGGGGTTTGCCGTGGACGCGGCAGCCGCATGGTCTCTGTCTGCACAACGTTCTCTCTACATGCACAGCGACATCATATATCATCTCGCCCTGATCGAGACGGAGGGAGGCCGGTATATCATCCCGTCCATCGGGTTCGGTGTGCTGGGGCGATTCGGCTCCGACGTGGAAGTGGGGGTCCGTCTGCCCGTGGCGTTGTCGCTCTTCCTGTTTCCTTCGGTCCCTGTGGAGATATACGGCGAAATTGCCCCGGGAGTCGGCGTTGTCCCCGACACCGACGAGGAGTTTGGTCTCGGAATGGGAATTCGATTCTACTTCCCTGTGGGATCGTGACGGAACGGAAAGGAAGGTTCTATGGCACAGTTCGTTCAGTTTTCACAGTACGGTGGTCCTGAAGTCCTGACACTGACGGAGGGGCCGAAACCGGATCCCCCGGAGGGCGAGGTGCGAATACGAGTCTATGCGGCGGGACTCAATTATATAGATACCTATCATCGTACCGGGTATTACCCGGTCCCCCGATTGCCGAGCGGCATCGGTGTGGAGGGTGCAGGGGTGGTCGACAGGATCGGACCCGGGGTCACCCAATGGAAGACGGGACAGCGCGTCGCCTTCGTGATTACCCGGCTTGGCGCATACGCCCAATACCAGAACGTTCCCGCCGATCGGCTCGTCCCGATTCCCGACGATGTGGACTTCGAAAGCGCCGCCGGAATGATGCTGAAGGGCATGACCGCCCGATATCTTCTACGACAGACCTATCCGGTCAGCTCGGAGGAGACGATCCTCGTCCACGCCGCCGCCGGCGGTGTCGGTCTTATCCTCTGCCAATGGGCGCGATATCTCGGGGCTACCGTCATCGGTACGGTGGGAAGCCCGGAAAAGGCTGAACTTGCACGGGAACATGGATGCGACTATCCCGTCCTGTACCGTTCGGAGAACGTGGTAGAGCGCGTCCGGGAGGTGACGGAAGGGAAAGGTGTCTCCGTCGTCTACGACTCTGTCGGCAAGGACACGATGGAGCAGAGCCTGCAGTGTCTGCGGCCCCGAGGGCTCCTCGTGAGCTTCGGTCAAAGCTCAGGCGCCGTTCATGGATTCGACCCTGTGCTCCTTTCCCGCCACGGTTCCCTGTATCTGACGCGTCCGACACTGTTCCACTACATCGCCGACCGGGAAGAACTGGAAGAAAACTCCCACGAGTTGTTTTCCGTCGTACGTTCCGGGGCGGTCAGGATACCCGTGAATCAGCGGTATACCCTCGAGGAGGCGGCGGAAGCTCATCGGGCGCTTGAAAACCGGGAAACCACGGGCTCGACGGTATTTATCGTGGACTGATTGTTCCTTGTGAATCCGGTTTAGCCATGTTATACCGGAGATATGCACAAATCAGATATCGAAATTGCCCAAGCTGCAACAATGCGTGGAATTGGTGAGATTGCGTCATCGGCGGGATTGAAGGACGACCAATGGTTGCCCTGGGGGCGCAATGTTGCCAAGGTAGACCCCGGCGTTGGAAAGGCGCCGCGCCACCCCGACGCGCGATACGTGGACGTTACGGCAATTACGCCGACACCCCTGGGGGAAGGCAAGACGACGACAACCGTCGGACTCACCCAGGGGTTGGGACGGATCGGCAGGAAGGCGATGTGTGCGATACGCCAGCCGTCCATGGGACCGACCTTCGGCATCAAGGGAGGCGCCGCAGGGGGTGGATACAGCCAGATTCTGCCCATGGAGGAGTTTAATCTCCACCTGACCGGAGATATCCACGCCATTTCTGCGGCACATAACCTCATCGCCGCAGCTATCGACAATCAGATTTACCACGAATCACGATGGTCCGATGCCTTTTTTGAAAAACGGGGATTGTCGAAACTGAACATAGATCCCTATACCATTTCCTGGAACCGCGTCCTCGATTTGAATGATCGGGCGTTGCGTAACGTCATTACCGGACTCGGTGAGCTTGCCGACGGTCCCGTCAGGCAGGGAGGATTTGACATTACCGTTGCCAGTGAGCTTATGGCGGTCCTCGCACTTGCGACGGACCTTGAGGACCTCCGACGCAGAATAGGCCGTATCGTCGTCGCCAGCGATTCGAAAGGCAATCCCGTTACTACCGAAGATCTCGGCGTCGCCGGCGCCGCGACGGTTCTCCTCCGGGACGCGCTGTGGCCCAATCTGCTGCAGACCATAGAAGGACAACCCGCCTTTGTCCACGCCGGACCCTTTGCAAATATCGCCCACGGAAACTCGTCGGTCATCGCCGATCGGATCGCCCTTGCCAATGGCGCGTTTCTCGTTACCGAGAGCGGGTTTGGAGCCGATATCGGCATGGAGAAGTTCTTCGACATCAAGTGCAGGGTGTCCCAGACATTTCCGGACGTCGTCGTCCTCGTGGCGACGGTGAGGGCGCTGAAAATGCATGGAGGCGGTCCCAAAGTTGTTCCCGGCCAGAGTCTCGCCGCGGAGTATCAGGAAGAGAATCTCCAGCTCCTGGAAGCGGGGCTCGCCAATCTGCAGGCACATTTACGTATTGCCGGCGAGTTCGGCGTACCGGTGGTGGTTGCGATCAACGCCTTTGGTACCGATACCCAGGCGGAATGGGATCTCATCGCCCGCTCGGCAAAGGAAAACGGCGCCTTTGACGCGGTCGTCACGTTCCATCATGCCAAAGGTGGAGAGGGCGCGGAGGAGCTGGCCCGGGCGGTGGCGAAGGCGGCGGATGCTCCCAAATCGCCGCGATTTCTCTATGAAACGACGGCGACTCTTGAAGAGAAGCTCACGACGGTGGCCACCAGACTCTACGGGGCGGAGCGGGTTGATATATCTCCCCTTGCGCGGACGCAGATCGCCCGGTTTGAACAGGCGGGGTACGGATCGCTTCCGGTTTGCATCGCGAAGACACATCTTTCCCTGAGTCACGATCCGGCGCTGAAGAACGCGCCGTCGGGATTCGTATTTCCAATCCGGGAGCTGCGACCAAGTATCGGGGCGGGGTTCATTTACGCCCTCGCCGGCGATATTCGGACGATGCCCGGCCTGCCGAGCATTCCCGCCTTTCGGGGCGTAGACATCGATCCGGAAACCGAACGGGTAAAGGGCCTTTTCTAGCTCCATGTACGTTCCGCCGGCAAGACTCTCCGGCGCGAAATGAACCACATATCGGAGCGACTTGCGTTAAAATGACCCAAGTCGCCCGATCTCCTGGTAAAGTCAATTCCGGAACGATATAAATCCCGGTATTGCATATAGATAATTTCGGCGGATCAACTCGTTACTCGGCAGGGAAATTGCTTCCATATCAATGGAGGCCGAAATGGGAAACGGAGAGTTCCTGAGACAGCGTATCATTCTCATCGTGCAGACCGCGGCGATCGCCGGTATTCTCCTCTTCCTGACTATTCGGGCCGCCGCGATCCTTCTTGGATCGACCGCCGCGATCTTCGTACTCATACTCGTGCTGTTGTATACCTCCCGGCGGATACAGTCGGTCCGTACGACGCTTCCCGCAGAGGCCGCTCCCTGCGAGGGCATGACGGGCGTACGGCTGCATGAAGAGGTCCGGCGCCTCTCGGAAAAGGGAGGACTGCCCTTTGTTCCCGAGATTTACAGTTTTCCCTCGCCCGTCCCTCTGGCATTTACGACGGGATACGGACGACGCGCCGTTGTCGTCGTTTCCCACGGATTATTGCGGTTTATTCCATGGCGGGGAGTACGGGCCGTCCTCGCCCACGAAATCGCCCATTTGCGGCATCACGACCTGGAACTCTTTACGCTCACCTCGGTGCTGCAGGGACTTTCCCGCTTCTCCGCATTTGCGGCGACCATGGGACTGTTGTTTTTCTTTCCGCTTCTTGTTGCGGCCGGAGGGTCGGCGTACCTGGCAGGTGTCCTGTATCTTTCGGCAATACCAATATTCACCGTCGTGTTGTTTTTTGCACTTTCAAGGACGCGGGAATACCGGGCCGACCTGGGGGCCCTGGAACTCGGTGTTGACGCGGAAGATCTGGCGGAGGCGTTGTCCCTCATCGAGCGCTATATGAGGGCCCTGGAGGTGCCGCATTTGAATGAGGGTTCCCGATATCTCCGCACCCATCCGCCGACATCCAAACGAGTTCAGCGGTTACGGCGCCTGAAGCCAATGACGCCCCTTCACAATAATGGTTATAATCGTCTTCATGCACATTCGATGGGACGAACTACGGGAAGAGATCATCGGTAACGACGCAACGATTCTCACCCCCTATGGAGAACGGTATATTACCTACGGCGACTATACGGCTTCCGGGCGCAGCGTCGAAAGGATCGAGCGGTACATCCATTACATGTTGCGCCACTACGCCAACACCCACACGGAAGACGACGCGACAGGGAAGATGACGGGGCAACGCTATGCGGCGGCGATCGGGCTCATAAAGAAGCTCCTCAACGGTGATGATTCGTACTACCTGATTCCGGTCGGTTCCGGTTCAACCGGTGCCATCGCGCGACTTCAACAGATTCTGGGCATATACCTGCCGCCGGCAACACGTCGCAGAGTCACGGTGGACAAGGATTCGCCCGTCGTATTCGTCGGTCCCTACGAACACCACTCCAATGAAATATCATGGCGGGAGGGCATCGCCGACGTGGTCGAAGTCGACCTTGATGATGAAGGCGCCCTTTCGCTGGCTGACCTGGAACGCAAACTCTCGGATCCGCGGTGGGCGGACCGGGAAAAGATCGGTGCATTTTCCGCGGCGTCAAACGTCTCCGGCATTTGCACTGACGTCTATGCCGTCGCGGCGTTGCTTCATCGGTACGGTGCACGGGCGTTTTTTGACTATTCCGCCCGGGCTCCCTATGACGCTATCGATGTCCGCCACGACGAGCACAGTTACTTCGACGGTGTCTTCTTTTCGCCACACAAATATCTCGGCGGTCCCGGTTCAACCGGAATCCTTCTCGTTCATCGGTCGGTGTACTCCTCCGATCTTCCGCCCTCCGTCGCGGGAGGAGGGACTGTGCGTTTTGTGAGCGGCACCCGGCAGGACTACATCGACGATGTGGAGTTGCGGGAGCAGGCGGGAACGCCGGCGATTCTGCAGACGATGCGTGCAGCTCTCGCAATGGATCTGCAGCACCGATGCGGTATCGATGCGATCAAGGCGAGAGAAGCGGAGCTTCTTGACCGGGCGTATGAGCGCTTTGGCGAGATTCCGCACATACGTCTTCTCGTCCCCCATCAGAAAGGGGAGCAACTCGCAATCTGTTCATTCAACATTCGTCACGGAGACGCCTACCTCCATCCCCGCTTTGTTGTTCGTCTCCTGAATGACCTCTTCGGCATTCAGACCCGGGCGGGGTGTTCCTGCGCCGGCCCCTACGGCCACCGGCTTCTGGATATCGATCCGTCCATGTCGGAAGAGTATTCGCGGCGTATCGGTCGTGGCGAGGAGGGGCTCAAACCGGGATGGGTTCGCATCAATTTTCATTTTCTGCTGACCGATGAAGAGTTCGAATTTCTCTGTGACGCGATCATCTTCGTTGCGGAGTACGGCCGCTATTTCATGGACGACTACGTCTTTGACCAGACCTCCGGAGCGTGGACGCACAGGGACGGCAGTGATGAGATTGAAGGATTCGGCATCGCCGAGGCTCTTGCTCACCTGCATGAGACTGACGTTGCCGCGGACGGGACGCTTTTTGACGTCGGACGGAAACGGGGTGTGGATACCATTTCAATCCGTCGCCGGTACCTGGAAGACGCATTGGATCGGGCGTATCATCTCCGGCGTTCATTTGATGAAGGAGAGATGCGAATGACCGATCCCCGGCTCATGACATTCTGGTATTTGGAGAAGACTCGTGAAGAAAGTGATAGTCATCGGTAGCGGTTTCGGCGGCATCTCGGCATCGGCATTTCTCGCACAGGAGGGATATGACGTCACGGTGCTGGAGAAAAATTCCTGGGTCGGCGGCCGGGCCCGTGTGCTGGAAGGGGAAGGATTCCGATTTGACATGGGGCCGAGCTGGTACTGGATGCCCGACGAGCACGATCGATGGTTTACCCGCCTCGGTCACCGACGGGAGGACTTTTACCGTATACGTCGCGTCACCCCATCCTATCGCGTCTATTTCGGTGATTCACTCCCGGGGGAAACCAGGAATGTCCTGGACATGCCCGTTGACAGGGACGATGCAAAGGCAGTTTTCGAATCCTACGAGGCCGGTGCCGGGGAGAAGCTTGATCGGTATCTTGCCGAATGCAAAGGGAAATACGATTTCGCAATGGGGGAGTACATCTACCGGAATTACTACTCCCTCTTCGACTTCATTAACATGAAGACCCTTGCAAATCTTTCGATGTTGAACGTGACCCAGAGTTACGGCGGCCGTGTCGCTCGATACTTCCGCCATCCCTACCTCCGGAAAATGCTGGAGTTTCCCGTCGTCTTTCTCGGGAGCAACGCAAAATCGACACCGGCGATGTACACCCTGATGAGTCACATCGACTTCAATCTCGGGACGTGGTATCCCGAGGGCGGCTTTGGTAGAGTTGTCGAGTCGATGCGACAGGTCGCGGAAAACCTGGGTGTTCGATTCCATTTTTCAAATGAAGCCGTTCGTATCAATGTTGAAGGGGGTACGGCGCGTTCGGTCGTGGTCAAAAGTGAGAATGGGGGTGAATCCACGATCCCGACGGATATCGTGGTAGCCAACGCGGACTATCCCTTTGTGGAAATGAATCTACTTCCGGAACAGTATCGTTCAGTTCCCGAGCGAAAATGGGAACGGGCACAACTGGCACCGGGAGTGCTTAATTTTTACCTCGGTTTTGACCGTCCCCTTGATGAGTTCTCTCATCATACCTTTTTCTTTGATACCGACTGGGACGACCACTTCAGCGCCGTATACGAGGATCCCCGCTGGATTGACGAGCCCCTCTTCTATTTGCACGTTCCTTCACGGACCGATCCCTCCTGTGCTCCCCCCGGCGGGGAAGCAGTTTTCCTCCTCATTCCCGTCGCGCCCGGACTGGAGGATGATCGGGAACGGAGAAAGTACTACTTCAACCACGCAATGGACCGCATGGGACGTATTACGGGCAGGCCTCTGCGCAAGCATCTCGTCTACAAGGCGGAAATGTCTCTCGATGATTTTTCACGGGATTACCGGGCATATAAAGGTAATGCCTTTGGTCTCGGACAGACGCTCTTTCAAACGGCGTGGTTCCGGACCGCCAACAGGTCAAAAAAGGTTGGAAACCTCTATTATGCGGGACAATACACCGTACCCGGTACCGGGACGACCATGAGCATGATCAGCGGTGAAGTTGCGTCGATGCGTATCAAAAAGGAGCAGAAAACGGGATGAGTTGGTTTGGAAAACTGGTTGGAGGTACCATCGGCCTCATGATAGGCGGCCCCCTCGGGGCGATCGCGGGCGGTGCACTGGGGCATCATCTCTTTGACAGGGAACACGCGGGACAGGAACGGCTGGAGACGTTTTACCGCCGTCCGTCCGTTGACCAGCGACAGGCGGCGTATTTTCTCACCCTTTTTTCGCTCCTCGGTAAGCTCGCGAAAGCCGACGGTCAGGTTACCCAGGCGGAGGGAGAGAAACTCGTTTCCTTTCTCGACCATATGCGTCTCCACGGTGAGACGCGGACCTTTGCGATACGCGTCTTCAACGAGGCGAAGGACTCGCCCTACACGGTGGAGCAGCTGGCTCAACAGTTTGCCGTCATGACACAGGGACGTCGTGATCTTCGGCACTCCATGCTGGACATGCTCTTTCAAATCGCCCTTGCCGACGGTCACTACCATCCGTCGGAGGAGGAGATGATAGGCAGGATTGCCGGTGTATTCGGCGTATCCGAAGCTGAACTGGACGCGCTGCGTCAACGGTACGTCGGTACCACCAGTGCGACGAACAAGGCCTATGCAACCCTTGGGCTCACACCGGACGCCGACGATGATACCGTCCGCATCACCTATCGCCGTCTTGTCCAGGAGTACCACCCCGACCGAATTGTGTCTCATGGTCTTCCCGACGAGTTTGTTGACTATGCAACAGGGAGATTCCAGGAAATACAGGCGGCCTGGGAGGAAATCAAGAAAGCACGGGGTCTGTGACGGCGGCAGCGAGAGCTGTATCGTTTTGTGACACAGGATTGTGTATACTGCCGACTCAAAGGTGTCCGAAAATCAGACCGTGCGTGCTGATACGAAGCGGCTGGGTAGCGCCGTCGCCGAAAACGCCGTTCATCATCGCCCGGTATTCGGGAAAAAGGTCTTCAGGAACGACGGCAAGAATCGTTCCGGCAAATCCGCCGCCGTGGACTCGGTACGCACCATTGGCGCCCTTGCCGGACAAAAACTCCCTGGTCAGCGTCAATCCTATCGCCATCGACTGGTCGATTTCGCTTTCCGGAGGATAGATGTTCTGCAGCAACGTCCAGCTGGAAAGCCCGCTTTCAGTCATACGCGACAACAACGCTTCCAAATGCCGATCTTCTGCGGCTTTTACCAGTGCGGCAACGCGAGCCTGTTCATCAAAAAAATGGATGCCCCGCAGTACCGCGCGATCGCCCACGGAGCGCCGTAATGCCGGCAGAGAGGAGAGGAGTTGTCCCTTTGAGGCGCGTGAAAGTGTCTCCCCGCCGAGATGCGCGGCAAGTGCCTTCATTTCAGTCGGAATTGCCGCGTAATGAGCGGTCAGGTCGGCGTGATTTCCCCCGGTGTCTATAACCGCAAGCTGATAGTGGAACTGTCTGAAATCCAGACCAATCTCGTTGTACTTCACATCGGCGGCATCGGAAAAGTCGATCGCTACCGAACCGCCGACGGAAGACGCCATCTGGTCCATGAGGCCGCAGGGTTTTCCGATGTGTTCGTTTTCGGCGTACTGTCCGATCCGCGCCCGTTGGACGTGGGAGAGATGATAGGAACCGAGTGCCTGGTGGATACCGATAAGCGACATTTCCAGCGCGGCGGAAGAGCTCAATCCGCTTCCCGGAAGTACCCGACTGTCCAGAACGGCGTCAAAGGGAGGCGCCTCATGGCCGGAGCGGACCAGGCCGTCCCCGATTCCTCGCATGAGTCGCTCCGTATCGTTTTGATCCGATGACCGGTTCTCCTGCGGGTTGATGCAGAAACGGGTCTCCCAGCCCCGGGAGGTCAGACGCGAGTGGCCGTCCTGTGACGGCGCGGCCACGATGAGGGCATCCAGATCGATGGCTGCGGCGACGACACGGCCATCATTGTGATCAGTATGGTTACCGATGATTTCACACCGGCCTGGTGCACTGGCAAAAACTGTTGGTTCCCGATGATAGGTATTTCTGAAGGCGGTGAGGGCGCTTTCGAAGCGTTCTTTGCCGTCGGTTACGAGCTCCCTGGCCTCACCGTGATGCACTTTCACCGATTACTCCTACTATTCCGAAAGGGGTGCATTTCCCCCGTCGGCGGGACTTTCACCGCTCGCCCCGTCAGGTATGGCGAGCAGCTCCTCCGCCTGTCGCTCCTCGATGATCTCCAGGAGTCGGCGAGAGAGAATCCGCGGCCAATCGGGAAGTGAACCGTCCGGGACATTCTCGTACTTGTCAAGCAACTCCGTAAATCGCCGTTCCGCGAGATCGTACTCCTCACGCTTGTAGGCAATAAAGGCAATTTCGTATTCCGCTTCAGTGATCCCGCCGGTATCCGCGGGATTTCGCCGAATAAACTCCTCGTAGTAACGCAGGGCGTTCTCGTAGTCGCCCTGGTCCACATTTTCCTGAGCCTGCTGAAACATTTGCGCCTTGCTGAGGTCTTCCGGTATCTCTTCCGGAACGGTCTCGCAACCAACAAGAAAATAGACGGAGAAAACAACGACAATGAGGGGTATCACTCGTAACGATTTCACAAAGGCAACGTACCACGTTTGCACCGGCCGTTCAAGGTAGATATAATCGGCCAATGATTGCAACAATAGTGAATGCAGCGGCCATTATCGTTGGCACGATTGTAGGCCGGATATCGGGCAAGACAATTGGTGATCGTTTTCGCCATACAGTCTTTTCCGGCATCGGCGTCGTCTCGCTCCTCATCGGGATTTCCATGGCAATGGAGACACAGCGGACGCTCTATCTCGTTTTATCCCTCGTTCTGGGTGGTCTGATCGGAGCGAGCCTCCGGGTGGAGGATCGAATTTATTCTTTCGGGGAATGGCTGAAACATCGGTTTTATAAAAGCAATGCCGGTTCGGCAGCCGATACATCGGGAACGGGAGAAAGTGCGGAGCCGCACAGCTTCGCCGAAGGATTCCTCGTCGCGTCGGTTCTTTTCTGCGTCGGCGCCCTTGCGATCATTGGCGCGTTTCGCGCCGGCGTTCAAAAGGAATATGGGATCATTTTCACGAAATCCGTAATGGACGGCTTCATGGCGATACTACTTACGGCCGCCTACGGAGTAGGCGTCGGATTTTCAGCGTTGTCCATCCTCATTTATCAGGGCGGTCTGACGTTGCTCGCCGGCTTTCTCGCGCCCTACGTCAGTCCCCTTATGCTCAGCGAAATATCCGGTGTCGGCGGCGCCATGGTGGTGATGATCGGCATCAACCTCCTGGAATTACGGTCCATAAAGACGGGAGATTTTCTGCCGGGTATCCTTCTCGTCGTGCTCTTTGTGCTTTTCGATCCCTATATCGGATCTTTCGTGTTGTAAGAGCAACGGCGCGGACACCGCGGCGTCATTCATTACTGTCCACAACCGTGCGGGTGAAGATCGTCACTTCTGAAGCAGAAAGATAGAAATGCACTGTATCTGTCAGGGGACCGAACCACCGTTTGCCGATTCGGAATCTCCCCCAATACAGGAGCTGCCCATGGACCACCCCCCGTTCTGTCCGAACCCCCGCTGCGCCGAACACTGGCGCGGCGCTTCCGTACATCCCCTCCTTCCCGACCCGTCTCCCCCATCTGCATGGTGGATTCGTGACGGAACCTATCGCTCCCGGCGGCTCGGGATCGTTCAACGCTTTCGCTGTACCACCTGCGGACGCCACTTCAGTGCATCAACCTTCTCCCTCGAGTACTTCACCAAAAAGCACATCAGCCTCTCCCGGTTGCGGAATCTGCTGGTCAGCGGCTGTTCCATCCGTGCCGCCGCCCGGCAGTTGTTCGTCTCTCCCACCACCATCACCCACCGGATCATGATGCTTGCCCGCCAGAGTATCGCCGTCCACGGAGCGCTTACCGAGGACGTCGTTCCCGCCGAAGACCTCGTGGCTGACGGCTTTCAGAGCTTCTGGGTCAGCCAGTACCATCCGAATTCCTTCAACCTCCTTGCCGGAGCCGACTCGCAATATCTCTATGCAATGACGTCAGTTACCCTGCGGCGAAGCGGGAGGATGACCGCGCGGCAGCGGCGGAAACGGGCGCTCATCGAGGTGCATGAACCGCCTGACCCCGGGGCACTTGCCCGATCGTTTCATGAACTCATCCATGAGGCAGTGCGGGTCTGGCACCCGGTGGCACCGGAAAGACGGATTCTTCGCAGTGACGAACACCCGACCTACCAGCGGTGTCTTCGCCAGTGGCAGTCGGACGGGATTCGCCAGGTGACGATTTCCTCGAGACGACCGCGAACTGCGACCAATCCCCTGTTCGCGGTGAACTATCTTGATCGGGAGATCCGGAAGGATCTCGCCGAGCACCACCGGGAGACGGTCTGTTTTGCCCGGAATGCAGCGCTGAGCACCGCCCGGATGTGGATCTACCTGGTGTGGCACAACGTGGACAAGGAGTACCGAATCTCACCGCGGAATGTGCTGCGCCACGGCGAGGCGGCAGGAATCGGGAGTGATCGACTGCGGCGGGTACGCCGGAGGATGCTGACACGCCGGACATTTCTCACCCGAAGTAGGTTGAATCATACGCTTCGGGTGGTATGGATGGGGATGATGGGGACGCCGGAGCGGGAGAATCGCATCAACGGACGATTAACTCCCGGTTACAGCATGGAATAGGACGTTGCCATCCGCACGGTTGTGGACAGTAGTTAGTCATTCCATCGTAGCAAACCAGGTACGTAGGGGTGAACCAGATCCCTGTGATTCGGCACGACTCGAATAGCAAACCCCTGACGTCCCGCCTGTTCACATTTGACTTTAGTCCGGAAAATATACCCTCTCTCGTCGGTGCTGTTTGTCTTCATTTCGACGATCCTCGGCTCGTAAAGCTGCCCTTCGGCGTTAATCGGGCCAGTGTAGAGCTGGACCGCGACCTCCGACGGATTGATGGCTCCCAGCTGTACCCGACATTCAACGGAAAAGTTCTCTCCAACTTTGAGATTCCTTCCCGTGCCGCCTACCACATCGGTGACGGAAACTGCCGACCAGTTGCTGCGTAAATTGTCGATATAAGACGCCAGTTCCTTTGATACGGCGTATTCGCTCTTTTGTATGCGATCGGAGTTTTTCAATGCGGGCAGGTAGAACTCCTCGGAATACTGGGTCAGCATTCGACTCGTGGAAAAGAGTCCTCCCAGTTTTCTCATGGAGCTCTTCATTCGTCGAATCCACTCCCGGGGCAGGCCGTCCCGGCCGCGCTCGTAATAGGTGGGAATGATTTCCCGTTCCAGGAGATCGTAAAGAAGTTTGCTTTCGATCTCGTCCTGCATCTCTTCGTCGGCGTATTCCTCACCGGCCCCGACGGCAAATCCGACTTCCGGGTCATATCCCTCGGCCCACCAGCCGTCCAGTATGGAGCAGTTCAGAACGCCGTTAATAGCCGCCTTCATTCCGCTCGTTCCGCTTGCTTCCATGGGGCGTCTGGGCGTATTGAGCCAGATGTCGCTCCCGCTCACGAGATATTTGGCGATTTCCAGGTCGTAGTTTTCGAGAAATACGATTTTGCTGCGGATTTCCGGATCCGCCGCGAAATGGATGATGTCCTTGATGAGGTTCTTGCCTGGAATGTCATGGGGATGCGCCTTCCCGGCAAAGATAATCTGGACGGGATGGTCGGGATTGGTCAGAAGGCGTCGCAGCCGTTCGGGATCGCGAAAGAGGAGGGTTGCACGCTTATAGGTGGCAAACCGCCGGGCAAAACTTATGGTAAAGGTATAGGGCGAGAGAACCTCATCGGCATATAACGCCTTGGATTGACTCGTTCCCCGGCTCGTGAGTTGCTTCTTGAGGCGGTGCCGGGCAAAGGCAACGAGTTTGTTCTTTCGCGTTTCATGGGTGCGCCAGATCTCCTCATCGGAAATTCGGTCCATTCGTTCCCAGATTTCAATATTTGTCGGCTCGTCGTTGAATCGTGGTCCGAAATAACGGTCCAGAAGCTCGTTCATCTCAGGGCTGAGAAAGCTGCGGGAGTGAACGCCGTTGGTGATGTGGGTAATGGGGACTTCGCTCTCCGGAAGATCCGGCCAGATCTGCTTCCACATCTCCCGGGATACTGCGCCGTGGAGCTCGCTGACGCCGTTGTTGTAGGCGCTCAATCGAATGGCGAGGACGGTCATGCAAAAGGGTTCCTGTTGATCCGACGGGTTTTCCCGACCCAGGGCGATAAACTCCTCCCAGCTGAATCCCGTCCCGTCGGTGATGACATGGAAGTATTTGTGCATCATATCGATACCGAATCGCTCGTTTCCGGCGGGAACCGGTGTGTGGGTGGTAAAGATATTCGTCGGCCAGACAGCCTGAATCGCCTCCGGCCGGGTCATGCCGTGGTGTTGAATGAGCTCCCGTATACGTTCAATACCGAGAAAGGCGGAGTGTCCCTCATTCATGTGGGTGACCGCCGGGTTGATTCCCATGGCGCGGAGCGCCCTGATTCCGCCGATACCGAGGAGGATTTCCTGCTTGATCCGCATCTCCCGGTCGCCGCCGTAGAGAGTCGCCGTAATACGCCGATCAGCATCGCTGTTTTCGTCGATGTTCGCATCGAGAAGAAAAAGGCTGATCCGTCCTACCCGGACCTCCCAGATGCGGGCAGTCACTACCGAGTGTGGAAATGCGACGTGAATCTTGATCTCCTCGCCGTCGGAGTCAAGAACCCGTCGGACGGGCATGTTATACCAGTCATTCTCCGGATAGCTCTCCTGCTGGAAACCGTCGGCGTTCAAATACTGCCGAAAGTAGCCCTGCTGGTAGAGAAGCCCCACCCCGACGAGGGGTAATCCAAGGTCGCTCGCCGACTTGAGGTGGTCCCCCGAAAGCACACCCAGTCCGCCGGAGTATATGGGGAGACTCACGTCCAGACCATACTCCATGGAGAAGTAGGCGATGACGTTCTTTTTGTTCCCCTTGAACCACGTTTCCTTTCCGGCGATATACTTTTTGAATGACTCATTCACCCGGTTCAGCGCCGCGAGATAGGAGTCGTCCTGGGCCATTTTTTCATAGCGGTCCTGGGGAACCATGCCGAGCATGCGCACCGGATTCTGGTTGCTTCTTGTCCACGAATCAAAATCGAGGCGGGTAAAAAGGTTCAGTGCGTCATCGTTCCAGCTCAACCAGAGGTTATGGGCGATGTCTTCAAGGGGCCGTAGCGCTTTCGGTATTTGAGGGTTTACCGTGAATTCCTGATAGTTCATATATATCCTTTTTTAACGAAATCGATTATCGAGCCCACCGTTCCGGATGTTCGTCGACGATGGGAATAAATACCGTTTGTTCACCGCATTGGGGAAGCGCGTCGATGGCGGTTATCGCTTTGGCCAACGCAGCTTCCTGGCAGATATGGGTGGTGATGACAACGGGTATGAGCTCGTTGGTCATCGCCTTTTCGTTCTGAATGAGGCTGGCGATACTGATGCCGTTTGCACCGAGTATTGACGCAATACTTGCCAGCACACCCGGTCGATCCTGGGCCATGATACGTAGATAATACCGGCTTGATGTCTCCGCCGCGGATATCTGAGGTGGTCCTTCATTGGTGTCGGCCCAATATCCCGTGGTATAGAAGGTTGCCGGGAGCGTTCCCGAGGCGAGAGCCGTGAGATCGGCGACAACGGCGCTGGCCGTGGGGTCACCGCCGGCACCGCGTCCATAATAAAGGGTATGTCCGGTGCGATGGCCGTAGACGCTTACCGCGTTAAAAGGACCGTTGACCCACGCCAGGGGATGTTCCTTTGAAATAAACGCCGGGCGTACCCACGTCGTCACACCGCCATTAAGGCGATACGCCACGGCCAGGAGTTTGACCACATAGCCGAGTTCCAGTCCAAAAGCGACATCCTGCCCCTTGAGATCATCGATTCCTTTGACGGGGATCGCCTCAAAATCCACACTGGTACCGAATGCGAGCTCCGTCAGAATGGCGAGTTTGTGGGCCGAGTCTATGCCTTGAACGTCGAGGGAGGGGTCCGCTTCGGCCAGACCGATCGCCTGTGCTTCCGAGAGCGCCTCCGGATAGCTCTGACCCTTTTCAATCATTTCGGTGAGGATGTAGTTGCACGTGCCGTTGACGATACCGTAAATAGCATCAATGTGATTGGCGATCAGCCCGTCGGTGATCGCCCGGATGATAGGGATACCGCCGGCCGAGCTCGCTTCAAATCCGATCGTCAATCCCCGGCTCCGGGCGTAGGCAAAAAGTTCCTTTCCGTGGTGCGCCAGCAACGCCTTGTTTGCGGTCACAACGTGTTTGCCCGCGTCAAGGGATCGCTTGATCAGTTCCAAAGGAAATTCGATTCCACCCGTGAGTTCAATGACCACATCGATGTCGTTGTCGGCGAGGACTGAATCGAGATCGGTTGAGAAAAGGTGTTCGGGAAGACCGAGCTGCCGGGCGTGGTTAAAGGTCTTGCTTACGATGACGGTAAGTTCGATATCGACGCCGCTGCGTTCAATGAGATGATTGTGTTCATGGAGTAAAATCTCCGCGGTCGCGCCGCCGACGGTTCCGCATCCGACGAGGGCTACCCGCAGACTCTTTTGGGCTTTCATGAGCGGAATGGTACGGATACACTATCCCGTTGTCAACGACGCACCCACCTGCTACCCTCATTGGATGGTTTTTACGGCGGGCTCTCTTCCCGCGAATGCACTGCAGGCGGTAATGGACGGGGACCGACGTTTTGATATCTTTTCTCCCGTACCGCAGCGGGACACGGAGGAGCGCATCTTTATTCGTCCTCCCATCGTCGCAAATGTCGCGGATTCAGACGTAACGACATCGAATTTTCTCGTATGGGGATTCGGATATCGCGTCGCCGTCGACACCCTCATACGGCGGGGAGGAGGCCGCATTCCGGTACTGACTATCTCCGCGGATAGCCGGGGAGAGAAAGAAATGCTTCTTTCCGCGGCACTATTGGCCGAGGACAGGAGGGGAAGCTATTCCTGGGCGGAAATTGACCGAATTTTTGCCGTTCTTGAGCCGGAGTCACCGTCGGAGGCATTGATGCAGCTCGTTGACCGGGGTAGAAACGTGACGGAACTGCTGGATCGCTACCGTAATCTTCCCGAGGCGGTGGGGCGATCCTTGAGCGACGGATTTATCGATATCCGTACGGCAGAAAGCGTGCCTCCCCGGATCCTGCCGTATTGGAGCGAGCTGTGTGAGACAACCGCAGCCGTCTCATTCAGCGAACGGCGACAGATCATGCGGCTCATCTTTGACGACATCCGATCGGAAAAGGCGGAACCGGAAGAGGTGATGGCGGTGACGCGTCGTCTCACGGGGCGGGAGCTTCTGGAGACGTTGCGTCGTCGGCGATATCCAACGCTATACCGATTGGAGGAGCGATTGGCCTCATTTCAACGGGAAATCACCGCCGGTACGGGAGTTACCGTGGCGTATCCGGCCAACTATGAAGGGGACTATTTACACGTATCCTTCCGGATTCGTTCCGATCGTGAACTTGAAAAAAGGATGAAAACATTGCGGAAGATGGAGGGCCACGTCGATGAGCTCGTGGAATTACTATTCACAGACCATTGATCGCATCTATTGGACCGACGAGACCTACGATTCGGCAGAACGCATACGGACGGATCAGCGGCTCCGGGACAATGGACTGGCGGAACAGATTCACTCACGCCCCGCGGTAAATGTCGATTCTATACCTGCCGGCCACCTGACACCCCGTTCAATCATAGTTCGGCGACGGCAGAAGGGCGACTTCGGCCGCTGTCCGGGCACTCACGGCCATTTGTGTTGCAACTATCTCACGCTCAACGTCTATCATGGGTGCACCCTCGGCTGCACCTATTGCATCATGCAGCATTACCTGCGGAACAGAACGCTTGAAATTCACCTCCCCGACGAGACGACTGTGGGGACGATTCGTCGTCTCGTCCAGTCCAATCCGGACCGTATGATACGGCTTGGGACGGGGGAGGTTGGAGATAGTCTTCTCTATGATCCCCTCTTCGGTATTTCCGGGGATCTCATCGAAGGTCTTGCCGACCTTGGGAACCTGCGTTTTGAGCTGAAGACCAAAACACCCTATGTGGGCCACCTGCCCGGACTTTCTTCGGCGTCCGGGACGGGACGGAGAAACACGGTCATCGGATTTTCGATAAACCCTCAGGAGATCATTGGAAGGGAGGAGGGAGTCGCGGCGACGCTGGAGGAACGACTCGATGCCGCCCGGCGCGTTGCAGCGGCGGGGTACCGCATCGCCTTTCATTTCGACCCGATGATACGGATTCCAGACTGGAAGAAAGCGTACGGTGACCTCGTGCGACTGCTTGCGGACTTCGACTCCCCGGCACCGGAGTGGATCAGCCTGGGGACGATCCGGTATCCCGACGGTCTGAAGGGTTTTATAGAACGTCGTCCCTACGGAAACGATGAGTTTATCCCGTCCGGGGACGGGAAAATGCGCTACCTCCAGCCCCTGCGGTCGGCGATGTATCGCCATATGCGGAGGTACCTGAAGGAGTTTCTACCGGAAACGCCGGTGTATCTGTGTATGGAGAGCGCCGCGGTATGGCGTGCCACCGCCGCGGAAGGATATGACAGGCAGTCACTGCGGGAGATCATGAAACCGGTTACAGTCGGAGGGCGGGTATGAAGACGCTGAAGATGACGGTTGCGCTGCTTTTTGTCACCCTCGCACTCGGGGCCCAGGAAGGTGCCTCTCCGCTCGCACCGGACGTCCCCATTTCAACGACACCGATTGAAGATGTGGTTCTGAGATACTCCAGACTGGAGGGAGGCGTGCCGGTACGCATCGTTCGACACGGCCTCTCCGGCACGACGCTCCGGCCGAACGAACTTGCGCTGCCCCGTGACGACGGCAGTTTCGTTGAACTCTATCCTTTTGACTGGATCCACGCGGTCGACCGTGATGTGGATCTTGTCGCCACTGGAAATTTTCTCACCCTCACGACGGTGCGGCGGAATACTCACGCCGTCATTATTGACGCAACCAGAGTTGAACTGGCCTACGGAACGATCGAGTGGCGGCGGCGGAGCGCGGAGGCTCCTCCCTTTGCCGTTTCCGCAGCAAACATCCTCATCTCCGGACGCGGCGAGGGGACAATCCGCCGCTTCGGTACTGCCGTATCCGTTGCGGTCCGGAGCGGCCGGTTTGACATATTTGACGGGGAACGCCTCGTCGGAATCCTCGGTGCGGGACAGACTCGGGAGTTCGCCCTTGCCGCATCTGAAGACACCGCAAGCGGCGAAGCAATCGCCGACTTGAGGAGTATTCTCGATGAGACGTTGGAACGCTCCCGGAGCGGTGACGTGGATGGAGAACTTCTCATGACCGTCTGGAATCGTACCGTGCCGGCCATCATACGTTACGGGGAGGCCGAGGCACGTGCTGATGCGGCGGTTCGGCATCCCGATGTTGTCCAGCGGGATATCGCGGAGGCGCTCCGGTACCTTGGCGGATACCAATTCACACCGCCCCGTCACACCGGCATGTGAGTTTGGAAATTGACGCCGTCACCACGCGTCAGAACAGGGTAATATCCTTGTCCTGTTTCTGCCGCTGGTTCGGCTTCTTCAGCGCCCGCAGGTATTCCTCTTCGTCTTTCTCCACCGGTGTCGCAAAGTGCCCCCCAAATCGCTTCAGCAGGATTCGCGATGTGGTGGGAAAAAAATAAATTTTTCGTGCGTCGTTCCCGCCGACGTCACTGGTGGCGATGGGAATATTTTCAGTCTCGAGGTACTCAAATGCGAAGGTGATATTGCTTTCCGGGATATTCCCTTTTGCCGTTGGCAGCATGTGGGCACCGCCGAAGACCTTGGCAACAAGGTTTTCCTTGTTTGATCCCCGCTTCATCAACTCGTTGATCAGTACTTCCATTGCGTACATTCCGTACCGGCCTGAATCATCGACGAAGAGATTTCGGCGATCGACCTCGCCGGGAAGCATAAAATGGTTTAAACCTCCCCGTCGGTGCAACGGATCAAAGAGCGCAACGGCGACGCAACTGCCGAGAACGGTGCAAATGATAATGTCTTTATCCGTCGCCAGATACTCACCCGGATGAATAACGGCGACGGGACGACCGAATTTTCGGTCGAAGTGGCGGTTCATTGTCCCTATTGTGTCAGTTAAAAGAGGGTTACGTCACCCGCCTCAACGCCGCCTTCTACGTCCATGCCGATCAGCTCTCCTGCCTGCTGCTTCTGGGTCAGGATTGTAAAACGTTGGATGATCTCCTTCAGGCGATCGTTTTCTATCGACCAGGAATCTCGTTCCTGTGTCTCCAGCTCATTCCGGTAACGTCCTTCTATTTCACGTTCCATGCCGAGGAGGTCACCTTTCAGGTTGCGTATCTCCCGTGAGAGATCTGCAAGTTTCAAGCCGTTTTCCTTGCTCGTGTTAAATACGGTGAGGAACGAATCGGTAAAAAGGGAAAACTCCCCTATGACATCGGTAAGTACCCGATGGCTTTCGGTCAGAGCCGTGTACTGCTCCCGTATGGATGCGCCGAAATCGCGGACGAATCGTGATTCAACTTCAAAATGGGACTGGTAATGTTCTATCGCCTGGCTGATCGATCTGATGAACTCCTGGGTGGTCTCCAGGGCATCGGTAATATGTCCCTCGATTGTGTGGGTGAGCCGAGTCATATGATCGGTACTCGTTCCCATTCGACGGAGTGCTTCCTGTTTTGCAACTTCAATGCGCGCCGCAATATCGATTGAATGAAACCGGCGGACCAGAGTCGTAAATGCCCTGAACTGAATCTCAAGAGTTTCCACAAGTGACGTCATCGAGTTGGAACGGGAGACAAGGGTGGTCTTTTTTTCAACACTTCGTTGAAGATCATCAAGGAGCTGTTGCAGCATATCCCGTGCGCTGGCGAACCGTCCGTGAATGGTTGTATCCGTTCCTTCCGGACTATTTGCCGAAGTGCCGCTGATAAGAGCTCCTTCAGCTTCTTTGAGGGACTGGACCCGCTCCTCCGCGCGGCTTGTAAGCCGGGAAAAGGTGGTAACACTGTGGTCGATCTGCCCGGCGACGTCGTCAATGAGTCGGGACGCGAGCTGGGGAATTTTCACGATAAAGGCGAGCTCGTCCAGAAGGGCGCGTTGAGAGGTAAGCTCGCCTTCCGGACGAATTGCCTTCAGGGAGAGGATGATATGGTCAATGGACTGCCGGATGAGATCCTGAAGCTGAATTGCCTCCATCATCCCGTTGATGGGTTCCCGGACCTCCGTGGATCCATCCCTGAGTTCACGAAGTCCCGCAACGGTCTCATGCACCGTTTCGTCCAGCGCACCGAGGCTGCTGGAAATGCGGGTTTGAAGATCCTTGACGAGGTTGTCATGAAACGACTGGGCGTCATCGAGCTGTCGCTCCAGCGTTCGGAAATTCTCCATCAACTCACTGCCCTGGTATGAGATTTCTTCGGAGAGGGCGATGGTCCGGTTGGCAAGTCGTTTCAGCTCTTCCGTTATGTAGCTGAACGCTCGCCCCGCCGTTCCCGCCTTCAGAGCGACGGTCATCGCGTTCAGCGAGACCAGTTCCATCTCTTCGCTGTCTTCCCTGATGTTGTGTATGTTTTCCGCGATCGTTTCCAGCTGTTCGATGCCGTGCTGGAGATGGGTGAACAGTTCCGAATCCCGCGTCGCCATTTGCATGAATGACGAATTTCCCCGCTGCATTTCCGAACGCAGTTGACTGACCACCTCCGAAATATCGCTTCCTGAATCGGCGGTGACGTCGCCGGGCTGTTGTACATCCGACAGGACCGCCCGGGAGCGCTCCAGACTGCGGTTCATTTCTGAAACGAGAGAAGGGAGACTTTGAGCGAGTACAAGGAATATCTCTTCCGTCCTGCCGGCAATTGTCTGCAGATCATCGATCAATCGGTCCCGGAGATGTATGGGAATGGAATTCATAGGTAATACGAATAGTACGTCATTTGAAAGACCCGGTGCAATGAAAAAAGGCCGTCCATATCATATAGACGGCCCTTCGATTGCCGGATATTCCGGTTACTGCTGGAACTGGTCAACGTCGACGTTGAGAGCCTGCTCCGTGTCGAGGTCAAAGAGGATCGTCCGATCCTGATCGGGAATCAAACGAACTTCATCTCCGACTTTGGGATGCGACGTGGGAGGAATGCGTGCGATGATTTGATGACTGCCGGTGGAGACGTAAATGTGTATTTCCGCACCCAGGGGTTCAACCACTTCTATGGAACTGACGATACACGTTCCGTCCGCCGCTTTGGGGGAGAACTCAAGATCTTCCGGCCGAACTCCAAATACGAGATCTTTACCGCTGTGATCTTTTGCCACCTCGGCGAGCTTCCCTTTGAGTTCCAGCTTGAAATTTCCCTCATCGGCAAACACCTTGCCGCCCTCTTCAACGATCTTGACGGACATGAAGTTCATGGGGGGTGAACCGATGAACCCGGCCACGAAGCGATTGATGGGGCTGTTGTAGAGTGTCAGGGGGTCACCGATCTGTTGAATGACTCCGTCTTTCATGACGACGATCTTGTCCCCCATCGTCATCGCCTCCACCTGGTCGTGGGTGACGTAAATCATCGTCGCCTGAAGGCGGTTGTGCAGTCCCGAAATCTCGGCGCGCATTTGAACGCGAAGTTTGGCGTCCAGATTTGAGAGGGGTTCATCAAAGAGGAAGACCTTGGGATGCCGGACGATGGCACGGCCGACGGCAACGCGCTGTCGTTGTCCACCGGACAGCTGTTTTGGTTTTCTGTCCAGAAGGGACTCGATATCGAGAATCTTCGCCGCTTCATTGACCCGCGCCTGAATATCGGCCTTGTCAAATTTGCGAATCTTCAATCCGAATGCCATGTTGTCATATACGGTCATGTGGGGGTACAGCGCGTAGTTCTGAAAGACCATGGCAATGTCCCGGTCCTTCGGCGGAATGTCGTTGACCCGCTTTTCGTCGATCATCAGATCGCCGCTTGAAATGTCCTCAAGTCCAGCGACCATACGGAGCGTTGTGGTTTTTCCACAACCGGACGGACCGACAAGAACGACAAATTCCCGGTCCTTGATGTTGATGTTGGCGTCCTTAACGGCGTGAAAACCGTTGTCGTACACCTTGTTGAGGTTCTTCATCTCAACTGTTGCCATGTGGCACCTCCAAAAAAGGAATTATTTTATTCCTCATAAGTGTAGATGCACTTCGGGTATCTGTCAAACTTGAGCTTTGTTACGGAATGAGCGATTCGCCGTCAGTCACCGCGCTGCCGGTACCAGCGATCCAGCCGCAATCGAAGTTCCTCCACCCCCTGGGGATTTTCCAGAAAGGGTGCCACGACCTGCTCCGTCGCTTCATTCCAGTAGCGGGGCAGCACGGACGGCAGGGCGAGAATCCCCGGGGAGGGAACGCGATCCCTGAATCGGGGATAAATCGATTCCGAGAGAGATATATTGACCTCAGGTACGGTGGAAAAACCTTCAAGAAACCCGAAGGTGTCTATCCGTGACGCCACTTTTTCCCGGACAAGGTCTTCCTGAACATCTGCGGTCGTAAGCCAGGTGAGAAACTGAAAAGCCCGATCCGGCCGACGGGAATTGCGAAGGACGCCGCCGTAAACGACATTTTCGTTCACTTCAATCCGGCCGTCGGGGCGTGAAAGCCAGCGAAAACCAAAGCTGTGATCGCCGAGAAAGGACCATGTGAACATGGTGTTACTCTCTCCATAGGCAACGGCGACCCGTCCGTTTTCAAGTTGCCGTAGGAGCGGCTCATAAAGATATTCGTCCCGATAGCTGCGCTCTGCCGCCGCGCCGCCGTAGACTTCGTCCTGCCACGATCGTACCTCCTGAATCGCTTCCCGAAGGACCGTCTCCGACCAGGCGGGGTATCCTTCTTCCGTGACGGAGGGTGAGAAACCGAGACTCTTGTATACCCCGTAGAGACCCCGCCGTGACGATGTCGGCGCAAAGAGCGGCGCCTCGACATCGGCGGAACGCCACCTCGTCTTTTCAACGAGCTCAGGAAAACTTACGGCAAAGTCCGTTGTCATTTCCGTGCGGGGTTGATAGTACACGAGAACGGGCACATTGTAGGACAGCGGAATCCAGGAGTCCGTGTTGGTGAAAAAGCGGGAATGGACGGGGACTTGATTCGACCCGTTCGGTCGGTCGGTCTCGTATTCCTCGACCGGCACCATGAGGTTATTGACGATCGGTGTATTGACCCACCGGCCGATCACGACATCTGCGTCGGACCGCTCCTGGGTCAGTGCCTGCACGAGGTCAGGTACGTAGCGGAAATGGACCGTTCCTTCTTCGACGAGGTTATATCGTTCCACGACAAAGGCGACGTCGGGGACGTTGCTCCAGATGACCAGCGGCGTATCTCCATTGCCGGTGCACGCCGTCGCGGTAATAGCAACGACGGCGAGGAGCATAACGAAGCGCGCTCTGGTCATGAGAAGGTCATCGACGGGCTGTTATTTTCCGACCGCTTCGGCGGCGGCAAATATGTCGTCAAAGAGTTCCGGAAGGAGCTCCCGGTCTACCCCGGCAAACGCTACCCGAAGGAACTGGTCCTTTACGGAGATCGTGCCGATACCCTGTTCGAGCAGTGAGAGGCGCAGTTCTTCCGCACTGAAACCGTTGCACCGGAAACTCATAAAGTACCCGCTGTTACAGGGCATGGGCTGAAGGGCGGGGGCGAGATTTTCCCGCTCTTTTTTGGCCAGAATTTCCCGGAGGGTGTGGAACCGACCCGTCAGGAGCTGGAATGCCTCCTCTTTCTGGCGGTCATATTCGGGGTGTGCCAGCGCCCGCAACAGCAGCGACTGGGAAAGCATGCTGGAGTTGCTGACCATGGAGCGGACGGCACCGGTCAGTTTCTGCTCAATCGCAGCGGCGTGTGTCTCGGTCATGCCTTGAAAGGCGATGGTGACAAATCCGATTCGAAACCCCCAGACAAAATCCTCTTTTGTGGCGCCGTCAACTTTGATGGCAAGGAGGTTTTCATGGGCATCAGCCAATACGGTAAAGAGGCTCTGCCGGTAGGCGTCGTCGTCGTAGAAGAGACCGAAATAGGCGTCGTCGCAAATGACCGTCACCGGAACGGAGTCGGCAAGACCGACGAGCGTCGATGTAATGAAGTCGACATCCTCTTTGCTTGGCGTAAAACCGGCGGGATTATTGGGGAAATTCAGGATCACCGTAAGCTTTCCGCCCGCCGCGGCAGATCGTGCGCCGTCGGCAAAGGAGGTCCGGTCAAACCGGCCTTCAGCGTTAAAAAAGGTGAACTCCTGGAGGCGGCACCGTCGGCGTTCTTCAAATATCAGCCGGTAGTTGCCCCAGAAAAGGTCGGCCAGCAGGAGCGTCTCATTCTCATCGGTAAAAAGATCGGCCACGGTCGTGATGCCCGCCGTCAAACCGGGAACAACGGCGGGACGGGTCGTCCTGATACCCTTCAGATCGGGATTTTTGCGGATCATCTGCTCTTTCCACGCGTCCCGCAGCGCCGGGACCCCCGCCGTCGGAGCGTATGCCACCGATTCCTCGGATGAAAGGGGCGCAGTCAACTCGGCAATAAGAGGGAGTGTCATGGGACTTCCCGACGCATACGCCATGCCGACTGTGGCATTGAACTTTGTCGCTTTGCTCTTCGCTTCCGCCGCCTGCGCGACGATGCCTTTCGGGAAATACATCCGGCGTCCGAGGTCGGAAAATTGGCGGGCGGCAATCGTATTTTGGAGGGTGTCATTGAGAGCGCTTGCGAGTTTGTTCATGGATCAACTATAGCTGAAACTGAATTGACGGTAAAGGTCGCAATGGCGTAATGTAGAAGCGTGCCGGAACAAAAGCCTCAAAACGCCTCAAATGCGTCGTCGGATACGGAAGACGCCGGTTTTATTTCGAAAATCCTCACATTACTGCTCGGTATCGGCGGCGAAGATCGGCAGAAGCGACGTATGCTGCGGACGATCGGGAAAAATCTGAGCCGGGACCGTTACAAGTTTTACCGGCCCCGGGGCAAAGAGGTGCAGTCAAACCTTCCGCGCCTCCTGTATGAGACGTATCGTGTGATCGCGTCGGTACGGAAGCTGGTGCAGACCGCCGACGCGAGCAACTCCCTGAAAATGGTTGTTATCGAGTCGCTCATGAACGACGAACAGCGGGAGATTCGGGACAGCCTTGACGAGCGGGCGATCAGAGAGCGGGTAAAGAAAAGCGACCTGAAGGAAGTGGCCGACGAGGTCAAGAACGCCCTGATTCAACTTGTGGCCAGTTTTGACGCCGAGAAAGTACGACAGATCAACACGCTCTATGGAAACGTTCGTTCATTTGTCGAATTCTGTCATTTTGATTTCTATTTCACCTTGAAAAAGTTTGATTCCGCAATCAGTGAAGACAGCTTCACCTATAAGCCGAAGTTTGAATCGATAGACGCCGAGTACGTCGTCGACGACCTGAGAGATTTTCTCGATGTGGCGGAGGCGCTGCCCCAGGACGCCGATTGGGACGCCGTTTTTGACGTACTCGCGGCGTATCGCAACGTGGAAGCGGTAGAGCGTGCCCAATGGCGCAAGGTCTGGAAGACGCTGCGGAGCGTCCTGGAAAGCAACGTGTTGCGTGACGTCGTACGTCACGTGGCGGACGATCCTTACTGGGAGCCCAAAGCATCCGCGGCGGGTCACCGGATCGTTGAGCCCTATCTCAACCAGGTCAAGAGCGATGCCGAGGCGACACTTCAGAAGATCTCAAGGGAGCGCCGGAACAGCAAGATCGAGCAGCTGGTCAAGCAGGTATTTGGAACGACCGTCGTTGCCCGGACGAAAAACTATACGGAAAAGGCAAACGTCCAGTTTCAACGAATTGAAGGGTCCGGGTACATTCACGTGCAGGCGATGAACTACCTCAAGGCGTATCTTCTCGACTATTTCAAGAAGGACGTCCGCGAAATCGTCCAGGATCTCCTCATCGTGCGCGGCAAATGGGTAACCAACGTACAGGCCCAACAGGTTTCCGATGCGTATCACGGAGTGCTCTCAATATCTGAAGAGATCATTTCCCTCGATGACAGCCTGTCCGAGGAAGGTGAGCTTGGACAGAAAATGCGCCGCGCCCTGGGAAGAGTGGTAGACCGCGACCGCAGTTCACAGAAGTTTGCCCGGGAGTTGCTCGATCAGATCAATACCAAGGTACTCGGCCTGGTGAACGAGGCGGCGCAGAACCTGATCATAATCGGCAAGAACCTGAAAGCCCTCATAGAGGATATCGACAGGCGGGAACATCAGATCATAACCAACTGGAAGGAACTCGACGGGGATATTGAAGATTCCCTCAAGGAACGCATGGCCGCGATGTACAGGCAACTCTACCACATCGTTCAGCTCCTTCAGGTATACGTCGGGAAGAACTGAAAATCCGGATCTTCAGTCCCGACGATCGTCGCCTTCCTCTCGCGGGGGATCGGGCGGGGACGTGCCGTGTTCCAGATCCAGGAGCGTTTTCTTTATGGTTCTCCCCGTTTCAGGGTGAACTTCCGAGCGGGCGTACTCGCCATATGAACCGTCCGATCGAATGACCCTGTGGCAGGGAATGACGATGACGACGGGATTTGCCCCTACCGCCTGACCGACGGCGCGCGCCGCGTGACGGCGACCTATTTTCTGTGCCAGGGCGGCGTAGCTGATCGTATCACCGTAGGAAATCTTTTGCAGGCGGGTCCAAATGGCACGCTGAAACTCTGTGCCTCCCAGGTGGGTGGAAACGGTAAAACGACGCCGTTCCCCGTTGAAATACTCGCTCAGCTGATGCTCCAGCTCCCCGCATGCGTATTTGTTCTCCCGCCACACATGTTCCGGAAGGGCGGGGCGAAAATCGGTGTATCCGACACGATGAACCGTTCCTCTCCGGTCGACGGCGAGGTAGAGCGGTCCTACGGGAGAGGGGTAGACGTGTGTGAACAATATCTCCACGGGACGATCCTACCAACTCGGCCGGTGCGGAACAATAGGCTTCGGCGCGGTCACGTCATTGTTGCAGGGCGGGTACTCAGATCGTGCAGGCGATCACGGAGGGCCGGCACTCCTTCTCCCGTCGCGGCGGACAGGGAAAACACCTCACGAATACCGGAATGGGTGCCGAGGAACTCCATGGAGCGAACGGTGTCCCCGTCGGCACGGTCGATTTTATTGAGGACGAGAATCCGCGGAGCCGTGGTTGCGCCGATGTCTGAAAGGATTTTCATCGTCGTTCTGAACTGCTGTTCCCCGTCCGGATCGGACGCGTCCAGGACGAGAAGCAGGACGTCAGCCTCGATAACTTCTTCCAGGGTCGAGTGAAATGCATCGACAAGGTCCGGCGGCAAATTCCGGATAAACCCGACCGTGTCATTCAGCAGGGCAACGGCGTCGGGAAACTCCAGACGCCGCGTCGTCGGATCGAGGCTGGCAAAGAGCTGGTCCGCCGCACGGACATCAGAACCGGTGAGAACGTTCAGGAGCGAGGACTTCCCCGCATTGGTGTAGCCCACCAGGGTAGCCCGAAAAACCTCCCGTCGGCCCGATCTTCTTAGCGCTCGCTGCCGCCCCACCTTCTGCAACGCCTGGGTAGCCCGTACGACCCGCTGCGACAGACGTCGCCGGTCGATTTCGATCTGTTTTTCCCCCTCACCCCGGGCGAGACGGCTTCCGCCGCCCTGGCGGCTTAAATGCTGCCACATACCGACAAGATGCGACTGGGTGTATCGTGCCCGGGCGAGTTCCACCTGGAGCTGCGCTTCCCGGGTCTGTGCACGCCGGGAGAATATTTCGAGTATCACCGCGTGGCGATCGTAGACTTCCCGGTGCGCCGCCCGTGCCCAGTTGCGCAGCTGAATCGGGGAAAGGGTGTTGTCGAAGACGATAACACCCGCCTCAGTCTCCTCGGCGTGGTGAATAATCCGTTCCACCTGTCCCTTGCCGAGAAACATTCCGGCGTGGGGCTGACGCACGTGCACGATCTCGCCTGCTGCGGGGGATAGACCCGCGGCGGAGCAGAGGCGTCCCAGCTCCTGGAGGCTCGTATGGGCCGCTCTCCGGGCGGATTCCGCCGACTCTCCTGCGGACGGATCCGGCGTAAACGGTCCTACCAGGAAGCACCGATTGGCGCGTAGTTCCTCTTCGGAAACTGTATGAAGCTTCGGGTCACTCACTCTTCGATGATCGCCCGCAGTTGCGGCTCCGGAGTCCCGGATTCAACGGTAAACGTGAGTTCCACGGGGTCACTCTCATTGCCCAGAAGGTCGACACCTTTTGCACGAATGACGTGGTCTCCCGGTTCGGTGATGGAAAGGGGAGCCGCGTAGGTTGCGAACTCGCTTCCGTTGAGAGAGAAATAGATTGACCCGACACCGGAGATGCGGTCTGTTGCACGGAGGGAAAACTGGTTTCCCCGGACGCTGTACCGATTGCCGTTGGCAGTGGTGAGGGGGCGTTGCGGTACAATCCGGACAACCGGAGGCGTATTGTCGACCCATCCCGTCACCATGTAGGTGCGGGATCTGTTTCCCACGTTGTCGACGGCGTAGGCGTAGCCGGTGTGTTCCCCTTCCTCCGGGATAAATACAACGTCCTGATAGGTCGTGAAATTCGTTCCGTCAAGACTTACGTGAATCGATTGCAGGCCCGACAGATTGTCGTCGCCGGTCAGCACAATTGCCGTATCGCTGCGTATGTACACCGTATTATCTTCAACAAAACCCGCTCCCCTGGCCGTTCCAACCAGTCGGGGCGGCGTATCGTCGATAACGACGGTATATACATTCTCCCGTGAAACGTTTCCGAGGGCGTCGACGGCGCGATAGGTGATGACGTGGCGCCCTTCTTCCTCAATACGGATCGGTCCTTCATAGACCCGTGCTTCCTCTCCATCGAGGGAGTAGCGAATTTCATGGAGTTCCGAATCCATGTCGTCCGCCGTCAGTACGAAACGTGCCGCCCGCGGCGCGTACGCAACGCCGTCCCGTTGAAAGATCCGTTTCTCCTGGGCCCCCGTCACCGCGGCGACGAGAATCAGGGTGAGAACCATGAACATAGATTTTCGCATTCCATTCTCCTTGGTCATCATCTATCCTGTGGCCCGCATTATATCGCCGTCACGGTATGAACAAAAGTGTGTCGCCCGGGTATATCGTTTCTTGTTGCACTCGCGACAAATCGCTATAATTTTTCCGTGTCGGAAGGACAAACAGCCCCGGAACATGCACCAAACTGTCTTCAATGCAGGCATTTCACCGTTACCTGGAACCCAAAGTATCCCCGGGGATGCACAATGTTTGAAATCAAGTCCCGTCGCCTCCCGAGTATCGTGGTCTACGAGAACACCGGCCACCACTGTCCTGCCTTTGAGTACGCTCCGGGGCACGCGTCGCGACGGAAATAGCCGTCCCCGGTGAGGTCTATCGCTCTGAATCGAGATGACGACGATAAGCCTCCCAGCTCGTCCGAACGAGGCTGTCCAGATCGCTGTGGGTCGCCTCCCATCCCAGAAGTTCCCGGGCGTATCGGGCCGACGCCGTCAGCTTTGCGGGATCACCAGGTCGTCGCGGTGAAATCTCCGTCCGAATAGGACGACCCGTAATTGAACGTGCGGCTTCCACGATCTCCATGACGCTCAACCCCCGCTCACTGCCCAGGTTGACGGTAAACGAACGGTCGTCACCGTCCAGCTTTTCGAGGGCGAGAACGTGTCCCTTTGCAAGATCAGTGACGTGAATGTAGTCTCTGACGCCCGTTCCGTCGGGGGTATCGTAATCATCGCCAAAAACGTTCAGGGAAGGACGCCATCCGGCGGCAACTTCCATGATTACCGGAATGAGATTTGCCGGCTTCTGTTCAAGACCCCGTACCCTTCCTGCTTCGTCGTAGCCTGCGGCGTTGAAATAACGGAGGGACGCATACCGGACATTCCTGAGGGAGTCGTACCATTTGAGGATGCGCTCGATTTCCAGTTTCGTAAATCCGTAGTAATTTTCCGGATTGGTGGGGTGCTTCTCATCGACCGGGAGGTACTCCGGCTCGCCGTATACGGCGGCGCTTGAAGAGAAGACGATCTTCCCGATGCCCGAATCGACGGCGGCGTTAATGAGGGAGATGGTGCCGCTTATATTGTTGGTTGAATATTTCTCCGGTGCCGTCATGGATTCACCGGCGGCCTTGAATGCAGCCAGGTGTACCACGGCGTCACAGCCGGTCATGGCGCGGCGAAGACCCAGTTCATCCCGGATGTCCCCGTGAAGGAACTCCCCTTCGGGCTGTAAATTCACTCTCAAGCCGCTGGACAGATTGTCATAGACCCGTACGGTGTGCCCGCCGTCTAAAAATGCCCTGGCAACGTGGCTGCCGATATATCCGGCTCCGCCTATGATAAGTATGCGCACACCGAGAGGGTAGTCCCTTCGGGACCCGCGGTCAAGGTTGCCGGACTGTTCCCATTCAGAGGCCCATTGTGTAGCATGCGGGGAAAGGAGCGACCGATGTCGGGAGAAACAAGCGGTAACGATTTTATCATAGCCAACCTCGGCACCCCCAAGATTCCATCACCCGTTCCAGTACCTGAATCTCCCGGCGTTTCCAGCGGCAATTATGTCAATGAAGCGGAGGGCGTGCTTTTCAATGTGGATGTGGGGAATAAGGACGCCGGAGAGCGGGACCGGGAGGACTGTTTTTCCGGCGGTGTACTTGAAAAGGCGGGACCCCGGAAAGAGATATACTTCCCGCCCGGTCACGTACATGCCGGTATCGTTACCTGCGGCGGGCTCTGTCCCGGCTTGAACGACGTCATTCGCGCGATTACCCGGTGCCTCTGGTATCGCTACGGCGTGAAGAGGATCAGCGGCATTCGTTTCGGCTTTTCCGGCCTGTTGCCGGAGACGGCGAGCCCTACCGTAAACCTTGATCCCGATGTTGTAGACGATATTCATAAAATCGGCGGTACCGTCCTTGGATCCAGCAGGGGAGGCGGTACCAGAACGGAAGATATCGTCGATTCAATCGAACGACTGAACCTGAATATCCTTTTTACGATCGGCGGCGATGGAACGCAAAAAGGGGCGCTGGCGATCGCCCGGGAAATCGAAAAGCGGGGGTTGAAAATCGCCGTTATCGGGATTCCCAAGACCATCGACAATGATTTCAGCCTCATCGATCGTTCCTTCGGGTTTGAAACGGCGGTTTCTGAAGCGACCGCCGCAGTAACGGCGGCTCATACGGAAGCTCACTCGGCCATAAACGGGATCGGCCTGGTAAAGCTCATGGGGCGTGACAGCGGTTTTATCGCGGCCCACACGGCCCTGGCAAGCCACGAATCAAATTTCGTCCTGATTCCGGAAGTCCCCTTTACCCTGAAGGGGCAACGCGGGTTGCTTGCGCTCCTGGAAAGGCGCCTCGAAGCTCGCCGTCACGCAGTCATCATCGTCGCAGAGGGGGCGGGGCAGGATCTGTTGCCGGAAAGTGAAGCGACCGACGCGAGCGGCAACCGTCGTCTCGGAGATATCGGTCTCTACCTCAAGGACCGGATTTCCCGCCATTTTGAGTCGAAGGGCATACCCTTTACCCTTAAATACATTGATCCCGGTTATCTCGTCCGGAGCGCCGTTGCGGTACCGACGGACAGTGTCTACTGTTCCCGGCTCGGTAATAACGCCGTTCACGCCGCCATGAGCGGAAAGACGGCGATGATCGTCGGGCTTATCAACGACCGCTTTGTTCATATTCCCATGAAAATCGCCGTTTCCCGGCGAAAACGGGTTGATCCGGATGGTCCGTTGTGGCGGGACGTTGTGGAAAGCACGCATCAGCCGGTACGCATGTACGACAATTGAGTTGAGGCGCATCAACGACGGCGAAAGACGAGTGGCCGTGACAATGACGGCAAAAAAAACGACCGGTACTGACTACCGGTCGTTGGAACTTCCTTGATCATACATACCGTCATAGACGGTAGCTCAGGAATCCACACTTACAACCGCAACGCGGCGAAAAATGGTTGCTGTCATTATTTCCGCTGACTCGGTCGGCTACGTCCAAGTCAGCCAATTCCTTCCGGTGGCACGTCTCTCATGACTTCCTCCGTCGGGGGAAAACCCCCTTGATATCTGACAGAATTAAATATGTTACGCCCGGAGGCGGTTGTCAACTTTTCCGGTAAATTTTTTAAAATTTCTTTCCTCGCCTTCACTTTCTGGAGATGTTGAGGATTTCCGCGTATGCCGAGAGCTGGGCGCTCGGTTTCCCGTCCAATAGCTCTATTGTCAGCTTTTTACCGAGTTGCACCCCTTCCTGGTCAAAACTGTTCACGTTCCAGAGAAATCCCTGAAACATGACCTTGTTTTCAAAGTGGGCAAGCAGGGCACCCAGCACCTCGGGCGTCAAACGCCGGCCGACGAGAAGAGTCGACGGCCGCCCGCCTGCAAAGGTCTTGTTGGGATTCTCATCCCGCTTGCCCATTGCAAAGGCGACGATCTGGGCCGCCAGGTTGGCGTTCAACTTGGTCTGGCTTGTAGAACCCTGAAAATGGGTGTCGTCCCCCCGCTGGGAGTCGTAAAACCCGATAAACTGCAGGGGGATCACGTCCGTACCCTGATGAAGCAGCTGGTAGAAGCTGTGCTGACCGTTTGTGCCGGGCTCTCCAAAGACGACCGGTCCGGTGGGATACGTCACCGGTTCGCCCCGGCGGTTGACGCTCTTTCCGTTGGACTCCATGTCAAGTTGCTGCAAATGTGCCGGAAACCGGCTCAACGCCTGGCTGTAGGGCAACACCGCCGTACACGGCATACCGAGGACGTTGCGCTCATACAGGCCGATCATGGCGTCAAGGAGCGTCGCGTTTTTCCGGATATCTTTTTCAAATGCCCGGCGATCCGCATCGTGCGCCCCGTCGAGAACTCGCTGAAAGACGGCGGAACCAAAGGCGAGAGTGAGAACGACGCCTCCTACGGCGCTGGTAGCGGAGTACCTGCCGCCGATGAAGTCATCGATGAAAAACGACGTGCGGTAGTTCGAGCTTTGCGCCATGGGACTCGTCTGGGAGGTGACCGCCACGATATGCCGGGCAATTTCCACCTTCGGCGCGACACGGGCTGCCGTTTCCCTGAGAAACTGCTCATTGGTAAGGGTTTCCTGGGTTGTCCCGCTTTTACTGACCACGATAAAAAGTGTCGACTCGAAATCAACACGATCCAGAACGGCGGAGGCGTCGTCGGGATCGACGTTGGAGATAAAGTGCGCTTCCAGGCGGGAAGTTATCCCCTCGCTGTCGGCCCACTCCCTGAGTGCGAGGTACAGCGCCCGGGGCCCGAGGTCGGACCCGCCGATACCGATTTGAACGACCGTGGTGAACGCCTTGCCGGTGGACCCCCGCTCCTTGCCGAGGTGAACCGCCGCGGCAAAATCGCCGAAACGGCCGCGTTGTTCTTCGTAAAAGGAGCGCAGATTCACGCCGTTTTCGACAACATCCGATGCCAACTGCCCGCGAAGCAGATGATGGAGGACGCGGCGTTCTTCACCGGTATTCATGATCTCTCCATTGACGAGGGCGCGATACTTTTCGATCACCTCCTGTTCCGTCGCGAGTTCTCCCAGAATATCGATACTACGTTCATCAACGGGAGTCGCCGCGTAGGAATAGACCAGATCTGCGGCAAAGGCACATTGCATGGATCGAATACGTTGGGTGTCCAGGGCGGTCACGTCAAACGGTTTCGTCTCGGCGAGTTTCTGAAAGGCAGCTGTCTTGTCAAGATTATTGTACGTAGGCATGTGTTCCTCCGCCCAACAGCATAGCGTGGCCGGCGGGGTGACACAATGGTACACCTGGGCTACTCTCTCCCCATGAAACCGACATTACTTGTATTGGCCGCCGGCATGGGAAGCAGGTACGGCGGGGTGAAACAGATAGACCCGGTTGGCCCGTCGGGCGAAGCGATTATTGACTACTCGATTTATGATGCAATCCAATCCGGGTTTGAACGGGTAGTGTTTGTTGTCCGCAGGGAAATAGAAGGGGACGTACGGGACTTCTTTGCCGGTAAATTTGATGATGACCTTCCGGCAACCTATGTTCTCCAGGATCTGCAGGACATTCCGGAGGGCTACACCGTTCCGGCGGGAAGGACCAAACCGTGGGGTACTGCACAGGCGGTGCTCGCCGCCCGGGACGTCGTCGACGCTCCCTTTGCCGTCATCAACGGCGACGACTTTTATGGGCGCCCCGCGCTGAAAACGATGGCACACTATCTGAGCCGCCTGCCCGTCGACGGAACCGACTACGCCATGGTCGGATACCGGCTGGACAGGACGCTTTCGGAATACGGTACCGTCTCCCGGGGTATCGTCAGTGAGGATGAAAACGGCTGGCTCCAGTCGATAGAGGAGCACACAAAGATCAAACGGGACGGCGGGGACGTGGTGAGCCTCGACGAAAACGGAAACAGAAAAACCCGTCTTTCCGGTGCCGAAGCGACGAGTATGAATCTCTTCGGCTTTACCCCCGCCGCAATGGCTCAGTTTCAGCGCCAATTCCGCGCCTTTCTTGACGATCGCGGCGGAGAACTGAAAAGCGAATTCTATATTCCCGTCGCCATGAACGCGCTTCACCGCAACGGGGACGCACGGATGAAGGTGCTTCGGAGTGACTCCGAGTGGTTCGGTGTTACCTACCGAGAGGACCGGCCCGATGTGGTCGCTCGTATCCGCAGTCTCGTGGATCGCGGACACTATCCTCCCTCCCTGTGGGGGTGAGGCGTCACCCGGCCGGTTGAGGCATCGCCGCGCTCAACCGGTCAGGCGTCCACCCTATCGGGCAAGACGCTCCGGACGGAGGCGATACGCCGCCGTAATCGTGCCCTGTGCATCGATCAGTTTTCGCGCCCGCTCCATACCCGCCTGGTACTCGGGATTTCCGGGCATCGCCTGTAACGCCGCCTGAAAACACTGAATAGCCTCGTAGGGATCGTTGAGCTGGAGCCATGCATCACCCATGAGCCCCTGTATCCACCCCTCCCGGTCGCGACGATAGGCGTTGTAATAGCAGAAGAGCGCCTTCCGGACGTGATCCATCTCCTGAAAAAGCTCTCCCAGGCGTATCCAGGCACGGGTCCGGTCGGACTCGTCCACGGCGCGCTGCACCGCACGCCGTAATGCAGCTGCGGCGCGATGGTAGTGTCCCTCCGTCGCATATTCGTCGGCCCGACGGAACCACGCGCCTCCGGTGTACCGCGTCGGGTCGGCGATAAATTCGGCACGGCTCTCCTGTGCGTCGGATTCATCGGAAAAGAGCTGTAGCTGTTCACTTGCATCGGCGTCGAATACGGTATACGCGGCGACCGACTGATGGTCCCGCTGTACGATATGAAAACCCGCCGGCGTGTCGTCCACCGTTTCCATTTCAAAATAGCGAAATCCAAGCCACGCCAGCCAGCGTGCTCCCTCTCCATCTGATTCCATTGTGATGGGAAGATCGGACTGGGCGTTTCCATACTCTTTCAGAAACACACGGTCAGTGTATCCGCCGCGAAGCCAGCTGCGTCGGGCGCTCCCATGGTCCTGCATGAGCGGTTTGACCCACCACCAGTAGGGACCAAAGTGTCGGTATTCATTCTTTTTTGCCGCGATACGCGGTGTGAGTTGGGCGACCGCCTCCTCGATGGCGTCGTCCCGGCGCTGCCGGTCTACATCGGCAAGCAGGCTGTTGATGTCATGGGGTAGAAAATACAATGCTGCTTCTCCTCACGTACCTGTATCGGCCAGGTACGGCAAAAGTGAACCTATCGGCGTTCCGACTTGCGTAATGTTGTAATCAATTCGGTAAGTGAATCCCGTGGACCGTCGGGGAGTTCCGAGGAAAACTCCTCGGCAATCAGGGAGAGACCGCGGTACTCGCGGTCCGAAACCATGACCGTTCCCGAGTCGAGGACTCCCGAAAAGAGGTCTACCATCGAGGCGGCGATTTCCTGCGCGCCGTCCATATTGAACTGCTCAACCAGCCGGAGGTACATCCGTTCACCAAGATCGGGCAGGGCAATGTATCGTCCGAACGCCTGGGCGCTTTCATGCATAAGTGCGTCGAGATGGGCCGTGGTATGGCGACGCAGCTCCTTGAGGAAAGAATCACGGGGTGTCATCGGAAAAATGATAGCCCGTGAGATGGGTCTTGTCACCCATGTTGCCGCGCGATTTTCCTCCAGTCTCCCATGGTCGAATCTACCGTTGACGTTTATGCTCTTATCACGATGGGATTGAGTTTTACCGGAAAGAAGAAGGGCGCCTCAAATGGATCACTTCCTCGGGACCTCCGCCGGAGATATCGACGGACACCGACGGCCCTGCGGGGCGCGGCGCTGTTGCGTAACGGATCGTTCAGTGCCGTCGTCGTGGGCGAGAGTGTTCTGCTGGTGGAGGTACCCGGCGATACCGGTGCCGACGGGAATCACGACCCCTTTGACGAGGTGGTCGCCTCCATACTCTCCGCCAATCCCCACATTTCTCTCGTCCCTGTCGGCAGCCCGGGCGATAGCGACGAAGAATCTCCCGGTTCCCTGCGGTATCGATTGGAAATTCCTTCTTCGATCGTCAGCCGTCTCTCGGACGGGAAGATATTCGCTGAATTTCTTGTCGGCCGGTTCTGTCAAACCGCTCCCGGGATTGAGCCGCTCGTCTCCCGACAACGACCGGTAGAAGCGGAAGAGGTGAGTGCGGAAGAGGTCGCCGGAAAGCTCGAATCGGAAGCGATATGGGTCTGCCGGATGGAAGGATGTGACGGTCCGTCCCGGGAGGATACCCGTCTTCCGGTATGGTTCGTCAAAGAACAGCGGGAGAATGAGGAAAACGGAAAGCCAGGAAAAAAAGTTGCGGTAGAGCTCTATCGATTGCAGCAGGCTATGCGAAACCTGGGATTCGATTCATGCCGGATAACCGTCGCACAGCGTCGGATACACACATTCGACGTTGCACCGCGATACGAGACGATTAGGACGTCCCATTCCGAAGCGTTCTGGCCGTCCCGTTCGGTGACCGTTCTCCGACGTCTCCTTGCATCGGAGGGGAGATCGGCGGAACAGCGAATATTTGCGTTTGAAGCGGTCAACAGGGGGTTGCTTGCGATCGCGTACCGAATGCCCCGGAGCGCCGAAGAGCGGAAGTCCGGCTATGCCGTACGGACCCTCTACGCTCTTTTGCAGCTCGGGGGGCGGGGTCTGCGTGAGTTTGTCGATTCCGTCTACCGTTCGGCCGAACAGTTTCACGCTTTTGTCCTTGTATATAACGCCCTCGGAGAGGCGGAGCGGCGGCAACTTGACCATATCCTCGGAGAGCGGCGGCGGGCACAGCTCGTGAGCGACCGCCCCGACGCGTACCGACGGTCCGGCAGGCGAACCGTCGTCGAGCCGTGGATTGCGGCGGCGGACGCGACGGAGCTGCTCGTCGGAAGGTACGTTGCTACCGCCCGGAAACGGGGGCACGCCGTGGATGTGGAGAGCAGAAAAATCATCGACAGCTACTACCTCAAACCGCGCAGCGAGGCGCTGCGATCGGTCTGGGAGCGTGCCCGACGCGATCCTGAAATGGAGCGGTTGATTGAAGAGGGGCGGCTTTCCCGGCTGCGGGCGCTTGGGCGCAGGGTGCCGCGGAGTGTTCTCGTGGACGCCGCCGTCGGAACGAGGGAAGAGATGAAACGGAAGCTTTCCGCAGTGTTCTCCCGGCGGGGCAGACAGATGTTCCTCGAGGATGTGGACGTAATAGAAGGAGCCATTCATCGGAACGAGTGGATTGAGTGGGAACGGCTCCTCTCGGCACAGAGTCAGCTCAAGGTTCTGGCGCGGAAAATTCAATGATTGCGATTGTGTGATAGACTGTCTGTATATGTCACTCATCAACCGTGCTCGATTCGCAGGCCGTTGGTACCGTGACGATCCGGAAGCGCTTCATGGTGATCTTCTTCATTTCAGATCCGTCGCGGCGGCGGTTGGAGGAGGTGCCCGGGATTCGGGAGCGGGAGCAGCCGCCGGCCCCGTGTCGCTCGCCGTCCTGCCCCACGCGGGACTTTCATTTTCCGGGCGGGGAATTGCTCACGCCTTTCTGCCCCCTCAACCTCCCGTGGCGACGACCGTTCTCATCCTCTCACCGAGTCACTATGCGGCGCTGACACCTGATGTGCTCGTCGCGGAATCCTTCTCGTCTCACGAGACGCCGCTGGGTGCCGTTCCGGGCAGCCCTTCCTTTTCACAAAATCTCCTGAAGGAGAAAAGTATTTCCCTTCGCGTTGACAACGCCCTTGTTGAGGGGGAACACGGCACGGAGATGTTTCTTCCCTTTATCCGGCAGTGGATGGGTGCCTCTGCGGTTTCAATGATTCTCGTGCCGGAATTCTCCGCTCCCGACGTGTTGGAGCGGTGGGCCGACGGGGTTCTGTCGGCGTTGTCCCGGGAGGGTGTTCAGTCCCTTATGGTTATCGCGAGCAGTGATTTTACCCACTACGGGGATCGATTCGGATATACGCCCTTCGGGAAGCCCGGAAACGGAACACGGGTCCCCGATGCGGTACGGGAGGACGACGAAGCAGTGGCTCACATGGTCTCCGCCGGTGACAGTTCCGGAATAATTGAACGAATGAGGCGCCCCATTACCGTATGCGGCCGCCACGCCATCCTGCTGTCCCTGGCGATTCGGCGGCGCCTCATCCGGTACGGACGGGATCTCACGATGCCCGGACGGGTCGTCGATTATTATACCTCCCTTGACGCCGCCGGTCGCAGGGATGACGATTTTGTATGTTATGCGTCCATTTTGTGGCGGGAGTGACGAAGTGGAAGACGATGTGGTTCGTCGGGATTTTCGCCGCCTCCTTGAGTATGCGGAACTTGCGGTAAAGGCAATCGTCCTTGAGTCGCCGTTCCCGCCCCTGCCGACGGCTGCCGTTCTCGACGAGTGTTACGGCGCATTCTGTACGCTGAAGCGGCTTGGCGCCCTTCGGGGATGCATCGGTAATTTTGCGGGAACGGAAACGCTGGGACGGGTGCTGCCGCGGGTCATTCGCGAGGCGGTGTTGAAGGATCCGCGTTTTCATCCCGTTACGGCGGATGAACTGCCGGACCTCTCCGTATCACTGTCGATACTGTATCCGGCGGTGGTCATACCCTCACCGCAATCGATTGAGACGGGAAGAGACGGGGTTATCCTGACGGTGGGGACGCGACGAGCGGTGTTTCTGCCTGAGGTCGCCGTTGAACAGGGGTGGGGCAGAAAGGAAACGCTCGACGCCCTCTGCAGAAAGGCCGGGTTGCCCCCGGGACGGTGGCTCTGCGGAGATGCCCGTCTTGAAACGTTCAGGACGACGCGGATCGTCCGTGATCCGCCCGTGACGGGGGAAATCGTGATACGAGGCGACGGGGAGTGATGAATTTCAATGGGATCGGTCATGTCATCGACACGTCAGCGTAATGAACTGTCACCGTTGAGAATCGCCTGTGACTTCTGTGAGCATCGCTGCAGGCTGAAAGAGGGGCAAACGGGGTTGTGCGGTGTGCGCCGCCGAAAGGGAAACGTCATAGAGACGGTGAACTACGGGCACCACGTTTCTCTCGCAATAGACCCCATTGAGAAAAAGCCTCTCTATCACGTCCTGCCCGGTGCCAGAACGCTCTCCAGTGCGTTGTACGGCTGCAATTTCACCTGCACGTTCTGCCAGAATTGTTCCATTTCACAGCCCGAGCTGTTCCGGTCGCTGGAGACTCGCTACATCTCGCCGGAGGATCTGGCGGCGGAGCGGCGTGCCGGAGCGTATCCCGTCGTCGCCTTTACCTACAGCGAGCCAACGGTATGGCAGGACTACATGGTGGACGCTGCACGGATCGTGAAACGGGACGGCGGGTACAACGTGATGGTGACAAACGGTTTTTTTACGGAAGAGTCGCTCTCCCGCATGGCCGGCGTCATTGATGCGTTCAATATCGATCTCAAAGGAAACGAGGACTTCTATCACCGGCTCTGCGGAGGGCATCTGGAACCTATTGTACGCAATATTCGTGACATCGCCTCCATGAAGCGGAACGACCGCGGCGCACCGATCCTTGAAGTGACCACGATGATCCTCGAGGGGGATCACACGATGGAGAACGTCGTTGAATTGGGGAGGACCCTTGAAGACGCGGGTGTCCAGGTCTGGCACCTCAGTGCGTTTTATCCGGCCTACAAAATGCGCGATCGTGCACCCACGCGTCCCGAGTTTCTCGATGCCGCGTACAGTCGGGTCCGGGAAGAGATCTCCATTCCCCATATCTATGCGTACAGCCGTGCTCATACCCACTATCAGCAGACCTTCTGTCACCGGTGCGGGACGCTGTGTATCGACCGGCAGGGGTTTCAGTTGCACGCAAACCATTTGGTGGACGGGCGCTGTCCCTCCTGCGGCGCCGAGATGTATGGACTTTTTTAAAGTCGAAGAAGGCGAGGAGTAATTTTCCATTGTTCTATACCCGTTCATACTGTATAGTGGCGGCAATACAAAAATCCGTCGGGAAAGAAATATATGAAAATATCCGTCCGTTTGCGGCTCGCCCTCTTCGGGCTTGCGGCGATAATAATAGTTGCACTCCTCAGCGTTTTTATATCTCTCTATTTTTATCGATTACAGATCGAAGAGCTTTATGAACGGGACTTTCTCGGCCGTATCTATGAAATAGAATTGGACTACGCCGACGTGGACGCCACAAGCAGCGCCTCCAGTGCGGTTGAACAACTGCAGGAAGAGTTGCTCGTAAATCTGCAACGTCGGTTTGAGGGTCAGGAAGGGGCTCGTCCCTATATCATGAACGGCGACGGCGACCTGATTCTCTGGCCCGACGATCTCGGCCTCGACCGGAGTATCGCCCCGACGCTCCGCGGAATCGTTGATGAAGACGGAACGATCATGGATACCCTACCGACAAATCGGGGGCCCATGTGGTTCATCGGCCGTTACTACGATCCCTGGGACTGGTATACGGGATATGTCGTGCCGGAGTCGGAACGGTTTGCCCTGTTCCGGCAGTTTGTCTATGTCCTGGTGGGAGCGACGATCCTCGCCGCCCTTGCCACGTTTGCCGGGTATTTCGCCGTTCTGGGAGTCATTCTCCGCCCGTTACGCCTGGTCTGCAACGCCCTTCAGCGGTACAGCGACGGCGATCTGCGGATTCGCATTGCGGTCCACCGGAAAGACGAGGTCGGTGAAATAGGCGAGGGAATTAACGTCTTTGCCGACAGGTTGTCCGAAATCATCGGACGCATTAAAAACAGCTCCAACGTGAATATATCAATTGAAAAAAGATTGAATTCTTCAAGCCGCGATGCCGTGGAGGTCACCAAGACGATTACCGCCGCAACCGAAGATATCGCCGTCCAGATTGATCGTCTCAACGATCTCGCCGGCCAGTCCGACGGATCGGTGGAACGGATCGGGACGGAAATAACCCGTCTCACTCAGCGCATCGAGGATCAGCTGGCGGCGGTCACCGAGTCTACGGCAAGCATCGAAGAGATGAGCAGTTCCCTTCGCAGCGTTGCGACCATTACCGCCAACCGAAAGGCGACGAGTGAACAGCTGCTGGTTGCCGCCAGGGAAGGGAGTGACCACCTGACCCATATGACGTCAATGGTGCGAACCCTTCTCGAAAAGGTCGATGAAATTTCAGACTTTGTCACTATCATCAAAACGGTTGCCAATCAGACGGACCTGCTCGCGATGAACGCGGCGATCGAGGCCGCCCATGCAGGTGAAGCGGGGCGAGGTTTCGCCGTTGTCGCCGAGGAAATACGAAAGCTGGCTGAAGAAGCGTCGGCCCACTCCGCGTCCACCTCCACCCGGATAAAGGAGATCGTGGACGCCGTCGAGGAGGCAGCAACCTCCAGTCAGAATACAGAGCAGACCTTCAGGGATATCGAGACCGAGATATCTGCCGTTGTCGATTCCCTCGGGGAGATCGCCTCCAGTGCCGCAGAGCTCTCGACGGGAAGCACTGAAATCACCAAAGCGATGGAGATTCTCCGGGACGTTTCTGGCGACGTCCAGGAAGGAGCCGCCACGGTCATGGAGGAATCCCGGAACGTCGGCACCGCTGTCGGTGAACTGCGCAACCGATCGGCGGACGTACTGCGGGTATCCGGTGACATAGCCCGGCAGGCGCGGACCGCAAGCGAAACGATCACGTCCGTGGCGACAATCGCCGATGAGCTTGGTGAATCGACCCGGGATCTGGATAGGCAGATTGCCGTCTTTACAACCGAGGACGGGGACGTTTCCGAGGACTGACGGAGCGCAACAGGAGATTATATATACAGCCCCGTTACCGCCCGTCGCCGCCGTGGCGTCCCAGTATCAGCGACGAGTTTTTCACCGAACTGCGCAGCCATCGGTTGAGGATCTGTACACGTTCCTCTTCGGTAAGATGCCAGGGGAGATCCGATGACCGCAGACGATCGCCCAATCGGTTCAGGCAGACAGCGGCGGAGACGGAGATGTTGAGACTTTCCACAAAACCATACATCGGGATACGAAGGTATTCGTCCGCCTCAGACAGAACTGCATCGGACAATCCCTCCTTTTCCGCACCGAAGAATACGGCGATTGGTCCGTCCGTAAGGGAGAGGGTCTCCGGAGTGACGTCATCACGGTGGGGCGTCGTCGCCACGATGCGATAACCCCGTCGCCTGAGAGCGGTTATCGCTTCGGTCGTCCCTCCCAGAGGGGCGGTACCGTCGTAACCGGGGATGCTCGTTCCGTGAAACGTTTCTTCCCGGTACCGGTACAGACTCAGCCACTGTGCGGTCCCGAGTTCCACGCCGGGGTTTACGTGGTACTTGTTCCGATTTTCGATGATGTGAACATCCTGCACACCAAAGGCGTCACACGACCTGAGTACGGCGCTGCCGTTGTGGGGCTGAAAGACGTCTTCCACCGCGACGGCGATGTAACGGCTGCGATTGTCCAGAACTTCTTCCATACGGGCCAGCCGCCGTTCGGAGACAAACGGGCTGAGTATTTCCACCTCACGAAGGATCTGATCGCCTGATTTTTCGGTCGAATAGGGGTCTTTCATGGTGCAGGAAGGGTAAACTGCGGGGGCGACGGAAACAAGAGGCTCTGGACCGGAATGCAGCCGGTTGGAGCGCGGTGGACAAGAAAATCGAGAGACGATACAAGGAAACCCAGAAAGGAGCGGTGGTGAAAAAACAGATTGACGGCGTATCCATCGAGCAGGTGGACTCCCGGGGCAGAGGTCGGGGTCGCATAGTCGCGGGTGACGGAACGGAACGCCCCCTCTATGTCATGGGCGCGTATCCCGGAGAGATCGTAGACGTCCATATACGCGGAAGAAAACGAGGCGCCTACCTCGGAGAAGTGACCGCGCGTCGGCCCGGGGAGGGCCCTGCGCGACGTCCCGCTTTCTGCCGCCACTTTGCCGACTGCGGGGGGTGCACCATTCAGGACCTTCCCTATGACGAGCAGCTGGCATACATGGACGCGATCGTCGCCGCCGCATTTGCCGAATATCCCGACGTTCCCCTTCCCGAACGGGCTCCCGTCATGGGGGCACCTTCGGAACGCTTTTATAGGAACAAGCTTGAGTATTCATTCGGAGCGCAACGATGGCTCACGGCGGAGGAGATCCAAAATGACGCGACCGTATCAGATCGAAGGGGTCTCGGCTTTCACGCCCCGGGTCGATTTGACCGGGTGATCGACGTAACCGAGTGTTATCTCCAGCCGGAACCGTCGGAGCAGATCCGTGATTTCTTTCGGGAGCTGGCGCAGGCTCATGACCTCACCTTCTATGACGCCAGGGAACACACGGGATTGCTGCGCCTCCTTACGATCAGAACATCTCTGGCGGGAGAGTCGATGGTCATCGTCATGTTCGGTGAGGATGACCCGTCCGGTGTGGACCTGGTAATGGCGGAAACGCACAAACGCTTTCCCGGGCTCGCCTCCCTCAATTACGTGATCAATACGACCAGGAACGACAGCCTCGCAAATCATACAGTCCGTCATTACGCCGGAAGTGAATGGATAACCGAAATATGCGGACCCAACCGCCTGCGCATTCGTCCCAAGGCGTTTTATCAGACCAACCCGGAACAGGCGGTGCGTCTCTATGAACGCGCGCTGTCGTTGGCGCACCTGCAGGGAGACGAGACGGTCTTTGATCTCTATTGCGGTATTGGAAGCATATCGCTTTTCATTGCACCCCACGTTGCGTCCGTCGTAGGAATCGAAGTCGTCGACGATGCAGTCACCGCCGCCCGGGAAAACGCGCTGCTCAACGATATCGACAATGCCGTCTTTGTTTCCGGTCTGGTGGAGCAGACGCTGCCGGCGGTTATTGCGGAGCACGGTGCACCTGATGTGGTTGTCCTTGATCCCCCGCGGGCGGGCCTCCACCCCGATGCACGGGCGACGATCAACGGCCTGCTGCCCCCGAAAATCGTCTACATCAGTTGCAACCCCCGCACCCAGGCGGAGGATATCGCCGTATTCTCCGAGTATTACGACGTAACGGCCATGCAGCCTGTCGATATGTTTCCTCAGACGAGGCATGTGGAGAATATCGCCGTCCTGACCCGCCGGTAGCACGCTCGTTGTATCGTTGACAGGGGTGGTGTCCCTCCGTACTCTTGATCCATGGATCTGAAGAAAACACTTACTCCCGCGGTGCTCTTTCCCGCAATTGAGGCGTCCTCCCGGGATGATGCGATAGCGACGATGGTGAACCTTCTGGCTGCCGCACGCGGCGCCGAGCCGGTCGCCCCCCTTCTCGACGTGATCATGGAGCGGGAACGGAAGGACAGCACCGGACTGGAGCACGGCATCGCAGTTCCCCACGGGAAGACCGACGCGGTCGGCGAGCTCATCGCCGGTATCGGCCGCCTGGTCGAGCCGGTGGAGTGGGGAACCCGCGACGGATCGCCGGTACGAATTCTGATCATGACCATATCGCCCCTGGCGAGAACGGGGCCGCATCTGCAGTTCATTGGTGAGGTGGTGCGCCTCCTCAAGGATGAGTCGCACCGGGATGCCCTCATCGCCGCGCCGGACGCGGCGGCAATGTACAAGGTGATGATCAAGTGACCCACCATGTGACGGTGCTGATCCTTCAACTCGCCGTCCTGATCACCGCCGCGATGGTGATGGGCCACCTCTTTGAAAAATTCCTTCGGCTCCCTCGTGTCCTGGGTGAGCTGGCGGCGGGCATGGCGGTCGGTCCCTTTGCGCTAGGACGGATATACTTTCCCGCCCTCGACCAGGTTCTTTTTCCTCTCGAGACGGGGAATACCCTCCCGGTGAGTGTGGAACTTTACGGCGTGGCAGTACTGGCGTCGGTAATCCTTCTGTTCCTCTCAGGGTTGGAGACCGATCTGCCCACATTCCTGAAGTTTTCCGGCGTGGGAAGCGTCGTCGGTCTCGGCGGTGTGGCGGCGTCATTCGCGCTGGGTAATCTCGCCGCGGTGATCTTCCTTCCCGAAGTATCGGGATTTTTCGATCCGGAGGCGCTCTTTCTCGGAACGTTGTCGACGGCGACATCGGTGGGAATCACCGCGCGGATTCTCTCGGAGCGGCGCAAAATGTCCAGCCCGGAAGGGGTGACGATCCTTGCCGCCGCCGTCCTGGACGATGTGATCGGAATTGTGCTGCTGGCGGTGGTCGTCGCCCTCTCGCGGGTGCACACAGGCGCCGTCGACTGGGGACAGGTGGGCCGCGTCGCGGCGAAAGCCTTCGGATTCTGGATCGGAAGCACAATCATCGGCATTATCGCCGCGCCGCGTCTCGTGAGGGGACTGAAGAGATTCGGCTCTCTTGAAGAGATCGCCGGTATCAGTCTCGGACTGGCGCTGCTTCTCGCCGGCCTCGCGGAGACCGTCGGACTGGCGATGATTATCGGGGCCTACGTCATGGGTCTTTCTCTGAGCAGGACCGATGTGGCCGACCAGGTACGGGAGCGTCTTCACGGACTGTACGCCTACCTGGTTCCCGTCTTTTTTGCCGTCATGGGAGTGATGGTCGATTTTCGCTCTCTCGCTCCGGTGGTGGTGTTTGGACTCATATTCACCGCAATGGGGATCGTCGGCAAACTTGTGGGCTGCGGAATCCCCGCGCTGGCGATGGGCTTCAACCTTCGCGGCGCGCTGCGCATCGGATCGGGAATGCTTCCCCGGGGAGAGGTGACCCTCATCGTCGCGGGCATCGGACTGTCCGCCGGGGCGATCGGTCCCGATCTCTTCGGTGTGTCGGTGATGACCCTCCTGGTCAGCAGCCTCCTCGCCCCGCCGCTGTTAATCGGCAGCTTTCGCGGCGGGTCGGGATACCGCAAGCGTGAACGGGGTGGCGCCGACGAGGGAATGCGGCAGGTAACGCTGGACCTCCCGTCGACTTACGCCGCCGACTTTGTCCGTTCCCGGATCGTCGACGCCTTCAGAAACGAGGGCTTCTTCGTCTCCCGGGTGGATATAAACTCCCGGATCTACCGTATACGGCAGAATGAAATCAATATCACCATGGTCCAGAACGAGGGATCCATCACCCTCTCCACACCGGGGGAAAATGAACAGCTCGTGCGGCTCATTCTCCTGGAAGAGCTGGTTGAGCTCAAGGCGCTTATCGGATCGCTGGAGGCGATGGGGAAGGCCCCCGACGTCCTGGGCAACGACCTCATCGGGGGGCTCTTTGGCAACCGCTGACAAGGGTACCGGCGTTTACGCCGGGACCGACAAAGGGTCCGGCAGCGCCGGAACCAATAAAGGTACCGGCGTGTACGCCGGGACCAACAAAGGGTCCGGCAGCGCCGGAACCAACAAAGGGTCCGGCGCCGGCGCCGACCCCCGCGCCGGCACCAATATAGAGTCCGGCGGCAGCGCCGGCACCAATACAGGCGCCACCGCGGGCTCCCTGCATCGGCCGCACGGATCCGGGGAACACGCGCCTGAAGGGGCCGACTCCACCTTCATCGGCCGTATGCGGGCGCGACGCGGCCCCGTCGGGATCGCCCTCGGCGGCGGCGGAGCCCGGGGAATCGCGCATGTAGGGGTCCTTGAGGCGCTGGAGCACAATTCCCGCCTCAGACCGACAATCTATGCCGGCACCTCCGCGGGAAGCGTCATCGCCGTCCTGGCGGCGGCGGGCCTTTCAGTGGCGGAAATAAGGGAGTTCTCCGCGGAACTGGAGTGGTTCAAGCACGTCATACCGGTCAAGGAGGTGATGGACCTTCGCAATCTCAACAAGGCGGGCCTCTTTCCCAATACCCGTCTTGCGGAGGTGGTGAATGAACGCATCGGCGGGCGAAGCTTCGATGAGCTTGAGTACGACGTGGCGGTGACGGCGACGGATATCGAAAACCGCCGGCGCATCATCATGACCTCCCATCGCGTGGCGGAAAAGATGGATCGCCGCGTCCTGGAGCGATTTCTTCCTCCTCCCCGGGGCAATCTTCCCGGCGCGGAGACGCTCATTCTCTCCGATGTGGAGGATGTCGGTCTCGCCGTACGGGCAAGCTGCGCGGTGCCCGGATTTTTTCGTCCCGTGCGCATACACAACATGCAGCTCGTGGACGGCGGGCTCGTCGACCAGACGCCGGTGGATGTCGCAAAGGCGATGGGGGCGCGTTTTACCATTGGAGTGAGCCTCGCCCTCTCCTTCATGCCCCAGAAACTTGTCAACGCGAAGCACGCATTCAGCGGTACCGTGGGCATGCTTGGCATACAGCAGCTGCGGAAAAGTCTGGAGCTCGCCGATATCGGCTTTCAGGTATCGGGGATCGATTCCCGCAGTCCCGTCAGACCGCATCAGACCGATCTCATCGATGTCGGGCGAAGTGACATGGAGCGCAATATCAACGCCTATTTCAACGTCTCCGGTCGGTGACGGAGGGTGACGGAACGGGCGACTATCACTATCTTGAAGGTATGAAAAACGAGACGATTATCCTCGGGGGAGGATGTTTCTGGTGCGTCGAGGCGGTTTACCGCCGACTTGAAGGCGTTGTGGACGTCGAGTCGGGATACGCCGGCGGCACCGTCGCAAACCCCACCTACCAGCAGGTCTGTACCGGATCAACGGGACACGCGGAAGTAGTGAAAATTACCTTTGACACCGACGTCATCTCACTTTCGGAGATTATCGATTTTTTCTGGAAGGCCCACGACCCGACAACTCTCAACCGCCAGGGGGCGGATGTGGGGACGCAGTACCGTTCGGTCATTTACTACACCGATGAAAAACAGCGGGAGGTCGCGGAAGCGAGCCGAAAGCGGGCCCAGGCCGATTTTTCCGCTCCCATCGTCACGGAAATAGAACGGGCCGGCGAGTTTTATCCCGCCGAGGGGTACCATCAGGACTATTACGAAGAGAACTCCCGGGCGGGGTATTGTCGCATGGTGATAGAGCCGAAACTGCGAAAGCTGGGGTTTGACGGTGCAACCATCACAACGTGACGCCGACGCGGCGCAGACGGGATACAACCTCTTCTTTCAGAACAGCCTCACCCCGGAGGAGCTGAAGCGGCGCCGCGTCCCCCGTCCCGCCGACGATACGGACCTTCGGGGGCACTATTTCAGGGACACCACGGCGATCGTCCATTCCTATCCCTTCCGGCGGATGAAACACAAGACGCAGGTCTTCTTTGCGCCCCGGAACGACCACATCTGCACCCGCATTGAACACGTCATGCATGTGGCGACGATCGCCGCGACGATCTGCCGTGCCCTCAACCTCGATTCAGACCTCGCCTGGGCGATCGGCATGGGTCACGATCTGGGGCACACCCCCTTCGGTCATCTGGGAGAGAAGATCCTCTCCCGGCTCAAGGGAATCGACGGATTTCGACACGAGATTTACAGCCTCCGCGTCGTTGATCACCTTACCAACCACGGCAGGGGGCTCAACCTCACCTACGCCGTTCGGGACGGCATCATCAACCACTGCGGCGAAAAGTTCGAGCAATATCTGGAACCGGACCATGAGGTGAAAAACCTGTCTGCCATCACGCGGCGCGACCATATGCCGAGTACCTGGGAAGGGGTGGCGGTACGCATGTCCGACAAGATCGCCTATTTGGGGCGCGATCTGGAGGACGCGATGCAGCTGGGACTCGTCTCCCGGGAGGAAATTCCCGCCAAAGGACGGCAGGTCCTCGGCGAGAGCAACTCCCGCATCATCGACACCCTCGTCAACGACGTCATCCGTCAGTCCCTCTCCACCGGGCGTATCGGTTTTTCCGACGACGTCTACGAGGCGTTCATGGAGGTAAAGGACTTCAACTACCGGCGTATATATAACAGTCCCGTCCTCGCCGGCTACCACGAGTACTTCGAACGGATCCTGGAAACGCTCTACCACTATCTCCACGACCTTTTTGAACGCCACGGAACGGACCAGAAGGCGTATGACGCGGAACGGAACACCCTGGCGGCGCGATTCGGCGACTACGTCTGCAAGATGCAGGAGTTCTACGAGGGAGAATCGGGCGAGCCGTCGCAGATCGTCTTCGACTACATCGCGGGGATGACCGACGACTTCGCCATCGACAGCATTCAGGAGATCATGGTGCCGAGCCAGTTTACCGTGCAGTTCCACAAGCTGGAGCTGGGAATGGAGGCGGGATCATAACCCTTCCTCACGTTGCGGACAGCCACTTTCACAGCACCGCCATGGCCGATCGCGGTCTCGATCCTGAAGAAATTCTAAACGAACTTCGCCGGCACGATGCGGGACCCATGGTAGACGTGGCGATCGTCCCGGAAGACGCGGCTCGGCGGCGGGAACTCACCGGCATGATACCCGACGTTCATTATACGATGGGACTGCATCCCGGCTCGTCGGGCCGGGAGGACTGGGAGTACGCCCTGAATCTCATCAGGGAAGAGCTTGCGACGGGTCGGTACCGCGCGGTGGGTGAGACGGGGCTTGACTGGTACCGCATGTACGCACCCCGGGAGCGTCAACTCGAGCTCTTCCGCCGCCATCTCGCCATGGCCGACGAGTTTTCCCTCCCCGTTGTCGTCCACAACCGCAGCGCCGACGAGGATTGTCTCGCCTTAATACGTGAGTTCTCACCGGGGCGGGGCGGCGTGATGCATTGCTACAGCAGCGGTCCCGAGTGGGTGACCCCCTTTCTCGATGCGGGGTTGTACATCAGTTTTGCGGGAAACGTGACCTTCAGGAATGCCGGGGAACTGCGGGAGGCGGCGCGTCGCGTCCCGGAGGAGCGGCTCCTGGTGGAGACGGATGCCCCATTTCTGGCCCCCCATCCCCATCGGGGCAGAACCAATCATCCGGGATATCTGCCCGTTACCATCGCCGCTCTCGCGGAGGCGCGAGGCGTATCGCCCGAGCACCTTGCGGAGACGACGAGTGCCAATCTGCGCAGTTTTCTCGGTATCTGATAACGTAGCGGTACAGCGTCGGCGTCGCCGGTTAAACGAGCGGGACAAACTGGAAGGCGTCGTGACGGGTCGTTTCAAGGCCGGTTTGCGTTCTCAGGACCCGTGTCATGATCGAGTATCCTCCCGACTCCACGGGAATCACCAGCCGCCCTCCGGGGCTCAGAATATCAGTGAATGACCGGGGAATATCTCCGGACTGGGCGGAGACGATAATCGCGTCAAATGGCGCGTCCTTGTAGGTCAGTTCTCTGGCATTACCCAGAAGGCGGTGAATTTTCGTCATTCCTGCGGCGGCAAGACGTTCTTCGGCGTAGGCGTACAGGTCGGGAATGACCTCTACGGTGGTGACCAGATCCTGGGAACCCACGATGTAGACGAGGAGAGCCGCCGCGTAACCGGAACCGGTGCCGATCTCCAGGACGCGGTCGCCGGCAGTTATCGCCGCGAGTTCAAGCATATATGCAACCGTATAGGGCTGGCTGATCGTCTGGCCGCGTCCTATAGGGAGGGGCCGGTCTTCCCAGGAATTGTCTTTCTCTGACTCCGGAACAAAACAGTCCCGCGGGATGTACCGGAAGGCGTCAAGAATCGCTCCCCGGGGTATACCCTTGCGGTGGAGCGTACCGACGAGGCATGCGGCGTTGTGACAGCCCCTGTGATGAGGGAGTCGAGATGATGCTGTCCTTCCGCCGGCCACAATGCACTCCTTTTAATAATTTAGAAAACGAAGTTTCGTGTACTATATTAATATTTCAGCGATGAAACGTCAAACTCAGAAATTGGCTGAAAATGTCGGCGATTCAACCGTTGGTACGAGGAAAAGCGGGTGATTTCAGATCGGATTCTGATCGGTTTCATCGCGATCATAAATAAAAAACATACGATCATAACAAATGATGTACGGGAAACATTGAATTCGTCCCGGCCGTGTGATTTAGTAAAAAGAATAATTTTGTGTTATACTTCCAGTACTGGAAAAGGTACATGACAAATCGTCGACGCCCCGCGCACACCGTGCTTACCCTGGTTTTCATTGCGGGTATCACGACGATCTCGGCTCATGCGGAGGAAGCGGTGCTGCACCGGTTCCAATCGGCCGATCCCGATCCCCGGCTTGAAAATATCCTCTACCTCTCCGCCGGTGTCGCCCTCGTTGAGGCGGGGTATTCGAGCATCCGGGGGAACCCGGGGGATTCGGGTGTACAGGCGCGCTACCTCCTCGCGACGGAGTATCGCGTGGAGGGAAATACCGTAACCGTCACCTACGACTTTCGCTCCATGAGCGGCACGGAGTATTCCTCGACAACCCTTTCGGCAGGACTCGATGTCGGGCTGGATCAAAGGATTGCCGAAGAGATCGAACGGCTCATTTCTGCGGCGTCTCTGGCGGACGTGCCCTCCGATGATGCGAGAATATACGGTATCGGAATTACCGAAGGAAACGGTTCACCGACAACGACACCGGCGCCGGCCGGAACCGCGTCGGTTGGTGCCACGGGCGGCGGTGAAGATACTCGGCGCGTTCCGGACAAAGAGGCACCGACGGGACGGGATCGGACAACCGGCGGGGACGACGAGACCGGATCGGTCGAGAATGCATCCGAGTCGTCACCTTCGTCCAATCGATCGCCGTCGGACGAAGATACGGAGCCGGACGCGGTCCGTACCGTACCTGAATCCGTCGTACCGGAACAAACCACGTCGAGGCCGGTGTCGCGGCGGAACACCCCCTGGGATGTGACTATCCATGGTGGAGGGGCGTTCATCCTGGGAGACGCGGCGGATCTTCTTCAATACGGCGGGGGCGGTCGCTTTTCCCTGGGATATACGCCGCATCGGAACAGTCCGGGCATCTCCTACCGGGTCAACACGGAAGTCTATCGATACCGTACCGTTCCGAATGTACGCGGCGGCGCCCTCTCAATTGTATCGGTGGCACCGGCGGTCGACGCGATTCTCTTCTCGTCTGAAGGGGCGTTCTTCGGCATCGAAGGATCGGCGGGTGTGGCGGTCATTTCAGTGACAACGTCGGAAAAACTCATGGCAAAGAGCGTTCCCTTTCTGGTGGTATATATGCACGGTGGTTTGTCCGTGACGCGACACCTCGTTGCCGGATTCGGCATCGGATGGAAGAGTATCTTTGAAGGGGGCATGATCATTCACGAGATCATGCCGTCCCTGTCGTTGTCAGTTCCTTTTTGATGTCCAGACGCCGATTCTTCGGCTCCGGCTGAAGGAGACGCCGTTACTGGCCGGTGATGTAGAGGGTGTATTTGGCGTCGTCGGGATTGGCGGGCAGTGCGATGTTGGAGTCTATTCCGACGTAGACTGTTGATCCGGCGGTCAACCCGCTCCCAACCAAGGCGCCGTTTAAGGGTTCCCTGTCAGGCGATGGGTCATTGCTGGGATATGGACTACCCGATTGACCCTTCACGTAAAGGTCTCCGACATCGTTGGGTCCGTGCCATACGGCGTATGCCAGAACATTCGAAACACCATCACCGATGACCAGGCGAAATGTGTCCCATTCTGTATCCGGATCCGACTTGTCGTCATGCCAGCCGCGAATAATAAGGGTTTGCCCTTTGGACAGGACGACATTCAAATTTTGGTAAATTGTCGGGGATGATATTTTAATACTTCCACTATTGTTGGCACCGTTCCCATCCGCTCCTTCCGAGTCCAGCACATACAGTTCCATCGGACCGTGGACATATACATTGTTTAAGGAATTCCCGTCGTCGCCGGCGGTCACGCGAAGCAGTATGTTGGAATGACCGTAGAAGGGCCAGGACGTGACGGCGAGTTCCGATGCGCCGATCGTCGTGCTGCCGCCGGTGGAGAGCGGGGCTATCATACCGGATCCCAGGGAAAGGTCGTCGCTACCGATGACGGTATCGCTGCTTAAATATGCTTCCCAAACGACGTTCTTTCTGCCATTGCCCGTCCCTTCGTTGCGGATGGTAAAGCTGCCCCCGATTCCGGTTGTCCCTTCCGCCTCCGACGGAAAGGTGCTTGCAGAAAACGCATAGTCCGGTGGGTCGCCGACTCTGAATCCGCCCTTCGACACCACTGAAGCAACCGGGTCATCCGGGGAGGTGACTTTGATGATGAGGTAGTATTCGCCTGCTGAGGCCGGCCATGTCGCGCCGGTCAGGTAGATATCCTCGTGAGAACCGTTTGCGCTAAGCGGAGTAAGGGTACCTGAGGTAACCGTTTCCTCCACACTCGGCGTATCGTCAAGGGATACATAAGCCGTCCAGGTGATGTCTTCACCACCAGCGGCTCCCGCATTGGTGACACTGATTTGTTCGTCAATCGTGCTTCCTGTGGTGACGTACGGTTGGTACTGGGTGATTTCATAGACGCGATAATCCGGAACGGATGCACCCGGACTTGTTACGTCGACGAAATTGGTGCTTGCCCGGACGTTGTTGGTCGTACGTGCCTCGTCGGGAGCCTGAACCCGGACGATAACGTAGTATTGTCCCGTATCATGCCAGGTGCCTTCAATCTGAATTTCGCCGGAAAATGTACCCGCCTCAAGAGCCGGCCACTGCCCGGAGTCAATGAGAATATCTTCACCGCTATACGCGCTGTCGGCGGAGAGGTATGCCCACCAGTTCACGGAGACCGTCCCGTTATCTTCACCGATGTTTTGCAGAATAAACGTGTCGGAAAGGGCATCTCCCGAGGTTGCGGATCCGCCTCCCGCCGGCGGGGTGGAAACGATGTAGTCTGCGTTCACCAGGTCGATATTGACTGAACCGGACCGGCTGCTTTCAGTCGTGACGAGAATGTCTTCCAGCTGAAAGGGCTGCACACACGCGACACCCGTGGCGGCGATAGCCACCATCGCGGCGAAACGTGCTTTTTTACCGATCAACAACAATGACACCCGACACCCTTTTCCCTTGGCCAAGGAATGAACGCATTCGACGCCTTCCACAGGAGAAGAATGATACATTTCGACGAAATTACCGGTCGTCCGTATAATAACACGGCGTCCGCAGGATATCCGTCTATCGTCCCGTCCCCGTCTCGGAATCGCTTGAAATCCGCGTCAGACTGTCCTGGAGAAGGGAAATGAGGCGCCTGCCGTACCCTCCGGCGGAGTCACCGCTGGATCGGGCGTTCAGGGGGACCTCAAGTTCCGCGGCGATCGCTTCTATCGCCTCCGATGCTTCGGCGTAGGCCTCCCGTCGTCCCGCCTGCCGGGCCCGTACCTCCACCGTCGCAATGTACTCGTCCAGGCGGTCAACGAGGTCGGGATACTCCCGCCTGATTTCCGGTGAGGTAATGACGGCTCGCACAACTGCACGGGTGGCGATCATGTTAAGTGTCGTCTCTCCTCCCGCCGGTAGCGTCTCCGACGGGGCGTCATCGTCCGTCGGTAATCGTGATGGAAGGCGGGCGATCGTCTCATTGATCCGCGTCTCGAGGGCTGCCCGTCGTGCCTCCGATTCCTCAAGGGCGACAATCAGCTGCCGCTGTGTCTCTTCGGACCGGGATAGACGTTCTTCCATCACATCGATTTCCCGACGGAGCAGGGTTGTAACGGGAGAATCGTTTCGCTGAGGCGTGTCCGCCGGTGACGACCGGGCTATCCCCGTTGTCGTACCCCCGCTGGCGGTGGACGGTATCTGTGTCTCCCGATTCTGAAGGAGTGTGGGATTGACCACTTCGATCCGGTCCTGCAGCAGGCTTTTCCGCTGCGCCTCCGCTTCTGCAAGCTGTCGTTCCAGATCCCGTATTGCCGATTCGTCGGAGGCGGTACCGCCCTGGGCGAGCAGGCGGGCGTACTGGCGACGGAGAGAGGCGATTTCCTGCTCCTTCTCTTTCAATTGCGCATCGGTCTGGGACTTGAGCTCCTGGAGGAGATTCCACTCCATCGTGAGGTAGCGGCTTCCCGCTGCGGTTTGTACGGTTATATCGTTCTGATAGGAGGTGAACGCCCACCACAGGACAGCCGCCGTCGCGACGGCGAGGACGACGTTTGAGATGATGGGCCCCCGCATCTCATGGCGGGACGGCTGAAACTCGATGTGACGATTCCGGTTATCCTGCATCTGCCTTTCCGATGTGTTACAGTTTTGATGTGGAAAAGACCGTCGGGCTGCGAACAAAACTGTATGTAATGATCTTACCACTAATACTGGCGGTCGTCATGGTCAGCGGGGTGCTATCGTCTCTCGCCTCGCGTTCGGCCCTGACGCCTCTTGCGACGCGCCTCCTCGCCTACAAGGCGGAACAGCTGAGGGACTTTGTCTACAGCGAGTGGGAAACGATAGAAGACCTCGGCCTTGCAGGTAACGCGGATTATATAATTGCCGCGGAAGAGTCTTTTCGATCCTATGCGTCATCGCTCCTGCGGACCGACACGGAGCTCATTGTCGTTGTCGGCAGGGATGGTGAGACGGTGATGACCGTAGGCGCCCGGGAGCCGGAGGAATCGGAGGTGACGCGGCCTTTAGCGGCGGGGTGGTTCTCGGGAACCCTTCTGGGAGAGGAGCGGGTGGGAATGGTCTTTTCCGTGGAACCCTACGGATGGGACGTCGCCCTCACGGAACTCCGGGCGGTATTTTTTACCGATGCCCGGGAGATTTTTCGGACCCACATCGTCGTATCCATCGGTGCCGTTCTCCTTGTGACGATTCTGGTGTGGCTCTTCGTGGGGTTCCTGGTAAAGCCGGTCGAGCGTCTTACAACGATCATTTCGCGGATCACCGCGACTCAGGATCTCTCCCAGCGAGTATCCATAGAGTCTTCCGATGAGGTTGGACTGCTTGGATATGAGTTCAACAATATGATCTCCTTTCTCGAGAGTTCCTACGAGGAACTGGATCAGGCGATGCAGGCTGAGTCGGTCGCCCGTGCGACGGCGGTCATGCGTGAAGAGGAAACCCTTCTCATGCTGGCCCGGGCGTCGGAGTTTCGTGATCGGGACACCGGCGATCATCTCAATCGTATTGCAGTACTTACCGAGGCGATGGCGCGCTACCTGGAAATGGACGACGACGAGGTGGACCTCCTGCGCCGCGCATCGGCCCTTCATGACATCGGTAAAATCGGAATACCCGACAGCATTCTCCTGAAACCGGGCAGGTTGACGGAAGAAGAGTTTGAACACATGAAGCGTCATACTACGATCGGGTATCAGCTTCTGAAAGACGCAAAAAGTACCTATCTCGTAAAGGGCGCGGAAATCGCCCTTTCCCACCATGAGAAGTGGGACGGCACGGGCTATCCCGCCGGCATATCCGGCGCCGATATCCCGCTATCGGGCAGGATTGTCAGCGTTGTCGATGTCTTTGACGCCCTCACGTCCGACAGGCCCTACAAGGAGGCGTGGTCGCCTGAACGGGCGCGGGATCTTATCGGGGACGGGCGGGGCAGGCATTTTGATCCGCAGTTGGCGGACCTCTTCCTGGACCATTTTCCGGAGCTGGTTGCGCTGATACAGCGGTGAGACTTTGCGCCCCCGCCGAACGTCGATGTTGGTCGTGTACGATCGTCCGGTTCACTCTCCATGGTATCCCCTGTCGGCGGCTTCCCTGCCGGCAAAGGCGCGATACCTCTCCACGTCATAGGGATAGTCCCAGCACCCCCGTCGCGTAATGTGCTCCCCGCCGAAGCCTTCCTTGAATCTGAGCAGGCCGTGCATGGGGTGTCCCGGACGACGGTCCGGAGGAATCCCGTAGAGGTCATAGCGGTGAGCACCGAGGCGCTTCGCCGCCTCCATCGCCCGCCACTGCAGGAGGTAGGTGGCCATCGCATCCCGTTCCTCGCCGGCGGAGGCGCCGTAGAGGTACATGCCGTAGTTTCCGCTTACCGCGAGAACCATCCCCGCCAGCGTCTTTCCGTCCTTTTCGGCGAGAAGAAGGCGAACATTGTGTCGGTGGACAGGTTCTCCCGGGCGAACCGTCGCAACCGATGTGTTTCTCGCCGCCCGGAACAGGCTCCTGAAGTGGCGTGCGGCGTGGACCGGCTTGTGGTGACGTTCAAGTGTCCGTCGGTAGAGGTCGTACCATTCGTCAAATCGCCTGGGCGATGCCGGATGGACGCGTACGCCCTTCCTGAGGGAGAGGCCGATGTTATACCTCGTCTTTCCTTTCATTCTGGACAGTAATTGTTCCGGCGGAGAGTCCAGATCGATCACGAGGGTGTCCACCGGCTGCATATCCGTTGGAGCCTTTCTCAGACGGTGGTTGCGGGTTCCAAAGTTCATTTCCAGCTCCATCGTCTCCGGCGAGGGACGGTCCCCGTCCCGCCCCTGCCACGGGCTGAGCCAGGGTAGATCGTACCGGATGAAGATGCAGTCCTCCGGTAGATGGGGGCGCAACGCTTCGGAAAACATCTCAAGAAAAATTCCGTTTTCCGGGGCCTCCTGCGGCTGAGGCCCCCACGGCACGAGTGCATACGTTGCGTCGGGTCCGAAGCGGTGGATGAGCAGCAGGATCGTTCCCGCATCGGATGTTGCAAAGGCGCGGGATTCCGTTGCGCTGCTGCGTTTGGCAAGCGCCCAGAGACGGCTCTGCATGAGGTTATTGTGCGTCACGATTCTGTTGAGTGGAATGGGAACGACCTCGGACATGGAAATCAGTATATCAAATCGTTATCCTGCTCCGATACTCCGTTTCCATTCCGACGGAGACTGTCCCGTCTTTCGTTTGAATATTCGGGAAAAGTAGTACTGGTTTTCGAATTTCATGATGGCGGCCACTTCCTTGACCGAGAGGTGAGGGTCCTGCAGGAGCTCCTTTGCCCTGAGGATGCGCATCTGGAGAAAGTACTGATACGGCGTCAATCCCGTGTACTTGCGAAATACGCCCAACAGATGGGTATAGCCGACGCCGAGTTTTTTAGCGATGTGGGGTACCTCGATTCCATCGTCAATATGCCGCTGCATGAGGGATCTCACCTTCTGAACGAGCTCGCTGTCACCGACGGCCGTACGGGAGGTGGTCTCAATTGAATGGATATGTGCGAGGAGCTGCAGGACGATTGCGCCGAGACGCACCTGGAATCCCGGCGGTTGCTGGCGGCAGAGCCGGACGATCTGCTCATAATCGGCCATGACTTCCTGATTGAGACCGATGTGATGGACCGCCTGTTCCGGCGTGAAGAGCCCGTTGTGCCACAGGCGATAGGCGTGGTCACCGGAAAACCCGACCCAGTACTCCTGCCAGCCCGTTTCACGTGACGGGCGATACGCGTGGCGTACGCCGGGAAAGAGGAGCATCACGTCGCCGGCTCTGACCTCAACGCTTCCCATTCGCTCGCCCTCAAAATACCCGCGTCCGGCGGTGATATAGACCGCCTGAAACTCCTGAAGAATCCGCCCGGTGACCACCGTTGCAGCGTAGTCCTTGGGATGATCTTCCGGGACGAGGGGATACCTGGCACCCGGCGGGACGTGAGAGTAGCCTGCGTCGTTGCAGTGTATTTCCCAGCGGAGAGCTTCCGCGTTGACCGGCAGGTATCTCGAAAAGTTATCCCGTTTGTAGGTCACAAAATAAAGTATATCACATTTTATTTTTTGTCCATTTCGGGATTCCAGAAGTGGGTGTAGCGTACATATGCAGGAGCGGGAGGGAGTGTAGATATGACGGAATCTTTAAAAGCCGGTGTTTTCGGCATCGGATTGGACACCTATTGGCCGCAATTTCCCGGGCTCAAGGGGCGATTGGAGGGATATCAGCAGGAAATCGCTAAACAGATTGTTTCATTTGGCGATGTCGATCTCATTGATGCCGGCCTGGTAGATAATCCGGAACGTGCCCGTACGGTGGGTTCTCTTTTTCGTCAGCAGCACGTTGACGTAATTTTTTTGTATATCTCTACCTACGCTCTTTCCTCAACGGTGCTGCCGATTGCCCAGGAAGCGGGGGTGCCGATCATCGTTCTCAACATTCAGCCCGTCGCCGCCATCGACTATGATTCCTTTAACGCCCTGGGCGACCGGGGGAAAATGACCGGCGAGTGGCTGGCCCATTGTCAGGCGTGCTGCGTCCCGGAAATAGCAGGTGTCTTCAAACGGGCGGGTATCGAGTATCACCTCGTGACGGGATTTCTCGGTGACGATGAAACCAATCGACACCTGGAAGAGTGGGTTGCCGCCGCGAAGACCGCCAGGACGATGCGGGGAAACCGACTCGGCGTCATGGGGCATTACTACGCCGGCATGCTCGACGTCTATACGGATATGACCAAACAGATTGCATCCTTTGGTGGTCATATTGACCTCATTGAAATCGATGAGCTTGCGGAACTGCGTTCATCTGTCACCGATGCGGACGTGCAGAAGAAAGTCGCCGAGTTTCACTCCTCCTTCGAAGTCTCTCCGGAGTGTGACGATGCCGAAATCGATAGAGCGGCGAAGACTTCGGTTGCCCTGGACAAGCTCGCCGCACGTCATCGTCTGGGATCACTTGCATACTACTATGAGGGTGCCCCGGGTTCGGACCACGAAGATATCGTCACATCGGTGATCGCAGGAAACACGCTGTTGACGGGGAAACACATACCGGTGGCGGGGGAGTGTGAAATCAAGAACGCCCAGGCAATGAAAATCATGGACTCCCTGGGCGCCGGCGGGTCTTTTTCGGAATTTTACGCAATGGATTTTCACGACGATGTGGTACTCCTGGGTCACGACGGTCCCGCCCATTTCGCCATCGCCGAGGGACGGGTGGGGCTGGTTCCCCTCCCGGTATACCACGGTAAGCCGGGAAAGGGACTGTCCATTCAAATGACGGTGAAACACGGACCGGTGACGCTGCTTTCGGTTTGCGAGAGCCCGGAAGGGGTGTACATGATCGTCGCCGAGGGTGAAAGCGTTCCCGGGCCGGTCCTGCATATCGGGAATACAAACAGCCGGTATCGTTTCAGTCTCCCCGCACGGGAGTTTGTCGAGGCGTGGTCAAAACTGGGACCCTCACACCACTGCGCCATCGGCATCGGCCATGTGGCCGATCGTATCGCCAAGCTGGGCGCCCTTATCGGCGTGCTGGTGACGCGGGTCTGTTGATGAAGGAGGATCATATGGTGCGAAAGGGATTCGCAATGCAACTGAAGCCGGGAAATGTCGAGGAGTACCGGAAGCGGCACGATGAAATCTGGCCGGAGCTGGTGAAGGAACTTGGAGGCGCCGGTGTTCGTGACTACGTCATTTATCTTGATCCGCGTACGGATACCCTCTACGCGAGTCAGAAACTGACGGAGGAAAACACCGCGGATCGTCTCGCCGGGACGGAGATCATGCGCAAATGGTGGGATCACATGGCGGACATCATGGAAACCAACAGTGACAACTCGCCCAAAGTCTACGAGCTTGAAGAGATGTTTTATCTGGAATAGGCATGAGTGAAGCGATACTGGAACTACGGAATATTTCCAAATATTTCCCCGGCGTGAAGGCGCTGGATGACGTCCATTTTGACCTGAAAGCCGGCGAAATCCACGGACTGATGGGAGAGAACGGCGCGGGTAAATCAACCTTTATCAAGATCATTACCGGTGTCCACGCACCCGATGGTGGTGAGATCTTTCTGGACGGCAAGCCACTGATTCTTCACAATCCCATCGATGCCCAGAAGGCGGGCATTGCGGCGATTTATCAGCACGTCACCTCCTATCCCGACCTGACGGTGGCGGAAAACATCTTCATGGGGCACGAGAAGGTTACTCCCTTGACGAGACGTATCGACTGGAGCGCCATGCATGAACACGCGCAGGAGTTGCTGAATCAGCTGGATGCCAACTTCGACTCCCGGGAACGGATGAACAACCTCTCCGTGGCGCGACAGCAGATCGTGGAAATAGCCAAGGCTCTCTCCACCAACGCACGCATCATCATCATGGACGAACCGACGGCCGCACTGACGCAGCATGAAAGTGAAGAATTGTATCGCATTACCGAGTCCCTTCGGGAACAGGGAGTTTCGGTGATCTTTATCTCCCATCGAATGGAAGATATCTGGCGACTCGCCGATCGGGTGACCGTGTTCCGCGACGGCAGGTATATCGATTCGTGGTCGATTGGCGATGTCGATCAGAATCAGCTCATCGTGGCGATGGTCGGAAGGGAAATATCCCAGATGTACCCCAAACGATCGGTGCATATCGGGGAGGAGCTGCTGCGGGTGGAGCATCTCTCCCGCACGGGATTCTTCCGGGACGTCTCCTTTCAACTGCGGGAAGGAGAGATTCTTGCCCTCACGGGACTCGTGGGAGCGGGGAGGACGGAGGTGTGCGAGACCCTTTACGGCGTCGATCCCTGGGACGAGGGGGCGGTCATCCTGAAGGGTGAAGAGATACGGCCGCAGTCGCCCATGCACGCCCTCGATCTGGGTATCGGCTATTTACCGGAGGACCGGCAGATACAGGGGCTCGTTCTTGAATGGGCGATCGCCCACAACATTTCCCTCCCTTCCCTGAACCGGTTTGCCCGGGGAGGGTGGATTCAGCGGCAGAAAGAGGAAAGCGCCTCAGGTGATCTGGCGCGGAAACTCAACGTGAAGGCGAAGACGATCTTCACCGCCGCGTCGGCCCTGTCCGGGGGGAATCAGCAGAAAGTGGTTGTCGCCAAGATCCTCGGCCGCTCCCTCAAGGTCATTATTCTCGACGAGCCGACCAAAGGCGTCGATGTCGCCGCCAAGGCGGCAATTTGCGAGATCATCGGTGAGCTGGCGGAGCAGGGATACGGAATCATTCTCGTCTCATCGGAAATGCCGGAAGTGCTGGGAATGAGTGACCGCATTGTCGTCATGAAGGAGGGGCGTGTTACCGCTCAAATGGTTACAAAGGAAACGACCCAGGAAGAGATCCTGAACGCCGCCATGGTTGTCCAGACACCCAAATCCGAGGTTTCTCTATGAAAGTAAAGACGAAGATTGCCCTCAGCGAGAACACCCGGGAACTGGGGTTGCTCATATTTATCATCGTGATCAGCGTGGCGATACAGCTGAGAAACCCGGCGTTTCTGACGCTGAGCAATATCAATTCCCTCCTGACCAATACCGCGATACTGGGAATTCTTGCCGTGGGGATGATGCTCGTCCTTGTTACCCGGGGAATCGATCTCTCCGTGGGCTCCATAATCGCCTTTTCAGGAATGGTTACCGCCCTGACGGTGAGTCGTTTTCCCGGGCTCCCGCCCCTTGCGGCAATAGCCCTCGGGGCGGTTATCGGCATGGTCATAGGAACGCTTACCGGGGTGCTCGTCGCCCGTTTTGACGTGCTTCCCGTCATTGCCACGCTCGGCATGATGAACGTCATCCGGGGGCTTACCTTTGTCGTCTCCGGGGGAAGGTGGGTCAGTTCCTATCAGATGTCCACATCCTTCAAGGCGATCGCAACGGGGCGCTTTCTGGGGGTGAATAATCTCATCATGATCGCCGTCGCGGTGTACGTCGTAGCGGGGTATTTCGTAAACCATACCCGGACGGGACGGCGTATTTACGCGGTCGGGTCCAACCCCATGGCGGCGGAAGTATCGGGGATTCCCAAGCGCCGGCTGATCATGTCGGTATACGCCATCATGGGCGCCCTTTCCGGACTCGCCGGCGTCCTGTGGGTGGCGAAGTTCGCCTCCGCCCAGGGTGATACGGCGATGGGCTATGAGTTGCAGGTCATTGCGGCGTGTATCCTTGGTGGAGTGAGTATCAACGGAGGCGTCGGACGGCTCACCGGCCTCATTCTCGGAACGATCATGCTGGGAATCATCGCCAACGCACTGCCCCTCATCAACGTCTCGCCCTTCTGGCAGCAGGGTATTCAGGGCGTGGTCGTTCTTGGTGCGGTCATTACCAACGCCCTGGTCCGCCGCAATACGGAACGTACCGCGTTGCGCCGGCGGGCCATATAAATGGGAGTATCTATGGGTGATAGAAATGTACAACCCCTTACCATAAGCGACGAGCGGAACTGGAGCTGGAGGGAGTTCTTCTTCCAGTGGGAGTGGCTTCTCGGGGGAGTGCTCCTCCTCGTAATCGTCGTCAATTCGATGATCTCTCCGTATTTTCTGAATCTCGGGACGTTTATTCGCACTCCCGCAACCTTTCTGGACAAGGGATTCATCGTTCTTTCCATGATGTACGTGCTGATACTCGGAAAGATCGATATCTCCGTCGCCTCGACGGTTGCCCTGTCGGCGGTCATCATGGCCGTCTCCTACAACGCGGGAATACCCATGCCGTTGGCGATGGCGCTGTGTCTCCTCGTCGGTACCGTAGGAGGCGCGATCAACGGACTTCTTCTCATCAAGTTCAAGGAGCTGTCTTTCGTCATCGTCACCCTCTCGACGATGATCATCTACCGGGGAATCGCCTACATCATCCTGGGCGATCAGGCGGCGGGCGGGTTTCCCGAGTGGTTCAGTTTCTTCGGCTGGGGCGAGATAGGCGGTGTCCCCTTTATTCTTATCGCCTTTATCATCGCCGCCGTCGCATACGGGTTGCTTCTTCACAAGACGACTTACGGCCGTTCCGTATTTGGTATGGGCTATAACGCGACGGCTGCACGCTATTCCGGGGTGAATACCGACAGGATCGTATTCTGGGTCTTTACCCTGAACGGCGTCATGTCGGCGATCACGGCGATTTTTCTCTCCTCCCGTATGGGCAGCACCCGACCCAATGTTGCCACGGGGTACGAGCTGGAAGTGATCGCAATGGTCGCTCTGGGCGGGGTGAGTACCAGCGGCGGTATCGGCCGTATCGGCGGTCCCGTCCTGGCGATATTCATAATCGGATTCCTGAGTTACGGAATGGGGCTGGCAAATCTGCAGGCACCGGTTGTACTGGTCGTCATCGGTTTGCTGCTTATCGTATCGGTGCTGGCGCACCGCATTCGATTCGGAACGAAGAAAAAAACGGCCATGTAGCGTTGCTACGAAGGCCGAAAAAAAACAGGAGGTGTGGGTATGAGAAAGTTTACGATCTCCCTAATCATCGTAGTGCTGATGTTCGGCATGGTTACCGTCGTCTTTGCCGGCGGACAACGCGAAGCCGCGGGACAGGAAGAGGGACAACGCCACGCGTTTGTCTTCAAGAACACCGGAAATCCCTACGGTGAAAAACAAATGGATGGATTTCGGGAAGGTATCGAAGAGCAGGGATATGAGGCGATCCTGCGCGCACCTGATCAGCCGACCGCTGAGGCGCAGATCCAGATCATCGAACAGCTGATCGCTCAGCGGGTTTCGTCGATCGTCATTACCGGTAACGATTTTGACGCACTGACGCCGGCTCTCGATCGGGCAATGAACGAAGGAATCGCGGTTCTCTCCGCGGACTCCGCCGTGAATCCCGCCGCGCGAATGACGCACATCAATCAGGCGGACTCGGAAATGATCGGACGCACCCTCATTCAGGCTGCCTACGACATGGCCGACGGCGCCGGTGACATCGCCATTCTCTCGGCCACAAGTCAAGCTTCAAATCAGAATCTGTGGATTGAGTGGATGCGCACCGAGCTGGAAGAGAATCCCGACAAGTACGCCGATCTCAACCTCGTTCGCGTTGCCTACGGTGACGACCTTCGGGACAAGTCGGTAAGTGAGACGGAAGGCCTCTTGCAGAGCTTCCCCAACCTGGAAGTGATCATTGCGCCGACCACCGTCGGTATCGCCGCAGCGGGACGTGTCATTACCGACCGCGATCTGATCGGTGAAGTATACGTGACGGGACTCGGGCTTCCCTCGGAAATGGCGGAGTACATCGAAAACGGTGCATGCCCCTATATGTTCCTCTGGAATCCCATTGACGTCGGTTACCTTTCCGCATACGCCGCAACGGCGATGGTTGACGGTGACATCACCGGTGCCGCCGGTGAAACCTTCTCCGCAGGCCGTCTCGGTGAGTTTGAGATCGTCGAAGCCGGTGACGGTGGCACGGAAGTTCTTCTGGGAGCTCCCTTCCGCTTTGATCCCGACAACATTGACGAGTGGAAAACCGTTTACTAATGTGAATGGTCGGCCTTCCCGCGCGGCGGGAAGGCCGATCTTTGTGCTGCGAGGGAGGAGAGCATTCTATGTATCCAGAACCGTCCGTCCATAATGTTGAAAGAGCCTATGAATCCGCGAGGGAACGGTATGCCGGAATCGGAGTCGATACCGATGTCGCACTGCGGAAATTGTCGGATATCCATATATCCATCAATTGCTGGCAGGCGGACGATGTAGGCGGCTTTGAGGGTGCCGGGGAGATTACCGGCGGTGGTATCATGGCCACCGGTGAATTCCCGGGCAAGGCGCGCAATCCGGATGAACTTCGGAACGACTTTGAAGTTGCCTATTCATTCATACCTGGATCCCACCGATTCAACCTGCATGCCAGTTATCTTGAAAGCGGTGGATCGAAGGTCGACCGTAACGAGATAGAACCGCGACATTTTGCCGGCTGGGTCCAATGGGCGCGGAAGCTCGGCGTTCCCCTCGACTTCAATCCGACCTATTTTTCCCATCCTCTTGCGGATGGCGGGTTTACCCTCGCCAGCAAGGACAAACGGATACGGGAGTTCTGGATCGATCACGGGAAACGGTCGCGGGAAATCGCCGCATTTTTCGGACGGGAGCTGGGAAGTCCGGCGCTCAACAATTTCTGGATGCCCGACGGGTACAAGGACGAGCCGGCGGACCGGCTTCGCCACAGGGAGCTCATGATTGAGTCACTGGACGCGATTTTTGCGAAGGAGTATCCGGAATCGGAAACGATTGATGCGGTGGAGAGCAAGCTCTTCGGCATCGGCTCTGAATCCTACGTCGTGGGCTCCCACGATTTCTACGTTGCCTATGCGCTGTCGAGAAAGAAACTCCTCACCATGGACGCCGGTCATTACCATCCGACCGAGTCCATTGCCGAAAAGATTACCGCTCTGCTTCCCTTCACGGGGCGTCTCATGCTTCACCTCTCCCGGCCGGTCAGGTGGGACAGCGATCATGTGGTCATCCTGGACGATCAGACGAAGGCGATTTTCCGGGAAATCAAACGGGCCGACGCCTTTGAAAAGGTCTATCTGGCGGTGGATTTCTTTGACGGAAGCATAAACAGACTTGCCGCCTGGGTGATCGGCCTGCGCTCCGCCCAGAAGGCGGCTCTGACGGCGCTCCTTGAGCCGACGGCGCAGCTTGTACAGGCGGAGGAAGCGGGTGATTTCACCACACGTCTCGCCCTCGCGGAGGAGACGCGCTCCATGCCGTTCGGCGCGGTGTGGGAAAAGTTCTGTCTCGATAACGACGTCCCCGTCGGCCCGGCGTGGATCGAGGATATCAGGAAATACCAAAAAGACACGCTTGAAAAACGGAATTGACCGCAGGAGAAGAAAGGAAGGACATGCAACAGAGAGGCAGCGGAATCGGGGCGGGGCTGACATCCATTATCGGCCTTTCCCGCTACTACGGACGGGATCCCAACTGGGTCATCGCCGGAGGGGGAAACTCCTCGTGGAAGGACAAGACAAGCCTCTGGGTAAAGGCGTCGGGGACATCCCTCGCCGCAGCGTCGGCGGAGACATTTGTTGAAATCGACCGGGCGCAGCTTGCATCGCTGTGGGACAAGGACTATCCGACTGATCCGGAACTCCGCGAACGGCAGGCCCTCGACGATCTCATGGCGACGCGATATGCGGGGCAGTCGCTGCGTCCAAGTGTTGAAACGGGTATGCATGATGTGCTGCCGCAGGCTTTTGTCTTTCACAGCCATCCGACCCTGGTCAACGCCGTCACGTGCAGTGTTGAGGGCGAAGAACGGGCGCGACAGCTTTTTGTTGACGAACTTTTTGGCCCGGAGATCGTCTGGATTCCCTCGATCAATCCGGGCTACGTATTGAGTAAACGAATTCTCGATGAGGTGGCGAGCTATCGCGACACCTACAAGACGAATCCCCGGATGATTCTGCTGCAGAACCACGGACTCACCGTTGCCGCGGAGTCGCCGGAAGAGATCCATCGAATGCACAGCCGGTGCACGGAGTTACTTCTCCGGGAGGTCCGCACCATTCCCGACGTCGGCGCCGTGGACGCCGATCTCCATGTTGCGGCCGGAGTGATCCGCGCTATCGGCGACGCCCGCGTGGCGGAAGGCGCAACTGACAAGGAGACGGTGGTGCTTTTTGAAGCCAACGCTGAAGCGCTCTCCCGGGGCCGGAGCCGCGCTTCAATGGAGCCGTTGTCCACGCCCTTTTCGCCTGATCACATCGTGTACGCCGGTCACACACCCCTCTATGTGGAGGAGCCGTCGGATGTGGAGGAACGATATACCTCCTTTGTTCGTTCCGAAGGTACCCATCCGAAGATCGTGGTCGTCAGGAATCTCGGCTTTTTCGCGGTCGGCGCCAATCGCAAATCCGCCGAGGCGGCACGTATGCTCTTCCGGGACGCACTGCAGATTGCCCGCTACGCCGAAAATTTCGGCGGCTCCCGGGGGATGGAGCGGGGAGAAATAGACTTTATTCGAAACTGGGAGGTCGAGCGCTTTCGCGCCCAGGTAAGTCTACAGGAGTAAAAAAAAAAAGGCCCGGAGAGTTTCGCTCTCCGGGCAATCTGCCCTATTCCTTGACGCCCGGCAATCCCGCCAACGCCATTGCAATTTCACTTTCCGGATATTCATATGCCTGCAGTTTCCCCGCCATGAAGTCCAGATAGCTTTGCATGTCAAAGTGTCCGTGACCGCACAGATTGAAGAGGATCGTCTTTGAGACTCCCTCCTCCTTTGCCCGGAGCGCCTCTGCGATGGCACCGGCCACGGCGTGGTTGGCTTCAGGAGCGGGAATGATTCCCTCGGCCTTTGCAAACTGGATGCCCGCACTGAACGTCTCAATCTGGTCGAAGTTTGTCGCCTCGATGATTCCCGTGTGGTGGAGGTGACTCACCAGCGGGGACATCCCGTGATACCGCAATCCGCCGGCGTGTATGGACGGTGGGATGAAGGTGCTGCCCAGGGTGTGCATCTTCAGCAGCGGTGTCAAATGGGCGGTATCGCCGTAATCATAGGCAAAAGAACCTTTTGTGAGACTGGGGCACGCCGAAGGCTCGACGGCGACGACGCGAACATCCCGCTCGCCGCGCACTCTCTTTCCGATGAAGGGAAATGATATCCCCGCAAAATTGCTGCCACCGCCCGTTGCACCGACGATGACGTCGGGATAATCCTGTGCCAGTTCCATCTGCTCCAGCGCTTCAAGGCCGATGACCGACTGGTGAATCATGACGTGATTGAGGACGCTTCCGAGGGCGTAGTGGGTTCCCGGATGTTTGACCGCCATTTCCACCGCCTCGGAAATGGCGATACCGAGACTGCCTGGAGAGTCCGGTGCGTCCGCGAGTATTGCCTTTCCGGCGTCGGTCTTCTCACTTGGGCTGGGGGTAACCGTGGCGCCGAAGGTTTCCATCATGCCCCGGCGATACGGTTTGAGGTCGTAACTTGCCCTGACCATATACACTTCCACTTCGACACCGAGAAGCGCGCCTGCCATTGCGAGAGAACTGCCCCACTGTCCCGCCCCCGTTTCGGTGGTGAGACGCTGAATTCCTTCAGCCTTGTTGTAAAAGACCTGAGGAACGGCGGTGTTCGGCTTATGGGAGCCCGTGGGGCTCACTCCTTCATATTTGTAATATATCCGTGCCGGTGTATCGAGCACCTTTTCCAGCTGTCGTGCCCGAAAGAGAGGTGTGGGACGCCACTGGCGGTATATCTCCCGTACTTCCCCGGGAATTTCGATTTCCCGTTCCCGACTCACTTCCTGCATGATCAGTGCCATGGGAAACAGCGGCGCCAGATCATCCGGTCCGAGAGGCTGGTGGGTTCCCGGATGGCGTGCCGGTGCCGGCGGATCGGGAAGATCGGCCTGAATGTTGTACCAGTTTTCGGGGATACGCTCTTCCGACAGGGTGAATTTTACATTGCTCATCCCATTCCTCCTTGTATGCAAAAATATACCGGTTGAACGCAATATTATGCAATGACGGAGGGCAGGATTGTCAGTATCTTGTCAATATGAAAACCACGCATTTATTGTCGATCATCTTTGTGTTCGTCGCAGCCGGCTGGATCTATGGACAGTCGGGTGGTGTACAGGCGCAGAACTCCGATCAATTGAAGGATGTCATCGCCGGGGAGGTGTTCGGTGAGGATTACCTCCTCATCGACGTGCGGACGCCGGAAGAGTTTCAGGGCGGACTTATTCCGTCGGCGATAAATATCGATTACAGGGTCATCGCCGATCAAATGTCGAAGGTTGACCGGGATACGCCGATCATCGTCTATTGTCGCACCGGTCGCAGGAGTCATGCCGCCTTTACGACGCTCCTGGAGATGGGGTTCACCAATGTTTCCGATTTTGGCGGAATCATACACTGGGACGGCGATATCTTTATTCCGCGATAACGGATATTTTCGGACGGCGTTGCTCCCGCCCGACCACACCCACCGAGGCGGGAGCGGCTGAGGGCGGCGGAGTGCGCCCCGGCGGAACCGGATGGTTCAATATGAATTATTCCGGCGATTGACCCGCGTGTTACTTGGTATTACCATCAACCAATGTCACATAAGGACGAAATAATCACCTTCAAGGTTGACGGCGCATTGGCCGAGCAGCTTCGGGTGATTCCCAACCGGTCGGAGTTCATACGGCAGGCGGTTCAGCAGGCGCTGCAGTTTGAGTGTCCCATCTGTCACGGAAGCGGGACACTCACGGCCAACCAGATGAAACACTGGAAAGCCTTTACCCGTCACCATCACGTCGCGACCTGTGATGTCTGCGGCGAGAGCTACCTGGAGTGCGAGGAGCAGGAGCACGACGTTGCGGACGGTGTGCTGCACCCCAGGCAATGACGAAGAAGACCGTTACCGTAAGAACGATGGCCGATCCCGAAGGCACGTTCCAATAATAGGACATGTAAAAGCCGACAACCGTGGCAATGACCGAAAAGGCGATCGACCAGACAAGAATCAGGGACATTTTCCGGGAGATCATGGACGCGGCGGCACCGGGGGTGACCAGAAGGGCGAGAACCAGGATAACCCCGACGGTCTGGATCGCCACGACCGTCGTCACTGCGAGAAGGAGAAGCAGCCCGTATCGTATCAGGCCGGGGGAAAGCCCGATGGCAACGGCGTGGGAAGGATCAAAGGATGTTACGAGTATTTCCTTGAATGATGCGGCGACGACGACGACGACAATCACCACAACCGCGGCCATCGCGATAAGATCGGCCGTTGAGACTCCGAGAATGCTGCCGAAGAGAATGTGACTGAGGTCCTGATAACTGATCATTCTGCTGAGCAGGAATATTCCAAACGCAAAAAAGCCGGAAAAAATGACGCCGATGGCGGTGTCTTCTTTCAGGCGTCCGCCGCCCGAAAAGAGGCCGATACCGGCGACGGCGAGGACCGCCGCCCCGAGCGCGCCGATAAACAGACTGACCCCGAGGGCGTAGGCAAGTACGATTCCGGGGAGGATGGAATGGGCGAGGGCGTCGCCGACAAAGGCCATACCTCGCCACACGACGAACGGGCTCAGGGCGGCGCATGCGACGGCGGCGAGAATTCCGGCGATCAATCCGCGCAGGACGAAGGAATAGGTCAACGGTTCAACGAGAAGTTCAATCATCGTCGCCCCCCGGGGGAGCGGGATACCCTTTGTGAAATTCGAAGCCATACGCTTCTGCAATCGTCTCCGGTGTCAGCACCGACTTGACGGGGCCGTCGGCGATGACGCGATGGTCCAGAAAGACGGCCCGGTTGAAATGAACGGTCAGAATGCCCAGGTCATGGGTGCTTACCAGCGCCGTCTTGCCCGCCGCGGTGAGGTGTTCCAGGGTGTGAAATATGAGCTCCTGCGTCGAGATGTCCACGTGGTTCAACGGCTCGTCCAGGAGAAGGAGTTCGGCGTCATGGGCGAGGGTGCGCGCGAGCATCACCCGCTGCTGCTGTCCTCCCGAGAGTTCTCCGATCTGTCGGTCCGCGAGATCGGTGATTTCCATAGTCTCAAGTGCCGCTTCCACACGATCGGCGTCCTCCGATGTGGGACGCTTGAACCAGCCGAGGTGGACGTATCGTCCCATCATGACGACGTGACGTACGGTGACGGGAAAACGCCAGTCCACCGACGTCCTCTGGGGAACGATGGCGACCCGGTGCAGGCATGTATGGGCTCGATTGCCGTATACGTCGATGGTGCCCGACGAGAGACGTTCCAGACCCAGAACGAGCTTGAGGAGCGTTGATTTTCCCGCGCCGTTCGGCCCGATCAGGGCGACCCGTTCGCCAGGATGGATCTGCAGCGTAATTGAATCGAGGACCGGATACGGCGACGAGGGATAGGAGAAGGTTACGTCTCTCACGTCCAGTGCCGGTGTGTCCGGTACCGCCGGGATATGACAGCTGCCGCCGTACCGAAGTCTGTCCAGTATCAATATTCGAGTCCCTCCATGATCCGGTTCACATTGTACGTCATGTAGGAGATGTATGTATCCCCCGGTTGACCCGGTGCGGCCAGAGATCCGGTGAGTAGGGAATGGACGGTCACCTCCCGGCCTGCCTCCTCCGCGACGGCGGAGACCAGGTCCCGGAGCGATCCGCTTGCGGTCTCGCCCACGAAGAGGGAATGGACTCGCACACGGCGGATGAGTTCCACCAGTTCCGCGACGGCACGGGGGGACGGGTCAGCCTGATCCGTCGTTGCAGGCAATACGGTTCCGACGACGGTAAAACCGTAGTCCCGTGCAAAGTAACCAAGGGAGACGTGGTCCACCACGAGTTTGCGGCGATCCCGGGGGATGCGGTTTACCCGGTCAAGGATATCTTCATGCAGTGCCTGCACGTCCTGTCGGTACGCGGCGGCGTTCCGACGGAACTCCTGTGCGCCGTCGGGATACGCGGCGGTGAGCGCCGCTTCAACGACGTCGATCCAGAGAAGGACGTTTTTCGGCGAAAACCAGACATGGGGATCGACTGCATGGTCGTGATCTTCACCTTCACCTTCACCTTCGTCTTCCTCATCATCGTCGCCGGACAGCCCGTCTATACTCTCCGACAACGAAACGATCCTTCCTCTCGCCGCCTGCTCCACGATATCAAGTAAGCCTTCTTCCAGATCGAATCCGTTCACAAATACGAGATCCGCCTCCTCAACCGCGGCTATCTCCCGCGGGGTCACTTCATAGGAATGGGGATTCTGGCCGGAGGGTACGAGAATCGAAAGTGCCACCGCGTCTCCGGCGATGTTGGCGACGACGTCACCGATGATATTGGTCGTCGCGACGACGCGAGGGGACTCCGCCGCCGGCGCGGATTCTCCGGAACCGGCGGCAAAGACGGCTGAACCTGCCATTGTCGTGACGAAAAGGGTCATTGCCGCAGCTCGGCGGAAATCGATGGTCATATGGTTACTCCTGTCCAAGGATACCGGGAAGGTAATATTAAGTAATACGTAAGGTCAATACGTGGCGGATTGACTTTTATGAACGACGTTCATTATTATGCGCCGTGCCGAAAATTATAAACAACGTCCGGGATCGGCTGATCGATGAGCTTGAACGGATGTTCCTTGAAGACGACGGCGATATTTCCCTGCGTCGACTGGCCTGCCGTGCAGATGTCGCAGTAGGGACGATTTACAACTACTTTCCCGACAAGGACGACCTCATTAAGGCGCTCTTTCAGCGGGAGTGGCGACGTACAATGGAACGTGTCGACCGCGTCATGGATGTGGACGCCGAGGAACCGTCAAATCGCAGCGCCGCCCCCGATGAAAATACGCGATCTCATCTGATCCGGGTCAGGGCGGTTGTTGAAGTTGTCTATGACGATATTGAGCGAATCTCCCGTACCGGCGGGCAGCGCCGCAAGCTGGCGTGTTCTAAAGACAGAGAAACGGCGCCGTATCCTCTCCGCGTGGATGGCTGGCGGTGGCTCTGCTCAGCTTTTGCCCCTGTCTGGGAGAAGCTCTTCAGGACCGACCGGGGAGACCGCCTCACCGTTGCCCTCGTTGCGACGGCACATCGGCTCGTTGCATTGTTTCCCGACGATCGGGAGGGAAATATCGAATTTCTAGTTCAAATGGTTATGACGGGAGAAATATGAGAGTGGATCAAAATAAGCGGATTTCAATGCTTGCCGACGGACCGATCGGCGCGACCCTGTTCAAGTTATCCGCACCGGCGATTGCAGGAATGCTCGTTATCGCCATATACAACGTTGTCGATACCTTTTTTGTCAGTCTGCTGCGGGATACCACGGCCGTCGCGGCGACGGGTGTCGTCTTTCCGATATTTCAACTTATCGGCGCCGTGGGGCTGACGTTCGGCATGGGTGCGGCGAGCGTCATAAGCAGACGTCTCGGTGCGGGAAACCATCAGGGCGCCGACGAGACGGCGGCTACGGCGTTATACTCGGTGGTGGTTATCGGCGTTGTCGCCTCGGTGATCGGCACCATCTTTGTCCGGCCGATCCTCACCGCCTTCGGCGCCACCGAGTCGATCCTTGAAATGGCGACGCTGTACGGGAGGGTCATCATTGCCGGATCGATCTTTCAAATGATCAATATGGCGGCGAACAACATTCTCCGATCTGAAGGTGCCTCCCTCTACAGCAGTACGGGACAGATCATCGGGGCCGTCACCAACATCATTCTCGACCCCATTTTCATATTTGTCCTCGATATGGGAATCACCGGAGCCGCCGTGGCGACCGTCATTTCCCAGGGACTCTCAACGGCGTGGCTTCTCGCCTTTTACGTCCGCGGGTATGGCGCGCTCCACCCCCTTTCCGTCGGGAATGTCCGACTGCGGAAGGAGACCTATCGGGATGTGATGGAGCTCGGATTGCCGACACTTGTGCGTCAGGTACTGGGAAGTTTTTCCTTTGCCGTCCTCAATAACGCCGCCGCGGAATACGGAGATAAGGCGATCGCGGCGGTGAGTGTCAATTTGCGCCTCTTTATGCTCCTGATCATGGCGTTGATCGGTCTGGCTCAGGGGTTGCAGCCTCTGGCTGGATACAACTACGGCGCAGGCAGGATTGACCGTGTCCGCCGGACGATCGCTCTCGTCTTTACAATTTCAATCGGTGGCGGATTTGTGGCGGGAATCGGCGCCTTTGCCTTTGCGCCGCAGATCATGGCGGTCTTTGTACCCCAGGATCCGCAGGTTGTAGCCATGGGTGCGCTGGCGATCAGAATGATGAGCGTTGCCCTCATTCCCGTCGCGCTGGTGATCATGTTCGGGGGCATTTTTCAGGCCCTCGGGGACGGAAAATCGGCGCTTATCCTGGCGGTCGGACAGCAGGGCGCCTTCCTCATCCCCATGGTCTTTCTTCTGCCCAGGATCATGGGGCTCAACGGCGTCTTTGCCGCGCAACCGGCGGGCTTCTTTCTCGCATTTCTGGTAGGATTGTTCCTGTATACACGAACGTCCGGCGCACTGCGTCGTGCGGAAGAAGAAGGAGGAGCGTGAAATGGACTATCGTCTCTTGGGAAACACCGGAATCAAGGTCAGTGAATTGTGTCTCGGAGCGATGACCTTCGGCAGGGAGAGCTCGGACGAAGAGAGCTTCGCCATGTTGGACCGCTTTGCCGACGCAGGTGGAAATTTCATCGATACCGCCAACGTCTACACCCGGGGAGAATCGGAAAAAATCGTCGGTCGCTGGCTGTCACGTCGCAATAGGGAGGATTTTGTCGTCGCCACAAAGGTGCGCTATCCCATGGGGGAGGGGCCCAACGATACGGGACTTTCCCGCAAGCACATCATCGCCTCCCTTACGGCGAGCCTGAAACGACTCAATGTGGACTATATCGATCTCTACCAGATTCACGGGTGGGATCCTCTCACGCCGATGGAGACGATTCTGCGGACCCTCAACGATCTGGTGCGGAACGGTCTCGTGCGCCATATCGGGGTGAGCAATGTGAAAGGGTGGCAGCTCCAATACGCTCTCGATATTGCCGCGCGCTACGACCTGGAGCCGTTTATTTCACTGCAGCCCCAGTACAGTCTGCTGACCCGCGCCACCGAGTGGGAGCTCCTCGACGTCTGTGACGTACACAACGTCGCCGTCATACCCTGGAGTCCCCTGCGGGGCGGATGGTTGAGCGGAAAGTTCAAAAGGGGCATGACCGCGCCGCCGAAGGACTCCCGCATCGCCGCTGCGGACCAGCATGGCTGGGGCGAACGGTGGGGTAACTATGACAATGAGTTTACCTGGAGCGTTCTGGATGCGCTCTTTGCGGTGGCGGAAGAGGCGGGAAAAAGTCCGGCGCAAGTGGCGCTGAACTGGCTGCTCCGGAAGCGTGTCGTCACCGCGCCGATTATCGGCGCGCGCACAATTGCCCAATTGAAGGACAATCTCGGCGCGAGCGGCTGGTCCCTGACGCCGGAACAGATGCAAACCCTCGATGAGGTGTCTCACCCGGTCGCCAGTTATCCCTACAGTGCCGACGCCCAATGGCAGCGCGATCGACAGTAGACACGACCACCCGGTTGCGACATCCAATGGGGATTCGCCTATCGGGCAGACGCCGTCTGTAATCGCTATGGGAACGATTGCGTGGGGAGGGGGAGAGCCCCCTCCCGGTTGTACCGTTCGGCGGGTATTACTTTTTCGCCTTCATGGCGATCGAAATGCATACCGCGGCGCCACCCCAGGTGATCGCCAGACCGAGTACCATAAAAATTATTGCTCCTGCAGACATTGTGTAACCTCCTTGCAGCTCACCTGTGTGTTACGCGTCGTCACCGGCGGAAGAGACGATCGCCTCGTCGGACCATTTGGTTCGGGAGAGGGCAAAGCCGATAACGACCACCAGTGCGGCGATCAGCCATCCAAAGACGACGACTTCCATCGTCGTATATCCGCCATAGTTCTCCGAGAAGTTCTCCACGAAATTGAGGATGATGCTGATGCCCAGAATGATCGGTGTAATCACCTTTATCATGATATTCCACCATCCGCCGATTGAAAAATCGGATGTTGTGTTGGCATGATCCCGGAGGTCCGTCAGGCGGAAGAGATACCCGATGACGATCACTTCCACGAGTCCCGCGATGGCGACACCGAAGTTGTTTATAAAGTAGTCGACAATATCCAGCAGATAGAGGCCGGCACCGGTGGTAAAGACGAGACTGACGAGGCCGGCGATAATTGTGTACCAGATGACCACCTTTTTCCGGGGAGCGTTCAGTTTATCGACAAATGAACGTACAACCACCTCGTTAATGGATATGAACGATGAAAGACCGGCGAAGGTCAGGGCGAGAAAAAAGAGGACACCGACGAGCACGCTCATCGTCGGCAGCTGATTGATCGCAGCCGGTATGGTAGCAAAGGCGAGAAAGACTCCGGAGAGATTTTCCGGCAGTTCCCCGCCGGCGAGATGCATCATATAGCCGAGGATTGAAAAGATCGCTATTCCCGCGAGGATGCTGAAACCCGAGTTAAGCAGGGCCGTTATGAAACCGTTGTTTACGATATCGGCGTCCCCGGGCAGGTAACTGGAGTAGGTGATCATGATGGCAAAGGCGATGCTCAAGGTAAAGAATATCTGCCCATACGCCGCAACCCATACACTGCCGTTGAGTATCTGCGAAAAGTCCGGGCGGAAGAGAAGTTCCAGACCGGCCGCTGCACCGGGCAAGGTGACGCCCCGGATCAGAATGACCAGGAGCAGGACGATCAGCAGGGGCATAAAGATCTTGTTAGCCCGCTCAATTCCGTCCTTGACCCCCGCGTACAACGCGATGAAGCTGATGACCCATGCGAATACGACGGCGACGAGGATCGACCATCGTATCCCGCCGAAATGGAAGGGGCCGTCGCTGAGGCCGAGAAACTCGCCGACAAAAAAGTTGACCGGTTCGCCCGACCAGGAAAGGGTGAATGAAAAGAAAATGTAGTTTATTGCCCAACCGATGACCGCCACGTAGTAGACGGCAATGACAAATGAGATAAGCCCCTGCCACCATCCGATCCATTCAAACTTCTGATTGATCTTGGCAAAGGTGAGCGGTGCTCCCCCCTTCATTCTATGGCCGAGGGCAAATTCCAGAATGATTATCGGAATTCCCGCGGTAAGGAGCGCGACAAAGTAGGGAATCAGAAAGGCGCCGCCCCCATTGTCGAAGGCCATATAGGGAAAACGCCAGATGTTCCCCAGTCCAATTGCGGAGCCCACCGCGGCGAGAATAAATCCCACCCGGCTGCCCCATTGTTCCTGTTGCATGGTACAGATCCTCCTTGTGAGTTAAGGAAATAATGATTAGGACTAACTTTGTAACATCAACTATTTACGCCGTCAAGTTTTACGAGTCGCCGCTCCGGGATTTCCGGGCGGCCTGGACCAGGGCGGCAAAAATTCGGCGGAACTTTCTCCGATGAAGCATCAACTCCGGATGAAACTGAACGCCTATGTAAAATGGATGGTCCGGTGCTTCGATTGTCTGGACCACACCGTTTTCCTCCCGGGCGGTGACGATGAGCCCGCGACCGGCGTGCTTGATCGCCTGGGAATGGAGGGAGTTCACCCTCAGCGCCGCCGCCTTCATGATCCGGCGAATACGTGAGGTGGACCGAAGGCGAATGGCTTTGCGAAAATAGATCGCCGAAAGGGGATGGCTCGGATACCTGGCATTTTTATACGCCTTGTGTACCGCCGTATGAAGCGAACCTTTATGGGAAACCGCCATCACCTGGGCTCCCCGACACACCCCCAGGACGGGCATATTCCGTTGGCGCGCGACGGCGAGCCAGTGGAGTTCCATTTCGTCACGGCGATGGTTATAGGGATACCCCGGTTTTTCCCGCCCCTTGAAATGGAGGGGGAATATGTCCCTGCCGCCGCTGAGTATGAGCGCGTCGATTTCATCGTCCGGGACGTCACAGCCGGGGAAGAGGCGTCTGCTCCGTCCCCGTGCCAGCGCGACGGCGAGATAGAAGGGGAGATATGCCAGCCACGCGGTGCGATGACCGGTGGTCACTCCGACGACGGGACGACGGTCCACTATTCATCCTCCATGCGACCGACCGCGGGAGGTCGCAATTGGGTTCCAGGTGTCGGGGATCGGTGCAGGTGAGATCGGAGCGCCTGAACCTCGACCCGCCTTCCATTCATCGATTGGTCACCTCCGGCGGCAGCTTACCGTATCGAATGAGAGACGCCAGGACAAAGAGAACACCCAGGACAATAAACGGATCATCACGGAAGAAGACGTCGTTTTTCGCCCGGCGTCCTTCACGGATGATACCGCGCAGCAGGGTGAATGCCTCCCTGAATCCCGTTCCGCCTTCCAGGGAAGCGGTGACGTTCCGGAAGGCATCCCTGATTTGTCTGTTTTCCAGGATGTCCCTGCTCTCACGCCACGCCCGACGGACACGTTCAAATCGCGCCTCTGAACTTGATATATCCCGCACGGCGCTGATTAACCAGAGTCCAGGGATTTTTGTTCTCTGCCCCAGGGTTATGGGGAATTGTTTCTCCAGTGTGCCCCGGGTGGTCAACTGATAGAGCAACCATGGAATGTCCAGGCCGGACTCAACGGTCTGAAAGAGGCCCGCCCAGAATCGGGGATTGACCTCGAGGAGCAGAGGTTCACCTGTCGGTCGGCCTGTGGCGGGACCGTTTGAAATTTCCTCGCTCCTTTCCGCCGGGTCCGGTTCGGGAGGGCGCCACCGAAAGTCAAGCTCCGCTATGCCGTGCCACCCAAGAGGGCCAAGAAGTCGGCGTGCGGTATCCAGGAACGGCGTGTCGTCCACCGTTTCCCGTACGATGCCCGCGCCGGATTCCGCGGGATAGCGGTAGAGGTTCCGATATGCCATCGATGCAACGAGCGTTCCGTTTTCAAAAAGGACGGTCAGGCAGTAGTCGTCCCCATCGGCAGCTTCCTGTATGAGGGGGAGGGAGCCGCGGCGTCTGCGATACTCATCGAGGGCGCGCCGGAGCTCGGCAACTCCCTTGCACTGGACGATACCGCGACCGCCCACATCGTCCGGAGGCTTTATGAAGAGGGGAAAGCGATACGTACCGGCAATTCGTCCTATGGCGTCATCAAGTGTTCTTCCCTCCGTCTCGTCCTGCAAATTCACGGTACGGGGAACGGGAACACCCAGTCGCATCGCCGTCTTGTGGAGAGAATCTTTGGGGTGCACCGCTGCGATTGCATCGTACGGCGGAGCGGCAACTTCCATAAATGATTCAAACCGATCCCTGTTGCGTGCGATGATTTCAGTTTCCCTGAAAACGGGCATGAGAATGTATGGACGGCCGTCCTGCGGGATCCGTTTGCGAAGCTGTCCTTCCAGGTCGGAGAGAAAACGCTCCCGGTCTCCGTGAAGAGGCGCGTGAACGAATGTTCCGGTGACGTACCGTGAAAAGGAGAGAACTGTAAAGTCAACGTCATCACACCCCACCACCTCGATACCTCTCTTCCCGAGGGAATGTGCAATGACAAGTGACATGAGGCTTCGCCCGTACATGACTACCACCCGTGCATCTGCAGGGGGATTTCGCCGTCGTAATGTGCCCATACTGTATACGCCAAAGATATTAAAAATCGGGAGGTATTCACAAGATTGTTGATATACGGAGCGTAGAATTCTTCCTCAGAAGGAATTGATTCTGAAAGGCGTGTGTGAAACCGTAATTTTTCGTTGTGTCGATAATTAGTGTCGTCGATAAACAATCTTCTCAATACTTCACATGACTTGTTCTCACCACCGATGTGCGGTACACATGCATATGGAAGAGCGTCGAGAATATCCTGCCCGACCGTTTGTCGGAGTAGGGGTCGTTGTGCTGCACAAGGATTCGGTTCTCCTCATTCGTCGCGGCAAGGCTCCACGGATCGGGGAGTGGAGCTTGCCGGGAGGTTCTCAAAACATCGGCGAAACGGTGCGGGAGACCGCACGGCGGGAAGTGCGGGAAGAGACGGCAATCGAAATCGGACCGCCCCGATTCCTGGAGGTCGTCGATGCGATTATCCCCGACGAGTCGGGACGGGTGAAGTACCACTACACCCTTGTTGATTTCTGGGCGGAGTGGAAATCCGGTGAAATTACCGCCGGCGACGACGCGACACACGTGGAATGGATTCCCCTGAAGGCCCTCGACTCCACACCATTGTGGGAGACGACCCGGCGGGTCATCCTTGACGCATTCAAGGCCCGAGGACTTGCGGATTCATCTGGCAGGTAGGCCGGTAACTCCTCCGGCCTGCCCTGCGTTCCGTTTCCTCATCGCTTTGACAGAACAAATTCCACCCGCCTGCTTTTCCATCGATTTTCCACGTCGCCGTGGGGGACGACGGGCCTGGAACCACCGTATCCGCGTGTCGTCATTCGCGATCCTTCAATTCCCCGTTCCATGAGTGCATCCCTGATTGCCTCGGCACGGGCGAAGGAAAGGGGAATGAGGACCTCCTCATGTTCCCGCCGTGCCCTGGCCGGCTGATCCCACAAAACCGAGACGGCGTGACCTTCCAGACTGATGGAGTACTCGGGGAATCGTTCAAGCGTCTTGGCGAGTCTATCGAGGGTTTCAAGGTTTTCACGCGCGTTTTCAGGCGGGACGCCGAAACGGTAATCCGCGGAGTACGGGGCAAATACGATGCTGGACAGGACAATCCGCAGACGATCGCCCTCCCGTATGACCAGAATGTCGCTGAGCGCCTCGTCCTCGGCGTGCCCCATGTTACCCACAACGTCCCGGACTTCCGCGGTTATTCGATATGAAGCGGCGGACTGGACCAGTTCCCCCGTCTCGGAGCGACCGTCCCACTGTATCGTTGCGGGAGGGGTGCCGTTACCGGAAAAGCGTCGGAACTGGAGGTTCCCCGGGTCAAAAATGGTGATGACCCATCCTTCCAGGGGCGCCCTGTCCCGGGCGGAGAGGGAGATGTTCAGCAGATCGCCACGGGCGTCCGCATCGGGTGAAAATGGTTTCGGCGCGCTGGTCATGGTGAGTGCCGGCGGTGTCGTATCAATGAAAAACGGTTCCGACTGGTCCGCGGAGATATTCCCTTTTGTCCACGCTGCGTCGAGACGGAACGAATAGATGCCGTCAGGAAGCAGCCTGCCGTCGAGGCGGCCGTCCCATTCCATCGTCGACGGAAGAGTTGTGTCCGATGCGATGATTCCCAGGTCCGAACCTTCCTCGGAGACGACGGTGATGCGCCACGACTCCAGTCCCTGGGGCAGGCCGAAATCGGTGCGAATCGGTAACGTGTCAAATCGACCGTCTCCGTTGGGAGAGAAGCGGCGATATCCAGGGGCGACCCCCACCGGCGTCGGCCTCCGGTCCATACGGATGCGGGTTACCCTGTTGGTGACTGTGTTTCCAGCCGGGTCCGTCCCGGCGAGTCTGTAGAGATAGATGCCGTCCGGGGCAGGTTCTCCCCGACTGCTCATACCGTCCCACGCGATATCTTCCGGGGTGCCGTTCCATGTATAGGACGCTACGACACTATCGGCCGTAAATGAAGAATTTTCTTCCGCCGCCTCGTCTGGCTGGACAAGAACCATCTCACCGTGCCACTGCAGTTCTTCGTCCACAATGTGATTGATCGGGAGCGTGTCCCGTCTTCCGTCTCCGTCGGGAGAAAAAAGGTAAAACGGTGCGTTGACTGCTGCGTAGGGTGGTACCGTGTCGATCTCAAAGGGTGCGGATGCGACTGTGTTGGTCCGGCCTCCGGTGTGTCGGGTTGTGAGAAGGGCACGGTAGATACCGTCCGGGGCGATGTGTCCCGCGTCGTCGGTCCCGTCATAGACGGCGATGGGGAGTGCGTCGACGACGCGCACTCCCGATGAAGCGACCGTGATCGTGCGGAGGGGCAGCCCGAATCGATCGACAATTGAGATTTCCCACCCTTCCAAATCCCGTTGGTCCACCGATCGCTGTGGTCTGGCCGTGAGCGTGACGGTATCTGCCGTGCCGTCACCGTTGGGAGAAAATGCGTCCCGCGAAACGTCTATGGCGACAGAATGGGCTTCCGGCAGAAGCAGAATGTCGTCAAGTTCGAAACGAGCGGAGTTCCCGGCGCGATCCGTTGCGGACAGTTCATACCGATAGTAGCCCGGTGCGGCGGCATCTCCCGACTCCGTTTTGCCTTCCCATACAAGGGTGGGCGTATTTCCCTGCCACGTCCATTCCCGTACCGTCTCCGCGGGGGAGGCGGAGCCACCTTCCCATGGACGTACCATGGCAAGGGTTCCCACCCAGCGGTCTTCCCATGTGCTGTCTTCCTGGAGAATCTGAATGTCGTCGAGGCGCCCGTCGCCATTGGGGGTGAACTGCATATACGCCGAGGAAAGCGTGACCGACGGCGCGGTATTGTCGACGATAATGGCGACATCGGCGGCCGTACCGGTGTTACCTTTGTTGTCCGTTACCGTTATCGACAATCCGTAGGCTCCGTCGGGTACCCACGCCCCGGCGTCGTCCCTGCCGTCCCAGAGGACAATCTCCGGAACCGTTACCGGCCGGCGACGTTCCTTCCGTGACCACCAGCGACCGGGGGGGACGGACTCTTCGATATTTCTGACCCGCATACCCGATTCGTCATAAATTTCAATATTGAATGCTTTGAGAACGGTCCGCTCCAGGGGGACTACGTCGGTCGGAACGGATATGTCATCCTGTACACCGTCCTGGTTCTGCGGAGAAATATAGAAGAGTTCGTTCTCGTCAAAGGCGACGGGAATAGTGCCCGTTGTTGTGCAGCCGACAAGGAGCGATACCGAAACAATTACGGTCACCAACGACAACCCGGACGTTGTACGGCCACGGGAAAAAGTATCGAGTTTCATATAGAGAAAACAACAGAATCGTCGGCGGGTAACGATTCTCAGAGAAGCTCTGATCGCACGGGGATACCCATCCGGACGGCGACGCTTTTAATCGCCGCAACCTGATCGTTCAGTTGATCAAGCTCGACGATAATGTGGTACTGGCGATATTTCCAGATCGGTTTGATGAAGAGCCGCATCATTGCAGGGCCCCTTCGGCGAACACAGTCGGGATCGAGAAGTCGAAATCCGATCTGGGGGCGGGCGTGGAGAGCGTAAATGCGCAATTCTTCAATTTCGTCATATTGAATTATCCCCAGCGCCTGAGCGGGATCGATGAGGAGAAATCCGTCATCCCGTATATAGAGTATTGCGATGCGTCGCTGGCTGCGCAGAAAGGCATACCACGTCAGGACGGCGAAACCCACCGTGCCGGCCCAGGCGATGGCGTTGAATCCCGGTTTGTTCAGCAGGATGGAGAGGGATACAAACAGTGCAATAAACGACAGCATCGCAAGAAGACGATATCCCCGGGAATGTCCATAAATAACGGTGTCGGCTCCCATTCTTTCCATAAGATACCCTTCCGCTGATCTTGTCGCAACGACCCACATGGCGTACCCTTCTGGTCCGATGAAACGGGCAGGTTTGGTAATCCTCGGTGTATTGATGGTACTCATGGTCGTCGCAGGGGGTACGGCGTGGTATTTTTATGATCAGTTGACGAGCCCCTACCATCGGTCCCCGCTGTTTGCATCATTGCCCGAAGGCGGGTCTCCGGAAGTCCTTTTCGAAATTGAACCGGGAAACGGATTACGACTTATCACCCGGCGTCTCCATGCGGAAGGTCTCATAGTCAACCCCGGGGCACTTGAAATCTACGGTCGCTGGATGGGGTACGCAGCCGCTCTTCAGGCGGGGCGCTACGTCCTCTCTCCCGATATGAGTCCGGTCGAAATGGTTGCGAAGATCGTCTCGGGCGATGCGGTTTTCGATGAAATAACGGTGACGATACCGGAGGGGTGGAGCGCCTACGACATTGAGGCGTACATGGACGAGCGGGGGCTCTTCTCCCGCGACCGTTTTCAGCGGGCCATTGTCATGCAGCCGGCGTACCGGGATATCGGGGTTCTCCAGGACCTTGAAGACAATACGATTCTAGACGGCTATCTCTTTCCCGATACATATCGCATCTTTGCGGACAGTACCCCCGAAGGAATCGTGAGACGGATGCTCACCAATTTTGAAGATCGCGTCGCCGGGGAACTCTCGGTAATGGCGGAACGGGAGCGGACGATTCATGAGGTACTCACACTTGCATCGATCGTCCAGCATGAATCCGCGGATGATGAGGAGATGCCCGCCGTTGCCGGAGTCTTCTGGAACCGGCTCCGCATCGGAATGCGCCTTGAGTCGGACGCGACGGTCAACTACGTTCTCGGGACAAACAAGCTGCAACCTACCTTTGCGGATACCGAGGTTGATCATCCGTACAATACCTATGAAAACTACGGACTGCCCCCGGGACCGATCGGCAATCCCGGTATGGCCGCAATTCAAGCCGCCCTCTACCCGGCGCGGCACGACTATCTCTTTTTTCTGCACAAACCGGATCGGGAGATCGTCCTCTCTTCCACATTCGAGGAGCACCTCGCGGCGAAGGCGCGCTATCTCGATTAGTCTTCTTGAGTGAGAAACTGAACGCCGATCGGGTCGTGAAAGTTCCGCCACCCCCGGGGACCCCTGTCGAGCTCCGTTCGGCTCAGGAGGCAGCTGCGGATATTGCGCAGTTCCCGCTCCACCGCGTCAGGTGCCCCGATAACGGCGATACTCTGACGACGATCGCCGTACGGTTGCGAGGCGAGGGACTCCCGGATTTCATCATCCTCCGGGACCTCTTCCGCCGGCATCGCAGCGTACCACGTACCTTCCATCCCCACCTCCCGTTGCCGGGGTGCAGCGTCTATGACGTATACATGATCCATGTCCGTCGCGAGCCAGGCAAAGCCCTTGACCCTGATTATGCCCGGCCAGTCGGTATTGAGCCAGCGATCGAGTCGTTCCGGATGGAACGGTCGGCTCTCAGCCATGAATCGCGCGACGAGGGGATAAAAGTTGGGATTGCTCGGCGTTGTCCGTGCAGTCGTTCCCGCGGTACTCGCGGCCAGTTCTTCCCGCCTGCCGGTGAAGATGATCTCCTCCACGGGAAGGCGGCCGAACTCGGCGGTTCCGACGTGGGCGACCGGGTTTATCCTGCGTATCAAGCGACGGGCGGCGAGGCGTTCAAAGAAGCCGGCTCGGTCATACTTGTTCAACACGATCAAGTCGGCGGCAGCGATCTGGTCGGCGAGGACGGGCTGCAGCTGCGGATCTTTCCAGTATACCGTCAGCGTTCCGGTATCCACGACGGTGATGACCGTATCGATATAGGCCGTGCCGGCGAGAACCTTGTTCCGTTTCAGCTGGTGGTTGAGGTCGAGGGCGGGAGAGCTTCCCGACGTCTCTATGACGATCACGTCCGGCGGCGTGGAGCCGGAGGCAAGATCGATGACCGTCTCTTCAAGGTCCTTCCGCTTTCCCGCGCCGATACGGCCGCCGGTAATGCTGCGAATGACGTCATCGTCGCCTCTGACAATATGTTCGCCGCCCCGGAGAAAGGCAGTGTCTATGCTTTCCGACGCCAGTTCATTGATGACGACTGCAATGCGCCGGTCGTCGCCGGAATCAAGAAGGTGTGCAATAAGTGAGGTCTTCCCGGAGCCCAGGAATCCAGTTACAACGGTAATGGGAATCATCGAGGATGAAGCTATCAGAAAAACGTCGAGGCGTGTACCATCTTTTTCAGGAATAATCTGCAAAGACGATGAGGAGTAGGAATGGCTGAAGCAATTGGAACGACGGTTGTCGTCGGCGCGGGAGCATTGGGTTCCATGTATGCGGAACGTATTCAGAATGCGGGTCTGGATGTCATGTTTTTTGCGGAGGGAGAACGTCGGGAACGTCTTCGCCGGGACGGGGTGACGGTAAACGGGACGTCCCTGTCCATACCTGTTCGCAGTCGAAACGAAATGACCGGGGCGCCGGACAGGGTGATCGTCGCACTCAAGGAGCAGCACCTCTCCCGCTTCGCACCGCTTTTACCCGAGATTTGCGGACCCCACACGACCGTCCTGTCGGTGATGAACGGCATAGACAGTGAGTCGGTCCTTGCGGCGGCGCTGGGAGAGAACGTGGAGGACGACACCGGACGCGTCCTGTACTGCATGGTGGCGGGAATGGACGCCGTGCGCAGCGGCGACTCGATCGTCTACACCAGGATCGGCACCGTATACTTCGGACGGAAAAGAAACGATCCCGCACGGCTCGACAGCCGAACCGCCCGTATGAAGAAGTTCTTCGATCATGCGGGAATCCCCTCGGTGGTTGCGCCGGACATGGAAAAGGCCGTCTGGAATAAGTTCATGCTCAATGTCGGTATCAACCAATGGTCTGCGGTGCTCGGCGCTCCCTACGGCGTTTTCCACAATAATCAGGCGGCCCAACGGCTCATGAGAAGCGCAATGGCGGAGGTACTGGAGGTTGCACAGCGGCGGGGAATCGATCTCACCGACAGTGACATGGAGAACTGGTTTTCCGTTGTGCGTACCCTCTCCCCCGAAGGCAAGACGTCGATGCTGCAGGATATCGAAGCCGGTCGGAAGACTGAAGTGGAGATGTTTGCCGGCCGGGTCGTCGCCCTGGGCCGGGAACTGGGTGTTTCCGTCCCGATAAACGGCGCCCTTCAGGATCTCATTCATGTACGGGAGGAGATGGCCCGCTCGGGGGACACATAGACTGTTGACCGGGACGGCGCTGTGCACACGCCGACGGAGAATAAATCTCCCGTCGGCGTTTACAAAGGGCCGTCCCTCTTGCATCATAGCGCATGGATCAAAACGCGCGCTTCAGAAATCTTTCGCCCCTGGATCACCGCTACTATCTCTCAAACGAGACGCTGTTCAATGAGCTGGCAGATTATTTGAGCGAAGAAGCTGCCGTCGGACAGTGTGTCCTGGTGGAATCGGTGCTTCTGGAACATTTGATTCGCCATCTTCTTCCCGACAGTTCAAGCACGGAATCCTTTATCGCGGCGGCTCGGGCCCTGCCGGAGAATGTTTCCGCCGCAGAGGTGTATTCGGAAGAGGAAACGACGAAACACAACATTCGGGCGGTGGTAAACGTCATTCAGCGCCACCTTCCGCCCGGGGTGAGGCACCTTGTCCATCTCGGCGCAACGTCCGTGGACATTCTTGATACCGCGGCTGCCCTGCGCTATCGGGACGTGACAAACAAGGTGGTCCTGCCCCTCCTCCTCCGTCTGCAGGAGGAGCTCATCTCCCTGGCGGAGAGGGAGGCCGAAACCGTTTCCATCGGTCGGACCCACGGACAATTTGCGGTGCCCATTACCGTCGGATTTGCCTTTGCCGAATACGTCTCGCGACTGGGATCCTCGATCGGGGAGATACACCGGAGGGCGGGAGGACTGAAGGGGAAGCTCGCAGGCGCGGTAGGCGCCTACAACGCCACAAGCGTTATTCACCCCGATCCGGAGGAGCTGGAGCGTCTGGTCCTGGCGGACCTCGGTCTTGAGGCGGGGGAGCACGCGACGCAGATCGTCAGCCCGGAGCCGCTGCTGCGCCTTCTCCTTGAGATGAATACCGCCTTCGGTGTCATTGCAAACCTCGCCGACGACCTGCGCCACTTGCAGCGGTCGGAAATAGGTGAGTTTTCGGAGTATTTTGCCGCCGGTCAGGTCGGTTCCTCGACAATGCCCCATAAACGAAATCCCTGGAATGCGGAGCACGTCAAGAGTCTCTGGAAAGCGTTCAGCCCCCGGGCGATGACGTGGTTCATGGATCAGATATCGGAGCATCAGCGGGATCTCAGTAATTCCGCATCGGGACGATTTGTCGTGGAGTTCATAGCGGGGTTCGTTGCCGCAGCGGAACGGATGCGGCAGATTCTCGCCCGCCTGCGTGTAGACCGGGAGGGTATTCAGCGGAACCTGTACCTTGGATCCCGTCGCGTGTCGGCGGAACCTCTCTACATCCTTCTTGCCGCCGCCGGATACGGGGACGCCCATGAACGGATACGCCGGTTGACCCTCGATGCCGACGAAGCGGGCGAAACGGTGGTGGACGCCGCAAAACGGGATCAGGAAATCTGGCGCGCCGTTCTCGATACCTATCATCATCTCACCGGCGGCGACGGCGAGTCCTTTCTTCGTGATCCCGCCAGGTACACCGGCCGGGCGGCGGAACGGGCGCGTGTAATCGCTGCAACGCATCGTGATACGGTGAAAACGATGAAAAAGAAACTGGGGCTCCCGAAGAAGAGCTCCGAAGGGGCCGACGGGAAGACGGGAAGGGGAGGTACACGATGATCGTTCTTATTGTCGGATCCGGCGGAAGGGAGCATGCCCTGGCGTGGCGTATCGCCCAAAGCGACGGCGTCGATCGTGTGCTTGTAAGTCCGGGAAATCCGGGAATCGCCGGTGAGGAAAAGGTCGAGTCCGTAACGCTCTCCGGCGCCGAAGAGATCCTTCATGCCGGTGTCGATCTGGTCGTGATCGGTCCCGAGGAACCTCTCGTAAAGGGGCTGGCAGATCAGTTGCGGGATGCGGGGCTTCCCGTGGTGGGGCCTTCCGGCGAGGCGGCGCGTCTGGAAGGGAGTAAAGCCTTCGCCAAGGATTTTATGGCTGCCTGCGGCGTGCCGACCGCAGAGTACCGAGTTTGCTCCACCCTTGCGGAAGCCCATGACGCCATCGATGAACTTGGCGCACCGGTGGTTGTGAAAGCCGACGGTCTGGCGGCAGGGAAGGGCGTCATCGTCTGTGATTCGCTCCGGGAAGCCCATGCGGCGGCGGATACGATCATGCGGGATCGCCTCTTTGGAGAAGCAGGCGATTCGGTTGTGGTGGAGCGCTGTCTCAAGGGATTTGAAGCGTCAATAATCGTCCTCCTCGATGAATCGGGCTATCTCATTCTGCCGACCTCCCAGGACCACAAAGCTATCGGAGAAGGCAATACCGGTCCGAACACCGGCGGTATGGGGGTGGTTGCACCAAATCCCCTCATAGACGCCTCACTGCTTGCAAAGATCGAGAAGCTGATCGTGAGCCCGTCGGTCGATGCGATTCGGCAGCGGGGCTGGATCTTCCGGGGGGCCCTCTTTATCGGACTCATGATCGACGAATCCGGTCCCAAGGCGCTTGAATACAATGTGCGTTTCGGTGATCCCGAGACACAGTCAATTCTCCCTCTCATCGGGGGTGATTTTGCCGTTCTTCTCCGGGGCCTCGCGGCGGGAGCTCTGAGCGATGCCGCCGAAGAGGCCGGTTTCAGTGTCCGTCCCCAGGCGGCGTGCACCGTCGTTGCCGCCTCTCCCGGATATCCGGGACCGTATACACGGAAACTGCCGATTCATGTCGGCGACGTCGGTGAGGCCCACGTCTTTTATGCCGGAGTCCAGTCCGGTCGGGACGAAAAGCTCGAAACATCGGGCGGGCGGGTTCTTGCTGTTACCGCCGCGGCTTCGACGCTGGAAGACGCGCGGCGGGACGCGTACGCGGGGCTCCTGTCCGTCCGCTTTGACGGCATGCAGTTCCGGAGAGACATCGGCGGACCGTCGATTATCGATGAAATCGTTGAAGAGGGATCACGATCACTTCTTCAATTTGATAAACGTGGCGGCGTCCTGCCGGTTGTTGTGCAGGAAGCGACGACCGGTGAGGTCCTCATGGTTGCATATACCAACCGGGAAGCCTACGAGGAGACGCGCCGGAGCGGATACGCCTGCTTCTGGAGTACCAGCCGGAACGCCCTCTGGAAAAAGGGAGAAAGCAGCGGCGACTACCTGGCGATACAGGAGATCCGCGTCGATTGTGATCAGGACGCCCTTCTGTATCGGGTGAAGTTACTGGGAGACGGTGTATGTCATACCGTTGAAAAGACGGGCAAACACCGAAAGCGGTGCTTTTACCGTACCGTTGATGACGGCGGATCACTGCGCTTTGATCACCCGTGACGCCCGCCGGTGGCCGGAGGCAGAGATACTATAAAGCGGGACCCCGATGAATTGTTCAATGCGTCTTCCACGCGGATGCGCCCTCCGTGCATTTGTACAAGTTCCGACGTTATCGCAAGACCAAGCCCGGATCCGCCGCCGGATCTGTTACGGTCATTGTCGATGCGGACAAAGCGCTTGAAGATCCGCTCCCGGTCGGAGACGTTGATTCCCGGTCCATGATCTTCAATCGCGATTTCTATCCATGTGTCGTTACCTTCCCGTTTCGACGTCGCTTCTATGAGAATTTCTCCCGATGACGGGGTGTATCGAATGGCATTGCCGATGAGATTTGACATTATCTGTTGAAACCGTTGGGGATCGACAACGATATACTCCGATGCCACCTGAGGCGCGACGGACAGACGGAGCGTTATCCGTCGTTCATACGCTGCCGGTTCCATTCTGCTGCACGTCCCGTGGAGCGCCTCCTCGACGCTCCACGGTTGCAGTGACAGGGAGAGTTTTCCCGCGTCCGCTCTGGCGAGAGTCTGGAGGTCGTCCACGAGATCTCCCAGTCGTTCAACGTCGTGGGTGAGTGCAGACCATTGCTCGTCGTCGGTCCGGTAGATACCCTCCCGCAGCATCTGTATACGTGCCGTCAACAGGGATATGGGAGTCCGGAGCTCGTGCGCCGCGTCGCCGACAAAGCGCTTTCTGCTCTCCTCCTGGGCCTGGATTTCGCCCGCCATCGCGTTAAAACGCACAACGAGATCGGCAAGTTCGTGTTGGCCCCGGGGAACGGGTGCACGTTCCGCATAGTTTCCCGTTGAGATTTCTCCCGAGGCGTGGTGAAGATCACGGATCGGCTGGAGCAGCCACCGTACCCAGAACACGCTAATGGCGGATACCGACAGGAAAAGGACGATCCCTGCGACCACCGCGGCACGCAGAGTGCTCCGGAGAAAAACCGTTGAGAGGAGATTACTCTCCGCTGCAACCATCGCGCCCACAAAGAGATACCCCTCCTCGCCATCGGGCAGTTCAATCGGTACGCCATCGCGGATATCCAGTGTACCCGGAAGTTGCCGGGGAAGCGAATCGGGGACACTCCGTCGGAAGAGCACGCTCCCGTCGTCGGCGACGATGACAATCGGTTGATCAAGAAAGGGCGATGGTACATTCGGTCTCCGCCTGTTTCCCATCATCGGCGGCATCATGCGATGAGAACCGGCGGGATCGCGAGGCTCCGAGAAGAGGGGGCCTGCATCATCCCAGGAGCGTTCATTCCGGAAATACTCCTCGATCCACGGTGCAAGGCGCTGCGCCGTTGCCCGGTCAACGTCAAGGCCCGTCCGGAGCGCCTGGCGGGATGTTGTCGTTACGACGACGACGGCAAATATGACAAGAACCAGGAGCGCTATTGCGGCATGGCTTGCGACGAGGCGTCCGGAAATCCCTATCTTCATACCTCTTCCAATCGATACCCGACACCCCAGACGGTCTTCAGCCGTTTTGGAGAGGCAGGATCACGTTCAATCTGTTTTCGTATTTTGCCGATATGGACGTCCACCGTGCGTTCATACCCCTCAAAGGCGTGGTCCTGGAAGGTTTCCAGGAGCTGAAGTCGGGTGAAGACGCGTCCCGGAAAGCGGGCCATCGCCGTTAATATGGAGAACTGTGCGGCCGTCAGTTCCGCGGATTTCCCGTCAACGGTAACGGTGTGCTGCTCCTCATTGATCACGATACCGCCGACGGAAACGGGCCCGTGGCGTCGCTGTGCCGACGAGTCGGTCTGCCCCGTGCCGGCGGTCCGGCGCAGGACGGCGGTGATACGCATGGAGAGCTCCGGGAGACTGAACGGTTTTACGAGATAGTCGTCGACGCCGGCGGAGAATCCCGCGAGACGGTCTTCCTCTTCCCCCCGGGCACTGATAATGACGATGGGAATGGTCGTCTGGCCGGTCACCGTTCTGGCGACATCGATACCCGCCAGACCGGGAAGGTTGAGGTCCAGAACGACCAGGTCCGGGGGACTCTGGAAAATTTCCTTTATCGCCGCGGACCCGTCATAGACGTGCCGGACATTGTGCCCGGCACGTTTGAGATAGTCGCCGACCATATGGTTCAGCTCTTTTTCATCTTCTACGATCAGTATGGTTGCCATTGCTGATTCGTATTCTAACACCTGCCACGAAAATTGACGGCATCAGCCGAATATTTTCAATAGTCCCCGGAGCGCAACGCGGCAGGGGACCTATCGCCGGGGCGCGTTCCAGCCGTTGGGCCGGTCGGTGCCGAAATATCCGCGACCGTGCATTCCGCCGTAGGGGCGGGCACCCCATCGTCCGCCGATTCCGTCGTCGGGAGCGACGAACTTCGTTCCACCGCTCTCAAGAGTTGCGACGTGGATGACCCGGTATGTCGTGAGCAGGTCGGGACTCTTCATCTCCACGAGATCTCCCGTTACGGTGATTTCCTGGCCGTTTCGCAGATTAACCTCATCGATGAGGGCCGGGTGAATCCGAAGAGTATAGGTCACGGAACCGACCGTCATCGCCGGAAATTCGTTTTCCGCCAGGACGAGACGTCCCGTTCGCTGTACCTCTTCAACTTCCACGTCACGTCCGGCGTAGCCGTACCCCGGCCCGCCCATTCCGGGACCATGGAACCCCCACCCGTCGCTTCCCTGGAAACCGGGGCCCGACATTCTTCCCTGCGCCGCAGCGACGCCGAAAACCAGAACAATCATCACACTTCCCAACAGTATTGTACGTTTCATCGTACACCTCCTAACGTAATGTCTGATGGAGATGATATCCGTCGAATATGAAGAAAGATTGAAGCGTCTCTGTTAGTTCTATGAAATTGCATCTCCCACCGGTCGCGTTTGCGACATTTTGTTATAATGAAGGGAATGAAACGCACCGGGTCGAAATTGTCAGTCTGTCTATGGATGTTGAGCGTCTTATTTGTCGTTACCCGGGTGCCCGTCATGGGACAGGATTTCTTTTCCGGGGATCGACCGCCGCGGCTGAACCTGATCGACCGTTCAAACGGGTTGCCCCACAACTCCGTATCGGCCATTCAACAGGATGCCCGCGGTTTCCTCTGGTTCGGTACACAGGGCGGGTTGGCCCGTTACGACGGAAAATCATTCAAAATATATAAAAGTATTCCCTTTGACCCGGAGTCGCTGCCGCATAACCTCGTTCAGACAGTCTATTACGAAGAAAAGAGGGATACCCTATGGGTAGGGACTTATAACGGTCTGGCCCGTTTTGTTCTTGGCGAGACGGGATTCACAGACTACCAGTATGATCCCGATGACGATACAACGATTTCCGAAAACGTGGTCATTGCGGTGGGAGAAGGTCCTGACGGCGAGATATGGGTTGGTACCCAGAAAGGCCTCAACCGTTTTGAGGAGAACGGTACCTTTCGCCGGTTTTCAATAGAGGGCGACGTTGTACGTGCGATTTATACCGACTCCCGGGGTACGATGTGGGTCGGTACCTACGGAGGTCTCTTTTACTGGGATGCAGGGGAGGAACGCTTCGTCGCGGAGGAACAGCTCTGGAGTTCCCCTGCCGTGATGGCCATCACCGAGGTGGAACCGGGAGTGCTTCTCCTGGGAACGTGGGGTGCCGAGCCCGATGTGGGAGGCGTCGTTCTTCTGGACGTCGATACCGGCACGGTCACGGAACATCATCTTCCGGACAACCGGGTGTATACGGTCCTCAGCGCATCTGACGGTACCGTCTGGGCGGGAACGTGGGGAGGCGGCCTTCACGTCATTACCGACGAAGGAGAGCGGTTTGAATTTGGCGCCGTCTCGCCGGAGGGACTGGCGTCGCCTGTCGTCTATTCACTCCTTGAAGATACCTCCGGACTCGTCTGGGTCGGGACAAACGGAGGCGGGGTACATTACCTCAGTCCCCGGAGACGCAATTTCCGCGCCTTTTTTCACGATTCTGAAAACCCGGCTACGCTTCCCGCCGGAAAGGTCAACGCCATTCTGCGCGACAGCCGGGGTATTCTCTGGGTCGGATTGTACAGCGGAGGGCTTGCGCGATACGACGCGGAAGATAATCGCTGGGTACAATATGACCGGGATCCCGGGAATCCCTATTCCCTGGCAAACGACATCGTCACCGACATTTATGAGGACCGCGACGGAAACCTTTGGATCGGCACCAACGGCGGCCTGCAATTATATGACCGCGAAAGCGATCGCTTTCTTCGCTGGGGTGAACATATCTATCAGGATCTGCCCTTTGAAGGAACAATTGTCTACCGTCTCGGTGAGGACTCATACGGCAATTTCTGGATCGGCACCTATCATGCGGGGGTAACGGTTGTCGACAGGAGTCGGGGGGAAGCAAAAAACTTTCAGAGCGACCCGAATGATCCGGCGAGTCTCTCGGACAATCTGGTATTCGACTTTCTTCTCGACAGCAATGACGACTTCTGGATTGCCACCAACGGGGGGCTTAACAGGTTTCGTCCGGGAAGCGGTGACTTTGAGGTGTTCCGATATGCAATGGACAAACCCGACGGATTGACGAGCAACACCGTACGGGTCCTCTTTGAAGACTCCCGCCGCAATTTCTGGATCGGAACGGTAAGTGGAGGACTCAACCGTCTCGATCGCCGTTCCGGTGCATTCACCTATTTGACGGAACAGGACGGACTGTCGGACAACACCGTCGTTTCCATTCTGGAAGGAGCGGACGGAACGATATGGCTCGGTACTCCCCGGGGGCTCACCGTCTACAATCCCGAAGATGGACGGATCGACGTCGTGGACGAACAGGATGGGCTTTTCGGCAGTGAATTTCACTCCGGCCACCTGCAGGACACCGACGGGACGCTTCTGTTTGGCGGCGGCCATGGAATAACCCGGATCGATGCGTCCGCAGCGCGATCCAACGCTCACGTCCCGCCGGTTCAAATCACGGATGTCAAGGTCTTTCAGGAATCAATCATGCCCTCCCGTCAGAGTCACAACGGTACGCATATCGATCTGTCGCCGGAGGACATGTTTCTGAACATTGAGTTTGTCGGTCTCGACTTTGAGTCGCCGGACAGCAATCAGTATGCCTATCAGCTTGTCGGGTTTGACAGGGAGCGCATCCTCGCGGGTTCCCGCAACGTTGCAACCTATACAAACCTGCCGCCGGGACGATTTGAATTCCGGGCGTGGGCGACAAACGGAGACGGCGTGTGGTCCGATGAACCTGCGCGCCTCTCGATTCGCGTCAACTCTCCCTGGTATGAACGATGGTGGGCCTACCTTCTCTACGGTGTGGCGGTGGTCCTCCTGGTTCTCGGTGCCCTCCGGTGGCGGACTGCCCGCATCCTTGAGGCCAAGAACCGCGATCTCGAGTATGCAAACTTCCAGCTGGCGCGTGCAAATACGGAGTTGGAACGGCTCAGTGTTCGCGATGCTCTCACGGGCCTTTTCAACAGAAGGTATTTCGACAGCCGTGTCCAGGAAGAGTGGTTTCGCGCCAGGCGTTCTCACCAGCCCCTGGCGTTGCTCATGATCGATATCGATCACTTCAAGCGATTCAACGACAATTACGGGCATGTTGCCGGTGATCGGGTCCTTTCCGCGACGGCGACGGTCTTCCAGAACGTCGTCGTTCGGCAGACGGACTTCGTGGCACGGTACGGAGGGGAAGAGTTTGTCGCCCTGCTCTATGATACGCCCGATGCCGGAGCGGCGGCCATCGCGGAACGTATCAGGGTATCGATGTGCGAGGGCATCCTCGTCCCTCGCACCGAGATCGTATCGGTGAGTATCGGTTACTGCGTGACCGTTCCGGATACACAGGTAGATGCGGAAATCCTCCTGCGCTGCGCCGATGAGGCGCTGTACCGGGCCAAACGGAACGGCCGGAACAGGGTGGAACGAGGCGTTCTTGTGGAGCGGCACACCGACTGATGGACTTCTATCCCCGATCCGCCGCTTCCCGGCGGCGGATCCGTTCCTGAATTTCCCTGTAAAACTCGTTTGTGATCGGATACTTCGTGAGGACGAGAATCCCCAGGATGAAGAAGAGCGCCGGAATGGGACCGGAAATGAGACGGATACCCACCAGCGCCGACTCGGGCTGTTCAACGGCGACACCGGAAATCGCCTCCCGGTATCCAAAGAGGGACAGAACCATTCCGTTGAGTGCGATACCGGCGGCTTGACCGATCTTTGAAAGAAAGGTCCACATCCCGTAGAACACCCCTTCCCGGCGGATACCGTTTGTGGCGTAATCGTACTCCACAACGTCGGGGATGATCGCATAGGGCATGACGTACTGGGTGGCAAATCCCGTTCCCGCAATGGCCATGATGATATACGCCGTCGTCGGTCCCCCCAGATGGCCTACGGCAAAAAAGACGAGGACGCTCGCGGCAAAAATCCCCATACCGATGTTGTAGCTGTTCCGTTTTCCTATGGAACGGGAAATGCGTACCCAAACGGGTATACAAATGATCGCACTGCCGAGAAGAATGGGAAGGGCGATTTGAAACGCTCCGGCGTCGCCGTAAATAAAGCGAAAGTAATACAGCAGTGCCGCCTGAAGTATGTTGACGCCGGTTATATGAAACGCCCAGGGAATGATCGCCAGCTGAAAGGGACGCATTGAAAGCGCCTGAAGGTAGGATTTCACGATATTCATCGCCGGCGGGTCGTCGTGACGCCGCTTTTCCCGGACGCTGGCGACGACGATGAGCGTGGAAACGGCAATGATCGCGCCGGTGACGACGGCCATTCCCGTCCATCCCGTGGCGCCTCCACCGAAGAGACCCACAAGGGGCAACACCGCTCCCGCCCCGATAAAGGTTCCCACAACGGCAAAGGTCATGCGCCAGCCGTTGACCACCGTCCGTTCGTGAAAATCCTCCGTCAGGTCCGGTGTCATGGCGCCATAGGGGATATTGATAAAGGTATATCCCGTGTTGAGGAGGCAGTTGATAAGAACAACCCACACGAAGAGCGCCGTCGCCGACGACGTGACGGGAGAGGGTGGTACGGTGAACATGAGAATAAGGGTGCCCAGGGTGAGCCACGCGCCTACAAAAAGCCAGGGGCGGCGGCGTCCAAAACGGGTATGTGTCCTGTCCGAGAGAAATCCGACGGCGGGATCGGTTACCGCATCCCACACCTTTCCGAGCATGAGTGCCGTGCCCGCCAGTCCCGCCGCCATTCCCACAACATCGGTCAGAAAATAAAGAAGGTAGAAACCGGACATTGTGAAAAAAAGGTTTCCCCCCAGATCCCCGATACCGTACCCCGCTTTCTGCCGCCGCGATAGTCGCTCCATGCACCAATAATAACGGGACAGGGGAATGTATGGATACTTCTTTTCGTTTGTGGAATCATGAAGCTATGGCAACGGTCACATTTTCCTCTCCCCAGACGATTTCATCCGATTTTATACCAGACGAATTCCTGCCGCCGGGAAATGATCAATATACAATTCGCAATACCCAGTTTGCCCACGCCCATCGGTCGTGGCGGCCGCTGCGGAGCGACGAAATTGAGCGGTTGGTGAAAAACGGCAATACCGCCGACGATTGGGGGAATATCCTTGTCTGCGATACCTTCAACCCCAATCTCATACTGCACAGCACCTTCTTTGGACTGATCCGAATCGGGGCGGTGGAGAAGGGCGTCCTGGAACATCACGATTTGACCTTGCCGGTGGGAATCACAAACAGCCGGATTATTTCCTGTGACATCGGTGACCATGTGGCGTTGCACAACGTCCACTATCTGAGCCACTACATCATCGGTGATCGTTCAATCCTCACCAATATCGACGAAATGCATGTGAGCAACCACGCGAAATTCGGCAACGGCGTCGTCAAGGATGGGGAAGGGGAAGATGTTCGCATTTTGCTCGATTTGATCAACGAGACGGGAAGCCGAGGGGTGGCGCCCTTCGATACGATGCTGCCCGCCGATGCCTACATCTGGGCGCGCTATCGCGACGACGAAATACTGCAGAAGAAACTCCTGGAGATCACCCAGAATCACGTTGACAGCCGGCGCGGCTACTACGGTGAAGTGGGGGAACAGTGTGTCCTGAAAAACTCCCGTATCGTGAAGGATGTCCGCATTGGGAGTCATTGCTACATAAAAGGGGCAAACAAGCTCAAAAACCTCACCATCTGGTCCGACGAGGATGAACCAACCCAGATCGGAGAGGGGGTGGAACTGGTGAATGGTATCATCGGGTACGGATGTCGGATTTTCTACGGATGCAAGGCCGTCCGCTTTATCATGGGGACCAACTGCAGCCTGAAATATGGAGCCCGTCTGATCCACTCATTCCTTGGTGACAACAGCACCGTTTCGTGCTGTGAACTCCTGAACAATCTCATCTTCCCCGCCCACGAACAGCACCACAATAACTCATTCCTTGTGGCTGCCCTCCTCCGTGGTCAAAGCAATATCGCCGCGGGAGCGACCATCGGATCCAACCATAACAGCCGCAGCAACGACAACGAGATCATTGCAGGGCGCGGTTTCTGGCCCGGCCTCAGCACAACGCTGAAACACTCCTCCCGTTTTGCGTCGTTTCTTCTCATCAGTAAGGGGGATTACCCGGCGGAACTCGACATTCCGCTGCCCTTTTCTCTCCTTGCAAACAATGTGTCCGAAGGACGACTTGAAATAACCCCTGCCTTCTGGTGGACCCGGAACATGTATGCCCTGGCGCGGAACAACTGGAAATTTGCCGCCAGGGACTCCCGGGTACACCGGAGCCAGCACATCCACTTTGACGCGTTTGCGCCGGACTCGATAGAAGAAGTTATCGCCTCGCGGGAGCTGATTGAGGAGTGGGTCGGGGCAGCCGTGGAAGGAGTCGTGCCGCGGTGGGATGTCCTGCCGGGAAGCTATCAGGCGATCGTCCGCAGCCGTGGCGATGACCCGGAAGTCCGTCGTCGCCGCGAAATCGGACGGGAGCGGCTTGCGTCGGGAGATCAGGAGATACCGGACGTTACGGTGTACGGCCTCGAGAAATCCCGCCGTCCGGCGCTTCTTCTCCGCCCGAGAGAGGGATGGATTGCTTACGGTCAAATCCTGCACCATTACGCCGCCGGCCGTCTCGTATCGTACCTCTCACAGCACGGCCGGGGATCATACGCAACCCTCGCGGAAAAGATTGAAAATCGAGCGCTCCCCTCTGCTGACGGGAGGATCACGGAGTGGGCCAATCTCGGCGGACAGCTTGTTCCGGAGATGCGTCTGTCGGCGTTGCGGGCGGCGATTCGCGACGGAGAACTGGATACATGGGAAAAGATACACCTGAGATATGACCGGCTGCAGCGCCAGTATGAGGATGATCTCCTCTCCCACGCCTGGGCGGTATACAGGAGCATCACGGAATCGACCGATTCCTCTTCCGATGCTTCCCGGTGGCGCGAGTTTCTTGAGACGGCGCTCACCATACAGGAACTGGTCCGGGATCGCGTATATGAAAGCAGGGAGAAGGACTACACCAATCCTTTCAGGATTGCAACCTATCGGAGTGCGGAAGAAATGGCCTCCGCCATCGGCACAATCGACGACAACAGCTTCATACGCCAGGTGGCGGAGGAGACGGAAGAGTTCCGCCGGTATGTCGAAGTCCTTCTCCAGACAGAGGTGTGACGCTACCGGCGGGATTCAATTAATGGTGGTGGGATCCGTCGTGGACGTGTCCGTGTTCGATCTCTTCTTCGGTGGCGCTGCGAATATCCTTGACGGTGACGTCGAAATGGAGATCCTCTCCCGCGAGCGGGTGATTCCCGTCCAACGTGACTTCATCTTCCTGAATATCGATGAGATTGACTACCAGCTCCTGACCGTCCTGGGACTGGGCCCGAAACTGCATTCCCAGTTCCAGTTCGCCGTCGGGCAGTCTGTCCCGGGGAATTGAAAAGACGAGATCGTCCCGCCGTTCACCGTATCCTTCGTCGGGCGTTACCGTCGTCTCTACCGCTGCACCGACCTCTTTCCCTGTCAGCACCTTTTCAAGTCCCGGTACGATATTCTGATGCCCGTGCAAATAGGACAGATCACCGTTGTTGTCCGACGAGTCGAGAACCTCACCGGAGTCGTTTTTAAGGGTGTATCCGATGGTTACCACCGCATCTTGTTCAACTTTCATCATTGACCTCCATTGACAAGGGGCCGGAGGAACGTTATCGGTATACTACAAAAAAAGCCGGGTGAATTCCCGGCTTGAGACATATACCGACATAAAGTTACCCGAATCCCCGCTTTGATGGAACCAATGTACGAACCGTATTCACCGGTGTCAAGTCGAGGCGTTTTTTACTACGAGGATGCAGCTGGAAATGGTGCCCGCAAAACCGCCGGAAAAGAGAGGACTCTTCTCCATTTTTCTTATCATTATCGCCCTGTCTCTGTTCGGCCTTCCTTCCGCGGTCACTGCACAGGATCGTCTTTCCGTCGCTCTCGTGCAGTTTTCGGTTGAAGAGGATCTCTATACGAGTCTTGCCCGTTTCCGGCGTCACATTCACCGTCTGGTGGAACGATCCTCGGAAGAGTTCGGCGCCGAGGTTGTCGTCTTTCCGGAGTACGTCAATATTTTCTCCCTTCTCCGTGACTACGATATAGCTGTTGACGAAGCCGATGGGTTTGACGAGCTTCTCGCGAAGCTTACCGCAACGGAATCCCTTCATACAGTACTTTCCCGTGAGATCGCGGAGACCGTCCCGGCGCTGCGACAGATGTGGTCAGAAATCGCCGCGGAAGAGGATGTCTGGATCGTCGCGGGTTCTGCCTTTGTCCACGGTCCCGACGGGGGCGTGCGAAACCGTGCGTGGGTGTTTGGCCCCGACGGTTCTCTGGTGTACCGACAGGACAAGGTATTTCTCACCCCGGAGGAGGCACTTCTGTCCGTAACGCCGGGACAAATAGCGGCGGCGCAGCCATTTACGATAGACGGGGTGACCTTCGGTCTTACCGTTTGCAGGGACGGATTCTTCGATTCCTGGGAGGAGATTTTCAAAGATGTCGACGTCTGGCTTGAGATTCGGGCGAACGGCGAGCGGTGGACCGATGAGGTTGCACAACGCTTTCAGACGGCCATGCCCGAGCGGGTACGGGAGGCGGGTGTGCAACTGGGGTTGACCACGAGTCTCACGGGGCAGTTCCTGGATCTCCTCTGGCAGGGTCCGACGGGGGTCGTCGACGGAAAGGGGGAACCACTCTTTCAGTCTTCAATCGTCGACGGTACCGCCATATACGTCATATCCGTCATGTGATCCTCTCCCCGTACAATCCTTTCCCAGTCGCTGCCGCCTCGGGTACACTGTATCCATGACAGACAGACACACCCGAAAGCTGAAGCCCTGGGATTTCCTGACGGAGTACCGTCCCTCCCATTTCTCCGGAGAGTGGCCGACGTTACCCCAACTGTTCGAGATCACGACGGCCCGCCATCCGGACCGACCGTGTTTCACCGTCTACCGCGAGGGACGTCGCGTTTCACTGACCTATCGGGAGGCGCATCAGAAAATCATCACCCTCTCCCAGTACCTGCGCTCGTTGGGAGTAGAACACGGTGATCGGGTTGCCGTCTCGGGAAAAAACAGCCCTGAATGGGGAATAACCTATCTATCCGTTCTCTTTGCGGGCGGGGTCGTCGTTCCCATCGATTACCAGCTGAGGGACGAGGAAATCTCAAACCTCATCGCCGCGTCGGGTGCGTCGGTACTCGCCATAGACGAGGAGCGGTATGACACCTTTCACACGTCCGAGCTCCGTTCCGGTGTGAGTCACGTCCTGAGCCTTTCTCCCCGGAAAGAGCGGTATATCTACGATCTCTCCGCGTCGGAGGAGTACGCGGTACAACCGGCAGGTGAACACGAACTCGCGGCGATTCTATACACATCGGGCACGACGGGGCGTCCCAAAGGGGTCACTCTGACCCACGCAAACCTCGTTTCAGACTGCTTTCTCGCCCAGGAGAACCTCACCATTTACCATACCGATGTCTTTTATGCACTTCTGCCCATTCACCACAGCTACAGCATGCTGGCGGTCTTCATCGAAAGTTTTTCCGTCGGTGCGGAAACGGTATTTGGATCGCGCATGGCGGTGACACATATCCTCCACGATCTCAAGGCGGCGGGAGTGACGATGTTTCTCGGCGTTCCCCTCCTCTTCAACAAGCTTCTTGGAGGGATCATGCGAGGAATACGGGAAAAGGGCGTTATTCCCTACGCGCTCGTACGGACACTCATGTGGATCAGTGGAATCATAAAAAAGACGACCGGTACCAATCCGGGGAAGGCGCTCTTCGGAACCATCCTGGATAAGGCGTCATTACGCACCATACGGATCTGCATTTCCGGGGGCGGACCGCTGGCACCGTCCGTGTTTCGTCGCTATAACCAGCTGGGCATCGATTTTGTGCAGGGCTACGGTCTGACCGAAACATCGCCGATTCTCACCCTCAATCCCAAGGATCGCTACAAAGAGGAAAGCGTCGGGAAAGTCCTTCCTCAGGTGGACATGCAGATTGTCGACCCCGATGAACGAGGCGCGGGCGAAATCGTCGTCAAGGGGCCGATGGTCATGCAGGGGTACTATGAAATGAAGGACGAGACGGACGAGGCGTTCACCGACAGGGGATATTTCCGTACCGGTGACGTGGGCTACCTTGATCGCGACGGTTATCTCTATCTCACCGGTCGCGCAAAAAACCTGATCGTCGGAGAGGGAGGAAAGAACGTCTATCCCGAAGAGATAGAAAACGCATTTCAGCTCTACGAGGAGATCGCACAGATCCTCGTCCGCGGATACACCCAGAAAGGCGGTGACGGAGGTGAACTCATCGAGGCGGTCATCCATCCCGACGTTGACCGTTTTGACGATCGAAACCGCATGGTTGACCGCATGAACGAAATCGTTGCGGAGGTGAACCGGGGCCAACTGCAGTCGTATCAACGAATTTCCCGGGTCATCGTCCGGGATGAGCCGATGGAAATGACCTCCACAAAGAAAATCAAGCGAAATGAAGTCGAGTAGATGCGCGGCGCTGATTCGGTGTACAAATAGAGATACATGATCAGCGCACAAAATATCAGTTTATCCTTTGGAGGAATCCCCCTCTTCAAGGACGTTAATATTAAATTTACCCCCGGCAACTGCTACGGTGTCATCGGCGCCAACGGCGCCGGGAAATCGACATTTCTCAAGATCCTCTCCGGCGAAATCGAGGCGGATACGGGCTCGGTGACGGTGGGGAAGGGTGAGAGGATCGCCGTTCTCCGGCAGGATCAGTTTGCCTTTGACGAATATCCCGTTCTTCACACGGTCATCATGGGGTATCGCGCCCTCTATGATGTGATGATCGAAAAGGACGCGATTTATTCAAAGGAAGATTTTTCCGAAGAAGACGGAATGCGCGCGGCGGAGCTGGAAAGTGAATTTGCCGAAATGGGCGGATGGGAGGCCGAGGCCGAGGCGTCGCGCCTGCTCTCGGGGCTGGGACTGTCCGAGAGCCTCCATGAGAAGGAAATGTCCGAGCTTGACGGGAATCAGAAGATCCGTGTCCTTCTTGCCCAGGCGCTCTTCGGGGAACCCGATATCCTCCTCCTGGACGAGCCGACAAACAACCTCGATCTCGAGTCCGTGGGATGGCTGGAAGAGTTTCTCTTCAACTTTCACAACACCGTTATCGTCGTCAGCCATGACCGCCACTTTCTGAACCGCGTCTGTACCCACGTTGCGGATATCGATTTCGGCAAGATTCAGCTCTACGTCGGAAACTACGACTTCTGGTATCATTCGAGCCAGCTTGCACAGAAGCAGGCGCGGGACGAAAAACGCCGGCGGGAGGATAAAATCGCGGAACTGAAGGAGTTCATTCAGCGCTTTTCCTCCAACGCCGCCCGCAGCCGACAGGCAACGAGTCGTCAGAAACTTGTCGAAAAGCTGACAATCGACGATATACGGCCTTCCAGCCGGAGAAGCCCCTACATCAATTTTGAGATGGAACGGGAGCCCGGCAAGAAAATCCTCGAGGTAAAGGGGCTGACCGCGTCGGTTGAGGGGGAGCTGGGCCTGCAGAACTTCACCATTACCGTCCATCCCGGAGACAAGATTGCCTTCGTCGGCCCCTACCACAATACAAAGACGCGTCTCTTTGAGGTTCTTTCGGGAGAAGCGGAGGCCGATACCGGGAGCTACGAGTGGGGTACGACGATGAAGCCGGCGTATTATCCCAAGGATAACAGCCGATACTTCTCCCGTGAACTGACCCTCGTGGAGTGGCTTCAACAGTACAGTCCCGTGGAGGAGGAGGCGTACGTGCGGGGTTTTCTCGGACGAATGCTCTTCAGCGGTGAGGAGTCCCTTAAAAAGGTTACCGTATTGTCCGGTGGCGAGCGGGTCAGGTGCATGCTTGCAAAAATGATGCTCGCCCAGCCCAACGCGGTCATCATGGACGAACCGACAAACCACCTCGATCTGGAGTCAATTACCGCGCTGAACGACGGATTGATCGCCTTCAAGGGAAATGTACTCTTCACCAGCCACGATCACGAGTTTGTGAATACCGTGGCGAATCGTATTATCGAATTTGTTCCCGGAGGCATCATCGACAAGACGATGCCCTTTGACGAGTACATCGCCAGTCCCGAGGTAAAGGCGCTGCGGGACACGAAATACCACGAACATCATACGGTAGAGATTTGAGATATCCGGCGGCGCCCCTCGGGGGCCGCCTTTTTCAGCATATAGAATCGTGTTGCGGTGACGGGGACATCTCGATATACACGCTACTTCTTCGATTCACCTCTGCCGCCGTCAAGGGTGCTGCACGGCGTGACCACCATGGGAGCGTCGGCATCCACCTTGACATTTCGCCCGCAGACTATGCATTCCACCGGCGGTCCTTCCAGCAGCTCCAGTCGGTATTCATCATGGGTGAGATGTACCATCACCCGGCTGTCGCCCCAGCGCAGGGGGAAGTGCATGCCCGACCACGTACGGGGCAGGCGCGGGTCAAATGAAAGAATTCCGCGGTAGCTGCGCATGCCGGCAAAACCGTAGGTGAGGGTCATCCATACGCCGCCTGTCGACGCGATATGGACGCCGTCGACGACGTTGCCCGAGACATTTGCCAGATCCATAAAGAGGGCATACTGAAAATACTCAAGGGCCTTTTCTTCGTACCCGATTTCAGCGGCAAGTATGGACTGCATGCATGCAGAAAGGGATGAGTCGCCGGTAGTGATAGGGTCGTAGTAGTCAAAGTTGCGCCGCTTTTCCTCAATTGAAAACTCGTTGCCCAACAGGACAAGGGCGAGCGCGACGTCCGCCTGCTTTATGACCTGATGACGGTATATCACCAGGGGGTGATAGTTGAGCAAAAGGGGGTAGTGGTCCTTGGGAGTATTTGCAAAATCCCACCGTTCCTTCTGAAGGAAGTTGTCATCCTGGGGGTTGATACCCCGTTTCTCGTCAAAGGGGATGTACATTGCGTCGGCGGCATCGGTCCACAGGGTAACCTCTTCATCCTGTATTCCCGTCTCATGAACCAGATGGGAATAGGTTTTCGGCCGATCCTTCTTGATCCACGCCACCGTCTCCGCGGCGTACCGCAGATTGGCCCGGGCCATGAGGTTGGTAAAGGTATTGTCGTTGACAACCGTTGTGTATTCATCCGGTCCGGTCACGCCGTGGATGTGGAATTCACCGTTCTCCGGATTGAAAAAGCCAAGGTGAATCCACAGCCGCGCCGTCTCGATAAGGATTTCCGCTCCCGACTCGGCGAGAAAATCGTAATCATCCCGGACTTCCACATAGTGGCGTATGGCGTAGGCGATGTCGGCGTTGATGTGGTATTGAGCCGTGCCCGCCGCGTAATAGGACGACGCCTCCTCACCGTTGATGGTTCGCCATGGAAAGAGGGCCCCCGCCTCGGAGAGTTCCTGGGCGCGGCTCCGCGCCTTGTCGAGCATGCTGTGCCTGAATCGCAGGAGATTGCGGGCGATTCGCGGTTCGGTGAAGGTGAGGAATGGCGCAACATAGACCTCGGTATCCCAGAAATAGTGTCCCTCATAGGCCTGTCCGGTGAGTCCTTTTGCAGGTATTCCCGTCGTCTCCGCCCGCGCCGATGCCTGGCAGAGCTGATAGAGATTCCACCGTACCGCCTGTTGGATGCGCGGTTCCGTATCCACGACCACGTCCGAGTGCTGCCAGAAGCGATCGAGGTAGCTCTTCTGGGCACTGAGAATGCGATGAAAGCCGTCGCGGACTGCACGATCGAGGGTACGATTGCACCGGTCAACGAGCTCCTGGCTGGGAACTGACCGGGAGGTGTGGTAGGTGAAGTACTTGGTGATGACGATCGGTTCGTTCGCCTGCGCCTTGATGACAAAGACCACCTTGCTCATGTCCTCGCCCCAGGTGCAGTTTGTGTACCATTCATTTTGCGTCTCGATCGTGTGATCCATCCCGGTACCCAGGGACATCCGGGAGTTGGAAGTTCTATACCCCGTTATCAGTCGGAGGTTGTCTTCATGATGTGCCTTTGCATTCAGAACGCGCTGAACGAACTGACGTCCCTTGCGGGGATCCTTCCTGTTGCCGTTTTGCGGTTCGTCGATTCCACGGCTGTCCTGCCGGTTCAACAACTGGGAAGAGACGACGACCGGGGCGTCCGTGTCGATTTCGATCTCGTAGCGAATGGCGCCGAGATGGCGGTATTCCAGAGATACGACGCGTTCAGACCGAATTCTCACCTGCTTGCCCGCCGGCGACGACCAGTTCATGTCGCGCCTCAGCACGCCGGCGCGAAAATCCAGTTCCCTGTTGTATTCCGTCATCCGGGCAGTGGGAAGATAGAGCGGTTCGTCGTCAACGTAGAGTTTCAGGAGCGTCGGATCGGGGACGTTGACGATTGTCTGTCCCGTGCGGGCAAAGCCATACGCTTCCTCTGCGTGAATGATCGGCCACGTCTCATGAAAGCCGTTGCAGAACGTACCCGCCTCAACGGTGGGCCGTCCCTCCTCAAACATGCCCCGAATTCCAAGAAACCCGTTGGAAAGGCTGAAAATCGTCTCGGCGGGACCCATCCAGTCTTCGTCAAAATGGGTCTCCACAATTCCCCACTCATTGGGGGGATACAGATGGCTCGGCAGGTGTTCAATCGCTCGCGGAATCATAGGGTGTAGTTTCATCGATTCCCCCGGCAGGTGCAAGATGTGACCCCCGGAAAGGGAGCTATTTCCGGGCCAGTCTGTAGGAACCGAGAAGGATGACGACCACTCCCACCCATTGCAGGGGAGTCACCCTTTCGCCGAATACAATCACCCCTCCCACAACAGGCGTAATGATAAATGCCGAGGTGAACGTGGGAATGATGTCCACCGCCCGGGCCTTCCCGTAGCCAAATTGAATGACCACCATGGAGGCGGCGGACAATCCGATCCACACAAGGGTGATGGGATCGGTCACCACGCTCCGGACAAGGGCAAGCATCCCTGCCGTGAAGTCTATGCTGTTCGTCGAAACTTTCTGGAAGAGCTGGGAATATGCTCCCAGAAATCCCGAAAGGGTACCGAAGAGCGTACCCCGGAGGGGCCCATCCGAAATAGCTGCAATTGCAACGCCCGCCGCAGCGGTCACCGCGGCGGGTATCACCCACAGAGGTATCACCCGTAATACCGTAGGCCCCGGGCGGGAAAAGAGGGCGATCAGAACCGCTCCTGCTGCGATGACCGCCATCGCGACGGTGTCGCGCATCTCCAGTCGTTCGTTCATGAAACGGGAGGCAAAGAGACTGACACTCACCAGGCCGGTACCGGCCATCGCGCCGACGACGGATACAGAACCTACCGCAATCGCCCCGAAAACAATGAGAAACGAAAGTCCCGACGCGATGACAGCGGCGGCCCAGATCGCCGTACCTCGTTTCGGGTGTCCTTTCCGCATCTCCAAACCGATCTTCTGAACCGCCTGGGAGAGATTGAGAATGGAGTACCCGACAAAGGCGAGGGCGGCGGACAGGAGGGGCGAGTGCATTCATAGAACCTACTCACGCGGGTCCGGAGAGGCAATTTGAAGTTCCGTGGTCCGATGGTTATGTTTGTACCGATGAATGTAAGTGTCGTGATTCCCACCTATAACGAAGAAGAAAACCTCCCTCCGCTGCTCTCCGATCTGGCCTCCCAGACGGAGAAGGAGGTGGAGGTGATCGTCGCGGATGCCAACTCTGCCGACCGGACCCGGGAAATTGCCGGGGAGATGGGGGCCGTGGTGGTGGACGGCGGCCTGCCCGCAGTGGGAAGAAACGCCGGAGCCGCCGTCGCGTCGGGGGATATTATCTGCTTTCTCGACTCTGATGTGCGTATTCCCCCCCAATTTCTCCGTAACGCCATAAAAGAAATGAAGTCACGCGGTCTTGTTGCCGCAACCGCCCAGGCACGGCCGATTTCCAATCTTCTCATGGACCGCCTCATTCACCGATCGGCAAATCTCTTTGTCCGTCTCAATCAGGAACGGGATCCCCACGCTCCGGGGTACTGTATCTTCGTGACACGGGATGTCTTCAGGAAAATCGGCGGTTTTGACGAGTCAATCAAGGTTGCAGAGGACCACGACTTTGTCAGTCGGGCAAGCGAACACGGTCCGTTCAGAATACTGGACAACGCCTGGTTCAAAGTGAGTGTCCGCCGTTACGAAAAAGAGGGAAGAATTGCCTACTCCCTGAAGGCCGCGATGATCACCGCCTATCGTGCGATGTACGGCGAAATCACCGATGAATCGGTGGTTGAGTATGAGTTCGGCGATTTTGAGGCGGAGGACAAGACGACCGTACAGAAAGCACTCCGAAAAGTGGAAAAGGGGATCAACAGAATGGATCGGCGGACGCAGAAGCTTGAAAAGAAGCTCGCAAAGGCGATCCGGAAAGGCTCCCCCAAAACGGAAGACTACCGTCAGGCCCTTGACCGTCTGCGCACCCTCATTCGAGATACCGGAAATTCCCTTTTTGGAAATGATTCACGCTGACGGTGCAAGGGAGCCGCTTTTCGCCACCTCCCGAAAGAAGTGGTAACTCTCCCTGGGTGTACGTTTCTGGCTTTCATAGTCAACATGCACGAGCCCGAAGCGTTGTCCGTAGCCGTAATGCCACTCAAAATTGTCCAATAGACTCCAGACAAAGTACCCCCGGATATCCTGCCCTTCGGCGATGGCGCGATGGAGCTCCACGAGATAGGAACTGAGATAATTGATGCGTCGTGTATCGTGAATGCGGTCCTCCTGGACCGGATCGTCGTAGGAGGCGCCGTTTTCGGTGATGATTATCGGCGGATTCCCGTACCGATCACGGATCCAGCGCAGGATTCGGTAGAATCCGGGGGGATACACTTCCCATTCCATGTCGGTAAAGAGCACCGACTCATATAGGGGGCGCAAAAGCCGGAATCCGATGAACGGGAAGAGGGTCCGGCGGGCGATGAACCGGGAATAATGGTTGACACCGAGGAAATCGGGCGGCTTGTTGATGATCTTCCAGTCGGTTGATCGAATCTGCCTGTTCAGCAGATGCATCACAGGGCCGAGGGCGCGGGGATATCGGCCCAGATAGATGGGATCCATAAAGAGTTCATTGAGAACCGCCGAGACAAGGTCCGCAACACGTTCATCCACACTGCGATGGGCGTAAACCGGCGCGAAACTGTTGGCGATACCGATCACGCTCTCCCGCTGATGGGCCCGTATGGCGTCCACCGCGAGACCGTGGGCAAGAAGAAAAATGTGGGCCGCCTTCGCCGCCGCAACGGGAGAGCGCCGTCCAGGGGCGTGCGTCCCCGCGAGGTACCCCGCGCCCGTCACCGAAAGCGGCTCGTTGAGGGTAATCCAGTGGGAGACTCTGTCTCCCAGGCGACGAACGACGGCGGCGGCGTAGTCGGCGAAAAGGTAGGCGGTTCGGCGATTTGTCCAGCCGCCGGTATCTTCCAGCGCCTGGGGGAGGTCCCAATGAAAGAGCGTTACATAGGGGGTGATGCCTCGTTCAAGGAGGCTGTCCACAAGGCGGTCGTAGAAGTCGAGTCCACGCTCTTCCAGCCGTCCCGTTCCCGTCGGAAAAATCCGCGGCCAGGCGATTGAAAAACGATACGCTCCGACGTTGAGGCGTTGTATGAGGGCGACGTCCTCCCGGTACCGGTGGTAGTGATCGCACGCAACATCTCCGGTGCTGCCGTCCCGTATCGTTCCGGAGCGGTGGGTAAACCGGTCCCACACACTTTCACCCTTGCCGTCGGCATTCCACGCCCCTTCAATCTGGTACGCCGAAGTGCTGACCCCCCAGATAAAGCGGTCGGGAAAGTGCAGCGTCGACGGAGATCCCTTTTCGGTCATTGTGTGAAGGTAGCGATGAGCGGTGACGGGTGTAAAGTGTGTCTGCCGGGCCGGTCATTGTGAGGCGGGTGGCCCTTGCCGGTGCACCGGAACGGCGATAGAGAACCGGATGGTTCAATTTAAAGATATAAGGAAGAAGGGTTCAGCGGTGGACGGGAGTCGAACCCGCGTCTCCAGCTTGGGAAGCTGGGGTAATGCCGTTATACGACCACCGCATGGGTATCCCCGATCGGGATTTCCAGAACGAAGAATATGCGGAGCGCAACCGGTCAGTCAAGCGATGGAGCCATATTACTATGACGCCGGCGCTGTGCTATGATCGCCCGATATGACCGATACCGCACCGTCTCAGACCCGGAACACAACCGGCGTCGTCTCAGCCGTCGCCGCTTTTTCACTGTGGGGCGTTTTCCCCCTCTACTGGGCGCAGATCGCGCATGTGCCGCCTCTTGAGGTCATCTGGCACCGCATACTCTGGGGCGGCGTACTTTCATGGCTCATCGTGGCACTTCAGCGGCGTCGTGTCGTGCCGGAGGGAAACGTGGCGCGTCCGCCGCTGTTCCCGAAAGGGCGCGCCGGGGCGCTCCTCGTTCTCAACGGGCTCCTCTTGGGAGTCAACTGGTTTGTCTACGTCTGGGCGGTCAGTTCCGGACGGACACTGGAAGCGAGCCTCGGATACTACATCAATCCCCTGGTGAACGTCCTCTTTGGCATGCTCTTTTTTACGGAACGTCTGACGCCGATGCAATGGACCGCCGTGGCGAGCGCGACGGTTGGTGTATCCTACATGACCCTGCAGGTTGGCGCCTTTCCCTGGGTCAGCTTTGCCCTGGCCGGTACCTTCGGTCTGTATGGAGTCATCAAAAAAAAGACCGTTCTCTCCTCCATCCATGGACTTGCCGTTGAACTGACGCCGGTGATGGCCGTTGCTTTTTTCATGGTCATACGGTCGCTGATGACCGGAAACGGATATTTTGCCGCCGGGGACGCGTCGACGACGCTGTACCTTCTCGGCGCGTCGGTTGTCACCGTCGCCCCGTTGTTGCTCTTCGGTATTGCCGCCCGGCGCATACGGCTGGCCGATGTCGGTTTTCTTCAGTACATCGCGCCGACGCTCATGTTTCTGCTGGCCGTCTTTGTTTTTCGGGAGTCCGTTGGGACGGCACGAATCGTCGGTTTTGCATGGGTGTGGCTTGGTCTCGGAATATATACCTCCGGCAATATCCACGGCCGGAGAAAGATGCGCACCCTGCGAAGGGGTGTGCAGTAGCACCCGCTCCTCTTCAGACACCGACGGGTGGGGAGGTCCGCCGCCCTCCCTGTTCGCGCCGCCTGTGCGTTGGTGAAGCGAGGCACACGCTCCCGCATTGTGTCCCGTGTGGCCCTTTCCCGTCGCGCTCCCGTGATGATTCTTCTGATCTGTCTCACCCGTTTATTCCTCTTCCCGGGGGTCCTTCACGGTGAGGAAGGGGAGAATCTTCAATGGCGGGTGTCCATCGACGGGGAGACCACCGAGGATGGTGCGGTATCACAGCGTACGATAGGGACGTTGGGAGACCATCGGATAGTCTGGTGGTCTCGGGGTACTCTTGTGTACCGGCGTGAAGAGGTTGCTCCGGCGGGAATGGTGCAACGGGAATATCGGATTCACAATCCCGTTACGGACATGCACCACCGGGTCGGTGCGGCCGTCGGTCCTCTCACCTTCGGTCCATTGAGAATGCGCGGCAGCTATACACGATTCTGTGATCCCACGACCGGCGGTGTAGATCCCCTTTCCATCGGGCAGACGACGGGCGCGTCCCTCGACATATCCCGGGATCCGACGAAAAGGGAGGGCGTCTTTCTGGACATTCCCGGTCGGTCAGGATCCACAGTGGGCGGTGTTCACGGGCCGGTCAAGCCCTTTGCCGTCGGGGGAGGGTACCTTTCCGTGCCGTCCCGCTCCTCCCGACGGCTTCCGGTACGGGTGACCATGTCACGTATTGAGTGTGCTCCCCGAGCGGGCCGCTTCGGTGGGGTCATCGTTACCGGCGGTTCCGTTGACCGTTTTCCGCCTGCCGGTGAGGGCGGCGGGAGCGGATCGAGTACCGGTTACCGCGATTTCATGACCGAGTCGTGGCTCTTTCCGTCTCCGCCGGCGAGGGTTGCCCGACTGGAGAATCTCGGGCTGACCTATATCGTCCATCGCGGTATTCGGGATGAAGCGTGGCCCTTCCCGCCGGTGCGCCTCTTCCTGGAGGGGTGGCGACAGACCTCTTCATACCGACCGCCACGCCACGCCGTGTCCGCGGCGGCGACGGTCGGCTCACCGTCACTGCGTATTTCCGCCCGTACCGTCTATGCCGAGGCGGGATATCTTGATATCGATTTTACGCCTGTCCTTCGGCACAGGTATTGGGGGGTGCGGGTAGAGCGTGAAAGTCTCCTTCCGGCAGAAGCCGGAAGCCGCTCGCCTCGTCTTTTCGTCAGCTGGGAGTCGGACAGAAGGAGTGGGTGGATCGACGGCGTTCCGGACCGTCCGGAAGATCACCATCGCGGAGCCATACGATACGCTTCCACCCGATGGGTCCGGGGCTGCGCGTTGGAAGGGGAATGGCCGGAGGAGCGGTATGTCGCGTCGGTGTCGCTTGCCGTTCCCCGGGAAGCGCCCCTTCCCGTTGAACCCGCCGTCACGTACGCGTTCAATATACACAGGTCCGACCGGTATCGGAGGCATACCGGTACGATTACCCTTTCATCTCCAGCTTTCGCGGCAACCCGCCGCTGGACCCTCTCCACAAGAATCGATTACGAAGAAGATCTCACCCCGTCGGCGCCTCCGCAGTGGCACGGTGCGGTCGGCGCCGATATCTCTGTTCATGACGATGTGACGGTATCGTTGCGTGGGGAGATTGAAGACATGACCGGTGACGAATCGGCGTGGTCTGTCCTTTTGCGACTTTCCTGGAGTCGCTCCGGTACGATTGTGGGGTCGCCCCCCGATATCGGAACGGAAGCTACAGCTGAAGAATGAGTCGCGCCGCCTGGAAATAGATGGTTAGCCCCGCTACGTCTATTACCGTTGCCATGAGCGGGCCCGCCATGACGGTGGGGTCAAATCCCAGTCGATGGATCACCAGAGGCGCAAGTGCGCCAATGACACTTGAAAAAACAACGACAAAAATGAGGGCCGCCCCTATCGCTCCGGCCTGCAGCCATTCCACGCCGGGGGGAAGGTAGACGCTGCGGACCATGATCACCAGTGCCAGCACGAGCCCCATTAATAGACCGACGACGATCTCTTTTGCCATGACCTTACCAATGTCCCGAAACCGGATTTCGCCGGTAGCGAGTCCGCGTATCATGAGGGTGGAACTCTGTGTCCCCGAGTTTCCCCCCGTCTGGGTGATCACCGGTACAAACCATACGAGAAAACCTGCGGCGAGGGTCAATGATTCAAAGGCGCTGAGAACGTTTGTAGTCAGGGTTCCGGCGACGAGAAGTATAATGAGCCAGGGGATGCGTTTCCGAATGAGCTTGCCCACCGAAGACTCGGTATACTTGTCTATGGACCCTTCCATCGCTCCCATCTTGTAGACGTCCTCCGTCTGCTCTTCCCGTATGACGTCGATGGCGTCGTCAAAGGTAACGATACCCAGAAGGCGGTTGTAGCTGTCCACGACGGGAAGGGCGATAAGGTCGTTGGCTTCCAGCGTCTTTGCCACCTCTTCCTGGTCCACGTGGTCGGGAACGCTGATAACCTTGTGGGTCATTACCTCGTCAATTCGCTTGGAATCATCGGTAAAGAGCAGATCCTTGAGACTCACCACCCCGAGAAGGCGTTTCAGGGTATCCACAACATATATGTAGTAAATGGTCTCAACCTTCCGGGCGTTCATGCGTATGAAGGCGAGAGCCTGGCCGACGGTGATGTTGGCGCGAATCGCGAGGTACCGCGTCGTCATGATGCCGGCGGCATGATCCTCGTCAAAGCGAAGGAGGAACTGCATTTGCGTCCGGGCTTCATCACTCAGAGACTGCCAGACGTTCTCCCGCGCTTCCGGGTGCAGTTCCTGAATGATGTCGACAAGGTCGTCGGGCTCTATCTTTTCAAAAATCTCCCGGGCGTTGTCCAGGGGCAGGTTTTCAATGAGCCATTCCTGATCGGCCGATCCGAGCTCGGTTATGAGTTCCGCTTTCTGTTCTATCGGCAGGAGCAGGAAAAGGTCGATCGCTTCAATGTCGTTGAGGTCCTGCCACATGTGAACGATGTCCTGAATGGACATGTCGACAACCATTTCCCGGAGCTGGTCGTCGCTGAGTTCCCGGATGTATTCCCTCAGGTTCTCTATTGTGTTTTGCATGCGTGGCCTCCCAACCGGTCCAACCGTCGCCTTATATTATATCCACTCACCGAGAAAGAGGACCTCGGGGCTGAGAAGATGCCCCGTTGCCTGATATACCCTGTTCTGAACATCCGTTACCAGTTCCCGTATATCGCGGGCGGTTGCCGTGCCGGTATTGATAATGATGTTGCCGTGCCGGGGGCTCACCTGCGCACCGCCGTGCCGCAGTCCTCGCAAGCCGATTCCGTCGATGATCTGTCCGGAAGGAACGCCGATGGATCGATCGTTTTTAAAAATGGAGCCCGCACAGGGCGCCTCGAAGTGACCTTTTTGAGAGCGGTCCGCTTTGATCGCATCCATTCTCCGCCACAGTTCCTCGCTGGTCGCTCCCCGCCACAGTCGAAATGTCGCCGAAGTTATAACCCTGCTCCCATCCTGGAAGGGGGAGATCTTGTACGCAAAGTCTCCTTCCTGTGTATGGTATACACCCTTTTTACCGGTCATAGAGACATATTCGACACGCTCCAGGATGTGTGATATCTCGCCGCCGTAGCAACGGGCGTTCATCCATACGGCGCCGCCGACGCTCCCGGGCATTGCGTATATGAAATCGAGGCCTTCCAGGTCGTTGTGAGCAGCGAAAGCGGAAACATCGCTGATGGCCGCCCCCGCCTGCGCCTCGACACGATCGCCGGTCCGCCGCATTTCTCTCATTTCTCCCATCCAGATTACCACTCCGGGGATACCGCGATCGCTGACAACGACATTGGCGCCTCCGCCGAGTATCGTCACCGGTATCGACGTGGGAAGGATATGCTCCAGGAGCTGACTGAGTTCTTTCGTCGATTGAGGAAATGCAAGTACTTCAGCGGGTCCTCCAACACGAAATGTCGTATACTGGGCCAGTAGTTCGTCATTTCGGAGTAGTACCGGGAGGTTGAAGTTTTCCACCGTGCGCTGTACCGTAGTCACCGCCTTACAATATCTGAAGGGTGCCAGCTATTCAATGAAACGTATAGATGCCAACGATCCTCCGTTGTGGTGTAACTTCTGCGGATCTCGATGGTTATAACATGAACAGGGATGAACGAGTCTTTTTCGAGACAGTATACAGTGATGTCTTTCCGATCCTCTTCAAGGTTGTCTATCGGATCCTCGGAGACAGGGAGAGCGCGGAGGAGGTGTGTCACGACGCATTCATCCGTTTTTATCAGCACAGCACCTCTCTCCCTGATGTGGCGCAGGCAAAATACTGGCTTCTGCGGGTGGGAAAGAACCTCTCCTACAACGTCTCGAAACGCCGTGGCCGTGAAGCCATGGCAAATCAACGGATGTGGCATGAACCGCAACGAGTCGATGACAATGGTGACGTCAAATTACTTAAAGAAGAGACGGCGCAAATCGTCCACCGCGCCGTCAATGATCTTCCCCGGAGCCTGCGGGACGTGATTGTCCTCAAGGAATACGGCGGGCTCTCGTACGGAGAGATCGCCGAGACGCTCGGAATCAGTATTGCGAATGTAAAAGTACGGGTCCATCGTGCCCGTACGCGCCTGGCAGAGAAATTGGAGGAAGGCGATGTTCACATACCGTAAAAAAGTTCGGCACGATACCGCCTTGTCACGATTTATTGACGGGGAGATGCTTCATCATGAACGGGACGCGACGATGCGCCGTATGGAATCGGATGAGACGGTGATCGAGGAATATCGGCGGCTCCGCCGATTGTCTGAAGTACTTTCCCGACCCGTGGACGGATCGATCGTTTCCGCAGCGGCCGAACGGGTGCACCAGCGGCTGGAATGGGACCTGAGGAGAGAAGGTTCGGTGAAACATCTCTCCTTTCCTACCCGCTGGTGGCGAGAGTCCGTCACCCTACCCATACCGATCGTCTCTGCGGCGGCACTGCTGCTGATTGTCATGGCGGTCGGTCTCATCGTTCTGCCGATCGTCCCCCGTCAGGAGGAACGGTCAATCGCCGATCTCGCCGATTCCCGTTTACCCCTGAATGTGCAGGTGCAGGTGGGCAGTACGGAAAGTGACCTGCTCATGCGGTGGTTGAATGAGCAGAACGAAGTGGGGCACGTTACGATCGAGCTGCCCGACTACGGCGAATTCCGGCTTCATGGTGAGCCGGTACTGATCCGACCCGGCTTCAATGAACCCTCATCGGGACAGGAAAAGTTCGAACTCGTTCCTTTGGAGGCGCGTCAGGAATGACAAGGCGTGTTGCGACACTTCCTTCAATGACGATTCCTTCCCCCCGGTTCCTGTTTCTTTTTATCGTTCTCTTTGTTGCAGGTGGTGTTTCAGTGCCTTTTGCCCAGCAGGACGGGAAACCGGGCGAAATTGACGAATCGCTGAACGAGCTGCTGGAAGGGGCGCTGGAAATACGCATCACCGCACGCATCATTGACGAAGACGAAAACGTCGAAGTCTGGAATATGCACGTTACCCGCGTTACCATCGGCGGACGCTCGGTGAGCGTACAAATGGAAGGAAGCAATCTTCGGGTCTTTGCGGAGTTCACTCCTTACTGGGAAAACGACCAGGAGCTCCTGATCGTGGCACAGGGTCAGACATGGATTGAACACGGTACCGGCACAACGCCGCAATACCGTACGGCTTTCAATACGCTGCCCGTGCGCCTGGGCGAACCGATCATTTTTCTCCCCCCTCGGGGGAACGACACATACCGGTTGACACGGATAGATACGGAAGGCTCAATATTGAGCTTGAGATCAACGTGGAGCGGTATCAGTCCTGAGTTTGAAACGACATTCATTTATTCTACCCATCGCGATAACCCTCGTTCTCCTTGCCGCCGCGGTATTTGCGTTATGGTCCGCTCAGCGTCCGCCGGCCGTTCAATATGTCGATCCCGATTTGGCGGCTCCCGGTGCAGCCGTCACCGTTGCGGGACGCGGTTTCCGTGATTCAGGGCGCCTCGAGATCGACGGTCGGCCCGTCGGGACGCACCTCATTCGCCGATGGAACGACTCCCTCATCATTTTTTCGGTCGGTGAGGCGACGCGCAGCGGGCTGTTGCGTGTCATCACCGCGGAGGGTGAAAGCAACGCCGTATTTTTCACCGCCGCCGAGGATCTGCCCCGTCGTATTGACCGGCAGTCGGTCGTCATTGATGACATTCAACCCGGACGACGAGCCGCCGTCGGAACGGTGGTTCGTCTTGTCGGGTCCGGATTCGGTCCGCCCGTCGGTGAAGGGGGGCTGGTCTTCCGTGGAGATGAGGGAGAGTACCGTCTTGCCGCGGTGAGTCCGTGGTTTTACCGGTGGACCGACGAGTATATTGAACTGCTTTTGCCCGACGACCTCCCGTCCGGGGAGTACGTCGTATCTCTCCGCTCCGGCGGTGGACGTCGCTTTGTGGTGGAACCCCGCAGGGGAACGCCGGAGCTCGGTGATCAGCGGGGATTTACAATCCAACAGGGTGTCACCGTTTCAGGAATAGCGGCAGGGGCGGGTGGAGTGCTCCCGCGGCCTCCCGGTCGTGTCGAACAGCCCCGGCCGCAGCTACTGAGGGAGACCTCTCCCGGCCGGCCTCACGGGGATACCGTCATGTATGACTTCCCGACACCGCCCGCCTCCGAGGAAGATGAAAACGCGGGGGGTGGCCGGTGTTCGCCGTGTCGACTTCGTTCGCAGGCGCAGTGTCACGTGGAGGCTGGACGGCGCGATCGATTCGCGACTTCTGCTGGACCCGATCTTTCGCGAACACTTTGCTCCATACCTGCGCCTCCCGCCGTCGGACGGGGAGTACGTGGCTGCGGTGGCGGAACTGCGGAGACGGAACATCAATCTTGCCTCCGACGCCGCCACGATCGCACGGCGGGTTCACCAGACGGTCATCAACACCCTTGAGGTCCCGTCATCCCCGGAGGGCGACGGAGCAGGCGTTGACGACATGGTTGCCGCTATGAACGGTGAGAGTGCTGCGCCGGAGCTGTATGCGGAACTGGCGGTCATGCTTGGACGATTGTCCGGCGTGCCTACCCGCCGGGTCTACGGTTTTTTGATCGACGATGCCGGGGCGGCTGTCGAACACCGCTGGGTCGAGTTCTTTCTCCCCTCCGTCGGATGGATACCCGGGGATCCCCTCCTTGGTGACGGCGCGTATTCATGGCGGATTACCGGATTGGACCGGTACTATGGAGACGATCTCCAGGGAGGTACCTTCGGTTCCCTCGACAACCGGCGTATTGCCCTCCATATCGAGGGAGCCCTTCCCGACCGGATCCACCCCGGCGGAGCGCGTGTGGAACCGGAAAACTCGTACGCACCTGGGGCGTTGCACATTGAATTTCCGACCACCGACGTCCCGGACGGCGTCTCGGTGCATTGGGATTTCCCGATCGTATCAGTTCAGTTCAATTGACAGCGCTATTCCTTTTGCCTATGCTCGATTCATATGGAAAGCGCGCTGCAGAAGGTTGATCCCGAACTCTTTGAAGTGGTTCAGCGAGAAGAACGCCGGCAACTTGAAAAGCTGGAACTCATCGCTAGTGAAAATTTCACCAGTAACGCCGTGCTCCAGGCGGCCGGAACGGTTCTCACCAACAAGTACGCCGAAGGCTATCCGGGCAAGCGATACTACGGCGGGTGCGAGTATGTGGACCAGGCGGAAAACCTGGCCCGAGACCGGGCGTGTGAACTTTTTCACGCCGACCACGCGAATGTGCAACCCCATTCGGGAAGTCAGGCAAATCTGGCAGTCTATGTCACCCTGTTGAAACCGGGCGATACGATTCTCGGAATGGACCTCGCCCACGGGGGACATCTCACCCACGGATCCCCCCACAACATTTCCGGAAAGCTCTACAATATCGTCGGATACGGCGTTGACCGTTCCTCCGAGCGGATCGACTACGATCAGGTCGCCGAACTCGCGCGCAAGCACTCCCCGCGGCTGATCATAGCCGGCGCGTCGGCGTACCCCCGGACAATCGATTTTGCCCGTTTCCGTGAAATTGCCGACGATGTCGGTGCGTATTTCATGACCGATATGGCTCATATCGCAGGTCTCGTCGCTTCGGGGGACCATCCTTCTCCCGTTCCGTACGCTCATTTCACGACGACCACGACGCACAAGACGCTGCGGGGCCCCCGGGGAGGACTGATTCTCATAGGCAAAGACGGGGAAAACACGATGGGTGCGGTAGCCCCCAAATCGGGGCGGACCAAGCGCTGGTCGGAACTTCTCGATTCCGCGGTCATGCCGGGTATACAGGGCGGTCCTCTGATGCATATCATTGCGGCAAAAGCCGTTGCCTTCCGTGAAGCCCTTCAGGACTCCTTCAAATCGTATCAGAAACAGATCGTCAAAAACGCCCAGGCCCTTGCCTCACACCTGACTGACGGCGGATTGCGCCTCGTGTCGGGGGGAACCGACAACCACCTGATGCTTGTCGATGTGAGTTCCCTTGGCATTACCGGGAAGGAGGCGGAAACGCTCCTTGATCACGCCAACATCACCTGCAACAAGAACGGCATCCCCTTCGACACAAAGAGTCCGCTTGTAACATCGGGGATCAGGCTTGGAACACCCGCCTTGACGACGCGAGGCATGAAGGAGAGTGATATGGAATTTGTTGCCCACGCGATACTTGAAGTTCTTCGGAACCCGGCGGATGAGGGGAAGATAGACGAGGTAAAAGGAAAAGTCCGGGAGTTTTGCAGCGCTTTTCCCCTAAATGTCTCAAATTGACAATTATCTACACGGTACCTATACTAAGCCAATAGGATAGTCCTGAGATGTCGACACCCCTTCACCTGACAATCGTAAACTTCAAAAAGGGCGCGTACATTGTCGTTGAAGGCAAGCCCAACGCCGACAATTTCTTCATCATTCGTGCAGGCAAGATTCAAATCAGCAAGGAAGTGGAGGTCGTCCAGGAAGAGGGCGGCAACGTTCTCGGGCCGGGCGATTTTTTCGGTGTCGTCGCGGCAATGTCCCAGCACAGTCAAATTGAAACGGCACAGGCGTTGACGGACTGCTCTCTCATATCGGTCAACCGCGATAAATTCGGCGATCTCATCGTGAAAAACACCCCGGTGGCGATGAAAATCATCGAGGGTTTCTCCCGACGGATGCGGTACCTCGACGCAGCCCTCGCACGGATAACGCTGAAACAGAGCCAGGAACCGGACCTGGAACATCTCTTTTACGTGGGTGAGTTCTACGCAAAGCAGAGCCAATACAATCAGGCCCATTACGCATACCATCAGTATCTGCGGTTATGTCCCGACGGACCAAATGTGGAGAAGGGCGCGGGAACGGCTGGAGAAGATTGAGCCCTACTCAAAGGCGGTCTATCTTGAAGGCAGCGAGACCGAGTTTACCCGCAACTATCCCAAGAATACGATGATCTTTTCCGAGGTGATGCCCGGCGCGGAGCTCTACATTATTCAGAAAGGTTCGGTAAAGATCACGAAAGTGGTAAACGATTCCGAAGTCCTCCTGGCGGTGTTGAAACCTGGCGATATATTCGGGGAAATGTCCCTCATTGAGGACAAGCCACGCTCGGCGTCGGCGATCGCCTATGAAGATACGCAGTTGCTGGCGGTCAACAAGGAAAACTTTTCCCGTATGGTTTCGACCCAGCCTCAAATCATAACGCGGTTGACACAGATTCTTGCGGAAACGGATCTGGTTTATCTACAAGCAGCTCGCCAACACGCTCCTGTCGGACAGCCTCGGCCGGTTGTATGACGGTCTGCTCATTCAGCTGGAGCGAAATCGCGTGCCGATCCGCTCGGGCGAGTCATATACCTTCGACTTCGGGACCAAGGAACTGATAAACCTCGTCGGCATGCCCATGGCCGAGGGACGCCAGGCGCTGCGGGATTTGCTGAAGAACAGCCGGATCAAGGCGTTGGACAACAAAATACACATTACTGATATTGAAGAAGTGGAAAAACAGGCGAAGTACTATCGCAAGATGCAGAAAATTGAGCGCTCGCGGAAATACAACGCCTGACACACTGCCCACGGCACGTATCTAGAGAACCGGAATGAAACAGAAAACTTTTCTCACCGACGCTTTACTATTAACAACGGCCTCTATTTGGGGATTCGCCTTCGTCGCCCAGCGGGTTGGGATGGACCATATCGGACCGTTTACCTACAAACGGTATTCGCTTTCTTCTGGGAGCGGGGTGTTCTCGTTCCCGTCGCTCTGCGTATGCGTTCCCTTGCGCCGTCGGCGGTGTTGCCCACATTGCGGGGAAGTGTCCTCGCCGGCGTGGCGCTCTTTGTTGCGGCGAGTCTCCAGCAGATCGGTCTCGTCTATACCACCGCGGGAAACGCCGGTTTTATAACGGGATTGTACGTGGTCCTTGTACCGGTCATCGGTATCGGCCGACGGCAGCAAATCGGCATCGGCCGCTGGGCCGCCGTCCTCCTTGCGGCGGCAGGGCTCTATCTTTTAAGTGTGACCCGGGAGTTTACGGTCAATCCCGGAGATATCTTTGTCGTCGGAAGTGCCCTCTTTTTTGCGATCCACGTCCAACTCATCGACCACCTCGCGCCGCGTCACTCTCGCGCTCTGGCTTTCTCTCATGCAGTATATCGTCGTCGGGATTTTCAGCATCGTCGTGGGGACTCGTGATGGAGCCATGGGAACTCCAGGCGCTGCGTGGGGCATTGCCCGCGATCGTGTACGGCGGTATCGGATCGATCTCTATCGCCTATACGCTGCAGGTAATCGCGCAGAAAAAGGCGGAACCGAGCCACGCCGCAGTCATTTTAAAGTCTTGAAGGCAGCTTTGCCGCCCTCGGGGGATGGCTCATTCTCGGCGAGATTCTTACGCTCCGGGCACTTGCAGGTTGTGGATTGCTCCTGGCCGGGATGGTTCTTTCCCAGTTTTTCCGGCTTCCGCCGGAGAAGGAAGATCGTCGCCGTCGCACCGACGGGCGCCGTCGAGTAGGGTCCGGGACGAGCCATGGACTCAACGACCCGCGCATACGGACAGCGACGGTTTCGCCTCTTCTGGATCCTGAACGCCGTTCCCGTCGCATTCCTCCTTGACGACATTCTTGTCCTTTACGGGATTCGGAACGGTTTACCCGAACCCGCTCTTGCGGCGGTTGTCTCATTTGTTCCCCTGACGATGCCCCTTCATGCTCCTTGGCCGGTATTTCACCGCCCGTTGGGGGTTGTCCGGCGGATGGGTCCGGGCGTACATCATTCGATATCTGGCGGTTCTCGTTCTCGCGGCGGTCCCCTTTCTCTCGCAGCAGGACCATCGTACCGCGCTGTTCATCGGTGGAGCTTTTATCTTTGCGATGTTTCGCGCCGTGGGGGTGATCAATATGCACCCCCTCAATGGGGAAATCACCACCGACGAGGACCGGGGCGCCGCTATCTCCACACCAATTTCGCACTGTATAACGTGACGTACATCATTGCGGTGGTGACGACGATAGTTGCCACCCGCTACTTTGCATCGACCTGGATTTATCAGGGAATGATCATCTTTGCCGTCCTCATCGGGTTCATATCTCTCTTTGCCCTGAGAGGCGTTCCCGAATCGGGGGAGGGTAGGGCGGGCGGCGAACGAACCGTTCATCCCCCTCCTTAAGGCGGTCCGCCGGGAGATCAGACTGGGCGTTCTCATTCCGGCGTGGGCGGGGGGACAGATGGCATTCGGCATGGTCATACCCTTTGCGGTAATGCTGCTGAAAAACGGCTACGGCATAGACGACTATGCGGCGCTGTTTTTTACCCTCCTGACCCTTGTCGGGAGTGTCGCCAGCGGCATCCTGAACCGTCGGATCACCGCCCGTCTCGATCCGGACCGGCTGGTGGTCGCATACGTCGGTGTCCCTCGTCGGCCTTGCCGGTTTCTGGGCCTTTGCGCCGGGGAGAATCGTCTATCCCCTCGTCGGCGCTGCGTTCTTCCTCGGCGGAATTTCCCGGGCGGGCATCATCGTGTCCCTCCAGCACCATCTCATTTCCCGCAATCGTCCGGAACACCGTATGCACGTGTCCCTGCTCGTGGAACTTACCGGTTCCGCGGTATCGGGCCTTTCCGGCACGGTCATAGGGGGACTCCTCCTGCAGTTTTTCGGCGAACGAATGTCGGGGATCGATGTGTACCACGCATATTTCCGTGTCATCTTCTTCCTTCTCCTGGGGGCGCTCTTTTTTGTTGCCCGGATCGGGCAAGACCGGGCAAGACTCAATAAAGAGATGCATTGACCCTTGCGGGCGCGCCGTTGTGCAGTTACACTTCCGCCATGCCGAAGACGTACGAAGGTCTCGCCGATCGTCTCACTCCGGAAAGCATGATCGATCTGAGATCGGATGCCCGGACGCGGCGCGTCATCTTTGTGGTGCGCATGATCGCCGTCGTCTTTTTTGTGCCCCTCTTTGCAGGGATACCACTTACATTCCGGCATGCATCGGGGTTTGATCCGGCGCTGTTATGGAGTCTCGGACTTGGCGAACGGTCGGGTATCGTCTCCTTCCTTGTCCTGGCGGTTATCGCGGAGGCGGGGGCGCTTGTTCACGAAGGTATACGGGCCGGGGTCGTACGGTTCTGGGGGAATGGGAGTGTCACCTTTGCCTTTGACGGCGTCGCGCCACGGATCTCTGCCCCCGATACTGTGCTATCCAGGAAGGTCGCAATCGCCGTATCGGCGGCACCGTTCCTGATCGTTTCAACGGTGGGACTGGTTGCACTCCTCATCGTTCCGGATCGCATCGTTCCGTGGGTCTTTCTGCCGACGGTTATTCACAACGTCATCGGTGCATCAGACTTTGTCGTCGTCGCATGGCTTGTGGGAATCGACGGAACGTCACCGGTGCGTCTTCTGTCGGACGGGTGGGTCGCCTACGGCTTTGACGGGAAGTCGGCGGCGTCCAGAAAAAAGAAATAAGAAGCAATATACAACGTACATATAGAGCCAACACAGGGAGGATTTGAATGAGTGTTATCGTAAGCAAGTTCGGCGGAAGCTCCGTCGCCGATGCGAACCAGATCAGAAAAGTGGTGAAAATCGTCGGAAGCGATGCGCGACGCCGGGTCGTCGTCGTTTCAGCGCCGGGAAAACGATCGAAGAGTGATGAGAAGATCACCGATATTCTCATTTCGTGCCACGCTCTCGCAGCGAGGGGCGAGGATTTTCGCGGTCGCTTTGCCCTGATCCGGGAGCGATATAATGAAATCGCCGCCGATCTCGGTCTGGGGTCGGATTTTGAACCGGTACTTGACGAAGTAGAAGAGAATATCGCCGCAGGTGCGGATCAGAGTGCCGTGGTGTCGCGGGGAGAATACCTCGGGGCACGGCTTATCGCCCGTTATATGGAATCTGAGTTTGTCGATGCGGCGGAGCTTATCCGGTTTCAGGATTCCACAACGGTGGACGACGGTACGACGGACGAGCTGATTCGCAAGCGTATTTCCGACGGGGGAACCTACGTCATTCCAGGCTTTTATGGCGCCCATGGGGACGGGCGGGTCCAGCTTTTCACCCGGGGCGGATCGGACATTTCCGCCTCCCTCGTTGCACGGGCGCTGGATGCGGAACTCTATGAAAACTGGACCGATGTTTCCGGGCTCCTCTCCGCAGACCCCCGGGTTGTCGACGCTCCCGCCCCCATCAGCGAGGTCAGCTACCATGAACTGCGGGAGCTTGCATATCTGGGGGCCAATGTTTTTCACGACGAGGCGGTTGCGCCCGTGGCGGACCGGGACATTCCCATCAATATTCGCAATACAAACAAACCGGACCATCCGGGAACGATGATTCTCTCCCGCGCCAAGGCGTCTCCCCGGGCGCGCGGCAGCAGAACCGGCGTCGCCGGAAAAACGGGGTTTTCCGGCATCGTCATTCGCCGCTCCATGTTGAGCAAGATCGCCGATTTTCCCGTTCAGCTTGGATCCCTCCTGGGCGAAAAGGGAATACGCATGCATCACTGCGCACTGGGGAGCGATTCGGCGACGGCGATCGTCGAAACGGCGGCGCTGGACGCAGCGGGTGAATCGGTTCTTGAGGAGATCAGGACGCTGTTTACGGCCCTCAGCGTCGAAAAAAGCGTCCCCTACGCCCTGATCGGTGCGGTGGGTGAGGATCTTGCCGTTCTTCCCGCGTCGCTGGGGCGCGTCCTCACCGCCTTTGGAGAGGCAGGGGTGCCGGTTCACTTCATTTCAAGCGGGTACTCAACGAGCAGTTTCCTCATCGCCGTCGATGAAGAGCGGTATGAGGAGTCCATCCGTCTCCTTTATACGGCGACCTCATAACGGCGGTCCGCCGGTGGCGTCCGCGCCCTGCCTGATGGGGGGACGCCGTAGCGGGAGCGAGAGGCGCGCTCTGTCCAGGAACGTATAAAAAAGGCTGTCCGGAACTTCCGGACAGCCTTTTTTTAAGAGTTTTCTGAGCTCTGGACGTTTCCCGTTGGGAATCCTCAGAAGCCCATGTCGATCATCGTATCGGCAACGCGGCGGAAACCGGCGATGTTGGCACCCCGTACGTAGTCGACGTTGTCGCCCTTCGTACCCTCTTTGACGCAGTTCGCGTGGATCGTCTTCATGATCAGCTGCAGTTTCTCATCAACCTCTTCCGCCGTCCATGCAAGTTTCATGGAGTTCTGGGACATTTCAAGCCCCGATACGGCGACACCCCCGGCGTTGGCTGCCTTGCCCGGTGCGAAGGGCACACCGGCGTGCTGGATGTTCTCGACCGCTTCCGGCGTGCAGCCCATGTTGGAGGTTTCCACAACGTAGGTCACACCGTTTTTCAGCAGCGTGGCGGCGTCGTCGCCGTTGAGCTCATTTTGAATCGCGCAGGGCATGGCGACATCGACGGGGACTTCCCAGGGTTTCCTGCCGGCCACGAAGGTTGCGCCGAACTTCCTTGCGTACGGTTCCACGACGTCGTTGTTGGAGGCGCGCAGCTGAAGGAGGTAGTTGAACTTCTCCTCCGTGTTTATGCCCTTTTCGTCGAGGATGTATCCGTCCGGCCCGGAGATGGTGACAACTTTTGCGCCGAGTTCCGTCGCTTTCATAATGGAACCCCACGCGACGTTTCCAAAGCCTGAAACGGAAATCTTCTTTCCCGCGAGGGCGTCGTTGCGACGCTGCACCATTTCGTTGAGAAAGTAGACGGCGCCGAATCCCGTCGCTTCCGGTCGTATTAACGAACCGCCCCAGTTCCGGTTTTTGCCGGTGAGGACGCCCACGTGGTCGCTGCGGAGGCGCTTCCACTGGCCGTAGAGGAATCCGATCTCACGGGCGCCGACACCGATATCCCCGGCGGGGACGTCAAGTTCCGGACCGATATACTTCTGGAGCTCCGTCATAAACGCCTTTGAAAAGCGCATGATCTCATTGTCCGATTTTCCCTTGGGATTGAAGTCTGAACCGCCCTTGCCTCCTCCGAGGGGCAGACCGGTCAGGCTGTTCTTGAAGATCTGTTCAAATCCGAGAAATTTCAGTCCCCCCAGGGTGACGCTGGGGTGAAACCGGAGCCCCCCTTTATACGGGCCAAGGGCGTTGTTAAACTGTACACGATATCCCCGATTGACGTGGAGGTCGCCGTTGTCGTCTTCCCATTCCACCTTGAAGGTGATGACCCGATCGGGCTCGGTGATTCGGTCGAGGATCTTTGCCCCGAGGTAGGCGGGATTGGTATTTACCACATCGATAATGGATTCAACAACCTCTTCTGCCGCCTGCACAAACTCCGGCTGAGCGGGATTCCGTTGTTCCAGTTCCGCAATGAACGTCTTCAAATCATACATAGCGCGCTCCTTAGACATGTCGCATTATTTGAACGTCAGTATATATACTGCAACAATGTCATTCTCAATCGCCTTTCACGCTTTGTCAAGGAAGAATTATCGGATCGATTTTTTCTTGACAGTCCGAAGGTTCCGGTGCAGAATAGGTCTTGTTGCAAGATAGTAACATATGTTCAAATAACGGAACACAGAATTATATAATAGGAGATGGAATAATGAGTGATCGATTTTCTGAGCTATCCCTCAGTGAAGCGCCGGTAATTAAGGTAACCCCTCCCGGACCCAAGTCAAAAGAGCTGCTTGATGCGCAGGCGAAACTTGAAGGATCCGCCGTATCATATCCCAAGGGGATGCCCATGGCCATAAAGCGGGGCAAGGGCGCAACCATCGAGGATGTGGACGGAAACGTGTATATCGATATGTTCGGGGGAGCCGGCGTCATGGCAGTCGGTCACGGCCATCCTGACGTTCTGAAAGCCGCCCATGATGCGATCGAACAGTATACCCATACACTGGATATTCCCACGGAAGTGCGGAAGACGATGGTGGACACCCTGCGGGAACTCCTCCCCTCGGAGCTTTCCCGGGTTTTCTTCGGCGGTCCCACCGGCTCCGACGCGGTCGAACAGGCGATCAAGCTTGCCCGGTACAATACCGGCCGACACGAGATCATCGCCTTTCACGGTGCGTACCACGGCATGACCGGTGTCGCCCTGGCGCTCACCACCGATGACAGCCATCGCAAGGGTATGGAGCCCCTCGTTCCGGGAATCCGCTTCATCCCCTACGATTACAAGTATCGTTCTCCCTTCGGCGAGCCCGAAGAAGACAGCGATCTTCGCGCGGCGGACTATCTGGACATGGTTTTGACCAACTCGCACTCCGGGTTCGGCAAGCCTGCGGCGGTTATTCTGGAATCGGTACAGGGCGAAGGTGGAACGATCATACCCAGCGTACGTTTCATGCGCCGAGTCAGGGAAATCACCAAGAAACACGACGTGATTCTCATCTGTGACGAAATCCAGGCGGGACTGGGCCGTACCGGAAAGATGTTTGCCTTTGAACACTACGGAGACGACTTTGTCCCCGATATCATCACGATGTCCAAGGCCCTTGGAGGCATCGGATTCCCGATCTCCGCCATCGCATACAAGGAAGAGCTCAATACCTGGCCCGCCGGTGCCTCCATCGGTACCTTCCGCGGAAACATGGTCGCCTTTGCCGCCGGCGCGGCAGCGCTTCGCTTCATGAAGGACAATGATGTGCCGGGCTACGCTGCGGAACTGGGCGCCAGGATGCTCAAGGAACTCAAGAAGCTTGAGACGGAAACCAAAATCGTCGGTGAAGCACGCGGAATCGGTCTCATGTTCGGTATCGAAATCGTGCGTGACCAGAAAACGAAAGAACCCGCCGGCGATCTCGCCAAAAAGGTCAGAAAATACGCTCATCAGCGGGGCGTCATGATCGAGGTAGGCGGTCACCACGGGAACGTTGCCCGACTCCTTCCGCCGCTCATCATCTCCGAAGAGCTTGCAATGAAGGGCGTGAAGATCATCACCGAGGTCATCAAGGACATCGAGAAAGAGCTGTAGGATACGGGTGGAGAAGGAACAATTTATGGCTAAAGATAGATATAATGTAGCCGTCGTCGGCGCCCTGGGCGTCGTCGGAACGGAAATGATGAAGACACTGGAGCGGCGGAACTTTCCTATTGCCGAGTTTCGACCTCTCGATATTCCCGAAAATGCGGGAAAGGAAGTCACCTTCAACGGGAAGCCCGTCAAAGTGCAGGCGGCGGTCAAGGAAAACTTCAAGGGTATCGATATTGCGATCTTTTCCGCAGGCGCCACCGCATCAAAAGCGCTGGCACCCCAGGCGGTTGAGATGGGCGCCGTGGTCGTGGACAACTCCTCGGAGTGGCGTATGAATCCGGAATGCCCCCTGGTCGTCCCGGAAGTGAATCCCGACGACCTGAAGTGGCACAAGGGGATCATCCCCAACCCCAACTGTTCGACAATTCAAATGGTGGTCGCCCTCAAGCCTCTCCACGATGCCGGCAAGATCAAGCGGATCGTCGTCTCCACCTACCAGGCTGCGTCCGGTGGTGGTGCAAAAGGGTTGAACGGGCTCGCCGCGGAAGCTGAGGAGTACATGAAGACGGGCAAGCAGGTCGCACCGCGGGTGCATCCGGTACAGCTCGCCTTCAATGCGGTGCCCCATATCGACGTCTTCCAGGAACATGGTTACACCAAGGAAGAGTTCAAGATGGTCAATGAGACCAAGAAGATCATGGGCGACGACTCCATAGAGGTAAACCCGACGGCGGTACGCATACCCGTCTATTACGGCCACTCTGAATCGATAAACATCGAGACGGAAAAGAAGATCACCGCCGACGAGGCGCGGGCGCTTCTTTCCAAAGCCCCGAGCATCATCGTGAAGGATGATCCCGCCAACAACGTGTATCCCACGCCGCTGGAATCCAACGATGTGGATGAGACGATGGTGGGGCGGATCCGGGAGGATCTGACGATCAAGAACGGTCTGAACCTCTGGGTCGTCTCCAACAACATACGGAAGGGTGCGGCACTCAACGCCGTACAAATCGCCGAAACACTGGTGAAAATGGACCTGGTTCGGGTATGAACATTCGAGAGGAGATCCTGGAACTGAAGGATGAGTTGATTCACATCCGTCGGGATCTGCACATGCATCCGGAACTCGGTTTTGAAGAGTTTCGAACTGCCGATATTATCGAGCAGTATCTGCGGGAGCTGGGGCTGGAGCCCCAGCGCCTCGCACAGACGGGCGTTGTTGCGACGATGGCAGGAACCGCCATCGGCAGCTCCGACGGCCCGACGCTCATGCTTCGGGCGGACATCGACGCGCTCCCCATTCAGGAAGAGACGGATGTCCCCTACAAGTCGCTCAACGACGGTGTCATGCACGCCTGCGGTCATGACGCCCATACGGCGATCCTGCTGATTACCGCGAAGGTGTTGAGCCGCCATCGGGACAAAATCAAGGGCAAGGTGAAGTTTCTCTTTCAGCCCAATGAAGAGGTTGCCGGTGCGGAAATCATGGTCGCCGAGGGGGCGCTTGAAAACCCCCGGGTCGACGCGGCGATGGGTATTCACATCTGGACGCCCCTCTTGAGCGGACAGATCGCCGCTACCGTCGGGGGTGTCATGGCGAGCATGGACGTCTTTCATATCGTCATCAAGGGGAAGGGCGGTCACACGGGATATCCCGATTCCGCGATCGACCCGATCATCTGCGCGGCCAACCTTATCGAGACGGCCCAGCGCATTCAGACGCGGGATATCAGCCTCTTATATCCCACCAACCTCATGTTTTCCAAAATCACTTCAGGTACAAAAAACAACATCATTCCGGATCAGGTCGAGATTGAAGGTACTTTACGGTACCTTTATGAGCCGACGGAGGAGTTTAACCCTGCACGGAGATTGGAAGAGGTGGTACAATCGGTATGTGCCGTGCACCGTTGCGGGTATGAGTTCTCCATAGAGACGGAGAACGAGGTCGTCGTCAACGCGCCGGAAATGGTGCAACTCGTCCGGGAGACGGCGGCGGAAATGGTTGAAAGTAAAAAAGACCTGGTGGAGCATCGCTCCATGGCAGGCGAGGATTTTGCGGCCTACGCAAAACGGGTTCCATCGGCGTTCATACACGTCGGCACGCGGGATCCGGAGAAAGGGAGTGACTATCCCCATCACAGTCCCCACTTCAATATCGACGAGGAAACACTGCCGACGGGGGTAGAACTGTTCGTTCGGTCGACCGAGCGATTTTTTGAACGGGAATGGGACTTCGACGTAAGTCGAAGTTAAAAAAAAACAGGAGGTATTCTTGTGGCAAAGAAAATCTTTGTACTAACGATGCTGCTGGTGTTTGCAGTGAGCATGACCGGGCTGTTTGCCGAAGGCAATCAGGAACGGGGTGGTGGAGGAACCACTCAGGTGATTGAAGCTCGACTCGCATCGGAAGAGATCGAAGGCGACTTCATGACCGTATGGGCGAACAACTTCGCCGACTACATGCGGGAAGCAACGGACGGCGGATACGATCTGGACGTCTATCCCTATGGTGCGATCGGTGATACCCGTGACATCAACGAGCTGGCTCAGCTCGGTGTTGTGGAATGGGTCTTCTCCGACTACGCCTGGATCAGTGCATTTGTGCCGCAGGCACAGGTCCTGGCCCTCAACTACCTGTGGCCCCGTGACAAGGTAGCCGAGGTCGTCGAGTGGGTCGTGAAGAACGGCGAAACGATGGATCTTCTTGAAAATCACTTCCGCCGGAACGGCCTCGTTCCCCTCTCAATCATGTTTGAAGGCTGGCAGTGGGTAACTTCCACCGATCCGGTCAGCACGCTTGAGGAGATGCAGGGCGTTAAGGTCCGTGTCATGGGCTCCCAGATGCTTGTTGCCAACTATCGCTCCTATGGATACAGCCCCACGCCGATGAGCTACGGTGAAGTCTACAGCGGTCTTCAGACCGGTCTGATTGATGCACAGATCAACCCGCTCTTCGCGATTTACAGCATGAAGTTCTACGAGCCGACCCGCTATTTCACCCAGATGTGGGCGGAACCGTTCCTCGGAATTCCCACGGCCAACATGCAGCACTTTGATTCTCTTCCTGAAGAGTATCAGCAGCTGATGCGCGACTGGTGGGCGGACGCGATCGTTCCCGCCGGTGAGTGGATCAATGAGAAGAACGCCGGATTCCGCGAGGCGATTATGGAAGAAAAACCCTCCATCGTCTGGAACGAGTTCAGCGATGAGCAGATCGCCGAAGCGACCGAAATTGCACGGACCGTCGATGCGGACTTCATCAAGGCCGGTGGTGACGGTGCTGAAGAGTTGCTCGACACGCTCCTTCGCGACATTGAAGAAGCAAAACAGGCGCTTGGCGTAGACTAAGCAAATACGAGACGGCATGGACTGTTCACGGTTCATGCCGTCTTTGTATATTCAAAAAGAGGGAGAGTGGTACCCAATGAGTAACGAACCACAGGAAAAAATCACGATCGGGCGACGCGTAAGTCTCGTGGTCGACTGGTTTGAGGTGGGAGCCTTGAGTCTTTCGACAGCGGCGCTTGCGATCCTCCTGATCGCCAACGTCATCGCCCGGACCTTTTTTCAGGCGATCTATTTTGCCGAGGAACTTGCGGAGTTTCTCGTCGTCTTTACAACATTTGTCGGTGTGAGCTACGCCGCACGGAAGGCGCGACATATCCGAATGGGCGCATTTCTGGATTCAATGCCGCCGAAAGTGGAAAAGGTCTTCATTTACGTAATTTCCGCAATCAGTGCGGTGGTGATGTTTATCATGGCCTATCACTCCTGGAACTACATGCTCACCGCCCGAATGATGGGGCAGACCACCCAGGCGCTGAGAATGCCCTACTGGATCACCCTCGTCATCGTCCCGATCGGTTTCGCGAGTGCGGGAATTCAATACGTCAGGACGGTCTGGAAAAATATTCTTGAAGAAGACGTCTGGCAGTCTCCCGAGCAGCAGAGTGAATACGAAGACGAGATAGGGGGCTACTGATATGACGTTATTATGGGTAAGTATGGTGGTGATGCTCCTGATGGGTTTTCCCTTCATGGTGCTCATCCTCGGATCGTTGCTGCTCCATGTCGGTATCAATATGCCGTCATTCAATTTCAGCAACGTCATGGTTCAACAGGTCCTCACCGGCCTGACTCCTCCGGCGCTTCAGGCGGTCCCGATGTTTATCCTCGGAGCGGGGATTCTTACTTCAGGCAAGGCGGCACGGAAGCTGATCGACATGGTTCGTGTCATGGTCGGTCACATACCGGGCGGTCTCGCCATCACCACAAACGCAAGCTGTACCCTCTTCGGTGCCGTATCGGGCTCCACCCAGGCGACGGTGGCGGCGATCGGCGGTACGATGCGACCGATGCTCCTTGAGGCGGGATACAAGAGTCCCTTTACCCTGGGGCTCATCATTAATGCCAGTGATATCGCCCTGCTCATTCCACCGAGTATCGGCTTTATCGTCTACGGTGTCGTGACCAACACCTCCGTGGGTAAGCTCTTTCTCGCCGGTGTATTGCCGGGTATTCTCATCTTTGTCCTCTTTTCCATATACGCCTATATATACTCCGTCCGCCATAAGGTGGGTGTCGCTCCAAAGGCGACGACCAAAGAGCGTATTTCGGCGCTCAAAGAGGGGTTCCCCGTTCTCGGCTTTCCGATCATTATCGTCGGAGGTATTTACGCCGGTATCTTCAGCCCGACGGAAGCGGCGGCGGCGGCGGTGCTCTACGCAATCTTCATTGAAATTACCATATACCGCACCATGACGTGGAAAGGGCTGGTCAAGGTACTTCTCGATACGGGTGTCATTACCGGTGTCGTATTTGTCCTTGTCGGTGCGGGGCAGGCATTCTCCTGGCTCATCAGCTTCCTGCGTATCCCCGAGGCGATCATGCCGGCGATTCTCGGAACCGATCCCTCGCAGCTTCAGGTCATCATCACCGTGATCATCGCCTACTTTATTGCGTGTATGTTCGTAGATCCCATCGTGGCGATTTACGTCTTCTCGCCGATATTTGCACCGTATGTCGTTGCCACGGGTATCGATCCGGTGTTCCTCGGTGTCCTCGTAACCCTTCAGGCGGCGATCGGCTCCGCAACGCCGCCCTTCGGGTGCGACATCTTCACGGCACAGCTGATATTCAGGCGTCCATACCTGGAAGTCATTCGAAATACGCCGCCCTTTATACTCCTCCTTATCCTTGCAACGGCACTCATCGTTATCTTTCCCGAGATTGCGACGTTCCTGCCGGACAATATGATGAATCTTGGTGGATGAGAGGCAACAACGCGTTAACACCATAACGGAAGACCGGCCGCTGAAGCGGTCGGTCTTTTTTTATATACTGACTGAGGGGGCCACATGGCGAAGCATTACGTCTTTGAAAAAATACCGGTAAAACAGCTGATGCAACGCCGCATCCAGGACGTCCTTCTCGTCTGCTCGAAATACGACAAGTTCATGCTTGAGGAAGACGGGCGGGTGGACGAGCAGATCTTCCAGGAGTATGCAAGTCTCAACCTCCGCTATCCGCCCCGATTTGTCCAGGTAAGCACCGAGGAGGACGCCTTGCGGGAGCTGGAGCGAGGAGGGTATGACATGGTCATATCCATGCTCAACATCGGCGGCCCGAAGGCACTGCAGTTGGCGGAAGAGGTTCAGACGCGGTACCCCGACCTGCCTCTGATCGTTTTGACTCCCTTCTCACGGGAAGTTTCCGTCCGGGTAAAGAACGAAGACCTCGTCGACAGATACCAGATTTTTGCGTGGCTCGGCGACGACAGCATATTGCTGGCGATTATTAAACTCCTCGAGGACCGGATGAACGTCGCCCATGACGTATCAGTCGGCGTTCAGGTCATCATCCTCGTGGAAGATTCGGTACGCTTCTATTCCAGCTTTCTGCCTCTCATTTACCGAATCCTCTTTCGCCAGGCCCGGGGAATCATGGAAGAGGGGTTGAATGAGTGGGAACAGACGATGCGCATGCGCTGCCGTCCCAAGATTCTTCTGGCAAATACCTTTGAGGAGGCGATAGAGCTCTACGACAGGTACCGGACAAACCTCCTCGGTGTCATATCCGATGTCTCCTTCAAGCGGGAAGGGGTGGAAGATCCGGCAGCGGGCCTCAAACTCTGTCGGTATATTCACAATGACAACGCCGACTTGCCGGTCCTCCTTCAGTCGTCGGAACAGCGACATCGGTCCGACGCGGCGTCCTGTGGCAGCAGTTTTCTCTACAAGCACTCCGACGACCTTCTCAACAGGCTGCAGCAATATATTCGGCGCAATTACGGATTCGGTCCATTGACCTTTCGCGATCCCGTCACCAACAGAACGCTCTTTTCCGTGGAGGATCTCAAGGATCTGCAGGAAAAAATAGAGGAAATGCCGGACGAGCAGTTCCTCCACTACTTTCGCAGAAAGAAACTCACAAACTGGCTCAAGACGCGTGCCCTCTTCTCCCTCGCGGACGTGGTGGAAGCCAACGTCACCGATATTGAGGATTCCGTACGGGCGAAACGGGTCATTCTCGAAATCATCGCTTCCTTCCGCCGTTTCCAGAGCCAGGGAACGATCGCGCATTTCGACAGGGAGCGATATGACGAGTATCTCACCTTTTCACGGATCGGAAACGGTTCACTCGGCGGCAAAGGCCGGGGGCTTGCATTTATGGACCACGTCCTGAAGGACAGCCTCCTTCGTCACAAATATTCGGGAATCATTATTTCAATTCCCCGTACCGTCGTCGTCTCCACGGAGGTCTTTCAGGACTTTCTGGAACGGAACGACCTGCATGAAAAGCTCCGTTTCGACATCACCGATGAGGAAATTCTCGAACTTTTTTTACAGGGGTCATTTCCCGAGGAACGGGTGGAGGATTTTCGTGCGGTATTGCGGGTCAATAGACGTCCCCTGGCGATCCGTTCCTCCAGCCTGCTTGAGGATTCCAATTCTCAGCCGTTCGCGGGGGTGTACAATACCTACATATTGGGCAATAACGCCGATGACGACGGGACTCGTCTGAAAGAGCTGATCGACGCCATAAAATGCGTCTATGCATGTACCTTCTACAAGGCAACCCGTGACTATATGGCGGCAACCAACAATCTCATCGCAGAAGAGCGCATGGCCGTTGCGATTCAGGAGTTGACGGGGACGTGTTACGAGACGCGCTGCTACCCCTCCATCTCAGGAGTCGCAAGGAGTCTCAACTTCTATCCCATAGAGAACGAAAAACCCGAGGAGGGCATCGCCCACGTGGCCGTCGGGCTGGGCACCACCGTCGTTGGTGGAGGCGCGGCGCTCCGTTTTTCCCCCAGGCATCCCAAGAAGATTTTGCAGCACGCCGATGTCGATACCGCGGTGCGCAGTGCGCAGAAAGAGTTTGTCGCTCTCGATCTCAAAGGCAAAGGGTTCATTCCCTCTGTTGACGACGATGTACAGCTCGTCTCGGAACACGTCGTCGAGGCGTCGGAAGATCCCAGTTTTCCATTGCTCGTTTCGACCTATGATTTCCAGAACGGCGTACTCCGGGAGGGAGTCATCGACGGAGGACAACCGATTCCTACCTTTGCGGGTGTGCTCAAATACCGGCTTTTCCCGCTGGCCGACATCCTGAATGATCTGCTTGAGCTGGCACGGAAGGAAATGAACGTTCCCGTTGAAATCGAGTTTGCCGTTGATCTCAACCCGCCGCAGAAGGGTCAGGAAAAAACATTCAGTTTTCTGCAGGTCCGTCCCGTCATTGAGGGGCTTGAAGCTGATGATATCGAAATCGGCGGTGACGAGCTGGAGCACGCGGTGGTAACCTCCTACAGTGCGCTGGGTAACGGTATTTATACGGACATTCACGACGTTGTGTACGTACGGCCGGAAAACTATAACCCAGCCGAAAGTGAAACAATTGCGGAATTGCTGGAGCGCATCAACGGTGCGTTTGTCGCGGAAGGGCGCCATTACCTTCTTATCGTACCGGGGCGGCTCGGATCCCGGGATCCCTGGCTCGGCATTCCCTGCAAGTGGACACAAATATCGCACGCCCGGGTCATTGTTGAATCCTCAATTGAAAAGCTGAGGGTTGATCCCAGTCAGGGGAGCCACTTTTTCCACAATATCACCTCCCTTCACATCGGCTATCTCACGGTGGATCCCTTTCGGGACGCCCGGGAATCGGTGGACTACGAGTATCTCAACCAATGCCCCTCCGCAAGCGAAGATTCCTATATTCGCCGCGTCACCTTTCCAAAAGAGCTGCCCACCAAGCTGGCCGGCCATGCAAGGACGGGAATCGTCCTGCGTCCCGACTACGTTCCACAGATGCCGATTGAAGATACGAGGTGGGCCTAGACGGGACGGCGTAGTACCCCTGAGCGGCGAATCCCGGCGCACAAGGGCGGAGCAAAAAAAAAGGCGGCCTTTCGGCCGCCCCGTTGCGCATTATCGCCGGTCATGAAACGGTGATACCCAGATCCATTTCCTCCGCAATGGTAAAGGCGCGAATTGAGATCATCGTATCCTGAACTCCAACACCGGTCAGGTCGCACATGGTGATCTCCTTGTCGCTCTGCCGGCCGGGATGCTTCTTTCGCACCAGGCTGCCCAGTTCCACGATCGGACCGTCTTCCGAGATTGTCCCCGCTGCAAGGGCGGAACGAAGTTCACCCAGGCGGAAGACCTGGCTCTTGAGATCGCAGGCGAGAACATCGACCGCCCCCGGTACCGCCGCGTCCACTTCCTGTTTTTCTTCCGCGTCTGAACCCATCGTGGTGAGATGCAGTCCCGGATGGAGCCACTCGGCTTTGAGAAAGGGTTTTCGTGAGGGTGTCGTCGTTACCACGACGGAACTTTCTTTTACAACCTCTTCAACCGAGGTTGCCTTGATCACTTTGACGCCAAGCTCCCGTTCCATATCACGGACATAGGCGTCCCGGACCTCGTCAGCGTCGAGGCTGAACATGCGGATCGTCTTGATCGGCCGTACAAGGGAGAGTGCCCGCATCTGAAATCGCGCCTGGACGCCTGCGCCGATTACCCCGGCGTGCTCGGTGTTGTCGGGGGCGAGATATTTCGCCGCCACTGCCCCTGCGGCGCCGGTCCGTACCTGGGTGAGATATCCGTTGTCCAGGAGCACCGCCTTCAGGAAGCCCGTTTCCGCATCGATGACGAGCATCTGTCCGCTCTGGGAGGGAAGACCCCTGTCAGGATTCTTGAAAAATCCCGAGGCGACTTTCACCGCCAGGTAGGGCAGTCCTTTAATATAAGCCGATTTGATGTCGACTTCCGCCTCCAGATGGGGGACGGGAATCATCATTATCGGGGGGACCGTCGCGTTGCCGGCGTCGAGTTCTGCAAAGCCCCGTTCGACGTCCGCAACAGCGTCGAGATCCAGTTTTATCTGGGAAAGCAAGTCCTTCTCAGGAACGACACGTACCATATGATTCTCCTTATGTGCTCTTTGTGTTTATACGGTTCACAACCGACAGATACTGGGTCAGATCGACACTGCTGCCGCTCACGACGATACCGACGGACTCGCCGGGGACCGATATTTTGCCGCTTTGCAGTGCGGCGATACCGACCGCCGCACTTCCTTCTATGACCAGGCTGTGTCGGGCGAGGGCATAGTACATTGCCCTCTCGATCTCCTCTTCTTCGATGAGGACGTGTTCATCCACGTTGTCCCTGATGAGGGGCAGTGTGTAACGGTTCTCCACACCGATTCCACCTAGAAGCGAGTCGGCAAGGGTGTCCTTTTCTTCAACTGCTACGGGTTTGCCCGCCTTCAGGCTTTCAAGCATCGCCGGAGAGCGGGAAATGGAGACTCCGACCACGCGGATCCGCGGATTAATCAACTTGGCGGCGAGGGCGACGCCTGCAAGCAAACCGCCTCCCGACAGGGGAACGAGGAGGGTGTCAAGGTTGGGAATCTCCTCGAGCATTTCCAGACCGATCGTTCCCTGTCCGGCAACGATAAAGGGATCGTCAAAGGGAACGACAGGGACCATGTTTCGCTCCGCCATGATGCGGAAATATTCCTCCTCCGCCTCATCCTGAGAATGACCCTTTACGACAACCTCCGCGCCGAGACTGCGTATGAGCTCCACCCGATAGTACGGTACGTGCTCGGAGACGCACACGACGGCGGGTATACCCGTTTTCCCCGCGACATACGCCACCGCCTTCCCGTGGTTGCCGGTGGAAAAGGTGATAACCCCCCTCCGTTTCTCCTCCTCCGTGAGGGAGAGAATCCTGTTGGACGCGCCGCGCACCTTGAAGGCGCCCGTGTTCTGAAGAGACTCGAGCTTGAGATGGACGGCCGCGGCGCCGGTCTCTTCCTGAAGGACGGGGGAGTCGATAAAGGGAGTCCGCCGCACGAGCCCGACGATTCGCCGGGCCGCCTCGAAAATATCGGTTAGGTGAAGTTCCACAGCCATCGTCTTACTTGAGAATGAGCTTGATTGGAAAATCAAAGAGTGGTTCGATTCCGGTTGACGTCACTCTGAAGGACGCATCGATCTCGAAACCGACCTCTTTGTACCAGATTCCGGGAATTAGATGGAGCGCCATATTCTCCTGAATAACCGTCTTGTCGCCGGGACGCACGCTGATCGTCTGTTCGCCCCAGTCCGGAGGATAGTTGACGCCGATGGAGTAACCGAGGCGTGACTCCTTGACCACCTTGGAATGGGAAATGGCTTTGCGCCACCGTTCCTCGATCTGTTCCGACGTGACCCCGGGCTTGATGAAATCGAGGGTCTGTTCCAGTCCGTCGATGACGACATCGGCGGTTTCCTTCATGAGAGCCGGCGGATTGGATCCGAGAAATATGGTTCGTGCGATGGGTGAGTGGTAGTGGCGGTAGACACCGGCCAGTTCAAGAAGGACCGCTTCATCCTTTTGATAGGTCTTTTCCGTCCAGGTGAGATGAGGCGTAGACGCCGCTTCACCGGCCATCATGAGAGGAACGATGGCGGGGTAGTCGCCGGCGTATTCCTCGGTACCCTTGTACTGGGCGTAGGCGATTGCTGCTGCGGCGTCACATTCCCGGACGCCCACGTCGATCGTGTCCACCGCCGTCTGCATGACCCGCTCGGCGATCTTGCCGGCACGCTTCAGAAAGGTGATCTCCGCTTCCGACTTGACGACCCGTACCCAGTTCACCAGCGTATTGGCATCCTTGAAGGTTGCATTCGGCAGCGACCGTTCGAGTTCGACATAATTGCGATGGGTAAAGTAGAACTGGTCCATTTCCACACCGATCGTACCCTTGTCCCAGCCCTTTTCCTTGATTACATCCGCGACAAAATGCATGGGATGCTTCACCAGTGACTGGACGTAGTCATCGGCATACTCCCGAATATTGTCCTCGGAAAGGCTGGTGGTAAGACGCGCTCCGTTTGCGTCCATTCCACGACCAAGCCACATCGGTTCTTCCTGATTCAGTGATACGAGAACAACCTGGTGAACGTAAAAACTCCAACCGTCATATCCGGTCAGGTAGTTCATATTGGCGGGCTGGCTGATGACGAGCAGGTCGATACCCTTTTCCTGCATCGATCGCTTCGTCTTCGTGACCCGATCCTTGTACTCGCGTGCGTCAAATACTGCCGGCATAGCGCCTCCTCCGTGTTTGTCTGTAACTATTACGTTTCTCTTCGTCCCAATTGTTGTGATATGGAACGAGTTGTATCCAATAATGCGTCAATGAGGCGATCCAGTTTTTCCGGGGTCGCCCGAATCGATGGTCCGGAAATGCTCAGATTTGCGACGACCTTTCCTCGGTAATCGAAAATCGGCGATGAGTAGCTGTTGAGATCGTCACTGAACTCACGAATTTCCGTCGAGTAACCGCGGCGTCGAACCTCATCGAGCTCGTGACGCATCGCGTCGACGTCCGTGATGGTATTGGCGGTTCGCCGTTCCATGTCCCCCTCGGTGAGAATGCGTACAGCCTCCTCCCAGGGTATATAGGCAAGAAAGTTTTTTCCCGACGCACAGGTGTGTATGGGATAGGTGTATGTGACGTCCGGATTCAGGGAGAGCGGATTATTGCTCTTGATTTCCTCTATGGCGATGACCATGCGTCCGTACAGGACGGTGAGATAGATATTCTCGTTTGCGATGCGTCCAAGGTCAACCATGAGCGGTTTGGCGATCTCCCGCAAATCCTGGCTCATGGGAACACGGCTGCCCAGTTTGAAAACGGAAAAGCTGAGTCGATACCCTTTTCGCGGGTCTTTGGTGACGTATCCAATCTCCATGAGTGTCGCGAGGAGACGGTGGACGTTTGTGCGGGTCAGACCGAGCCGTTCCGAGATGAACGACGGCTTCACCGGCTGATTGTTGCTTATGAACTCCAGCAGGTTGAACGCCTTCAGCACGGTGGTGGAAGGAGTGTAGTGACTAGTATTACTATTTGAACCGTCGTTAGTATGTTGCAACACCACCTGAATTGTGGCGTAGCGTTGACGGTTTGTCAAGAAAAAGGTTGATCCTCGGAGGTGCGGATTATCCCTTTCCGAGACGGGCGAGACGGATGTTTTCCTCCACTTTTTGAGCCACCTCTTTCAGGCGCGGGAGGAGATCATCGATCATCGTAAAGGTAAGGCGATCGACCGGTCCTGAAACGCTGATTCCCGATACGGATATGTCTTCATGGCCATGTATTGGTACGGCGAAACAGCGGACCTCCATCGCGAGCTCCTGCCGGTCGACGGCGTATCCCATTCTGCGAACATCGTCAATCTCCTTTTTCAGGCCGTCCGGGGTCACGATCGTGTTCGGCGTATACGGGGTGAGGGCGATGCGGTGAATCACGCTGTCGAGTTCCTCGTCGTCAAGTTCCGCAAGAAGTACCTTCCCGACGGAGGTGCAGTGCAACGGTTCCGTCTCGCCGACTGAGCGGTCTAACTGCAAATAGGTGGAAGGAGTCGCCTTGTCGACGTAAAGAACCTGATCTTCAAAGTTGATTCCGTGGTTGACCGTCAGCTCCGTATCATGGGAGAGCTCCAACAGTTCCCTGCGCGCCGTGTCGATGAGATCATAGCTGTGGGGTACCGAATTGCCGACTTCGAAAAGATGAAAGGTGAGACGGTATCCTCCGTCGGCATACTTGTCGACGTAGTTGAGGATTTCAAGGGTGTACAGCATGCGATGAACCGTCGACCGGTTGAGATCCAGCTCATGGGCGAGATCCCGGGGATACACTTTGCCGTGTTCGGCGATGTACTCCAGAATCTGTGCGGCGGTGACGACGGTACTCGCGACATTGTTCTGCGTTTCTTGGTGGAGACTCATGACACATAAGAGCTTAAACGAGGGGGTTCCCGGTATCAAGGTATGTTACTATCGGGAATGGCTCATACATCACATATGGAGAAAGGAATCGCCTTTCGCCACGCTCTTCCAACTGTCATCTTTGTCGTTTCGGTTTCCATCCTCTTTTTTATCGGTCGTTCCGCCTTTGCACCGCTGCTGCTGGATGTGGAGGATACCTTTCACGTCGGTCACGCCCGGTCGTCACGGCTGATGCTGACGTTGACTCTTGGGTACTCCCTGTCCATGTTTTTTTCAGGCGTGGTTTCACAGCGCGTCACCCATCGGCGGCTCATACCCCTTTCTGCGGGCCTCGGCGCTGCGGGCATGCTCGTTCTCGCGACGGCACCTGACATGATCTTCATGAATGCGGGTCTCATCGTCTTCGGAATCGGCTTCGGTCTCTTCGTTCCTTCGGCGATCAGCGTGATAACGACGGCGGTGGATCGCCGTGACTGGCAGCGCGCCTTTTCAATCAATGAAATGAGCCCCCATATCGGAATGATACTCGCGCCGCTCATTGTAGCCGCGTCCAGGCCGGTATTGTCCTGGCGATGGATGTTTGGTCTGGTAAGTCTCTCTCTGGTCGCGGGGGCCCTCCTTTTTGCCGTTCGGGTCCGTGACGGCGACGCCCACGGTCGTGCCCCGAACCTCGCTGTTCTGGTGCAGCTGGTTCGTCGGAAAGAGTTCTGGGTCCTTATCGTCTTTTTCGCCCTCTCCCTCGCCGGAACGGACGGTGTGTACCTCCTCATACCGGCATTTCTCGTGACCGAAGGCGGGGTCAACCCCCGACTGGCAAATACCGTCTTCGGGATTTCCCGGTTCATGCCGCTGGTGACACTCCTAGCGGCGGCGTTTTTCGTCGATCGCATCAGGCCGAGGGTACTCATGGCTTTTGCCCTCGCCGGACAGGGACTGGCACTCGTCTTGCTCGGCACCTTCACCGGATGGGGACGACTATTGGTTGTATTTCTGCAACCCGCAATCGGGGCGCTCTACTTTCCGGCCGGATTTGCCGCATTGTCGTCCCTCATGCCGCCGGAATCACGGAATGTGGGAGTGTCTATGACTCTTCCCACCGCCGTTTTTCTCGGGGTGGGGGTGATTCCCTCAGTCGTCGGTTACATGGGTGAATATTTCACCTTTGCCGGCGGATTCATCGGTCTCGGAGGGATTATGGCGGCGGTCAGCGTCCTCTCATTTACCGGCAGATTCACTCGCGACCGTGGATAGTTTCACCGATATGCCCCATCGTCATTGAAAGTCCCTGTGCCTCCGCAAGAATGCGGGGAGCCACGTCATTGAGTACGTCCGGGGTCAGGATCATGACCGGTCCGATTACCGAGAGGGATGCGATAAAATTCCCGTCGTGATTTCTAACCGCTGCGGCGATCCCGTTGATATAGGGGCTGTGTTCTCCAAGCTCAAGGGAGTATCCCCGTCTGCGGGTAATGAGGATCTCCCGTTCCAGCGCTTCCGCGTCCCCGATTGAATGCTTCGTCGGGGTGTGGAAGGCCATGTTTCGATAGAGCTCTTGTCGTTGTTCCTCCGGGAGGGTGGATAGGTAGAGCTTCCCCGATGCCGTGCTGTTGAGGTCATAGGTGACGGCGAAGTCATTGGCTACCTGAATATCGGCCGGGGGGATCACCCGTTCGAGGTTGACCATTTTATTGTCCGCCGGCGCGGTCAGATAGACGTTGGCCTGCATGTCCAGGGCGATCCGCTCCATAACGGGGCGAGCCGCCGCAGCGATGTCCCGTGTGAGCGGTACCGTATTTCCAAGAGAGTGGAGCTTGAAGGTGAGGCTGAAGGCGTTCTCGTGCTTTTCCACATACCCGAGATACTCCAGACTGGCGAGGAGGCTGTGCACATTTCCCTTGCTCAGCTGCAGACGTCTGATGATTTCAGGCGTCCCGATCGGCTGATGCTCGGCGATGCATTCCAGAATTCCAAATGCCTTTGTCAGCGTCGTTGATATGATGTAGCTGCGCTGTCTTTCCGGTCTGCCCATTATAAAACCTTCCATTGACGATTTGCCGGTTCAGTCTTACTATACAGTAGTGGTTTATATGGTAGAACATAAGTCTAAATATGTAAACCAATTCTTTTACGCAGGTATATATGGTTCGGATTGAACGCCTTCTTCGCGATATCGAAGAGATGGGAAAGATCGGTGCCCTGCCGGGCGGCGGCAATTCCCGGCCGGCAATGTCTTCGGAAGACCTCGCCGGTCGGGAGTATTTGATTTCTGCAATGGAAGAGGCGGGTATGGTCACGTGGACCGATCCGGCCGGGAATGTCTGCGGACGCCGCGAGGCGGACTCTCCCGTCGCGGGAGATGAACGGGCTATTCTCCTCTGCTCACACATTGACACCGTTCCTGCCGGCGGACGATACGACGGCGTGGTGGGCGTCTTCGGAGCCCTTGAGTGCGTCCGGAGCCTCAATGAATCGGGTGTTCAATTGAACCGGCCGGTGGAGATCGTCGCCTTCAACGATGAGGAAGAGCGTTTTCTCGGCTTCCTGGGCAGCTATGCCGTCACGGGCAGGCTCTCCGCCGAGGACATCGCGGGTGTCACCGACCACGACGGGGTCGGGCTCGTTGAAACGATGCGCGCCATCGGTCTTCATCCCGACCGGGTGGCCGGCGCCCGAAGGGAACGGGGCAGCATCGCGGCATGTCTGGAGGTCCATATAGAACAGGGCCCCGTACTGGATCGCATGAACATACCCGTTGGCGTTGTCAGAGGCGTGAAGGGTGACTACCGCCGGCGCATCACGTTCAGGGGTCGCCCGGACCACGCAGGTGCACCAAAGGGTGGCCGCCGGGATGCCTTCATGGCCTTTCACTGGTTTATTTCCCGCATAATCACCCTCATCGACATCAGCGGCAACGACGAGACGACCTGCACCGTCGGGCGGCTTCGGGTGGAGCCCAATGTAGAAACGATTCAGCCCGGCCTCGTTGAAGCGGCTGTAGACGTGCGCTCTCCCGACGGGGCATTTCTCAGGAAAGTGGAGCGGGAAATGCGTGCAGTGGGAACGGAAATCGGGGAAATGCATGGTGTTACCTTCACGATAGAACCGATTCTGACGGAGGATCCCGTCCTGTTCGACGATGTGGTGGTAAATACGCTGAAGGATGCCGCCCGATCGCTTGAATACCCCTTTCACGAGATGTTCAGCGGTGCGGGCCACGACGCCCAGGTTCTGGCCGCTGCCTTTCCGACGGGGATGCTCTTCATCCCCAGCGTGGACGGGCGCAGCCATTGTCCGGAGGAGTACACGGAGCCCGGGGATATTGAAAAAGGGATACACGTGCTGTACCACGCCGTAATGCGGTTGGGAACACAAACAGAAAACCAAGGAGCTTATCTATGAAACTTCCGAAAGACGTGGAAGCGCTGTTGCTGGATTCACCCAGGCCGGGAACCTGGGTGCCCGATGAATACGACGTAAGCCTGGCGGATATCATGGTCGATTGGCGTACCGCCGACGCGGCGGATGTGGGAATACTGGGCATTCCCTTCGACACCGCCGTCAGCGGACGCCGGGGTTGCCGATTCGGACCGGACAGCGTCCGGAATGCCCTCGTATTTTCGGATGTATATGAGCCGGGTATCGATGTCGATCTGTCCGAGGATTTCAGTGTTACCGACTTCGGAAATGTGGACGTCCTCTTTACCGACGTCCTCGGCACCCATGAGCGTGTGGAATCGGTGGTAACCGAAATCGTGAAACTTGGAATTACGCCGGTCATGATCGGCGGGGATCACTCCCTCGCCTATCCGGATGTGAAGGGACTCATGAACGGCGTTACCGGCAAGGTGGGAGTCATAAACATCGACGGGCACCTTGATGTCCGCCACTCCCACCACGGAGAGGTTTCCAGTGGGACGCCCTTTCGCAGACTCATGGAGGACTCCGATACCCCCCTTGATCCGAAAAATTTCGTGGAATTCGGTATCAACACGTGGCTGAACTCCCGTTATTACCGTGACTACTGCCGGGACATGGGCGTTACCGTCATCACCGCCAGGGACATTCATTTGAACGGCATCGTTCCGACCATAGAAGAGGCGATTTCAATTGCAACGGACGGCGTTGATGCACTCTTTCTCAGTTTTGACATCGACGCGATCGACCTCGCCCACGTTCCGGGAACAAACGCCCCCAACGCCGGAGGTCTCACGTCGTTTCAGGCGCTTGAGTCGGTCTGGCGGGTGGGACAACACCCCAAATGCCGTGCAATGGACATGGTGGAGGTCGCCCCATCGCTGGATGCCGCCAACGTGAGCTCAATCATGGGCGCCGCCCTGATCATGCAGTTCATGGGTGCGACGAAGGTGCGTCTGAAAGGCTGAGGGGTGAAAAGTTTTTATAAAATGATTTGCCATAACACGACGTTCCCCCCATAATCGAGCCATGTCACTCATACGCAACAAAACACACTTTGAGCGGGCGGAATACGACCGTCGCCTGCGCAAGACGAAAGAACGAATGGACCACGCCGGCATTGAGGTGCTCCTCGTGGTAGATCCGGCAAACATGAACTATCTCACCGGTTACGACGGGTGGAGTTTCTACGTGCATCAGGGGCTCCTCATTGCCCTCGACAGGGAAGAACCGATCTGGTTCGGGCGTCAGCAGGATTCCAACGGTGCGCGAATCACGACATGGCTTTCCGAAGAGAGCATCGTCGGGTATCCCGATGAGTACGTACAGTCCCGCTATACCCACACGATGGTGTTTGTGTCACAGATGCTCAGGGAGCATATGTGGGACCGCCGCGTCCTCGGTGTGGAAATGGATAATTACTGGTTTTCCGCGCGAATGCTGTTGACCCTGCAGAGTGAAATTGCGGGTCTCCGCGTGCAGGATGCGACCAATCTCGTGAACTGGGTTAAAACGGTGAAGTCCGAGGCGGAAATTCGCTATATGCGCGACGCCGCGGCGATCTGTAAAAATGTAATGGATGTGGCGATAGAGAATATCGCCGTCGGTGTGAGGGAGAAGGACGTGGCGGGTCTTGTCGCGGGAGCTCAGATACACGGCACCGAAGAGTTCGGCGGTGACTCTCCTGCGATTTTCCCGATCATGCCAAGCGGAGAGAACACCTCCACCGCCCATTTGACCTTTGATCCCGACCGGAGTTACGAGGCGGGGGATGTTGTCCTTCTTGAGCTGGCAGGCGCGAGGTATCGCTATCATGCACCTCTTTCCCGGACTGTGTATCTTGGCACGCCGCCGTCGGATTTGCAGAAGGTGGCCGATGTCGTGGTCAACGGACTGAATCGCACCCTGAACTTCATTAAACCCGGCGTCACCGCCGAGGAGGTGGAAGCGACGTGGCGGGATTGCCTGAAGGGTACGGGGGTGGAGAAGCCGTCTCGAGTCGGGTATTCCTTTGGGTTGAGTTACGTCCCCGACTGGGGAGAACATACGGTTAGTTTGCGTCCAGGCGACAAGAGCGTTCTCGAGCCGGGAATGACGATTCACTTCATGCCGGGGATCTGGCTTGACACCTACGGATTCGAATGCAGCGAACCGTTCCTCGTAACCGAGACGGGGTGCGAAAAGCTCATCGAGTATCCGCAAAAGCTGTTTGTGAAATAGAAAGGCCCGCCGAGGGCCGCACAGCCCGGCCTCCGGGGTCACGCCCCGCGAGGGGACGGGGCAGTGCGGGTACTCCCATGGCCTACATGAAGCCGTCGTATCGTCTCGGTACGACGGACTGGAATACGTAGCGAATCATGGTGTTGTAATCAAAGACGGGCAGGCCCGTGTGGCGTCGCACCGCCGCGGCATACGGCGGCAGGAGGGAGCACTCAAGGAGAATCGCCCCGAGTTTTCTTCCTCCTTCGTCGGCAGCCTTCCGGATCTCGTCCACCGTCTGAATCACTTCCTGTTCCACCACATCGCTGTCGAGAACGCCGTTCTCTTCAAAGACGGCGTCCACGAAATGGGGCTTGTCCTCGAGGCCGCCCGCGACAAGACGGTCGTCGGGAACGGCGGTTACCACGTTCAGAATATCCCGGGTCAGAGATCCCTTGTTCGCTGTGACGATGCCGACATCCCTGTCGGGACCCGCGAGGCGCGCCATGAAATCGAGCTGAAGAAGGCTCGAGAGGAATACGGGGACGCCAAGCTCGCGGGCAATTTCGTCCTGAAAATAGGCGAGAAACCCGCAGTCACCGGTGATTGCCCGTACGCCCTCGGCGACCAGGCGCCGTCCCGCGGCGACGATATCGTCGCGGAGTGAGCCGTCGTGGCTGAAGAGCCGGCTCGTGGTGGATCCCGGAAGGCGTTCAAAACGGACGGGAAAATCATAGCTCGTCGCGTTGGCCGTGTCCCCGGGAATATAGGGGACAAAATTTTCGATTACCAGAATTCCGATGGCTTCACCGTAGCTCACCTGACCTGGATGGGTGTGATATTTCATTGGATCTTCTCTCCCTGAAGTTGGATGCCGCGGTTCCCGTCGATGCGATTTCGACGACCGCCGTTCATATAGCTTCGCAAATTTTCGGCCGCTTCGGCTACGCATCGTGTACGGGATTCCACGGTCGCCCATCCTATGTGGGGGGTTATGATGCAGTTTGGCGCCGATAGGAGCGGATGGTCTCCCTCAGGCGGTTCCTCGTACCCGACAACGTCGACGGCGGCGCCGGCGAGGCTCCCGTTGTGAAGCGCTTCCGCGACGGCGGACTCATCGGTGAGCCCGCCCCTGGAGGTGTTGATCAGGAGGGCCGACTCCTTCATTTGCGTCAATGCCCGTCGATCAATCAGTTCCGTCGTCTCTTCCGAAAGGGGGGTGTGTAACGTGACCACATCCGCCGCAGCGAGCAGATCGGACCACGAGAGCCACCGGACCTCGACACCGGGTATCGTCTTTCGCCGCGCCTCCCAGCCGAGGACCTTCATACCCAGGGCACCTGCGAGCTTCGCAACGGCCACGCCGATCGCGCCGAATCCCAGTATGGCGATAGATTTTCCCCGGAGTTCGAGAGCGGGGAAATCGGTATACGAGACCGGTTCGCCCCGACGCCATTTTCCCCGGTGAACGAGGGAGTTGTAGTCGCACACGCGGTGTGCCAGGTTGAGAATGAGTGCAAGTGTCAGTTCCGCAACGGAGTCGGTTGAATAGTCCGGGACATTTGTCACGGCAACTCCGGCGGACATCGCGGCGTCCACGTCAATTCGATCGTACCCTGTGGAAAAGAGCCCGATATACTTGAGCCGCGGCAGACGGGCGATACGTTCAGCGTGAAGAGCGACGTGATCCACGAGGATTGCGTCGGCGTCGGCGGCCAGTGAATCCAGAATGTCCTGGGAGAAATGGGGAGCCGCGGTGAAACTGCCCAGTTCATGAAAGGGCGACCACGAAATATCTCCGGGATTCACCCCGAATGCATCGATTGCAACGATCTTCATTCTGCTCCCGGACACTGAGACGCGACGGAATCGGGAACCTTTCCGGCAAACTCCCCCTCGAAATGGGCGTGAAACTCCCGGGCGAGGCGTTGTGCGTGTTCCTCGTATGCTTCGGTATCCTTCCACGCCATGCGGGGATTCAGCACCTCCCGGGGAACCTCCCGACATGTCACCGGTATGGAGAGGTTGAAAAACGGTTCCTTTTCAAATTCTCCGCCGTCCAGCTCCCCCGCGAGTGCCGCTTTTACCATGGAACGGGTCATGGCGATGTCTATCCGCCTGCCCGTTCCGTAGGCACCGCCGCTCCATCCGGTGTTGACGAGGAACACCCTGGTCTGATGGCGATCGAGTTTTTCGCCGAGGAGATCGGTGTAGTCCTTGGGGTTACGGGGCATAAAGGGTGCGCCAAAGAATCGGGAGAAGACGGATTGGGGTTCCACAACACCCGTCTCCGTACCGGCCAGCTTGGAGGTATATCCCATCATGAACCAGAACATCGCCTGCTCGTTGGTCAGGCGCGCAATGGGCGGAAGTACACCGTAGGCGTCGGCGGTAAGGAAGACGATTGTCCGGGGATGCCCGCCCATGGACGACTCCTTGATGTTGGAAAGGTATGTGAGCGGGTAGGATGCCCGGGAGTTCTGGGTGAAGCGGTCATCATCGAAATCGAAGGCACCGGTGGGATAGACCATGAGATTTTCGACGAGCGCGCCGTGAAAGAGGTAGTGATCCGGGTGAAACACTGCGTGATACACCTCAGGCTCCTTGCGCGGATTCAGCTGGTAGAGTTTTGCGTAACAGCCGTTTTCAAAATTGGCTATTCCCGTGTCGCTCCATCCGTGTTCATCGTCACCCAAAAGCGCCCGGTCGGGAGCCGTAGAAAGGGTGGTCTTCCCCGTCCCCGAGAGTCCGAGAAAGACGGCGATATCACCGCTTTTTCCTTCATTCGCACTGCAGTGAAGGGGCAGCACCTCCTGCTCCGGCAGGTAGTAGTTCATTACGGTAAACATGAGTTTCTTGATTGCACCCATGTAGGACGAGCCGAAGACGATGCCGATGCGGCGGTCAAAGTCCATGACTACTGCCATCGTTGAGGTTGAGCCGTCGGCGAGTTTTCTCAGCCGCCCCTCGTATCGCTCAGGGTGAAGTTTGTCGTACTGATTCACCAGAAGGTAAAACGGATAGTCCTCAAAACAGCTCGATTCGATTCCTGTAGGTTCCGGACGAAACATATTGTCTATGAACAGACCCGCCAGTGGGTTGTCTACAATTGAACACACCGGGAGTGCGTATGAAGGATCCGCTCCGATCGCCTTTTCCTGGACATAGACCTTCGGCTTCAACTCCAGCGCCTGCATCGCATCCTCAAATATCATGTCGAAGGTTTCTTCGTCGATGGCGATCGAGTAGGGTGAGTTCCAGTCAATCGTATTTTCACTCTCCGGGCGCCTGACGATCATCGTGTCTTTCGGACTTCTTCCCGTGGAATCCCTGGGCGTCCACGTGACGAGAGTGCCGCTTTCAAGACGTATCGCGTTCCAGTGGCTCACGGCATTATCAATCAGGACGCGCCGTGTCGGATTCCGAAAGACCTTTCCCGTCCGGTCGGCGAGGGTCCTGTCTATCCTCTGATGGTGAGTCTCGTGCATACAACCTCCCTTTGTTGTATCATTATATGAACGACTGTTACAATTGTGAGACAATATCAGTGTAAGTTGGGTCGATGCCGCTGTCAAGGAGAATCGTCCCTGTCGGCCGGACCTGTTCGGAGACGTTGAAGGAACGCTATCATGGAGACTATGAGTACATTTCCAATTCCCCAACCGATACGTACCGACGGTACCAACCGCTTTGCAGCGGATACCATGGAACGGCGTTTGCCGAGAAACATACGGAACATCATGGAACACAATGCCCGTTTTCCCCCGTCGGTCTGCACCGCTCTGGAACGACTGGCCGGGGAGATCTCAGGTGATGCCACGCTTCCTCCTCCTCCGCTGCCCGGCTGGGACTACGACAGGTGGGAACGGGAGTATGCCCTCAGGGAAGGTCAACGGTGGCACGATACGGACTGGTTTTTCGGCGAGACCTACGCCTTCAGACTGATTCTCGACAGGGTGCGGTACTTTGAGACCCTTGAGGATCCCTATGCGCCGTTGAAAATACGGGAGCTCGACTCGGGGGCCCCGTTCCTTCCAATACGATGTTACGTCGAGTCCCGGGAAATGCCGCACATTGAGAAAGAGACGCTGATCGAGGAGGCGATACATCTCTCACTGTGGGGAAACAGGGCGGACATATCCTTTACCGCCGGCGGTGCACTGGACCATTCCAAAGGCGACAGCGCGCTGCTGATACAGGATGATACCGACCGGATCATACGGTCCCTCTCGACGACGGACGGGACGATCCACATCGTCATGGACAATTCCGGTGCGGAACTGGCGGGAGACCTCGTACTGGCGGGAGCCCTTGTCGATCTGCTCGGCCGGAAGGTTGTTCTCCATCCCAAACTGTATCCGACCTATGTGAGCGATACGACGCCGGCGGATATCCGCCTCTTTCTCTCCCGTGCAGAAGGGTCTGACCATATATCCGTCGCCGAATGGGCGCGACACCTCGAAAACGTGCTCGATGAGGGGCATATAACGGTGGCCCCCGACGATTACTGGTGCGGTGTCCGTTTTGTATGCGATATGCCGGCGAGAATTGCCCGACTCTTTTCATCGGACGGAATGGTATTTATTAAGGGGGATTTCAACTATCGCCGCGTGTTTCGCGACACCTTGTGGCCTGCAGAGATCGACCCCGTTGCGGCGATCGGCATGACTCCCCTCGCTCCTCTCGCGCTGCTGCGTACGATGAAGAGCGACTGTCTCGTCGGAGTGGATGATCAGACGCGGCGCAATCTCGATGTGTCGGAAGGTGAATGGCGAACGGCGGGGAAAAGGGGAGTTCTCCAGTTTGTCCCGATCGGCGACAGATGACGGCCGGATAGTGACCGAATATGTTCGTGAATTATTCTTCCGGCTCGCCGTTCATGCCGTCGTCACCGTGGGGGAAGAGAAGGAGGTACTCCCCCAGGCCGGAATAGAGCGTTGCCGCCGCGCGAAATGTATTGATCTCCGATTGGACGAGGTTCAGCCGGACTTCCGCAACCTCGACTTCCGTTAGACCTCCCCGTGCGATGAGGAGTTCCGCTTCCTGCAGATCCAGCCGATTGCGGCGCTCCTGTAGTACCGCCGCGGCGTATGCCTCTTCATAGATTTCGATGGTCTGTCGACGCAAGGTGGCTTCCAGTTCTGCGCCGTAGCGTTCATGTGCAATTTCCAGGCGCTTTTCCTCCATATCCGCCTCTATCGAGCGGAGATCGTCGGTCCGCACCTGCCGCGGTGAAATAGTCAACCGGACCGAACCGAACGGCGAAGGACGGGTATCCGGTGACCGATCGGGAAACGTCACTCCGCCGGTTATGTCGAGGGTCGGTCGCCAGCGGGGAATTGACGCGGCTTCCTCCGCCATCGCGACGAGCTCTATTTCCAGCTCCTCGAGGGAACGGGTGACAGGAGTTGTACCCCGGAGTTCCGCGGCCTCTTCCCGGCGGGAATTGATGCGCTCCTCCAACTCCTCCAGTGTGAGGGGATGCACATCGTACAGGCCACTCCCCGGTCCAAAGAGCCGCTGCAGATCGTTCCACGCTTCGAGGTACTGACGCCGTGCCCTGAAGAGGTCGCCCCGCGCCTCGACCAGTTCGGTCAACCGTTCCTGCACATCCTGAAAGGACGATACCCCCACATCTCGCTGCTGCTGGGCGATGCGATATTTCTCTTCTTCCAGGGTGAGATCGTCGGCGGCACGATCCTCTTCCATTTTTCCGATCATGACGTCCAGGGCAATCCGCTCCGTATTGTGTCGGACATCACGGTCGATATGACGCCGACGAATGAGGGCGCGACGGTATGCCTCCTCCTCCGTATAGGTGGTCCGTCCGGAAGCGAGGGGGCGGAGGGTTATCGTAACGTCTTCCTGCCGTTGCCCCTGATGGTCAACCGTCGCCGCCGCCCCAACAGACAGCTGCGGAAGAATGGGAACGTCGATCTCGGCTTCCGCATTCCATTGGTCCTCACCCGTCGGCGACCGGCGGACCGAACCGGTCGTCGCGAGGGTCGATTCATCGATCAGCGGATCTCCCTGCAGCGTCCGCTGTGCCCGACGGACTTCAAGCACCGCCCGACGAATATCCAGGTTTTCCCGCGCCGCGCGGTCGACAATACCGTCTAAGTGCAGTGTTTCAACCTCCGTCCCGCCTGCGGAAGTGTCCGTCGGAATGTTCTGTCCGCTGACGGGCGGGGCGGCGACGGTCAGGGCGCTGAGGATGATTACGGCTGCGCTGCGCAGGAAGGATGTCATGCGGGTTCTCCAAAATCCATGAAACTGAGAATCGCGGGTACCATGAACAGCGTAAAGAGCGTGGAAACCACCAGTCCCCCGGAAACGGCGATCCCCAGGGGCTGGACGATATTGGCCCCTTCACCCATTCCGATCGCGATGGGGAGCATACCGAATACGGTGGTCAGCATCGTCATCATGATCGGTATGAATCGCAGTCCCGCCGTCTCCACAAGTGCCTCCGTCCTGTCACGATGGAATCTGCGGATACGAAGGTAAAAGTCGATCATGATGATTGCGTTATTCACAACGATTCCGCCGAGGAGAATCGTTCCCAGCATGGAGTTGAGGCTCAACGTCGATTTGAATACGAAGAGACTGAGCACGACACCTATGAACCCCAGGGGAACCGTTACGAGAATCACCAGCGGAAGGCGCAGCGAGTCGAACTGAAATGCAAGGAGAAGATATATCAGGAGTACCGACACCGCCAGAGCGATGAAGAGGGAGCGTATCGCCTCGTCCATTTCTGCCTGGGGATTGTCAAAGGTGATTGAAAAGCCCGGCGGAAGGTCGAGGCGTTCCTCCAGGATGTCACGAATCTCATTTTCCGCACCGGCGCGCTCCGCCGCTGGTGTCCCGGGGCGCATGCGTGCATAGAGGCGGAAGACCCGTTCGCCGTCTTCCGATGCGATGCCGGCGACACCGGTAGACCGGGAAAAATCGAAAAAGTGCTTCAATGGAACGGCACCCCTCCGATAGGGTATGAGAAAGTTCTCCAGTGCCGACAGACCGTCTATGTATTCCTCCGGATACGTTCCCCTGACTTCAATTGTTTTTCCGTCATGATCGAGTTCGATCGACGATGTTCCGCTGAGAGCCGTCCTGACTATATTCAGGAGACCCGTTTCCGAAAATTCGGAAAAACCTTCAAATACCTCCGTTCGGGGGGTAAAGGTCACTTCATCGGAAAAACTCGTTGAAGGATCGGTAAAGGCCCAGCCGTATAACTCGCTTTCATTTACCAGATCCCGGATTCGCTCAAGCAGCGTCACCGCTGCCGCGGGATCGTCTCCATGGACGCTGATCTGGAGATCCATCGTACGAGGCAGCGGCAATTGGGCGGGATCCCACATCATGACGTTATAATACCACTCGTTATCGGAGACAAATTCCTCCTGCAGGCGACCGACGACCTCTTCCGCGACGGCGGAACTCGACAAATTCAGAAAATAGCGGTTAAAACGGCCCATCACATCGGCGTAGGTTTCGACGATGTGTTCCCCTGCAAGGACGTCAATCCGTTCACCAAGTTCAGGAACGACTGATCGGGCTATCTCGTCGCGGTCGGTTATCGAAGAACTGCCGAAAAAGATTACCACCCTGTCACTCAGGGGCGGGGAAATGATTTCCCGCGGGATGAGAGGAAGTACGCGAAGTACCGAAAAAGCGAGAATTCCAAACGAGCAGACCATGAACAGGAGAGATGCCCACCGTCTCCTGATCAGGGCGCGCAGCAGGAAGCGGTACCCCTCCCGTGCCGCGTTCATGACGGGTATGGAAAGACGCTGTAATCCGCCGTGCCCGTCGGGAGCGGCTGCCGGCGTTCCCCGCGGGCGGAAGACGTGAAAAGCCATCACGGGGACGAGGGTCAGGGCGACGATGAGAGACATGGACAGGGCAAATACGACCGTTCGTGCCTGATCGCCGAGAATGGCGTTGGTAAGCGGCGCGGTAAAAGAAATCGGCAGAAAGACGAGAATTGAGGTCAACGTCGACGCAACGACGGGTACCCGGACCTCCGATACGGCGCGGACGACGATGTCCCGCAGGTGCGCAGCATCCCGGAGGGGACGCTCATTCATGCGAAAACGGTGGATATTCTCAATGACGACGATTGCGGAATCGATGACCATGCCCACCGCGAGGGCGATACCTCCGAGCGAAATGAGATTGAGGGTGACGTCAAAAAAGTACATCAGAATGAAACTGAATATGAGGGCCGCCGGGAGACTCATTCCGATGAGCGCCGTATTGTGTATTTCTCCGAGACCGAAGAGGACGACGACCATGGCGAGAATCGCGCCAAGTATCGCCGCCCGGACGACGTTTCGCACCGACCGGTCGATATATTCCGCCGGATCGAGGTAACGCTGGAATACCGTATCCTCCGGAAGGAGTCCCTCCGACCTGGCGGCGGCGAGAACACCGCTGATGTCCCGGGACATTTGACGAACGTTTCCTCCGTCGATCGGCGTTGCCGTTATCTGTATTCCTCTGGCTCCTTCCATGAGAAAGACGCGTCGCGGCAATTCATAGGCAATTGAAATATCCGCGACGTCCCTGAGCCGGACCTCGACACTTCCCGTCCGGGAGACGACGATTTCACCCACGTCAAATACGGATTCGACACCACGCCGGAACCGCAGCGTATAGGACGTTTCTCCCTCCGACAACGAGCCGACGGAGGATGAGCGGACGGCGGACTGCATCGCAGCTTCCACATCCAGGATGGTGAGACCGTGGTTCAGCATCGCCTGGGGACGCAGTGTTACCGCCACCTCCAGCTGATCGACCGGATAGATTTCCACGCTGTCGGCGTCGTCCACCGCGTTCAGCCGGGGGCGAACCGACGAATCCAGGATGCGGAAAAGTTCTTCCGGGCTGATCGACGGTGCGGTGATACCGATGATCAGATAACCGGCGTTTTCGCCGGAAAAAAAACCGACCCGATAGTCGTCGCGTAACGACGCGGGCAGCGTTGAGGCGATGCCGTTCATCGTCGATTCGACGGTGGAACGCGCCTCCTCGGGATCGATGGACCAGTCAAATGTGGTTGTGAAATTGCTCCGGTCGTTTTCGTAGGAGACCTCCAGCAGATCGGCCCCCTCCATATTGAGCAGTTGTGATTCGATTTCTTCCGCATACTGTGATGAGAAATCAACGGCGGATATGCCGTCGTGGGTAATCGTCACCCGAACACGGGGGCGCTGCGTCTGGGGATAGAGCTGAATCGGCAGCCGGGTGAGGAGGAAAAGACCGGCAGCAAGCGTCATGATCGTGAGAAGGAAGAGTCCCGTCGATTTCCGAAAGAGAAAATTGAGCATCTGCTACCGTGCTGCCGTTCCCGCCTCGGTGGAGACGGTCATTCCCTCCCGCTCCCGGCCGGTCGGCCGGGCGAGGTAGGTTTCACCGGGGCGAATTCCGGCGGTAATGTGGTAGTCGTCTCCGTAGAGCTCGCCCGGTGTCACCTCCCGGGCGGTCAATGTTCCGTCTTCCGTCACGACCCATACGTAGTAGGAGCCGTACCGTCTGGTGACGGCGTCCCGTGAGATGAATATCCCTTCCGTTGAATCCGTCGGGAGATCGATGGTAATGAACTCACCGATACGAACCCCCGGCAACGCGGAAAATCGAAAGGTCAACTCAAAGAGTCCCGTCCCGTAGTCCGGCTCCTGGGAGCGGGCAATCAGCTGGCCTGGTATCGCCTCATGTTCAGTTGTCATTCCCGTGACCGCCCTTCCCACATCGATCCGGAATGCGTCCTTATCGGAAATGTTGGCGGAGAGACGATACGCCCTGGTATCCAGAATGGTAACGGCGTCGTCTCCTGTGGAAACCTCCCCGTGAGTCGATACATGGACAACGGATACGCGGCCGGAGATCCTCGCTGGAAGGGGCACCGGCTGGTACAACTCGAGGACATCGTCCCTGCGACGAACACGCAACAACGTATCACCCGTCGCGACGGAGTCACCCTCCCGGACTGAAATTGAGTCAACAAAGCCCGCCGTCGGGATACGGTGAACGATGCGGGCCTGCGGTTGCAGACGACCGGCGACGGTGATGGAATGGGCCCGCTCTGAAACGATGGCCGTCGTTGTACGCGCACCGGTACTGCCGTCGGAAGGGGACGCTCCCGCGCCGCGGCGTCCTCCGCCCGTCTGGGCTGGAAGCAACGCGATACCGATACACAGCAGGACGATACAAATCAGGCCACGGCGACCCGCCGGAAACCGGAGAATTCTGGACATCGATATCGAATATCTCCCCTCGTACGGGGAGGAGCGCTGATGGATCATCGAGGTACGGTAGTACCCGGGCATGGTAAGGTCAAGTGGACGTCTCCCGTTGTCCACAGACGGTCGTGTCAGTATGTTTTTGGCATGAATGTTCCCTTCTTTCGAATTGTCACGGCGGCGATAGCCTTTGTCGCCGCCGCAGTCATCATGGAGTTTGTCGCCCGGTACATGCACAAATACGTCATGCATGGAACGGGGTGGTGTCTTCATTACGACCATCACAACCATACCGGCCGGATATTCCAGAAGAACGACCTCTATTTCTTTTTCTTCGCGGGCCTTTCATTTCTCCTTATTTTTTTCGGTCTCCGGGGGCGGGTGATTGAAGTGGCTTCCGCCGGATTCGGCGTCGCTCTATACGGGATCGGCTACGTTCTCTTTCACGACATCATGTTTCACGGTCGGATCAAGGGATGGAGGTTCAAGCCGAAAAATCGCTACCTGAAACGAATTATCAACGCACACCGGATGCATCACGCGACGGTGACACAGGGGGGAGCGACGAGCTTCAGTTTTCTCTGGGCGCCGAAATTCTATGATCCGGGAAATCAGGCCGAAGTTGACGCAAAGATGAAGGAAATCCGGGAAATGCAACTGGCGGTGAAGCGTCGGGAACGGGAAAAGGAACAGGAAAGCGGACGTACCGGGTCCGGAGAAGGGGAGAATATTAGTTAATCAGTAGACTTTGTCCTTCGTCATCACTACTATTCCCCTATGAAGAAGTCTTTCTATCCGACCCAGGTGGATCGCAGGGTCGTACGGTTTAACGCACTCCTGACGATACTTACTGCACTGATCGCCGCGGTCACGACGAGCTGGATTCCCATGGCGGTGCTGGCGGCGGATTTTTTCATCCGTGGTTTTCTGCATCCCCGCTGGAGTCTTTTTTCCACGGTATCCACATTCGTGTTGCAGCTCACCGGCGCTCCCTCGGGAAAAATGATATTCTTTCCTCCCAAACAATTTGCAGCGCGGGTGGGTCTTGCATTTTCGTTCACCGCGTTCGTGCTGTTTATGTCGTCGACGGTTCTTCCAGGAATAATTGTGACGGGAACCCTGGCGCTGTTCGCTGCGCTTGAGTGTTTCTTCAATGTGTGCATGGGATGCATCATCTATAATTCCTTCATCGCGCCGCTGCGAAGACGGAAATCGCTGGAGATGAATCGATAATCATGAGACGGGATACGGAGACAATACGGTTTCAGACGGAGCGATCTCACCACGGTGAACATGGCGTGCCGGTCTATCTGACCAGCGGATATGTCTTTGATTCGGCTCAGGACGCCGCCGACGCGTTTGCAGGTGAACTGGCTCACCCCCTGTACGGGCGGTTTGACAACCCCAATACCGATGAACTTGCGGCACGTCTGGCGAGTCTGGAAGGGTTGGAACGGGGACTCGTGACCGCCAGCGGCATGAGTGCCATCGTAACGAGCATGCTGGGACTCCTGCGGGCGGGAGATCACGTCGTCGGCAGCGTTCAGGTATTCGGATCGACCCTTTCGCTGCTGAAGGAGTTCCTGCCTCGCTGGGGAATAGAAACAACCCTCGTCGATCTCCCCGATCTCGCAGCCTGGGAGGCGGCGTGTCAGGACAATACGAGGATGTTCATACTGGAAACGCCGAGCAATCCGGGTCTTGAGATTGTGGATCTCCGCAAACTCAGCGACATCGCACACAGTCGTGGAATTCTGGTGAATGTGGACAATTGTTTCGCGACTCCGGTCCTCCAGAAACCGGCGGATTTCGGTGCCGATATCGTCGTCCACTCGGCGACGAAATTTATCGATGGACAGGGGCGGGTTCTCGGCGGTGCGGTGCTGACATCCAATGAGTTGATCGGGGAACTCATGCCCTTCTATCGAACCCTCGGTCCGACCATGTCCGCTTTCAATGCATGGGTACTTTCAAGGAGCCTCGAAACCCTCTCACTTCGCATGGAGCGCCATTGCGGGACCGCGTCTTTTCTTGCCGGCCGCCTCCAGGAGTATTCCGCAGGCAAACCGAAAGGGCTTTCGGTCGGACGTGTCCGTTATCCGGGGCTGTCCGATCATCCCCAGTACGAGATCGCATCGAGGCAAATGACGGGAGCGGGGGCTCTCTTCACCTTGGAAGTCGGAGCCGGTCAAAAAGACGCATTTGACTTCATGGATCGACTGCGCTGTTTCTCCCGTTCAGTCAATCTCGGAGATGCCCGGTCCATCGTAACCCATCCGTATACAACGACCCACAGTTCTCTCCCGGATACCCTCAAGACACGTCTCAATATCACTCCGAATCTCGTACGGGTATCGGTCGGTCTCGAAGACCCCGAGGATCTCTGGGACGACCTCGAGGCGGCTCTGACGGCGGACCGCCGCTGATTTTCCCGGTTTGTCGGGCCTTGACCGAATAAACTCGGAATCCTACACTTCCCCCATGAAAACAGCCGTTACGGTCTTTGACTCATACGTGCCCCAGCGGGTTATGTCCAATGATGAGGTTGCCCGACTGGTCGACACATCGGACGAGTGGATTCGCTCCCACACCGGTATCGCCGAGCGGCATATCGCCGCCCCTGAGGAAGCGGCAAGCGACCTGGCCGTGGAGGCGGGGACTCGTGTTCTTGAGCGGAGAGATATCTCTCCCGATCAAATCGACATGATCATTGTCGCGAGCTCTACGACGGACTACCCCAACTTCCCGGCGACTGCATCCATCGTTCAGGATCGGCTCGGATGTTCCAATGCCGGGGCGTTTGACATTTCGGCAGGTTGTACGGGATTCGTATACGGTCTGGAACTTGCGCGGTCCCTCGTTGATGCGGGCTCGTCCGATCGGGTCCTGCTCATCGGTGCGGAGGTTCTCACAAAGATCACCAACTGGGACGACCGCAACACATGTGTACTTTTCGGTGACGGCGCCGGGGCGGCGCTTATTGAAGGTACCGATGACGTATCCACTAAGGTTCTCCGTTCCTTTTTACGCTCACAAGGTGGTGGAGATACCTCGCTTATCCGTCGCGTCGGCGGAAGCCGCACTCCCTTTGACCCCGCTGTGCATACCCCCGAGGATATGCAGATACACATGGACGGTCGCGCAGTCTATCTCTTTGCAGTCGACGCCGTCGTGAAGACGATCAGGGCGTTGTGCGACGACCAGGGAATTGAACCCCGGGAGCTGGACTGGATCGTTCCGCATCAGGCCAACGCGCGGATCATTGAAGCGGCGGCGAAACGTCTCAAGCTTCCGACGGACCTCTTCTATTTGAATCTCGACCGGTATGCAAACACATCTGCGGCGTCCATACCGATCGCGATAACGGAAATGGTGGAACGTGGTCTTTTGCAGAGGGATCAGAAAGTTGCAACCGTCGGATTCGGTGCCGGACTATCCTACGGCGGAAACCTTCTGCAGTGGTGAGGTCCACCCGACGGACAAAGGGCGGACAAGGGGTAATTGAAACGTAATGCGCCGGCGCGTCAGAGGTAGAGCTGCACGCCGGCGTAAAAGAACCCCGCTCCTCCCAGCACAAAGAGATGCCAAATCATGTGGTAGTAGGGAACTCGTTTCAGGGCATAGACGATGGTCCCCAGACTGTAGACGACACCACCTGCGACCATGAGGTAGACAAAATGCAGGGGAAGTATCTCCAGGATATCCCGAATGCGTATGATTGCAAGCCAGCCCATCGCCAGAAAGAATACAACTTGCCACAGCTTAAAGGATTCCCAGAACAGCACCTTGAGAGTCATTCCGGTAATCGCGAGCATCCATACAAACATCAGCGTTCTATAGGACCACGATGTTCCGATAACCGTCATGATGGGGGTATAGGTCCCGGCAATCAGGAGAAATATGGAGAGGTGGTCCATGAGCCTGAACAATCGTTTCCAGGAAGAACCCCGGGGACTCAGGTGATAGAGGGTTGAGGCACTGAATAGCAGGATCATCGTGAATCCAAAGACAATGTACGCCGCCGTTACCATAGGTCCATCACCCTTCATACCAAGGGCGATCGTCCCGCCAATCGCGAGAACAACACCGATGAGATGAGATATTCCGTTTGCAAGCTCCTCCCTCGGCGTGTCGTGGGAGTGGAGGGAAATATGCCGTGTCAGCCAGTTCATTTGGGGGATGATAACAGAGTGATTCCATTCGGTATATCCTCACACGCACATCGTTGTTGAGAACGAAATTTCCTGCAAGGAAATCTCCTTTCCACCGGATTCGCTCTTTTTACGTATCCCCCATTCGCCATATACTGACGCCATGGATAAGGTAGTTTTACGCGCTCGGGATCTCGACGAATATCTGACGGACAGTGATCGGTCACTGGTAGCAGAAATGGACGGACTCTACGCGCAGGCGCTGGAGACGATGAAGGTACTCAACAGTGCCCCCAATGAACAGCGGCAACAACGGGCAAAACAACGTCTCATAGAACTGTATCAGGTCATGGGTGATCGCATGCAGGAGCTTATCGGTGAGGAAGAGCGGGTAAAAGTCTACTCCTTCCAGACACCCCGGGCCGTTCACGGGGAAGCTTCCCGACTGATCGCCAAACTTCGGGATACAAGGACGCCTCAAAGCGAGTTTGTCTATTATATACAACGGGCGTATGAGCTTCTCTTCAATCTGGCCTATGCGGAACCGGACAATCACCACAAGAACCATCTGATTGTACGGACCCCGGTAACGGACCCGGTACAGAACTTTGCGGTTCACAAGATTCCTGATGTCGACGAGGTTCTGGAAAACACGGTGATGTGCGTGATGCTGCGGGGGGCGCTCCTGCCGTCCATGATCATGTCCAAGGAAATTCAGGAGTATACGTCAACCCGATATGTCACCCCTTTCGCCCTTTTTCGCATCAGCCGGGACGACAATAAGATGGAATCCAACATGGAGTACATTCTTGATCTTGATCGCTCCTACTTTGAACTTGAATCACTTGATGGAAAGGATCTGATTTTCGCCGATCCGATGAACGCCACCGGAGGGAGTCTGGTAACGATCATTCAGTATCTTCACAGTCAGGGAATCCATCCGCGGTCGGTGCGATTTTTCAACGTGATCTCGGCGCTGAAGGGGTCTCTCAGGATCGTCCGTGCCATAGATGTTGCGACGGTATATACCCTCTGGATGGATCCCGTCCTGAATGAAGCGGCGTACATACTTCCCGGACTTGGTGATGCCGGAGATCGCCTCAACGGCAGCGATTCCGAAGAGGCGCCGAGAAACATCATTCAGCTGATTGCGGACTATGGAGCAACCGTCTCAAACCTCTACCGATCGCAGGTCAGGGAAATTGAACAAACCGTACTCGGTCACGTTGCAGCGCGGCGGAGAAACCGGGGTGCTTCCGCCGACGGTAACTAAGTGAGGTGTAGTTCGGGTGCGTGACGTAAGGATGTCCGGCAGGGCCGGCGCGAAATGGATCGCCGTCGCCGCCGTGCTGCTCATTTTCGGTTCATGCGTCTCCCGCGTAAGCTACCGGGAATTGGCCCAGGAATATTACAACCTGGGAAACGCCTTTTTTGATATCGGTGACTTTGAGCGCTCGTACGAATATTACACCCGGGCTTTGGAGCTGGATGACTCGCTTCCCGCGACGGGGTATAACCTTGCGCGCCTGCACGTTCAGCGTGGCGAGTACAAAGAGGCGGAGGAGGTGATCGCCCGCCTGATTATGAACGATCCTGAAAACAGCCTCTATCGCGAAACCGCCGCCTATATCCGGTTTCGTGCCGGTTTTATCGATGACGCCCGGGAACGGTATCGTGCACTGATAGATGAATTCCCCGGACGGTCTCGCCTGTACTACAACCTCGCCGTACTCGAGATGGGCGAAGAACGACCGGCGGCGGCGTACCGCATTCTGAACGATGGGTTCCCCTTCGCCAGGGACGATCTGGATTATCTCTGGCTCATGGCCGAGGCGGCGTACCGCGGAGAAAACCACGACGAAGTGGAGCGTCTGCTTGACCGGTACAGGACGACTGCCCAGGACGATGAAACCGCGCTCATTCAGCTGGCGGAGCGTTATGCCGACTGGGGGTATGGATTGGCGGCACTGGACGTTATCGGTCATCTCTCCGACGACGCCCGGGGCCGGAGTGACCTCGCCTTCCTTGAAGCCGGGCTGCTGCTGACGGGAACGACCGACTTTGATCGGGGCATTCGGCGATTGCGGGACGCCCTGGAAGGCGGCTTTGAGGATCACGATCGATTGTTATCGTTGCTCCATGACGTGCCGCCCGGGGACGAGCCGACTATTCGGGAGCTTCTCGATGAGTTTGAAATTCCTCTCGAAGGTCCGGAGATCGATGTAGAGAATACCGACGGTGAAAAGGAAAACGAGTCGACGACCGACGACGCAACATCATGACGGTCCGACGGAACCTCTATCTGTTCTGTGTATTTGAGTCGGCCGGGCCCGATCGTCGTTGCTTCAAGACACCCGGCGGCGTACACCGTCGGTTAATGCTAAAGGGAAAGGACCCGTCGCAAGGTACCAAACACCTCTTCCGGGGCGGGAGCGGCATCCACATCGATCAACAGGTCGCGGCTGCGATAGTACTCGACAAGGGGTGCCGTCTGTTTCTGATACACTTCCAGACGCGTCGCAATTGATTCTTCCCGATCGTCTTCACGCTGAATCAGCTCTTCTCCCGTTACATCGTCTTTATCCGCAGCCATTGGGGGATTAAAAAGAACGTGGTACGTACGACCGCTGGCTGGATGGATTCGCCGTCCCGAGAGGCGCTTGATCACCTCGTGATCGGGCAACACAAAATTGATTGCATGATCTATTGCTACCATTTCCGAAAGCGCGTCAGCCTGCGGAATGGTCCGCGGAAATCCGTCAAGGATGAATCCATCCTTTGTGTCTTCCCGGGCGAGTCGATCCCGAACAAGTTCAATGGTCAATGAATCCGGAACGAGATCACCGCTGTCCAATATCGCTTTTACCTTTTTTCCCAGGTTGGTTTTGTTCTTGATATTGGCCCGAAAGATATCACCAGTAGAAATATGAGGAATTGCTGCGGCTTCAGCGACCTTTACGGCCATTGTGCCTTTTCCGGCGCCCGGCGGTCCAAGAAAAATGAGATTCACCCTGTGCCTCCTACTGGATTATGTATCGAGTATAGTAGGGGGATCGGTCCATATGGTCAACAAAATTTGCCCGCGCCGTCGCAATGTAATACTGTTACAGTATGAACGTATGGGATGAGATCCAACAGAATGTTTCAAAACGTTCCCGGGAGTGGTTGTCCTGGGCAAAACAACACGCCCAGGAGATCGGGGAGGCCGGTGTGCGTCATATCGAACGCCAGGATCTACTGTCGGAACGGAAACAGCTTGTCCATCGAATCGGCGAGGAAGTGGTAAATCGCTTTCTTGTGGAAGACAAGAAGACGATACGTCAGGATTCCCCGGAGATTCGGGAACAACTTGAACGAATCCATATGATAGATACCCGACTCAGTACCCTTGAGGCGTCGGACAGAAGGGACAATGAGGAGACGACGGAAAATAACGCAAAAAGTGACGATAACTATCCCGAAACCAGTTGACCTGTCGGCGGGGAATTTGGTAGGTTTCCGCTCGCGTCGCACGGGTGAAACCGGAGGCGCCGACAACAGAGGGTGGTCAGGAAGCTTGAAAGAAAAGCAGCTGAAGTGGTTGACACGGAGAGCTGAGAACGAGTAGAGTGACCATCCGCCGCACGAACACCGGACGACACACAAGCACACGCGGGACGTCACGAGAGGGAACGAGTGTGTAGACGACGGTGAGTGAGGCGAGCTCTTTCACATGGAATAATAGAGAAGGGAAGGACGCGTAACGCGAAGAAGCGGGTTCAGTTGATTACTTGAAATGGTAAGCGTCTCTGTTTACAGAGGCGTTAATAGATCATGGAGAGTTTGATCCTGGCTCAGAACGAACGCTGGCGGCGCGTTTTAAGCATGCAAGTCGAGGGGTAGGGTTCCTTCGGGGACCTGAGACCGGCGAACGGGTGAGTAACACGTAGGTGATCTACCGTGAGGTTGGGGATAGCCTGTGGAAACACAGGGTAATACCGAATGAGTTCTCTTTACTGTGGTGAAGAGAGGAAAGGCGCTTCGGCGTCGCCTTACGATGAGCCTGCGGCTGATTAGTTAGTTGGTGGGGTAACGGCCTACCAAGGCGACGATCAGTAGCCGGCCTGAGAGGGTGATCGGCCACACTGGGACTGAGATACGGCCCAGACTCCTACGGGAGGCAGCAGCTAAGAATCTTCCGCAATGGACGAAAGTCTGACGGAGCGACGCCGCGTGGGTGAAGAAGGCCGAGAGGTTGTAAAGCCCTTTTCTGTCTGAGGAATAAGCCTGGGAGGGAATGCCCGGGTGATGACGGTAGGACAGGAATAAGCCCCGGCTAATTACGTGCCAGCAGCCGCGGTAACACGTATGGGGCGAGCGTTGTTCGGAATTATTGGGCGTAAAGGGCGCGTAGGCGGAAATGCAAGTCTGGTGTGAAAGACCGCAGCTTAACTGCGGGAGCGCGCTGGAAACTGCATATCTTGAATCCTTGAGGGGAAACTGGAATTCCTGGTGTAGGGGTGAAATCTGTAGATATCAGGAAGAACATCAGTGGCGAAGGCGAGTTTCTGGCAAGTGATTGACGCTGAGGCGCGAAAGCGTGGGGAGCAAACAGGATTAGATACCCTGGTAGTCCACGCTGTAAACGATGTGCACTAGGCGTCGGGGTGTTGAAACCTCGGTGCCGGAGCTAACGTGGTAAGTGCACCGCCTGGGGAGTATGCCGGCAACGGTGAAACTCAAAGGAATTGACGGGGGCCCGCACAAGCGGTGGAGCATGTGGTTTAATTCGATGATACGCGAGGAACCTTACCAGGGTTTGACATATACCGGAAGTCGTAAGAGATTACGGCGCCCTTCGGGGCTGGTATACAGGTGCTGCATGGCTGTCGTCAGCTCGTGCCGTGAGGTGTTGGGTTAAGTCCCGCAACGAGCGCAACCCCTATTGTCTGTTGCTAACAGGTTAAGCTGAGGACTCAGGCGAGACTGCCGGTGACAAACCGGAGGAAGGTGGGGACGACGTCAAGTCATCATGGCCCTTATGTCCTGGGCTACACACGTGCTACAATGGCCGGTACAAAGTGAGGCGAAACCGCGAGGTGGAGCGAATCGCAAAAAACCGGTCTCAGTTCGGATTGGAGTCTGAAACCCGACTCCATGAAGGTGGAATCGCTAGTAATCGCATATCAGCATGATGCGGTGAATACGTTCCCGGGCCTTGTACACACCGCCCGTCACACCACCCGAGTTGGGGGTACCCGAAGTCGTTTGTCTAACCGTTTACGGGGGACGACGCCGAAGGTACGCCTGGTAAGGGGGGTGAAGTCGTAACAAGGTAGCCGTACTGGAAAGTGCGGCTGGATCACCTCCTTTCTACGAGAAAGGTCACATCGACAGCTGTCTTTTTTTGGCAGTGCCGTTGATGGCGGTTGGCAACAACCGCAACACGTTCGGTATCGATTCGCGTCGATGACCGGACAAGGGTCGTTGACCCGGATGGTCGGATGCATGCTGCATCGACCGTCCACCCCGCTTCTTCCTGCGTCCTTCTCTTTCTTTTATATGGGCCTGTAGCTCAGTCGGTTAGAGCACTTCTCTGATAAGGAAGGGGTCACTAGTTCGAGTCTAGTCAGGCCCAGTTAAAGCGATACGAACGGTATCGCCTTTTTTAGCGAATCATCTGCCGGAAGGTCGTTGGTTCTGTGTTCTTTTACAGCATAATAGGGAAGGGAAGGAAGAAGAGACGCAAAGCGCGTTGACTTGCGACACGAGAGGTGTGTATGCACCGAACGGAGGCGTGAGGACAACGCAAGAGCGAGCAAGCAAGAAAGAAAACGAGTTCGTTTGTGAACCGAACCGCGAAGCGGTGAGGAGCATGAACAGTGTGCGAGCCGCGCTTTTCAGGAAGTGGTGGTGCGTGCATATAGAGCGTCGTGAGAGACTCATATGGTCAAGGAAAGAAGAGTCTACGGTGGATGCCTAGGAGCCATCTGGCGATGAAGGCCGTGGTAAGCTGCGAAAAGCTTCGGGGAGGAGCACACATCCTGCGATCCGGAGATTGCCGAATGGGGTAACCCAACTGGTGTGATGACCAGTTATCCGTATCTGAACACATAGGATAGGGAAGCGAGACCCGGGGAACTGAACCATCTCAGTACCCGGAGGAGTAGAAATCAACCGAGATTCCCGGAGTAGCGGCGAGCGAAACGGGATTAGCCCAAACCGCTTCAGGCGGGGTTGTAGGGCGCATCATAGTGAAGTAAGAAATCGTATTGGTAGT
>CBDESZ010000025.1:332500-444773 GCA_965242725.1 Alkalispirochaeta sp.
TTAAGGAGACTGAAGAGACCAGACAGACGATCTGGTTGATAGGCTGGAGGTCTAAGTGTGGTAACACATTGAGCCGACCAGTACTAATTTCTCGTGAGTCTTGACCATATGAGTCATCTCAGGACGCTCTAATAACGCGTATCGACGGCCAATCGGTCGTCGATCCAGCTTGCCGCGTTTCATGCAGTGATGTCGAATATCCGCTTCACTGCTCTTGTCGGTGCGTTCCTCGCTACTTGGTAGCTCCGGTACGCACCTTCTTCCTTCCGCCCAACTACGTAATTATTACGTCTGGTGATCATAGCGAAGGGGTCCCACCCGTTCCCATTCCGAACACGGAAGTTAAGCCCTTCAGCGCCGATGGTACTGCCGCAAGGTGGGAGAGTAGGTCGTCGCCAGACGTTTTTTTATGTCCATACGCCCAACGGGCGTGTGGACATAAAAAACTCTATTGGAGCGACGACATCAGGGTCGTACCGGACCGGCGGAGCCGGGAGGAACGATCCCGACACCGGAGGCGAGGCGTGGACCGGAAACGGGTCGTACCGCAGCCGTAGGCGAGGAACGATCCCGGGAAGGGAGGACCACGCCGGTGGCGAAGGCACGGAGTGCCGGAGCTCGTCGCCAGACGTTTTTTATTGCCCGAATGGAACGAGGGCGTTAGAAAACGTCTGGGATCAGGCGCGTACCCACTGGAACGCGCCGCGATACCTCGAGCGTGGACCGCAGGAGAAGCCGAGGGCCACGCGGGACCCGAGCACGATTGTGCGAGGGAGACGTTTTTTATTGCCTCGATAAACGCAATGAAAACAACAGCTGTGATGCCCCGTGAAGCGGTCGACCCTCTGATGACGGGAGTGCCGTCAACACCTTGTCAATATTCCCTGCGGAGTCTATTCTTAGTACACGGAAGGACAGAATGAGCGACCTACAAGACGACATACAACTGGTCACGTTTCAATTGGGTGCCGAGTATTACGGCATCGATATTATGCAGGTAAAAAGCATTGAAGAATCAAAGGATGTGCGGGCAATCCCGAACTCACCCGGCTATGTTGAAGGAATATTCAACCTCCGCGGTGAAATCATCCCGGTAATAAATCTTCATAGAAGATTCCATTTGAAGCGGGCCGATCTCAGTGAAGAGGATCAGTTGCTCAGTGGCTTCCTGATAATTCGATTAAACGGCATGCACGTGGCGATTATCATTGATAAGGTATCCCGTGTTCTCACCGTTCCTGCAAAAGACATTCAGCAGCCACCACAAATGATCTCCGGTATCGGTGCGGAGTACATTGAAGGTGTGGTCCATCAGGACGAAGGCTATCTTATCATTCTGGATATCGATCGGCTCTTCAATCTGCGCGAATTGGAAACTCTCGGCGCGATAGTTCATTAACGGAAACGGCTTCATGATACCTCTGTTCCGACCTACCATTCGTCGTGCCGACATGGACGCGGTACTGTCGCGTCTCGCCGAAGACGAGATCGGCGCCGGCGTCCTGTCTCGGGAATTCTCTCAGAGTGTGGCAAAATATGTCGGGAAGCGGAGTGGAGTCGCCTTCAGGAGCTTCGGGCGCGCCCTCGCGGCGGCGGCACGGGCTCTGGGGCCCGCAACGCACCGTGTCGGTGTCTCCGTCCTTGCGTCGGAATCGGTGGAGCACGTTTTTGAACAGGAGGGGTGGGAAGTCGTTCCCATCGATACCGACCGTCAGTTGCCGATCTTGCCGTCTCCCCTCGATTTTGACTATGAAACATTGGAGCTGTCGGCGCTGTATGTCGACACACGGCTGGGATACGTCCCGGACCTCGAGAATCTGCGTCAACTTCGTATTCCGCTTATTGAGGACATCTCCGAGGGTCTCGGCGGAAATACGGGAGTCTCCAAAGTCGGCAGCGTCGGAGAACTGACGCTTATCAACCTGGAACCGGAAAACATCGTCACTGCCGGTGGCGGTGCAATCGTCATTACAAGCAATACCCGGCATGTGTCGCGCCTGTCGGGATGGGTAGACGTAAAAATCGGTGAACCGCCCCTTCCCGATATGAATGCGGCTCTGGGGATCACCCAGCTCAAGCAGATCGAAACATTTATCGAACGGCGTCGTGACGCGGCGGCACGGTTCGTGCGGACCCTGCAACGGGGACGCTATCGTGTACCCCTGCAGGGGGGAGACGGTGACAATGTTTTTTTCGCGCTTCCCGTCATGATCGATTCATCTCCCCGGGAGATAGAAAAATACGCACACGGCCACGGTGTGTTTGCGCAGAGAGCGTTTACCGAAACATTGCTTGCGTCGTTGTCTCTTGCGGGAGGAGACGAGGAGAGTCAGCTCGCGAGCGACGATATTTCCGCCCGATTTCCAAATGGAATAGCCTTTTCATCACAAATGGTTCTTTTCCCGCTGTTCCCGACGCTCAGTAAAGGCCAGCAGGAGCGAATTGAAAAAGTTCTCGCCACGTTGCCGTAATATTTCGTTTGATCTTTTTGAAGCTTTACGGTCCGTGACGGCGTGAGTATAGTTGACCGAGGATCGAAAACAAAGGAAACGATGACGAAAGAACTGAAGTCCGTACTGATTATCGCCAACACCGGGAAACCCGGCGCCCAGGCGCTCTCCGAAGAGATCCAGCGACAACTTGATATGCGGGGAATCACCGTCACCGTTTTTTCCTATGTCGGTGTTGCCAACGAGATGCCTCATAAAGACGGACATGACCTGGCGATAACTCTCGGTGGTGATGGTACGGTGTTGTTTGCCAGCCGCGTTCTTGCGGGGTACGACGTGCCGATACTTCCGGTGAATCTCGGCGATTTCGGGTTTATCAGTGAAGTCGGTCACGATGAATGGCAGAACGCCCTTGACTCATTTATACGCGGGGACATCGAGGCGGGGTCCAGGCTCGTACTTGACGTATGTGTCGTACGCGACGGTGAAGAACTCTGTGCGTTTCGTGGACTTAACGACGCGGTTGTCTCATCGGAAGGAATATCCCGAATGGTCAGGCTGGACGTGCGACTCAGCAACCAGAGGATCGGGAAATACCGTGCCGACGGCGTCATTGTGGCGACGCCTACGGGGTCGACGGCGTATTCCGTCGCCGCCGGCGGTCCTATCCTCCACCCGGAGATGAACGCCATGATATTGAATCCCATCTGTCCGTTCACGCTCTCCCACCGGCCTTTAGTTTTGCCGGAAGATGAGGTTATATCGATCACTCTCGATCCGGCGCAGCGGTCAAACGTCGCCCTGACCGTGGACGGCCAGAGCCTTACTTCACTTGAGTCGGGTGATTCCGTGCGGATCAGGGCCAGTGAGCGACGGGCGCATATTATTCGTTCCAACAGGAGAACCTTTTACGAAGTCTTGCGGAACAAGCTTAACTGGTCCGGAGGACCCGGTGATTGAACGACTCAGCGTCCGTAACTTCATTCTCGTCGAATCACTGGAACTGAACTTTACGGCGGGATTCAATGTGTTGACCGGTGAAACCGGTGCAGGAAAAAGCATCCTCGTCGGCGCTCTCTCCGTCCTCTTCGGCGGCAAGGGAGGGCCCGACCTCGTCCGCGACGGCGCCGATGAGGCGTCGGTGGCGGGAGAGTTTTTTGTCGGAAATCACCGGCCGGGAACGGAGTGGCTTGACGACCACGGGATCTCACCTGAAGAGGGAAGAATCCTCCTCCGGCGAACGTTGAAAACATCGGGACGGGGAACGATATATATCGGATCCACGCCGGCGACTCTGGCGGAACTCGAGGAGTTTGCCGGTCTGCTTCTGGATCTTCACAGTCAACACGAGCATCAGTCGCTCTTCTCTGAAACGCACCATCGCAGGATTATCGATCGATTTGCCGGGATAGAGGAGGCGGTAGAGGAGTTTCGGAGCCGCTTTACCGAGCTTTCGGAGCTCCAGAACCGTCTCAAGGAAATTACGGCGCAGGAGCGGGAACGGTTGCGGGAAATCGAAATGCTTGAGTTCTCCTCATCCGAAATTGAGTCTGCAGGTATACGTGAGGGCGAAATTGAAGAACTTGAAGGCGAACGTGAACGAATGGTGCAGTTTGAGAAACTGGTCGAACACATTCGGAGTGTTCTCGAACTCCTCGACGGAGAAGAACTCTCCGCCCTGTCGTTTCTGAAGCGTCTGAGACAGGAGTTTTCTGCCATTGCCCGGATTGACGACGGGCTGGAAGGGGAACGTCAGCGCCTGGAAAGCACGTATTTCGAACTCGAGGACATTTCGCAGATTATTACCGAATACCAGCAGGAGCTGGTATTCGACGCCGACCGGCTTGAGCAGATAGAAGATCGTCTGGCGCTTCTCAGGAGACTGTCCCGTAAATACGGTGAGACCGAGCGGGAGATGCTGGCGTATGTCGAGGAGAGTCGGCAGCGCCTGGAAGAGCTGAAAGGACAGGAAGCGAGCAAGGGGAATCTGCAATCGAAGATTTCCGACCTGGAGCAGTGGATCACCCAGGAAGCGAAAACGCTCCATCGCCAGCGCGTCGCGTCGGCGGAGTCCCTGCGCCACAAGATAGAAGAAGTACTTCACGATCTCGCCATGGGCCAGGGGGAGTTTCAGGTCGCCATCGATACGAGAACCACCGAGGGCGGAAAACTCGTATGCGGGCCGTCCGGCGCCGACAAGGTCAGATTTCTCATGAGCACCAATCCCGGAATTTCGCCGCAACCACTCGTGAAGATCGCGTCAGGTGGTGAACTTTCCCGCGTGATGCTGGCGATAAAGACGGTCGTTGCCGAAGTGGACGACGTACGGTCGCTTATATTTGACGAAATTGACACGGGAATCGGCGGACAGGTCGCACTGGCCATTGCGGCTCATTTGTCGAAACTGTCACGACATAGTCAGGTTATTTCAATTACACATCTTGCGACTATCGCGGTTCGTGCCGATAATCATATCGTTGTGGAAAAAAATGCGATAGCAGGTAAAGCGGTCATCTCTACCAGGAAAGTCAGCGGAGACGACCGGGTCAGGGAAATCGCGCGAATGCTTGCGGGAGAACAGGAAGAAGAGTCGGGCGTCGAGCATGCCCGCACGCTTCTGGACCGGTATTGGGGAAACGGCCATGGCTAAGATAAGCAATGAAGCCCGACAACAATATTTCGAGCGTATCAAGGCGTATAAGCAGACTGCGGAAGCGATCATGCAGCGCGAAAAGAGCCTTCTGCGTATCGTCAAGGGACAGACCACCGGCGCCGCGTACAAATACATCGCCCTTGCGGAAGATCGACTGAACCTGGCCTCCTATTTTCTCCTTCAGAATGCGCTGTCTCTGACGCTCCTGGGGGTAAAAAACGACGCCTATCTCAATGATGCACGAAAAAGCTGTTATCAGGCGGTGATTTATCTTGAAGAGGTTGTATCCAACTATATCGATGTCCCCTTTTCAGACTATTCAGACCTCCTGGAGGAGATCGACGGCTACGAGGACGACAAGCGCTACCATCTCATCAGGAAAATCGGATTTACCATTCACGCGGTTGAAGAGGCGTACGGACCGAATTCAAAATGGCGGTGGTCCTTTGTAGAGCTGGAAGGCCGCTTTACGGCAGTGGCAAAGAACATGCTCAACTTCAAGACCTTTGTGGCCCAGATGGACCCGTCCATAGAAGGGTATCCGTCACGAATGGGTCATCTGGAACTGGTGCAAAGTCTGCTCAATCAGGCGGCGGATCGGTATCGTGAAAAGTATGAACTTTCAACGTCGCGGATTGATGATTTCAAGAAGGCGATCGCCTTCCTTGCAGCGTTAAAGCGGATATATACGATATTCGGCGAAGCGGAAAAAGCGGAGGGTATCAAACGTAAAATGGACGTTTGGAAATCCAAAATGGAGGCGGACGAGAAAGCCCATTCCAAGAAGAAGAGCGTGTAGCATCCGTGCGTTCCGTCGTGTCCTATCTTATTCTCTTCATTGCCGCATTGATCGTTGCCGTCGCTGTCCCACGTATCGTATCGCAGGAACCCCACTGGATCACCGTATGGGATTATGTCATCTCACCGACTTCCGGTTCCCCCTCTCTTGACGGAAATGAACCCATTCTGCCGGTCATCGTGGAATCGGACCGAGGATTTGCCGCGTTGGACGGTGAAACGGGTACGCCCATCCAATCCGGCATCAAGGCGGACCTCCACGGGATATCGCCCTTTGCATTCATCAATCAGCCCGATGATGCCGAGCGGTGGGTGCTTCAGTACTGGTCCGGCAGTCCGCCGCGGTTCGTGGATCGTCTCGGACGTCCCGAGGTGGATGGTCGATTTCTCCTGCAACTTGATGATTCACAAACGCTGCATATACAGGACGTCGTTGAGAACGGCAGTCTCGCCGTTCCGCTCCCGCCGGCAACGACGGTATTTGACATTTGCGACAGCTGTCAGGAGACGAACGTGCTTACCGCGACCCTGCGTGGTGAAATAGCGCTCCATTCCGCGGGCGGGTCGGAACTCTCCCTTGGGTCAACGCTGCGTTCTTCCTTTCCCGATTCAGTGCCCGTCGTATATGGCGCGGAATGGATCGATGCCGGGACGATCGTCCTGCTCTACGGACGTGACCCCCAGTGGCTGGTAACGGTACGAACCCCGGCCGGAGAGGAAGACGGTGAAATACTCCACGCCGTCGAGATTCCCCGGGAGCAATCGGTGAATTACGGGGTCGACGTCGTCGTTTCAGCGGCGACGGGACTGATAACCGTCCCGGTGACCGGACATTTCCTCCTTTTAGATCCCCTCACAGGAGAGGCTTCAACGATAACTCTCGGCGGCTCTCCGGACCGGGTATACGCCGGTCATACCGACGCCTTTCCCGTCTACTCCGGCGCGGTAAACGGTGGAGTGGCCGTTACCCTTGGAGGTGACGACGGAAATCGCCGGCTCTCATGGCGTTGGACGGGAGTGGAACACGCGGGCAGCGTCCATTCGCCGTACCGGTTGCTGGTACGGCGCGGTGACCGGATTATCGCCCTGGGGATCCGCCGATGAACGTGTTCATCATGGTCCTTTTCGCTCTGTGGGTAGGACAATCCGCCCCGGCTTGGGAGTGGCCTATCGCGGAGGGAGACGGGGTGGATCTGTCGGTCATGACCGAACGTGCGGCAGCCGAAGCCGGAGTCTTCCGGTTTCGCGTTACCGGTGACGGGGGGCGTGATGTTTCCGTTGTCACCCCGACAGAGGGTGACGTCATATACCGTGGGCCCGTTTTCCGCGCGACCGCTCCCAGTCCACCGATCCTTCCCGACGTACCGTCTCTGGTGGTACGGACGACGGAGGAGTTCTGGGTGATTCAGCATATTCACGGTTCGACGTTCCGTCGATCCGAAGAGACCGTCCTCTTGACCGTAGGAGGAGGGTACATTTTGGGACGGGCCCCGTCCTTTTCATTTTCTCTGTATGACGCCCGGAATAACCGGTATGTCAATCCCCGTGCCGTGCTTCCCCTGACCGACGCCGTCGGACGTGAGCGGATGCCCGAGATCAGACTTGTACAAAACAATGCATATGTCACGGCAGCGAATCTGGCTCCCGGACCAATAGAGTTCGTCGTACCCCTGAACGATTCGATACTTCCGTACATGCCTCGTTCGATTTCGATTTCAAGAAACGGGAATGAAGTGGCTTTTAGAGAATTCATCTTTGCGGACGAAGTGGTGGGATCCGTGTCACCCTCCCGGAGGTGGCTTGTCCTCGGATCGGCCGATGTTACCGCAGGGGGAGGGCGTTTTCTTGTTGAAGGGGTGCGTTTTGACGGGTCCGTTACAACCCGGTATATCGACTACACCGTACCCGCACCCGCCATGGAAGAGGAAATCGGCGCCCCTTGACACTCGGAGAGGCATTTCCCACAATCAGGCAATGCTTCTGGAGTTCCCTGCATGATTCGTACCCGGCTGGAGGAGCTGTCGATCGAGGGCTTATTGCTCGTTGCATCGCAGAACGGCCTTGAACCGGACCCCGATGTGGATCGAGACTATCTGATCGGACAGCTCGTAGACATCATTCGCGAAAACCGGGAAGAGCGCGAGGCCGGTAACAGTAAAACGGTACGAATCCAACAGAAAAAATTCTCTATCATTCACGACGATGAGGCTCCTCCGACGGAAAACCTCCTCGATGGGTTCACCCTTCCGGACCACTATGAGACTAACCGCATTACTTTGATGCTCCGGGACCCCCACTGGGCGTATACCTATTGGGATCTCAGTACCGTCAAGGCGCGGGAGTATCAGAGTTCGACAAGATTTGACGGTATGTTTCTGCGGGTCCTCCAGCTGGACGGAGCTTCAGAAGATCTGCGCATACGGGACTCATTTGAAATACCCGTACAAATCGATGATACGAGCTGGTACATATATCTACCGCGGCTGGAATCGTACTATCGCATTCAGCTTGTCGCAAAAAACAACCATCGTCGTGAACTCCTCGCAGTTTCAAACGAGGTATATGTTCCCCGCGGCCGACTGCCTTTTACACCGGAAGAGATGGATACTCACAGGATGGCGCTCTATGAATTGTGTGGCCTCGAGTATTTGGAAGTGCCTCCCTTTGGTGATGATCATGACGAACGTATTCGTTCATAGCGGATCACCCGTTGGCTAAGGAGTAACGTACAGACTATGGGCAATTCGATTCTGCTGCTGCATTCACATTTACCCCTCGTTCGCCATCCGGAGTACGAATCCTTCCTGGAAGAACGGTGGTTTTTTGAAGCCGTGAGCGAGACGTACCTTCCGCTGCTGCGGGTATTTTCACGGCTCGAGGCTGAGGAAATTCCCTTTTCGCTCGCCATGTCATTTTCTCCCACGCTGAGCTTCATGCTTCAGGACTCCTTTCTCCTTGGGCGCTACGCCCAGTATCTCGAAAAAAATATAACCCTTGCAGAACGCGAACTGGACCGCACCCGCTCCGATTCCCGATTACATCGTCTCGCCCGGATGTACCACGACCGGTACTCCCGGGATTTGGACGATTTGCATGAAACCTACGAGGGAAATGTCCTCAAGGGATTCGATTACTTCGCGAAACGGGGACACCTGGAGCTTCTGACGACGGCGGGAACTCACGCCTTTCTGCCCAATTATCGCCAGTATCCGGAAGTTGTCCGTACCCAGCTTGAGCTTGGTATGGAGAGCCATCGCAGGTTCTTTTCAACCAACTCCCGGGGATTGTGGCTGCCCGAGTGCGGATACTATGAAGGACTCGATGAACTGATCGGGGAATGCGGTTTCGATTATTATGTCAGTGCCGCTCACGGCGTGATTTTTGGAGAGCCCCAGCCGCAGAACGGCACGTACGCTCCCATACAGACGCCGGCGGGTGTCGCGGCGTTTCCCCGTGATGTCTATACCGCCACATGGGTTTGGTCGTCGGAACAGGGGTATCCCGCCGATCCGGTGTACAGGGATTTTTACCGGGACATCGGGTACGACCTGCCGCTCGATTACATTCGACCGTTCATTCATGAAAACGGAATTCGTATCGATACGGGGTTCAAGTATCATGCGATCACCGGTGGAACTGCAGACAAGATCCTCTACGATCCCGATGCGGCTCGTGAAAAGGTAAAGGAACATGCGAAGGAGTTTGTTCTTAAACAGACGGAGCACATCGGGCGGCTGAAAGAGGTGATCCCTTCAGTACCGGTCATTACGAGCCCCTATGACACTGAACTTTTCGGTCACTGGTGGTTTGAGGGACCACAGTGGATAGAGGAGATCTTTCGGGTAGTCGACAGAAGGAGGCGCGGCGGAGAAGAGGTTGTCACCTTTACGACGCCTTCCCAGTATCTCAAATCATTCGGAGCCGCCGAGACGATCAAACCTACCTTCTCAAGTTGGGGGAGCCGCGGGTACGCGGAAGTGTGGTTGGACGGCACCAACGACTGGGTCTATCGCCACACCCATCAGGCAATCGAGCGTATGGCGGAGCTTGTGGCCCGTTTTCCCGATGAAGGGGGACTCAAGGAACGCGCCCTCAATCAGGCGGCACGGGAAGTGCTCCTGAGCATGGCTTCCGACTGGCCATTTATCATGAACGCCCGGACAGTCGTTCCCTATGCGGAACGGCGCATTAAAGAGCATCTGCTGAACTTCACCCGCGTCTATGAAGCGCTGTCGCAGCGGAATATGGGAACCGAATGGCTCACCGCGGTCGAAAAGAAGCATCCCATTTTCCCCGATTTCAATTACCGGCGGATGAAACTTCCCACGACGGAGCAAATCAGACACCTCGTCTGAGCTTTTCCCGACGTTCCGTAGCGCATTTTGCGATAACCTCCCTGTTTCTTCTCTCTTTCGGCTGGGTAGCGCAATAAACGCCCCCGCCACCCCCGACCTAATCGTCTGTTAAGTACTTCTCTCTCCCGGATTCTTATTTTTAAAGGAATTCTGTCTACAAAGATTGACATTACCCATGGGTGGTCTACTATATAACAGGTGTGGGAAAAAGTGGGAAAATTTAGGGGAAAGTGGTAGATAAGGGATGATTACTGGGCAGTATCGCAACGCACTTGACGACAAAGGACGCTTACTCGTTCCGAGCAAGCTCAGGTCGGAAGTGCCTGGAAACACCCTGGTAATCACCTCCGGTATCGACCGCTGTCTCTGGCTGTTCCCGCCGGAGGAGTGGAAAGTACTGAGTGATCGGCTGATGGAAGCGGCGTCGCCTTTTTCACGACGCGCCCGGTTGCTCCAACGGCGTATCATCGCTCCCGCACAGGAGGTGGAACTGGACAAGACGGGAAGAATTCTTGTACCGCCCAGTCTGAAAGAGACGGCGGGACTGAAAAAAGAGTGCATATTGCACGGGATCAAGAAATATATAGAGATCTGGGATGTCGATGAGTATCGAACATATCTTGACGAGAACGAGGATGAGTTTCAGGAGGCGGCCGAAGAACTGGGAGGGTCCGTCTCTTTCTTTTAGTCATGGAAGTTGACCATCTGTCGGTGATGCCCCGTGAGGTAGAACGGTTTATGCAGCCGATGCCGGTGGGCGGTCGCATCTGTGACGCTACATTGGGAGGAGGCGGCCATACGGCTCGCCTCCTGGAGCTTTGTCCATCATGTTCTTTTGTTGGGATTGACGCGGACGCGGCGATGATAGAACGGGCCCGTCGTCGTATCGGCCCGACCGACGCCCTGCAGATCATCCACGGGTGGTTTGACGAGGTGCTTGAGGTTGAGGGCGGATTCGATCGTATTGTGATGGATCTGGGAGTCTCCATGGTCCATCTCAAGGAGCGGGAGCGGGGATTTTCCTTTCGTGAAGATGGTCCCCTGGACATGCGCCTCAACCGGGAAGGGGATGTTCCCACCGCTGAAGAGATGCTTCAGTCGATTTCGGAGTTCGAACTGGGAGAAATCATTTTCCGCTACGGCGAAGAGCGATATTCCCGCCGGATCGCCCGGGCGATCTGCAGTGAACGACCGGCGTCGCTGAAGAGTACGAAAGCTCTCGCCGAGTGTGTTGCACGGGCTGTACCTGCCCAGTATCGAAGGGGCCGGAATCACCCCGCCACACGTACCTTCCAGGCGATACGGATCGCCGTGAACGACGAGTTGGGACGGGTGGAACGGGCAATTCCCCGCGCCGCGGCGGCACTCAACCCCGGAGGGAGGCTGATCATCATCAGTTTTCACTCCCTGGAGGACCGGATCGTGAAGCACACGTTCAGGACGCTTGCCAGGGCCTCTATAGAAGACGAAAAACGACCGATGGTTAAAGAAGAGGGTCACTACGCGGTGGTGACAAAAAAACCGGTGGTTCCCGGGGATGACGAAATCCTCAGGAATCCCGCCTCACGGAGCGCGAAATTGCGTGTTCTTGAAAAGGAAAGAAACGATGAGTAAACGGACGGGACAACTTATTTTACTTTCTCTTATCGTTCTTGCCCCGGCGCTGTTTGTCGGTAATGTATGGCAGGCCTATCGCTTCAGCCGCCTTGAAGGTCAGTTGGGTCGTATCGAGAGAGAACACATTCGCATACTTGAGGAAAACAAACGCCTCATTGTCGGTATCGCAGGGCTCCGGTCGCCTTCCAGGGTGCGGCAGCTTGCCGAAAAGGATCTCGGATTGATGCCGGTACCCGCCGACAGGGTTGAACGAATTCGATTTGAACGCGGGTGGTTTGTCGGTGAATAGTACGTCGACTACCGAAACGAAAGATCAGCCGACGCTCTTTCCCTCTATTTCCGATATCGCAGCCATCGTGAATGGTACTGCGCTGCATCCCGGCGGCGTACCGGATGAAAGCGGTGCTGTCAGGTCGGTGGCTATCGATTCCCGCGCCTGCGGCGCCGGCGCGCTCTTCTTTGCGTTGCAGGGAGAGCACGCCGACGGAGAACGATACGTCGCCGATGCGGCCGCGGCCGGTGCCGTGTGCGCCGTCGTTCAGCACGAGCGTGATCCCGATGACGTGTCGTGGAGTCTCCCGGTGATCATCGTGAACGATTCACTTGCAGCTCTGCACAGGCTTGCCGCGTGGTATGTGGACACCTATCTGTCCGACACGGTCCGCATCGGAGTGACCGGAAGCAATGGAAAGACGACAACCAAGGAGTTTATCCTCGCCGCCTTCTCGGGAACTGACGGTATCTACGGCAGTCCGGGAAATTTCAACTCCGAAACGGGTGTACCCCTCGCCGTATTTTCTACTCCCCCGGGGGCGGCCATAGCCGTCTATGAAATGGCCATGAGCGCGGCGGGAGAGATGGAAGCCCTTGCGGATATCATTCGGCCGGAAATCGCGGTCATTACCAACATCGGTCACGCCCATATCGGACGTGTCGGAAGCCGGGACGGAATCGCCGCGGAAAAAAAGAAGATCACCCGGCGGTTTTCCGGGGCGGAAAAGTTGCTGCTTTTTGAGGGTGACGAATATGCGGACTATCTGCGTGAGGGAGTCCCCGGTCAGGTGATGTACTTCGGGCCGGAGACACAACACGCGGTGATCGCAGCCGCCGGGGAGCGTTCCACCATTACGTTCCAATCAGGGCTGACCGTCAATGTGCCCATCGGGGGGCGCCACAATTGCCTCAATGCCCTTGCGGCGCTGCGGGTGGCGGAAGTCATGAATGTGTCCCCCGACGCCGTAGACCTGGGGTCCCGGATGAAGGTCCTGCCCCAGGGACGGGCGCAGCGTTTTCACATGCCCGAAGGCGGCGTCGTCATACACGACGCGTACAACGCAAATACCGACTCAATGCACGCGGCCCTTGATATGATCGATGAACTCCGTCGGGACCATACTCCCGGGACACCTCTCATCCTCGTGCTCGGTGAGATGCGTGAGTTGGGGGATTTTACCGCCGCGGCTCACGGGGAGGTTCTTGAACACGCCCTTCGACTCCGGCCGTCGGCAATCTATCTTGTCGGCGGGGAGTTTATCTCCGCTGCATCACGGATCGTTCCGGAGGGAACGGCCGAGGGAGGGGTGCGCGCGTGGCGCCGGGATGAAACGTCCCTGTGGGGTGTGCCTCAGGTTGCCGACTTTGTTGATCTGATGTCCCGACAAATCAAAGGAGATGAGATCATCCTCTTGAAGGGGAGCCGGGCGATGGAGCTTGAAAAAATTCTGCCTTTCCTTACGGAGAAAGGAGGCGGCGGTGTTTAAGGAGTTTCTGTTTCCCCTGACAAACGTTTTTACTCCCTTCAACGTCTTTCAGTACATCACCTTTCGCGGTGCCTACGCGGCGATTACCTCCCTGATGATCGCTTTTCTTTTCGGACCGTGGACGATACGGAAGCTGCGTATTCTCCGTTTCGGAGAGGAGATTCGCCACGATGGTCCGGAGTCCCACATTTCCAAATCAGGTACTCCGACGATGGGCGGAGTTCTGATCATCGTCTCTATTATCGTCTCGGCACTGCTGTGGCTTGATATTTCCGTATCATATACGTGGATTGCCCTCGTCGCGGTCGTCGGGTTCGGTCTGATAGGGATGGTCGATGATCTGCGGAAAATCAGATTGAAAAACAAGGACGGGTTGCGCGGGTGGTACAAGATTATCGGGCAACTGGTCGTGTCTTTTATTGTCGGATTTCTGCTCTACCGATTCGGGAGCGAACACGCGACGAAGCTCTACGTCCCGTTCATTAAATCTCCCGTTTTTGATATGGGAATATGGTATATCCCATTTGCAATGGTGCTGCTCATCGGAACGTCCAACGCCGTAAACCTGACCGACGGGCTCGACGGCCTCGCAACGGGTCTTGTCCTCATGGTGGGGCTGACATTTGCGGTTCTTTCCTATGTGACGGGGCGCGTGGATTATGCGGAGTACCTCCAAATCCCCTATCTTCCCGGCGGCGGTGAGCTCGCTATTCTCAGCCTGGCCGTCGTCGGAGCGTGTGTCGGGTTTTTGTGGTTTAACGGGCATCCCGCGGAAATCATGATGGGCGATACGGGCAGTCTGTCTCTCGGCGGCGTTATCGGCGTACTCGCGCTCATGACCAAAAAAGAGATTCTGCTCATCATCATAGGAGGTGTCTTCGTTCTCGAAGCGGTGTCGGTGATCATTCAGGTCCTGTCGTTCAAATTGACGGGCAAGCGCGTTTTTCGTATGGCGCCGATACATCACCATTTTGAGTTGCTCGGCTGGCCGGAAAGTAAGGTTGTTCTCCGATTGTGGATCCTCGGAGGGCTTTTCGCCATTCTCAGTCTTTCCACATTGAAAATCCGGTGACGTGATGCGACGCAGAGGATTTTTTGTCGAACCGATCGAAAAAAAGGTACCCCGATTTGACCCCGTCATGATCGGAATCATCTTTGTTCTCGTCCTTGTCGGTATTGGTGTCCTCTGGTCGGCCTCATGGTTCCGGGCGGAGCAGCTTTACGGCGATCCGACACGATTTGTCATGCGTCAGGGTATGTGGGCCCTTGTCGGAGTTGTCATGATGACAATTGCGATGATTTTCCCTCTGGACGTGATCAGGAAATCTCTTCCCTACCTCGTGCTGGGAACGACGGTTGTGGCGCTCCTGACATTTGTTCCCGGTGTGAGCGCCCGATACATGGGCGCACGCCGATGGATCATCATCTTCAACGTCTCCTTTCAGCCATCGGAGTTGATCAAGGTCACCCTCGTTCTGTATCTCGCGCACATTCTTGCGCGGAGGGAAGGGGACTTTACCCGGCCCGTCCAGTCACTGCTTCCGCCCTCATTGATAGTCCTCTTTTTCGCGGGAATCGTTCTTCTGCAGAATGACTTTTCCACCGCCGTCTTTCTTGTGCTCGTCTCGTTGACGATGTTTTTCATGGCCGGAGTACCGGTCTCCTATTTTCTGCGCATATTTGCCGTTATCGTGCCCATATCACTCATCATGGTTTTCAGTCGTGAACACCGTGTGCGTCGAATAATCGCATTTCTCAAACCCGCACATGATCCGTCGGGCGGCGGATTTCAGATTCTCGCCGCACGTCGTGCCCTGGAAAACGGCGGGTTCTGGGGCGTCGGCATCGGCCAAAGTACGAGGAAACTCGGCGGGCTGCCGGAAGCGCAATCTGATTTTCTCTTTGCCATTCTCGCCGAAGAGCTCGGACTCGTGGGTGTCTTCATTGTGACCGCTCTCTTTATCGCCTTCGCCGGAAGGGGACTCTATTTGGCGTCCAGGCAGGATGACTGGTTCCGGTCCCTTGTGGTGGCGGGTTTCGTGGGCAGTATCACCATACAGGCCCTTCTCAATATTGCGGTAGTCGTGGGCGCAGTACCCGCAACGGGTATTCCCCTTCCGTTCTTTTCTTCCGGTGGTTCCGCCCTGGTAGTTACCCTCACGATGTGCGGTCTGATGATCAACGCGTCGGGACCGACGGTGAAGCGACCGACGGCACGCACCTTTTCGACGGTCGGCAGATCGTCGTGGGAGGCGTTCCGTGTCTAACGCGATGGCATTCCAGAAACAGCGGCGCCGACGAAGAGGCGACGGCGCAGCGTTCCGTCGCATTCTCACCGTAGCTACGGCGGGACTCAGTTTCTTTGTGGTCCTTTATATCATCGCCGTAACCGTAGTGCTCCCCCGGTTGCGGATCACCCGTGTCGTCGTGCAGGCTGATTTTGAGATGGATCGGGATGCACTGCTTGAACTCGCCGGCCTGGATGACGGGGCGCATTATTTTGCCGTCAATGAGACCGAAATTGCCCGACGAATCGAGGGATACCCGTCGATCCGGTCTGTTGAGGTGACAAAAGGATTCCCCAATGTCGTCACGCTCCGCATGGATCGTCGTCGACCTCTCGTGGCGTCCTTCATAGAAGGCCGCCACGAGACGGGAATCGTCCTTATCGATGAATCGGGTGCGATCTTCGCCGACGGCGCGGCCGGAGAGGGCTATGATGTCCCGGTGATCTCGGGAATAACCTTCCAGGGCCGCGTGGTGGGCAGTTCATTGCCGGAGTCGGTCCAGCCGGTCCTTGAAAGCCTGTACGGTTTGCGTCGTTCGTCGCCGCAACTCTATTCGCTCATCTCCGAGGTCCGTCTGGAATCGCTGCGGGCTGGTGTGTTTGACGTCCTCCTCTATATGGGGAGCTATCGTGTGCCCGTCCGAATGAACGAATCATTTGACGGCAAGACGTGTACCTATGCGCTGATGGTTCTCGACGTGCTTTCTCAGCAGGGTATCGCAGGGGATGTGCAGGAAATCGATTTTCGCTCGGGGGAGATAGTGTATCGCATGAAGGAGGGCCTCAATGCCGGCGAATGACATGATCGTTGGTCTTGATATCGGGACCAGCAAAATCACCTGCGCCATCGCCGAGTACGATGACCGGGGTGAACTGGAGATAATCGGAATCGGTACGGCCGCCTCATCGGGTCTCCGTCGGGGAGTGGTGATCAATATCGAAGCGACCCTTCGGAGTGTGGTGGATGCCATCGAGGGGGCGGAACAGATGGCTGGCCGCGAAGTGAAGCGGGTTGTCAGTGGTGTTGCGGGAAGTCATATCGAAGGTCTGAATTCCCGCGGTGTCGTCGCCGTAACCGGCCGGGGTCGTGAAATCACCGGAGACGACGTCGATCGGGTGATAGAGGCGGCCCGGGCAGTATCGATCCCGATGGACAGGGAAATTCTCCACGTTATTCCCCGTGGGTTTGTTATCGACGAGCAATCGGGCATCAAGAATCCCCTGGATATGATCGGCGTCCGTCTTGAAGTGGAGGTCCATATCATAACCGGCTCGGTGACGGCGGCACAGAATCTGGTGAAGTGCGTCAACCGGGCGGGCTTTGAAATCCAGAACGTCGTCTTCAGTTCCATCGCCGCCGCCGAATCGGTTCTCTCCGAAGACGAAAAGGACCTCGGCGTCATCGTCATAGACATCGGCGGAGGGACGACAAACGTCCTTGTGTATCGTGACGGGGCGCCGTACCACAGCTTTGTCCTTCCCGTCGGCGGATCCCAGGTCACCGGTGACCTCTCGATCATGCTCAAGACTTCGACGGACTCGGCGGAGAAAATAAAGAAAGAAGCGGGGTGTGCATATATGCCCCTTGTGGAAGAGGGGGAACCGGTCATTGTACCCGGGGTGGGCGGCAGACCACCGATACAGTGCACCCGTTCCCAGATTTGCGAAGTGATACAACCGCGAATGACCGAAATATTCAAAATGGTTCGGGATCGTCTTGACAGACAGCGTCTCCTTGACCGCATCGCCGGGGGCCTTGTCCTGACCGGGGGTGGTGCCAACCTGCCCGGCGTCGTGGAACTCGGACAGGACATGTTCAACCTGGGCGCGCGGATCGGGCAACCGGGGCGACACGGCGGGCTTGTGGATGCGTATCAGCATCCCGAATTTGCGACCGCCATCGGCCTCGTCCTGTACAACCATCGTTTGGGGCGTGCCGATGCGGGAGTATCCAAGGAACGGAAAAGCGGCTTTGTACAAGGATTACGACGCTGGATGAAACATTTTTTCTAGCGGTAGAGAAACGATACGATGCACAAGAGGAGGGGAGTGCATGAATTTTCAAGTGTATGAAGATGATCTTTCGATCGCGGCGTCAGGAACGAGCCCGACGGTCATTAAGGTCGTCGGAGTTGGCGGCGGCGGCAGTAACGCAGTCAACCGAATGATCCAGACGGGATTGGCAAATGTTGAGTTCATAGCGGTGAATACCGATCTCCAGGCGCTTCAAAGTTCCCAGGCGGAACTGAGAATCCCCCTGGGGACCAAGATCACCGGAGGACTTGGTGCCGGCGGCAAGCCCGAAATCGGGGAAAAATCCGCCCAGGAGGACAAGGAACAGATTCGTGCCATGCTGGAAGGGGCCGATATGGTCTTTGTCACGGCAGGCATGGGCGGCGGTACCGGAACGGGTGCGGCGCCGGTGATCGCCGAGATCTCCCGGGGGCTGGGAATTCTGACGGTGGCGGTGGTGACGAAACCCTTCGATTTCGAGGGGCGGAGGAAAGCGGCGCTCGCGCAGGAGGGAATCAGCAAACTACGCAGTGCGGTGGATACGCTGATCACCATTCCGAATCAGCACCTCCTGAAAATCGTGGCGAAAAACACTCCCATAAGCGAAGCGTTTCTCGTTGCCGACGACGTGCTTCGTCAGGGGGTTCAGGGCATCAGCGATCTCATCACGAAGGACGGCATGATCAATATCGATTTCGCCGACGTGCGTACGGTCATGTCGGGACAGGGCGACGCCCTGATGGGTATAGGCATCGGTGAAGGGGAAAACCGGGCTGTTGATGCGGCGACGAACGCAATCAACAATCCGCTGCTGGAGGACGCCCATATCGAAGGCGCCGACAAAATCCTCGTAAACGTGACCGGTGGCGGCGATTTCACCCTCTCCGAGTACGAAGAGATCATGAAAATCATCACCGCCAACGCCGATGAAGATGTGCTTGTCATTGCGGGAACGGCGCTGGATCCCCGTCTGGAAGGTCAGGTGCGGGTCAGCGTCATTGCAACGGGATTTGCCGCCGATGAAGCGGTCTCCCGCACCGAAGACGATCGGACGACGGAACCGACCAGGGAAGATCCGAAGAAAGACGCTTCGGAGTTTATCAATCTGGAAACGTGGAACAATCTGACCCGTACGGCGCCGCAGGAAGATCTCTTCGGTGATTCCGAAATGAGGGACGAGGATGATCAGCTTGGGGTTCCCGCCATCATCCGTCACCGTCGCGCCCGTCGCAGCGGGTTTTGAGGGTAGATGATGTCGGCAACGGCCACGATAATCGAGCGGTACACCGACTTTCTCCAGGTGGAGCTGCGGCTTTCCCGTCAGACCGTAGAGACCTACGCCCGGGAATGCAGCGCCGCTGCAGCCATGGTGGCCCGGGACGGCGGGTCGCTCCCTGATCTGACCACCGCGGAAGTAATAAATTACCTCCTGAAGCGGCAGGCCGACGGAGAGCCTCTCGATCAGCGAACGGTGGCGAAAAATCTGTCCGCTCTGCGTTCGTTCTATCAGTTCTGCATTCTCGAGGGAATTCGCGAAGACAATCCGGCGCTGAAAGTGACAAGTCCCCGGAGTGAGCACAGACTGCCCGGTGTCCTCTCCGTGGAGCAGGTGGAGCAGCTGCTCGCGGCGATAGATATCGGAAGCGCCGGGGGGCTGCGTGACCGGGCGTTGTTTGAGCTCATCTATTCCGCAGGGCTGCGAATTTCCGAGGCGGTTGCCCTGGACGTCGGCAATCTGTATGTCCGGGAAGGACTGGTCCTCGTCAAGGGAAAGGGCGACAAGGAGCGCCTCGTTCCGCTCGGTGAAGAGGCTATTACGTGGCTGAATCGATACCTCTCCGAGGGCCGGTCGCAGCTTATGAAAAACCAGACCGAGCGGGCGGTCTTCCTGAACAGGCGGGGTACGAGGCTCTCCCGCAAGGGTATGTGGAAACGGTTCCACGAGCTGACCCAGGCAGTGGGAATTTCGGCAAAAGTACACACCCTCCGACACAGCTTTGCCACCCACCTCCTGGAAGGGGGAGCCGATCTTCGTGCCGTTCAGGAACTCCTCGGTCACGCCGACATCGGAACGACTCAGATCTATACCCATATCGATACGGAAGATCTACGGGAATACCACAATCGATACCATCCTCGTGGATAGGAGGCGAGGGGATACTTGATGACCGATGGGAAGATACGACGGGAGACAGACACTTGGAAACTCGGAATGAAACGCTGTCGCCGCGTATTGGTGAAGCAAAAGCGTTCTTTGAACGGTCGGCAATTGAACAAGGAAGCTCTTCATGAGACTTGAAGCTCCTGAAAAAACGGGAAAACTCGTCGCCGTCATCACCGTGATTAGTCTCTTCCTTTTCATCGGCTGTTCCCAGCGGGACGACCGGCGTCTCCAGTTTCTCGCCGAAACGGAGCCGACCGGGTACGACGAGGTCGGGGTCTCTTCGCAGCGCATGGATGAATTGCGTGAAGACATTCGGCGTGCGGAAGGGGAGATAGAAGAGGCGGTACAAGCGTACGCCCGTTCGGCGAGTTTCCACAAGCTTCTCGCCTATGAATTGATACAGGCTGAGATGTACGGACCGGCACTTGAAGCATTGCGGCGGGCAATGGAACTTCAGCCCGCCAATGCGGTGGTCTACTACTATGTCGGTATTGCCTCCGCACGGACTGCGCGAGCCCATATGCTTGACGGAGAAGAATCATCGTATCTTGCCGATGCAGAACGCCATTTCAGGGAGGCAATTCGCCTGCGTCCCGACTATAAGGACGCCTTGTTTGCCCTTGCCGTACTGCTTGCCTACGATCTCTCCCGTCCGGAGGATGCCCTCACCTATTCGCGTCGCTTGTCACAGATCGAGACGGGAGATCCTGCGGTGCGGTTTCTTCACGCCAACATTCTCGTTCGCAACGGGCAAATCGAAGAGGCGATCGACATATACGACTATCTTGCACAAAACGCACCTTCTCAGGAACAGCGCGCCCAGGCGCGGGACAACCGGAACGTATTGGAGGGGGGACGATGAAGGATGAAGCGGTGACAGGGAATCCTTCAAGACCTCCCGATCGTGATTCTCTCATCGATGCGGTGTGTGCACCTCAGCCACACGGGAACCGTCCCGACGACCTCGCGCTTCTGCTCGTCGGCAGGTGTTCCCGGCTCCGTGCGCTTGAGCGTACCCTCCTGCTCCATCGATATCCCACGGTCGATGAACTGCGCCGTTGCAGCCATTTCGATATCGAGACCGCCATAGGACGGACTTTGGGCAGGGGGCTGGACTTTGACGCGCTGCTGCCTGACGTGGAAAGGGACCTCCGATGGCTGAGAAAGGGCGCCGACCGTTTTCTCCGGTGGATCGGAGAGCGAAGATATCCGGACGGGTTGCGGCGGCTCTACGATCCTCCGGCCATTCTCTACGGATGGGGAGACCCGGCGACACTTGACCTTCCGACCGTTTCCGATCGCCGAATAGCCGTCGTAGGAACTCGCCAACCCGACGCGACCGGTCTTAAAGCCGCTTTTAACCTCGGCCGGGAGGCGGCGCGATGGGACATTCCCGTGGTCAGTGGATTGGCCCGCGGCATAGACGGGGCGGCCCACCGGGGCGTCGTCTCGCAACGGGGAAGGGCCGTCGTGGTCTTCGGATCGGGAATAGATACCGTCTATCCCCGGGAACACCGCCCGCTGGCTGCGGACATTCTGAGAAACGGCGGCGTGTTGTTGAGTGAATATCCACCGGGAATGCCGCCCGCCAAATTCCGCTTTCCCGGACGGAACAGGATCATCGTGGGTTTGAGCGACGCCACCGTCGTCGTGCAGGCGCCGGAAGGATCGGGAGCGCTCATATCCGCCGATTTTGCCGCGGATATTGGAGAAGAGGTGTGCGTCCACACCGCAGGAAGGGATTGGCGGGGTACCGCCGGTCTCATGGAAGGCGGCGCTCGAACGGTTGGATCCATCGCCGAGGTGTTGAGCCTTATCGGTGCTGAGTCTGAATACGAAGGAGGCGCCCGCGACAGGGTGGAGACCTCACGGTCGGACGCGGAATTTGACCATCCTGCCCTCGGTGCCTTTGGCTCGCCCTGCGGCGTGGAAGGACGGGACGACGGAAGGAGCGCGTTTCGGCGCATCTTTCATGAAGGGGGAGTTGTACATCAATGCAGGTAACGCAGATTGCCTCCGAAGTGGAACGGTACATTGCATATCTCGAGAGAGTACGCGGACTCGCGACGGCGAGCATTCAGGCGTATAAAAACGATTTACTCGCCTTTGTGCAGTACTGTGAAGAACAGGAAATCACGGCGTCGGCGGATGTACACGACGGTCTGCTCCGTCGGTGGGTACGTCTGCTCACGGAACAGGGACTCGCCGCGACGAGCGTGAACCGGCGTCTCTCCGCGTTAAAAGGGTTTTTCTCCTTCCTGGAGCAGGAGGGCATCACCCGCAAAAATCCGGCGGCGTCCATAAGAAGCGTCCGCACGCCGAAACGCCTGCCTGAAACGCTCTTTGAGCGGGAAATGGCCCAGCTCCTGGAGTTCCCGGCGGAGGATTTTGCGTCGTTGCGTACGCGGTCCCTGTTGGAGCTGCTCTACTCAACGGGAGCGAGAATCAGCGAGTTGTGCAACGCCAATGTGGACGACCTTGTGTTTCGGAAACGGGCGCTCCTCGTCCATGGGAAGGGGAAAAAGGATCGCTATGTATTTCTCGGCAACAGCGCCTTTACCTATTTGAAGGAATACCTTCCATACCGGCATGAGTTTCTCACCCGCAGAGGACTGGCGGAACAGAAGGCTCTCCTCGTCAATCTGCGGGGCGGGAGACTGACCCCCCGGGGAGCCGCACTCATAATCGGCAAACGGGTTTCCGATGCGGGGCTGGCAAAGTACCTTACACCCCACGGATTTCGCCATTCCTTTGCAACCCACTTGCTGAATCATGGCGCGGATATCAGAATCGTCCAGGAGATGCTCGGTCACCGCTCCCTTTCAACGACGCAGGTGTACACCCACGTGGGAATGGAACGGCTGAAGCGCGTGTATGAGGACGCCCATCCCCATGCACGACGGAAGGAGAAATACAATGAAAAATGACACACCGAAAGTGCGGAGCACGACAATCGTTGCCGTCAAGCGGGACGGCGCCGTCGCCATAGCGGGTGACGGCCAGGTTTCCATGGGAAACACCGTTATCAAGGGGAATGCCCGAAAAGTCCGCACCATGTACGATGGAAAGATTGCGGTAGGATTTGCCGGCGCCACAGCCGACGCCTTTACCCTGTTTGAACGATTTGAGGCGCGCATAAAGGAGTATGCCGGCGATCTGACGCGATCAGCCGTTGAACTGGCCAAGGAATGGCGGACCGATCGTATGCTGAGACGTCTGGAGGCGATGCTTATCGTTGCGGACCGGGAAAACATCCTGCTCATATCGGGCACCGGCGACGTTCTGGAACCCGAGTACGGGGTAACGGCCATAGGCTCCGGCGGCAACTACGCCCTTGCCGCGGCCCGGGCCCTTATGGCCGCGACGGACCTTCCCGCCCGGGAGATCGCGGAACGTTCCCTTATGATCGCCGGAGAAATATGCGTCTTCACCAACCACTCAATTACCGTCGAGGAGTTGTCATGAAGTTGGAAGACTTGACCCCCGCACAGATCGTCCGTGAGCTGGATAAATTCATCATCGGTCAGACAAAGGCAAAAAAGGCGGTTGCAATTGCGTTGCGCAACAGGATGCGCCGGCAGAAGCTGCCTGAGGCGATGCAGGACGAAATCGCTCCTAAAAACATAATTATGATAGGGCCGACCGGTGTAGGAAAAACCGAAATTGCCCGGCGTCTGGCGCGACTGACGGGGGCCCCTTTCGTGAAGGTTGAGGCAACCAAGTATACCGAAGTGGGATATGTGGGCAGAGACGTGGAATCAATGGTCCGCGACCTGATGGCAACGTCCATTCAGCTTGTAAAGGACGAACTGAAGGAAGAGGTTCGGGAAAAGGCGGAAGTTCAGACCGAAGAACTCCTCCTCGACGCACTGCTCCCGGGAATCGACGGAACGGCGGGAGACGCCGCTTCCGCCGACGGCGGGGAGGAGCGGGAAATCATTTCCGTTCCCCAGGGGGACGCCGGCCGGTCGGGAAGAGAGCGAAACCACGTATCCCAGCACACCCGCGAACGATTTCGGACAATGCTGAGGGAGGGGAAGCTCGACGAAAAAGAGGTGGAGGTCTCGGTCAGCAAGCAGAACACCCCTGCCATCGAGATCTTCTCCGGCAATAACCTTGAAGAACTGGATCTGAACCTCGGTAATCTGGGCAATATTTTCGGCGGCAAACGCAAAAAACGACGCATGACGGTACGACAGGCCCGGGAGTACCTCATGCAGGAAGAAACGGAGAAGCTTGTCGATACGGAACGCGCCGCGGAACTCGCCCGGGACCGGATCGAGAATACGGGAATCATTTTCATCGACGAAATTGACAAGATTGCGACCCGGGAAGGACACACAACCGGCGACGTCAGTCGTGAGGGAGTCCAGCGGGATATCCTTCCCATCGTCGAGGGGAGCCAGGTCAACACGAAGTACGGCATCGTCGATACCTCCCACATCCTCTTCATCGCCGCCGGGGCGTTCCATATGAGTAAGCCCAGTGACTTGATACCGGAATTGCAGGGGCGATTTCCCCTGCGGGTGGAGCTTGAAGCGCTCGGAGAGGACGATTTTTACCGGATTCTCACGCAGCCGGAAAACGCCCTTATCAAACAGTACTCGGCGCTCCTGGAAACGGAAGGGGTCAATCTGGAGTTTGACGACGAGGCGATACGCGAGCTCTCACGTATCGCGGCGGATGTGAACAGCCGGACCGAGAACATCGGTGCCCGGCGGCTGCACACGATCATGGAGCTGCTTCTGGAAGACGTTTCCTTTAACGCTCCCGATCTGTCGGGGCAGCGCATACCCATTACCCGGGACTACGTGAATGAACGGCTGCAGGACGTTGTGGAGGATCAGGACTTGACGCGCTACATCCTCTAAAGGATGGGGCGTGCATACCGATCATCAAAGGGTGGAGGAAGAGTGAATGTTTGAGAATACCGGTTTTGGACGACAGATCGGCATCTTGCATCGTACGATGGATGCGAGTCTGCTGCGCCAGAACGTGATCGCCGACAACATCGCCAACGGAAATACCCCGAACTTCAAGCGGAGCGACGTCAACTTCGAGTCCCGGCTCGCATACGCCCTCCGGAGCGAGGGACAGCGGGACCGTTTTTCAGCGGCCCTGACCGACGAGCGGCATATCTCCTTTGAAAAGCGTCTCGACTATCGCGATGTACGACCGCGACGGGTCCTCGACTTCACCACGACGGCAAAAAACAACGGGAATAACGTGGACATCGATGTTGAATCGATGAATTTGCTGAACAATCAGTTGGCGTATCAAATGATGACGCGGTCGGTGGCCGACGCGTTTTCACGGATCAACCTGGTGTTGCAGTAGGAATAGGGGAGTAACGGAATGGGTATGTTTTCAAGCATCAATACGGCGGCAAGCGGACTGACGGCGCAACGATTGCGACAGGACGTTATTGCAGATAACATCGCAAACGCCAACACCACCCGCACCACCGAGGGTGGGCCCTTTCGGCGCAGCCGCGTTATTCTGCGGCCCCGCACGGACGGGCCGGAATGGCGCACGCCCTTTCTGCCGGGACGACTCGACAACGGCGTCGGCAAGGGAGTCCGGGTCACCGAGGTGGAAAAGGATCTGGACAGTGAACTCCGCCTCGTCTACGATCCCACCCATCCCGATGCAATCCAGAGTGGTCCCCGGGCGGGCTATGTGGAATATCCCAATGTCAACGTGGTCACTGAAATGGTTGACCTCATTGATGCGTCCCGGGCGTATGAGGCGAATGTGGCGGTAGTTAACGGTGCCAAGACGATGTTTCAGCGGGCGCTGGAAATAGGAAGGTAGTAGATGAACGTTTTTGAACCGATCGGATCGGCGGCAGATCGAATGGCTCTCGCACGGACCCATCAGGCCCATGTACCGGGCGGACGGGAAGCGATCGGCGACCAGCCGGTGGATACCGCCTTTCGGGATGCCCTTCTGGGAAGCCTCAACGCCGTCAATGACCAGCAGATCGCCCATGAGCAGCTTTCGGTGCAGGCAATCGTGGATCCCGAATCGGTGGAGCCTCACGATTTGACCATTGCCGCCGCAAAGGCGACAACCGCGCTCAGTATCACCAGGAACGTTGTCGACCGAGTGATTCAGGCGTATCGGGATATTACGAACTTGAGATAGAAAGATCCGGGTCGTGTACCGGTCGGCAGCGGCACACGACGGATGAGACGCGACAGACGCCGCGTAATGCGTCGCTTTGAACCTTGGGGGAGGGGAACATGAACGAATCGTTACAACGCCTCATAGAGCGGGTAAAAACGATGTGGGGGCAGTGGAAGCTGCCGCAGAAACTCGTATTCTTTGCAATCATCGGCGTCACCATTCTCGGTGTCGTGATGCTCATGGTATTCAGCGCTTCTCCTTCTCAGGTGGCGCTCCTGAGCCAGCCGATAAACGATCCGCAACAGCTGATGGACATTACCGTCCGCCTCGACCAGGAAGGCGTGCCGTACACGGTTACCTCTGAAAATGTAATCATGGTCCCCGACAGCGGCACCGCACAACGGATGCGGGCAATCCTTACCCGGGAGGACCTCATACCCTCTGGTACCGATCCGTGGGAACTCTTTGACGTGGAGCGATGGACGCTGACAGATTTTGAACGTAACGTGAATCTCCGGCGCAGCATCACCCGCCAACTGGAACAGCACATCACCGCGCTGGACGATATTGACGCCGCCAGCGTTACCATCGTCATTCCCGAGGAGACGCTCTTCGCGGAGCAGCAGAATCCCGTCACCGCTTCGGTCATCATCACCCCCAAACCCCGCAGCGACATCCGGGAAAACCGCTCCAAGATTGAAGGTATCGAAAAGCTCATCCAGTTTGCCGTCGAGGGCCTGACCCAGGAAAACATCACCATCACCGATCCGTCGGGCGTCACCCTGAACGATTTTCAGGACCTCCAGGAGTTTGACCGCCTTGAACTGACGCGGCGGGAGCTGGAGATCATTCGCGACCAGGAGCGGAAATACTCCGAGGCCATCGTTTCAGCCCTGTCTGAAATATACGGTCGGGATCGGGTGGAAGTGGTGAACATCAATGTCGATATGGATATGGGCAAACGGACGGAGGAAACGGAAGAGTTCTTTCCAATCACCACCGTTGAAGACAACCCCCGCACGCCCTTTGACGAGACCGAATACGTGCTCTCCATACCCCGGTCCATCGAGCGTATCGATGAGAGCTATGAAGGGACCGGTTTCAACCCCGAAGGCCCTCCGGGCATGGAAGGACAGACGCCTCCGGCCTACCAGGATCTTGAAGGTCTTGTGGGGCGGTGGAACAATGACGAAGAGCGCATTAACAACGAGGTGAACTCCCGCCGCATTACCGAAGAAAAAAGCCCCACCATTCAGCGAATCACCGCCAGTGTCGCCATAGACGGTGTCTGGCGCTGGTCATATACTGACCGCGGTGAGGTGGAAATCGGTTCCGATGGATCAATCGTCAGAGAGTATACCCCGGTGGCGCCGGACGAGATCGCGGCCGCCAGGGAGCTGGTGGAACACGCTATCGGATTCAACCAGGACCGGGGCGACGCGGTAAGCGTCAGGCACATCCAGTTTGACCGTTCCGCACAATTCCGGGAGGAGGACGAGCAGTTCCGGCGACAGCGTCAACTCCAGATGATCATTCTGTATGTTCTGATCGGAATTGCGGTACTGCTCATTTCATTCATCGTATTCCGCCTCATTTCCCGGGAGATCGAACGGCGGCGGCGCCTCCATGAAGAGGAGCTGGCCCGTCAGCATCAGGCGATGCGGGAAGCGGCGCTGCGGAGCGCCGAGGAAGAGAGTGCCGAGGTTGAAATGTCCGTTGAGGAACGGGCACGCATGGAGCTTGAAGAGATGGCGATCAATGCGGCCCGTGAGCATCCGGAGGATGTGGCTCAACTCATCCGGACGTGGCTGGCGGAGGAGTAGCGTATGGCCAAACAGACGGAACAATCGATGGGCGGCGGAAAGCGCCACAAGGCCCAGCTTACGGGGCGTCAGAAGGCGGCGGTCTTTCTGGTAACTCTCGGCAGCGAAATTTCGAGCGAAATCTTTAAACACCTCCGGGAAGACGAAATCGAGGCGCTTACCTTTGAAATTGCCAGAATGGAAAACTTCGGCAATGAGGAGAAGGAATCGGTTCTCCAGGAGTTCCAGGAACTGATGATGGCCCAGGACTTCATCAATTCCGGAGGCATCGACTACGCCCGGGAGTTGCTTGAAAAGAGTCTCGGGTCGCAAAAGGCGGTGGACATCATAAACCGCCTTACCACGAGTCTGCAGGTACGGCCCTTTGATTTCATACGCCGTACCGATCCGACTCATCTGCTGAACTTCATCCAGCAGGAGCATCCTCAGACGATCGCCCTCATCCTTGCCTACCTGGAACCGCAGAAGGCGAGTGTCATTCTGGGGAGTCTTCCCCAGGATATTCAGTCGGATGTGGCAAAACGAATCGCTACGATGGATCGGACCTCTCCGGAAACGCTCCGGGAGGTCGAACGTGTACTTGAGAAGAAACTTGCCTCAATATCCAGTGAGGATTACTCCGTCGCCGGCGGTGTCGAGAGTATCGTCGAGATCCTGAACCTTGTGGATCGCTCGACGGAAAAGGGAATCATCGAAAGTCTGGAAGAGGAAGATCCGGAACTGGCGGAAGAGATCAAGAAACGCATGTTTGTCTTTGAGGACATCGTCATGCTCGACGATCGGGCGATTCAGAAGGTCTTGCGGGAGGTCGACACGGCGGAGCTGGCCAAGGCGCTCAAGTCCGTCGATACGGAGGTCCAGGACAAGATATTCCGCAACATGTCCAAGCGTGCCGCGGCGCTGCTGAAGGACGACATGGAATACATGGGCCCGATTCGTATGAAGGACGTCGAAGAGAGTCAGCAGAAGATCGTCTCCATTATTCGAAAACTCGAAGAATCGGGGGATATCGTCGTCGCCCGCGCCGGAGAAGACGAACTCGTCGTCTGAGTGGAGTAAGGTATGTCGAAAAACGTTTTTCGTTCCGGAGAGGTCCAATACAAGCGACACAAGGTATTTCTCAAGCCGCCTGAACCGGCAGGTTCCCGAAGAGGCGCGGTGCAACCCCTGAAGGAGGTGGAGCCGATCCCGAAGGCGGAGGAGTACACCGGGCCGACGGCGGAGCAGTTGCGGAAGGAAGCGGAACACTTCAAGGAACAATGGGAGACGGAAAAGCAGGAAATGATCGACGCCGCCCGGGCCGAGGCGGAAAAGATCGTTCAGGAAGCGGAGGAAGAGGCGTTCCGGCAGATACGGGAAAAGACTGAACAGGCCAATCAGACCAAGAAGGACGCCGAGGAGGAAGCGGAACGTACCGCCGCGGCGGCGCAACAGGAGCATAACCGGACCATCGCCGACGCCCAGGAGGAAGCCCGGAAAATCGTCGAGGAAGCGCGCAAACGCGGATATGAAGAAGGTCGGGAAGAGGGAATCGAGGCGGGCAAGGAGGAACTCCGGCGCGTCATAGAACGATTTCACGTCATTCTCTCCAAGGCGATTGAGCGGAGAAACGAGATCATCGCGGAAAGCGAAGGCCAGGTCATCAGCCTCGTTCTGAGTATCGCCAAGAAGGTGATCAAGGTTATCAGCGAGAACCAGAAAAATGTGGTCATCAACAATATCGTCCAGTCTCTCAAACGCCTGCAGCAGAAGAGCGACGTCATTGTCCGGGTGAATCTGGCCGACATAGAAATTGCGACCCGCCATAAGGCGGACATCCTCAAGACCGCCGAACGGGTTGAAAATATAACCATCGCCGAGGATTCGACCGTAGATCCCGGAGGATGCATCATTGAGACGGACTTCGGCGAGATCGACGCCCGCATCTCCTCCCAGTTGAGAGAAATAGAGGATCGGATACTGGAAATAACGCCGATTACGGCGCGAACCAAGAGTGGTGCGTCGTCAACGAGCGGGTAGGAGGCACCATGGCCGTCGAGTTTCTTGAAAAATACCAGGCCCTGGTGGATCACACCGAGACGATAAAGCAGATCGGACGTGTTCAGTCGGTGCAGGGTCTGAAAATCGAGAGTTTTGGCCCGCCCGCCCGTGTGGGAGAGCTGTGTCAGATCGTCATCGAACGTACGGGCCGGACGGTTCTGGCCGAGGTCGTGGGCTTGAACGACAGCTACGTACAGCTTTCGCCCTATGCGGAGACCGAAGGGATTGAGGTCGGCAACCCCGTCATCGGTCTCGGCCAGTCACTTGATATTCCGGTGAGTGAAGAGCTCCTCGGACGCGTTCTGGACGGCACCGGTTCACCCATCGACGGCAAGGGTGAAATCGGAAGCGGCGTCTATTATCCGGCACTGGCAAAGCCGCCCAACGTCCTCACACGTCGCCGCATTACCGAGCAGATCGAAACGGGCATTCGCGCCATAGACGCCCTCATTCCGACGGGGAAGGGGCAGCGTCTCGGCATATTCAGCGGTAGCGGCGTCGGGAAATCCACCCTCATCGGTATGGTGGCCCGGAACACCTCCGCCGACGTGAACGTCATAGCCCTGATCGGAGAACGCGGACGGGAGGTCCGGGAATTCCTGGAGAACGACCTCGGAGAAGAGGGGCTCGCCAGGAGCGTCGTCATCGTTTCCACGTCGGATACACCGGCGATGGCACGGTTGAGGGCGGCCTATGTCGCGACGGCCATCGCCGAGTTTTTCCGGGACCAGGCAAAGGACGTGCTGCTCATGTTTGACTCGGTCACGCGCTTTGCCCGGGCGCAACGGGAAATCGGACTTGCCCGGGGCGAAGGTCCCGCGTCCCGCGGTTTTCCCCCGTCGGTGGATGCGATTCTTCCCCAGCTGCTTGAGCGGTGCGGTACGAGCGAACACGGCACGATAACCGGATTCTATTCAATCCTCGTGGAAGGGGATGATCTGGATGAACCGGTATCAGATGCCGTCCGGGGGATCCTGGACGGCCACGTCGTCCTCAGTCGCGACCTTGCCGCCCGCTACCACTATCCCGCCATAGACGTTCTGGGAAGCGTGAGCCGCCTGGAGACGCGTATATGTGCGCCCTCACACCGAAAGGCGGCGGGGACGGTCAGGCGACTCCTGGCGACGTACCGGGACACTGAGGACCTGATCAATGCCGGAATATATACATCGGGCAGCAACCCCGATGTGGACGAGGCGATACGCCGGCGTCCGGAGATCAATGCCCTGCTGCAACAGGAGATAGAAGAACGCAGTTCCCTTGAAGATACGAAAGAAATGCTCTATGCCGTTGCCGGCATGGAAGAGGAGTCTCCGACGGAAGACGAGGATATCGATGCGTAAGTTTTCCTTTCGCCTTCAGTCGATTCTGGACTTGCGGCAACATGAAGAGGAACAACGCCGGCTGGAATTGGGGGCGGCAACAAACAAACGAAATGCGATTCAGCGCGCAATTGACGAGCGGCAGGCGCTGCGACGGTCCGCGCTCATTGAGCGATCCTCCGCGGCGGATGCCGTCGATGTGGGGTGGCGGGGTGCGGCGGAGGAGTACGCCTACCGCCTGGCCGTAGAGATGAGAAAGCTCGAGAAACAGCTCGTCACCGCCGAGGAAGAACGCGCCGCCGCCGCCGCTCGGTACGGTGAAGCGAAGCAAAAGGCTGAACTCATGCAGAAACTGCACGACAAGCGGGCGCGGGAACATATAAAAACAGAGAGAAAAGCGGAACAAAACCGACTTGATGAAGTGGCACAACACATCCACGCGCAGGGAGGACGGTAGAGATGGCGGTACGATACAGCAAAATCGGCGCAATTCCACAAATACTCCTTCTCATACTCCTGGTCCTCGCGCTCGTCGCGGGAGGTTTATTCTGGTTTGACTACCTGGGACTGCTGAATGTACGGGACGCATTTCGTCCGGTCCTCGGCATCGTAGGAGCGGACGACCGGTCGGAAGCCCCCGATCCGGACGACATTCTCCTCATGGACCGGATTCGTCTTGAGAAGCTTCAGGAAGCGGTGGAACTCCGGGAGGCCGACGTCGAGAACAGTCGTCAGGCGATCGAGGAAGAACGACAGGCCCTTCTTGAACAGGAACAAATGCTCGAAGATCGCATCCTCGAACTGGAAGAACGGGAAGTTTCGCTTAATGAACGGCTCCAACGGTACGAAAATAGAAGAGCGGTGCTTGAGCAAAACTCGCGTGATCTTACGAGCATGCGACCTGATGACGCCGTTGAAATCCTGACGGGCTACGACGATCAACTGTTGATCGACACCCTGCGGGTAACCGAAGAGCTGGCACAGGAAGCGGGTGAATTGTCCCTCGTATCGGTGTGGCTTGCACGGTTTCCGGCGGAACGCGCGGCTGATATTCAGCGGAAGATGACCCTCAAGCCTGTAGACTAGTACGGGAGGTGATGTGAGTGCAATTAATCGGCGGTGTCGGACTTGATATCCACACCCGGTTGGCACCGAACTCCGCACCCCCTTCGTCATCTGAAGGTACTTCCTTTCAGGATTACCTCTCGGGAGTCGGAGCGGCGGAAGGACCACCTGAAAAGAAACCACAAAGGAGCGGTCAGCCCGGGCAACAATCCGGGGATGATCGCAGCTCACCGAAGAAAAAGCCCGGGGGTATAGACAGCTCCGGCGAGGATGAGGCGACCAAGAGCGCCATGCATCACGCCGAATCCGCCCGGACCGCCCGACCGGAAGGCAGGCACAAGACGTCCGACGGTGATGATCCGGTCAAAACCGCGGCAAAGGCGTCGGGAACACGACAGACCGTGTCGGCGGCGCGGGATGACCGGGCACTTCCTGGAAAGAACGGCGAACTGCCCTCTCCCGAGACCGTGAAAACGGTAAAAGTTGACAAAAGCGGCCAGGGTTTTCCGACGGTCCTCAAGACAGGCAGCAAAGACAAAGGTATCTCCACCGTCGTTGAAGGGGCGTCGACGAAACAGGACGCACCGGCGACATCACCCGGCAATGCAGTCAGGGACGAGGGAAAGGTACATTCCGCGACTGCGGCGGCGGAGCCGACGAGTCGTACAGTCGACGCTCCCCGCGAGGGGAAGGCCGCCGATCCCGACACCCATGGATCTCCGGAAGAGGGGGCTGTCCCGTCGTCATCGGCGATGGCTGCCGCATCCGACGCAACAAAGGAGACCCACAAAAGCGCAAAGGCGTCCACCGCACTTTCCCGCGACGGTATGACTGTGGAGAAGGGGTACGTTGGAAACACGTCGCCGGCGGGAAAAGGTGTCGGGAAGAGCCGGCTCAAGGAGACGGGAAATAGATCCGTACCCGAGGCGGCGGTCCGACAGAAGCCGGACGCTGAAAAGACGGTGCGGCGCGGCCGGGATGTCACGGACATCGAGGTCAACCTTTCACGGGAAGGCACCTCCAGGGACGCACTCGAAACATCGACGGAACCGATCACCGGCGAAGAGTGGAATGAGGAGCTCCCGGTAGAGGAGCGGTTGGACCGCATGATTTCCGCCCGCCTTGACCAACCCGCCACGGAACATACCCAGCGGCAGGTAGGGACGCATCAGGCGGCAGGAAACCTTTCCCGTCGACTCAATGGAGATCTGGGGGCAAACATCGTCCGACAGGCGAAAATCATGCTTTCTGAAGCCGATAAGGCGGAGATTCGACTGATCATCAGACCGCCCGAACTCGGCCGTGTGCGGATTAACCTCCAGATGGAAAACGGCCATATAGCCGGACGGATTCTTGTCGATAATGGAAGCGTACGGGAAGTGATTGAACAGAATCTCCCGGCGCTACAACGGGCTTTTGCGGAAGCAGGGCTGGATGTCGGCGAGTTCGACGTTGCCAGCGGTGATCCCCGTGATCACGCCGCGTCGGACGACGACGGACGCTCCTCCCGCGGCGGAAACGCATCGAGGGGACGCCGGGCCGACGCATTTGCGGAGAGCATCACCGTAATTGAAGTGAATGACTACAGCCACCGGCGCATCAATCTGGTGGCATAAGAAGGAGCTGGAATGGATATTCCGATGTCGATGAGTTCCACCGAACGCGGACGCACGCAGGCACAGGTGGAAGCATTTAACAGCGCACTGCAACGACAAGGTGGAGCGGGCCAGGAGCTCGGGCGCGATGATTTTCTCAAGATTCTTTTGACCCAACTCCAGAACCAGGATCCCACCAAACCGATGGAGGACAAGGAGTTCATCGCCCAAATGGCACAATTCTCGTCGCTGGAACAGATGAACAACATCTCCCGGGGTTTTCAGGAAATGAACTCCCTCCTGAGTTCAAATCAGGCGCTGCAGCTCCTCGGTCGAACCGTGGAAATACAGCAGGGAGAACAGCTTATTCGCGGGACGGTAACCGGCGTAACCAGCGGTGCGATGCCCGAGTTAACGGTAAATAGCGGAACGTATCAGTATTCCGACCTTGTTCGGGTCGTTCAATAGGAGGCAGCAGCATGATGCGATCATTGTATTCCGGCGTATCGGGACTACAAAACCATCAGGTCCGCATGGACGTGATCGGTAACAACATTTCAAATGTCAACACCACCGGCTTCAAGCGGGGACGCGTCAATTTTCAGGACATGATCTCCCAGATGATGCAGGGGCCGGCCCGACCAAATGAGCGGGTGGGTGGTGTGAATCCCAAACAGGTGGGACTGGGAATGCAGGTTGCCTCCATCGACACGATCCATACCCAGGGCTCGCTGCAGACCACCGGGGTCAAGAGCGACGTGGCGATTCAGGGAGCGGGCTTTTTCGTCCTTCGCGCCGGCGATGAGGATTTCTTCACCCGGGCGGGTAACTTCAACGTCGATTCCGAAGGCTTTCTCGTCAATCCGGCAAACGGCATGCGGGTGCAGGGCTGGAACGCCGAGACGGTGGACGGCCAGACTCTCATCGATACGTCGGCGACGGTGGAGGATCTGATCATTCCCGTGGGAAGCAAGGACCCGGCGCAGCAGACGACGGAGGTCTATCTCGCTTCAAACCTCAACAAAAATACGCCGATCATTCCGCCCGGCGCAACGGACGCCCAGATTCAGGACGGAACGTGGACGGTTGAATACGACGTGTATGACTCCTTCGGTGGTACCCACACCCTGCGCATAGACTTTACCCGCAACCCCGACGCTGAAAACCAGTGGATCGGCACCGTCGCAATCAACCCCGAGGACGAAGAGGCGATTCCCCAACAGGTATCGGTAGGGGGCGTCGACGCCGCCGACGGAGAGACCTTCATCGTCGAGTTTGGAAACGACGGCACCCTCCTTTCCGCCCAGAACGGTGAAGGCGGTATCGCCGACGAAGACATGATCAGTGTTCAGGTCACATACGACGTTCCGGCGACGAGTATTCCCCTCGATCCCGAGACGGGTCTGCCCCAGGACGGTCCGGTGACTCAGACATTCAATCTCAATCTCGGGGAGCAGGGCGCCTTTGTCGACTCCATGACCCAGTACGCCTCGTCAAGTTCGACGAAGGTTTTCCAGCAGAACGGATTCCCCATGGGCTATCTGGAAGACTACCGTATCGATTCCAGCGGAATCATTACGGGAATTTTTTCAAACGGAAACAACCGCTCCCTCGGACAGTTGTCGATTGCGACCTTCCGAAACCCCGGCGGGCTGGAAAAGAGCGGTGACACCAATTTCCAGGAGTCCATAAACTCGGGTATCGCCGATATCGGGACGGTGGGTGTCGCCGGCAAGGGCAATATCATCGCCGGCGCCCTGGAGATGAGCAACGTCGATCTGGCGGAGCAGTTTACCGACATGATCGTTACCCAGAGGGGCTTCCAGGCCAACAGCAAGACGATTCAGACGTCGGACCAGATGCTCCAGGAACTCTTAACACTGAAGCGATAATGGGAGTATTTTAGGAGAGCATGATACTATTGACGAGACTTGACGGCCGTGAGTTCTATCTCAATCCCCATCAGATTGAATACATAGAGCTGAATCCGGATACGACGTTAATCATGCTCTCCGGGAAACGGTTGGTGGTGAAGGAAGACTACCAGACGATCCTTGAACGGATTGTCACGTACCGCAAGGAATTGAGCGTGTACAACAATGAGGAGTAGGAACCGGTGGATTTAGGAACAGTACTTGGGCTTGTCGTCGGTTTTGTCATGGTCGCCATGGGTATCATCCTCGGCGGCGTCGGTATCGGACCGTACATAAGCATTGACTCAGTTCTCATTACACTCCTCGGCTCATTTGGCGCCATGATGGTTGCCAACCCCCTGGCCCGGATTCTCGGGGTCGGTTCCTATTTGAGACACGCCTTTACCACCACGAACTGGAATGAAGAAGAGCTGATCAGTCAGCTCGTCGGTTTTTCAGATCGCGCCCGCAAGGAGGGGCTTCTCGCGCTTGAGGACAATCTCGACGCGGTGGAAGACGAGTTCATGCGGAAGGGGATTCAGCTCGTCGTAGACGGAACGGACCCTGACATCATTAAGAGCATCCTCTTTGCCGACCTCGATCAGCTTCAGGCGCGGCATGAGACGGGAATCAAGATTTTTGACGACTGGTCCAAGATCGCTCCGGCATTTGGAATGATCGGAACTCTGGTAGGTCTTATCGCAATGCTTGGGAACATCGGTGGTGACTCCTCCGCAATCGGTCGCGGTATGCAGACCGCTCTTGTCACCACATTATACGGATCATTCTTCGCCAACCTCTTCCTCATTCCCGTGAAGAGCAAACTTGAAGATCGCAATAACGAGGAGTCCCGCGTCAGGGAGATCGTCATTGAGGGAATACTCTCCATTCAGAGCGGAGACAATCCCCGTATCCTCCTGGAAAAACTCGTTTCGTTCCTGCCTCCCGGACAGCGACAGGCGGTACGCCAGGAAAGCGGCGGGGATTGATCGATGATCGGGTAAGAAACGACTATGGCAGCAGAGCGAAATAAATGCAAAAAATGTCCCCCCCGAAGGCGCACCGGACTACATGTTGACCTACGGGGACATGGTTACGCTCCTTCTCACCTTTTTTGTCATGCTCCTGACCACGGCTACCATCGATGGTCACGAGCTTCGACTCATTCTGGCGGCCTTTCCCGGTCTGGGAAACCTTGAAGGGGGTAACACCCTGGAGGCGGGGCCGCTTGCGGAGCTGGGAAATACGATAGAGACGCTGCCCTCCATGGAACGGGGACGGGCGCTGGACGAGGCACGGCGACAGGCGGTAAGCATTTTCAACCCGGAGATCCAGTCCCAGCAGGTCCGCGTACAGGAGGATGAACGGGGGCTCGTCATTTCTCTCGCGTCGGACGCCTTTTTCGGCCCCGCCAGTGCGGAGGTCAATATCGAGCAGACCAGGGAAATCCTGCAGAAACTTGCCCGGTTATTGAACAACGACTCCCTTGACGACCGGACGTTCCGCATTGAAGGGCATACCGACGCGGTCCCGACCGATCCCGACGGGCCGTGGCCGTCAAACTGGGACCTCTCCGTTGCACGCTCCCTGAATGTGTTTAAATACCTCCAGGAGTTCGGCGTCGACGAGACACAGTTTCAGGTCATGGGGCTCGGTGATACGCGACCCATGTACGATAACAGCACCGCCGAGGGCCGGGCGTATAATCGGCGGGTAGATGTGATTATTTTGACCGAGGGTCATTTGTGACCGTCGGAGGACCAAGGAGATAAGCCATGTCGGACGAAATGTTTGATGCTGAAGATGAAGGCAGAGGTGAAGAGCAACAGTCAACGACCGGCAAAAAGAAAATAGGCTTTTTACCGGCCATCGTCATAGACATTCTCAAATGGAGCGCCATCGTCATCGGCGCGATCATCTTTATCGTGGTGGTGGTCGTCATAACCGTGCGGATGATGGGAAGCGGCAGTCAGGCTACGGCAACCCGCCTTCCACTGGAGAGTGAATACGAGGATCAGAGCGCCGAACTCCTCGACTGGTACAGTGAAGTCGGCGAGATTCGCGGGCGGACCACCGACCAGGTCGCCAGGACTTTTATTATTCTGCCCCACATCGGCTACAGCCCCGAAAATGAGGCGGTGCTCCCCGAGCTCATTCAACGACGGGTCCGTATCAAAGAGGCGATCAACATGTATTTTGCGGACCATTCCATAAATGAGCTGGAAGGAAACGCCAACCGGACGCGGGTGAAGCGGGAACTCACGGAGCGGATAAACAGGATCATGACCAATGACATTCGGGACGTCGCATTTGACCGTTACGAATTTATAGAATTCTAGAAAAAAGCGTTTTCATGCTTGCAAAAGGTGGAAACATGTGTAAAAAATGAGAAAGGGAGGGGGTTTATACTGGCATGAATGAAGTCCTGTCGCAGGACGAAATTGATCAACTACTCACCGCAATTTCCTCAGGTGATGTCGAGACGGAAGAACGCACTCAGCCGACTGAGTCTCGAAAGATCAAGATTTATGATTTCAAGCGTCCCGACAAATTTTCAAAGGAACAGATCCGCACCGTCTCCATCATGCATGAGACCTTTGCCCGGTTGACGACCACGGCGTTGAGCGCCCAGTTACGCAGTCTCATAAACGTCCACGTGGCAAGTGTCGATCAGCTCACCTATGAAGAATTCATTCGGTCCATCCCCAATCCGACAACCCTCGGCGTAATAAACATGGATCCCCTCAAAGGATCTGCCATTCTGGAAGTGGATCCGGCGATTACCTTTGCAATTATCGACCGCCTCTTCGGAGGACAGGGTGAAGGCACCAAGGTCAGTCGTGACCTTACCGATATCGAACAGACGGTCATGGAGGGGATTATCGTCCGCATATTGGGAAACATGCGGGAGGCGTGGTCTCAGGTCATCGATCTCAGGCCCCGGCTCGGTCAGATAGAAACAAATCCCCAGTTTGCCCAGATTGTCCCGCCCTCGGAAATGGTCGTCCTGGTCACCCTTGAGACGAAGGTCGGAGACGTGGAAGGGATGATGAATTTCTGTATCCCCTACCTGACGATAGAACCGATCATTTCCAAGTTGTCCGCCCAATACTGGTATTCCTCGGTACGGCGCGGCGCAACGACTGAGAATCTCAATATCCTGCGGGAGCGTCTCGCCACGATCGAAGTGCCCATGGTCGTGGAGGTCGGATCGATGGATCTGCAGGTGCGGGACGTGTTGGGCCTCCAGGTCGGTGACGTTATTCGTCTGCAGGGTACCCACATTCACGACAATATGGCCCTACGGGTGGGAGACAGAAAAAAATTCTGGTGCAAGCCGGGACAGATAGGAAACAAGCTCGCCGTTCAGGTCATCAGGATGATCGAAGAGGTACAGGAAGAGGAATTTGAAGAGCTTGTGGCGGAAGAAGGAGAGTAAGGAATGAGCGACGGTTCACTGTCCCAAGACGAAATTGATGCCCTCCTCGCGGGAACCGGCGATATAGATCTCGGAGACAGCTCCGGCGGTGGAAGCTCGTCCGCGTCCGGCGGCTCCCTGGACGGTCTGAAAGCGGCGCTCGGAGAAACGGTGGAGCAACAACAGTCAAATATGGCGATGATCACCGGTGAAGAGGTGAAGGTTGCACAGCCGACGGTAAACGGCGGAACACCCTCCGGCCTGAAGGGGCAGATGGTCCAGATCACCTACAATTTCGGTGACGCCGGTCGGCATCTGTACCTTCTGTCCGAGGATGACGCGATTCAGTTTGCCTCTGCTTCGATGGGGCTTGAAGACATTGAACTCGACGCCGCCGCGCTCAACGCCGTGCAGGAGGTGTTCTCCCAGGTTTCCGGTCCGGTGGTAAACGTTCTGAGTGACAGGACGGGAATCACAATCATTCCATCGCCTCCGGAAGCGACGACGGTGGACGTGTCGGGTGTGTCCTATCCGGATGATCCGGTGTATGCGCGCTACTCGATAACCCTCGGGGATAACAGTGCGACCCTCTATGAAATTTTTGAAAGCGAATTTGCCGCGCGCCTTGCGCCGGCAGGCGGCCGGAGTTCGGGCGGCGCACCGCAACAGAACGCGGGGATGCAGCAATCCGCCGGCGGTCAGGGAATGCAGCAGGGCGGACAGATGTACGGAGGCGGTATGGGAAACATGATGGGCGGCGGTATGTCCGGCTTCGGCGGAGGTGGCGCCAACGTACAGTCTGTCCAATTCCCCAGCCTCCAGCAGCACGGCGGGTCCGGGGAGCAGGGCAACATCGGTCTGCTCATGGACGTGTACATGGAAATGACCGTCGAGCTCGGGCGTACCAAGAAACTCATTCGGGAAATCCTCGGTATGGGTGAAGGTACGATAATAGAGCTGGACAAACTCGCCGGTGAACCGGTGGATATTCTTGTCAATCATAAACTCATCGCAAAGGGAGAGGTTGTCGTCATCGACGAGAACTTCGGTGTACGTGTAACGGAAATTGTATCTCCAATGGAGCGGGTGAGTGATATGACCTGATTGTAATACCGTTTGACAGGGGCGGCAGACCCGGGTCAAACGGAAGGGGAGGGGAAGTGAAACGATCACGTCTTTGGAGCGCCGCTGTACTGGCAGGTCTGCTCCTGTTTTCTGTATCTACAATACCGGTATATGCTCAGGACACCGGCATCTCTGAATCTCCGGACGACACAGGTGCGTCACCGATGGAGGGAGAGGAGCAATACGTCTTTTCCGGAGACGGCGGGAGCGGCACCGGGGAAGGGGAAAATGCGCCGGCTGAACTCGACACCTTCGGTGTGTGGGATCTGGTACGCATGGTGGTGGTCCTTCTTCTCGTCGTTGCCGCCGTGTACGGCGTCATTACCCTGCTGCGGCGACGGATAGAATCACCGGCGAGCGACGAAGAGTCTCCCATACGCGTCCTGGCCAGTCGAACTCTCAGCACAAATCAGGAACTCCATGCGGTGATGATCGGCCGGCAGGTAATGATTCTCGGCGGTGGAGATGGAGGACTCCATCTCATCACCCGCGTCGAGGATCAGGAAACGATCGACGAGTTGATCCTTGCCCACTCCTCCGGGAGTACCGGGGGAAGCAGAGGCAGGACATTCGGTTCGGTCCTGGCCCAGTGGCTGGGGAACGCCGCCGTTCCGGGTGCAGCCGATTCCCGCAAGGGGGAGGTGGCCGATCGGCCCGGGATGTCGCTGCTGAAGGCACAGCAGAACCGGTTGAGGAATCTCCGATGAATCGGACGAGACCGGCGCTGCTCACCACACTTGCCGGAATACTCCTCGTTCTCGCGATAACCGACCCGGTGTCGGCCCAATCGGTACGTAATCCGACGGCGAACACATTTGCCGATCCCCTCCTGAACCCCGCCGACGGAGAGACGGGACTGCAAATCCCCTTTGTGGATATGCAGCTCCGTGCGCCGGAGACGGGAGAGGAAGTCGCCCTGTCGTTGCGGTTGCTGCTCATCCTTGCCGTCCTGAGTCTCGCGCCCTCGATGGTCATCATCATGACGAGCTTTCTCCGCATCGCCATTGTGCTCGACTTCGTCAAACGGGCGCTGTCCCTTCAGCAGGTGCCGCCGACTCAGGTGCTTCTGGGTATCGCCCTCTTCATAACGATCTTTCTCATGTGGCCCACCTTCAATGAAATGTATGAAAATGCCTATCAGCCCCTGCAGGCCGGTGAAATCGGGCTGGACGAGGCGTACCAGCGCTTTGAAGGTCCGATCCGTGTCTTCATGTTCCGTCAAATGGAACGCGATCCCTCAAGCGTGGCGCTCTTTATGCGCATAGCCGGTCTGGGGCAGCCCCAGACCCTTGCGGACGTGCCAACCTACGTGCTCATACCCGGATTCATCCTGCACGAACTGACGGTGGCGTTCAAGATTGGGATTCTCCTGTACATCCCCTTCATTATCGTGGACATGATCGTCGCGTCGACGCTCATGTCGATGGGTATGATCATGCTGCCGCCGATTATGATCTCCCTGCCGTTCAAGCTCATTCTCTTCGTACTCGTCGACGGTTGGAATCTGATTGTGCAGCAGCTGGTAGCCAGCTTTGGAGGTTTTTAATGGATCTCGGATTTGCCGTACTCATGTTTCGGACCGGAATCTTTCAACTCCTCGTCGTCGCCGCGCCGGCGCTGATCATCGGCATGGTGACGGGTCTCATCATCAGCATCTTTCAGGCGACGACGAGTATCCAGGAACAGACCCTCACGTTCGTGCCCAAAATCGCGGCCATTCTGCTCTCTCTCATTTTCTTCGGGCCCTGGATGATACAGATGTTGGTTCAATATACGATCAACTTATTTCAACAGATTCCCCAGATGGCCGGCTGATGATACTCGAAAGGATCGCCGTTGCAGCACCACTGTTCTTCCTCATCTTTGTTCGTATTTACGCGCTGGTGCGTGTGTCGCCGATCACCTCATCCGCCGCGATTCCGGGAATTGCCCGGGTGGGGATAACCTTTTTTACGGGATTTGCAGTCTTTCCCTCCGTCCTGGCGTCTGGATATGTCATTCCACAAAGCGTCATGGGGTTTGTTCTTCTTGCCGTCGGGGAGGCACTTATCGGCATCATTACGGCGCTCTTCCTGGTCGTTATGTTTGCGGTCTTCCAGCTGGCGGGGCAGTTTTTCTCTCTCCAGATGGGATTTGGAGCTTCTCAGGTTTTTGATCCCCTTGCCCAGATCGAAATCCCCCTGGTGGGTCAATTCCTCAATATGGTCGCCATGATGGTATTCGTCATTTCATCGGGTCTGCAGCGGATATTTCTCTATGGAGTTCTCGGGTCCTTTTCAGCGATGCGGGCTGTGGATATTGCGGCCGCCAGAGGGGACCTCTTTTCCCTCGTGGCGTCCAGCCTGGGAGGACTCTTCCAGCAGAGCCTCGTCCTTGCCTTTCCGATTCTCGGAACCCTCTTTCTTCTGCAGATCACCATGGGGCTTTTCGGAAAAGCGGCGCCGCAAATGAATCTCCTCATGCTCGGCTTTCCCGCGGCGATCGGGCTGGCATTTCTGATCATCTTTCTTATCCTCCCCTTTCTCGTGGAGGCTTTTGACGGGATCATCGACAACGCGTTTTATCAAATACAGCTCATGTTTTCCAGGCAGTACGGCGTAACGCCGGGAGGAGCGTCATGAACGACGATTTCATGCGATCCCGCTCCGCCCTCGCCGCACAGCTTGCGGGTATGCACGCCCAGTGGTTTGCCGCCGAAGACGAAGGACGCACGGAAGACCCGACGGAACAGAAGATTCGCAAGTCCCGGGAAGAGGGAAAGGTCGCGAAGAGTCCCGACGTAAGCAGCGCCGTGGTGCTCCTCTTCTCCGTCGTTGCCCTGGGAATACTCGGCGAGTTCATGCTGTCCAACATCCTGGACATGGTTCGGTACTATCTGTCCCGCGTCGCCGACGCGGATCCCGTGTCGGGAAGTATCCTTATGCGGGCGTTCTTTCACTATTTTGTCCGTATCAGTCTGCCGATTGCGCTTGTCGCCTTTGTCGCGGCCATTGTGGGAAATGTCGTCCAGTTTGGATTTCTCTTTACAACGAAGCCGATCACTCCTGACTTCAATCGCATCGCCCCGCGCTTCGACAAGTGGATCCAGCGTTCGTTCCTCTCGACGGAAGCGATCTACAACTTCATGCGCAGCCTCGGGAAGGTCATCCTGATCGGCACGATTTCATACACAGTCATACGGACGAGGTTTGACCGCCTGGCAAATCTCATTCGTGCACCCTATCGATACGCATTCTCCTTTATCGCTGAAACGGTTTTTCTCCTGCTCCTTGCCGCGTCGATCGTGCTCTTGGTAATCAGTCTCTTTGACTATCTCTTTCAGCGCCATCAACACAGGGAACAGCTGAAAATGACGAAGCAGGAAGTAAAAGAGGAGCGCAAGCAGTTTGAGGGAGATCCGATGATCCGGAACCGGCTTCGTCGGAGAATGCAGGAAATGCTTACGCGAAATGTGGCGGAGCAGGTTCGGTCGGCGGACGTTGTGGTGACCAACCCGACGCACTTTGCCGTTGCCCTCCAGTATGATGCCCAGTCGATGAGCGCGCCGACGGTCGTTGCCAAGGGTCAGGACGAGGCGGCGCTGCGGATTCGGCGTATTGCAGCGGAGGCGGAGGTTCCGGTGATTGAAAACAAACCCCTCGCTCGGGCGATATATGCCGAGGTCGAAGTGGGCGATCAGATTCCTGAAAAATTCTATGAAGCGATGGTGATTGTGCTCCGGGAAGTGTATCGCATGAAAGGAAAGAAGGTAGTCTATGGCTGATACGGGACAAACGACAAACGCTCCCGGCTTTTTTGGAGGCCTCCTGGCGAGCGGCAGGAGTGACGCAATCGTCGCAATAGGTGTGATCGTCGTGGTAATGATGCTTATCATTCCCCTTCCCACCGTCCTGCTTGATACCCTGATGGCGACCAATCTGCTGTTGAGCCTCCTGACGATCCTTATCGTGCTGTATACAAAAAACGCCCTTGAATTCTCGGTGTTTCCGACGTTGTTGCTGGTCACGACCGTCTTTGGCCTTGCCCTGAACGTCTCGTCGACGCGGCTTATTCTCAGTCAGGGCTCCGCGTTCGGCGGCCAGATTGTCCGTGCTTTCGCCCGGTTTGTGGTGGGTACGGAAGGAACCGAGGGACTCGTCATCGGGTTGATCATATTCGTCATACTCGTGGCGGTTCAGTTCATCGTCATTACCAAGGGAGCGACCAGAGTTGCCGAGGTGGCAGCGCGATTCACCCTGGACGCTCTTCCGGGAAAACAGATGGCCATTGAGGCCGAATACAACAGCGGTACCCTCACGGAAGAGGAAATGACCCGTAAGAAGATGGAGCTGGAACGGGAAGTCGACTTTTACGGAGCCATGGACGGTGCGAGCAAGTTCGTCTCCGGTAACGTCAAGGTCGGTATTCTCATTACCGTGGTGAATATTATCGGCGGCCTGATCGTGGGTACGACGATTCACGGTGAACCGATCAACATGGCGCTGAATACATACGTCTCCCTCACCGTCGGTGACGGTCTGGTGACGCAGTTTCCGGCCCTTCTGATCAGTACCGCAACGGGTCTGATCGTCACCCGGGCGATCTCGGACGGTACGTTCGGGGAAGACGTGGCCAGTCAGTTCACCAGGCAATCCCGGATATACTGGATTGCCACCATATTCCTCGGCGGACTCTCGTTACTGCCGGGTTTCCCCTGGTACGTCCTCGTTCCGATGGCGGGACTCACCGCATTTACCGCCTACCGGCTGCAGCGTCGTGATGCGACCCGGGCCGCGGTGGAGGCGGAAAAGGCGGCGGAATCCGCTCCGGACCGGAAGCACGCCGAGCCCACCCATGTTGCGCCCCTTGATCCCCTCTCCATGGAGCTGGGATACGGGCTGATTCCCCTCGTGGACAAGGAAAAGGGTGCGGAACTGCTCGACAGAATTACGAGTATTCGCCGGGAAACAGCCCTTGAATACGGCCTCGTGGTGCCGCGAATACGGATCATCGATAACATGCGTCTCGGTCCCAGTGAATACACTCTGAAAATCCGCGGCGTCGAAGTGGGACGCGGTGCGATACGCATGGGCCAGTATATGTGCATAAACCCCGGCGGGGCTCGTGAGGATATTCCCGGTGAAGAGACCACGGACCCGGCCTTTGGTCTGCCGGCACGGTGGATATCCGACGACCTCCGGGAGCGGGCGGAACGTGCAGGGTATACAGTCGTTGACCCGCCGTCGATTATCGCCACCCACCTGACGGAAGTCATTAAACGCCACGCGTCGGATCTTCTGGGACGGCAGGAGATGCGTCAAATGCTGGATCAGCTCAAACAGGACTACCCCGCCGTCGTTGACGAGGTAAACGGCGCCCTCAACCTCGGGCAGATTCAGAAAGTCTTTCAGGGATTGCTTGAAGAACATGTATCCATACGTAACCAGGTTGCAATTCTTGAGGCGTTGGCGGATTATGCCGGTGTCAGCAAGGAGCCGGGATTTCTGATTGAGAAGGCGCGGCAGGCGTTGGGACGACAGATATGTCTCCAGTACGCCGATGCAGATCGGACGATTCGCGTCGTGACGGTGGAACCTGCGCTTGAACAGAAAATTGTGGAAAGCCGCGTCGAGACGGCGTCGGGGGCGATAAGTGCGTTACCGCCGGCGGAGCGGCGCCGGTGGATAGAAAGCGTATCGACCCAAATGCGCTCAATGCAGGAGCAGGGATTTCTTCCGATAATCCTCTCCTCCGAAGCGGCACGGGCGCTTATAAAACAGAGCATACGACGGGAACTACCCGATGTGACGGTCCTCTCCATACCGGAAATAGTATCTGATGTGCGAGTTGAGTCTGTTGGAGAGATTTCATTTGAAAAAACGAACGGGGGCACGTGATGGACTATTTTGTGGAGCAAGCTCCAAACGACTATGAGGTACAGGCGCTCATACGAAAGAAATACGGCGACAGGGCGCGCATTCTCGCCCGCAAGGAGATCCGTACCGGCGGATTTCTTGGCCTCTTCAGACGTCGGGCGGTAGAGGTCACCGGCTACTGCACCCACGCACCGCAACCACGGACGGCGACGGTACGGGGCACCGCGCTGGATGAGCGAAAAAAGATACTTGCCGCGGCGTTGGGATCGGCACAGGAGGGCGCCGCCCCCACGGCCAATGGTCAGTCCGTTGTAAGGGATGAGAATAGACGGCCCGCCTCCACAGCGATGCACGCTGGAACGTCCGTCTCGACACCGGAAAATGGAAACTTTGCGGAGGTTCTCTCGGAGATACGGTCAATAAAAGCCCAACTGTCCCGGCCCGGGGAGGCGGGCAAGGCGGGCGCCGATCCCGAGGGAGTATCCCGCATTGCCGAGGTGCTGGAAGAGAACGATTTTTCGAGATCATTTATCGAGGAAACGGTGGCCTCCCTCAAGAAAGAGTGCAGTTACGACGACCTGTCGGACTTTGATTTTGTCGCGGAAAAGACGGTACAGCGAATTACCGACGCCGTCTCAATCTATCCGTGGCAGGAGCGTCGTCGCACCCCGCACGTCTTCGTCCTTGTCGGACCGACGGGAGTGGGAAAGACGACAACCATTGCCAAGCTTGCCGCCATGTACGGCGCCGTTGCAGACCCGTCCTATGATGTCCGGATCCTTACAATCGACAGCTACCGCATCGGGGCGCTACAACAGATTGAGAAGTACGGTGAAATAATGAACATACCCGTCCATTCCGTTGAGACCGTGGACGAAATGGAAAAGCAGCTTGCCCTCAACGGGGATGCCGATTTCATATTCATCGATACCATAGGAAAGAGTCCCAACGATTTTGCAAAACTTGCGGAGGTGAACAAGCTGGTCCGCTCCGCGGGGGGGGAAGTCCATCTGGCCGTTAGTGCCACGACGAAAAGAACCGATATTCTCGACATCCTGCGCCATTTTGAACCCTTTCACTACCAGGCGGTAGTGGTAACCAAGCTCGATGAGACCTCCACTGTCGGAGGGATTATCAGTGCATTGAAAGAAAAGCAAAAGTCGGTGAGCTTCATTACCGATGGTCAAAGTGTACCGCAGGATATTGAGAGGGCTCGACACAATACCTTTCTCAGACGGCTCCGAGAACTCCCGGTGGAACGACGAGAGCCTGAACCTGTTCACAAGGAGTAGACAATGACTGATCAGGCGGAAACATTGCGTGAAATCATGCGTCACCGTGGTGATACGGACCGGCCGGAGTCGCGGACGAGAATCATCACCGTCGCCAGCGGAAAGGGCGGCGTCGGCAAGACGAACATCGCCACCAATCTGGCGTTGAGTTACGCTGCGATGGGTAAAAAAGTGATCCTCATGGACGCGGACCTGGGACTTGCCAACGTCAACGTCGTTCTCGGGGTCATTCCGAAATACAACCTCTATCACGTGATTCGCAAGCAGAAACAGATGAGCGACATCATCATGGATACCGACTACGGCATACAGATCGTCGCCGGTGCGTCCGGTTTCGCGAAAATCGCGAACCTCACGGAAGAGGAGCGCCAGGATTTCATCGAGGAACTTCAGCATATCGGTCAGGCGGATATCGTCATTATCGATGCGGGTGCGGGAGTCAGCAACAACGTCATAGCGTTCGTTGCCGCCGCCGATGAGGCGATCATCGTCACGACACCGGAACCGACTGCAATTACCGACGCCTACGGCATCATCAAGATCATCGCCACCGAAATCGACAATCTGAACCTTGGTCTGAAACTCATCGTTAACCGCGTGAAATCGGTGACCGAAGGAAAAAAGGTCGCCGAACGGGTCATCAATATCGCGGGACAGTTTCTCAACCTGAAAATAGACTATCTCGGATACGTCTATGATGATTCTTCGGTACAGCAGGGTGTGTTAAAACAGAAACCATTTGTCGTGCTTGACCCGAAAGGCAAGGCGAGTATTTGTGTGCAGCAGATTGCGGGACGCCTTGAACGGGTGGATTACCGGGAAGGAGGAGGAGTAGGGCAGTTTCTGAAACGTCTCTTCGGGAAACTTCAGTAACTTGACGACGATTTTCGATATACCTTACTCTTTAATGTGAATTGATGGAACGTTATACGCGTATTGCGGTTCCCGGAGCCGTCGTTGGATTGGTGTTATCAATACTCGTCGCGCTGATTGCGGGAGTACCTTTTGGTGTTCTCATCCTCCGCGGGCTGCTGAGCGGCGTCGTTCTGGGAGTTGGCAGCGTGGGCGTGTATGTCGTCGCGGAGCGGCTGTTACCCGGCCTCTTTGACGGAGAATCGGCAATTGAAGGTTCTGATACTTTGGATTCCCGTTCAGACTTGCATGAAGAAGAAGGGGATGAGAGACAAAATCGTCGAGTTGATATCGTGCTTGAAGACGAAGAGGATGACCGGGAGCCGTCGCGGCGGGCTGAAAAGCCGGAGGCGGCCGAATTCGACGACGGGGATGCTTCGGATTTTCGTGATGCCCCGGGCGACGCCGGGTCCGGTGTATCGGACCGCGGCTACGATGACGATGAACTGGTGGACGAAGTTGAGGAACAGGGCGGCGGCAGCGCCCGGGAATTGACCCATCAGGCGGAAGAAGAGCGGAAATATGGCGGCGGCATCGAAATCGATGACGCCGTGCTGGACGAAATGCCGGACATCGGCGCGTTTTCCAGCACTTTTTCGACGTCACAGGATGGTGAAGACGATCTGCCCGGAAGCGGCAGTCTCGACGGATTTGAAAGTTCCGGAGGCGGCGGCGAGAGCCGCTCTCTTTCATCCCGTGCGAGCGGTATGGCCGGAAACGATCCGGCGACCATCGCAAAAGCGTTGAAAACGATGTTGAGCCGTGACGAGAAAGAATAGTACGCTACACTGAAGATAACTGGGGAGGGGAATGAGCGACAGTGTACTGACGGAAAAGACAGAAGAAGAACTCTGGCGACTTTACCGTAAGACAAAAGACGAGGCGATCAGAAACCGCCTCATTAAACAGTATCTCCCCCTGGTCAAGTATGTCGCCGGCAAGCTCGCCGTTGGTATGCCCCAGAATGTGGAGTTTGACGACCTTGTCAGTTACGGCGTCATCGGTCTTTTCGATGCCATTGAAAAATTCGACCCCGGTAAGCACGTCAAGTTCAAGACCTACGCGGTGACCCGCGTGCGGGGTTCCATATTCGACCAGTTGCGACAACTCGACTGGGTGCCCCGTTCGGTACGTCAGAAGACGAGGGAACTTGAAGAAACGGTCCGGCGCCTTGAGGCGCAACTCGGTAGAGCGGCGACGGATCAGGAAATCGCGAAGGAACTGGGGATAACCGAAGCGGAGTTTGAGAAGCTCGTCCTCAAGATCAGCGGAACTACCGTTCTCTCCCTCAACGACGTATGGTACTCCGGTGAAGACAACGATCGAATGTCCATCGGAGACAGTATCGAGAGTCCTCAGAGCCGGAATCCCGACTCGATCGTCGAGAAAGAGGAAATGAAGCGGGTCATCGTCGAAGCGATCGGTGACCTCCCCGACAAGGAGAAGAAGGTCCTTGTCCTCTACTACTATGAAAACCTCACGTTGAAGGAAATCGGCGCAGTGCTGGGAGTGACGGAATCGCGGATTTCCCAGCTTCACACAAAGGCGATCGTACGTCTGCGCGGTCGCCTGACAAGCGTCAAGCGGGGTATTATGTAATATGGTTTCGATGGAGCAACTCCAGGGGTATATGAAGAAAGCGGCGCGGGCGGACAATGAGAAGAAATTTGTAAACGCCAGCGGGAATACCCTCGATGATGCGCTCCGTGAAGCCTCCGTGGAATTGGGCCTGGCCGTCAAGAAAATAGAATACGAAATTCTTGAAAAAGGATCGCCCGGATTTCTCGGCATAGGAAAACGTCCCTACCTGATCGTTGCCTATCCCCTCCAGGCGCAGCCGACCCTCGCCGGCAGTGATGATGTTGAAGATATGGACTTCGGTTTTGAACCCTCCGAATCAGACGATCGTGACGGAGAGGCGATCGTACGTCTCACGCCGGAAGGGGTTATGCTGAAGATCACGCCTCCCAGAGGGGATGGTGAAGCGCTCACGGAGCGAGAGGCGATTCAGGCGATCGCCCACAGGACCAATGAAAAGATCGACGCCTCCATGGTCTCCAAGGCGGTCAAGCGTGCCGACGCCGTCTGGGTCAAGGTAGGGGAGTACGACTACAACCCCGCCAACGACGCCTTTGTTTCCTGTGAAATCGTCGAGAACGAAATGAAGGCGGTGGTGACACTCAGTCAGCCCGGTGAAGGCGGGTGTGACCCGACGGCGGATACGATCCGAACCGCCCTGGAAAACTCCGGTGTGGTTCACGGCATCATAGAAGACGTTCTCGCCTCCCTTGAGGACCATCCCGTATACCGTGAACCAATGGTTGTCGCCGAGGGAACCAAACCGATAAACGGCAATGATGCCCGGATCGTATATAACTTCAACACCGATACGAAACACGTCCATATCGAGGAGTCCAAGGAAGGAAAGGTGGACTTCCGCGAACTGAATCGCATTGAAAACGTGGTTGAGGGACAGGTTCTCGCCCGGAAAGTCATGCCTGAGGAAGGTACTCCCGGACAGACGGTGACGGGCCGTCTCATACCGGCCAAGGACGGGAAGGATATCGAGCCTCCCGTCGGACCCAATACGCGTCTTTCCGACGACGGCCGCAGTATCATGGCTGAAATTAACGGTCTCGTGAAACTGGTGAACGGAAAGGTAACCGTAGAAAAGATTTACGTTGTCGAAGGCGACGTAAACATGAAGGAAGGGAACATTCGGTTTCTCGGCACCGTCATTATCAAGGGAAATGTGGATGACGGTTTCGGTGTCAACGCTGCGGGGGATATCGAGGTCATGGGAAGTGTCGGCCGCAGCAATATGGAGGCCGAGGGCGATATCATCGTCCATCAGGGTATTGCCGGCAAGGGCGATGCTGCCGTGAAAGCGGGTGGTTCAATCTGGTCCAAGTTCATTGAAAATGCAAACGTAGAAGCCGGCGACATGGTCGTCGTTTCCGACGGTATCCTGAACAGCAATGTCTTCACCGACAAACGAATCATCTGTCGCGGAAAGCGGGCCAGCATCGCCGGCGGACACGTTCGTGCCGCAGAAGAGATCGACACCAAGAACCTGGGCGCCCCCGCCGGTACGGAAACGCTCGTCGAAGTGGGGTACGATCCCAAGAGCAGGGAAAAACTGCTGGAACTTGAAAAGGCGGACCAGGAGCTTGAGAAGGAGCTTGAAGAACTGACCCTGAACATGTCTACCATTGAAAACATGCGGGTCAACAAGCGGAAGATCAGCCCGGAAAAACTCAAGCAATACGCCTCTATGAAAGCACAGCGGGCAAAGGTCACCAAACAACGACAGAAAATTTCCGGAGAGATCAAGACGATACAGACCTATCTTGATGAACTGAAGACCAACGGCCGGATCAGCGTATCCGGGACGGTATTTACCGGTGTGAAAGTGGCCGTCAAGGACGCGCAGCTACAGGTGCGTCGTGAAGCGCGCGCAGTGACATATCTGGCGGAACAGGGACAAGTCAAGGTCACGAAGTATGAAGAGAGCCGCGCCGACATTTCCGTGAAGAAACGGGAGACATCCGATGTCGCTTCAACCCATTGATCTTCAGACGCTCTTTGTGCGCCTCAGCCAGGTCGGCCGGGAGCAGTCCGCAATCAAGCAGGCGGTTGCCCAGAACCAGACGGTCACCGGGAATGAAATCGCCCAGCGATCCCAGAATGCGGGACATACAGTCCGGGAAACCGATGAAGTCTCGGAAGGTCCCGAGTCGGTCAATGAAGACGAACAGAAAGAAAACCCGAACAGCCGCGGCAGACGTTCGCCGTCGGGTGCGGAGGAGCAGAGTTCCGAAGAGGGCGACGAAAACGGAGAGTTCCGGGATCCCGACCTTGGTCAAAATGTCGATTTGACGGGGTAGCCATGAATTTCGGTCTCTACCTTCTTCTCAACCTGCTCTTTTTATTTGCCTTGGCTCTCTGGCTCCGGACTCTCGTGGTGAAAAGACTTAAACCGGAGACAATACTCGCCGATTTGGAAAGTGAAGTGAATACAATGATTCAGGACCTTAATGCGGCGGGTGATCAGAACGTCTCTCTTCTGGAAGACCGTATCGAGACGCTGCGGGAACTCATTCATCGTGCGGACCTGCAGATAGATGAGCTGGAGGAGAAGGTCCGGACACTGGAAACCCGGCACATCGAGCAGCACGTTGAGGTCGACCGGGATGACGGAATCCAGGAATATCCCGCCGTGGAGACGCAGGAATCTTCCGAGGGTGACGTACACCCGCACCCTGTAGAACCATCGGTTGAGGAAGAAGCGCCCATCATCTTTCCGTTTCGGAGGGAATCTGCCGCGGAAGAGGCGGAAACACCACGACAGGCGGTCCTGCGGCTTCACGGGCAGGGCGTCTCAAGCGAACTCATAGCCTCCCGTACCGGCATCGCCATCGGTGAAGTGGAGTTGATCATCTCCCTGGGGAGCAGGCGTGTCCGGCAATGACGGTGGCATTTGACCTCGGTACGGCAGTCATATCGGCGGCATTTTTCGACGGGTCGGCGATACGTATCATTACCGACGACGGCGGTGAACATTCCGGACCGGCATACTCACTGAAAGAAATCCTCGGTCGACGAACGACGCTTCTCTGCCGCGACGGGCAGCGCAGTCCTGAAGAGATCCTCGCCCATCGACTCCGTCGTCTCCGCCGCTCCGTTGAGGGGATGCTCGGACGTGAAGTACGACGGGCGGCACTCACCGTTCCCGCCCGTTTCGACGTGAACAGGCGTAATGCCGTCATTGAGGCGGCGCTCCTGGCGGGATTTGAACGGGCCGTTCTCCTTGATGAACCGATCGCCGCGGTGTATGCCCACGCCCGGTACGTCGAGCGGGGGTTCTTTGTCGTCTGCGATTTCGGCGCGGGCTCTCTTGACGTCACATGCGTGGAAAAGTCGGGAATGCACTTTGTCGTACACGCCGCGGGCGGGGACCGCAGAATAAGCGGAAGAGCGATTGACCGTGTTGTATCGGAATATCTTCTCCGAAATATCGGTGATATTTCCGGTCTCGAAGAGGAGCTCCGCCGCGCCGCAGAAGAGATAAAGGTGAAGCTGTCCGTTGAAGACGTCGCGTCGATTTCCGTTTCCGCAGTATACCGGTCCGGCGGGGAGAGCTCCGTGGACGTGACGATCAGCAGGGATGAATTTGAATCGCTTCTCGCACCATTCCTCGAGCGGATGGTGCGCCTCGTCGCAGATACGTTACAGGAAGCCCGGTGGAGCGGCGACGCTTCCTCTATCTTTATCCTCGCGGGTGGAATGACTGCCGTCCCCGCAGTGGCGCATACACTGTGCAGCCATTTTCCCGTGGAACCCACCGCGGAGGCTACGCCCCGTGAGTGCGTCATACGTGGAGCCGCCCTCTTTGCGGCTCGTACAGGGGCGGAACGCCTCCCCAACCGTCGATTTCTGCCGGCAACGCTTGCCGTTGAATTGTCCGACGGTCGCTGTACTCCCCTTTTGCGAAGATATCGAACCCTTCCCGCTTCCGTGTCAGCATCCTTCACCACCGTGGCGGATGATCAGGCGGAGGCGGAAATACATCTGGTACAGGGCGATGCCGGGCGGGCCTCCGACAACCGGAGCCTCTGTCGTCTAACCCTCACGGGACTTCCCGGAGGTCCCCACGGATCGGTCCCGATTACGGTGGCCCTTCAGGTAGACGAGGATGGCGTCGTCACCGTTACAGCACACTACGGGCAGGGAAATCCGCGAGTTCAACGGACGGCGCACCTCGTCAACGGTCACCGTCGGGGACCGCTTGAAGGTGACCGGACATCGTATTTCCACTCCCTCATCCGAAGGGGCAGGGTGCTCTCGACAATCGCGGGAGGGATGCTGCGGCGGGAGATCTCCGAAACGGTCGATTACCTGGCGGGCTGGAATACAGCGAATCCCTCTGAAATCGATAACGCCGTCACCGTCCTGGAGACCCTGGTGGAAGAGGTGATCGCCGAGCGTGACGTCCATGACGAGGGAGGAGCCGGTCGTGCAGCTTCGTGAGGCATACGGTATCCTTGGCGTATCGGCCCATCATGGGGTCACGGAAATACGGATGCGATATCGCCGGCTGGTCAAGGAGTATCACCCCGACGTCACCCACCGACAGGGCGACACACTGGCGCGTATCATCGAGGCGTACCGGATCGTCGAATCCGCAACGGCCGGTTCCCGCCCGCGGAAGACAAGGGGTGCTACCGGAGGCAGGAAAGAACGCTCTTCCCCGCCGCGCGGCCATTCCGCTGCGCCGGCGGAAGGGGGCGGCGGGGACAGCGCGCGCCTTGTTTTTCAATTGGGTGGAGTGGCGATGTCGGGGAAGGGCGGCGCCCACAGATGCGACGCCTTGCGACGACTGGTGCACACGGGATCGCGAAGCGCGGCCGTATTTGTGCGCCAGTGTCTTTTTGACGCGGACAAGGAGGTCCGGCATGAGGCTGCACGACTCATACCGTTGGTTCCGGGAGAGCGACGGGAGTCGATGCTCATAGAAGTGGTCGATCGTCTGACGTCACAGCAATGTGTCGCGATGCTGAAGACAATCGGAAGGTATAAGTTGCCCTATCGCCGATTTGTCGGATATGCCGCCGCGGATTCCCGCGCGTCGGTGCGTAACGCCGCCCTGGAGGTTCTGCGTGGTTGAGCTTGAATCGTTTGTGGAGCAGTTGGAACGGTACTTCCTCGAGGGGGGCGGTGACCCTGTCCGTCTCCGGGGCCGACTGAAAGACCTCCGTGCCTCGGCAGAAAAATCCGAAAACGAGGGGCTGGTGGCGGTCCTTGAACAGCTGGAACGCCATATGTACGGTGGGGGCTCACCGGTCGCAGAAGAACTGATGCCGATCATCTTCACCCTCCGCTCGATCGTGAAAGAGACAACGGGTGATCAATCGGATGGTGATTATGTACGAATTGAAACGCCGGGGAGGAAATCCCTTTTTACCTCCCTTTCCCCATACCATCGTGACCTCCTGCGCAGTGCCCGTGAACGGGGAGAGCGACTTTACCAGTTGTCCGTGAATACTCCCGGATCGTGTCGCGGGCCGGTCATCGAGGCGATAGAACGGTCCTGTGCGGTTATACAATCCGATGATTCCGACGATTCCGGGACGTTGCAGTTTCTGATTGTGTCATCGGAAGCGCCTGAACCGGATGACCTGTTGCGCGGAAATCTCCACGCACCCTGTCACACCGTTGAGTGCAGAATGCGGCACGTTTCATTCGAAGAAGTCATTGAGGCATCGCCCGTATCGATGCAGTGGTATGGCGGTGCGCCGGAACTGCCCGTCGGTTCATCAATTGACCGGATTGAACGAACCCTTATCCTCCTCAATGAACTCCGACGATCCCCTGATGAAGGAATGGACGGGATCATCGGGGAAATCGCCGACGGGACTACGGATGCACTGTCGTCCACGGTAGAGAGAGTATGCGAGCATTTCTTCCCGCATATCCGCACGCTTGGCCATGAACTGGGCAAGCGGGTTTCCATACGGGTATCCGGTGACGTCGGCCGCCTTTCCATTGTACACGCCGAGATGGTGGGTGCCGCCCTCAGGGAGCTGCTTGAAAATGCGATCCGGCACGGCATCGAGCCCGGGGAGGAGCGTCTCCGCCGGGGGAAACAGCGTACGGGTAATATCCGCATCGAGGTGACGGAGTACGCCCATTCCATGGGACTGCGTATACGCGACGATGGAAAGGGCGTTGCCCAGGAGGAACTTGCAGCTGCCTTTGACCGCGCCGGACGGCACGGACTTGGATGGGTACGGCGTATTGTTGAGGAATACTTCGGTGGACGGCTCACCATTCGCGCCGGCGGCGGGACTACCGCCGAGCTCGAAATTCCCCGCGGCGACGGAATGTTTCGCGCCCGGCCATTGCGGCGCCGGGGAGAAACCTTCGTCGTCCCCGTTGCAGTGTCCTCTGAAAATATCGTCCTGAAAAACGCTGAACGTTCAACCGAAATGTCGGGGGGCATCCATATTCACGGCGGAGAGCGAGGAGTGCTGCCGCTCATGGATATCGGGGAAGACGGCACCCTTCGTTCCTGTAATTCCGCCGCAAATGATGCCATGTACGCCGTGGCGGTCACGGCCGGATCCACCGCCCGGGCTGTCGTCGCCGACGAGATCGGTCGTGAGGTCATGGCGGTTCCCCTTGTGGGAGAACCCTTTACCGTCCGCCTCGGATTGCGGGATGAATATGCCCGGGTAATTCCGTTGACCTCCACCCGAAGGAACACATAAAAAAAGGGGATGATGTGTCTGGACGTCGGTACACATCACCCCCGCGATCTTGATTTCCTATACCTACAATATCGACACGGCTCGGGGCGATCTTGAGAACTGACCGTGCCGAAGTATCCGGATTTTCCGGGTTTCCTCTTTAGCGCGCCGCGTCGGTAAGTCTGGAAAGGAAGGTGATATGGTAGCGGCACGATTCTTCGAGTGCCGAGTAGATGCGGTATGACTGGGATATGGATTCCTCGATCGTTGCCGGTCGATAACGCATCTCCTGCTCCAGCACGTCGTTTGCGAGAAACCCGACAACGTCACGATAGACCGCTCCGGTAAGCCGCGCGTCTATCGCGTCTAAGTCGGACGGATCGTCCTGACGCGATTGCAGCAAACGGCGACATACCGTGGTCCCATCATGTACCACCGTCTCGATATCCCGTATGATTGCAGTCAACTCGACGAGCGTTTCCGTCGCACTTTCACCCGCAGCCGGAGCGTTCCCCTGGAGACCGATAGGCGGAACGGTCGGCGGGTGCGGACCGTCCCCAGCCTCCGCCGTGAGGCGCTGTATACGTGAAACAGGATCCTCATGGGAAATGCCTTCAATGGCGGAGCCCCGTGGAGAGAGCACACTTGTATGCACCTCGGGGAACCGACGATTCTGCTCGGCAAACCATGAGCGATAGACGTCCATCCGGCCGTCGCTCAGGACGTCCCCGCCCTTCAGATCCGGCACATACCGCGGTGACGCCCCGTGGAGGTATCGCGACATGCCGTGTTCCGCAGGATGGAGCCGGTCCGCATTCCGGCGCAGGAGATTCTCAAAAAAGGAATCGCGGCAATGTGTCTGATTGTCCGGGAAGGCGAGATCCACACCCGCCATGGCGATATCCCGGGATCCGACGATCCGCGCAAGGTCCCACGCCGAGGTGGCAACGGATCCGCCCGCTCCCAGTTTCAGGTTTCGGTCAAAACGCCGGTCAAAAAAGGAGCCAAGGGGAAAGAGAGACGCCGACATCGAGACGGGGCCGTCATAGAGCCTGAGAATTCTCGGATGAACGGCCGGCTCGGCCACGAGTACCGTCGGCGACGGTGCAACGCGGTCAAAGTGGCGGCTGTTCCAGTACTGCGGATCTGAAACGACGGCGAAGTGTGCGGTGACACCCAGGCGCTGTAACACCGGAATGGCGGTGTCCACGGCGATGATAAGATTGTGTGCGGCCAGTGCAGGGATGTAGGGGAGGATGTCGTCCAGAGTTGGACCGGCGCCACATACGACGGCGGGGAGGCGGGGAAAGCGATTCTCCAGCTCATCGATACCGCCCGTCGCGTGGCCGAAGACCGTGTTTCGTATCGTATTGCGTACCCACAGGCGTCCGAATCGCCGCAGGGTGTTGCGATTCACCGACGCCCGTTCCCGCATGGAATGGAGCCGCTGGATCACCAGGGAATACCATTCCGCCGCGACCTCCTCAAAAGCTTCCAGGGCGATAACTCGCGGGTTGTAAATCTCAAGCTCCCGGAGCAGGACCGGCAGGACACCGCCCACCCAGGCGGGTACGATCCTGTCGGGCCCGAACTCCTTCCACCATGGGATAGAACGTGTCGCAAGAACCGTACTCACGATGTGGGCGGAAAACGTTACGGCCACCACAGTGGTGCATTGATCCGCGGATGCGCGGCGCAGAGCCTCGATGTGATAGCCCATCCCCAGACCGACGCAGACGTGTCCATCTGCGTGTTCGGTCACCTCCCGCGCCGCACGCCGCGCGGCTTCCCGGGACGGATCAAAGCGACTGTGGACAAATCGGGAACCGACCCTGAGGGTGAGCTGGCCGTTTCGCGCCGGCAGAAATTCGCATCGGGAAGAGTCAATTCCCCGCTCTGTTTCGTCGGAAAGGATTGCACGAAGATCCTGCGCAAGGGCCGGACGATCTTCCGCGATGGCGTCGATCACCGCCGAGAGGTCGCCGGTCATTCAAGCTCCAGGGTAACGGTCATGCCCGGCTCAAAGGGAGTACCCGGCGGCGGATCCTGCGCGGCGACCCATCCGCTTCCCGACACCTTCACGGTGATGTCCTCCCTGTTCATGAGGGGAAGAATGGTTCGTGCCGAGAGTCCGCGATAGTCGGGAAGGACCTCCCCGATGGGCGGCAACTCCCTGGAGTTTACGACAACCCTGCCGGGATGGCGCACGACGGTGTCGCTTTCCCGGGGAATGTTCCAGTAGGGCACGAGAAACTCAATGAGACGATCCGTGGCGGGGGCGGCTATACGTCCACCCAGATACTCCGGACCGCGTGGGTGATCGATAACGAGATATATGAGCAGTTCCGGCTGTTCCGCCGGAAACAGCGCCAGCGTGGAGGCGATAAAGTGTTCATCCGAGTATTCACCGGATACGGGGTCAAAGACTTCGGCGGTACCCGTCTTGGCGGCCACCGTCACCCCTTCCACATTGATGCGCCGCGCAGTACCACCCGGTTCCGTTGAACTGCTCATGAGTTCGAGCATGGTTGCTGCGGTCTGGGGGGCGAGTACCTCCCGCACCGGCTCGCGTTCAAACCGGCGGATTACCTCGCCGGTGGGGGAGACGATGCGGTCCACGATCTGCGGACGCAGCAGCATCCCGTCATTGGCCAGGGTGGATGCCGCGGCAACCATTTGTATTGCCGTCACGCCGATTTCCTGTCCAATGGCGATCGTCGGCCGTGAACGGGCGGACCAGTTCTCCGGTCGATTAAGGAGGCCTCGTTCCTCCCCGTTCAGGTCGATTCCGGTGGTCTCTCCGAATCCGAACTTCCGCAGCATCGCGTAGAAGGCGCCGGGGTCCACCGTTTCCGACGCGTAGGCTGCGCCGACGTTGCTTGAGTACTTGATGATCTCTTCCGCATTGATTCGACCGTAGTCCGCAAGATCGCGGATGACGAACGCGCCGTCGTCGGAGCGATATCCGCCGGTGGTGTTGAAGGTGTCGTCCGGTTCAATGCCGCCGAGGTCAAGTATGCCGGCAACGGAAAAAACCTTGAAGACGCTGCCCGGTTCATAGATGTGCGAAATGAGACGGTTGCGCCGTCGTTCCGCGTCATAGGAGCGGAACGAGTTTGGATCGAAGGAGGGGCGCGCAGACATTGCAAGAAGATCCGCCGTTGTTGCGTCGGCGACGATGATCATGACCGAGTCTGCGTTGTAGGTCTGAAGCAGTTCGTCACCCAGCTCATCGGCAAAACTCTGGATTGCGAGATCAAGGGTAAGAAATACCTGATTGCCCATGACGATTTCACCGTCCCTGGGTTCGATATTTTCGACGCTCGGCTGGAGCTCCCCGGAGAACATGTATTCGATCCCTTCCAGTCCGATATCATCAACGCCGACGTAGCCGATGACGCTCGCCGCAGCTTCCCGTTCGGGATAACTTCGTCCGAAATCCTCCTGGAGGGTAATGCCGTCGAGATTGCCCTGCTGAAACTCCCGCCGAATCGCATCGCTCTGACTGGGGGTAATCGTCCGCTGGACGATGAGAAAGTCCCGGGACGTACTGAACCGTTCATGCAGCTCTTCCCGCGGGACCTGGAGTATTTCAGCGAGGATGGTAATCGTAGAATCCATTTCGGAGACGTCGGGCTTCCAGGCGGTAACGGTATCGAGACGCGTTTGAATCGCCAGGATACGCCCGCGCCGATCCAGAATGGGACCACGTTCCACCTCGGGGGACGGAATGGGTGGTGCCGTCCGTTCTTCAACCAGCATCACCGCGGCGTAGCGGAAAAAAAGAAAAAAGGCGACTCCGAAAATGATGAAACCGAAGATACTCAGTCGACGTACTCGTTTTTCCGACGTATTTACTGAGGGAAAAGACACAACGCACTATAATATGCTCCATTTTTCTTGTCGATACTGGGAGCATATGGTCAGCGTGATTGAGCACCAAAAGGTCGCCCGCCGGCGCCGTCCCACCGGGACGGGGCGTACACCCCGGAAGTTGCGGGGAATCCAACCTATTCGAATTGCACGGAAATCCGGTGCTCCGGCAGTGAAGAGCGCACGAAAGAACGTACCGGTGCGGTTCTTTGCGACCCCCCACGGTATTTCAATCGATCTTCCTCGGGCGGATTATCCCGTCCTCGCCGCCGTCATCGTCTTCGCAATATTCGCAAACCTCATGCTCCTCTCCTTTCGATCCGATCGGATCATCCTTTCGGGAGTTCTGTCGGGAATCGCCCCGCCTCCCGCGCAGGAGCTGGTCATGCAGTCGCGCATTACCCCGCAGGAGAATGAGTTTGCCGTCATCGGGGAAGTGGCAGGAGTGGACCCCTCCCGTTTTGCACGCCTGGAGGTGGAGACCTATACCGTCCGGCCGGGAGATACGCTCGGCGAAATCGCGCTCCGCTACGGGCTGGAAATGGACACCCTCATCAGTTTCAACCAGATCGAGGATGTTCGACGTCTTCAGGCGGGAACGACGATGGAGGTTCCCAATCGGGACGGACTGCTCTACACCGTCAAGGGTGGGGATTCCCTCTCCTCCATAGCGGGCCGCCACGAAACGACGGTCAATGCGATTCTTGACGCCAATGACATGAAGAGTCAGGTGATCGATGTGGGACAGGTCATCTTCGTTCCCGGTGCGCGCCTGAACGACACGGAGCGCCGGATCATTCTGGGAGAACTCTTTGCGTGGCCGGCGAGGGGAACCTTTACCAGCGGGTTCGGTATGCGGGCGGATCCCTTTACCGGATATCCCCGCTTTCACAACGGCGTCGATATGGCAAGCCGCATAGGGACGCCGATTCGGGCCGCCGCTTCAGGCAGGGTTGTCCATATAGAGACGCAGGTCGGGAACTACGGTCGATTTGTCATTCTGCGACACCCCGACGGGTTCCAGACGCTCTACGCCCACATGGACTCCTTTTCCGTGCGGAACGGACAGTACGTCGACCGCGGCACCATCATCGGATCGATGGGAAACACCGGCCGAAGCACCGGTCCGCACCTGCACTTTTCAGTCATACACAACGGTACATTCGTTGACCCGTTGCGTTATCTTCATTGATGTGATAAAGGATATACACAATGCGCACATTAGTGATTACCGTCGTTATTCTGTTTGCAGTGTTTTCGTTTATAAGCGCATATTCAGCGATATAGGCGGAAAGTATCTTTTCGGTCCTATTTAAATAATGCGACAGCTGTCACGTGTTTTTACCGTGACAGTGTTTATACTTCTTCCCGCTTCCACAGGGACACGGATCGTTCCGTCCCACCTTGGGATAGGTACGTCGAACCTGAGTCTGCCGGGGCTGGCTGCCTGCTGAGCCTGTCGCTCCGGCGTTGCCGCCCTTGGCGGGGGCGGCTCCAAGGAGACTCATATCGGTGTGGTGGGCCGTGCCCTGAACCTGTGCGGCAGGTTTGCGTTCCTCCATACCCTGCGCCTTGATTGCAAAAAGCATCCGGGCAATCCTGATTCTGATGTCCGCCAGAAGCTCATCAAAGATACGAAAGCCTTCAAGTTTGTACTCAAGGAGTGGGTTTTTCTGGGCGTAGCCGCGCAGGTACACCGCTTCTCTCAGCTCTTCAAGGTTTTCCAGGTGGTCCTGCCACCGCTGATCAACGGTTCGCAGATATTCTATCCGAATGATGAAGTTGAGGCGCTCCCTGCCGACGACCTCTTCCTTCCGCTGAAGTTCCGACCGCATATCCTGAAGAATGTTCCGTTCCAGCTCCTCGAGGGATAGGCCGGCGTACTCCGGGGCGGGGCGGGGTGCAAAGAAGAGGATCCGTTCCTGCAACTGGGTAAGGATTGTAGCCGCCGTCTGCTCGGAAATCGCGCGGTTGTCATCTATCTCGGCGAGGAGTTCCGCCGTCACGTCCTGGGCCGTCGTCAGGACGCGCTCAATGAGGGCGTGATCGTCCATGATGGCGTCCCGCTGCTCATAGATGACCTTCCGCTGTTCATTCACCACGTCGTCATACTCAAGCAGATGCTTCCGGATATCGAAGTTTCGCTCTTCAACCTTGCTCTGTGCCCGTTCAATTGACTTGTTGATGAGCGAATGGTTCAGCGGTTCTCCCGGTTCCAGCCCACGCTCCATGATCGCCTTGAGATTGAAACGGCCGCCCCCGAAAAGACGCATGAGATCGTCGTCCATGGAGAGAAAGAACCGGGATTCCCCGGGATCCCCCTGACGTCCGCTACGGCCGCGCAACTGATTGTCAATGCGTCGCGATTCATGACGTTCCGTCCCCAGCACGTAGAGACCGCCAAGCTCCCGCACCTCCCGGTAGTCGTCAAGCCATTTCCGGCGTTCCCGTTCCAGGGCGGCAAAATAGTCATCCCTCCCGGCATCGTCGGACAGACTCCGTCGCGCACGGAATTCCGGGTTGCCCCCGAGCTTGATGTCCGTACCGCGGCCGGCCATGTTGGTCGCAATAGTGACCGAACCTTTGGCGCCCGCTTCCGCCACAATCAGTGCTTCCCGGGCGTGGTTCTTGGCGTTGAGAACCTCATGGCGTACGCCCCGTTTTGTGAGGAGGGCGGATAGCTTTTCCGATCGTTCTATGGAAATCGTACCGACCAGGACAGGCTGCCCCTTTGTGTGGAGCCGTTCAAGCTCATCACAGATTGCCGTGTACTTGTCCTTTTCCGAAACGTAGATGACGTCATCCTGATCGAGCCGGGCGAGGGGGCGGTTGGTGGGAATAACGACGACATCGAGGCCGTAAATCTTTCCAAACTCCTTTGCCTCCGTCTCGGCGGTCCCGGTCATTCCCGAGATCTTGTCATACATGCGAAAGAAGTTCTGAAAGGTTATGGTCGCCAATGTTCTGTTCCGCGCGGCGACACGTATCCCCTCCTTTGCCTCTATGGCCTGATGGAGTCCTTCCGAATAGCGCCGGCCGTGGAGGATGCGTCCCGTGAATTCGTCGACAATTTCAACCTTTCCGTCCTTCACCACGTACTGCTGGTCCGCGTGAAAGAGACGGTGGGCGCGGAGCGCCTGCGTTGCATAGTGGATGTATTCAAAGTTTTCCTGGTCGAAGACGCTGCCGGAGATGATTTTCTTCCTGTTCAGCAACTCCTCAAGATGGTTGAGTCCTTCATCGGTGAAACTGATCTTCCGGGACTTCTCCTCAACCTTGTAGTCTCCCTCGGGTTCCTCCGGATAGTCACCGGTGGCCGGGTCCTTTGCGGCCTCAACAAGGTCCAGGACGATACGGTTGACCTCGCGAAACTTTGTCGTGTCGTCCTGGGCCTGACCGGAAATAATGAGGGGCGTCCTCGCCTCGTCAATGAGAATCGAGTCGATTTCGTCGATGATGCAGTAGTGATGGCTCCGCTGAACTTTGCTTGATTTGTCGTAACGCATATTGTCCCGGAGATAGTCGAATCCAAACTCGTTGTTCGTACCGTAGGTTATGTCGTTGCGGTACGCTTCTTTTCGGGCGTCATTGTCCATTTCCGAGACGATGTATCCCACCGATACACCGAGGTACTCAAAAACCGGTCCCATCCACTGGGCATCACGCTGTGCAAGGTAGTCGTTCACCGTAACTACGTGGACTCCCTTGCCGGTCAATGCGTTGGCGTAGGCCGCCGCAACGGAGGAGAGCGTCTTTCCCTCACCGGTTTTCATTTCCATGATCTTTCCCTGGTGAAGGACGAGAGCGCCGAGCATTTGAACGTCGTAGGGACGTTCTCCGAGGACGCGCCGTGCCGCTTCCCGTGCCACGGCAAAAACCTGCGGCAGGATTTCGTCAAGCTGACGGCCGCCATCCAGATCCCGGCGCCACCGGGCGGTCTGTTCCGTTATCTGGTCGTGAGAAAGGGCGAGAGCCCACGATTCCTGGGCATTGATCTGATGAAGGAGGGGGAGTAATTCTTTGAGGTCTGCTTCCGATTTTGAACCGAAAATACCCTGGACGAGTTGCTCGAGCATACGGTCAAAGTATACCGTCCCGGATACACGGTCAAGTTGACATCCCCTCCCGGCAATGGCACTATCGTCGCGTATGACCTTCCGAACGATTCGCGTCTCGATTGTCGTCGTCGCTCTCCTTTCAGCCATTCTTCTCTCCGGGTGTGAGTACGGAACGGTCAACGTCCTGGAACGGGAACATCTCTTTGAACTGACCATCGGGCGACTTGAAAATGAGCTGGACCTGATTACCCGCAACGGCGTACTCCCCAACCTGCGTACCTCCATCGCCATGCGCGACGGTTTTGTCTATGTCGGCAACGGCCCGGCAAACAAGGTCATGGAGTTTACCTCCTACGGCGATCTCATTCGCCTCGTCTACGATCCTGAGGACAATCCCGTCCCCGTCTCACTCGGCGCAGGCGAAGGCCGGGCGGAAGGCGCGACAAGCAGAACCCGTACCGCCTCGGAGTACGGTTTTGGTCAGGTCGGTTCTATCGCCGTCGACTCCCGCCGGTACATGTATGTTGAAGATCGTCTTCCCCCGGAACGCGCCGTATTTGACGACGATCTGGGTGTCCATCTGAACAGGATAATCGTACGGTTTGACGAGACCGGAACGGCCCTGGACTACATCGGTCAGGAGGGAATCGGGGGAACGCCCTTTCCTTTCGTTGAATCCATATCGGTCACGGTGCGGGATGAGCTGGCCGTCGTCGCCAAGACGATGAACGGTCATTTCTTCTATCTCTTTTCGCCGGGGGGTGACCTGATGTACTCGGTCCGCATCGGCCTGGACCGTTTGCCGGTGCTTGAGGCGGGGAGTGATGTGATCGCCGTCCTGGAGGAGGTTGCCCCCGGTACCGATGGATATCGGGTCTATTTGAAGATCTCCTACTATCAGGCGGTCCGCGATCAGGCGACGGACAAAGAGTACGGCATCAATATGGTGGAGAGCAGGGTATACTGGATCGATCTGCTCACCGGGCGGTACGACGGATATTTTGAACTTCCCGACACGACGGAAAACAATAATCGCCTTCACTATCAGCTCCTCGGCATCGCACGGGATGAATACGTCTATCTTGCGGCGCGTATCGATGTAGGCCGCATGCGCCTGCTTATCATGAACGATGAAGGCCGGGTGCTGCGGCGGCGGAATATCGCGATACCTGAGAACGACCTCGTCCTGCGCTCCTTCCACGTCGCTCCCGACGGCGTCCTCACGGGACTCCTTGGATACACGGAACGGGCGGACGTGGTGTGGTGGCGGGCTGATCGGTTGCTGCCCGAATCGGGAAGCGGCAACGGGGGTGCCGATGAATCCTGAAGGCTATCTCCTTATGACGACCCGCGTCATGGCAGAAATTGACGGCCGGACGATACGCGACGCGGGGATACCCGGAAGTACCCTCATGGAGAACGCGGGCCAAAAAGCATGGTCCGTCGTATCAGGGAAGCTCGGGAAGGGCAGCAGGCGAACGGTCGTTTTTGTCGCCGGGAACGGTAATAACGGCGGAGATGCACTGGTAATGGCCCGGCAGTGTCTGGTGGAATCCTTTCATACGCCCCTGGTGGTCACGACCCGTTCTCAACTCAAGGGTGCAACGCAGGAGCAATGGAAGGTCGCGGAGCGGCTCGGTCTGTCAAGAAAAGCCTTTGAATCTGAGCGTAAAGAGGTTGAGAGAATCATCGCGTCCGCAGACTGCATCGTAGACGGCGTCACCGGGACGGGACTCACCGCTCCTCTTCGTCACTTAGAAGAGGATCTGGTCTCCATGATCAACGCCGCGCGGGGCATTGTCTTTTCAATTGATCTCCCGTCGGGAATGCGCGACGGCGGCGGTGCAGAGGAGCGTACCGTCGTCGCCGACCATACGATCTGTACGGGCTATCGCAAACGGTGTCTCTATGCTCCCGCACGGAGAGCGGCGGCCGGTGAAATAACGTGGGTTGATCCCGGATTTCCCGAGGTCGAATTTTTCTCCGGGGACCAGTGGTATCCCCGCCGGTGGACCTCCCTGATTCCCGATTCCGTCGTAGACGCCTGCCGTCCCGCCGTTTCAGGTATGTCCCGGGACGCCCACAAGGGTGATCGCGGGCGGCTTGTTATCGTTGCCGGAGGGGACGGTACGGAAGGGGCGGCTCTGCTTGCGGCCCGGGGTGCAACAAGCAGCGGTGCCGGAATGGTTGCCGTCCATACAACCGATCGCGCCTGCCTCGCGGGACTTACCGCACAGCCGGAGGTCATGTGGCGCTCCCGCATCCCGGGGGAAGACGATATCGCCTGGAGCGACGCCGTCGTCGTCGGTCCGGGTTGGACCGCGGGATCCGTGGATTCCCTTGCGACGATCATCGACCGTGCCCGGAAAGAGGAGCGTCCCGTTGTACTCGATGCGGCGGCGCTGCGATTATTGGCGCCGGTTCTGACGGAGGACCGGGAACCCCTGTGGAGCGGCTGCGGTCCGGTCATTCTCACTCCCCATCCGGGAGAACTCGCCGATCTGGGGGGCGTATCCGTTGCGGAGGTCGTCGCAGACCCCTTCAACGTTCTCGACGGTGTCGCCCGAAGCGCCGCGTGGATGGGGGCTGTCACGATTATCCTCAAGGCATCCGCGACGATCATCCGTCGCAGCAACGGCGACTTTGCCGTCATTGACGGCCGGTGCCCGGAACTGGGTACCGCCGGCAGTGGGGACGTCCTTGCCGGTATTGTCGGCGGGCGCCTGTGCGGCAGGAAAGGGGCCGCCGCTGCTGAAGCACGGGCAATTGAAGGTGTCATGGAACACCTCCTCAGGGGCAGACAGCTGGCTCGGCGGATGGGTACCTTTTCGGCGGGACAACTGGCGGAATGGTCGATCCATGACGGGGTACACCTCCACAATGAGTAGGGAAGAGCCGGACAGGACGGTGAAGGGCACACCGGGACGCGAGGGACTCCGCCCGACGCCGTGGCGAAATGCGCCTGTGGAGCACGACTATTCGAGACGCCCCGGCGGAGGAACGTCCCCAGACGACAAAAGGGCTTCAAAGATATTCCGCGGAAATCGGGGGCTGATGATAACCCTCATCGATGTCGTCATTGTTGCGATAATCTTTGTCATTTTCTATACGATTCTTGAGCCGCTGTCACAGGCGGTTGTAATCGCTCCCTACCGGGTCACTATAGACAGCCGTATGGAGGAACGGGCTCTCATCGTCGAAGCGGTGGTACACCATAGGAAACCGACGATATTCTCCACGGCGACCGATGACCCCGGCGAACTGATGCAGCCGGTGGTGACGATCGGACTGGACGACGGAGAACCGTCGATATCGGATCTCGCGCCGCGGGAAGGGGAAAGACGGCGCATGGAGCTTGTCGTTGCCCGGGAACACATTGAAAACATGGAACTTTTTTCGCTGAACGTACAAATCGGAAACGAACGGCGAGTCTATATAGTAGATCTTCGTTGACCAGAAGCTGATTAGGACATATCTTTTACGTATGTACCAGATTTACTTTCTCTCAATCCTGACTAACATTCTCGCCGGAATCGCTTTGGGATTTGACAGGATGGACGCACGACTGCGATTGCACTCCGTCTTCAATCCCGAGTTGTTTCAACACAACGGATTTCGTCTCGCTCTCGGTATTATCACCTTCCTGGTCGGGTTCCTGAAACTGCTTTCAGTTTCGCCGGGAGATGTCGCCGTCGTGGGTGATCTGTTGCCCGCTGTCGCCGGACTTCTCATGGGTTTCTCTCTCGCATTCCAGTATTATCAGGAACGGACGGAAGTCAAAAGCTCCACTTCAGAGACGCTGAACCGTATCTTTGGACGCCACAACGCAACGCTCGGCATGGTCGGACTTCTTGTCGGGGTCGTCCACTTTTTTCTGCATCGGGTATTGTTTCTCTGAATCAGTAGATTGTGAGCATAATTTATCGCGAAGACCGTATCGTAACGACCGCCGGAGTGGCATACAGCTCCGGACGGTTTTTTTTGGCCCGTCGGGAAGCCGGCGGTGCGCAGTCACGGAAATGGGAGTTTCCAGGCGGAAAGTGTGATGAAGGCGACGGCAACGAGCGCGCCTGTCTCGCCAGAGAGTACATGGAAGAACTGGGCGTTTCCGTGGAAGTCGGTGCGGAGATCGGAAGTGTTCCCTTTGAGCACAAAGGCATTCGGTACATTCTTGTTGCATATGAAATCACCCTCCTGGATGAGCCGAAAACGTTGAGCGTCCACAGTGAGGCAGGATGGTTTCTTCCGGAAGAGCTTGAGAATCTTGATCTTGCGGACTCGGATCGTCTGCTCGTTGAACGGTATTTCCCCCATGTGTCGGGTGGCGAGGCACGGCGACGGTGATCCTCGGGACCGACACATTCAACGCAGTCGCTCCGACGGTGCAGGCAGGCGTGATCCTTCGACAGCAGCCCGTCGGTAATGGATACGGTTTTTCCCTCGTTCCCGGCGGCCTCTATTCCCGGCGGGAAACACAGCTGAACCGGAAGATAACGGCCCTCTTTCTGAATCGTCGGATCGATGATTTCAGGTGCATACACCAAATTCACGGAAGCTCGGTCGTGTATCGCGACGGCGGCGCCGTCGACGGGCAACACATTCCGACGGCGGATGCGCAGTGGACGGATCGCCCCGATCTGGTACTCATGGTGATGGTCGCCGACTGCTGTCCCGTCGTGGTGGCGAGTCCCTCCGCGCGGTGTGTCGGCATCGCTCACGCGGGGTGGCGCGGCGTACGGTCGCGGATCGTTACGGAACTTGTCGGAGAGATGCGATCCGCCTGTGCGGGCAATGAAGAGCTGCGGCTGTGGATAGGACCGTGCGCCGAGGGAGCGCGCTACGAGGTTGATGCCGAGTTTCTGGAGTACTTTTCCCACGTACCTGAAGCGTTTCAGCCCCATCCGGAGAATCCGGACAAGAAGCTCTTTGACATACGACAGGTTCTCTACCGTGAAATTCGTGCCGCCGGTATACCATCCTCTGCGATCGAGGTAAGCCCGGGAGGGACGATCGGTGATCGTCGGTACCACTCCCACCGGCGCGACGGATTTGCCGCCGGACGCATGACCGCCTACGTTACGATGTGACCTGCCGCCGATATTCTGTTGGACGATGAAGGCCGGAATTATTACTTTGTGTCCTAAGGAGTACAGCATGGCAGATATCATCCCTGAAATTCAAAAACGAAGAGCAAAACGCGCATATAGCGACAAGGCGGTGGACGAGACGACATTACGGCGCATCTTTACCGCCGGTACAATGCTGCCGAGCTGCAGCAACAAGCAGCCGTGGCGCTTCCTCATCTGTTCCCGGGAGGAAGGCCTTGAGAAAGCGAGAGAAGCGCTGAACGGCGGTAACTACTGGGCACGGGTCGCTCCGGTCCTCGTGGTTGTTACCACACGGGACGAGTTTGACTGTCGGCTCAGCGACGACCGTAACTACGCCCAGTTTGACACGGGTATGGCCGTTGCGGGAATTCTCCTGCAGGCGACACGGGAGGGACTGTATGCCCACCCGATGGCAGGCTTTGACCCCGCAAAAATACGGGAAAACTTCGGCATAGAAGACGAAACGAGAGTCATTACAATGATAGCCATCGGACATCCCGGTGACGGGAAAAACCTCAATGAAAAGCACGCCGAATCCGAGGCTTCCGAGCGCAGCCGCAAGGATATTGATGAAGTCATTCAATGGAACAGCTGGAAAAACCTCGATTCCTAGGAAGAGCGCGGTAACTCAGAGGCCAAGGCCGAGCCGATGGGCGACGGCCTTGGCGTATTCTACAAGGCCGTAGTGGTCATTGAGGCGGGTGTGTTCCCACGCGGTAAGGCAGTGAAGTTCCTCGTCACACCTGTCGCTGAGGGCCGTTGCGAGATGAATGGCGTCGTCGACGGCCTTGGCCGTTCCCGATCCGATGTGGGGGCGCGCCAGGCTCGCGGCGTCGCCGATGAGGACGACCTTGCCGAAGACGAGGCGCGGAATGGTGAGGTCTTCGATCTTCTGAATAAACGGAAGGGGCGTCTTGAGGACCACCTCCGCAAAGGGCGGAGAGAGCTCTTCCGCAGCGCGACGTTCCATGTACTGCCGCGTTTCCGGGGTCATCAGGTTGCGTCCCACCGTCGCCCGGTGTTCATACCCTTCCGTATCGGTCATAAGCCGGGAGAGACGGGGTCCTGCGGGAATGTTCTCGTACCATACCCAGTTGATCCGGCGTCGTCCCGATTTAACGGAACCCGTTTCGCCGGGGACCTCATAGACGACGATCGTCGTTTCTCGACCCTCAAAGATGTTGAGGGCGCCGCTTATCGTCTCTATCGTTTCGGCTGATACCATTCCCTCGTCGATCATGCCGCGCCACGCGACGTAGCCGGCGTAGGTGGGTGCGATTCCGGGGAGGAGCAGCCTCCGTGAAAGCGATCCGATCCCGTCGGCGGCGATCACGACGTCTCCATGATCGGTCGTACCGTCACTCAACTCTACAACGCCGGGAGCACCCCAGTCGGGAATATCGATCATAGCCAGACCCCGATCGATATTTTCCGGACCGACGACGGACTCAAGCTCCCTGAGGAGAACGTCCCAGGAAGTATATGCCGCCGCCGTTTCCGGCATCTGCGCCACCTCGCCGTTCTTGCGGTATATCCGTCGCATTGTCGCGGGTATGCTTGCGATTCCGGGAAACGCGACGCCGTGTTTTTCCAGGTACTCAAGCATGCGGCGCTGAACGACCACACCGCCGCCGCTGCGGGAGGGTTCGGTCGCCTTCTCTATGACGCGTACCTTCCAGTCCTGGCACGAGAGTCCCGCCGCCGCTACCAGTCCCGCATATGATGCCCCAATGATAATCGCCCGTCTCGGAGAACTGCTCGTCATAGGTTGAGAATAGCTCCTCTCCCTTTGCAGGTAAAGAAGGTGCGTATACACTGTCTTCATGACACCGCAAATCATCGGAACGAAAAAGTCCGCCGGTTTTCGCTCATGCGTTCGCTTTTGCCAGGAACGGGGTATCTCCTTTCAGACCCGGGACCCCTTTGACGCCCCCCTGGCGGACGGAGAATTGGAATCGATTCTGCTGAGCGGAGGGGTGCGTCCTGACGACCTCATCGACAAGGAAGGGAAAACGTACAGCAAACGGGGTATGGCGTGGATGGAATATGATCCCATCGAGGAAATTCGGGCCGATCCGGCGCTTCTCCGACAGCCCATCATACGTACCGACCGGGGAACGGTCATAGAGCCGGATCAGAGCGATCTGGAACGGCTCCTTGCATGATCAGAGGGGAGAACGCAAAAGGATGAGCACCTTACACGATCTGCGCGCCGAAATCGATCGTCTTGACGCTGCCCTTGTGTATATCGTGGCGCAGCGCTTTCATTGCACCGAAATGGTCGGGGAGATAAAACGGGATCACCGGCTCCCGACCTATGACGGGGATCGGGAGGAACGGCAGAAAGCGCGTCTGAGGCGACTTGCAGAAGATGCGGATATTTCCTACTCGATAATCGAAGACCTTTTTGAAACGATTACGGATCGGGTCAAAGCGCGACACGATCAGTTGAAGAAAATGGAGTGATCGAGCCGGGACGGCGGTGGGGGCGGTTATACGCTCTCTTCCTCCCTGGTAAACTCAGTCTCGTCTTCCGGGTTTTCCGGTTTATTGGCCCGAATCAGTTCTCCCAGGGGATCGGGAGTATCAACATACTCCCTGATACGGAAGTACATGGGGTTATCCTTGCGTTCTGCCGAATCGGGGGCGCTGTCGCTCTGAAAATCGTGAAAGTTCTGCAGCTCTCCGTAGAGGCGGGAAAACCGGTCGTGCCATCGGAGCGCTTCCTCCTGATGCTGATGGAGGTAATCGAGAAGTTCCGCCCGGTCCACCGAGGTGATACGCGTCTCGGCGTCGCGGTAGCTGTCGTGGATGCCCACAAGCAGGGTGTGCCATATGGCGAAAAATACGTCCTGATTTGAAGCGTTGCAACGGGGACAATAGAGTTGCTCCCGGACGATGCCGTTCAATATGGGAGAACCGGACACAACATCGCCTACGCGATATTCCCGCAAACCCGGGTCGAATACTTTTGTCTGGACCTCCCCTATGGAAGCGCCGCAGCTGGTACATGTACAGGGAGGGTTGATGTAGACGGTATCAAATATGCCCATGCAGCTATGGTAGTATCCTTCCGTGATGAGCGCAAGATAGCGAACCCGGGAGGCAGACCTTTTGTCCAGGCGGCGGTACAATGTGTGTGGAGGAATGATGGCCAGACATTCGGTGATAATCGATACCGACCCGGGAATTGACGATGCCATGGCGATTTTCTACGCCCTGTCGTCACCGGAAATCGACGTCCTGGGACTTACCACGGTATACGGAAACGTGGCGGTTGACCTGTCGACGGAGAATGCCCTGAGGGTTCTGGAGGTCGCCGGCGCGCCGGATATCCCGGTCACCCGGGGCGCCGCCCGCCCACTTTCGCGACCGTATCGCGGTCCGGCCGATTTTGTTCACGGCAGAGACGGCCGGGGCGAGGTACACCTCCCGCCGCCGACGGTGAAACCGAAGGCGCAACGTGCGACGGAGTTCATTATAGAGACGATCGCGTCACGACCGGGTGACGTAACTCTGGTCACACTTGGACCGCTCACCAACCTCGCTCTTGTGCTCCTTGAACGCCCGGAAACGGCGTACCAGGTCAGGGAGGTCGTTGCGATGGGAGGGAATGTCCATGTTCCGGGCAATGCCTCTGCGGCGGGGGAAGCAAATATCCTCAATGATCCGGAAGCGGCGGATCTGGTCCTCTCCGCTCCATGGCCGGTGACCCTCTGCGGTCTCGATGTGACCCATAGAATCACGATGTCACCGGAGGACCTTGAGCGTATATATCGCGTGGACAATGCGATCTGCCGGTATCTGTCAAAAATCGTTCCCTTTTACCACGCCTTTTATCAAGCCCATACGGGCGGGAGCGGAATATATGTGCACGACTCGACGACGATTTCCTATCTGCTGCACCCTCAGATTTTTTCAGTAGAAAAGGTTCCCGTTCGGGTGGATACTTCCGATGGTATCGGCCGGGGAAAGACGTGGCCTTCGAAGGACGGTGAGCGGCCGGAGGTTACCGTGTGTATCGACGTAGACGGACGCGCGGCGGTGGAATATGAATTAGCCGCCCTTGATCGGAGGGAGTGACGGGGAGTCTTGTAACGACGTGTGCGGTGCGTGACGCCTGCTGTCCACAACCGTGCGGGTGGTGTGGGACGGCCCGGTAGCGGCGGGTCACCTTCCATCCGTATGACCCACGTTACGGCCCTTCCGCTGTATGATGTTCTGGAGTTCCCGATGGAGCGGCGCAGGGGCGGTGCACCACGTATAGGGCCGGCGCCAGCGTTCATTGTCAACCGGAAACGTGACGGGTTCACCGAAAAAACCGGTGTAGATACCGCCCGCCTCCTCGATGATGAGGGCGGGCGCGACGTTGTCCCAGATCATGCTTGATCGGTTGACGCATCCGCCGTAGGCACCGCAGGCGACCATCATCTGGTCGAAGACGCTGTTGCTGCTTCGCACGTTGCGACAGGAGAGGACGATATCGGCGAGGAGGGCCGTTTCGCCGTAGGTGAGTTCCGGTTCTTCCCGATGGCTGTCCATGCCGAAGGCCACCAGTGTGGAAAGGAGAGACCGCTCACGGCTGACTGAGATCCTCTCGCCGTTCCGGAACGCACCGCACCCCCGTTCTGCGATGTAGAGCTCTTCAAGTGCCGGCAAAATGACACCGGCGGCAATGGGTGTTTCCCCCTGGAGCAGACCCATCATGATTCCGAAGAACGGTGTTCCGGCGGCGAAATTGCTTGTGCCGTCGATGGGGTCGATAACCCAGGTATAGACGGGACTGTCGCCGTCCCTCCCCGGCGTGTAGCCCTCCTCCTCGTCGATGATTCCGTGGGCGGGGTAGTGAAGGTGAATGCGCCGTGCCACTTCCCGGCCCACCGCGAGGTCCGCCTCCGTCAGCACCTGATTGGGGTCTCCCCCCTTCAACGACGGGGATACCGCACCGAAATAGTCATTTGCAATCACGGACGCCGCCTGCAGCGTTTTCTCTATGAACTGCCGGTACATAAAGTCTCCTCTCGCCCTTCTATTGACGCGTCTATGGGCAGCTCAGACCCGTTACGGGAATGCGGGGATAGTGCCGCCGGAGATCTTCCGCCAGTGTTGCCGGATCGACAAAGGGGAGGGCGTGAAATCCAGCCTCCCTGGCGCCTTCGACGTTGTGGATCAAGTCGTCAATAAAGAGAATCTCCCCGGGGGGCACTGCCATCTCTTCCCGGGCCCTCATGAAAATACGCTTGTCCGGTTTGTTGATGCCGATCCACCCCGAGAGGACGACCGTTTCAAAGTAGTCCGGAAGAACGCTGTGTCTGATGATGAGGTCGTAGGTCTCCGCCGCCATATTGGAAATGATGAGACGACGGTATCCTTCTTTCCGCAGCGCCGAAATCCATCGCACCATGGCGGGTCTGATTGAAGACCAGCCGACTCCGTCGAGATGCATCAGGACGTCAAATGTCTCCTGATCTATACGGCGGCCGCAGTGGGCGAGGACCTTCCCCCAATAGCCGTGAGCGTCCAGCTCTCCCGAGTCATAGGAGTTGCGAAACTTCCAGAGCCCCTCGATAAAGAGTTCCCTGGGGGCACCGGCCGCCTCCGCCATGTGGCAAAGAAAGATGTCGTCAATTTTGGTGACGAGAACGCCGCCGAAGTCGAATGCGATTGTTGTAATGTCCATATGGTGTACTCCTACATCGTGATGCCCGACGATCCGTCCCAACGGACGAATCCCTCTATCGCTTCATATTCGGCAAGACCCAGCCGGTCATAGAGTCGCGCCGTCTCCGCGTTCCGCGCCTCCGAGCGCTGCCAGAATTCTCTCGTATCGGCCCCGGGAAAGAGGGCGCGGTCCTTCTGGGATTCATGTTTAAAAATGGCGATCCGTTTGCGTTCAACTTCCTGCGGACTCAAGGGGACGGCCATTTCGATCTCATCGACGGGCCACTCCTGCCATGCGCCGCGATAGAGCCAGACGACACAGTCCGTATACCACGGTTCGTCGGTGCATTCCCGCAGCGCCTGCAGAAGAATGCTCAGACACGTCCTGTGTGTTCCGTGGGGATCGGACAGGTCGCCCGCTGCGTAAATCTGATGAGGACGGAGGGAGCGAAGCAGTGCCGCAGTCTCGGCGATGTCGGCGGTAGAAATCGGCTTCTTCCTGATACGACCGGTCCGGTAAAAGGGGAGATCCTGAAAATGGAGCCGTTCCTCGGGAACACCGCAGCACCGTGCGGCGGCACGCGCCTCATTGCGGCGGATCAGTCCCTTGATCTCCCGGACATACTCGCTGTCCACCTCTCCGGGTTCCTTGTTGCGGAGAAAGCGATCGACGTGGGCGTCGATATCGGCAACTCTGGAACTGCGGACGTCAAACTGGTCGCAGAACTCTTTGACGAAATCGGAATAGCGAAGTGCATCCTCGTCGAAGACGGCGATATTGCCCGATGTCTGGTACGCGATATGTACCTCATGGCCGTGGTCGGCAAGCCGTATCAGGGTGCCGCCCATGGAGATCACGTCGTCGTCGGGGTGGGGAGAGAAGACGACGACCCGCTTTGGAAATACCTCACCCGACGTCTCCGGTTTCCCTCCGGGCCAGCCGGTTATGGTGGACTGAAAGTGGCGGAAGACTCTGATGTTGATATCATAGGCGCTCCCGCGGGTATAAAGCAGCTCCTGAAGGCCACCTTCGTTGTAATCCTCCTCGGTGAGTTTCAATATCGCCTTGCCCGTGGATGATGCAAGCATTCGTACGGCGCGACGGGCGATCGTATCGGTCCACTCCACGGTCCCGCATTTCCAGGGTGTGCGATACTCGCAGAGTCGTCCGGCCGCCGATTCATCCATGACGAGCGTTGCATCAGGGTGATTCCGCAGGTGAGAGGCGGGAGTCTGGACATCCTCGGGTTCTTCAAGGATACGTGCCGCAATGTCCGCCCGGTCTTCACCAAGGGCGATGACCACTATTTTTCGCGCTTCCAGGATGGTTGCGATACCGACGGTCAGAGCGCGACGGGGTACATTTTCAGTTCCGAAGAAATCTGCGGCAAGGGAGTAGCGCCGTTTTCGGTCAATATTGACGAGGCGTGTCCTGCCGGTCGGATCGGTACCGTATCCATTGAATCCGATGTGTCCGGTGTGGGAGATGCCGGGAAGGGCGATGTCAATTCCTCCCGCGGCGGAGATCTTCTCTTCATAGTCACGACAATACCGGGATGCTTCCTCCACGGCGACCGTTCCGTCAAGGAGATGAAGGTTTGCCCGGGGCAGGTCGAGGTGATCCGTAAGGAGCTCCCTGATTTCTCTGGACTGGCTTTGCACTTCGTTCTCCGCCATGGGGAGATACTGATCGAGGCTGAAGATGTGGACGTTCTGAAACGAAAGTTTTTCCTCGTGATGAATGCGGATCAGTTCGCGCCACACCCCTGTCCAGGCGGTGTCAGTCGAAAGGGCGAGCACGCATTTCCCTTTTTCCCCGTTCCGGGAGGTGATCGCCCCGGCGATTTCGCGCGCCGCGTTGCGTTCCGCCTCAGCGACGCCGGGAAAGACAGTTTTCCTCATTGCATATCCACCGTTACACGATATGGCGCCGACTGTCGCCGAAGAGGTTGAGGACAAAGAGGGCGATACCCGTTGCGGCGAGAAGGATCGTCGCCATCGCCGATCCGGGGCCGAAATATCCGTCCATGACGGAGAGGTAAATACGAATGGGCATGGTGATCGTACCGCCGACGTACAGGAGAATGGAAGCGGAAAGCTCGTTTATCGCGGTAATCCAGCTCAGAATCGCGCCGGAAAGGATTCCGGGGATCATGAGGGGCAGGGCGATCTTGCGGAACGCCCGCGCCGGCGGAGCACCGAGACTGACACCCGCCTCCTCCAGGGCCGGATCGATCTGTTGCAGTATTGAAACCGCCGACCGTACCGAATAGGGCAGCCGCCGTATGAAGTAGGCAAGGATGATAATGGTGGCAGTTCCATACAGGACGATGGGTGGGCGGTTGAAGGCGGTGATGAATCCGATACCCAGAACCGTTCCGGGGAGAATGTAGGGGCTCATGAGCAGGGTGTCGAGAACGTTGTTGGCGGCGTTCTTCCGTCGGCTCAGGACAAACCCGATCAGCGTTCCCACAATCACGATAAGTATTACCGACGAAATCGAGAAAATGAGACTGTTGGTAATCGCCTGGGGCACATCGAATATGACGCGGCGGAAACTGTCGAGACCTAATCCCGGGGCAAAGACGGGACCGCTGGTATTCCGAAATGCGAATATCACCACCACCACCATGGGAATGGTGCTCAAGGCGACGATCAGGTATGAAATTCCATGGGCAAGGACGTTCTTCATCCCTTTGAGACGGATGACGACGGGGCGGTTCAACAACAGACTCGTGTACTTCCGCCTGCCCGCGGCGTAGCGCTGGAGGAAGATGGCGACACTTGCGGCAAGGACGAGAATGATACTGATCGTCGAGGCCATGGCCGGTCGCGTGGCCACCTCGCTTGTGTACATGTTGTAGGCCATCGTCGGCAGCACACGGTAGCGGCCGCCGATGATCATCGGTGTGCCGAAGTTCGCCAGAGAGAGCATGAACGCAAGAAGTGCTCCCGAGGTGATGGACGGAATGACAAGGGGCAGGGTTACCCGAAAAAATTTGCGAAATGGCTTTGCTCCCAGGTTTTCCGCCGCCTCTTCAAGGGAGCGGTCCACCGTCTGCAACCCTCCGGAGGTGAGAAGGTAGACAAAGGGATAGAATTGCAGGGTGTATACGATAATGATTCCCACGGGCCCGTAAATCGCCGGAAAATCGATGCCCACCGTCATGAGAAGCTGGCGAAGAAATCCGTTCCGTCCAAGCATGACGATCCACGCGTAGGCGCCCAGAAAGGGCGGCGTCAGCAGCGCGAGGGTGGCAAGGGTGGCAAGAATCGCGCTGCCCCTGATGCGATAGCGGGTGGTGAAAAATGCCAATGGTACACCCAGGAGTACCGCTCCCAATGTGCCGCCCAGGGAGACGACGATACTGTTCAGCAGTGCCCGGGCGTAATAGGGGGTGGTGATAAAGGTGATGTAATTGCCGAGGCCGAATGCTCCACTGTCGGCGTCAAAGAAGCTTTCCCGGATGATTGTAAATACCGGCAGGAGGATGAGGATACCGAACACAAGGTACCCGCCTGCGGTAACTGCAGACCAGAATCCGTTTTTTCGAAACCAGTTCAGCATGTCACCCCTCCTCATATACCCGACTGCCGTCGGAACTGTCAAAAAAGAGGAGTCCCTCCCGGGGAATGACCGCCGTTACGGTCGCTTCCGCGTCCCTGAGATCGGACCTGTCCGAAACGTACTCCGTAACGGTCAACGTCGTGTCGTGAGCCATACGAACGCGGTACGTCACGTCGGCGCCGAGAAAGAGCGTCTTTTCCACGGCGCCGCGGAAGGCAACGACGTGGCTGCCGGGAGCTTCTCCGGGGGCGAGGATACGAACGTCCTCGGGGCGAAAGGCAACTCTGAGGCTGTCCGGGTCCTTTCCTCCGGGAAGGGTGAGGGTTTCCCGGGAAGACGACTCCAGCGCGGCGGTGAACTCCTCCCCGGTATACACATTCATGTTGCCGACGAAGGTTGCGACAAACTCGTTGACAGGCTCGCGGTAAATCTCCCAGGGCGTGCCGATCTGCTGAACCTTTCCAAAGTTCATGACCGCGATGCGGTCCGAGATGACCAGCGCCTCTTCCTGATCGTGGGTGACGTACACGGCGGTGATGCCGAGCTGACGCTGAATGTCCAGAATATCTTCCCGCATCTGTATGCGCAGTTTCGCATCCAGATTTGACAACGGTTCGTCAAGCAGAAGGAGCCGGGGTTCTATAACCATTGCCCGGGCAAGGCCGACGCGCTGCTGCTGCCCCCCCGACAGTTGATCGGGAGTCCTGCTTTCGTATCCCGTGAGCTGTACCGTTGCGAGGGCGCGGGCAACGCGTCCGGTGATTTCCGCCGCCGGTACCTTCCGGTTTTTCAGACCGAACGCGACGTTTTCCGCCACCGTCATGTGGGGAAAGACGGCGTAGTTCTGGAAAACCATGCCGATGTCCCGTTGATGGGCCGGGACCTTGTCTATCACGGCCTCTCCGACGTGAATATGACCGGCATCCTGCTGATAGAAGCCGGCTATCGTCCGTAACAGCGTCGTTTTGCCGCATCCGCTCGGACCGAGGAGGGTAAAAAACTCACCTTCCGTCACCTCTATGGAGACATCATCAAGGGCGACGACGCCGGGAAAGGTCTTGCGAATGTTCTCTATACGAATCGGTTTTGCAGCCATGAAACCTCACAAACGTGTGGAATTGTCTCGCATGCCGCGTTACGGCACCGGGAACAACAAAAATATACGGCCGACGCCGTCCATTTTCGTAACAGGTTGGCCCACCGCCCTCGATTGGAGGAGCGGTGGGCCGCATGTAGACGAGTACGATTCCCGTCTTTACCGCGGGACGAGCTCTACAGGCCAAGCTCCATCATGTATTCACGGAACTGTTCAATGAATGCATTCCGGTTGGACGCGGACCATCCGAAGTCGTATTCAATCGTGTTGATTTCGCTCATCGGCGGCAGTCCTGACGGAGCGGACGCGTCTTTGCGGACGGGGCGCCGTCCCATTTCACCGACCAGAAAGTTCTGGACCCGTGCGGAAAGGGCCCAGTCCACAAATGTGCGGGCGCCTTCCGGATTGGGAGCGCCCTTGATGACTGCGATTCCGTCGGGTGCCGCGATTGCGCCGTCCTCGGGATAGACGATCGCAACGGGACCTCCCCCGAGGACAAAGCGCTGGGCGTTGTCTTCCAGGGTGATTCCAACGGGAACCTCACCGTCATTCACGTAGCGCGGCACCGCTCCTGAGCTTGAAGAGATAAAGAAGTTCTCCATCATGGACCGATATACATTCCAGCCTTCCTGGCCGTCGCCGTAAATTGCGAGGACATTGGCGAGCTGCATGTATGACGATCCGGACTGGTCCGCCCGGGCGGTGGCGACGCCGCTCAATTGATCCGAGGCGAGCTCGCGCCACGTCCGTGGATACTGGTCGGGATTCAGCATCTCGGTATTGACGATGAAGACATTCATAATGCCGGTGTAGGGAAGCCAGTTTGTTCCCACCTTGTATACGTCCTCAATCATGTCCCAGTCGGCGGGCTCGTACGCTTCAAGAAGATCACTGTTCTGCTCAAGGGGTTCTCCGCCGATGCTCCAGATGACGTCCGCCTGTGGATTGGCCGATTCCGCCTTGACGCGGCTTATCACATCTCCGGAACCCATTTTAATAACTTCAAGTTCGATGTCGGGATAGTCTTCCTCCCACAGTCGAACCATGCCGGCGATGATCGTATCTTCGTGAGCGGTGTAAGCCACCACTTTTCCCGTACGCTCGGCGCTTCCCGTGGCAAACGCCGTTGCCGCTCCGAGGACCATCACGACAATGAGGATAATCGCGATTTTTCCGTTCCTGCTCATTTCTGCCTCCTTACGAGTAGTTAACTATCATCAGTATGGCCGGTCATTCGCTCCTCACCAATCGAAAAATTTTACGAAAACCGGTACAATTTTCCGGTGGGGTTCAGGAAACCTTCGGTAACACCAATTTTCTATCGGCTCCTCGTCTCCTACTCCCTTATCAGCGTCCTGCCTCTGGCGGTTGTCTGGTTCATGACCGTCGTATGGGGAAACAACCTCATCGCCCGTTACCTGCGCTCCGCCCAGGAGCAATCCCTCCTGAACGCGGCGGAAACGACGGATCACGCAATCGATCGATTTCTGGGCATTACTTCAGATCTGGCCCGGAGTCCCTATGTCGTTTCGTCCATCGACGAGTCGGTCGATACCCTGAGTGCCGACCATGAACTTGAGCTGTACCGGGCACTATACTCCGCCATAGCCGACGACCTGGAGGTTGTGGATGTGCATCTCACCGACGCCCGATCACGACGATTCTTTTCCACAGGGGAATATCCCCGTCGCTATCGCCTCGACGACTACCAGAACCGGCGCGATTTTGTCTTTCCCGGTGAAGGAACGAGAATCGTTCTCAATCCCCGTCCCGAGGAGCAGGGGGGAAGAATCGTCTTCAGTGTCTGGAGTGCCCTTCCTGGAGGGTATCTCATTCTGGACATACGAAACGAAGCGCTTCGCAGCGCCCTCGATGTACGCTCTTCGAGCCGCGTCTTTCTGGTGGACCGGCAAAACTTTCGCGCCTACAACCTTTCCCAGCCGACCGGTGAGTCGACCTTCGCCGCCGTACCGGAGCTTGGTATCGCCTTCAGCAGCGAGCGATACCGCCGGGCCGCACCGACGTTGCTGGTTCACCGGGTGGACATCGGGAGTTCGTCACTTTCGATGGTGATGACCACCGACCTTTCCACCTACTTTGAAACCCTCCGGGCCATACTGCGTGTGGCGGCGGTGATCCTTGTCGGAACGGCCCTGATTACCCTCGCCGTGTCCGGAACGATCAGCCGATCCATCAGTCGACCGATTCACGATGTACTTCACGCAATGAGCAGTGACGGGCGGGGTCCGCAGCCCCTTGACGAGCATGCGGACCGACAAAAGAGCGGAGAGCTGCACGAGCTGATTGTTCACTATAACCTGATGGTCCACACGATTCAGGATCTCTTTCAGAAGGTGCGTGAAGAGGAAAAAGCGCAGCGAATCGCCGAACGACGCGCCCTTGAGGCACAGATTCAGCCCCATTTTCTCTACAATACCCTTGGGTCGATCAAGTCCATGGCAAAGCTGGGTGACGTGGCGGCGGTAACATCAATGGTCACCGACCTGGGTAAGATGCTCAGATTTCTCCTCTCCGACGACCAGTCGGTGGTGACTCTGGGGGAGAGCCTGGAACAGGTGAAGCGATACCTCAACATCCAGGCGATCCGGTTTCAGGAGCGGATGAAGCTTGAGTTTCGCATCGATCCGGCGTCGCTGGACATTGAGATTCCAAAACTGCTCGTGCAACCGCTCGTGGAAAACGCCGTCCAGCACGGGGTGGAAGTGAGTACATCGCCCGTCGATATCCGTATTGCAACGCGCCGGCTCGATGGTCACCTGACGATAGAGGTTGAAGATACCGGCGAAGGAGTGGAAGAGACGACTGATCTCGACCATCCCGGCATCGGGCTTCAGAACGTGCGGGAACGCCTCCGTTCATTCTACGGCGAAGAGGCGACCTTTGAGTTGACGCGACAGAACGGCGTCACTACGGCGCGGATGAGGATACGTATGTGAAGCGAGTCATTGTGGTTGAAGATGAGCGAACCCTGTTGCGCGAGCTGGTAGAGACGTTTCCCTGGGACAGCGTCGGCTGCACCGTCGCGGCAACTGCGGGCACCGTCGACGAAGGACGGCATCTTCTCAAAGGCATGGACGTGGACATACTGATTACGGACATTAAACTTCCCGACGGCAACGGACTTGAACTGATTGAAGAGGGAGCGGTTCAGGCTGCTATCGTCATCACGGGGTATCACGAAATCGAACTTGCCCAGCAGGCGTTGCGGGTTGGCGCGATCGATTTCCTGCTTAAACCGCTTGATGATGAAGAATTGCGCCGTGCCCTGGAGCGGGCGGTCTCCCACGCCTCGGAAGGGGAAGATGAAACACTCGCCGTTCACGGCGATAACGTCGGTCGGGGAGGCAACCACGGGCAGGGTGTTCTTCGCGGGCTGAGCCGTCGCCGCGGGCAGGGCGGCGGAACGCTGAAAAACCCCCTCGTTCACGACGCGGTCGTCTTCATACAGAAGAACTACCATCTCGATGTATCCCTGAATGAAGCGGCGCACCACCTGGGAATCACCGAAGGCCATCTTGCCGGTCTCTTCAAGGCGGAGACGGGACAGACCTTCGTACAGGCGCTGACGGCGTACCGTATGAACATTGCCGGGGCGCTCCTCAGGGACAGCCGATTTCTGGTGACGGAAGTTTCCCGACGCTGCGGGTACAAGGATCCCGCCTACTTCGCGCGGGTGTTTCGCCGCCATTACCAGTTGAGCCCCCGGGGAGTACCGGGAACGTCGATGACGATGTGTACACGACGGTGTCGCAGAATTCAGTTTATGTCAGGAAGGACAAAGAATCGGGTCCGACGACCCTCGTGTCCGGGCCGTCATACATCGTCGCAACACGATTATGTATACAGACCCGTTATCCCCCTGCAAGCAGGGATTGCGCCCTGGCGTACAGACGCGCATACGCACGTTCCGGCGAGGAAGTACCGTACAGGACCGATTCCACCGCTTCCTTCACCAGTTCCTGGAGTTCCATACTGTATTTACCGTAGTAGACGACTTCAGCCCGTCCCATGTCGCCGGCAAAGACCGCGGAATAGGGCATGCTGCGGTATAGATCGCTCGTCATGAGCGCACGGGTGGGCTGAACGATATTGACCTGTTCAAGATATTCTTCCGGGTGGTCAAGGAGGAACTGTATGAACGCCCACGCCGCATTTTGGAGGTCCGGGGCGATGTTGGCGTTCACCATCATATAGTGGCCATAATAGCTTGACGCGACGTCGTGTACGGCGTCTTCGAAGAGGGGAAAGGGAATGACCATCCAATCGTCACCGGCATAGAACTCCGGGTTTTCAGCTTTCATGCGGCCCTGCTGATACAGACCGGTATGGGCCATGGCGACGCGATCGTCATTCTCATTGAAGAGGGAACGGGCATTCTCATAGACAGGAGAACCGAGGTTGCGGCCGGCGGGACCCCATTCCCTGAAAAATCGAAGAAATTGCAGCCACGCTTCTTCGCCGATAATGGCTTCCGTCTCTTCATCATTGATGAGTCGTCCCCCGAGCTGCCGGACGAGCGGTACGATACCGATAAGGTAGTCGGAATAGCGAAAATCAAATCCGCGGCGTACAATCCGACTTCCATCTCGCCGGACAATCCTTTCGCTTACTTCCAGTACCTCCTCCCACGTACGGGGATAGGACTCCGGGTCGATGCCTGCGTCCCGAAATACAGCCTTGTTGACGTAGATCGCCCAGTTGGTCAACTCGAGGGGCAGTCCGTACAGCCTTCCGTCGTGAATAACCGGATCAAGTACGCCGGGCATGTACTCATCTACCACCGCCTCCAGACTGTCGTATCCCAGCTGATGGGGGTCTATTGGAGCGACCTGTCCGCCAACGATGTATTGATAGGCATTTTCAATTTGGAGATTGAAAATCGCAGGCCCGCGCCCCGCCGCAAACGCGGTATAGACGAGTTCGGAGATTTCCTGGGATCCGTGAGTCCTGCGTTCGATGACGACATCTTTCCGGATTGTGGAAAACCGTTCAATCAGGGCGTGTTCGAGCTCCGTGCGATTGGGGTCCGTATGCGTCCAGTATGTAAGGACGGCAGTGTCGTTCCCGGAGGCGCGGTCGCCCGACAATAAAACGCCCGCCGCGATGAACGTTGTGAGGATTGTAACGGTAAAAATAAAAATCGATATGCTCTTTCCGGTCATCCCCGTCACCAAGTATACAATTTCATCGGTACGGGGCAATGCATTCCCGACCAAATGTGATAGTATAGGACATATATTAAAATGGTACGCTTCCGCAGGTCCCGTCAGGAGATTCCGTGAATGAGTTACAGGATAAAGTGATCTTGCTCGTCGAAGATGATGCGATCATCGCGCTGGGCGAGGAAGCGATGCTTCGTCGCAACGGTCTGAATGTCGTAAAGGCGCATTCAGGGCGTCAGGCGATATCCGCCTTTGAGAAGGGACGACAGATCGACCTGGTGCTCATGGATATCGACCTCGGAAAAGGTATGGACGGTACCGAAGCGGCATCCAGAATTCTACAGGACCACGACGTTCCCATCGTCTTCCTTACCTCCCATACCGAATCGGAATATGTGGACAGAACCGATGCGATCAGCTCCTACGGATACGTGGTGAAAAACTCCGGCGAAATGGTGATTATCCGTTCCATAATCATGGCGCTACGACTCCACGGGGCGCACAAAATGGTCAGGACATCGCGGAACGAAATCGCCAGAGAGGCAGAGCGGTATCATCTCCTCTTCACAAATCTCACCGCCGGTTTTGCCCTGCATGAAATGATCTATGACGAAGACGGTAACGCGGTGGATTATCGCTTTCTCGATGTGAATCCCGCATTTGAAACGATAACCGGACTCGCTGCGTCGCTGATCGTAGGGCGGACGGTGTGTGAGGTCCTTCCGGGTACCGAGAAGTACTGGATTGACACCTATGCAGGAGTCGTAAAGACGGGACAACCCATATCATACGAAAATTATTCCGCCCGACTGGGTCGCTATTACGACGTCTGGGCCTTTCGGCATGGACAGGACAAGTTCGCAACGGTGATAAGCGACATCACACGCGGAAAACGAGTTGAAGAGGAACTTCGCAAACAAAGGGAAAACCTTTCAACGATGCTCGATGCAATGGGCGATGGAGTGATATCCACAGACCGCGAGGGACGTGTGGTCGTGATGAATCCGGTTGCGGAACAGCTTACCGGTTGGGACGTGGAAGGGGCGGAGGGCAGGAAATTCTCCGAAGTGTTTGTTCTGGAGGATGCCCTTTCCGGGGAAAAAGGTGACGATCCGGTGGAAATGGTACTGGCCGGCGGCAGGGCCGTTAACATATCGGAACACTCAATACTCGTATCCCGGGACGGCGGACGATATCATATTGCCGTCAGCGCGACACCGATCATAAACGGCGATCAGGAAACGGAGGGCGTCGTGATCGTCTTTCGTGACGTGAGCGAGGATTACCGAAAAAACCGCGAAATCGCCGCCAATAATCGATATCTTGAAGGTGTCATCGAGAGTGTCCAGGAGGGTATTACCGTTCTGGATCGTTCCTTTTCCATAGAACGAACCAATGATACTGCAAAAGGATGGTTCTCCCGCGGTGGCGATATCGTCGGTCGGAAGTGCTATGAACTGTACCGGAACAGGTCGGAACGGTGCGAAGATTGTCCGGTGGCACGGGCGATCCAAACGGGCAGGCCCGAGCACGCGGAATTACAGGGATACGGTGACGCGCCGGTAGAGTGGATTGAGGCATTTGCCTTTCCCGTACGCGATCCCGAGACGGGACGGATTGAACGGGTCGTCGAGTTCCAGCGGGATATCACGGAACGGAAACGCAGAGAGCGGCTGCTTACCGACCAGGCGGAACGATACGGCTCAATCTTCCGGGACGGTTCCGCGGCTATGCTCATAATCGATCCCCGGGACGGTTCAATCGTTGACGCCAACGCTGCCGCCGTCGAATTCTACGGGTGGACTCTTGATCAGTTGAAAGAAATGACCGTGTTCGATATCAATGCGTTAAGTCCGGAGGAGATCGCCAACGAAATGGAGCGGGCCAGGGCGCTCAGAAAACGGCGCTTTACATTCAGACATCGCAGAGCCGATGGGTCGGAGCGTGCAGTGGTGGTGATCAGCGGCCCGGTAGAGCAGGACGGAAGCACGTTACTCCATTCAATTGTGCTTGAGAACTCCGATGAAGAGGCACAACAACACGATGACATTAACGGAACGGATTGAAGCGGGACTCAGGGCGGGAAACCTTTCGTGGTGGGAAATGAACCTGCCGTCGGGCGAGGTTTCCTTCGACGATGAGAAGGTAAAAATGCTCGGCTATCCGCCGAGCCGGTTTACCCGCTATACCGACTTTATGGATCTCGTGCATCCGGAAGACTTCGAGCGGGCGATGAACGCCATGCGGGACCATCTCGAAGGGCGAACGGATCGCTACGAGGTGGAGTATCGCATCCTCGCCGGTGACGGAACGTATCGATGGTTCCGTGATGTCGGTGCGATTACCGAGAGAGAAGCGGAGACGGGGAATATACGGATTATCGGAATCGTCGCCGACATTACGCCGCGAAAAATCGCTGAAGAGAAACTTCAAACCGCTGTTGAGGAACGGGACCGGCTCATGCGGGAAATGAACCATCGCGTCAAGAACAACCTCAATCTCGTTGCTTCATTGATCAACCTCAAAGACATGGCCCTTGGAGATGCAGTCGACCTCTCGGACCTGCGTCACCGCATCCACTCCATTGCCGTGATCCATGAGAAACTCTACAAGACCGACGACGTCGGAACGATTCAACTAGCCGATTATTCGGAAGACCTCTTGACCCGCATATTCTCCCTCAACCCCGATCTGGCGGTAACACTTGACAATCGGATCGGTGAGCGCACCATCGACAGCAGGCGCGCCGCGAGCCTGGGGTTGATACTCAATGAACTCGCCACAAATGCGATGAAGCACGCTTTCCGGCGGGAGGGAGACAACCGGTTTACCCTTGGTGCCGAAGTGGAGGACGGGGACGTCCTTGTTGTGACGGTACGCAACAGCGGCACACCCTTTCCTGAAGACCAGGATCTTCAATCCCCCGCCTCTCTCGGACTTCAACTGGTGACCGCCCTGGTGGACCAGCTGGATGGAACCATTACATTGAAACGTATACCTGAGACAATCTTCGAAATACGCATTCCTCCTGCGGAGGAATAAAGCTGTCGAAGGCGCCCCGGTTGCTAGAGGCCGAGCTCAAGCTGGTCGTCCAGAGGGGCAAGGTCCTGAAGTCCGCGGGCAGCGGCGTCACGGCCGGGTACCTTCCGACTTCCCTCCGCCCCGGCGAGGCGGTCTCCCAGGTCAACCGCTTCGGCAATGCTGTCCCAAATGGGCCGTAACTGATGATCGATGTAGTGTCGGTAGTCGAGGCCCGAGGTCGTCCGTCCAATCGGTTCGGGCCCGGTGGTGGTCATGACGTATTCAATAGGTCCCCGTCGCGAGGTCCATCCCAGCTTACGTGCGGCCCGCACCTGAGGCGGGACGGAGCTGCGGTAATCTTCAGCGCGGCGACGAAGGACTTTGCGATAGGTCAGTTCTTCGTCGAGACGTCCCCGGAGCAACTCGGAGACGCGATGACGGACAAAAATGTCCACCCGCTCTGCGGAGCCGTCGTGGAACAGCAGTTCCAGCAATTCCCGCTGAAAGCGTTGTGCCAGGGGAGTATAGTCACTTCGTACCGCTTCCATGCCTTTGATATCAACACGGTCTTCGTCCGCGATAAGTCCGGCATATCCTTTTGCCCGCCCCCGGATAGATGAGTCTGCAGTGACCGCGCGGAGGCGGGGAAGGAGAAAACGACGATAGGCGACGTCGCACCGAATGGCGATCCTGGAACGCACGCCATAGCCGGCCCATATCGCCTCCGCAAGATCGGCGTTCAGTTCCTCCGCAAGTTCGTCTCCCCGGGGGCTGAGATCATCACCGCCGGCGTAGACAAATACGGAATCGGTATCTCCGTAGAGAACGGTCATGCCCTTGCGATTGAAGAAGTCCCGGGCAAAGAGGAGACAGTACCGCCCGAAGCCGGTGATCGCACCGGCGAGTTCCTTCCTGCCGTATACACACCCGGAGGAACCGAGCACGCCGTAAAACGAGTTCATCAGGATCTTGTAGACAAAGGCCGCCACCTCGTCACCCGCGGCGAGCGCCTTTTCCCGGGCATCAAAGTATGTATCAAGCAGTGCCGGAAGAATACCGGGCTCCCGTGAAAACCGGGCGCCGTTGGGGGCGGTGATTTCCTGAGGGTGCCCTGCCGGGGACTCCGGCGACAAATCGTCGGACCGCGCGGTCACCTGCTCCGTCACCGCAAATCCGAGAGGATCGATGTTGAAGGTTCTCATGATTGAGGGATAGAGGCTGCGAAAATCGAAGACGACGACGTTGTGAAAGAGGCCGGGAGTCGCGTCCAGTACCGTTCCGCCGGCGGCTCCCGATACCTCTTCGGTGCTGCCACTCCGCGGAGGAAGGACCTTGCGGCGTATAAGCTCCAGGGCGTATATGTGCTCAAATGCGGGAATGCTCGTCCACGCGAGGTTCAGGGGCAGACCGGTCAGAGTGGACCGGATGAGGGTAAGGGTGTCGAGCCCCGTCGCATCGAGAATACGGAGCACCAGTCGAGAATCATCGAGGTTGTAACGGCAGAACGCCTCCGGGTCGTCCCGGCGGAGTCGTTCCAGGTCGTCAAGCTTGTCCTCTCCGACGGTTTTCACCGTTTTCCCGTCGCCAAGGACTGCCCGGGCGACGGTGTCCAGCCGGTAGTCGGAAAAGCTCCGTCCCGAACCTCGTACGACACGCATCGCGTCCACAACCTGCCGTCCGGGAATGGTGACGCCCGTGAGACCGGAGGCCGTCTTTTTGACGCCGACACGCTCGTCTTCGGCGCGTCCGAGATCAAAGGCGATGTGGAGATCTTCACATCGCCTGGCCAGAACGGTGAAGTCAAATCGTCTGACGTTCCAGCCAGTTATGACGTCGGGGTCCCATTCCCGCACCGTATCCGCAAATGCGGTGAGGAGTTCTTCTTCGGTCGCACAGACGCGTATCCACCCCGGGAGTGGGGGAGTGCGTGCCGGAAGTCCGTCTCCAGGGAGGAAAAAAACCGCCTCCCGGGATTCGCATACAAGGGAAATTGACACGATCCGTTGGTCCCTGTCAGTCTCGATATCCAGGGCGGACCAGACAATTCCGGGACGGTGGTCGGAAGGTTCGATTTCAGGATTGGCAAAGACGCGGTCCACCCGTCTGCCGGCACTCCATACGCCCCGGAGGTGCACCGCGGAGCGTATGCCTCTGAAGAGCAGAAACTCATCCACCGCCGAAAGCCCGGTGCCGAAGCCGGTCCTGCCCGCCTCCTGCACTTCAGAGAGGGGATGGCCGTCAAAGGTTCGCCAGTCGCCCCGGGGATCGGGGACAAAGGAACGACGGGTCGGGTTGTCGACCACGGCGGCAAAACTCGATCCGTCCTCCAGACGCCCGGCGAGACGTATTCGACCGCGGCGCTTCCATGCGTGAACGATATACCCTTTCCATGAGCCGGATTCAGCGGACATTGTATCAAGGTATACCGGTGGATAATGGTGCGTATACCGGGCGTGTCGGGACAAAAGGACATATCATGGAAGGATGGGGGTGAGTGAACGATGAACACACTGTTACTTGTAATGCTGCTTCCCTGGGCGGCAGGTCTCACCGCGTTTCTGGGCGGCGGTGTCGCGTCCCTGCGGCAGAACCTCCTTGCATCCGGATCGGGACAGACCTTTTCCCATGGAATGGTCGCCTTCGGAGGAGGCGTACTCTTTGCCGCAGTCGCCTTTGCCCTGTTGCCTGAGGCGTTGGCGTACCTTCCGCTGTTCCTCCTCGCCGTTACGTTTATCGGAGGAGGCGCCGCCTTTGCATTGATCGATAGGCAGATTGCCCGCTCCAGGGGGGTGGGTGCACAGTTTGTCGCCATGCTTGTTGATTTTGTCCCTGAAGCGATATCTCTGGGTGCTGTTTTTGGTCACAACCACCGCCTTGGATATCTCCTGGCCGGGTTTATCGGACTGCAAAACGCTCCGGAAGGGTACAACGCATTTCGTGAAATGGTCGGGGCCGGCAGAAACGGCAAATCGACGTTACTCCTCCTTCTGGGGGTGAGCGTACTGGGACCGATTGCCGCCGTCCTGGGGTATACCACGCTTCAGAACGCGGAAATAATTACCGCGGGAATCATGAGTTTCGCAGCGGGGGGAATCCTGTATCTTGTTTTTCAGGACATCGCCGTGCAGGCCCGCATGGCCGGTCACGCTGCGCCGGCTATCGGGGCGGTGCTTGGATTTGCCGTCGGTATGATCGGAAACGAGCTTGTCTCGGCGTTCCTGTGAAGCCCGTCCGCCCGCGCGCTATGCCGGAATGATGCGGTATGAAATCGGGGCGATTTCGGGCCGCCGGGGATAGCCTGCCGCCTGATACCCCCGGAGTTCGCCATTCAGCTCGTCCACGGACAACGGCCATGGAGAAATACGGACTTCACCGCACGCTTCCACCGTGACTTCCATGAACCGCACTTCGTCGGAGCGGTGCCAGGAGAGGGGAAAGAGTCCGTGACCTTCCATTTCAAAACTGAGCCAGAAGGAGATCATGTCACATGAACGGGTGATTTCGTCTATCTTCCCGAGGGTATCACGGGTCAGTCCGGATAGCGGGAGGCGCTCCCCGATCAGTCCGTCCACATAGCGTATGAGCGCTGCCGATGCGGGATCGTTTCGTCCGGAAAGGAGGCGGCGGATGTGGGCGAGCGCCACGAGATCCACCACGGGGTCGGGGTGCTCCATCGCAGCGCCCCGGGCGAGCGTCTCGATCCATCGTTCCGTCGAGATCTCTCCGATGGGCAGGGTATCCATGTCCGGGTAGCCCCGGTCGTGAAGAGCTACCGCCAGGGCGAGGCGTTCCCGCCCGATTCCCGGCGCGGAGATGTCGTCGTTTCCCCAGTGGCCGGCGATATGACCGGCCAGCCGAGCGTGCTCAGCCTGGGGGACGACGATTTCTCTTCGTCTGGACCTGAACATTCGTTACTCCCTGACGCCACGAATAATGAGATAGAGCGCCATGGACAGTTCGGCCACAAAAGCGGGAACAAAGACGGCCGTATCAAAAATATGGGAAACCTCGTCATATGAAATTATCAGCGTCCGGGCAAGAGTATCAGCCATGTAGCCGGCGGCGGCAACCATGAGCATACCCCCCAGAATCGATGGAAAGCGGGGAGAACGGACAATCAGATACCCGACAATTGAGAGACTCACGGCGAAGAAGAGCAGCGCCAGTGCGTATCCCGTGCCGTGGAGGGTGGCGAAGAAGAGCGCCAGCGCGTTGAGCTGATCCGCCGGCATTGCAGCGAGATAGGCATCTCCGCCGAGCAGGGCGACAACGATATAGAGGTTGAGCAAATTGGCCGCCAACACAACTGCCTGGGCGAAACGGAACGCCGCGGCCACCATCGCAATCAGGGGGCTGACATCCTTCAGTAATCGGTAAAAGAGAAAGGCGACAATAATATCGCTGACGATCATGACCAGATCAGCCACGATTCCCCATCGCAACGATTCGGGGTTGCCCATGATATTCATTGCCGTCGCGGCGGCGTCGCCGGGAACAAAGAGCGATGAGCGGACAAAGAACTCGGCGACAATGCCTGACACGAAGAGCAGCAGGTACAACCAGCCCGTCAGGCGGGCGGTTGACTTCATATCTATACGTCGTGTTTCAGATTTCATTTTTGACTCCTTTTTCTACGGTTACGATGATTTTGCCTGCCGCGTGGCCCGCTTCAAGGGTTTTCAGCGCTTCCGCGGCGCGGGAAAGGGGATATCGGGCGACAATATTCGGATCAATCACTCCTGCGGCCGCCTCATCAAGGATGCGTGACAGGTCTTCCCGGCGGGTCGTCATTGTGTGAAAGCGGAAACGCCGACCCGCAAGCATCGTCTGGAGCATGAGCGAGCCGGTGCCGCCGGTCATGACAAACCGGCCCTCCGGTGAGAGTACCCGCTGATATTCTGCAAGGTTCCTGTGGCCGTTGACAGCGTAGACGACGTCATAGAGCGGAAGCGCGTGTGTTGCCTCCATTGACGACGCCTTGTGTGACGGCGCCGATTGTGCAGGCGACTGTGCCGGCGCCCCTTTTGACGGGTCCGTGGGATTCTCGCGGGTGTAATCGACAACGCGGTCGGCTCCCAGGGCGAGGGCCTGTTCGGTTTTGCCTCGTCCGACGACGGCGGTGACGTGGGCACCGAGCATTCGGGCTATCTGTATGGCAAATCCTCCCACCCCGCCGGAAGCACCTTCAATCAGCACCCGCTCACCTTGTTGCACCCGGGCGACGGTGGCGAGGGCCTGAAAGGCCGTTACCCCTGCGGTCGGCAGAGCCGCGCCGGCTTCCATGGTGAGTCCCGTCGGCAGGTGAACGACCGCTTCGGCGTCGACGGTAATCACCTCCGCCAGTCCACCCCGGCCATATGCGGAAAGATCGGCCACAACGGCGTCCCCGGGGGTGAAGGCATCCACGCCGTGACCCGCCGCCACGATGACGCCGGCAACGTCCGATCCGGGGACGGGGTGGCGGGGGCGGGTAATGCCGTTTCCCAGCCTCATGAAAAACGGCTCACCCCGCATGGCCAGGAGATCCGACCGGTTGAGCGCCACCGCCCGAACCGCGATCTGAACCTGCCCCGCGGCGGGGGGCACCGGTGTTGTCTCTATCAGCCCGAGTCCCTCGGGACCGCCGTAGCGATCGGCAGCAACCGCCGTTACGGCGCTGTGTTCCTCTGTCATTGTTTCCTCCTGACAGGGAGAATAGAGGTAGTACCTGCGGAGGTCCTAGATACTTAAGTACCGTTTTTGGTACCGTTCTCGCCGATGAATCCCCGTTTCCGCGCCACCGCGACCGCCTGGATCCGGTTGGCTGCGCCGAGTTTTTCAAAAATACGGCTGTTATGTCCCTTAACGGTGCTCAGTGAGATGAAAAGACGCTCGGCAATCCGGTCGTTCGGCAGTCCCTCTGCTACAAGTCGGAGAACTTCCAGCTCCCGGCGACTCAGTGTTGTATCCATTCCTTCACCTGTCGAACCCGACGGTGTGCCGTCGCCTTCCTCCCCACCACCCTCGGTCATCTCCCGAAAAAGGTCGGTCGCAATCGGGCCTTCATCAAGAATGGGGCGGACGGCATGCTCCGGGGCGAGCAGCACCCACGCGTTTTGCAGCACCTCCCTGGCACCGGCACGTTCGCTTTCGCTGGTTCCGCCCACGGCGAGGGCGACGCTCGTCAGGATACGGGATTTCACGATCAAATCGGTCCACCCCCTCTCGACGGCCTCTCGTTCCAGTGTTTCCAGCTCTTCAAGGGCGGATCGGATCTCCTCCTTCGCGATATGAAGGCGTATCCGATCCCAGGGAAGATCCTTCCGGTGTTGCTTCATCGTCGCGTGAATCAGCGACTCCGCGGCGGCGAGGTCACCGGCGGCGAGGGCGTTATGAATTTCCTGCCCGACGACAATGGAGCTGCCCGGCCGACCGGGGTCGTCGGCGCAGTCCCGTTTGATTCGCTCAAGCTCCCGTTGTGCTCGTTTAGGCGCTCCCGCCGCTTCGTGGACCCGGCAGAGCATGACGTCGGCAGCGATGTGACTGTCTATACCTTGAATCTTCCGCGCCAGATTTCTGCCACGGATGAAATACCCCGCCGCTTCGTCAAGTTGGTTCCGGGCGTAGGCGATGCGTCCCAGTCCGGCGTGGGCTTCACACGTAACCGGCTGGTCGGGATCCCCTGCAAGGCGCAGAACTTCAAGATAACTTTGTCGCGCCCTGCTCAGGGCGAGCTGACGCTCCAGAATGATAGCCCGCCCCGTTTCGCACAGAATGTGCAAATGGGTATATCCAGACGCGCGGCAAATATCGACGGCCCGTCGGTAGGCATCGAGGGCGCGTGGCCGGTCATCGGAAATGTGGAATGCAAAAGCCACTGCCCGGAATACGCTTGCCCGGGGGTAGCCTTCGTCTTCCTCAAGAATCTCAAGGGCACGGTCCGCATGGGTACGAATCGTCCCGTATTCGTAGGTATTTGTCGCGAGATTCGCCCGAAGGGCGTGAACATGGGCGCGGATACGGCGTTGATCTGTCCCGTTATCTGCTGCGGCGCGTCCCGTTTCCACACGATCGGGACTCCTCTCAGTCATCAGCCTCTCCGCCCGTGCCAGGAGCGGGGGAACATCATCGCTGCGGTACGCCGTCCATGTCGCCCACGCCTGATGTACCCACAGCATTCCGTCCCCGTCCTTCCGTTCCTGCGGTACATTCTCAAGGGCGGCAATGACGGATGCGGCCTTTCCGTGGGCGTACAGGGGGATACCGCCGCCGTCAATTGCCAGTCGAATCAGACGGGGATCTTCGGATCGCACGGCGTGGGTCAGTGCGTCGCCATAGTACCCCGCATCGACAAGCCACAGCGCCGCCCGTTTATGGAGGGGCCGAAGATCGCCTTCCAGTCGATTGCGGAGCAACTCCGCAAAGAGCGGATGCATACGGTACCACCGCCGCTCGTCGTCGAGGGGGGTCACAAAGAGGTTTACCCGTTCCAGATACTCAAGCATCTCCTGACCGGTGAGGTCGACGTCTTCATCCCCGGCGAGGGCGTCGCACAGCGCTCCGGTAAGGCGGGTGAGGATTGAACTTCGTATGAGGAAGCGCTGTACCGCTTCGGGTTGGCTGGAGAGGGCCTCGGCGGTAAGGTAATCCACGATGTGGCGGTTGGAACCACCGAAGGAGCGGAGAAACTGATCGGGATCCTCATATCGATTGATGGAGATCGTCGCCATCTGGAGACCGGCGACCCAGCCTTCGGTTCGTGTCTCGAGGACGTGAATACTCTGTGGATCAAGGACTGCTTCCGAGCGCAGGCGCAGGAAGTCGGATATCTCATCCCCGGTAAAACGGAGATCCCCCGACCTGATTTCGACAATATCTCCCCTCGCTCTGAGGCGGGAGAGGGGCAGGTCCGGATCCTCCCGTGTTGCGATAACCATCCTGATCTCCGACGGCATGTGATCCAGGAGATATGCGATTCCACGATGAATTTCGGACGAGGAAAGGAGATGGAAGTCGTCAAGAACCATGCAGACCGGTTCTTCAACGAGCGACAGGTCGTTCAGTGCGATCGTCAATACGGAACGGAGAGACGGAGCGGCACTTGATTCCAGCGCCTGGAGAGTCCGTCCCGGGAGCTCCGGGACAGCCTTCTTCAGACTGGCCGCAACATGGGAAAAGAAGGTGAGCGGATCGTCGTCATCACCATCGACAGCATACCACGCAACCCGGCCCACCACCGCCGCGGCAATCTCCCGGGCGCAGGTGGACTTACCGAAACCTGCCGGCGCTGAAATCAGCGTCAGTCTCGGGAGAGGGGCATTGCGGACAAACTGCAGGAGACGGCTCCGATCCACCAGTCCCTTCTGTCGCGGGGGAGGGGTGATCTTAGTCGTCAGAACCTCGGTTCTCACCGATGTAACATACTACTTTTTCTCGCCGACGGTTTTGGACCGCCCGTGAATCGCGACGGCGGCGTGGGTGATCAGGTCAGACGAGGCCGCGGACAAGGGTGCGCAGGTCGTCGGAGAGCCGGCGGAATTCGGATTCCGACGACTCTCCCCACGCTTCAGACAGATTTGCCCGAAAGGAAAAGTCGAAAAACAACGCTCCGATAATGCGGGCAGTAGCGGCGCAATCCGTTTTGTTGTCGATGCGTCCGGCGTGGACGAGACGCGTAAGGATAGCCGTAAAGAATACGACAGGAGCGTTGAGTAGATGGTCCTCCACGCTTTTCCGCGCCGACTCGTGTCGAAACTGGCTGATCATGAGCAGTCGCCACGTCAGATGAATTTTGCGGTCGGTACGACTGAAGAAAAGTCTTGCACCGTCTACCAGAAAGTCCCCCAGATCAAAGGGCTCAGCCCCCTGAAAGTACTCGTCCGGGGGAAGGCGAAAACCGGGATCGATAAGTGAATCCGAGAGGTGCGCAAGAATGGCGTCCAGCAGAGCGTTCTTGTTTGTGAAGTGAATGTATAGGGTCGCCTCATTCAGACCGAGGGAGCGGGTGATATCCCGTACCGACACGGCGTCATAACCCCGCTCCGCAAAGAGTTCCAGGGCCCGAAAAAATATCTGATCCTTTGTCGGAGTTTCACCGGGTTTGCGCTTGCGGGGCCTTCCCATTCGGTCAGTATTGCAGGAACGACGATGAATATCAACAATCGTTTATTTATTTACACCGAATTTCTTGACAAAAAATAAACAATCGTTTATTTAAAATGCAAGGAGAGTTGTATGAATACGAAACTGGCCGCAGTACTATCGCTGTCGGCGGGAATGGCGACCGTGACCGGGTGTACGACCGCGACAACGACTTCCGCGCCGATGCGCGAAGAAACCAGCGGTTTCTACAAAGATAGCGGTGCCCGTGAGATAGCCCATGAAAGTTACGACGCCGCGATGATGCTGTGGGAGACTGAATATGAAGAGGGGTGGATCCCGACGACCTACGGCCTCACCCACATTATTACCGCCGGCTCTCCCGATGCGCCGCCGGTCGTGCTATTACCCGGTCTCTTTGGAGACGCGACGATGTGGTACGCGAACGCAGGGGCTATGGCGGAACGATATCGTGTCATTGCGGTGGATCTTCCCGTCTACGGCGGAAAAAGCGAGCCCTCGGAAGTACCGATCACCGGTGTCGATGATTACTCACGGTGGTTTGCCGAACTTCTTGACAACGCGGGTTATGAGAGAGCGGCGGTAATGGGACTCTCCTACGGCAGCTGGCTCTCTCTTGCGCTTGCCCGGGAAGTGCCGGACCGGATTTCTGCGGTCGTCATGCTCGATCCCTCGGAGACTTTTGCGAAAATGCGCGCCTCCATGATGTGGAAGGGTATTCGTTACTTCGTATTGTTCCCGAACAGAACCAAGTACGGCAGATTCTTTGAGTGGATGGGCGGCGGCTACTCTGACTACCGTACCGATATCTGGATGGAACACATGCTGGATGTGATCGAGTATGGCTCGGTGGCGATGATGGATGTTCCCCAGCACCGTGTCTATACGCCGGAAGAACTCACGATGGTGACGATGCCCGTCCTCGTACTTGCCGGCGGCAAACCCATCATCTACAGGGACCCGGAAGCCTTTGCCGCGGCAGCGGCCGCCGCGCTTCCGCACGCCGAGATCGGGATCGTTCCCGATACCGGTCACAGTCTGCATGTGGAAAAGGCGGACGACATGAACGAACGGATTATCCGTTTTCTCGACGGAACGCTGCGCCCGACGAAGAACGGCGCAACCCGTCCCGCCGGATGATTACCTCAAGGTAACTCCCGCCGGCAGAACCTCCCGTACCGAAACGGCGCGGCCCGCCGCCATACTGAGATTGCCGGAAATACCGACGGCGATGGAGTTGATCCCGCCGCGATGGTCCGCTGCGCGGTGCAGCGGGTCCGGCTCCGTGGCGGGGGCAAAAACGTCCGCCAGAAGTCGGCGGTCGCCGCCGCCGTGGCCGACTTCATTGGCACCGGGAACGGGAACATCGTAGGGATTCCCGAAGAGGGGGAGAACACGAATTGAGACCTGCTCCAGCGGAGCTTCCTCTTCCTCCATCCCGTCCTCACGACCACGATCGTCGGCGCTGCCGGAGACCGCGGTTTTCTCCACGACCTGGTACTCGATGCGTCCCTCGTCGCCGTTAAAGGCGATACGGAAACCTTCCCAGGGAGAGTAGGCGGTAAGGTGATAGGTGAGGCGGCATCCACCGCGATACGTCACCACGACGGAGATGTCGTCCTCAATCGAAATGTAATTTCCGAAGACGTTTTCATCCCGCCGGTAACCGTCATGCTTTTCCGCGTCGAGATAGAGGTTTTTCAGTTCCGGGTCCTCCGCGAGATTGAGGGCAAAGGGATCGTCCGCCGGTGCCTCGGTGCCGCGGCCGGAGAAGGTGGCCATACCCCGTCGTTCCGCGTTTTCACGGCCGTAGAACTTCAGCTCTCCCGAGGCGTAGACCGTCTCGGGCACGTCGTCGAGCCACCAGTTGACGAGGTCAAAGTGGTGGGTTGCCTTGTGTACGAGAAGGCCGCCGGAATTACGCTTGTCCCGGTGCCAGCGGCGGAAGTAGTCCGCGCCATGGCGTGTATCCAGAAGCCATTCAAAGTGAACTGAGTGAATCTTCCCGATCGCGTTCCTGACGTGCACAAGGTCCCGTATGGCGCTGTTTCGGGGGGCGTAGCGGTAGTTGAAGGTGACCCTGAGGGAACGGCCCGTTCTCCGGCGCGCTTCCTCAATGTGCTCAAGACGGCGGGCGTCGATGGTCAGAGGTTTTTCAACGACCACATCACATCCGGCGTTCATCGCGCGGACGATGTACTCGTCGTGAGTGCGGTCGATGGTAGTGACGATCACCACGTCCACCGCCTGACGGGCGATCATCTCCTCAAAGTCGGCGGGCGGGCCGGACGCGGGGGCGGTGCCGGCGGCTCGTGCCCTGTTGAGCGCCAGGCCCAGGCGGTGAGGGTTACTGTCACAAAGTGCGACGAGGCGTGTGGTCTTCCGATAGGTTTCCACAATTGCGTCAAGGTACATACGGTAACGGCTTCCAAGTCCGACTATCATGTAATTCTTCATGGCATGAAGTATAAAAAAACGGGTACAGTGATATTGTGCAGAATCGGTCAATCCTTGTGCAGAAGCGGTCGCGATGAGCGGTGAACTCCGATACGCCGCGGGAGGCGTCCGCAACTACCACGACTACCCCGTACCTATCCACGCGCGCCTGGTGTGGGAGATTCAGTACGTCTCCGGACCGGCCCGTCCGTCCTTTCTCCTCGGCGGGGCCGAGGAAGGGATGGAGTACCGTGTTCCGGCGGAAAACGACCCGTCCGGTGAGGGGCTTGCGGACGGGCCGCCTGAAGGCGCGGCGTTATGGGTATTCGATCCCCTCACGCCCCACGGTTGGAGTTCCTCCGGGAGGTCGGTGAGCGAGGTCGCCGTCTTTCACATGGACGGTGTCGACGAGACGGTGTCACGTATCCTCTCGGGGAGGCAGTGGATCGTTCTCCGATGGCAGCATGACCCATTTCTTGATCGTGCCGCCCGGTGGCTTCGCGCCGAGGCGACGGAACTCGCCCTTCCTTCACTGCACGGGGGGCATGACGGAGGTCCGGAAGAGCTGCGGGCGGCAACGGTCGGGCGCCTCGTCGCCGCGATGGTCGCTTACTGCAGCGGTAACCGTCCCGGCCCCGACGACCGCGTCCCTCCGCGGGACGAAATTCAACTCTACCGGCTGAAACGCGCCGAGGCGTGGTTTGAGGCGCATATGCACGACGGTGTCGACGCCGCCGGGACCGCCCGGGCGGTGGGTACGAGTGTTCGTCACCTTACGCGTCTCGCCCGGGAACATCGGGATCTCTCATTCGGCAGGCTCCTTCACCGACGTCGCATGGGCCGGGCTGTCTGGATGCTCCGCAGGGGAGACCAGTCGGTGCTTGAAATCGCATCCGCATGCGGTTACCGCAATCAGAGCGCCTTTGCACGGGCGGTTCACCGCCACTTTGGGAAAACGCCCCTGGAGCTCCGTGACGAGGTGCGTCTCCACGCCGGCGATTCCCCGTCGGCGACGCCGCGCCGATAGATAATTTGTATTGACGGAAGGAGAAAGGAATGTCGACATATAGTGCCTTTGGAATCTATGCCGCTTTGAATTTGGTTGTGATCGTATTTCAATTATGTCTCGCCCTTGGCGTGCCCTGGGGAAGTGCCTCCATGGGCGGCAGGTACCCGGGGGCCTATCCAAAAAACAAGAGAATAATTCCGATTGTAAGTATTGGAATCCTGTTGCTGTTGACCTTCCTGGTCGCCGCGGATGCCGGTCTGCTGCTCTCCCGATTCAACGGCGTATGGGGCATCCTTATCTGGCTTGTGGCAGGCTACTACGGTCTCGCAACGCTTTTGAACACGATCACCCAGAGTAAAATAGAACGAATCTGGGCCCCCGTCGCAGGTGTCCAACTTGTGTGTGTGCTCCTGATTGCCCTGGCGTGAAGGGTACCCGTTGCCTCCGGCGGGTATTTCCCGTCTCGATGTCTATAGCGACCGCACTGTAGTATACTTTCCGCCAGGAGGAGACGAGATATGGCCGAAAACCAGACCGTGCAATTCAAAGCGCAGGAAATACTGTTCAGGGAAGGTGATTCCAGTCGCGATCTCTATGTCATACGTTCGGGAACGGTGGAGGTCTCCAAGGCGATGGGGGACAAAAACATCCCTATCGCCATGCTTGGAAAGGGGAGTTTTGTCGGAGAAATGTCGTTCATATCCGGGCTCCCCCGGTCTGCAACGGTCAGTGCCGTGGAAGATGTGGAAGCGAGTATCATCTCCCCCGACGTGCTGCAGGCGGATGTCTTCGGCATCAATGACTGGGCGGTAAACATCGCCCGGGTCATCATAGACCGGATCAGGAAAACCACAAATCTCATCGGTGAATACCGTACAGGTGATTCCCAGTCGGACAATAAAATGCCCCAGGAGCTGATCAACGAGTTCGGCATGCGTGACGAGACGTTCAATCAGGGTGTCGTCATCTACCTCAAAGGGTACTTCACGCAACAACATCTCGACGAACTGAAAAAGGTACTCAGGACCTATTCGGCACGGGGATATCAGCGGGTCATCCTCGACTTTTCGGACGTGCCCGATGTGGACAAGGGGGTGTTGGATTTTCTTACCCAGGTTGCCCGTGACCACCGGGCGTACACGATAGAAGTATCGATCAAGAATGTGCAGCTCATACGCAACAGGATACTTGCGGTCAACGGGATTGAACACATTATGGCCAAAAGCCGCCTCCCCCTGAAACGAATTGCCCAGCACGACTATTTGATCCGCCAGAACGAAGTTGAAACGGTCATGTACGTCGTTAAGTCCGGTCGATTTTCGATTACCCGGGAGGTAGAGGGAGAGGAAATACTCCTCGGCTACGCTGAGGCGGGGGACGTTATCGGTGAAATGAATCTCATCAACGAGGGTACGAGGTCGGCAAATGTCCGGGCGGAACAGGCGTGTGTCGTATACGAAGTTTCGATACACGATTTTAAACGCAACCTCTACCATATACCCAACTGGTTCATGGAAATAATGCGGGTCCTTGTCATTCGCCTGCGTCAGACCAACGACATGCTGGAGCAGGAAGTAAGGAAACAGAGCGACGAGCCGGCACCGGTACAGACGGATTCCCGGATATGCATTCAAATGGATTCAGGAAAACCGGGTAAGATCGTCATCAGGGGAAATTTTGTACAGGGGAATCTTGAATACCTCTCGACCATGGTAAATCTTCTTATCAAGCGGGGCGTGCTGCACATGTCGGTGGACCTGGAAGAGATCGAAGAAATCGACTACACCGCCATTCGCTACCTCCTGAAACTCTACGTCTATCTGCAGAAACGGGGCGGTCTGCTCCAGATCGGCGGAGCCCAGAGCAAGATTGTCTACCTCTTCAGGCAGTATGATATTGAGCTTCCCCGACAGGTGACAAAGAGATAGACGCCACACCGTTCTGAACAAATAGACGACAGATCGTCAAATATCGTAATCTGTTCACGTCATGACAGAATGCCGTCGCGGCAATACCTCCTTCCTTCTTATGGCAGCACCGGTATTGCTGTGGGCGTGCCTCGCCGTGGTCATGGCACCGTATACTTCCGCCCAGGAATCACCGGCCCGGGATGCACCAACCCGGGAAGCGCCTGCCCGCATGTTACGCGCCGGGGAGCAGATCCTGCTTCTCGTCTATGACCGGGATCTCGAGATTCCACTGGAGGGCGTTGTCGTCGAGGAGGCGACAACCGGTGCCACCGCCGTTACCAATGTGGACGGTCGGGCAACACTCCGCCTGCCGGTCACCACGCCCCGGGCGGTATTGACCTTCCACCTGCCGGGATACGAGCCGGTTCGCACGATGGTCACCGGGTTCGATGCGGAAACCGAAGTACCGATGGTGATACTGGGCATCCTGGAAGCGGAGGAGCTGGTCATTGTCGCCGACCGTATCGGACGCACCGATGACCGGGCGGGCGTTTCCGTCGTCATAGAGCGGGATTTCATCAAGTCCAGTGCGATGATCGGTGTCATGGAAGATGTCATGTCGTCGGTTAAACTGCTTCCGGGTGTGAGCTACAGCGGCGGATTCGGCACGTTTCTGTCGGTCCGCGGAGGTGAACCCGACGGCCTGACCCATGTGATGGACGGTCTCGTGGTGAAGTATCCCTACCACTGGGGCGGTGGCGTCTCGGTCTTCAATCCCCACGTCATAGATTCGGTGAAGCTCTCGGCGGGAATCTTCCCCGTACGTTACGGTCAGGCGACGAGCGGGCTCATGGAAGTAACATCGATTGACCCGGTCAACGGCTATCGTTGGGAATTTGCCCAGTCCACGAGCACTCTGGAAGGGTACGCCCAGATCCCCTTTGGAGATACTGTCGGCCTCTTTGCCGGGTCGCGGCTCACCAACTACGATCTCGTCTTTGCAATGACAGGGCAGTTTCTGGAAGAGCAGGGGGTCACCTTTTCCCGGGTACCCTACATTTACGCCGGGTATCTCCGGTGGGTGGGCAAACCCTCGCCGCAACTGGAGTGGTTCGTCAATACAATGGTCGGGACCGACGGTATCGGTGTCGCCGCGCTCAACCCCGAGGTAGACACCGACCAGGAGATACTCAACTCCTTTGATTTCCGGTGGCGAAACTACGACATCCTTTCGGGGGCAGGCGCGAGCCGTCTGATAGGAGACCGCCTCCGGCTGGAAGGGAGGGCGGGGTACGAGTACGTCAGTAACGCCGTCGATGCACGATTCACCGAGCGGGGAACACGAACCTACTCCGATACCTTCGTCAATGAAATTCAGACGAATCCCGACTTTGTCGCATACCGTCCCTACGTTTCAGCGGGCGATGACTTTTCAATCGATCAGCCGAATTCGTTTTACAACGAAACGACCCTTCACCACAGTCAGTTTCGACTAGACGCCGATTATCTCCTCGCCGACGACGATACGCTGCAGGCAGGTTTCGGCGGATTTGTTTCATTTAACCGCTACACCCTGGATCTGTCGTTCTGGGAAACCTACACCGATGTGGATACCGGAGAAGCGGAAAGCCGGATCCGTACGGTCGACCAGGCGGCGCCTTCCAACCTGGGTCTCATCACCTTCGGCTATATCAACTACGGATTGAATTTCCGACCGGGACTGCTCTCTGCCGATATCGGTTTGCGTGTGGACCACGGAATCCTCTTTGGAGACGGGTTTCACGTCGGCACGGAGGTGGCCCTCGGACCGCGTATCCTCGGACGGTGGACGCCCGAGGTATCTCGACCCTTCACGGAAATGACCGCTACCGTCGGGACGGGAATTTTCACCAAAGTCCCTTCCGATGCGGCGCTCCTCAACGATGATCTTGAGATAGAAAACGGTACCCTTACCGCGCCCAAGAGTCTGATGGCCCTTCTCGGCTGGGAAGGACGGTTTGACGGGGGATTCCGGGTGAAGATAGAGGGGTACTACAAGTACCTGTACGACCGGTTCTATATCAACTTCCGGGACGAGGCAGGACCGGGCGGATCCGTTGAAACGATTCCCCAGGTGTATACCGACGGGGTCGGACATGCGGCGGGATTTGATGTGATCATGGATCGCAGAACGAGCAGGCGCGTGGATGGCATGATCGCCTATTCGTTCATTCACGGGCGGTACATCAATCCCCGGGGTGACGCCGAAGACGGCGGCGCCCAGGATCCCCGGGACCGATGGTACTACCCGTCCTTCCACCGCTACCATACCTTCAACGCCCTCGTAAATGTAAAACCCCGGGACTGGCTCACCATCACGACGACGGTCACCTTTGCCACCGGCGCGCCGGAGCCGGCCTACGGGTCCAAAGAGGTGGTTCCCGTCTTCTTTGCCGACGCCCGGGACAATTATGATGCCGGAGGGGGCGCCCAACCGGGTCTCAATGTCGCGGAAACCTATTCGCGCCGGGAGTACTACTCGGACGACAATCGACAGGGGTGGGTCCTGCCGGTGGATCTCCGGATCTCCTTTCATTCATACGGGAGGAACAGAAAAGTCTACCGGGAGTTTTATCTGGGTGCGGAGGATGTACTGTCGCCGATCATGAGCCGTATATCGCCGACAAGTGATGCGGTACGGACCGATAAATATACCGGCGAAGATACGAGCGCCGCCGAGCAGGACGTCAGTTTTCCGATTATCAGTATCGGACTGAGGTTGAGTTACTGATATGGCTTTTATTCGCGGATACACGCAGAGAATCGCGGGCGTCGCAGTTGTAATGACCATGGCGGTGCTCTCGTCGTGTCATACGGCGGATTACTCCTACCGGTCGACCGAAACGTATACCGCAACAGGGAAGGAGCGGCACGCCGAGCCGGTTTTCCAGGTCGAAATTACGGGAAACCGTTTCGATCTTTCGTCGTCCCGGGCGCCGGGACTTACCGTACAGGGGTTGACCGCTCCGGCTTCGTCGGGGCGTATACAGCTCGTCGTCACCGACGCCCGGGTCTTTGCAAACTGGTCCAACGGTTGGACCGAGGGGCGGTACGAGGCATCAGGCCTGTTGTATCTCGCACCCCGGAGCCCTTTTGAACGAGTGGACGACGAGGCCGCGTCGTCGCGGCGGGAGCCACGCCGGGAGCGGGTGCTCCCGGAGGCGCACCGACGGCGGTACCGCATCAGTGTGGAAGAGCCGATCGAGCTGTGGACCCTTCAACGGGGCGAAGTGCGATACTACGATACCTACCTCAGACAGGACGACGGCATTCTGGCGGTGAGCGGCAGAGTTGATCGCATCATGGCGCTGACGGAGTGGCTGCGGGAGATCGACGGGCGTCCCTTCTTTGAAAGGGAGCTTTTTGCATTTGTCGAAACGCCGCCTTCCGATGCAGAACCGACGTGGCTTGCGGCGTTGCGGGATTCGGACTCGATCGCCCGGGACCGCCGGGAGGCTCCCGGGATGTTCCCTCTATTCTACAATCTCAGCCATCTCAATGAGGACTATTTCGAAACCCTTTTGCTTGAGGAGGAGTGACAATGGAACTCACGCTGTTTGAACTGTTTAATCTGGGCGGATGGGCGATGTGGCCGCTCGTCGTCTTTTCGGTTGCCACTCTCGCGCTGTTTGTAGAACGTGCAGTAGTCCTCATGCGGGCCGATCTCAATACCGAGCGACTCAGGGGACGCCCTCCTGCCGTCGGTACGACAGGGCGATCTCGCCGGGGCTATTGCCGCGTGTGATGCATCGGGCAGACGCCTTGTGGTGGCCCCCGTATTTCGTGCCGCCCTTGAGGCGGGCAATCTGGGTGAGGGGCTGATAGAGCGCTCCTTTGAGTCCGCCGCCGCCAAAGAAATCAACAGACTCGAGCGGGGACTGGATCTCCTCGTCGCGTTGGGGTCGATCTCGCCCATTACGGGGTTTCTGGGGACCGTATCCGGAATGATAGCCGCCTTCAACGCCATAGCCACCGCCGCCGACGTCAACGCGCAGCTCGTCGCCGGCGGGATATTCGAGGCCCTTATTACCACCGCCTTCGGCCTCGCCATCGCGCTTGTCGCGATTGCGGGGTACAACCTCTTTGCCCACTTTGTAGATCGATTCGCCGCAGAAATGGAGCAGGCGGGAAATGACCTGATCACCACGATGGTCGCTGGAAAATGATCCGCCTGACCACCCGCCGCCGTCAACGCGTTGATATCGCCGACTCCGGCGCCCTCTCGGACCTCGCCTTCCTCCTGATCATCTTTTTTATCGTCATCGCCGTCTTTAACATCAACAGCGGATTTCTTCTCGGTCTTCCCGCTCCCGACTCGGTCACCACCGTTCACACCGACGATTTGATGCGGGTCGTCGTGGATGACGACGACACCCTGCGTGTGAACGGAGCGGTCGTCGACCGGTCGGCACTGGATAGGGCGATTCGCGACCGCCGGCGGAGCCAGCCGAACATGACGCTGGTGGTGACGCTGGACCCCGCCTCTTCATATCAGTCGCTGGTGACCCTGGTTGAGCTCGCCCGTATGAATGACGTCGACAACTTCTCCTTCCGCATGGGTGGAACCGGTGGCGAATCCGGAGCGGGGACCGCCCGATGAAGATCAAAACCTTTCATCGTCGCCCGTCGGTACCGGTGAACGCGATGTCGGACATCGCCTTTCTCCTCCTGGTGTTTATTATGCTCATCAGCCTTCTCAACTATCGCCACGAGGAGCCGATCTCCTATCCCGAGGCGGAGCACCCGGAGATCACCCAGGCGGACAAGAATCTGGAAATCTGGATTCGCCGGGATGGAACGATCGTCTATGACGGAACTGCAGTATCCCCGCGAATTGTGGAAGGAGTTATCGCCGATGCGGTCGCCGAGAATCCCTCCGTTCGTATTCATCTTCTCGCCGACCGGGATACCGAATATCGCAACGTAGCCGTGGTGGTCGAAGTATTGCAACGGCTTCAGCACCGCGTTGTGTCGCTGGTTGTCTCACCGGCAGAGGAGGGCACGCAATGAACCGCTGGGTGCGCATCTCCATACTCGCCGGGGTGCTCATCCTGCACGTGGTCGTCCTCCTTACCGTGACGATCACGACCCGCATTCAGGAACAGCGGGAGGACACGACGGTCTTCAAGCTTTCAGACGTGGAAGAATATGCACCGCCGCCGGAACGGGAGGAACCGGAAGAGCCGCCGACCCGGGACGCACCGGTCGTCACCGAGGGGCCGGCGGAAATCGTCCTTGAGACGGAGGAAGAGATACAGCCCGCCGTGTCTCTTCCCGCACCGCCGCCGGACTATCTTCCCCAGCACCGCATTTCAAAACCGCCGGATATTCCGACCGACGAAATCAGAAATCGTGTCGAGTACCCCGTGCTTGCGAACCGTCAGGGTATTGAAGGGGTCGTCTATCTCGAGCTGTTCATCGACGACGAGGGGAATATCCGCCGGATCGAAATCCTCAAGGAGCCGGGATTCGGTCTCGGCGAGGCGGCGGCCGCGGCGTTCAGGGGCGTCACGGTAACCCCGGCGGAGGCAAACGGCACGCCTGTGGCCGTCAGGTACCGTTATCCCGTGCGTTTCCGGCTGCGATAGAAGGGGCGGTCGCATCTGCACTTGCGCCGACGGGTCCGGCTGATGTATTTCTGGTAATGAGCAGGACGATCTCCTCTGAGATCCAACGCACACTGAAGGAGGTTCTTGCGGTGCCAAGAGTTGTACATGCCCGACGGATACATGCGGCGCTATTCGCGCTGGTTTTATTGATGGTCAGCCAGGCAGCCACGGCGTTTGAAACAGGCGAGAAGGTAGAGGTTCTTTCCTATGGATCGTGGTTTGAAGCGGAAATTCTTGAGATCCGGGACGATCAATTTCTCGTCCATTACATCGGATGGGACAGCTCCTGGGATGAGTGGGTTTCCCGCGGCGACATCAGGTATCCTCAGACTACACCGACCTCCGACGAGACCGAACACGTGCCGCCGACGGTGCGCGATGAAACCCCCGAGACAATACCCTTTCGGCCGGCCGACAATTACGAGTATCGCCTGGGAGACATGGTGGAAGTCCGATCGGGCGGAGCGGGTTTTTCACATCGGGCGGAGATCGTGGAGGTCGACGGGGAGCGCTATCGTATCAGGTATGACGGGTACGAAACGACAGAGTGGACCGGTCCGGGACGCATACGGCTGCCCGAAGAAGGAGCGGTCTGGGATGCGCTGATGTACCGGTTTCACTACGACGTGAGTGCCGAAGGCGTCCTCGGATATTTTCAGCATGAAACTCCTGCGCCAGACGGCGAATATGTAGCCGGTAATGCCATCATGGACCACGAAATTCTCATTCACAAACGGGAAACGTTGTTCGGACGGATTGACAGATTCGGCCGTGTCAGTGTGCGGGACCACCTGCTCGGACGGATATCCGTCCAGGGAGGGTCAGTGCTTGTCCGTCGGAACGGTCGGGACGTCGGGACGATTCTTGCCGATGGGACGATCCGTGGGGGAAACGCTCCGCTCGCCCGCATCGATGAGTACGGAGAGTTAGTCACTTCCGGGGGTGTATCGATCGGCAGCATCGATCCGGATACAGGCTATCTAATCGGATACTGGGGATATGCGTCGCCGACACAGGATGAGCTGGACCGGAAGATCGTCGCAGCGTTCCTCTTCTTTTTTACGGAACTGCCCCACGCCATGGAACGGCTGACTGAGTATTGAAGTGTACGGTGAATCCTGTCCTATGTATCCCGGTCAGTTGTATCCCGGTCAGTGGCCAGACGTGCAAGTTCCGCCAGCGCTCCCGCCCAGGCGCGCTCCTGCCATTGTCGCGCATCTTCCCACTCCGGGCTGTTGCGCCAGCCTGAATGAATAAGGTTTATCGTCGTCCCCTCCGCCGTCGGAATGAAGAAGACTACCACATGTGTCAGCGGGTCGGCGTCGCCGGTAAAGTGCTTGAACTGTTCCGGGCTGCGCCACTCGAATGAAAGGAATTGATCGGTCTCGATTGCCGTTATGCGACAGCCGATCGTGCTGTTGTCCTCCCGGTTGTCGGGGTCCCAGAAAAGCTCGTATTTCCCGCCCGGGACCGGTTCAACATCGGCCTCAACCGTAAGCCAGCGTTCAAGTGCGTTGTTTTCGGTGAAACATGTGAAGGCTTCTCTGAGGCCGCACGTCAATATCACACGTTGATGGACGATTTTATCCATAGTGGTTTCCTCGAATCGCCATGTTCCCGAGGCGTGCCGGCTATTTCATCCCCGGACGCTCGCCCCCTTTCAAGATTTGATATCGCTTCGGCCGTACGGCGTCTGCGTGTCTCCTCCCGGAGAAGTTTTTGAACGCGAATGCGGTTTGAGGCGGACCAGTTGCCCCCCGGTGTACCGTCCTTATGGAATTCCACCCACACCGGCTCATCCCGTTGATTATAGGCGGAGAGCCAGTCCCGCCACTCTTCAAGTTTGCCGATCGACAGTCGGTGGTCCATGAGGCTCCATTATACCGCGATTCGGGTACTCTCGCCGAAGAAAGGGGATTATCCGGGAACCGCTGCCCGTCGTCGTGCCGCGTCGCCGAGCATCCTGGCATTTATCGCTCTCATAAGGGGCATGGGGATGACATGGGTAAGAAGTCGAAACACCCATCCCGTGAGGACGGATTCCCCTGTTCTTCCGCAGCGCCGTAATGCCCTGATCGACACAGCGCTCCACACTCATGGGCGGCATCGGCATGCTCTTCCGGGAAAACCCGAATTCCTCGATGATCGGTGTATCCGTCGGACTGGGCAGGAGGACGCTCACATGGACACCGAGGGGCTTCAGTTCCCAATGCAATGCCCGTCCGAGCATGAGGAGGTACGCCTTTGTACCCGACTCGTTTGCCATGAAGGGCAATCCCATATCTGCCCCCATCGCCGAGACGAGTTCGATCCCGCCGTGACCGCGGCGGGAAATCCGCTCCGCAAAGTGCCTCGTCAGGGAGAGCTGGGAGGTCACATTTACCTGGACGACCCGCTGCTGTGTTTCAACGCGCTCCGACAGAAATGCCGCCGGCGCGCCGGTCCCGGCGGCTCCGACAAAGAGCCCCACATCGAGATGTTCCGTGGCGCCGGCAATGACCGTAAGGCAGTCGGACCGGGCCAGATCCGCGGTGACGACGAGGTGGTCGACACCATACTCGGCGGACAGCTGCCTGCCGATTTCATGTAGGAGCGTCGTCCTTCGAGCGACAAGTACGACATTGATGCCGTTTCCCGCGAGTTGTCGGGCAAACTCCCTGCCGATACCTGACGATGCGCCCGTCACCACGGCCCAAGGGCCGAAATATATTGGACTCAATTTTTTCATCATTCCTCCTTTATCAGAATATACATTCTGGAATACGTAAAAATTTTTTGATTACGGTAACAGCTCATAGGAAGTCTCCAGGAACGCACGAATCCGGGACGGTGATCGCCCTGATTTAACGGCGACGATATACCCTGACGCAACACCGACGAGGAAATCGGCCAGGGCCGGGATGTCGGGCACGTAGCCGGCGTTCGCGCGATACTCCTCCTCGAGGGCATGCAGAAAGGCTTTTCGCATGCGCTCAAAATGTGAATTTATACGAAAGGAAATTGACTCGTGAGGTGCCGTGATTTCGATGGACGCATTCCCGATGAGGCAGCCAAGACGTCCATCGGGATTTTCAATGGAATCAATGAGCATCTCGAAGTATCGTCGGATTTCAGCCTTTCCCGCGCCGGGGCGTTCCATCGGGCCAAGGAGAGAGTCAATGACGGTGCGGGAATAATGGTCCATGACACGGGCAAAGAGTTCGTGTTTCTCGCCGAAAGCTACATACAACCCGTACCGGTTCACACCGGTCGCCTTGACGATGTCTTCAATTGACGTACCGCCGAAACCGCTTCGCCAGAATACCGGAACCGCCCGTTCCAGGACGTCATGTTCATCAAATTCGCGATGTCGCGGCATGACCTCTCCTTACCAGAACGTTCATTCTGATAAACAGTATATACATTTTCGACAGCAACGTCGACCGATCTTCGATGACAGGTCCCTGGATCGACTGTATACCCCTAATTCAATGACTCTCTGAGGGTGACTACTGCATGAAGGTTTTCCGTACCGATTTGAGATACTTCCACAGCCGCTTCCTGAATGGTGCTTGCCTTCACCATGACGTCCCGGATTCCCTGCTCGATGAGACCGGACGCCTCGACGATACGCTTTATGCTTTTATCGGTCGAAGAAATTGTGTGCTCCATACCTTCCAGGGCCCGATCGACCTGTTGGTGACCGTCCTCAAGCTGGGCCGTCGCCCCCAGGAGCTCCCGGGTACCGGTCTCGAGCTCAAGGGTCGATGCGAGTATCTCCTCGAAGGC
>CBDESZ010000026.1:0-149398 GCA_965242725.1 Alkalispirochaeta sp.
GGCCGCGGCGGAGTCCGTCGCCGCAACGATGCATCTCGCCGGCGGTGACGTGCGCTATGGCGAGGCCTATCCCGCGTGGCCTCCCCGGCCGGAAAGTCCGATAGTTGATACGGCGGTGGAAACCTATAGACGGGTATTCCACGACGAACCAACGGTGGGCGCATTTCACGCAGGCCTCGAATGCGGGGTCATCGGTGACAAGGTCGGTAATATGGATATGATCTCCTTTGGCCCGGAGATGTCGGGGGTCCATACACCGGAAGAACGGGTAAGCATCCCTTCAACGGAGCGGACGTGGCATCTCCTGCTTGAGATTTTTGCGGCGATCTGATGAACCGAAAAATCGGTCGTTGCCTTCCGCGGTTCAAGGCATTACGGTGTAGAAAGGAAAATAAGATATGGGTAAACGAATATTAGTAGTCGATGATTCCGCAGCGGTACGGCAAAGTGTCTCCTTTGTTCTCGAACAGGAAGGGTATGAAATCGTTCAGGCTGACGACGGAAGTACGGCACTGAAGAAACTTGATGGTGATCCCTATGCACTGATCATCTCGGATGTAAACATGCCCACCATGGACGGGATCGAGCTCACCCGGCGGATACGTCAGGAGGAGGCGTACAAATTTACGCCCGTCGTCATACTCACGACGGAATCACAGGCAGACAAGATGAACTCAGGCAAAGAGGCGGGCGCCACGGGGTGGATCGTCAAGCCCTTCAACTCCGAGAAATTGCTCCAGGTGGTGAAGCGGCTCGCCGGATAGGTTCGTATTCGAGGAAAACATGAACGCGATTACAGTTATCCTGTTGGCCCTTGCGATACACAGCGGCGGTGTTGATGTCGATACCGCTCGGGATGTGGAGCTGCACTGGTACGATCAGGGCCACCCCAGGGGGACGTGGACAATGACCGGCCGGGAAGAAGGACTCTACCGCTTCTCCGGAACGGCAGGGGAGTTGGATATTCGCCGTCTACCCGAGAGGGATCTTACGTACGCCGTTACCGGATCCGATACAGAGGGAGCACGGCCGTTTCTTGGGATTCTCACGCTGCCGGTGGAAGGCAATATTTCGGCGGTACGCCGGGAGGATGTGCTCGTTGCATTCACCCGTCCCGCACCATCCGCTGCCGATTCCGTCGGGAACGCCGGGGCAGGGGATGCCGGACAGATGACCGCTGCGGCGCCGACCGGAACGGCGGGTAACGGGGAATCCGCGCCGCAGCCCCGTGCCGGGATGGGCGGAGATGAAGGCTCCGCGACGTCAGACGCCGCCTCTCCGGGCATAACCGTGCGAAACGCCCGCGGATTGGTGACGACCGGCGACAGCGGGAGCGGGCAGATTGTCGTTCTGCGCTTCTTTTAAGTATTGATACTATGGCGATTAAAATAATCTTTGTCTGTTCAGGAAATATCTGCAGGAGTCCCCTTGCCCACAGAATGATGGAACACCATGCGCGGGAGCGTCATCTCGAAGAGCGTGTGGAGGTTGAATCTTCCGGTACGGGAGCGTGGCACGTCGGTGAGGACGCAGACGGACGCATGCGGCGTGTTGCCGCCCGTCACGGTCTCGTATTTCATCATCCCGCCCGGCAACTTTCACGGACGGACCTCTCGGAGGGTGATCTTATCTTCGCCATGGATAGAGGCCACTATCGGGAGATCCTCGCGGCGGGAAGACATACTTCCATAAATGAAGATGATTTACGGTCTCGTCTGTATCTCTTCCGTCAGTTTGATCCCGATGCGGCGGAGACGGTGCCACTGCCCGTTGATGAAACGCCCGATGTGGCGGACCCCTATTACGGCGGTGACCGCGGTTTTGAAGAGGTGTACCGCATCGTCGACCGTACCTGCACGCGGATCCTTGACGAAATCGAAGCGGGACGGTTGCCGTGACCGTCCCGGATGAAGGGGAAGGCCTCCCGGTAATCGATATTTCCGACATCCTCTTTGATACGGCGGACCTGGATACGCTTGTGCGTGCACTCTGGGGCGAGGGCGTTTCCGTAGTCCGTCGCCGCACCGTCGGCGGAGGCAGCATAAACCGCACGGAAGAGGTAGAGCTCGCTCCGGAGCGGCTGATCTTTGTGAAACTGAACTCAAGGGATCACACGGGTTTGTTTGAGGAAGAAGCTCGTGGCTTGCGGGCGTTGCGCGTATCCGGTGGACCCCGCGTCCCCGCTCCTCTTGCAATCGGAAGGGGGGAGCGCACCCAGATACTCATCATGGAGTACATTGAGGCCGGCCGCAAGAACGCGGCGTACTACCGGCAACTGGGTGTTTCTCTCTTGCCACCCTCCACCGCGGGCGACGCAATCGGCGCTGCGGATTCGACAGGGACAACCATATCGGCGAGACACCACAGCACAACAGTTGGGATGACGACTGGTTCCGATTTTTCGGCGAGCAGCGTCTCCTTTTTCAGGCGCGCCTCGCGCGGCACCGGGGATATGATGACGGCGGGATGGTTCGGCAGGTTGAAGCGGTGATACGGCGGCTACCCGATATGTTGCCGCCTCCCGATGAAGGCGAGGCGTCGCTGCTCCATGGGGATCTCTGGGGTGGAAATATCATGGCCGCAGGGGATGGGACTCCGGTTCTCATCGATCCGGCGGCGTACTTCGGTCACCGTGAAGCGGATCTCGCCATGACCCGTCTCTTCGGAGGATTCGGGAGTGATTTTTATCGCGCCTATCACGAAACGTGGCCTCTGGAGGCCGGTTTTGAGGAACGGGTGGACATTTACAACCTGTATCATCTGTTGAATCACCTGAATCTATTCGGCACGTTATACCTGGCCGGATGCCGGTCCATTCTCCGCCGGTACGCCTGATTGTCGAAGTCTCACATATAACCGGCGAATGTGACGACCCGGTAATACCACAGCCCGACAACTTCCCGTATCGTCCCGGCGCTGAGATAGAATGCGTGGTGGTTGGGCATGAAATCTACGGCTCGCAGGGCCCGGCGGTCAGCCTGATAGGGCGCCGGAGCCGGCTAATGGGTCCAGTCCCGCCGCCCGGAATGCCTGGAGGGCACGGCGCATATGGTAGGCGCTGGTGACGACAACAACGGTGCGATAGGGGAATTGTTCGGCCGTACGGCGGGCATTTTCCGCCGTGGTCCGGCTCTCTTCTTCCAGACCGAGGCGGTCCGGCGGAAATCCCAGGTGAAGAAGGAGATCTCCCGCCACTGCCGCTTCCGGGGGGACGGCGGGATCCGCAAAGACGCGACCGCCGGAAACGACGATGGGCAAATCAAGTGCCGTGGCGAGGCGAAAACCGTAGAGGAGACGGGATTCCGCCTCCGGGGCGAGGGCCGCGGCGTCGCCGTCGGATGCTCCGGCAATACGGTGAAGGAGTCCTTCCGAGGGAGTGTCCGCGATGACTCCTCCTCCCAGAATGACCACCGCATCGGCGGAGCGGAGCGCGGCAACCGGTGCGGGCGGAGTCGATCGTTCCAGGGCAAATCGAATCCGGTCCGAAACTAAGGGTATCGAGAGAAGGTACATGATCACCGAGGCGGCAAGAAGCGTCCATCCGGTTCGGCCGACGCGTTTCCTTTCGGCCGGGTGCGTTGCGAGTGTGCCCGCCGGCCTGCCGATGCGGATCAGCAGTAGGGCAAGAACAAAAATGAGAAGAATGAAAAAACCCGGAACAAGAACCCACGGTTCGATATACTTTGAGATCATGTCCATTCACTGAAAAGACGGCGGACGATTCCGTCCAGTTCTCCAAGCCAGGTGCGCCTCTGACGCCCGGTGCTCTCCCGTACGTTGTAAAGGGTCTTGAAGGTGATCGAATCGATGCCTGAATAACTGAGTATGCGGTCGCGCCAGATCGTACGCATCGGTTCCTGACTCAGCGGATTGGTTTCATCGGTGGTATTGCATATGAGCGCCCGTTTGCCGGTGAGAAGAGGGACCTTGTGGGGTGTGGTGAACTCCGGACCTTCGTGATCAAAGGCGATTCCCGGCCGGAAGATGCGGTCGATCCATCCCTTCACGATCGCCGGCGGCATTCCCCACCAGTCGGGGTAGACGATGACGATTCCCCTCGCTTCCCGCAGTTCATGCACGTAGGCTGCAAAGGAGTCGTCAAAACTGAAGCGCCGCCGAATTTCCTCATTTTCAAGGATCGCCTGAAAATGCTCGGCGTACAGATCATGGCAGTGTACGGTCACCGCTTCTTCTGAAAGGGTCCGTGTGATTCTGTCTGCAATGACGTGGTTGAAACTTCTGGAATCGGGATGGCCGAGAATAAGGAGAACGCTCATTGCCGCTCCTCCCGGGAAAAACCTGATAAGAATCGTTCTGAAAAATCGCGAAAGTGCTTGAAGGTAGCAGCCATTTACCAGTACTTTACCACACAAGTTAGGGAAGGTGAACAATGGTTAGCAGGACTGACATATTAGAGTCGCTCAAGAAGGTAATTGATCCGGAAATCGGTCTCAATATAGTGGACGTCGGTTTGATATATCGGGTGGATGTCTCGGAGGAACAGGTCGAAGTCGACTTTACCCTCACCACTCCGGCGTGTCCGCTGGGAGATACGATCAACAATGACATACTCACGGTACTGCGTGAGGATCACGGTCTGGATGCAGTGGTGACAAATCTTGTCTGGAATCCGCCGTGGAGTCTCGAGTTTATGAGTGAGGAAGCCCGCCTGGAATTGGGTTATCCCATCTGATTGACTGACTGCAATTCAACGAGTAAAGCAAGGAGTACTTTGATGAAAATCGAAATAAAGAATTTACAGGCCCGGATAGGGGATACCCCGATACTGAACGGCGTCGATCTGACCCTTCACAGCGGCGAGGTGCACGCCCTGATGGGACCGAACGGTTCGGGTAAATCGACACTGTCCAACGTGATTTTCGGCAGTGAGACCTATGAAGTTACCGGCGGAGAGATCCTCGTGGACGGCGAAAATATCCTCGAAATGGAAACCCATGAGCGGGCGCAGCTTGGGCTTTTTCTCGCCTTTCAGTATCCCGTCGAAATACCCGGCGTATCGGTCGGCCGTTTTCTGAAGCGGGCCTCGGAGATCCGTTTTGACGAGGGTGACGAGCACCGGAAAAAATTCGTCAAGAATCTGCGGGCAAACATGACGTTCATGGATATCGACCAGCAGTTCATCAACCGCTACCTCAATGAGGGGTTTTCGGGCGGTGAAAAGAAGCGTATGGAAATTCTCCAGATGCTGATGCTGGAACCGCAGTTCGCGATCCTCGATGAAACGGACAGCGGTCTGGACATCGACGCTTTGAAGATCGTCGCCCGGGGTGTCAATAAACTGCGGGAAGAGACCGATTTCGGGGCACTGGTTATTACCCACTACCAGCGGATTCTTGACCACATAAAACCCGATTACGTCCACATCATGTATCAGGGGCGGATCGTTACCTCCGGCGGAAACGAGCTCGTGGAAGAGCTGGAGGCGCGCGGCTATGACTGGGTCAAGAAGCAGCACGGTATACAGGAGGAGGAGCGAAATGAGCAGCCCACAGGTTGACATAGGCGATTACAAATACGGATTTCATTACGAGGACAAATCGGTCTTCAAGACGCGGAAGGGTCTGGACGCAGACGTTGTGCGGTCGATATCGGCGGCCAAGAATGAGCCCGACTGGATGCTTGAGTTTCGGCTCAAGTCGCTGGACGCCTTCAACTCCAAGCCGATGCCGACGTGGGGAGCCGATCTCGGTGATATCGATTTCAACGATATCATCTACTACGCCCGGCCGACGGAGACGGCAGGCGCGCGAAGCTGGGATGATCTGCCGCCGGAAATCAAGGAGACATACGACCGCCTTGGTATCCCCGAAGCGGAACAGAAATTTCTCGCCGGCGTCGGTGCCCAGTACGACTCCGAGGTCGTCTATCACAGCATCAAGGAAGATCTGGAGAAGATGGGCGTCCTTTTTCTCTCACCGGAACAGGCGATCGAGCAGCATCCGGAGATTGTGAAGAAGTATTTCGGCACCGTGATTCCCTATAACGACAACAAGTTTGCCGCTCTGAACAGCGCCGTGTGGAGCGGCGGAAGTTTTGTCTACGTACCCAAAGGGGTCAGGGTGGACGTCCCGCTCCAGGCGTACTTCCGGATTAACTCCGAGAGTTTCGGCCAGTTTGAACGGACCCTTATCATCGCCGACGAGGGAAGTTTTGTTCACTACGTGGAGGGGTGTACCGCGCCGATTTATACGAAAGACAGTCTCCACAGCGCGGTTGTTGAAATCATCGCCCTTGACGGCGCGCGGGTGCGCTATTCGACGATTCAGAACTGGTCGAGCGACGTCTACAACCTCGTCACGAAACGTGCGGTTGCCAACAGGAACGCCACCGTTGAATGGGTGGACGGCAATCTGGGCAGCAAGCGAACGATGAAATACCCCGCCGTCTATCTCATGGGGGAGGGCTCCCACGGTGAGGTTCTCTCCATTGCATTTGCAGGTAAAGGGCAGGAGCAGGACTCCGGCGGAAAGATCATACATGCCGCCAGCAACACCAGCTCCCAGATCACCTCCAAATCGATAAGCAAGGACGGCGGGGTCGCCACCTATCGCGGTCATATTCGCGTGGAAGAAGGGGTTGAAAACGCACGGAGCAAAGTTGAATGTGACGCCCTTCTCATCGACGGCGACAGCACCACCAACACCTATCCCTACATGGACATCAAGTCCGACGACGTCGCCATTGAGCATGAGGCGACGGTAAGTAAGATCTCCGACGATCAGGTCTTTTACCTCATGAGCCGCGGCCTCAGTGAAGAGGAAGCGGCGACGATGATCGTCAACGGATTTCTTGATCCCCTGGTGAAGCAGTTGCCCATGGAGTACGCGGTAGAGCTGAACCGCCTGATTGAACTTGAAATGGAGGGCTCCGTCGGATGAGCAGTCAGACAATTCACGATACTACGGCGGAGTCGATAGAACGGTTCATCGCCGATCGGAAGGAACCGGAGTGGATCACAGAGGTACGTCGTACCGCCCTCGATCGTTTTCGCGATATGGAGTGGCCGACAACCCAGGACGAGGAGTTTCGTCGCAGCGACGTCTCAAACTACCGGTTTGACCGCTACCAGCCGATAGTGACCGGGGGAGTGCCGGCCGGTGTGGAAGTGCCCGTCGTGCATTCCGGCATCATCGAGTTCCACGGCACATCAGCCCAGCGCCGCGCCCTTGCGGAGGGGCTGGCGGAGAAAGGTGTCGTCTTCATCTCTCTTGAGGAAGCGATAGCGGACGAGCTTGATGGTTCAGTCGCCGACGCGGTCAAAGAAGCGCTCCTCAAAGGAGTGGCAAACGCGGACAACCGCCTCTCTCTCTGGCACTATGCGACGATAACACACGGCGTCATACTCTACGTTCCGAGGTTCCTGGAACTCAAAGATCCCTTTGTCGTCTCGTTGTACGATGATGAGGATGGAGAGGAAATTTTTCGATCTCCTCAGGTCGTTGCCGTCGCCGCGGAAGGCGCGCGCTTTTCCCTGGTCGTGAAAACGACGCAGGCCGAAGAGGGCGAAATACTCTACAACGAAGGAGTTGACATTGTGGTGGGCGACGCCGGGCAGGTTGAGTACTTTGCGCTGCAGAACGTCAACATAGATTCAACCTATATCTCAAACGGCATTGCCTCGGTCGGACGGGATGCGACCTACCATGGTTACACAGCCGCATTCGGCGGGATGTTCAGCAAGTATCGCTTTGATGCGGAGATGGTCGGTGCCGGCGGCGACGCCTTTCTGGGCGGCGCATACTTCCCCCACGAGGATCAGCACATCGACCTGCGAACGGTGCAGCGGCACCTCGGGACAAACGCCCACAGCCTGACCCTCTACAAGGGAGCCGTGACCGACGAGGCGCACAGCGTTTATCAGGGCCTTATCAGTGTCGACCATGACGCGCTGAGCACCGATGCCTACCTGACCAACAACAACCTCGTCCTCGGCGACGATGCGCAGGCGGATTCAATTCCGACGCTGCAGATACACACCGACGAGGTTCGGTGCAGCCATGGATCAACGACGGGTAAACTGGACGCACGACAGCTGTACTATCTGGAAACCCGGGGTTACTCTCCGGAAGAGGCGCGGCATATCCTCGTGCAGGGCTTCTTTGAACAGGTGCTCGGCCACTATCCAGAGGTGGTGTCGGACGAGCTGCATGAGATAATTGAACGGAGAATCACCGACTGATCGCCTATGGCAAAATGGCGGGAAGTATGCAGGGAAGGGGACTTTCAGCGAACCTACAAGTTCGTCCACCGTCGCAAGGAAGTCGCCCTCTTCAAGCTCCCTGACGGGATTTATGCGACGGAGAACTCATGCAGCCACGAATACTCGGAGCTGAGCGAGGGTATGATCATGGGTGACGACGTCTATTGCCCGAAACACGGTTCCCGCTTTGATATTCGAAGCGGGGCGGTGCGGGACCTTCCCGCGACGCGGCCGGTAAAAACCTACGACGTAAAGGTGGAAGACGGCGTCGTCTATGTCAAAGTCTGATCCAGTTCATACCGAAGCGCTGGCTCCGGGCGACGCCGCCCGGGCCGGTGCAATACTCGCCGCCGGCGGTCTCGTCGTTTTTCCAACGGAAACGGTATATGGTCTCGGCGCATCTGCCGTAGACGCCGACGCGGTGAGGCGGGTATTTGCCGCAAAAGAGCGTCCCGCCGACAATCCCCTGATCGTGCACTTTTCACATCCCCGGGACGTCATGCGTCTGCTTCCGGCCGGCGGGAACGATCTCGTTCCTCTGGTGGAGGCCCTCATGCCGGGACCTTTCACGGCCGTTGTGGACGCGCCGCCGTGGGCGCCGGACGTTGTCCGGGCCGGCCTGGACAGCATCGCCGTACGTGTGCCTTCCCTCCCGGCGGCGCGGGACATCATTGCCGAGGCGGGAGTTCCCGTTGCCGCGCCGAGCGCAAACCGCAGCGGCAGGCCAAGTCCCACAACCTTTGAAATGGCCTGGGAAGAAATGGCCGGTCGTGTTGCGGCGATTATGGACGGCGGCGACTGCCCCATCGGTATTGAGTCGACGGTGGTGGATCTCCGGCAGCCGGGAGTGCTTACAATTCTTCGGCCCGGACAGATCACTACGGAAGAGCTTCAACGTCATTCCGACAGGACGATCCGGCACTCCGGCGGGGAAGGGCACCGCTCCCCCGGCACGAAATATCGCCACTACCATCCGGGAATACCCGTCTTTGCCGTCCCCGCACCGCTGTGGGAACGGGCCGGCGAGGAAGCACGGGCGCGCTTTTCCGCCGTATGCTCCCGGCGCATTTCCGATTTCGGCGATCTTGACCGCTATACCGGCGAGTTATACCGGACGCTCTGGCGGGCCGAACGGGACGGAGCTGCCTGTATTCTCCTTGAGGACGTTTCCGATGAATGTGCGTCGGGACTTGCGGACCGGCTCCATCGTGCCGCCGACGGAATCTACAGCCCCGGCATGATCACTGCGTTCTGACGGCTGTATCCACAATCGTGTTGCACCGCCTGTGCCTGCCGGCGTGGGTACCCGCTCATCACGCCGCCTCAAGACTTTCCGGCACAACAGACCCGTACACATCCGCCCGACACTGGGAGAACTCTCCGTTGATTCGATTGATCACCTCCCGGGTATGTTGCCGCAGCCGATGCCGGATCAGCCGGTCCACATAGTTCACCGGAAAGAGCGGATTCAGCATCGTCCGAGGGGCGGTACTGGGAGTCATGCGATGTTCGGCACAAATAGGCCGCGTGGACATGGCGGAATATCGGTGAGCGCTCCCCGATGCGCCGATACCCCGGTGCAGATCGGTATCGATAATCGCCGGGAGGTGTGGGTTGAGGTCGAGATACGACCACAATTCATTCCCTATACCGACAAGAGCTGTATCGCTTCATGAAACATCATTGTGTATACAGCCCAAGGAGCTCGGGTTCCGGGCTGTCGGTCAGGCCGTCGGGGGTGACCCGGTAGAACTCATTGGATTTCAGTTCACCCGTGGACGTCACGACGACCGGTACGTAGTATTCGCTCAGACCACGACCTGTCCATGTGCCGTCAGGGGACGGGGAAACACGTTCCAGAAGAACACGCTGGGGAACACCGAGCAGTGTCGTCCGATACCGCCGTTTTTCTTCTTCCGCGATGTGCCTCAGTGACTCGCCACGCCGCACTGCCGTGCGATGAGGAACCTTGTCGGCCATCCGTTCCGCCCGTGTGCCGTTCCTGACGGAAAAGGGAAATGCGTGAACGTGGCCGAACCGTGATTCCCGCACCAACGTGAGTGTCTCGTGAAAATCCTCGTCCCGTTCACCGGGAAAGGCGACGATGATATCGGTGGTGATATTGAACAGGGGATTGTCGGTGCGCAGACGGGCTACCGCATCCGAAAACTGCCGCCGACCATACATGCGGCGCATGGCGAGCAGTACCTTGTCGCTTCCGCTCTGAGCACAAAGATGAAGGTGAGGGCACATTTTGGGGTGCTGAAAAAGGGAAAAAAACGACTCATCAAGGCCGTCAGGCTCCAGCGATGAAATGCGGAGTCGAAAATCCCCGGGAATATCGAGCATCCGTTCCACAAGGGAGGGGAAATCCGTTCCGTCGCTCCATCGGTAGCGGCTCATATTGACACCGGTGAGAACGAGTTCCCTGCTTCCCTTTTCCACCGCTTCCGTCGCCTCGGCGATAATCGCGTCGGGAGCGCGGCTCGCCGCGCGGCCCCGCACAAAGGGGATAATGCAAAATGTGCAGAAATTGTCGCATCCGTCCTGAACCTTGATGTTGGTACGAGTGTGAAAGACTCTGCCCGGTACGGAGAACCCGAATATTCCCGGATCGAGCGCGTCGGGGTCGGGTATTTCACCCCGGAAATGCGCCTCAAGGATGTCGGGAATTGTGTTCTTGTGGACATTGTCCACCAGATAAGTTGCACCCTCTTCCGGATCGGCGACGCGATCGGGAGCGGGGCGGTGGTCCCCGGCGTTCCCGCGGGAGGACTCCCGGTCCCGCCGGCGGCTTTCGGTAAAGCAGCCGGTCAGTACGACGATCGCATCGGGCCCGCCGAGCCGCCGTGCCCTGTACACGGTGTTCCGGCTCTTCCGGTCCGCCTTGTTGGTGACGGTACACGAATTGACGACATAGGCATCGGCTCCCTCCCGAAAGGGCACGATTGAGTACCCCCGGTCCTGGAGCGTCGTTGCAATAGAATCGGACTCATAATGGTTGAGTTTGCAGCCAAGTGTTTCAAAGGCAACGCTCCGGCCGTTCATAACCCCTCGGCTTTTCCGTAGAGTGAAAGGGGACGGGCGTCGGTGACGGTAATGGTGACAAATTCACCTGGGCGGGGTGGCGTCCGGCCGGAAGGCAGTTCAATACGGACGGGTATGCGCCCCTCGGTCCGTCCCGACGGAAATCCCTGCCGGTCGATACCTTCGACGAGCACGGGAATGCGTTTCCCGATCATGCGTTGATTGCGTTTGCCTGCGGTCCGTTGCAAAATATCTGTCAGTACATGGAGGCGGTGTTTTTTCTCGTCCTGGTCGACGTCATCGGCCCAGCGGGAACTTGCAGCTCCCGGCCGGGGAGAGTACATCGCAATATAGGCCATGTCGTATTCAAACTCCTCCATGGCGTCGGCGGTCCGCCGAAACTGTTGGTCCGTCTCACCGCTGAAACCGACGATGATATCGGTGAAGAGCGTCGCCTCAGGCAGGATGCGACGGACACTCCGGACAACCTCACGATACCCCGAGACGCGATAGTTCCTGTTCATGCGAATCAGAATCTTGTCGTCCCCGCTCTGAATGGGGAGATGAATCTGATTCGCCAGGGTGGGATGGGCCGCCACCGCCTCCAGTACGTCATCACCCATGTCACGGGGATGAGGTGAAGTGAAATAAATCCACACGGGATGGTTTCTCGTCAGATCACCGATTTGATGGAGGAGGGATGCAAAAGACATCTCTCCACTCCGTCTGTCCAGTCCGTAGCTGTTGACGTTCTGACCGAGAAGGGTGATCGAACGGTACCCCTTCTCAATCAGGGTGGACACCTCTTCCAGGATCTCTCCCGACGGACGGGAAATCTCCCGTCCCCTGGTGTACGGGACGGCACAGAATGTGCAGAACTTGTCGCACCCGTTCTGTATGGGAACGTATGCCTCGAATGAAGAGGTGTACGTCGGTTCAACGTGCCAGAAACCGTCGCGAATATCCGGTCCCGACTCCTCCGGCTTGGTGGGGATGATCATGCGACGCGTTCCCGGCGGATCCACCCTCATCCTCTTCGCGGTTCCCCCTTTCGATACGACCGTTCCCTGATGGAGCCCGGCGCTTGTCACGCCGACGGGCGTCATGACGCCGTACTGACGGATCATTTCCGGTAAATTGGGGAGTTCATTGATTGTGAATACGAGATCGAAACGTCGGAGAAATTTTTCTCTGTCCGCAGGCAGGACACAACCGGAAACAAAGGTGAGGAGATTGCGGGCGCTTTTCCACTCATTCCATTTGTGGATCTTGCTGTATACCTTGTCGATCGCTTTCTGCCGCACCGAGCAGGCGACGATTCCGAGAATATCGGCGTCTTCTTCGTTGTCCGTCCCTTCATAGCCCATCTCTTCAAGGACCGTGACGATCCGTTCCGAGTCGGAGACGTTCATTTGACAACCGAAGGGGATAAGATGATAGCGCATTAAAAATAAACCTCTGCAAATATGTGCGAGTGAGAAACTCCGCTGTCCTGGAGAATATCAAAGACTTCGTAGATCATATCGCAATTGCCGCACAGGTAATAGCGTCCGTCCCTGTCGATCTCTCGGGAACGGAGGTAGTCCGTTACCCGACCGGCAAAATCTCCTCCATCCTCCCGGGAAACGCATCGGGTAACTCTCTTTTCCTCATAGGAATCCAGTTCAAAACGCTCGTCGGCAAACCGCGTCCCGTGGATGAGGGTATAGTCAATCCCGGGATATGCCGCCGTGATGAGGTGGAACGGAGATATTCCCGTTCCAGTGGCGATAAAGTAATACCTGAACTCCCGCCAGTCGTCATCAACGGTAAAAAACCCGAAAGGCCCGTCAAGATTCACCGGATCTCCCGGTTTCAGTTCAGACAGCGCCCGACTCACGACGCCGCCTTCCACAACCTTCACGAGGATTTCGAGATAATCATCTCCTGCGGCATATATCGAATACTCCCGCATGTCGATGGAACCCGAAGGACCGACGGCAATGTACTGACCGGGATCGAAACTCATACCGTTGTGACTGATACGCAGCACGAAGACGCTGTTGGTGAGCCACCTGAGGTGCTGAACCGTTGTGGCGGCGGATAAAGATACGGTGCTCATACGTTGGCAAAAGATGATACTATAAGTCAGAAAAAGATTAAAGATGACGATGTCCCATATCGCGAACGAAACGGTTGACCCGTTTAGTGGGTCGACGTACTATAAAGTCACACCCTATGGGCATTGGAAAATCACGATTCCATCAACTATCTCTCGTGTTTTCCGTCGTGATGGGGCTGTTTGCGTTGCACGCCGCGATTCCCAGATTGTCTTGCAGAAGGAGTTGATTCTCGGTCGGGTCATCAATTTCGGCATATACGCCGTCGCCTCCGTAGTTTTCGGCGCACTCTATTTTTTCAGGGAGACAAAAGCGACCCGGTCTTTTCAGGTCGCATCATTGGTACTGTTCGGTGTATTGATAACCGCGCTCGTCACACCCGGGGAAATAGGCGGCGATTTAATGTTCGTCATCGCCTATTTTCTCGCCTATAAGTACGGACAGCTCGCGGATCATCCCTTTTGGAAGACGGCGCTCTTTATCGGAATTCTCCTCGGGACGCGGATCTTTATCGTGATATATGACGATACTATCGCCCTTCAGAAAACCGTCGGTCAGGCGATCTTTTCGATCGCGTCCATACCGATTCTGTACTGGATCTTTGAGGACGAATCAAAGCGTGTGGCTGCACAGAAACGGGAACTTGAACGGCGTGTGAAAAAGGACCTTCCCTTTGTCGAGTTCGGCAAGAATATCGGGGGGATCGTCCATGATCTGAAAAACGATCTGGGCCTCTTTTCGATGTTCGGTCAGTTGCTGATGATGAATAAAGGAGAGACCATTTCCGATCGGCAGCTGGAAGAGTATCAGAGATATGTGCACCGCTTCTCCGATCGTATTGAACGGATACTCCTGGTCACCCGTATTCGTCACGACGAAAAATTCCGCAAGACCGAGATAGTGTCGCTCCTTCGATCGGTCCTGTACGTCTTTCAGACCAACCTTGATTTCCGCCGGGTTGTCCATTTCACCTTCCAGCACTCTCATGAGCAGATATACGTTGAAACAATTCCGGTTGAAGTTGTGTCTATTATGGAAAACGTCGTACGCAACAGCTGTGAAGCCCTCGTCGACCACTACGGTGATGACCCCCAGGCGATCAGTCGTGCCACGCTGCTGCTGCAGTGCACCGTTTCCGAGCATTCCGTAACCGTCACCGTCAAGGACAACGGACCGGGCATTCCCTCATGTGCCAATTGTCGTTCCGGGAACTGTCTCGAATGCAGCGAATTTGAACTGGGCACGACCACGAAAGAGACGGGAAACGGAATCGGCCTTATTACCGTCAAATCGGCGGCGCGACGGATCGGCGTGTCGGTGTGTATGAAGAGTGAAGAAGGCCGGGGAGTAACGACGGAAATCGCGTTTCCTCTCAGTGAGGCGTTGACGGCTGAATTCCCTCAACAATATACTCGTAACAACCAAAACAACTGATCACATGTCCGGACTATGGGGGGGAGAATATGATCGCCGTTATCTACGGATCGTCTACGTTGAACACTGAATACTGCGCCCAGCGAATCCAGGCGGCGTTCGGCGATGGTGTCGCGGACCTGCACAATGTGAAACATCTCGAGGTTGATCTGTTGCGGAGACGGGAATATCTCGTCTTTGTCAGCTCGACGTGGGGGACAGGGGACCTGCAGGATGACTGGGAACTCTTCTTTCCCCATCTGGACGACATCGATTTCAGGGGTAAGACCGTCGGTCTGGTGGGAGTGGGAGACCAGGAGAATTACCCTGAGACCTTTTGCGACGGCATCTCCCTGTTCTATGACAAAGTGCTGGAGAAGGGCGGCAGAATCGTCGGCTCAACCTCCACGAACGGGTATACCTTCACCCGCTCCCGGGCGACAAAAGACGGCCGGTTTGTCGGCCTCGTCCTCGACGAGGACAGTCAGGCGGATCTGTCGGAAGATCGGATCGCCGAATGGGTGAGGGAATTCCGGCGTCAGATCGCCGGGTAATCGCGACCGTCGGGGGGTGCAGGCTTGACAAATTCCCCCCGCTTTGTTACGTTCCATGAGCCTAAATCACGCCCTTGTAGCTCAGTCGGTAGAGCACATCCATGGTAAGGATGGGGTCATCGGTTCAAGTCCGATCGAGGGCTTTGCGCAACAGGTCGTTCGCGTATAGGCCAGTAGCTCCAATTGGTAGAGCGCCGGTCTCCAAAACCGGATGTTGTAGGTTCGAGTCCTGCCTGGCCTGTTAGTGTGAAGGTATTACGCGGCATGTTGACACGTTGAGGAGCAATTGGTGAAGAAAATCATAGGGTTTTTTCAGAATAGTTACGGAGAGCTGAAAAAAGTCACGTGGCCGTCACGGGAAGAGGTGGGTGCGTCCACACGGGTCGTCCTCGTGTCCGTTCTTATTTTTGCAGCCGTTCTCGGTGTACTGGACTATATCTTTCTGACCGGAATAGATCTCCTCTTCTAGTCGCGTCAATCGGGAATTGGAATTATGGCAAAAAATTGGTACGTCCTGCACACCTACTCGGGATATGAAAATAAAATCGAACGCACGATCCGCATGCTCATGGAAGAGGGCAAGCTGGGTGAAGCTGTGTCCGATATCAAAGTCCCGTCGGAACAGGTGGTTGAAGTAAAAGAAGGTAAAAAGCGGGTCACCAATAAGAAATTCCTGCCCGGATATGTTCTTATGGAAATGGACCTCCCCGACATCGGGTGGAAGAATGTCCTTTCCGAAATTCGGCGTATTAACGGCGTTACCGGGTTTGTCGGTTCCTCGCCCGGTTCCAAGCCCCATCCCATTACACAGGAAGAGGCGCGGACCATTCTTCAGAAGACCGGCGAAATCAAGGGCGACCGGACGATCAAGCCGAAAGAAGATTTTATCGTCGGTGAAACGGTCAGGATCATTGATGGTCCCTTTAACACCTTCACCGGAACCGTTGAGCATGTGAATAACGAGAAAGCCAAGCTTCGGGTCATGGTCGGCATATTCGGTCGGTCCACTCCCGTTGAACTTGATTTTCTTCAAGTCGAAAAATTATAGATTCTGCGTCCGGGCGTCCTGATAAGACGCCTGGTGGGAGTTGCCCGTCGGGCAACGGTGGAACCACAAAGGAGGCCGTATGGCAAAAAAGAAGTTGGTGACGCAGATCAAACTGCAGGTTCCCGCGGGAAAGGCAACTCCGGCACCGCCGGTCGGTCCCGCATTGGGTCCCCATGGGGTCAGTGCGCCGCAGTTTGTTCAGCAATTCAACGATGTCACCAAAAACTTTGAACCGGGACTGCTCATTCCGGTCGTGATCTCGGTCTATGCCGACCGATCGTTCACTTTTATCACCAAGTCGCCCCCGGCGGCAGTGCTGATCCGGAAAGCGCTGAAGCTTGACAAGGGCTCTTCCGAGCCCAACAAGACCAAGGTCGGCACCATTACCCGGGCACAGCTGGAAGAGATTGCCAAGACAAAGATGGAAGATCTCAACGCAAACGATATGGATGCGGCGGTGAAGATTATCGCCGGAACGGCCCGCAGCATGGGCGTGAAGGTGGAGGGTTGAGTCAATGAAACGTGGAAAGAAATATCAGGAAGCGTTTGGCAAGCTTGATCGTCTTCAGCAGTATCCGGTCGATTCAGCGGTTGAACTGGTGAAGGAGATCTCCTTTGCAAAGTTCGATGAGACGATCGAGCTTTCGATGAATCTCAACCTGAAGAAATCGCAGACCGTTCGGGATACCGTCGTGTTGCCCCATCAGTTTACCGGCGACAAGAGAATTGTCGTTTTTGCAAAAGGGGACAAGGCGGAAGAGGCTCGCAAGGCCGGCGCGATGTACGTCGGTGATGACGATTTGATTGAAAAGATTCGCGGTGGCTGGCTTGACTTTGACGTAGCCGTTGCAACGCCGGACATGATGAAGGATGTCGGACGGTTGGGTCCGATTCTCGGACGCCGTGGCTTGATGCCGAACCCCAAGACACAGACGGTGACCATGGATCTGACGGCCGCGATTGCGGAACTTCAGAAGGGCAGGGTCGAGTTTCGTTCCGATAAGACGGGAGTCGTCCACCTTGCCGTCGGGAAGGTTTCCATGGATGCGGCAAAGGTCGCGGAAAATATTCGTCTCGTCATGAGCGAGGTCCGGAAACGACGCCCCCCGGAGACGAAGGGCGAGTTTGTGAAGACCGTAGCTGTTTCATCGACGATGGGCCCCGGTATCCGTGTGGCTGTAGGAGAGTAAGAGATGGCCGATTATCAGACGAGAGTGAACGATCGCAAGATTGCTGCGGTAAACGAACTGAAAGAGATGTTCTCCGAGGCAAACGACTATATCTTTGCCGACTATCGCGGGTTGACGGTGGACCAGATTACCCGGCTTCGGACGCAGCTGCGCAGCAGCGGAGCCGAGTTCCGGGTCGTAAAGAACAACTACGCCAGGATCGCCTTTCAGCAGATGGAAAAGCCCGATGTATCGGACTATCTGGTAGGTCCTACGGCTATCGCCATCACCAAAGCGGATTCAGCGCCGATCGTGAAGGTTCTGGTTGACTTTGCGAAGGAAGCGCCGGTAGAGGTCAAGGGTGCCCTCGTCGGCAAGACCGTTTTTGATGCTAAGCAGGCGGAGGCGTTCAGCAAGCTCCCCAGCCGGGAGGCCCTGATCGCACAGCTGATGAGCGTCATGCAGGCGCCGGTGCAGAACCTGGTATACGCCATCAACGGCGTGCCCACAAAGATGGTGCGCGTGTTGCAGGCGGTTGCGGACAAGAAAAACGAAGGCTGATCGTTCCGTTGGATCGACGGCTTTCCGATATGTGGAAATATCCGGCGTTAGTCTTCACCCGTTGTCTGCTATCGCCGGAAAAAACAATTGAAAGGAGAAGGTAATATGGCAACGATTACCAAAGAGGATATCCTCGAAGCAGTAGCAGGAATGACCGTTCTTGAAGTAAGTGAACTGGTCAAAATGATGGAAGAGAAATTTGGCGTTACCGCCGCTGCACCTGTCGCCGTCGCGGCCGGTGGTGCTGCACCCGCCGGTGGTGAGGGCGAAGCTGCTGAAGAGCAGACCGAGTTCACCGTCGTCCTGAAAGGGGTGAAAGAGGGTGGTAACAAGATTCAGGTAATCAAGGCGGTACGTACCGTTGTAACGGGCCTGGGTCTGAAAGAGGCAAAAGAGCTTGTTGAGGCCGGCGGAAAACCGGTACGTGAAGACGTGTCGAAAGAAGAAGCTGCCGAAATCAAGAAGACACTCGAGGAAGCCGGCGCTGAAGTCGAAGTTCAATAACAGTACGAAGCTGTTAGTACAGGATTTCTTAAGTCTCAAACGCCACCGGTGTGCACATACACCGGTGGTGCATTTTTGTCTCAAGGCGATATCGGGAGGTGAACATGTTTGATAGAGAACAGACTATCAACCGTATTGAGGTCGGGACCGCTGGTCCAAAGGTAATGGAACTCCCCAATTTGGTTGATATTCAGCTCTCTTCTTTTGAGCGGTTTCTGCAGAGGGACCGCTTTCTGAAGGGTGAGCCCCCCCTCTCACAGGGGCTTCAGGAAGTATTTGAGTCGACCTTCCCCATAGAAAGCCCTTCCGGTGATCTTCGTCTGGAGTTTGACCACTATATACTTGAAGCCGACGGTATCAAGATGGACGAGGCGGAGTGCAAGAGCAAAGGCGCTACCTATGCCATTACCATAAAAGCCCGTATAAACCTCATTTTTCTTGAAACCGGTGAGATCCGCCAGAAAGACATCTATATGGGTGATATACCCCTCATGACCGACAGGGGTACGTTTATCATCAACGGCGCCGAACGCGTTGTGGTAAGCCAGATTCACCGCAGCCCGGGCGTCATCTTTTCCCATGACAAGGGCGTCTACAGCTCCCGGATCATTCCGTATCGGGGCAGCTGGCTTGAATTTGAAATCGATCAGAAGAGAGACCTTATCTATGCGAAGATCGACCGCAAGAAACGTATTCTGGGAACGCTCTTTCTTCGCGCCCTCGGGTACGAGACGCGGGAACAGATAATTGACCTTTTCTATCAGACCGAAGAGGTTGATCTTTCAAACGACCGCGACCTGCGGGAGGAGCTCAACGGCCGGGTTCTCGCCCGCGCGGTCTTTGCCAAGGACGAAGAGGGCAACGAGCGAAAAATCTATCGTGCCGGTGAGAAAATTCACCCCCACGATATTGAAGAACTGCTCCACAACGGCGTAACGGCAATTACCCTCATTGACGATCAGCATGAAGATTCTCTCCACACCGACGTCATTCTCAACTGCTTTGAACGGGAAGAGTCCAAATTTGTAAACGAAGAGTCCGGCAGGGATGAACCGAGCAAGGAAGATGCAATAACCGCGATCTACGCGGTGATTCAGCCTGGCGAGCCGATTACCATCGACAGTGCGGAGAAGGATTTTCACAGCATGTTCTTCTCGTCCCGTCGCTATGACCTCGGACGTGTCGGTCGGTACAAACTCAACAAGAAATTCGACTATCCGGAACCTACGGAAGAGTACATACTTACCAAAGACGACATCGTGAATACCATGCGGTATCTCATCAAGGTCTATATCGGCGAGGCAAATGTCGACGATATCGACCATCTCGGGAATCGCCGGGTACGTTCGGTCGGTGAGTTGCTTTCAAACTCCCTCAAGACCGCCTTCAGCAGAATGGAACGGATTGCCAAGGATCGTATGTCCATGAAGGAGACCGAGACGATCAAGCCTCAGGATCTGATCTCCATAAAGCCCATTGTTGCGGCGATCAAGGAGTTTTTCGGCTCCTCCCAGCTTTCGCAGTTCATGGATCAGGTCAATCCGCTCTCCGAGCTGACCCATAAACGACGACTCAATGCCCTCGGGCCGGGCGGTCTTTCCAGGGACCGGGCGGGATTTGAAGTTCGGGACGTCCATTACACCCATTACGGACGTATGTGTCCCATCGAGACGCCGGAAGGTCCCAATATCGGTCTCATCGTATCGCTCGCAAACTACACGCGGGTCAATGAGTACGGATTCCTGGAGACACCCTATCGTCCGGTGAAAGAAGGAAAGGTGACCAACGAGATTGAGTACCTCTCCGCGATGGACGAAGAAAAGTTCTTTATTGCCCAGGCAAACGCCCCGCTGACCGACAAGGGAGAGTTTGAGACCGACCAGATTTCGGTGCGCAGGAGCGGCGACTACACGACGCGGCCGCCGGAACTCATAGACTACATGGACGTCTCGCCGAAGCAGATTATCAGCGTCAGTGCGTCGCTTATTCCGTTCCTGGAACACGATGACGCCAACCGGGCGCTGATGGGCTCAAACATGCAGCGTCAGGCGGTGCCTCTCGTCTTCCCTGAGCCTCCCCGGGTCGGTACCGGTATGGAAGCAAAGACCGCCTACGACTCGGGCGTCCTGGTGAAGGCGCGACGGGGCGGTACGGTCGTCTACGTCTCCAGTACCAAGGTTGTCGTCGATCCCGACGGGAAAAAGAGTGCCCAGGATCAGGACGTCTATGAGATGATCAAGTATCAGCGTACCAACCAGGATACGTGCTATCTGCAGAAGCCGATCGTCAGCTACGGGCAAAAACTCGCCGCCGGCGACGTCATCGCCGATGGTCCTGCGACCTTCAAGGGTGAACTTGCCCTCGGGCGCAACGTTCTGGTCGGCTTTGTTCCCTGGAACGGATACAACTACGAGGACGCCATTCTCATTTCCGAGAAGGTGGTAAAAGAGGATATATTCACCTCGGTCCATATCAAAGAGTTTTCAATAGACGTGCGGGAAACCAAGCTTGGACCGGAAAAGATCACCAACGATATCCCCAACGTCAGCGACAAGGCGCTTGCCAAGCTTGACGGAGAGGGGATCGTGCGCATCGGCGCCAAAGTTGGTTCCGGAGACATCCTCGTCGGGAAGGTAACGCCAAAGAGTGATACCGAGACGACCCCTGAGTTCAAGCTTCTCAACCAGATCTTCGGTGAAAAAGCAAAGGAAGTGCGCGACACGTCGCTCAAAATCCCCCACGGTGTGGAGGGAACGGTCATCGACGTGCAGCGATTGAGCCGGGCCGAAGGGGACGACCTCTCGCCCGGAGTTGAGCAGGTCGTGAAAGTCATGATCGCCACCAAGCGGAAGCTTCGGGAGGGCGACAAGATGGCGGGTCGCCACGGAAACAAGGGCGTTATCGCCCGGGTGTTGCCGGAAGAGGATATGCCCTACATGGCCGACGGTACGCCCCTCGATGTCTGTCTCAACCCCCTCGGGGTACCAAGCCGGATGAATCTCGGACAGATTCTGGAAACCGAGCTTGGCTGGGCCGCCCTCGGCCTTGATGAATGGTACGCCACCCCCGTGTTTGAGTCGGCCACAAACGAGCAGGTTGCCGGGAAGCTGGAGGCCGCAGGCCTACCTTCGTCGTCAAAAACGACACTGTACGACGGCCGGACCGGTGAAGCCTTTGAAAACCCCGTCATGGTCGGCGTCATGTATATGCTGAAACTGCACCATCTCGTGGACGACAAGATGCATGCCCGGTCGACCGGGCCGTACTCACTGGTAACGCAGCAGCCGTTGGGTGGTAAGGCCCAGTTCGGCGGTCAGCGTCTCGGTGAAATGGAAGTCTGGGCCCTCGAGGCGTACGGTGCGGCAAACACGCTGCAGGAACTCCTCACCATCAAGAGCGACGACATGAACGGACGGGCCAAGATTTATGAAAGCATCGTCAAGGGACTGCCCTCCAGTTCAGCGGGGGTTCCGGAATCGTTTAACGTTCTCGTGCAGGAACTGCGCGGTCTCGGGCTGGACATGTCGATATACGATTCCAAAGGGAAGCAGGTTCCTCTCACCGAGCGTGATGAAGAACTGATTAACCGGCAAGGCAGCAACTTCTAAGGAGCGACGCCGTATGCGAGATATTCAAGATTTTGACGCGATTACCATAAAACTGGCCTCTCCGGAGCAGATCCGTGCATGGAGCTACGGCGAGGTCAAAAAGCCGGAAACGATAAACTACCGGACCCTCCGACCCGAGAAAGACGGCCTCTTCTGCGAGCGTATCTTCGGGACGACCAAGGAATGGGAGTGTTACTGCGGAAAGTTCAAGAGCATCCGGTACAAAGGGGTCATTTGTGACCGCTGTGGTGTGGAAGTCGCGCACCCCAAGGTCCGTCGTGAACGGATGGGCCATATCGAGCTCTCAAGCCCCGTTTCCCATATCTGGTACTACCGGTCCGTTCCCTCCCGGATGGGGCTGCTGCTGGACCTTTCCGTCTCGGAATTGCGGTCCATTCTCTACTACGAGAAGTACATCGTCATCGATCCGGGTGACACCGACCTGAAGAAAATGGAACTTCTCACGGAAGAGGACTACATGGAGGCCAAGGAGCGCTACGGTATGTCTTTTTCCGCCGGCATCGGCGCCGAGGCGATCCGGTCGCTCCTTGAAGAGCTTGACCTTGAAGCGCTTTCGGTGGAGCTGCGGGAACAGATGGTCACCAAAGGCGCCAAATCGGACAAGCGTCTCCTCAAGCGGATCGAAATCGTAGAAAACTTCCGGGACAGCGGTAACGAGCCGGCGTGGATGGTCATGGATGTGATTCCCGTCATTCCACCGGAACTGCGGCCGATGGTACAGCTTGACGGCGGCCGGTTTGCAACGAGCGACCTGAACGACCTGTACCGCCGCGTCATCAACCGGAACAATCGTCTCAAGCGACTCCTTTCACTGAACGCGCCGGACATCATCATTCGCAATGAGAAACGGATGCTTCAGGAAGCGGTGGACGCCCTTTTTGACAACAGCAAAAAGAAACGCGTCGTGAAGGGTGCGAGCAATCGGCCCCTGAAGAGTCTGTCGGATATGCTGAAAGGGAAGCAGGGACGATTCAGACAGAACCTGCTCGGAAAGCGTGTCGACTACTCGGGTCGGTCCGTCATCGTCGTCGGCCCGGAGCTCAAGCTTCATCAATGTGGTCTGCCCACGAAGATGGCCCTGGAGCTCTTCAAGCCCTTTATCATGAAGAAACTCGTCGAAAAGGACGTGGTCTACAATATCAAGCGCGCCAAGACGCTGGTAGAGCAGGCGACACCGGAAGTGTTTGCGGTGCTCGATGAAGTGGTCAGGGAGCACCCGGTCATGCTGAACCGTGCACCGACGCTGCATCGCCTCGGTATACAGGCCTTTGAGCCCGTTCTTGTCGACGGGAAGGCGATCAAGCTTCATCCGCTTGTGTGCCACGCCTACAACGCCGACTTTGACGGTGACCAGATGGCGGTACACGTTCCGTTGACCCAGGCAGCCCAGATCGAGGCGTGGACACTGATGCTCTCGTCCCGGAACCTCCTGGATCCGGCAAACGGACAGCCCATCGTCTTTCCGAGCCAAGACATGGTTCTGGGAATCAACTATCTCACCCGAGCCCGTGAAGGAGCCCGGGGTGAGGGCAAGGTATTCCCCTCATTTCACGACGTCATTCTGGCGGTTGACGCAAAGGCGATTGAGTACGCGGCGTTGATCAAGGTGCCCATTGACGGCGAAATGACGGATACGACGGCGGGACGGGTCCTGCTGAACGAAGAAATGCCCCCTGAAGTCCCCTTCATCAATAAGGCGCTGGGAGACAAAGAGCTGCGCCGCCTGATCAGTGAGATCTATCAGGAGCGCGGTCCGGCGGTAACGGTGAAAATGCTCGATGTCATTAAGGCGATGGGTTTCAAGTATGCAACCCTCTTTGGAGCCACCATCGGTATCGACGACATCATCGTACCGGAAAGCAAGCGGGAGATGATCGAGGTCGCCAACAACGAAGTAGCCTCCATACACAACCAGTATCTCACCGGTGTCATTACCCAGGACGAGCGGTACAACAAGGTTGTTGAGGTCTGGAGTAAGACCAACGAAGATCTCACAAATGAAATGATGAAAATCCTCCAGGGTGACCGCGGAGGCTTCAACCCCGTATACATGATGGCCGACTCCGGCGCCCGTGGTAGCCGCAGTCAGATTCGTCAGCTCGCCGGTATGCGTGGTCTTATGGCGAAACCGTCGGGTGACATTATCGAGCTGCCGATTCGCTCCAACTTCAAGGAGGGGCTGTCGGTGATCGAGTTCTTTATCTCCACAAACGGTGCCCGTAAAGGTCTCGCCGACACGGCCTTGAAAACTGCAGACGCCGGGTACCTTACCCGCCGTCTCGTCGATATCGCCCAGGATGTGGTCGTTACGAAGGAAGATTGCGGAACCATTAACGGTATCGACATGACCGCCCTCAAGGACGGTGAGGAGATCGTCGAAACGCTCTCGGACAGGATTCGGGGTCGCTTTACCCTTGAACGGGTAAAACACCCGATAACCGGTGAAGTGATCATCGACGTCAACCAGGAAATCAGCGACACCATCGCCGAAGAAATTGAAGAAGCGGGTATCGAGCACGTGAAGATTCGTACCGTACTCACCTGTGAAGCGGAATACGGGGTGTGTCAGAAGTGTTACGGTCGAAACCTTGCGGACAACCGGCTCGTCAATATCGGTGAAGCCGTCGGCATTATTGCGGCCCAGTCCATCGGACAACCGGGTACCCAGCTGACGATGCGTACCTTCCATATCGGTGGTGCCGCAACCAAGACGAGCGAAGAAAACCGGACCTACTTGAGCTACCCCGCGGTCGTCCGTAGGGTGGAGGGAAGTACAATCACCTTCAAGGACGGGACAACGCTGTTCACCCGGAAGGGATACCTCTTTGCTTCCCGGATACTCGGCAAGTACGAGATCGGAAAGAAAGATGAGCTCCTGGTGAAACACGACGACAAGATCGTCCGTGGCCAGACGATCATTAAGCGGGGGACGGAAGACGTTCTCGCCGAGGACAACGCCTACGCCCTTCTTGAGGACAATGTCCTGTATCTCATCGGGCAGGAGCAGCGGCTGGAAATCCGGAACGGTGCGGAGCTGCTTGTGAAGGTCGGGGAGCTCATGGATGCCGATACGACCATCGCCACCTTTGACCCCTTCAGCGAGCCGATCATCAGTGAATATGGCGGAACCGTCAAGTTCAAGGATATCGTCAAGGGAACGACCCTCAAGGAAGAGATCAACGAAGAGACGGGAAATACGGAAAACAAGATCGTTGAGCACCCCGTTGAAAATATGCAGCCTAGTCTCGTCATCGTGGACAAAGACGACAATGAAGTCTTCTCCTACGCCGTGCCCAACAGCGCCTATCTCAGCGTCGTGGACGGTCAGGAGATAGAAGAGGGCCACATTCTCGCAAAGATGCTGAAAGAGAGCGTCAAGACGCGGGATATTACCGGTGGTCTTCCCCGGATCGGTGAACTCTTTGAAGCGCGTCGACCCAAGAACGCTGCGGTGCTCGCGCAGATCAGCGGTACCGTCAAGATGGGTAACGTGGTCAAGGGCAAACGGGTCGTCATGGTTGAAGATCCCTGGGGACGTGAGTTCAAGCACATGGTGCCCATGGGGCGACACATGCTTGTCCGCGATCTCGATGAGGTTGAGGCGGGAGAGCCACTCTGTGACGGCGCAATTGATCCCCATGATGTTCTGTCGATTCTGGGAGAAAACGCGCTGCAGACCTTCCTTGTAAATGAAGTCCAGGAGGTCTATCGTCTGCAGGGTGTAAACATCAACGACAAGCATATCGGCGTGATCATTCGCCAGATGATGCGGAAACTGGAGATCGTCCAGGTTGGTGACACCCGTTTCATCTTTGGACAGCAGGTTGACAAGCACAAGTTCCACGAGGAAAACCGCAGGGTGACAAAGCAGGGCGGACAGCCCGCCGTCGGACGGCCGCTGCTCCTCGGTATCACCAGGGCCAGTCTCAATATTGACTCCTTTATCAGTGCGGCGAGCTTCCAGGAGACAACCCGGGTGCTTACAAACGCCGCCATCGCGGGAACGACGGACCAGCTGCGCGGACTGAAGGAAAACGTGGTAATCGGCCACCTCATTCCCGCGGGTACGGGAATGCGTCACTACAAGGAAATTCGCCTCTTCGACGATGAGACGGAAGACCTTGAGGCCCATGTATCGCAAATACTTGAAGCCCGGGCAAAAGAGAAGGCCGAAGAGGAAGAGATGGGCGAAAATATCGATGTGGATGTGGAAGTCGAGGTGTCCGAATAAGCGGACGAAATTGGAGGGCACGGGCCGTCCGGTCTTGACACCGGCGGTCCGGTTTGGTACTGTGCCCGTCTACGAGAAAAACGGAGATTAAGTGAAACGATGCCGACTGTAAATCAATTGATTCGTAAAGGACGTGTTCGACAATTCAAGAACACAAAGTCGCCGGCGTTGCAGAATTGCCCCCAGAAGAGAGGGGTTTGCACCCGGGTAATGACGGTAACTCCCAAGAAGCCGAACTCCGCGCTCCGGAAGGTCGCTCGTGTTCGCCTTTCAAACGGTATTGAGGTAACCGCGTATATACCCGGTATTGGCCACAATCTGCAGGAGCACTCGGTTGTGCTGCTGCGAGGCGGCAGGGTGAAGGATCTTCCCGGTGTCCGGTATCATATTGTTCGAGGTACCAAAGACACCCTTGGCGTGGAAGATCGACGTAAAGCACGGTCCAAATACGGGACCAAACGGCCGAAGGCGTAGGAGGTCATATGCCGAGACGACATATTCCTCAGCGAAAGCCGCCGCTTGCGGATCCGGTGCATAACGACGTTACGGTTTCCCGCTTTGTCAATCGAATGATGCTGCACGGGAAGCGCTCGATCAGCCAGGGAATCATACACGAAGCCCTCGCTGAATTGGGTCAAAAGGTCACCGATAAGACCCCGGTAGAGGTTTTTCATGCCGCACTTGAAAATGTGCAGCCCATGATAGAGGTAAAGAGCCGACGCGTCGGTGGATCTACCTACCAGGTACCGGTGGAAATCAAGGACAATCGTCGGGAAGCACTCGCCATGAGATGGATCATCCAGGCGGCGCGTTCGCGCAGCGGGAAATCGATGGGGCAGCGTCTGAGTCAGGAACTTCTGGACGCGTACAACGGAACGGGAACCGCTTTCAAGAAGAAAGAGGATACCCACCGTATGGCGGAAGCGAACAAGGCGTTTGCTCACTACCGCTGGTAGCGAGCAAGCCGCCCTGAGATATCGCTTCGCGAATCTCTACGAGCTTTCGCGCATTACCGCTGGTAATCCGCGAAGAGCTACTGCGATATCGCTTCGCGAATCGCCGCGAGCGTTTGCTCACTACCGCTGGTAGCGAGTAAGCCGCCCTGAGATATCGCTTCGCGAATCTCTACGAGCTTTCGCGCATTACCGCTGGTAGCGAGTGAATCGCTACGGGATATCGAACGCATGTGCCGGAAACGGCATCCCCGGAATAACGGGGGGGTAGATGACAACAGACGTTTCCGATACAATGGAAACGTCTGGTTTTGGGAGCGTGTGTCTGCGGAGTTACCGCAGATAAACTGGTCCTGAGGAGCCAAACCGCGCAATTCAGCGTAGGTGGCGACGGTAACTCGATCGTTGATCGAGAAACACTTCGCATTACGCGGTCCTTGACAACAAGGGCCCGGCTTCCTTATAATCCAGCTCCCATATCAGCGGGCCGAAAAGCGTTAGCCGATCGGAACAAGGCTGAAAATTACAATCAGAATACTGTCGTTGTAACGTTGCAAGGAGGACGACAATGGCCAAGGGCAAATTTGAAAGGACAAAACCGCATGTTAACGTCGGAACGATCGGTCACGTAGACCATGGTAAGACGACGCTGACTGCCGCAATGACCATGGTGAGTGCCGCGAAGTTCGGCTCCAAGGTCATGAGCTACGAGGAAATCGACAACGCTCCTGAAGAAAAAGAGCGCGGTATTACCATTAATACCCGGCACGTAGAGTATGAGACGGACAATCGTCACTACGCGCACGTCGACTGTCCCGGGCACGCCGACTACATCAAGAACATGATCACCGGTGCCGCCCAGATGGACGGTGCGATCCTCGTTGTCGCTGCAACAGATGGTGCCATGTCACAGACTCGTGAACACATTCTTCTTGCTCGACAGGTTGGTGTTCCGAAAATTATCGTGTTTATCAACAAGACCGACCAGGTTGATGATCCCGACATGATCGAACTTGTTGAAGAGGAAGTTCGTGACCTGCTGAACAGCTACGATTTCCCCGGTGACGAGGTCCCGGTGATCAAGGGAAGCGCCTTCATTTCCATGGAGAATCACGCTGATCCTGAGAAGACGAAGGAAATCCACGAGCTCTTTGAAGCGATGGACACCTACTTTCCGATTCCCGAGCGGGACATTGACAAAGATTTCCTCATGCCGATTGAAGATATCTTCTCCATTCAGGGACGGGGAACTGTTGTTACCGGTCGTATCGAACGGGGAATCATCAAGGTTGGTGACGAAATCGAGATCGTCGGTATTCGTGACACCAAAAAAACGACCTGTACCGGTGTTGAGATGTTCAACAAGCTTCTCGATGAAGGACAGGCTGGTGACAATATTGGCGCGCTCCTTCGTGGTGTTGAGAAGAAAGAAGTTGAGCGTGGACAGGTCCTGGCAAAGCCGGGTTCAATCACTCCCCATACCAAGTTCAAGGGTCAGGTTTACGCCCTGAGCAAGGAAGAGGGTGGTCGTCACTCTCCGTTCATGAGCGGGTATCGTCCGCAGTTCTACTTCCGGACGACCGACGTGACGGGAACCGTTACGCTGTCGGGTGACAAGCAGATGGTTATGCCTGGTGACAACACGGAAATTGATGTTGAGCTGATTAAGCCGATCGCTATGGATAAGGGGCTTCGCTTCGCTATTCGCGAAGGTGGTCGGACCGTAGCAAGTGGTCAGGTAATCGAAGTCGTCGAGTAACCTGCTTACTTGGCTGTAATTAAGCCTTGTTGCTCTTGCGATAAGGCTTAATTTTTTGTCTTTGGAGGAACAATGCCTGGGGAAAAAATCCGGGTTCGGTTGCGTGGTTTCGATGTCGGCCTCGTGGACCAGAGCGCGGCTTCAATCGTGCAGACGGTAACAAAAGCCGGGGCCAATGTGTCCGGGCCGATACCGTTGCCGACGCGAATCAACAAATTTACCGTTCTACGTTCACCTCATGTGAATAAGAAATCGCGCGAGCAGTTTGAGATGCGTACGCATAAGCGGCTGATTGACATAATTGAACCTTCGTCGGCAGTCATGGACTCGCTGATGAAGCTTGAATTGCCCGCCGGTGTGGACGTAGAGATCAAGCAGTAACAGGAAATAGACATGGTTGGTCTTATTGGAAGAAAAGTCGGTATGACGCAGATCTTTAACGAGCAGGGCGCTCTCGTGCCGGTTACGGTACTGAAGGTCGAACCCAACCTCGTAATACAGCGTCGTACTGAAGAGAAAGACGGATATTCCGCCGTCGTTCTTGGAGCCCACGGGAAAAAAGAATCCCGGACACGGAAAGCCGATCTGGGACAGCTTCCGGAAGGTGCTGCACCGCGGAAGGATCTCTTTGAATTTCGAGACTTCGACGGTGATGTATCGGTGGGTGACGAGCTGACGCTGCAGCTTTTTAAGGATGTGGCGTTTGTAGATATCACGGGAACGTCAAAAGGTAAGGGCTTTCAGGGTGTCATGAAGCGCCACAACTTTGGTGGTGGTCGCAAGACACACGGCTCAAAGTTCCATCGCGCAAACGGTTCGACAGGTATGGCTGCGTGGCCTTCAAAGGTCATCAAGGGTACCAAGATGGCCGGTCGAATGGGTGGTGAACAGAGCACCGTACTGAGCCTGCGTGTCGTCGAGGTGGACGAAGAGGAAAACCTTTTGCTTGTCCGCGGCGCCGTTCCCGGGCGAAATGATTCGGTGGTGCGGATTCGTCCGGCCGTCAAGAAATCGGTGATCGGGTAACAGGGCTTAGATGATGGATGCAAAAGTATTGTCGAAAAAGGGAAAAGAGCTGCGCTCCCTGTCGCTGAACGACGACGTATTCGGTCGGGAAGTCAGCGAAGGGGCGATTTATCACGCCATTCGGAACGAGCTCGCAAATCTGAGGCTCGGTACGGCGGCGACGCAGACTCGCGGACTCGTGAAGTTCAGCGGCCGCAAGCCGTGGAGACAGAAGGGTACAGGCCGCGCACGAGCGGGTTCCCGCCGGTCCCCCGTCTGGGTGGGTGGCGGTACCGCATTTGGGCCGCTCCCCCGGGATTACAGTTATCGTCTTCCCCGGAAAATGAAGCGAGCCGCGATCCATTCCATTTTGTCTCAGAAAGCGGCGTCCGACGATCTTATCGTCATCGAGGACTTTACCGTTGACAGTGGCAAGACGCGGGACATGGTCGCCCTTCTGCGGGGCGTTACGGATGCTCGCAAGGTCGTCCTTATTACCGGGCAGGATGATGCGATGGTAAAACGGGCGGCACGGAACATTCCGTGGCTGCAATTTCTTAACTGGAACCGTCTGCGCGCCCATGACTTGTTTTATGCACAGAAGGTCGTGGTGATGGAATCTGCAGCAAAGCAGCTGAGCGGCGTTGAAGCAGGGGGCGAAGCATGAATCCCGAACAGGTGATAATTGAACCGATACTGACGGAGAAAAGCAACGTTCTGCGTGAGTCGGGGGTGTACACGTTTCGGGTGAATCCGTCGTCCAACAAGATACAGATCAAACGGGCGGTGGCGGACCTTTTCAACGTGCACCCCGTGAAATGTCATGTATTGACGGTAAAAGGGAAACCCAAACGGACGCGATACGCGAAAGGGAAGACGGCGTCGTGGAAGAAGGCCGTTGTGACCCTGGCGGAAGGCGAGCGTATTGCCGTCTTTGAAGGCGCGTAGGAGTAACTGAATATGGCGATTAAAACCTATAAGCCCATTACGCCGGGCTTGCGGTTTAAGACGACACTCGTAAACGACCAGCTTACGGAAAAGAAGCCGGAGAAGGCGCTCACCAAGGGTGGGGCGTTCAAGGCGGGTCGGGACACAAACGGGCGTATCAGTGTTCGTCGAAAAGGTGGAAGAAACAAGCGGAAATATCGGGAGATAGACTTTGTGCGTAACAAGGTCGGAATTTCCGCCGTTGTGAAAGCTATCGAGTATGACCCGAACAGAAGTGCCAATATCGCTCTTCTGCATTATGCAGATGGTGAAAAGCGCTACATCATAGCGCCCCGGGGACTTCAGGTTGGAATGACCGTAGAAAACGGAGAGCACGCGGAACCGCGTGTGGGGAACTGTCTTCCTCTTCAAAACATTCCCGTTGGTACGGTGATTCACAACGTTGAGCTGCAGCTGGGAAAAGGCGGTCAGCTCGCCCGTGCCGCAGGCGCGTCGGCCACGCTCGCCGCTATTGAAGGCGATTACGTAACCGTCCGCCTTCCGTCGGGAGAGATGCGCATGGTCTTTCGGAAATGTCGCGCTACGGTCGGCATTGTTGGAAATGAAGACCACATGAACGTTTCCCTCGGGAAAGCAGGGCGCTCGCGATGGCTGGGACGTCGTCCCAAGGTGCGTGGTGTCGTCATGAACCCCGTCGATCATCCCCATGGTGGTGGTGAGGGTCGTACCAGCGGTGGCCGTCATCCGGTTTCACCCTGGGGTACGCCGACGAAGGGATACAAGACACGGAAGAAGAGAAAGTCTTCCGGCAAGTTTATCGTGAAAAAGCGGAAATAGGAGAAGGTCGTGTCACGTTCCATTAAAAAGGGCCCGTTTATCGAAAAGAGCTTGTACACCCGCGTATTGGCGATGAACAAGTCGGGCGAGAAAAAGATGATAAAGACCTATTCTCGGACCTCCACGATCATTCCTGAGATGGTTGGTCTTACGATCTCCGTCTACAACGGAAAGGCGTGGGTGCCGGTATATATCACTGAAAACCTTGTGGGACACAAACTCGGCGAGTTTTCTCCCACGCGGTTGTTTCGTGGACACGCCGGATCCGACAAGAAAGCCGGGAAGCGGTAAAAGGATTAGACGATGGGATACAAGGCAGAAGCCAAGTTTGTCCGGATTTCGCCGTTTAAAGCGCGGCGCGTTGCCGATATCGTTCGGCGCCGTCCGTATGTAGAAGCGGTTGCGATTTTGTCCAACATGCCCCACAAGGGAGCACGGCTGGTGAAGAAAGTCATTCAGTCGGCTGCGGCAAACGCGTTGAGCAATAACCGGAATCTGGATGAAGGGATGCTCGTTGTGAGCGAATTGTATGTCAATGAAGGGCCGCGGATGAAACGTCTTTGGGTGCGCGGTCGTGGTCGGGCGGATTTGTTGCTGAAGCGGATGAGTCATATCACCGCGGTAGTGGATCGCCTGGAACAGACGGGAGAATAGCGTGGGACAGAAAGTAAATCCGTACGGTCTGCGTCTGGGTATTAACAAAACCTGGCGGTCCAAGTGGTACGTCGATCCTCGGGAATATGCCGATACGCTGCACGAAGACCTTCATCTCAGAAAGGTGCTGCACGATTCGCCGGAAGCGCGGAGCGCCGACATTGCCGAGGTGGAAGTGATTCGCCATCCTCAGCGCATTACGCTGGTGATTCATACCTCCCGACCGGGCGTCATCATCGGTACCAAGGGATCAAACATTGAGAAGATCGGTGCACGTCTCCAGAAGGCGGCGGGCAAGAAGATCCAGATCAAGATCAAAGAGATTAAACGGCCCGAAACGCACGCTCAGGTTGTGGCGCTGAATATTGCGCGGCAATTGCGCTCCCGTGGTTCATTTCGGCGAACACTGAAAATGGCGGTAAACAACGCCATGAAAGCGGGAATCCAGGGCGTGAAAATACACATCGCCGGGCGTCTCGGCGGAGCTGAAATGTCACGGACGGAACAGCAGAAGGCGGGACGGGTACCCCTTCATACGCTGCGGGCAAACATCGATTACGGTTTTGCCGAGTCCCAGACGACCTTCGGCACTATCGGCGTGAAGGTATGGATGTTCCATGGGGAAGTCCTGAGCAAAGAAACAAAGCAGGATGCCGGTGCCGTTGTTCGTAAGAAACGACAGACAAGCGGGAGGACTGCCTGATGCTTAGTCCAAAGAGAGTTCGTTTTAGAAAACGACAACGACGGGTCAAGCGCGACCTGAAGGGTGATACCTTTCGGGGGAATACGATCGCTTTCGGCGATTACGGTCTCGTTGCGCTTGAGGGTGAATGGATCACCAACCGTCAGATAGAAGCGGCTCGTATCGCCATGACGCGTAAAATCAAGCGTGGCGGAAAAGTGTGGATCCGGGTTTTTCCGGACGTCCCGTACACGAAGAAGCCGGCTGAAACGAGAATGGGTAAAGGTAAAGGAAGCCCCGAGTACTGGGTAGCCGCTGTAAAGCGCGGGCGGGTTCTTTTTGAACTGGCCGGTGTCGAGCACGAGCTTGCTGAAGCGGCTCTTACACTCGCGGCGAGCAAGCTTCCGATAAAAACGCGGTTTGTTGCGCGGAAAGGAGTTGAGTGAAATGAAAAACTCTTTTCGCGACCTTACTTTCGAAGAACTGATCGTAAAACGGGAAGAATTGAATCGGAAGTACATGGACGCACGGATCGATAAGGTCGTAGGTCATGTTGAAAATCCCCTTGCGGTTCGTACCTTGCGTCGACAGATTGCGCGTTTGAATACGTTGATTTACAACCACGCCGAGGTTGCGGCGGTTGAAGAGGAGAACGCGTAATGGCGGCAGAGACGATCAGAACCACCGGAAAAAAGGTGTTTCAGGGACGGGTCGTGAGCGACAAGATGGAGAAGACGATCGTTGTACGCGTGGAAGGACGGAAGGTTCATCCCCTGTACAAGAAGTACGTTAACTTCTCCAAGAAGCTGAAGGCCCACGATGAAAACAATGAGGCCCATGTGGGTGACACGGTGCGTGTCGTGGAGTCCAGGCCGATCAGCAAAGACAAGTGCTGGCGCCTCGTGGAAATCGTTGAGCGGGCTCGCTGAGGTATGGTGCAATGATTCAAATGCAGACGTTTTTGAATGTAGCGGACAATAGCGGCGCAAAACGGGTGCAATGCATAAAGATCCTCGGAGGAAGCAAACGAAAATACGCTTCCGTCGGAGACGTTATCGTTGTAGCCGTAAAGGACGCGTTGCCGAATGCTCCGGTGAAAAAAGGGACCGTTGAACAGGCGGTAATCGTTCGGACCAAAAAGGAGTTTCGTCGTGCCGACGGAACGTATATCCGCTTTGATGATAATGCGTGCGTTATTATCGATAAGACCCATAACCCCAAGGGAAAGCGGATCTTTGGCCCGGTGGCGAGAGAATTGCGAGATGCGGACTATATGAAGATCGTATCTCTCGCGCCTGAAGTGTTGTAGGAGCATCGTTGATTATGAATACGAAGCTGAAGAAAAACGATCCGGTGGTAGTGATTGCCGGAAAAGACAAGGGAAAAACCGGGCGTATCCTGCGTATCGATCGTGAGAAGGGACGTGTTCTCGTAGAGGGCGTCAACATGGTCAAGAAAGCGCAGCGTCAGCGCAGCCAGAATGAGAGCGGCGGTATCATCGAGAAGGAAGCGACAATCGCGATTTCTAACGTGATGTACGCCGGCAAGGACGGCAAGCCCGCACGCCTGGGCTTTCGCACCGAGGGCGGTGAGAAGGTCCGGTTTTCCAAGAAAACGGGGGATACGGTCTGATGGCAAGTGTACCCACAATGGAAAAGAAGTATCTGGAAACGGTAAAAGGCGAACTCATGAAAGAGTTCGGCTACCGTTCCGTGATGGAAGTACCGCGAATCGAGAAGATCGTCCTGAGCATGGGCGTCGGTGACGCGATCGACAACAAGAAGGCGATTGAGAGCGCTCAGAACGAGCTTTCCCTCATTGCCGGACAGCGCGCCGTGAGAACAAAGGCACGCAAGTCGATTGCGAACTTCAAGGTTCGGGAAGGTATGGAAATCGGCGCGAAGGTTACGCTGCGTCGAGCGAAGATGTGGGAGTTTCTCGATCGCCTGGTCAATGTGGCACTGCCGCGGGTCAAGGACTTTCGGGGCATCAATCCAAACGGATTTGATGGACACGGAAACTATTCGCTGGGTGTAACGGAGCACATTATTTTTCCGGAGATCGATTACGACAAGATCGACAAGATCACCGGACTGAACATTGTAATCGTGACGACTGCCAAAAACGATCAGGAAGCCCGGTCGCTTTTGAGCAAAATGAATCTGCCGTTCCGTAAATAGGAAGAGGGGGCTCGATGGCTAAGAAATCGTTAATAATAAAGGCGCAACGGAAGCCGAAGTACTCGACGCGTCGGGTAAACCGGTGCCGTGTCTGTGGGCGTCCCCGCGGGTACATGCGCAAGTTTGAAATGTGCCGTGTGTGTTTCCGGAAATTGGCAAGCGAGGGGTTTATCCCCGGCGTGACAAAGTCGAGCTGGTAGGAGAGAGAGATGAGTGTATCTGATCCTGTAGCTGATATGCTTACCAAAATTCGGAACGGTAGTATGGCCAAGTTTGAGAAGGTTGACATCAATCCTTCAAAAATCAAGCTTGAGATCATCAAGATTCTGAAGAATGAAGGCTACATCAAGAACTTTAAGAAAATGAGTCAGGACGACCGGGAGTTCATCCGGGTTTTTCTGAAGTATGACGACAAGCAGATGCCGGTTATTCACGGGATTCAAAAGATCTCTTCACCGGGACGCCGTGTATACACGGGGTATCGCAAGATGCCGCGGGTGCTCAACGGGTATGGTACGTTAATCGTATCGACCTCGGCGGGCGTGACCACCGGGCGTAAAGCTGCGGAGAAGCGGGTTGGCGGTGAGCTGATCTGCTCGATCTGGTGAGGAGGAAGTAGCATGTCTCGTGTTGGACGAATGCCGGTTCCGATTCCCCAAGGGGTGAGCGTTGCGGTGAAAGACGGATTGATCACCGTAAAGGGACCCAAAGGCGAACTCCAGAAGTCTCATCGCGGAGAGGTTGCAGTGACCGTTGGCGACCAGGAAGTGGTGGTAGAGCGGACCGCGGAAAGCCGGAAGGCCCGGGGATTTCACGGACTGTATCGGCAGATTATTCGCAATATGGTTGTCGGAGTTTCCGAGGGGTATTCCCGTACCCTGCTTATAACGGGTGTCGGTTTTCGCGCTGAGGTGAGCGGAAGCTCCATCATGCTCAACCTGGGATACAGCAATCCCATTGAGTTCCGTCTTCCCGACGGAATCACCGCGGAAACGGACGGTCCCAACAAATTAACGGTACGGGGTATCGATAAGGAGTTGGTAGGAAAGGTCGCCTCGGAGATTCGCAAGATCAGACCGCCTGAACCGTACAAGGGCAAGGGCGTGAAGTACGAGGACGAGTATGTACGACGGAAGGTCGGAAAGTCCGGTATTAAGTAGGACGGGTAGAACGATATGAAACGAATCATTGAAAAGAATCGTCGCCGGACTAAGCGGAAAATGCGGGTACGCGGACGGGTGACCGGTACGGCACAACGACCGCGTCTGACCGTGTTCCGTTCTAACAAGAATATCTACATTCAGGCGATCGACGACGAAAACAATCAGACGATCGCGTCGGCGTCCACGGTGAGCGGAGAGATGAAAAGCCTCAAGGCAAACGTGGAAGACGGCCAGAAAATCGGCGAGGCCATCGGGAAGGAACTCGTTGGCCGGAAGATCAAAGAAGCGGTGTTTGACCGCAACGGATACCTTTACCATGGTGTAGTGAAATCCGTCGCTGAAGGTGCCCGCAAAGCCGGCGTAAAGTTCTAGGGGGTATTGCGTGGATCGTGGTATGGATAAAGAGTTTGCAGAAAAACTGATCAAGCTGAACCGGGTTGCGAAAGTAGTAAAAGGCGGACGGCGCTTCTCCTTTTCCGCCCTTGTTGTGGTAGGTGACAAGAATGGTCGTGTCGGCTATGGCTACGGAAAAGCGAACGACGTTTCTGAAGCCATCAGGAAGGGTGTGGATCGTGCCAAACGAAGCATGATCGAAGTTCCCCGGCAGAAGCATACTATTCCGCATACGGTACAGGGTCGGTTCAAGAGCGCAAACGTCCTGTTGAAACCTGCGGCACCCGGTACCGGAATTATCGCCGGTGGACCGGTGCGTGCGGTATTGGAAGTCGGCGGCATCAACGACGTATTGAGCAAGTCGATGGGAAGCCAGAACGCCGTCAATATTGTAAAGGCCGTCTTTGAGGGACTCGGTGGGCTGATGCAGGCGCGACAGGTTGCGCACAGCCGTGGAAAGTCTCTCAAGGATATGTGGGGGTAAGGTCGTGAAGGTACGTATCACACTTGTGAAAAGTCCCCTTGGACGAAAACCGAATCAACGCAGAACGGTAGAAGCTCTCGGGTTGAAGCGGATTCGTCACAGCGTCGTTCACGAAATGAATGACGCGATCCAAGGAATGATTAATACCGTTTCCCATTTGGTACATGTCGAGGAAGAGAAATGAGTACAATCCATTTACCGGAAGGTGCGACGAAACAGCGGAAACGACTCGGCCGGGGAATCGGATCGGGTAACGGAAAGACGTCGGGCAAGGGCCACAAAGGTCAGAATGCCCGATCCGGAGGCGGTGTACGTCCCGGGTTTGAGGGTGGTCAAATGCCCCTGTACCGTCGTATCGCCCGTCGCGGTTTTTCAAACTATCATTTCAAGAAGACGTATTTCCCGTTGAATCTTGACCAGCTCGCACTCTCTTTTAAGTCTGACGAGACGGTGGATCTCGATTCACTGAGGAAGAAGAAGGTGATCGGGAAAAACGTCAATGATGTGAAAGTTCTCGGTCGCGGGGAAATTGACAAAGCCCTCACCATTCGGGGACTTGTCGTCTCAGCGGGAGCGCGAGGCAAGATCGAAGCGGCCGGCGGCAAGATTGTCGATGTCGCTTCTGAAGGAGCTGAAGGGTAAGCCATATGGCCTCGAATCCGATTGCGGACATTTTTAAGATCAAGGATCTCAGGGAACGGGTGCTTTTCACCTTAGGAATGCTTGCCATTTTTCGCCTTGGTGCGACGATACCGATCCCCGGGATCAACTTGAACGCGCTGCAGACGTACTTCCTGACCCAGCAAGCGGGAGCGGGGATCTCGGTTACCGATTATCTCGACTTCTTTGCGGGAGGAGCATTTTCGCGGTTCAGCGTCTTTATGCTCGGCATCATGCCCTACATATCGATGTCGATCATTATGCAACTCCTGCTCCTGGTCTTCCCGAGTCTCAAGAAGATCTCCGAGGAAGAGGGCGGGCGCAAGAAGATACAACGATATACGCGGTACGGTACCGTCGTGGTAGCGCTTATTCAGTCATTTGCCGTGACCGTCTATGCGGACAGCATTCCCGATGCGATAACAATTTCACGGGGATTGTATACGGTGGTTTCCATGCTGTCGGTAACGACGGGTACGGTATTTCTCATGTGGCTCGGTGAACAGATCAACCAGCGTGGTATCGGAAACGGAATATCATTGCTGATATTCAGCGGTATCGTCGCGCGGATGCCCAACGCCATCTGGATTCTCCTGCAGCGTGTCCGCACCGGTGATTTGAACCCCGTCTTCGTGATTGTCGTATTTGTCATGTTTGTCGGTGTTGTGGCGCTGGTCATATATGAGCAGCGGGGACAGCGAAAAATCCCGATTCACTACGCCAAACGCGTCGTCGGACGCAGAATGTATGGAGCGCAGAACACCTACGTTCCCTTCAAGATCAATCCGTCCGGCGTCATTCCGGTCATATTCGCGTCAAGTGTCCTGACCTTCCCGCTGCAGATTGCACAGGGACTCGGCCCGGGCGTGAGATGGCTGCAACGGCTGGCATTCTGGATGCGACCCGATGGAACGGCGTATATCATCGTCTATACGGTGCTCATCATCTTCTTCGCCTACTTTTATACGCAGGTGACGTTGAACCCCATTGAGATATCAAAGAACATCCGTGAAAACGGCGGTTCGATACCGGGGATCCGCAGCGAGAAGATGGAAGAATACTTCACCCGGGTGCTGAATCGGATTATTCTGCCGGGTGCAATATTCCTTGCATTCATCGCGGTTATACCGACGCTGATTCAGCGAATGTTCAATTTTCCGCAGCAGGTTGCATTTCTGCTCGGTGGAACGTCGCTGCTGATTATGGTCGGAGTTGATTTGGATCTTATGTCCCAGATCGAGGGACATTTGAGAATGCACCATCACGACGGACTCACCAGGAAGGGTCGGATCAAGTCGCGACGGAGCTTGTAACTGGAGTAAGGTGGTAATATGAAGGTTCGTGCAAGTGTAAAACCGATTTGTGCCAATTGTAAGATAATCCGGAGACGCGGAGTCGTTCGGGTTATTTGTACCAATCCTAAGCACAAACAACGCCAGAAGGGGTAATTGATGGCTCGTATTGCAGGAATAGATCTTCCGAATAAGCATGTCGATGTTGCGCTCACATACATTTACGGGATCGGCCGGTCATCGGCGATCGCAATCTGTAAGGCCGCAAACGTGGACACGGAGCGTCGGGTAAATGATCTCAACGCAGAAGAAATAAATGCCGTACGGCAGATAATCGAAAATGATTACACCGTTGAGGGACGTCTTCGGACTCAGGTCTCGCTGAACATCAAACGGTTGATGGATATCGGTTCCTATCGAGGCCTCCGTCATAGAAAGGGCCTGCCCGTTCGCGGACAGCAGACCCGGACGAATGCCCGTACCCGGAAGGGAAAACGGAAGACGGTCGCAGGAAAGAAGAAATAGGGAGGGCCTGAACTTTGGCCAAAGTGACGAAGAAAAAGAAAGAAAAGAAGTCAATTTACGAGGGGCGAGTTGTCATTCAGGCGACGTTCAACAACACCATCGTGACGATCAGCGACATGAACGGCAACGTCGTGTCCTGGAGCAGCGCGGGTTCTCTCGGTTTTCGTGGGGCGAAGAAATCGACACCCTATGCGGCGCAGTCAACGGCGGAGACCGCCGGACAGAAGGCTCTTTCTTCAGGACTCCAGGAAGTTCACGTCTTCGTGAAAGGTCCCGGTGTCGGACGGGAGTCCGCCATTCGCGCCCTCGGGCAGCTTGGACTGAAGGTACGGTCGATAGAAGATATTACCCCGATCCCCCACAACGGGTGTCGTCCGCGCAAGAGTCGGCGCGTATAATCCGGTCCGGGAAAGGAGACAGGTATGGCTCGAAAAGCATTACTCAAAGGGTTTAAACGCCCAAAAGGGATCACCTTTGAACCGAGCGAATCTGGTCCGGACCACGGGACGTTTGTTGCATATCCCTTTGAACGTGGATACGGCACTACGATAGGGAACTCTCTCCGTCGGGTGCTGCTCAGTTCCATTCCAGGATGCGCAGTGACGGCGGTCCGGATCACCGTCTACGATAAAGACGGAAACCAGCGCTTTCTATCCAACGAATATGAATCCATTCCGGGGATCGTTGAAGACACGCCGGATATTCTCAATCGCATCAAGCGACTGCAGATCCGGTTGCCCGATGAAACGGATCAGAAAGTTCTCTTTATAGAGCTGAAGGGTGCGCAGACGGTTACGGGAAAGGCATTCGCCGTTGACGGTATCGAGATCACGAATCCCGATATTCCGGTGATGACCCTCATGGAAGACGGATGGCTCGATATTGAACTGCAGATCGATCTGAACCGCGGCTACGTCGCGGCGGAGCAGAACGAGCAGTACATCGACGAGGTGGGTACCATTCCGTTGGACGCGGTCTATTCGCCCATTCGCCGGGTCAAGTATTCCATCGAAAATACCCGGGTCGGTCAACGGAACGACTACGACAAGCTGATCCTGGACGTATGGACCGACGGGACGATCTCGCCCGTAGACGCCGTCGGAGAAGCGGCAAAGATCGCCAAGGACCACTTCGACGTCTTCATCAATTTCAACGAGGACGAAGTCGGATCGGATGACGAGGAAGATGAGGACATGAAGCTTGTCCGGGAGATCCTGTCGACACCGGTTGACGAACTGGAGCTCTCGGTGCGGGCGAGCAACTGTCTGAAAAATGCCAACATCAACAATCTCGGCGATTTGACACAGAAGACGGAAGACGAAATCGCCAAGACGCGTAACTTCGGAAAAAAATCTCTCCAGGAGATAAAGGAGAAGTTACAGGAGTGGGAACTGAGCCTCGGCATGACGGACTATACCGTCCTGAAGGACAACCCCGTGTTCCTGAAGAAAAAGGAAGAGAAGAATGAAGCATAAGATCGGTTTTAATCGCCTTGGAAGGCGCGCGGGACATCGTAAGGCGATGACGCGAAATATGTTGACCTCTTTGTTCCGGCACGGCCGTATTCGGACGACCAAGGCAAAGGCTCTTGCGGTCCGTAGAACGGCTGAAAAGATGATCACCCGGGCAAAGGTGGATAGTGTCCACAATCGACGCATGATCGGTCGGGAGATCAAGGACCAGGAAACACTGGCAAAGATGTTTACCGAAATCGGTCCCCGTTTCAAGGAACGGCCGGGCGGTTACACACGGGTGCTGAAACTTGGACCTCGTCCGAGCGACGCCGCGGAAATGGTCATCCTCGAAATACTGAGCGAGGATGAGGGTAAACCGGAAAAGAGCTCAAAGAAGAAGGCCGGGACCAAAAAATCCGCGACTGCCGGAACGGATTCCAAGAAGACGGCGTCAAAGAAAGCCTCTTCCAAGAAGGAAGATGGTTCCGAAAAGGCGGAAGAAAAGAGCTCCCCGAAGAAGAGCGCCGTCAGGAGCGAGGATAGCGAACCCTCTGAAGAAACGGCTGCCGCGGAAGCCTCAGCGGAAGACGACCAGGCTGAAGAAGCCGCGTCAGACAAGGACGAGAAGTAACACACAATCGATGTCGTGCCTCCAGGCACATGGAGATAGAACACCGGCTTCAAGCCGGTGTTTTTTTTGGGACAGGAAGTTGTATACACATTCGTGTTGCACATCGAGACCAAAGTTTCTGCGGGGTCATGACTTACGGGCGCCGGAAGCCGGCTTGCCCCGTATTTCCGGTTGGTACCAGGAGATAGCTCCTGTTTTGCAACAACATTATGTATACCTAACGTTGAAAGAACGCCTGCGGATCGGAACGCTCAGGGAAGGGAACCCTCGAGGCGGCTCATGCTGCTCGGGCCGGTCCAACGTGCCGTTACTTCGCCGCTCGGAAGCAGTACGATTGTCGTCGGCGTCCCCCGGATCTGAAATTGTGACGAGAGAGCGCCGCTGCGGTCGAGGACGACGGGATACCGGATATCGTGGCTCACAACATACTGACGCACATCTTCTTCAGACGTTTCGGTTCTGGTCATGTTAATCGCGACGAAATGGATTGAATCTTTATGCTCGGCGTAGAAACGCTTTTTTGCGGGTAGCTCCGCCCTGCAGGGTCCGCACCACGTCGCCCAGAAGGTCAGCACCGTGGGGTTTGACGGGGAGAGCAGGGGAGTATCTCCCAGCTCTGCCGATGCGGAAAAGGCGGAGACGGACGGCCCACCCGCGAAAGGTGCGGTGACATAGTCGCTCTGTTCGGCCGCCACGTCGATGACGGCAAGGGAGAAGAGGAACGCCGTTCCGGCGGAGAAAACGGCGATAAGGGAGGGGAGAAGCAGCCGCCTGTCCCGTACGATTTTGTACGCCCCGTATGTGAGGGCGACGGCCATACCCGCGAGAAACCCGCCACGTCCACCGGGCATGCGCAAAAGAATCACCGGCGCTCTGATGATCTCTTCCCACCATCGGATGAGAGGCCACAACTTCCACACGAGGAAGGCGAGGAGCCCCGCGGTCCCGATCGTATCGACCACGGCCTGAGTTCCCACTTCCATGCGTTGACGCAACAGAAAAAGGACGACGTACCCAACGAGAATCGCCGCAAATGCCGCCACGACGACGGCGGGAACGAGAAAAGGGCCTAAGGAAAAGGACGTACCCATCGCCGAAACATATGAAAAATACTACATAAGGTCAAACAGTTGCGTATCTCAACGGGCGTTGAGATAATCTCTCCATGCGACGGTATTACCCTACCCCGGCCGGAGACGACCATATCTACAAGGATCAAAGTATACGGCGTCTCTCGATAGATGAATGGCGAAAGATGTGGACTGAAGATCGTACGGAATGGTTCCGAACCCTGAAGGACCGGCCGAACCGATTTGACGGTTCCCTGTGGCACCGGGCGATCGCGTCGTGGAAAAACGATATTCCCGATGCCGGTGGTGCGGATCCCCTTGCGGGGGTTCCCTTCCTGGTGAAGGATCTCTTTGATGTACCGGGTGAACGTACGACATGCAGCTCGGCGGTGTTGCTTGACGACGGTGGCGTCCGTACACCGCCGGCTGAAAAGCACGCATGGCTGACGGAATGCTTTCTTGAGTTGGGCGCCCATGTGACGGGGCGGACCAATATGAACGAGTTTGCCTACGGTCTGGACGGCCGGAACAGCAGGACCGGCAACTGTCCTCACCCCCTTGACCGACGCAGGATTCCCGGCGGCTCGTCCAGCGGTTCCGCCTGGGCCGTCGCGGCGGGAATTGTTCCGTTTGCCCTTGGAACCGATACGGGAGGTTCAGTGCGATTGCCCGCAGCGTTATGCGGCATATACGGCGTTCGTCTCGGATGGAGCCGCGACCGTCTGCGGGGCGTCTTTCCCCTGGCGGGGTCCCTGGATACGGTAGGGTGGTTTACCCACAACCGGGGCGATATGGAGCAGCTGTTGTCGCTTGTCTGTACGGACGCGTCACATCCCGGGCCCTCAGGTTCCGCAGGTTTTCCAAGCGGCGGGAATCCGCGGATTGCGGCAATCCTTCCGCACGGCACCGTAATGGACGACGAGATCGGCGCGATGTGGCGGGAGGTGGTAGAAAAACTCGACACCCTGTCGGCGGGTGTCGACATCGCTGACGTTCCTCCCCTCCTCGGCGACGCTGCCGTGGACGCCTACAACATCATCGGTTCCAGCGAAGCGTGGGCCGTTCATCGTGACTGGATCGGTTCACATGGTGATCTCTACGATCCGGTGGTGCGGGGTCTGATAGAACGGGGTAAATACTGGAGCGGCGAGCGTCTCCGTCTTGCCGAAGAGACACGGTCAAGGGTCCGGGAATACGCTGCATCGTTATTTCAGGACTATGACTTCGTCATCCTTCCCGCAACGGTAGTGGCTACGCCGCTCGACCGGGATATCGACGGGGACTTCAGAAGTCAGATAATACGGCTGAACACATTTGGATCTCTGGCGGGGTTGCCGGCCCTCTCGGTACCGGTACACTTTGACGCCGTGAGGAGCGGCGGAATCCAGATACTCGCGCCTTCCGGTCGGGAGCGATCCTTTCAGGACGTTCTCCATATCTGGGACCGATTAAACACACTATAATAGCGATATGGAATACCGATACGCAGGATCAACGGGGCTCAGGATCTCACAGCTGGCATTGGGCACGATGTCCTTCGGCGGCGACGCCGACGAGGGGACAGCCCGCGCCCTCTTTGAGGAGGCCCGCTCCCGGGGAGTCAATTTTTTTGACTGCGCGGACGTCTATCAGAAGGGAAGGGCGGAGGAAATACTCGGGCGACTCATACGGACATGTCGTGACGAGGTGATCATCAGCTCAAAAGTCGCGTCGCCCATGGGGGATGGGCCGAACGAAAGCGGGGCGTCGCGGTACCGCATCGTCCGATCGGTGGAACGGTCCTTGAAACGTCTCGATACTGACCACCTCGACGTCTATTTTATCCATCGCTACGACGCGGCGACGGCGCTCGAGGACGTACTGCGCGCATTGGACGACCTTGTCCGGCAGGGAAAAATCCTTTACGGCGGGTTGAGCAACTTCTCGGCGTGGCAGGCGCAGCGGGCAATCGATATTGCACGTTTCAGGGGGTACGCCGTACCCGCTTTCATACAACCGATGTACAGTCTGGCAAAACGGCAGGCGGAGGTGGAAATTCTCCCCATGGCGGCAGACAACAATATCGCCGTCCTCTCCTACAGCCCCCTCGGAGGAGGTCTGCTGTCCGGAAAGTACGGAGTGAAGGACAAGCCCGCCGACGGCCGCCTCTCCACAAACAGCATGTATCAGGTGCGCTACGGGGACGCCGGGAACTACCGTATTGCCGAAGACTTTCGGAACCTTGCGGAACAATGGGGATATCATCCCGTCTCACTCGCCGTGGCGTGGGTAGGCTCCCATCCGGCGGTAACGGCGCCCCTCTTGGGTGCGCGGTCGGTGGAACAGCTGAAACCGGCGCTGGACAGCGCGGATATTTCACTGACCCCGGAGCAGCGACGCGAAATTTCCCGCCTGAGCCCGGCCCCACCGCCCGCGACTGATCGCATTGAGGAACAGCACAGGGAGTGACACCTCCCGTCGTCCCGGTCTGGCTCGTGACGACGATTTCTGTTATCATCGCCCAACAATTTTTCGGGAGATGACAATGCACGCTGTGGAGTTGAGCAAGACATTTAACGCAGCCGATTTTGAAGATCGGAATTATAAAATGTGGAAGAATGCGGGCTATTTCAAGCCGGCGGAACACGGAGATCCAGAACGCGACAGTGATCCCTACGTCATCGTCATTCCTCCTCCAAACGTAACGGGTGTGCTCCATATGGGGCACGGCCTTAACAACAGCCTGCAGGATATCCTCATTCGCTACCAGCGAATGCAGGGACGCCCGACACTCTGGGTGCCCGGTACCGACCACGCCGGTATTGCGACGCAGAATGTGGTGGAACGCAAACTCCTCGCCGAAGGTACGAGCAGGGAAGAGCTCGGCCGGGAGAAATTTGTCGAACGAACGTGGCAGGTCAAGGAAGATCACCACACCATTATCACCCGTCAGCTGGAGAAGATCGGTGCCAGTTGTGACTGGAGCAGAGAGCGCTTCACCCTCGACCAGGGCCTGAACGACGCGGTGAAAGAGGTATTTGTAACGCTCTACGAGCGGGATCTCATTTACCGCGGCGAATACCTCATAAACTGGTGTCCAAGTTGCGGCACCGCCCTCTCCGACGACGAAGTGGAACATTCCGAAACGCATGGACACATCTGGCATATACAGTATCCGATCGTCGATCCCGATAATCCCGACGCCGCGGAGGGGTCCCTCGGATGGATCGTCGTGGCGACGACGAGACCGGAGACGATGCTCGGTGATACCGCCGTCGCGGTGCATCCCGAGGATGAGCGATATCGCGGTCTCGTCGGTAAGTCGGTACGTCTCCCCCTTTCGGGACGGATCATTCCGATCGTTGCCGATTCATATGTTGATCGCGAGTTCGGAAGCGGTGCGGTAAAAATCACCCCCGCCCACGACCAGAACGACTGGGAGATCGGGGAGCGCCACGGTCTTGAGCGAATCAATATCCTCACCGCCACTGCCCATTTGAACGAAAACGTACCGGAACCGTACCGGAACCTGTCCGTCCGGGACGGGCGGAAGCGCGTCGTGGCGGACCTGGAGGCGGGTGGGTATCTCCGGAAGACGGAAGATCATATTCATCAGGTCGGTCACTGCTACCGCTGTGATACCGCCGTGGAGCCGTGGGTGAGCACCCAGTGGTTTGTGCGCATGAAACCCCTTGCCGACAAGGCGCTGAAGGCGTGGAGGAACGACGAAATTCGTTTTTATCCGAAACACTGGGAAAACACCTACACCCACTGGCTTGAGAACATACGGGACTGGTGCATCTCCCGACAGCTCTGGTGGGGGCATCGGATACCGGTGTGGTACGACGATGCGACGGGGGAGATGATCGTGAGCAGGACCGATCCGACCGACGATCCCCGCTACGCGGGTAAGACGCTCCGCCAGGACCCCGATGTACTTGATACGTGGTTTTCAAGCTGGCTGTGGCCGTTCAGTACCCTTGGATGGCCCGAAGAAACGGAGGATCTCCGCAAATACTATCCGACGACCTCTCTTGTCACCGCATATGACATCATATTCTTCTGGGTATCCCGCATGATCATGGCCGGTCTTGAGTTCAAGGGTGAGGTCCCCTTCCGGGACATCTACATTACCGGGCTCGTCAGGGATATCAATGGACGGAAAATGTCCAAGAGCCTTGGAAACGGTATTGATCCCCTGGATATCGTCGCGGAATACGGGGCGGATGCACACAAGTTTACTCTTGCATATCTGAGCGTCCAGGGATCGGACGTTCCCATCGCAACGGACAGCTTTCAGCTGGGCAGCAAGTTTGCCAACAAGATATGGAACGCCACACGCTATCTCCTCATGAACCTGGAGGGACGGGAGATCGTGCCATTTGATGAGATTGAACTCGACGACATCGACCGGTGGATCTACTACCGCCTCGACCGCTCGATACGGACCGTCGCGCATGCAATGGCGGGGTATCGCATGGATGAAGCGGCGCGCAGTGTGTACGAGTTTTTCTGGAACGACTTCTGCGACTGGTATATCGAGGCGAGCAAACTTCATCTCTACGCCGACGACAACGCACGGAAGGACCGCTCCGTCTCTCTCCTGCTGTACATCCTTGAAGAGAGCCTGCGGCTTATGCATCCCTTCATGAGTTTCATTTCTGAAGAGATCTATCAGAAACTGCCTGAAGCGCTGACGCCCGCCGACGGGGCGGCGACGTTACCCGGCTACCGGGAGGGGGCCCGTCGTTCCCGCCCGGAGGGACGCCCCGACGCGGTCATCGTCGCTCCCTATCCCCGGGAAACTGAGTGGAGAAAGAGTGAGGAGTCCGTCGCCGCCGCAACGGGCTTTTCAGGTCTCCAGGAGCTCGTGCGGGGAGTACGGACGATGCGCAGTGAGTTCACCATACCGCCGTCCAAGCGTTTCGACCTGTACATACGGTACAGCGATGATCGGACCGACCTGGGTGAGTACTTTCGACGACACGGAGATCTTATTTCCATGCTTGGAGGGCTGGGTGCCCTGGAAATCGGGACGGATTCGGGACGAAGGTCCGGGTCAGTCGCCGTCGTGGGCAGCGGATTTGAGGCGTATCTCTATGTACGGGACATCATTGATGTGGAAGCACAGCTCGCGCGGCTTCGCAAGAATGTCGAAAAGATGCGCAACGGACTGAACCAGTCGGAAAGGAAGCTGTCGAGTCCGGGCTTTGTGGAAAAGGCGAAACCCGAGGTTGTCGAAAAGGAACGGGTTAAAGCCGCCGATCTGCGGGACCAGCTTGAACGGACTGAAGCGGTTCTGCGGGAACTTGCGGACTGAAAATCGTCGGGACGCCGGCGTCCCTGCGACGCCGGCCCCCCGCCGTCCCGTCCATCCCGACGGGACGGTCCCTTCAGTAGCCGGCCAGAAGATCGACGGCGCCGGAAACGTCGGCGGGCATGCCCGATTCCAGCCACTGAACCACCAGATCCACCACTTCCCGGGCGCTTGCCTCCGTTGCCGGCGGGGTGTACCCGCCAAGGTGGGGAGAAAAAATGACGTTGTCCAACTGCTCCAGGGGATAGCGTGACGGAAGGCACCGGGTGCCCGCCGGATCGGGATAGGTGAACCACGTATCAATCGCCGCCGTGAGTGAGCCGGTGGCGCATGCTGAGTAGAGGGCGCCCTCATCTATGACGTCTCCCCGTCCTACATTGACGAGGATTCCCCCGGACAGGGCGGCGAGGCGGGCGGAGTTGATGATTCCTTTTGTCTCCGCGGTACTCGGCAGGGTGACGATAACCGCATCGGCGCGTTGCATTGCGTCATCCAGGTCGGTGGTGACCGCATCAAACAGGCCCGACGGGATACCGTCGTCCCCGTCCCTGCGGCGTACTCCCACTATTTCCGGTCCCAGAGGCCGGAGAAATCGTGCCGTCCATTGACCGATGGAACCGGTGCCGACGATGGCGACCGTCATTTCCGACAAAGATCTCCAGCTCAGGTCAACACGTTCTCCCGCGGCAAAACCATGCCATCGGCCTCCGCGGAGATCCCGGTCGCCCGCGACGATCCGTCCGGCGGCGGCGAGGAGGAGCGAAAGGGCGCGTTCGGCGACCCACCGGCCGTTTGCGTGCGCATTTATGACGGCGATCTTCCGCAGCTGCAGCTCTGCGAGGGGGAGCGTGTTGATGCCCGCCATCGGAATGGCTATGAGCCGGAGTGACGGCAGACCCTTCAGGGTTTCACCGCTCAGCCCGTAGGTGACAAGAGCCTCCGCGGAATTGAGGGTTTCTCCGTCGGCGCGGGTGATCTCCTGGACGGAGCTGATCGTTGCATCGGTTTTCTTCCGTGTTTCCTCGATGAGGGATCGCCAGAAATCGTTTCGGGGGGTATGAAAAAGAAGTGTTGCCATGGCGGCAGTGTACCCAAGAATGTGAATGAAAGCTACAATGGAGCGCTATGGAGTACATCGCAGCCGTCGATATCGGGGCAGGGGAAAGTACGAAACTTGCCCTGTGTCGCGATCCCCTGACTCTTTCGGGATACCGGGAATTACCCGTCTCCGCCTACGGTTCGAATTTCGAAGCGTACTGCACCGGCCTTGCCCGTGAGATTGAAGCGCTCCTGAAAGAGGCGGGGGCAAATCGGTCCGGTCTGCGGGGAATCGGTGTGGCGACGGCAGGTATTCTTGCCTCGGACGGACGGTTTCTCCGCACAAGCAACATTGCCATGCTTGAGGGGCACAACATCAGAGAGTGGCTCAGGCAACGATTTGACGTGCCAGTCGGTATCGCCAATGACGCCGACGCCGGCGGCCTTGCGGAGTGGGCGGTCCTGCAGGTGGAACTGCTCTATTGGGTCTTCGGCGGAGGATGGGGCGGATCGTGGATCTCCCGGGATGGAACGGTACGCTTTCCCTCTACCGACTGGAACGGCGACGACCGCACCCTGCACCCGACGAACGAACCGGGGTTTTCAATCCCCCTTTCAAAGGAGATCCTCCGGGACCTCTTTCCCGAGGTCGGTGCTTCCTATCGCAGATTTGAAGAGAATCTGCTGGAGGAGTTTTCAGGGGACGCGGGGGTTCTGACCGGGCCGGCGGGAAGTCCCGATACGATCCGGGCGGAAGTCATACTCAGTGGACCAGGTCGACTGCGACTTTTTCACGCAATCGTCGGCGACAACGACGGCTACGAATCGTGGTTTGATGCCGACGAACGGGGCGGAATGGCGGACCCCGCAATGGCGGGACGCCTTATATCGAAACTTTCCCGCATGAGAGTTGATTATGCGTTGAATACGGACCGCCTCTACGGGAAGGTTCTTGCCCATGCGACGAGGGTCATGGTGCGACGCGCCACGGAAGACGGGCTGCCGCCGGGCGTTCCCATTTGTCTCGGCGGTAAACCGAGTTATGCCCTGCCGTATTTCGGGCCGAGTACGCAGCGATTTCTTGGAAAATTCGGGCTCCTGAACTACCTCAGGCCAAGCGTGATTGACGAGCGCGGTCTAAACGCCAATATCGTCGGTGCCGCCGTCGTCGGCGAACAGGCCGCCGCCCGAAGCTGACTCTCCCTCCGAACGCGGGGAGTGCTCCGTATCTCCGTGACGCTCCGGGGGAGCTCCCTCTCCGTCCCGGTCTCCCTCGTTCCGGGACAACTGGTAGATCCACAACGCCGAGTGGAGGAGGATCTCCGCAAAGATTCTCATCAGAAAGAGAAATAGCACCGCCGACGCCAGCACACCGTAGACGACCACGCGACGCCCCGTCGTCCGGACGATCAGTCCGCTTACGAAAGAAGCACCCTGCCACACCACGGCGGCGGAGAGGAAAACGGGCAGGGTAATACGGAACGGAATCGGTCGACCCGCCGAGAGGCGGACGATGCTGCCCAGGGTAAAGGCAAGGACGATCACCGAAGCGATGCGCGCAAGGAATTCGAGAAGAATTTCAGGCAGAGGTACATAGGTGGACCCGAATTGCACGACAAGTGTTGCCAGGGCCGTGGCATAGATCAAGAGGAGAAATACCGCGTTCAGTGCGACGGCGCGGAGACGTCCCCGGCCGGGGGTGAGCTCTATACCGAGCCCCGCGCGGACGACACGATGAACATCAAAGAAAAGGGTGTGCACCGAATAAAGGAAGACGCCGATGGTCACAACCGTCAACGATCCCGGACGGTCGGCAAAGAACTCAAGACCAACCATGATGGACCGGCGGTAGGTGGCGGGGACCCCAGCCAGAAGCTGACTCTCCAGGATCGCCAGGACTTCTTCGGTGAGCACGATACTTCCCGCGAGGGTCAGAAGAAAGAGCAGGGGAATCGTGGCGAAGAGGGCTGAAAAACTGAGTCCTTTTGCGAGTAAGGGACCATGCATGCGGAAGTACCGCTGAATAACGGCGCGAACAGCGTTCATACGCTATTTTCCGACAGGGGCACAACATTCGCAAGGGTTCACGCTGTTCCACCCTTATCCTTGACCTCCCGTGGGAAGGGGCATACGATCTATGGGACACAAATTACAGGGAGCAGACAATGGCCGAAAAAGACGTAATTGCACAGGGAAAAAGCATCCTCGGTATTGAGTTGGGTTCGACGAGAATTAAGGCGTCCCTCATAGGCGAAGACACCGCCCCCATCGCCGCCGGTTCCCACACGTGGGAGAATAAGCTGAAAGACGGCATCTGGACGTACGATCTCGACGATGTCTGGACGGGGTTGCAGGCGTGTATGGCCGATCTGCAGCGGGACGTCTCCGACCGGTACGGAGTGACCCTTCGCAGCGTCGCATCCGTCGGCGTCAGCGCGATGATGCATGGCTATCTGACCCTCGATAACGACGACAACCTGGTCGTTCCTTTTCGCACGTGGCGAAACAATATCACCGGTGAAGCCTCGGAGTTTCTGACCGAACTTTTTCAATATCCCATCCCCCAGCGCTGGAGTATCGCCCACCTCTATCAGGCGATTCTGAACGGGGAAGACCATGTGGGCCGGATCGCCCGCATGACGACCCTCGCGGGGTACGTACATTACAGACTGACGGGGCGCTTCGTACTCGGCATGAACGACGCATCGGGTATGTTTCCCGTTGATCCCGAGACGGGAGGGCTACTTTACGGGAATGCTGGACGCCTTTGACGGTGCCGTTGCGGAAAAGAAGTTTCCCTGGAAGATTCGCGACATCATGCCGGCGATCGTGGATGTCGGTGAGGAGGCGGGGGTACTGACGGAAGAGGGGTGCGGCACTGCTGGACCCGTCGGGAACGCTGACGGGCGGGCATTCCCCTCTGTCCTCCCGAGGGTGACGCCGGTACCGGAATGGTTGCAACCAACAGCATTAAAGTTCGTACCGGGAATGTGTCTGCCGGTACAATCCGTTTTTGTCATGATCGTCCTTGAGAAGGCGCTGAAAAAAGGTTCATTCCGAGATCGACCTCATCGTTACGCCCCGACGGACATACGGTGGGCATGGCCCATTCAAACAACTGCACCTCCGATTTTGACGCGTGGGTCGGCCTCTTCGGTGAGGTGGCGACGGCGCTGGGGGTGACGGTCACGCCCGACAAGGTCTACGGCGCGCTGATGCCACTCGCGGTAGGACCGGATGCGGACAGGGATGCAGGGGGGACTGCTTTCATACGGTTATATTTCCGGGGAACACGTCACCGGATTCACCGAGGGACGTCCCCCTCTTTGTCCGGGATCCTGCGGGTCGTTTCACCCTGCCGAATTTCATCAGAACCCATCTCTTTTCCGCCCTCGGTGCGATGCGTACGGGATTGAACATCATGACCGAGGAAGAGGGCGTCCGGGTGGAGGAAATACGCGGACACGGTGGATTCTTCAAGACCCTCGATGTGGGAAGCCGTATCATGGCCGCCGCCACAAACACACCGGTAAGCGTCATGGCGACGGCCGGGGAGGGTGGTGCATGGGGAATGGCGCTGCTCGCGGCGTACATGACACGGAAGGGAACGGAAAACGACACTTCCCCAGTTTCTGGACGCCATATTTGCCGACAGCATGGGCGTGCCGACGGCGCCCGATCCGGGCGATGTGGAGGGATTTGAGGAGTTTTTTCCGCCGCTATACCGCGGGGCTGGCCATAGAGCGCGCCGCCGTTGTAGCGCTGCCGGGAAGGGTAGTGTCGGACCGCTGACGACGGGAGACAACCAGGGGCAGATGGCGGCGGGCAGGTAGTGCCGGACAGACAAAGACGTGCAGGTAGCGCCTGCGCGTTGTCAGCCCGCCGGACCGCGTGGTATGCTCCATGGAACATGACCCATCGCATTCGTCTTTGAAATATTTCTACCGGTAGTAAATGGAATTGTAACGTCCAGCCATAACCTGGCGCAGAACCTCATGGCCCGGGGACATCGGGTAATTTACATCGCACCGCGGTGGAAGGAATCGACAATAACGGACCATGAGGGTGTTCCGGTCTATTATGTGTCCAGTTACGAAACCTTTGTCTATCCGGGAATGCGAAACGTCATTCCCTGGAGTCGTCACGTAAAGCGCATCCTCCAGCGGGAAAAGGTGGATATCGTCCATGCGACGGGACCGTGGCTCCTGAACTGGGCGGCTCTCAGGGCGGCGCGAAAGCTCGGCTGCGGGACGGTACAGACCTTTCATACGATGCTGCAGGAGCCGAGTTACATTCGCTATTTTACCCACAGCGACAGCCTCGTTCCGGTTCTCCGGGCGCTGGCGTGGCGATACTTCGGGCTATACATGCGCCGAAGCGATGCCGTCACGGGGCCGAGCAAATACGTGGCCTCCCAACTCTCAAACCACTATCCGGATGTACCGATTCACTACATTCCAAAACGGCATAGATATCGAGAAGTTTTCACAGAAAACCGATTACGATGCGACGGTTGCCCGCTTCCCGATGTACAACAGAAAGACCTTTATCTTTATCGGCCGCCTGGGACAGGAAAAATCGGTGGACCGCCTCATTAACGGCATGAGTGTTGCCATGCGACGGGACAAGGACATTCGTCCTGCTTCTCATCGGGGACGGTCCGGGTCGGAAGGCGTATGAAGCGCAGGTACGGGAATTGCGGCTCACGCGCTCCGTGTTCTTCCTCGGGAGAATTTCGCCGTATGATCTCTATACAAGCGGCCCTCATTCACAACGCCTGCGCAAATGTTACGGCCAGCACCACTGAAAGCTTCGGCATGACCGTTATCGAGTCCATGGCGTCGGGCACACCGTCGATCGTTCCCAATGTCCCGGGAATTTCGGAGCTGGTTGAGGGGACGGGACTGACCTTTCCCCGGGATGATCTGGAGGAGCTGGGCGGACCGTGTTCTTGCCATTGTGCAAGGATGATACGTTGCGACGGTCACTCTCGGCACAGTGCCTGAAACGGGCACAACGCTTTGACGGCGCGGTAATCGCAGACCAGTTTTGAAACAACTTTACCTCAGTGTCGCTCAAAAACACCCGATGGAACGTTGACAAAGGACTTCTTGTACAAGGTGTAATTTCACCATAACACTCATCTCATACTACAACATTGGCTCGTGTCGCCCTGAACGTTGACTCCCCTGCCGCCAAAGAGGTCTGTCCGATGACTCAACCACTGCTCGGAATCGATATCGGTTCCACCACGGTTAAACTGGTTTTGTTGGAGCCTGCCGCACGAAAGGTGGTGTACCACCGGTACGGTCCGCCACGGAGCGCAGCAGCGGGCGACGACGATACGCCTTCTGAAGGACCTGCTGGCGGGGGTCGGCAATATTCGGGTACTGCCCATCTGTACCGGCAGCGGTGCAAATGGTATCGCCCGCTCCTCCGGGCTGCCCCACGTTCAGGAGGTCGTGGCAAACAGCGTCGCCGTGCGCCCACTTCTATCCCGACACCCGGGTTGCCATTGAGCTGGGCGGACAGGGACGCCAAAGTCATCTTTTTTCGCCTTGATGAGGCTACCGGAGAGCTCCACGCATCGGATATGCGCATGAACGGGAGTTGTGCAGGCGGAACGGGAGCGTTTATCGATGAAGTCGCAAAACTGCTGCAGACACCGGTTGAGCAGTTTGACGACCTTGCGGCGCGGGGGGCGTCAGGTATACCAGATTTCCGGCCGCTGCGGTGTTTTTGCCAAGACCGACATACAGCCGCTTTTGAATCAGGGGGTGGACCCGCGCCGATCTCGCCCTGTCAACCTTTCACGCCGTCGCGCGGCAGACGATAGGAGGCCTTGCCCAGGGGTTGCACATCCATCCGCCCGTCATTTTTCAGGGCGGCCCCCCTTACTTTCAACCACACCCTCCTTGAAGTCTTTGCCCAGCGCCTCGGATTGAGTCCCGAAGAGGTGATTCGACCGGAACAGCCTGAAATATTTGTTGCACTGGGAGCGGCACTCTCCCTTCCGCTGATCGCGCCTGAGATGAACGATCTCTCCGTCGATGAACTCATCGAACGCGTCGGCGTCATCGATGGAGACCCGGGAAGGGGAGACGATGAGTCCCCTGCCGGCCGGGAAGGCGCGGGGAGGTTCTTTTGCCGATCGCCGGGAACGGGATGACTTTGAGCGACGACAACCGACGGCCCCCGTGGAAGGCGCGAGACCTTTCCTCCGGGGAGTACCGTCGATGTCTATATCGGCATCGACGCGGGATCGACGACGACGAAAGCGGTCATCATAGACGAGGACGAACGCATTCTTGACAAGGGATATTCCCACAATGAAGGGGAGCCCCTTCAGACGGGGGTACGGATTCTTTCGGAACTGCTCGGTCGCTACGAAGAGGAGGGAGTGGCGCTCCGGATCAGGGGACTCGGTACGACCGGCTACGGCGAGCGCCTCTTTGCCGCCGCCTTCCACGCCGATTTTCACACGGTAGAGACCGTCGCCCACGCCCATGCCGCGCTGGGAATCGAACCTGACGTCGGTTTTGTCCTCGATATCGGCGGACAGGACATGAAGGCGATCACCATACATGAGGGGATCGTCACGGCGATCAGCCTGAACGAGGCGTGCTCCGCCGGATGCGGCTCCTTTCTCGAGAACTTTGCCCACAACCTTGAAGTTCCCGTCGAGTCGATTGCCGCACGCGCGTTTGCGGCGCACATGCCGAGTCAGCTTGGCTCCCGATGCACCGTATTCATGAACTCCTCAATCATTACGGAACAGAAAAACGGCAAAAGCCCCGACGACATCCTCGCCGGACTCTGCCGTTCGATCGTGGAGAATGTCTTCACCAAGGTTGTCCGGGTGCCGAACTTTTCCGCCCTCGGCGACACCGTGGTCGTCCAGGGCGGTACCTTCGAGAACGACGCCGTCCTGCGCGCCCTGGAACAGTACACCGGGCGACGGGTAGTGCGGGCGCCGCACCCCGGACTGATGGGTGCCCTCGGTGTCGCACGGCTGACCCGGGAGCATATGGACCGGACGAAGACCGGCCCCTCCGCCTTTCCCGGTCTGGAGGGGCTGCGCACCTTTGAGGCGAAACGGGAAAGCGGACATATCTGCCCCTACTGCTCAAACGCATGCAATCGTACGGTGGTACGCTTTTCCGACGGTACCCTCTTTGTCACCGGCAACCGCTGTGAGCGGGGAGAGGTCCTTGAAGACCCGGCGGCGCCGGACGGGAAAGAACGGGAACGGGAACGGCTGCGCGAAATTGCCCGCCGCCATCGGGGCACACCCAATCTCATGCAGGAACGTGATCACCTGCTCTTCAGGCGCCCCCGGGAAGAGCTGATTCATGACGTGCGGAAGGTGACGATCGGCATTCCCCGGACACTGGAGTTCTGGCAGAGCTATCCCTTCTGGTACGCCTTCTGGACGACCCTGGGATTCGACGTCGTCCTTTCCGACGAAAGCAGCAAAGAGCTGTACGAAAACGGACTCTCGGCGGTACCGTCCGATACCGTATGCTTTCCCGCCAAGCTCGCCCACGGTCATGTGAGAAACCTCATTGCCAGGGGGGTGAACCGTATTTTTATGCCCATGATCAACCGCATGCCGCCGGAAAACCTCTCGGTTCAGAGCAATCACGTATGTGCCGTTGTGAAAGGCTATCCTATGGTCGTCGATGTGAGCGATGAGCCCGAGCGGAACTGGGGCATTCCCCTTGATCGCCCCATGTTTCACTGGGTTGACGAGAGAACGCGGCGGAAGCAGATCGTGAAGTGGGTCTCCGAGACCTTTCGTCTTCCTCCCGACGTGGTGGAGGAGGCGGTTCATCGCGGTAACATCAGGCAGACCGAGTTCGAGGGAGAGCTCATGCGCCGGGGTGCGTCTGTCCTGGCGGACCTTGAGGAGCGGCAAGAAGCCTTTGCGGTCGTCATTGCGGCGCGGCCGTACCATTCGGACCGGCTCATCAACCACGACCTTGCCGCGTTTTTTATCGAGGCAGGAATACCCGTACTGACCGCCGACAGTCTGCCGGGGCTCTACGACGTCGATCTCTCGGCGACGAGATCGGAGATGACCATAAACTTTCACGTCCGTATGTATGCGGCGGCGTTGAAGGTCGCGGAAAATCCGAAACTTGAACTCGTTCAGATCGTCAGTTTTGGATGCGGTCATGATGCGGTCATCAGCGACGAGATCGTGCGTCTCCTTGAGACGGGGAGCGGCAAGAGCCCGCTGACATTGAAACTCGACGAAACGGATGTCAAAGGACCACTGGCGATCAGAATCCGCTCATTCATAGAGACGGTCAGGACGCGCCGCCGCCGGGATCACCTCTCCCGCCGGCCCGGGGTGATACTTCCCGATCCCTTTCCTGTGAAGTTCAGGAAAGAAGACCGCCGCGAGAAGGTCATTATGGCCCCAAACGTGAGCGAAGCGTTTTCAATAATCATCAGTGCCGCGATCAGGGCGGAAGGGTATCGCATCGAACCCCTTCCCCTGGCGGATCGGCGCGCCATAGAACTGGGCAAACGCTACATTCACAACGATATGTGCTACCCCGCACAGGTGAATGTCGGTGAAATGTTGCGGGCCCTGGAGACGGGTGTTGTGAAGCGGGAGCACGCGGTCTGCGGACTCGCCAAGAGTCAATGCGACTGCCGTCTCGCCCACTACGCCAGCCTCGCCCGGCGGGCCCTCGACGACGCGGGATATCCGGAGATTCCGATAATCACCACCGATATGGACACAAAAAACATGCATCCCGGTTTTGCATTGAGCCCGCTCTTTCAGTTGCGGATGCTCTGGGCGCTGGCGATGGTGGACGCTCTGGAAGCGCTGCGGTTGAAGTTGCGGCCCTACGAGCTGCATACGGGAGAGGTGGACGGTGTCATAAACGAGTCGGTGCAACAGGTCGCGGCGGCACTGGAGGTGTCGGTACGACGTGCCCTCCGCTCCTTTGAGCGGGCGATCGAGCGACTGCAGACGGTCCCCCTCTCGGATGCTCCCGCCCGTCGGAAGGTCTTCGTCATCGGAGAGTTCCTGCTCAATTTTCACGCCACTAGCAATAACAACATCGTCCACTATCTGGAATCCCACGATATGGAGGTGGTGCTTCCGGCGATCCTCGATTCGTTCCGACGCGATTTCATGCGTCAGAAGACGGAACGACGGGAGTTCTTCATTCGCTATCCCTTTGTGGAAACGGTCCTGGGGGAGGTGACGGACTATCTCTTTGAGCATGTCCTCAACCGCATTGCGTCGATCGCCGAGCGCCACCCCCGATACCACCGACGCATCGGCCTGCCTGAAATAGCGACGCTCTCCGAAAAGATCGTTCACCACACATTCACCTCCGGTGAGGGGTGGATGATCGCCGGCGAAATACTCCACCACGCCGCGGAAGGAATCAACTCCTTCCTCATTCTGCAGCCCTTCGGATGCCTCCCGAACCACGTGACGGGACGGGGGCTGGTAAAGAAACTGAAGGAAATCTATCCCCGTATCCAGATCCTCAGCCTCGATTACGATCCTGACACGAGTTTTGCAAATATCGAGAACCGTCTGCAGATGCTCGTAATGAACAGTCGCCTTGCCGCCGGGAAAGTGAAGGATTACACTGAATACCCATGAATGAACGGGTAATCGATGGAGTGATTTTTGATCTGGACGGCGTCGTGGTCTACACCGACGAGTATCACTACAAGGCGTGGAAAAAGCTCGCCGACAAAAACGGATGGGACTTTGACGAATCCCTGAATGACCGGCTCAGGGGGGTGTCCCGTATGGCGTCTCTTCAGATCATCCTTGACCACAACGGGATTGAATTGCCTGAAGAGACGCGCACGGCCCTGGCGACGGAAAAAAATGAAGACTACAAGGCTTTTCTCGCCGAAATTGATGAAACCGCCCTCGTCGCCGGCTCTCTTGAGTTTATTCGGGCGCTCCGGGCGCGGGGAATAAAAACGGGCCTCGGAAGCAGCAGCAGGAACGCATCCCTCGTCCTTGATAAACTCGGAATTACCGAACTCTTTGACGCCGTGGTGACCGGCAGGGATATCGAAAAATCGAAACCCGACCCGGAGATCTTTGTGAAGGGTGCACACCGGCTGGGTACTCCCATCGATCGGACCTATGTGTTTGAAGACGCCGCAAGCGGTGTTGACGCGGCGCAGGCGGGCGGAATGGTCGCCGTAGGATTCGGTCCGTCCGACGGCCTTGACCATGCTGATGTGCGGGTCCTTTCGTTTTCAGATATCGACGTGGATGTTTTTGTTCAGACCGGCCGTCCCGGGTAGGCGTCGAGAATTGCCGACGCCTCCGCGGCATTGTGGGTGTCATAGAGCGCAAAGAGGAGTCTCGTCGCCTCGGGATCCTCGGGAGCGGCGGGAAGGCCGTCGGGTGGTCCGTCGGGGTAGACGCACAGATAATTGCGAAAAAACTTTTTCAGAACCTCGTAATTCCGGCGATCGCCCCACCGGGCGGTAAAGGCGTTGATCTGCTCGCGAAGATAGGCAAGCCGCCGGATCAGCGGTATTTCCGTCCATTCCGGTGGCTCACCGCCGTCCTGCGATCCTCGCGCAGCTGAACGCGCAGCTGTGGAGACGGATCTCCTGGCAAAGATAAGGGGATCGTAAAAGACACCACGGCCGATCATGATGCCGTCGACCCTCGTCTCTTCCACGCGCCGGAGTCCCTGATCGATCGAGTATACGTCGCCGTTCCCGATGATTGCGGTGTCGTGGCCGCCCCTCCGCAGGCGTTCATCCCGCAGGTTCACCGCCTTTGCCACCTCCGACCACTCCGCCGCACCTTCCGAAAGCTGGTCGGCGATGCGGCCGTGGATCGTCAACGCGTCGATATTCAACTCCAGGAGAAAATCGACCCATTCCTCGGTAACGACGCGATCGAGGCCGATTCGCGTTTTCACGCTCAGGGGCAGCGATGATCCGGCGCGACATGCGGCGATGATTTCCGCGGCTACGTCGTGTCGCCCGATGAGGGCGGAACAGGCGCCGACTTTGCGGATTTTTCGCGCCGGGCATCCCATGTTTATGTCGATACCGTCAAACCCGAGGCGTTCCACCGCCTGCGCCGCCGCGTAAAACTCTTCCGGACGGGTACCCCAGAGCTGGGCGACCATCGGGCGTTCAAAATCGGTATAGACGAGACGATCGTACCGCTCCGGGGAACCCGCCGTCGGGCGCGTCGCTTCCGTTTGTTGCGACTCATCAATCCGACGCGCCGCCTCCATCTGCCACGCCCGCACCGCGCCGTCGACACGGGTAAATTCGGAATACATGATTGCCGGTCCCGGACTGCCCCACGCCAGTGACCACCGGCGAATGAGGGTCCGGAAGACGGTATCGGTCACGTCTTCCATGGGAGCGAGTACGAAAAAGGGGCGCGGGATATCGCGATAGAGGGAGGACATCACAATGCGGACAGGAACCAGAACATGGCGACGCCGAGGTAATTTCCGACGGCGTACCCGATGACACCGGTGGTGATACCCGCCGCGATGAGACGGGGATCCCTGACAATAGGGGCGAGCATGCCCACAAAGGGAGGCGAACAGACCGCGGAAATGCTGGTGACCATGATCGTCCCCCTTCGAATCCTGAAAATTCGACCCAGAATGAAATGGAGGCCGAGGCTGCCGAAGACGACGATGGAGAGATAGGCGATGATCACCGGAGAGGTGGTGACCATCCGTTCCACTTCAGCCATCGATCCGACGGCGACGGAGAAGATGAGGATGAAAAACTCCCCGGTCCTGAAGCTTGTAGTCAACCGGGATATACCGGGAATTATGGTTGCCAGGAGGGAGAGTGTCGTCAAAAGGAGAATGGTCACCGTCGTCGCGTGCTCGTCGGGGACCATTGCCGAGAGGGCGACGCTCAAGAGTACGACGGCGGCGGCGCATCCAAGGGCGATGAACGTTGTCCCCCGGTTGCCCCGAGCGACTATTTGAACATACGCGGGTGAGAGATTATCGGCACCGCCGCCGGAGGGGGCGGCGGATCTGCCGTCACGCTCCTCTCCACCCAATATGCGCCGCCCGAGGAGGAGGATAAGGAGGATGTAGACGGCGCTCACGAGAAGATCCACCGTGTGAACCGTCAGGTAGAGGGAGCTTTCCACGTCAAGGGCGACGCGTATCGCCGCAAGATTCGGTGTTCCGCCGGTATAGACGCCCACGAGGAGTCCGCCGATTTCCGCACCCGACTGGACGAGATGGGCAAGGAGGAAGTGGGCGACCGTCACCGCGATAAGTACCGAAATTCCGGCGAGGAGGAACGAAATGATCGCCTCCCGGCCCGCCCTCATCCAGCCACGGATATCGACGGCAAAGAGCATGAGGGGAATCGAAAACGCCACGGCGGCACTGGAAACGCCGTCCTGCAGTGCCCCCATTGCCGCGGTGTGGGGCAGAACCAGCGAAAGGAGCAGTCCCGCCACGTAGGCGGGAATGATCGGATTGATGACGTTTGTCCGCGGCAGATAGTGCTGGACAAAAATGATAATGACGGGAATCAGGATGAACAGGAGGGCGATGCTATACTCCACAGGAAACTCCCCAATGCTACTTCTTCTTTTTCAGGGCAAGAAAAATCGCGCCCAGGCTCCACAGTCCCACCGTGGCGAGGGCGGTTTGCCACATTGAATCAACGGTACCGGCAAGTACCGGAATCCAGAGCAGCACGGTCCCTGAAAGAAGAAGTACCATCATACCCCGCCTCGTTTCAACCGGCGAGAACCTGAAACACCGTCATTCCCGCAACGGCGAGGGTAGTCGTCGTCGCGACGTGTTCCTTTTTGGCGTTTTCAAGAGCCTCGGGTATGAGTTCAGACGTGACCATCCATATCATGGCGCCGGCGGCAAGACCGAGACCGACGGGGAGTACCGGTTCAAAGAGCCGTACAAAGAGGAACGCCGGGACGGCGACGAGGGGCTGGGGAAGGCTTGAGAAAATGGCCCACAGTCCCGCTTTCCACGCCCTGACGCCGCGCGGAACGAGGATAAGTGAAATCGCGAGACCTTCCGGGATGTTGTGGACGGCGATGGCGAGGGAAATGAACGCGCCAAACTGCTCCCCTCCGCCGAAGGAGACCCCCACGCCGACGCCTTCCGCAAAGGAGTGAAGGGTCATGACACCGACAATCATGAGCGCTTTCTTTGCGTCCGCACCCTGAAGATCCCCCACTGAAACTCCGTCGTTGTGGTCAAGACGGGTCTGGGTCACGTAAATGAAGAGGACCCCGAGAAGAATACCTCCGACGGTACGCCACATGCTGTAGTCGATACCTTCGTAGATGAGATTGAAGCTCGCCGCGGCCATGATTCCCGCCGCAAAAGCGCCGGCCAGGGCGAGGACGCGCCTGGACAGATCCTTGCGGACAAAGAAAGGAATTGCCCCAAGCCCCGTTGCCAGGGCGGTAATCATGGCATAGACAAATACGATCCATACCGACGGGAGTGCGAGATCTTCCATGGCATTAATAATAATGATTCTTAATAAGAGAGGCAATGAATCGTACATCGGACCGGCGGCTGCGCGGAAGGCGCACATGTGGTAGGATACTGCGAGTGAAAAGTCCGACAATCAGTGCGCTCATTATCGCGATGTTATTCGCCCTCGCCGGGTGTTCCGGAGGAAATGAAACGACTCAGCAATCCGAATCCTCGCCGGAACGAGTGGGAACCGGGTCAAACCGACGTCCCTACGCGGGGGTGGAACTGCATATCCTCGCAAACGACCACCCCTGGGTCCACCACATATCTCAAAAGGTCTCCGCCTTTACCCGCGCGACCGGTGCAACCGTCCACTTTGAAGTCTATCCGGAGGAGCAGTTTCGGGTAAAACGGACCGTGGAAATGCTCTCCGGTATATCGGAGATCGATGCCTATATGATCATGCCGGGAAACAGCCTTGACGAGTACTACCATCAGGGATGGATCGAACCGCTGGACGACTTCATGGGAACCGGTTTTCAGACCGATGACTTCTATCCCCGGGCACTCGCGGCAGGGATGAGGGAAGGGCAGCATTTCACCATTCCCCTGCTTCTTGAGACGTCCATCCTTGCATACAATCGCCGAATTTTTGACGAATATGGTCTCACCGTGCCTCGAACGATGGAAGAACTGGAACGGGTCGCCGGGGAGGTCTATCGACGGTCAAACGGGACGATCTACGGCATTACCATGCGGGGGCGCGGTGCGTCGGCGACGAGTCAATGGGCGGATTTTCTCCACTCGTTCGGGGGGGCCTGGGTTGACGAAGACGGGATGGCCGCTCTTGACTCTCCCGAGGCGCGGGCGGCGCTTGAGTACTATGGACGGCTCCTGCGGGAGTACGGTCCGCCCGACGCAACGGGCAACGGCTGGTATGAAAGCCTCTCCCTCTTTATGCGCGGTGATGCGGCGATGATATTCGACGCCAATGTCTTTCGGACGCACTATGAAGACAGAGAACGATCGCTCGTCGCAGGCGAGGTGGGATACGCGACGCTGCCGGCAGGTCCCGCCGGGACGGTGCCGCATATCTCCCACTGGGGACTGGCGATCTATCCGGGATCACGCAATAAAGAGGCAATGTGGCTCTTTATCGAGTGGGCATCCACGGTGGAGCAGGCGCTTTCCGCGCACCTCGCGGGCATACCGTCGGCGCGCATGAGCATATGGCGGGCACCGGAAGTTACCGATGTCGATCCGGCGCCGCAATGGACGGACGCATCGACCCGGAGCTATGAGATCGCCACCTATCAGTGGAATCCTCCGGTCCGCAAGGTTGAAGAGGCGCGCGCCGTCGTCGGATCCGCAATAGTCGACGCCATACTGGGACAGGAGGTGGCTCCCGCGGCGCGTCGGGCGACGGAAGGACTCAATACAATCATCCGCAGTGAAGAGTGATATGAACCGCCCCATGAGCATCCGGAACCGCATATTTTTCTCATACGTTCTCCTCCTGGCGATCATCGGCCTGTTTGTTTCAATGTCCGGGGTGATACGGGCGATCCGTTTCACCGTTGAAGAGGACCGCGCGGCGGTGCTTGAGCTCCAGTCCAACTGGGCGGCAACGCGAATGCTTTTGGGCGATATGATTATCAACTGGAGCAACGGCGCCGCCTATGAGGAGTTCATCGAGTACCGTCGACGATTCAACGACCAGCTGGCATCGCTGGAAGCGGGAATGGCGAACCGCCTCTATTACGGAGAGCGGTTTGTCCCCCTCTTCGCCGGCCTCGACGCCGTATGGACAACGGCGGACAGCCATCTGGAGCGGGTGACGGCGGTGGTGGAAGACCCGAGTTTCTATCTTGTAGAAGAGATGGTACAGCGGCAGCCGGGTCTGCAGCGGCTGAACCATCTGTGGGCGGAACTCGTAGACCGCAACACCGTTCAAAGCCGCAGGACCGCACATCTTATTCAACAGCTCATTACGGAAGTGGAGTTCTTTCCCATTTACGGCGACACCATGGAACGTCTGATGAGCGAGCTTGTCGGACAGGCAGAAGAGGTGCAGCGACTTATCGCCCGGGTGGAATCGGTGGGACGCCTCGTCTTTTTCCTCACCTTCCTCGCGGCGTCACTCTTCCTTGCGTCACGGTTTTCCCACTCCCTTTCACGGCCGATCATCAGCGTCACCCGTCGGGTCAGGGAGTTTGCCGGGTTGACCGGCGAGTCTCTCCCGCCGCAGACCACATATCATGGTACGGGCCGGTGGGCGGGCGGGCAGGATGAGGTCGCCCTCCTTTCCGATACCATCGACCGCATGGTCGATCACTATACCGATCTTGCCGAACGGGCGGAGCAGCTTGCCCGGGGCGAGGTGACGGGAAACAGCCCCCAGTTTCCGCGGGAAGGTGTCGTCGGTCGTTCCCTCGACGAAATCGCGGAGTACCTTCACGAGCTTGCCAGCACGAGCGCATGGATTCGGAACGGAGAATATGGACTGCGCATCCGACAGCGGTCGGAAAATGACGTCATCACCCGCAATTTCAACATCATGTCCGCGGTCATCCATGAAAAGATAACCACCCTGCGCAACATGTTTGAGGCCGTCGATGAGGCGGTCATCGTCGTTGACGCCGACGGATCGGTCCTGGAGGTGAACTCTCAGGTCTATCACCTCCTCGGAAGGGGAACAAGAGATGACGAAACTGATGAGTACATACGCCGGGAAATCGCCCCCCTTCTGTTGAAGAGTCCCCGGGAAGAGCGGGAAGGGACAGACGGCGTTCCCAGCTATGTCTCGATGTATAACATCCACGGGCATGAGGTTCCCGTCAGAATGCTTCGCCGTACACTGCCGGGCGGCTCCGAGAGCCGGGAGCAGTGTATGTTTCTCATCACCAACGAATCTTGGCGGGCCCGGGCCAAGCGGGAACGGGAGCGGCTGCGTGCCCAGGCGACCATGGCGGAGCTGCGGGCCCTTCGCGCGCAGATTCATCCCCACTTCTTTTTCAACACCCTCAATACCATCGCCTATCTCATCGAGACCGACGGGGAACGGGCGGTCGGTACCGTGCAGGATCTGGCGGACCTTTTTCGCTATACCCTTGCGGCGACAAAGACGGACAGGGTGCCCCTGCGGGAGGAGCTTCGGCATATCAGGAAGTATCTCGATATCGAACTCCTCCGCCATGGTGACACCCTGACAATTACCTACGACGTGGATGAAGCGATTCATTCCCGTGCGGTCCCGCCGATGCTCCTTCAACCGCTGGTGGAGAACTCCATACGTTACGGCGGAGATGCGTCGGGGCATATTCATCTCACCATCAGAGGCCGTGCGGAGGGCGCCAACACGGTCCTTGAAATCGGAGACAACGGCTGTCGCGAAATAGAACCGGAGTCGCTCTTTCACGCCCACGGTACGGGAATACGCAACGTAAACCAGCGCTTTCAGACGCTCTTTGGAACGTCAATCAGGATTCGTCGCAATTCGCCGGAAGGATTGCTGATAACCCTGCCGATGCCGGGAGGAGGACAATGAAAATTCTCAGGGCAGTCGTGATTGACGACGAGAAGCCGGCGCGGGATCGGCTGCGGGCGATGCTGGAACGGGTGGATGCGGTTCGCGTTGTCGGGGAGGCGGTAAACGGCTCCGACGCGGTGGGGGTCATTCGGTCACTCAAACCGGACCTGATCTTTCTGGACGTCCACATGCCGCTGCTCAGCGGGTTTCAGGTGCTTGAGCAGCTTGAATCTCCCCCGGCGGTGATATTCACCACCGCCTACGACGAATATGCGTTGCAGGCCTTTGACGTGCACGCCGTCGACTACCTCCTCAAGCCGTACAACAAGGATCGCCTTGAAAAATCGGTCTCCCGGGCGTTGAGCCGGCTCGACACGGTCGGGACCGACGCCGGACTGGACTCCCTCATGGAAGAGTATCGGGAACAACATCCCTACCTCGAGCGAATGACCATACGGTCCGGGAAGAGCTACCGGGTGGAAAAGGTGGAAGACGCCGAATGTTTCGTCGCTTCGGACGGACTCGTCTTTTTTGTGACGGAACGGGAACGGCTCTTTGTGGAAGGGACGCTGAAGCATCTGGAAAGTCGCCTCGATCCCCGCATCTTCATGCGCATCCATCGCAATGCCATCGCCAATCTGTCCCGGGTGCGGCGGGTCATACCCCTGGGGAAGGGGCGTCTCGCCGTAGAGTTCCCTTCGGGCAGCAGACTCGACGTGGGGCGGACACGGACGGACGCGTTTCGCCGGGCCTTTCAGCTGTCCCAGGGAGAAGGGTAGTGGTGTCGTATCTCATCGCCGTTCATCCCTAAAAAGTCGCCGTTCGTCTCTTTTTTGTTGCGGCCCTCCCATTTCCGGCGGATTATACCGTCACACAACCATTAAGGAGGGTTTCAGAAATGAAACGTGTATTGATTTTACTGGTAGCGGTGGGCCTGATTCTGAGCACCGCGACGGCGATCTTCGCCTCTGGACAGAGCGAAGGCGCGGCGGCACAGGAGACCTACACAATTACCGCAGGTATCGGTCTCAACGACAAATCGGCGCAATATCAGTCCCTCGAGTTCTTCAAGGAACTTGTGGAAGAGAACAGCGACGGTCGCATTACCGTTGAGCTCTATCACTCCAGCCAGCTCGGTGACGACCGGGAAATGATGGAAGCGCTCCAGCTGGGAACGCAGGAAATGACCTGCCCCTCAACCGCTCCGATCGCTCCCTTTGTCAACGGCTACAAAGTATTCGACCTGCCCTTTATCTTCCCCAACGAAGGCGCAGCGGACTACGTTCTTGACAGCGAAATCGGCCAGGATCTCCTGGATCAGCTCTCCGAGATCGGCATTAAAGGCCTCGTCTACTGGGAAAACGGCTTCCGCCAGCTGACCAACGACGTACGGCCCGTACGGACTCCCGCCGACGTGCAGGGACTCAAAGTTCGCACGATGGAGAACCCCATTCACCTCGCAGCGTGGGAAACGATGGGCGCAAACCCCACTCCCATGGCATTCGGCGAGCTCTTTTCCGCCCTTCAGCAGGACGTCGTGGACGGACAGGAAAACCCCTGGGGTACGATCTACCTTCAGAACTTTCCTGAAGTACAGCAGTACACCACCGACACCGGCCACGTTTACAGCCCCTTCGTGCTTATGATTGCACAGAAGTTCTGGGATGACCTTCCGGCGGACCTCCAGGACGTCGTAATGGACGCGGCAGTGCAGTCCCGCGATCACAACCGAAAGCTCAACCGGGAGCTCAATGCGCAGTATCTCGAGCAGCTGAAGGACGTGATGAACGTGACCATCCTCACCAATGAGGAAAAGATGGCCTTCCAGGAAGCGACCGCAGCGGTGTACGAGCAGTATTCCGCGGAGATCGGACGTGATCTGGTCAACGACGTTCGGGCCAAAGTGTCCGAATACATGGCGCAGAACTAAGAGTCGGATCGCATATTGAAGCGGCCCGTCGACCTCGTCGACGGGCCCCTTTTTATGCTCCCGCATTGGCGTCCGACCATTGCGCCTTTTTATATCTATAGTATATTGGGAGTTACTATGACTTTCCGTGACGTTCAATTGACAGTTGCCCGGCTCTTCAAGGCGCTGCTTATAGCCCTCGTGGTATTGATGTTTCTCGTTGTAGGCATGAACGTATTCAGCAGATACGTGCTGAACGCGTCCCTTGGCTGGGCCGACGAGCTCGCCCGGTTTCTCTTTATTTATGTCTCCCTCCTGGGAGCCGTTCTTGCCTATCACGACAACGACCACGTCGCGCTTGACATCGTCCTTTCCGGCATTCGTTCACCGAAGATCCTGAAAGTGATTCGTGTATTCGGGCAGCTACTCATCGTCGGTGCCCTTTATATCTTTACCCGGTACAGCTGGATCGTCGCCATTTCGGCACGGAACGTCAGTCCGGCGCTCTATATTCCCATGAGTATCGTCTACGGCGTCATGCCGGTTACCGGTTTTGTCATGCTGATACAGGCGATACTGAAACTCCGCCCGATACTGAAGGGGGTACCCCTCGGGGAGGCCCATACGGCGGAACGGGAGGCGCTGGAAGCGGCCGCCGGTCTGAAAGGCGAAGCGGAGGAGTTCAGTCGCTATCTCAAGGGCGACGAGAACGTTCGGTACGACCGGACAGAAAAGGAAGGAAGGTAAACCGGCATGCTGTGGCTATTTCTCGGAACACTCTTCGGCTTCATCGCCCTGGGTATACCCGTCGTATTCGCACTCACCCTTTCCAACATCGCCCTGATCATGGCGCTGGACGTACCGTTTACCGTAATCGGAAACCGCCTCGCCTCGGGAATCAACAGTTTCCCCCTCCTGGCGATACCGTTTTTCATGTTTGTCGGTGAAGTGATGAACAGGGGAGGCATCGCACGACGCCTTGTGGAACTTGCCGACGCCATCGTCGGACATATCACCGGCGGTCTGGGCCATGTAAACATCATGGCCAGCATGTTCTTCGGCGGAATCAGCGGATCGGCAATAGCCGACACCGCCGCAATCGGAGGACTGCTCATACCCCCGATGGTACAGCAGAAATATCCCTCGCCGTACGCTGCGGCAGTTACCGCCTCGTCGGCGGTGATCGGTATCATCATTCCGCCGAGCATTCCCTTCATCCTCTACGGCATCATCACCAATACATCCATTGCACGCATGTTTCTGGGGGGAATCATTCCCGGCATCATCGTCGGTGTCGCCCTGATGATCACCACCTATTTCACGAGCAAGAAGCATGGATATGGTGTCGCCGCCGATGGACAGCGCTTCTCCTGGCATCGCCTCTGGAGAGCCTTCACCAACGTATGGCCCGCATTGAGTATCCCCTTCATCGTCGTCGGTGGAATCCTTCTGGGCGTATTTACCGCGACGGAAGCGGGAGCGATCGCCGCAGCGGCGTCTCTCCTGATGGGGCTCTTCCTCTACAAGGAAATAAAGATATCGGATCTCCCGAAAATCCTGATCAATACCGCCAAGACGACGGGTGTCGTCCTTTTCCTCTGCGGAATGGCGATGGTGACGGCGTGGCTCCTGACGCGGGCACGGGTGCCCTTTGCCCTGGCGGATCTTCTCACGGGATTTTCCTCGTCACCTCTGGCGGTGCTGCTCATGGTGAACGTTCTGCTCTTCGCCGTCGGTTTCGTCATGGACCTCACCCCGGCGATGCTCATTCTCGCGCCGATACTCCTGCCCGTCATGGAAGCGGTGGGAATCGACCCGGTCTACTTCGGCGTCATCATGTCCATCAACCTGGGAATCGGTCTGATCACACCGCCGGTGGGGACGGTGCTCTACGTGGCGTGCGGCGTGGCAAACATCAAACTGGAACAGCTTGTGCGCTCCCTCACGCCCTTTCTCGTCACTCTTCTCGCGGTGCTGGTGCTTCTCATCGCCTTCCCGCAGCTGGTAATGTTTATTCCAAACTTGATGTAGCGATCACCTCCATCCGGAAGTGCAGGGCGGTCCCCACGGGGAGCGCCCTTTTTTTTGATTTTTCTGACCTCGAAGGCGCCGCCGCGCCATCGCGCCGCGCCGCCGTCATCGTCGACACGGTCGGCCGGCAGCCCTATACGGTTGCCTTGGTCGCTCCCGTGGAAATGCCGCCGTCAATGAGGAGCGTCTGCCCCGTCATGTAGGCACTCCCGTCGGAGGCGAGAAAAACGACCGCCCCGTCCAGATCGTCGGGCTTGCCGGGACGCTTCAGGGGAATGCGGTCGTTGAGATAGGTGAGCCACTCCCTGTTTTCGTAAAGCACCTTGTTCTGTTCCGTCCGGAACCAACCGGGAGCGAGGCAGTTCACGGTGATGCCGTGGGGCCCCCAGTCGTCGGCAAGGCTCATGGTCATCTGTTTGACGCCGCCGCGGCTCGCGCAGTAGGGGGTGATGCCGGCGTACCCAAAGACGCTGGTCACCGACCCGATATTGATGATGCGGCCGTAGCCCCGGGGAATCATCGTCTTTGCCACCTCCCGGGCGACAAAAAAGGAACCCCGCAGATTGGTGTCCAGAATGGTGTTCCAGTCATCCCAGGTCACCTCTGTCGCGGGTTTGCGGATATTGAGGCCCGCGTTGTTCACGAGAATGTCGATCTTCCCGTAATGGTCCATCGCATCGGCGACCATGCGGACGATGCTCTCCTCGTCGCGGACATCAAGCTCGAGGGGGAGCGCGCGCCGCCCCATGCTCTCAATCTCCCGGACAAAATCCCCGAGGGCGTCGCGCCTCCTGCTCGTTACCACAAGATCCGCTCCCGCCCGCGCCAGGGCACGGCCAAAATACTGTCCCAGCCCTCTGCTGGCGCCGGTCACCACGGCAACCTTGCCGGTCAGGTCAAAAAGTTCAGTGCTCATATCGTTCCTCCTTTTTTTGGGGGCGGCCCCTACGCGGGTCGTCGCGCGCCGCCCCCTACTCGTCGCCCCCTACGCGTCGCCCCCTACGCGTCGGGCCGCAGAATGACCTTCATCAGGCCCTCTTTATTGTCATAGAGGCGCCGAAACCACTCGGCTCCCTCCGCCAGAGGCGCCTCGGCGCTCACCAGCGGGTCCAGCGCCACCGTGCCGGAGCGAATCAGCTCCAGGCACGCCGGATACTCCCCGGACGACGCGTTGGAACCCTTCACGGTAATCTGTCGCGTCACCACAAGCTGCAGCGGCATCTCGACGGCGGCGGCAAAGTTGCCGATGATCGTCACCGCCCCGCCGCGCCGGACGGAGGTCACCGCCGTATCGAAGGACTTCTGAATACCCACCACATCAAAGGCGTTGCGCACGCCCCGTCCCGCGCTCTCCCGGGCGACGACGGCGGACACATCATCCCGCACCGGATTCACCACAGCCGACGCGCCCAGGGACGTTGCCAGCTCCAGCCTGCGATCGTCCAGGTCCACGGCGATAATGCGACCGTAGCCGCTCGCCCGCAGGACCTGAATCAGAAGAAGGCCGATCATCCCGGCTCCCACCACCACCGCCGAATCGCCCACATCATGGGGAGTGATACGCGCGGCGTGGACGGCGATCGACAGGGGCTCCACCATCGCGGCGTGTCGGTAGCTCACATCGTCGGGGAGGGGATAGACGCCCCGGGCGGGCACGGCGACGTACTCCGCAAAGGCGCCGTCCTGCCGGTACTCATCGCAGCTCACGCCGAGAACGCGGCGGTTCTCGCAGAAATTGATCTCCCCCCGGCGGCAGTAAAAGCACTCCCCGCAGTAGAGGGTGGAGTCAAAGGTGACCCGCATGCCCGGCCGCAGCGCCGCTGCCCCGTCGTCGGACTGCGCCCTGTAGCCAGCTGCCGCCCCGTCGTCGGACTTTGACCCGCTTCCGCCGCCCGCGCGGGACCCGACCTTCACGATGTCGCCCGCCGCTTCGTGGCCCATAATGACCGGCGGAATCCGTCGTCCCGTACTGCCGTCAATGCCGTGAATGTCGCTCCCGCAGATCCCCACGGCCTTCACCGCGACGAGGACCTCGTCCTCACCGATCTCGGGGACCGGGGCGTCCTCAATGTATTCCAAATGATTGTATGCAACGAGTTTAAGGGCTTTCACGCCGACTCCTTCTGATTCGAAATATGGCTGACCTGCCGCCCCGATTCTGCCATGAAAACCCGCCGCCGCCAAGCAACAGCCCCCGGCACTTCAGGCTGTCCAATCTATATTTCTATTTTGAACTTGCGTTCTGCCGGGACTCCACTTCCGCCCACCGCCCAAGCCCGGATCGGGGGGCGGCGAAGGGCAATATCGAGCCGCCGCCTCACCACCGCCCCGCCGCCGCCCCAAACGGGCATACGAAAAACATAATAATATTAGTAATAAATAAAATAGGAAAAAACATGATATTATATACATACATCACAGATGAGCTCTCCGACACAATCTGTTCAAGGAGGGAAGAATGAAAACATCAATCCTGCACATCACGCTGATACTCGCGCTGATCGCCGTCGTGGTTCCGGCCAATGTAGTTGCCCAGGCCCCCGCGCAAGCCCGGTCCCCGGCCCTGGAACGGCCGCCTGCCGACCACTGGAGCACCCGCATCGCCGCCCCCGGCTATGGCTTCAGCTTCACCTCCGTCGAGGTCGAATACGGTGAAGACGACGAAACGGAAGTATACCTCATGCCCGGCATCGACCTGCGCCACTTCAACGGCATCAACGTTACCGAATCGGGGCACTTCTACTTCGGATATGAAGTGGGCGTTGCCGCCAACTTCCTTGTCGGCAGCGGATCGACAATGGACATCGTCGGGGAAGAATACGAGCTCAACAGCGCCATGGTCGCTACGCTCCTCCTCATGGGAAAACACGGTTACCACCGGGACATCGGCTCACCCGACAAGGGCCTCGGCTTCGGCGTGGAACTCGGTCTTGGCATCATGGGCGGCGCCGGCGACATCGAAATCGAAAACACCGACGGCGATACCTTCAGTCACACCACGGAGATCATCGGACCAGTCTTTGAAGCCGCCGGCGAGTTCTCGATACGCACGGACCGCGACCTGCGCCTCGTCTGCCGCCTCGGCCTCATGGCCGGCGCTCCTCTCATCGAGACGGACGATGGCGATACCGGCGTCGACTACTTCTCCGCCGCATCCGCCCCGGTCCGCGTCTCCCTGCGCTTCGGATTTGTCAGAGATTACGGCTGGGAGTACTGAAAAGAGCCATCGGCAGTACAACGATCATTATTCAGAGAAATGCGGAATTTTTGTAATGCAGAATTACGCATATTCTTCAGATATGAAAGTAACTCTTACCGTTACCGACAGGGGTTCGGTGACCCTCCCTGCGAGAATGCAGAAAGAGATGGGAATCGGAGCGGACTCGCTGCATATCGCCGAGTCAACGGAAGAGGGAATACTCCTTCGGCCTGCCGTAGCCCTTCCGGTAGAGGTTTACACCCGGGATCGTCTCGAGGAGTTTGCGGCCGCAGAACGTGCCGTGGATGAATGGTACGGTGAGTCATCGCAGTAAGTGATGCGAATATTCGTGGATGCAAACATCCTTTTTTCCGCCGCATATGCCGACCTTCGTGCTATCTGACCTTTGTGACCCCCATTCCCCTGGGAAGAGCCGGAAAAATGACGTCTTTTGTTCCATACCGGACTTCCGGCGGGTACCAGACATAGCAGGGTTTTCCATCGTGGCCGGGATCGATAAGGATCATCAGCAGCTCGGGATAGGTGATCATCTTGGAAAATGGTCCCGTCTCGCCCCGGTTCAAGATGTGTATGGCATCCTCTTCCGATGTATGTTCCGGGAACTCCGTGCGGCCGTAAAAAGCGGCGACGTAGCGGACGGCGGCATACCGGGGAAATCTCGGCCTGGCCGCCTCGCGTTCAAAAAACTCCCGGTCCGCTTCAAGACACGTTTCAAACTCGTCCCATTTCACACCGATCGTTTCTGGATATTCCGCTGAATCCTGCCACCCATTCCGACGTAAACCTGCCACCTTGGGAGGGTTTGCAACCTCGCGTCAGCCAGCATAGGGTGCCGGCAGGTTTGGCGTCAATCTGAAGTGCTCTTTCGGCGTCTACTCGCTCCTTTTAGTTCAAATATCCATGGTGTATGGGCAAGGCGATCCATGATCGCGTCGGCGATAGTTGGCTCTCCGATGATTTCGTGCCACGCGCCAATCGGCACCTGGCCGGTGATGATCGTACCGGCTTTGTTATACCGGTCGTCGAGTATCTCGAGAAGGGAGAGGCGGTCATCGGCGTTCAACGGGCTGAGTCCGAAGTCGTCGATGATGAGTAATCCGGTTTTGGCAAATCGCCTGATCTCGTCGAAGTAGCTCCCGTCGGCGCGCGCAAGCCGGAGCGTCGGAAACAATTTGGTTGCCCGCACGTAGCGCGTAGATATCCCCCGGAGACACGCTTCATGACCGAAAGCACAAGCGAGGTAGCTTTTCCCGGCGCCGGTCGGTCCGGTAATGAGCATGGTCTCGCCACGCTCAACCCATTCCATTGTGGAGAGATTGCTCACGGTATCCCGGTCGAGATTGCGTTCCGGGCTGAACTCAATGGCATCGATCGCCGCGGGGATACGTAGACCGGCCTGACGGAGCAGCCGTTCGGTCTTTCGTGTTTTTCTGAGATTCAATTCCGCCTCGGCCATCTGGGCAACGAGCTCACCGGTGGTCGGGGCACTATTCGGCCCAAGACGGGCCGAGGCTTCGTATACGTCGGCCATTGCAGAAAGTTTCAGCGTCCGCAGCGTTTCAACGGTTTGTAGACGGTTCATACGTGCACTCCGTGGCGTTGGTAGGAGGCACGACCGCGAATATTGCTGTGAGGAGGAATTGAGCGGTCTGATTCGTCGGGTTCACCTGCCGATGTATCGAGTCCACGCTCAAGAATCCGTTTTAGATTCTTATAGGTCGGTACGCCGATCGTATTAGCGAAGCGACACGCCGCCTCGAGACGAGTGCGAGAATACGTCTTGGGAAGATTGAGGATACCCAGGCAGCTTTTGAATGCCTGTTGCGGCACCTCCCGGGCATCGAGCACCGCCTGAATGCACCGTTCTGTTTCCGGCCCGATATCCGCCGCCCACGAAAGGAGCCTGTCCGGACCCAACTCGTCGTGGAAGCGGTGTTCCGGTGTCATATGGTCGCGATTGGTCGTGTACTGATGCGCTCCCGTTTCGCGACGGTGAAATGCGATCCTCACGTTCTTGTGGTAAATCTCTATCTCTCGGTGGGTATAGGAGATACGCACTTTCAGTCCGCGATAATCGGCAGGAACGCTATAGTAGTGTTTATCCACCGGGAAGAAGACGTGGTAATTCTTTTGCACGGTGATCGGGCTGGTATAGAGCCGGACCTCATATGGTTCGGCAGGCAACGGACGAAGGCACTCCTTCTCGATCGCATCAAACCGTTCTTTCCGGCTGATGCCGACTTTCTGCATCGCTCGATCATTCAGACCGTCCAGGTTCTCCCACATCGCCGTGTTCAACTCGTCAACGGTGGTAAACGTTCGGTTCCGCAGCGGTGCAAGAATGCGCGTGTAGACCAGTCGTACCGCAGCTTCCACCAACGCTTTATCTCTCGGTTTCTTGACGCGCGCCGGCACAACGGCGCATCCGTAGTAGTGGCTGAAGACATCAAACGAAAAATTGATTCCCGGCTCGTATCGACTTGGTGTATCCACCGCCGCTTTCAGATTGTCGGGGACGAGGATTTTGGGAGCGCCTCCGGCATATTCCATCGCGTGGGTGGTGCAGCGAATGGTGTGTTCGGTGTCCTGCGATATCGTCGCCTCGGTGTAAATCAATCCGCCTGAGGGAAACACCGCCACATACAGTTCCACAGGGATATGAATCCCCGTTTTCGGATCGACGATGAACGGACGGTCTCCGGCATAGTCGAGAAACATCTTTTCCCCCGGCTCGTGATGGAGGTGCATCGATAGTTCCGAGTCCTCCGTGTACATCCGCATGTGCTGACAGAACTGGGAATACTGATACCCCTCGGGGTGCTCGGCGATGTATTCTTCCCACAAAATCTGTCGGGTCACCACGCCCATACGGTCGCGGCGTCGCCCCAGCTCGTTGACCATTCCCGGCATCAGATTCATCAGAACTTCGTATCGTGGATCATGACGCCGTGTTTCGCTATCCCGCAAACGCTCGAGCAACTCATCGTCGCTCATCGTCTCCACATCCGCCCATTTCAGTCCGGCATTTTCTGCCTGTTTGAGATACTCCGTCACCACCGGCCGGGATACGGCCAGTGCGCGGCTGATCTTCCGGATGGATAATCCGGAAGACTCGTTCAACCGAATGATTTCTCGTATTTTACTCATGCTGATCCTCGCTTTCGGCATTCGGTTCCTCCTCATCAATCACGATGACGAGATCCAACGTTTCTTGCGAGGATGCAAATCTCCATTCCGATACAAACCTGCCACCCGTTACGATGACCGCCGAAAATTGGCAGGTTTACGTCGGAATACCCGGCAGGTTTAGCCCGGAATGGGTGGCAGGTTTAAATCGTAACAGCCGGCAGGTTCGGGGCGTAATTTCCAGTTTCGAGGTAGGGGAGGGGGATGCGCTTGTCCATCGCGTCATAGCGACGTCGCTGATGGTCGAGTCGTCGTGCAAAATTGGGTCGTTCCGTATCGTAGCCGAGGGCTCTCCCGATCGTTCGACGTGCATCAGGTCCGGTAAAACTTTTACTTTTCCAGGCGACATATCGTTTGGTATAGAAAAACCGTTCGTATCCCGGCGTCCGATTGTCTTTCGGTACAAAGGTGTCAAAGAAGTTCGCCTTCATGCTTCTGTATCCCGGAAAAAGTCCCTGCCGAGTTTTTCCCGGAGTTCCCGAGTATCAATATCCATGAGGGCACGGATTCCTTTAATGACCTGCCGTGCGTATGCCGATCCGGCATCAATTGTTTCTTTGAATAACTGCTTTTCCGTCTGCATAGACTGCTCCTCCTGTATAGGTGATCCGAGCAGTGCGTACGGTGTACAGGCAGAAACTTCCGGCAGGCAGTGAATACCTTCTCACATCGTTCCGGGACGCGCTGTCATATGCGTCTCCAGTCGGCTGTGGCACCTTGCCGTGGAGGCAGGTTGCCGGGCGATCTCAGGGCCGTTTCCCTCACGCCACTCGTGATGTTGGGTAAAACCTATCAGATATGGCATCGCCTGTCAATAGTATGGAAATTTGAGTGGGATAACGAAATAAATAGAGATAATGATAAATTTAATTGGCCGGCGATTCACTACCGGTACCGCCCCGCCGTCTCCTGAAAACACTTCTTTGCCCGCTCCCGAAGTTCCGGCGGCTCCAGGACTTCCGCATTGGGACCCCACTGGGAGACCCAGAAAAGCACCTGCGACTGCTGGTTGGTGCGGAAACGGACGATAATGCCGCCGTCGGGGAGGCGTTCCACTTTCTGATCGTGGTGCCAGCGTCGCTCGGGGATTTTGGTGGCCGCCTCGCCGTCAAACCTGACGGCGATATCCACGGCGCCCTCGTTGACGAAGACGCCGAATGACGGGTCGATGTAGCTTTCCACAGAGAACCCGTCGGGACGGGTGAAGGTCTCCTTGCGAAGACGGGCTTGTTTGATCCGGTAGAGGGCGTAGATCCGTACCTCCTCGTGGTGGTGGGACCAGCACAGCAGGTACCATTCACCGCGATGACCGACGAGATGCAGGGGATCAATGACGCGGATCGCCGTCTTGTCGTGCGCCGGTGCCTGGTAGTGGATTGCGATGGTGCGCTGTTTGTAGAGACCCTCCCGGACGACCGACCACACCTTCTTGTCGATCCCGGTGACGGGGTCGGAAATCACCGAGACGTGGGCGACGAGATCCTCGGAGCTGACGGTGACGTTGTCCGGAAGGAGGGTAGCGAGGCGCTTGTAGACGGACCTGAGTTGTTCATACCAGGGGCTGTTGCGATAGCCTTCCAGGGCGCGGTCGCCAACCATCAATGCCATCAGATCGCCCTCGGTGAGGTCCAGCGCCGGCAACTGCCAGGACATATCGCCGTAGTAGAAGCCTTTTTGGTGCCTGTCGAACTCAATGGGGGCGCCCCGGTCCCTCATCTTCTCGATGTCCCGCTGGATGGTACGGGTGGTGACCTCTTCAATGTTTTCATCGGACAGACCGCGAACGATGTCCGCAGCGGAAGGGTAGTCCCGTTTGTTCCGAAGGCGTCCGTCGATATAGGCGATTCTGGTGGTGATGGCGCGGTAGCTCATAGGCATAGTGTTGAATATTTGAGCATCATTTTCAAATATCTATAGTATTAGGCGGTCTGGACGGATATCTTGCGTCTCAGCCGGATCCGCGCAGCACTTCCAGAAAAACGCGTGGCGACACTACGAGCTTTTCGGGAGGAAAGTGTTTGTCGTTTCCCGTGACGAGATAATCGGCACCGCCCGAAATCGCCACCTCGTAGAATGGGATGTCGTCGGAATCAGGAACCACTTCCTTGGCGGGCGCGGCGGTAATGTAGGTGCTGTCGTATTCCAGGTACTCCAGGAGTGACTGGATGTAATCAACGGGAAAGTGAAACTTCGGACGTAGAAGAACTTTTCGATATTCGGATAGAATTCGATCGTCGACAAGGACGGTCACCGACTTGTTGAGTACGGCGTTGAGAATCGAGCCGGGTGCTCCATGTGGATTCAGAACTCCGGAAATCAGAACGTTGGTATCGAGAACAATGCGCACTAGGAACGCTCACGACGAACCGCGTCGATTTCGGCCTGTATCTCCGCTTCGGTCATTGTATCGAGCCCGTTCTCTTGGGCGGTTTTCCGCAACTGACGAAGCGCATTTGCCGCTCGGGCGCTGCGAACTGCAGACAGCGTTTCTTCAAGTGTCTCCCCTGAAAGTGGAGTGAGCAATGCGATCGGCTTTCCGTTGTTTGTGATCACCATCTCCTGCTCCGTCGGAAGCTGTTTCCAGATTGCCGCCGGAGAGGTTCGGATGTCACGGACGGTGATGAACTTCATGTCTTTATAATCATTCTATTGTCACTTGATTGTCAACGATTCTTGTGCTCATACGTTAAAACCCAATCCCCCGCGTCCGGTCCCGGCTCCGGGCGTTTGACAGGATCTCTCCAACGACGACGGCAGCCTGCACCGGGACTGCCGGCTCCTCCGTCAATGGCGTCTCGTCCCTCCCAATCTCCAGCATCTCCGCGGCCGTGGCGAGGTCGCTCATCATGAGGGGAGGCCCCTGCCCGAGGGCGGCGATATCGCCGTCGGTAAAGGTGACATCCGGAAAGATGTAGGCCAGTGCCGGGCGCAGCACATCTTCGTCGATGGCACCGAAGGTGACGTGCTTGTGGAATCGTCTGCGGAGGGCGGGGTCCACGGCGTCCACCCGGTTGGTGCAGGCGATGAGGATTCCGCTATACTCCTGGATCTACTGGAGGAACTCGGCGATTTGGGAGTGCTCCCAGGAGCGATGGGCGATGGACCGATCGTAGAGGAGGGCGTCTGCCTCGTCGATGATAAGGACCGAGCCGGCACGGGCGGCGGTGCGGAATGCCGCTGCGATCTGCTCTTCCGACTCTCCCACATATTTTGAGAGCAGGTCCGACGGGCGCTTGAGCAGGACGTCCCGGCCCAGGCGCTTTGCGAGCCACAGGGCGTACTGCGTCTTGCCGCCGCCGGGAGGCCCGCCAAAAAGGAGGCGCAATCCCTGTCCGGCCTGCGCGCGATGCGACGCCTGGCGTTCAACTCGATCCAGAGATTCCGAAGTGGAACAGAATCGGGGGTCGAAGGAGCGGGCGACCGTCGGCAGGCGGCGGACGTCACGGGCGAGGGCGCCGGTGGAGATCCGGTCGATGTAGCCGGAGACGCGCCGGTGTACGTCGGCGGGACTGAGGTGCCCGGTGTTCAGTTCCGCGGCGATGATCCGGGCGGTACGGTCGATGGCGGCAGGGGTGATGTCGTATCGTGCGGCGATGTCGTGGAGCAAGGGGGCGATCCCGGCCGGATCGTGAACGAGGGGTGAGAGGCGTTCCGTGAGCATCCGGACTCTCGTGTCGATGGCGGGGCGGGGAAAGGCGAGGACGTGACCGAAGCGGCGCATGGCGGAGGTGGGAATCATGCGGTGGTCGTTGGTGATCCAGACGGTGGCCACCGGAAGGTGCTCGAGCAGGTCGTTGAGGACTCCCTTGTCGTAGCTCCCGCCGTCCAGACCGCCCCCCAAGAGGCCGAAGAAGGCGGCGGCGCTCTGGAGAATGGAGTCGGCTTCATCGATGATGAGGACGTCCGTGGCGGGGGAAAGCAGATTGGCTGCCATTCGGATTGCATTGAAGCGGCTCCCTTCCGCTTCGGCGCGACGTGGTCCATGGGAGTATTCGGACCGGCGGTTTTGCGCCGCGAGGGTGTGACCGGTGAGACCGAGGGAGTGGATGAGAGCGCGGGCAAACTCGGTCTTGCCGATCCCCGGCTCTCCGGCGATAAGCAGGGGGTAGACGCCGCGGACCGCTGCGGCGCAGGTGCGTATTTCGTCGGCGGGCAGCGGGAACTCGTCGAGCGGGAACCGCGGGGAGGGTGTGTCGTCAAAGAGCCCGGCCGTGAGGTCATCGAGGGTGTCGGATCGGAGTGCGAAAAGAAGGGGACGGCTGACGTTGATATCGAAAATTTCGTCGCGACCGCCCCGGAAGGCGATGAGACCGAGACGCTCCAGGGGGGAACCGGGGGCGGTCTCCCGGACAAAGGCGGGAACGTCGGTGTCGGCGGCGTCTGCAATGATCGACATCTGGGTGCGATGGGTTGCCTGATGCATGAGGCCGGCCATCGGTTCGATATCCTCGAGGGTGTACAGTGCCATGAGAATCCGGATGTCGAGGGGCGACAGGGTGAAGATGCGGGCAATCTCTTCGACGATCGGCGGGAAGGGAGGGAAGGGCGGGACGGACTCCGCGCCGGCGCTGCTTTCTTTTGCGTCTATGTCGTCTTTGTTGTCGGCGTGGTCGTTCCGGTCGACCTGGTAGACCAGGTCGGCGATGAGATCCACGACGATGGGGTGGATCGTCTCGTTGTTGCGACCGATGCGGTAACAGATTTGCCGCAGGCGGCGCGGGGACGCGTGCGGGGCCTCCAACTCGCTGACCGCGTCCGGCGGCAGTCTGAGGAGTTCTTTCTGCTCCAGTATGCGGGCGATGAGGGTGTGAAGTTCTTCCGGCTCGGAAACCGTAAGGGCAAACTGGACGAGGTCGTCCGATGGCGAGAGGTGTTCAGCGCATATGCGAAAGACGTAGCGGTGGTACGCCTTCCAGTGCGTGTCTATCGGTCTCTGAAGGCGTGAGCGGCCTCCGCGCTTCCGGGTGAGGTGTTCATGGTGTCGTTGTTGTGGCGTCATGTACAGGAAGGTAGCCGGTGGTCCGCGACTTAGAGTGTCGCCGGGACTGACTGTTACGTTTTTTGCAAAAGACCACGTTTCTGCCGGGTTGCACGTTGACTGGTTTGGGCCCGCCCACTTCGCCGTTACCGCCCGCCCGACGGTCCTCGCTTCAGAAACTCCCGCTGCGCCGGCGTCTCGGGAAGAGAGCCGACCCCCGCGATCTCCCGCGAGGCGACCGGGTAATCATAGCCGAGGGACATGAGGACGGCGACGGCAAACATTCCCGTCCGGCCGATGCCGGCGGCGCAGTGAATGAAGACCCGCTCTCCGTTGTCGATCAGCTCCGCAACGTGACGGGCGGTATTCCAGAAGCGCCCCGCAGCGAAGAGGGCGGGCGCCTGGAGGTCGTCTATCGGGAGGTCTATCAGCGTGACCCGGCTCTTCCCGGTACCGTCCGCCTGACGGTGCCGGCGCCGTTCCCGCCACACCCGGTACTGCGGACTCTCTGCCGCGATCTGCTCTTCCGGTGCGAGGCAGACCACCGTACCGATGCGGTGCTCCTCCATCTCACGGAGCCACCGGGAAAAATTTCCCGCGAGGCGCCCCGCAAATTTGCGCCCGGGCATCGCGTCCAGATACAGCCTGTTTTTCCACGTTCTCATGCTCATGCTATGGATACTATTGTACCGTGGGCGACAGGGAGTGTCGTATGTTCGAGGCACGCCACGATACCGTTTTACCAATGCAAAACATATTAGTTGTTTTCTGGTGCATAGAGGATAATATAATATATGTGGGCATATAATTATAATGGAGGCGACGATGGCACAGGTGACGATTTATCTTGATGAAGCTCATGAAAGGCGGCTTCGGAAGGCGGCGGAGGATGCGGGGATGCCGGTGAGCCGGTGGGTTGCGGCTCTCATTGAACGGTATACTCGGACCGAGTGGCCTGCTGAAGTGCGTGACGCCGCCGGATCGTGGCCGGATGCCCCTGATGCAGTATCATTGCGAAATCCGTCCGGCCGGGATGTGCCGAGAGAGTCGCTATGACCTACGTTCTCGATACCAATACGCTCATATATTTTTTCAAGGGCCAGGGCGGCGTGGCGGATACGCTCCTGAGTACTCCGCCTGCGGAGGTTGCAGTGCCGGCAATCGTGGTGTACGAGTTGGAGACGGGAATCCGTAAGTCGTCACACCCGGAGAAGCGGACGCGGCAATTAAGCTCCCTTCTCGATGCCGCCCGGGTGCTGCCGTTTGATAGGGCGTGCGCGACCGAGGCGGCGCGGGTGCGGGCGGAGCTCGAGGCATCCGGAACACCGGTCGGTCCCGTGGACGTACTCATTGCCGGTACGGTGATAGCCTGTGACGGCGTACTGGTTACCCACAATGCGGACGAGTTTAGACGAATCTCCGGATTGCGCATCGTCGATTGGTACCGAATGACCTGATCGAGAAGCATAACCGGATAGAACCGGCACCCTCGTGGTATACTTGCATGACTTCTTCCGCTAAGGGGTCGGCGTTGCGTATATCGCGAATGTGGATAATCTCCGGGCTGGTACTCATTCTTATTGTTTCGGGCATTGCGACGCGTATATTGGTCCGCGACGCGCGACCGCTCAGGGGACCGGCGCTGGATGACCTTGATTTTCAGGAAGTGTCGTTCCCGAACAGGGAAGAAGGGTTGCTTCTCGGTGGACTCCTCTTCCTGCCGGGCCAACGGCAGGATATACCCGCGGTGGTCATTATCCATGGCTCCGGAACGAGCAGACGCGACAACTCATGGTACCTTTCCGTTGCCGGCTATCTACAGGAACGAGGTGTGGCGGTACTTCTTCCTGACAAACGGGGATCGGAACGCTCCGAGGGAGACTGGCGCACCGCTGGTTTTGCAGAGCTTGCTTCCGATGCGATCGCCGGTGTCACGTTTCTTGAGTCGTACGAAATCGGCGATTTCTCGAAGATCGGCGTGATTGGCATGAGTCAGGGCGGACAGATCGCCCCGATCGCCGCGACCATGTCGGATGAGGTTGACTTCGTCATCAGCGTATCCGGATCGGCAGTACCTCTGAGGACACAGCTGTTCTATGAAGAAAATCACAATCTTCGGGAGCTGGGCGTTCCTCCGCTTCTTTCCAACGTGCTCGCCTACCCTGCGGCCTGGAGTATCATCTATCTGCGGCAGCGGGACTTCTGGACGGCGATCGGAAACCCCGACGCGCTGCCCAACTGGAATCAAGTGGATGTGCCTTCGCTCATCCTTTACGGTTCGGACGACACAAATGTACCGGTAACCCGCAGCGTGAACAGACTGCGTTCACTGGACAAGGAGAACCTGCACATCAACGTCTACCGGGATTCCGGGCACGCTATCGAGGATCCGCCGGGACGGGGTGATCGCATCGTCAGAGAGGAAGTTCTCGAGGACATCGTAAGCTTCATCCGAGGGGTCCCCGGACCGCCTTGACCACCGGAATCGGAGCGCTCATTATGGAGTCATGGATGCGAGGGAGACGTTGCGGCAGTTTTACCGGGACCGGGCGACCCGGAAGCGGGAGGATGTCCGGGAACGACGGGAGCGATTTGAGGCGCTTCTTCCGCATATTGTTGACGGTATTCTGGAACGCGACCCGGAGGTCTCCCGGATCATCCTCTTTGGATCCCTTGCGGAACGGAACGAAGGCGTCGTCAGGGATATCGATATCGCCGTCGAAAGCACCGACTTTCTCAAGGTGAGCGGGTGGCTCTTGAGTCTGTCTGAACCTGTTGATGTCGTCGACTTGAACGATCTCTATCCCCATATCCGGGAGCGGGCGGAATCGAAGGGCAGGGTCCTGTATGAACGACGAGACTGATCGCGCACTGCTGATAGCGGAGCTGGAAGGTGATCTGGCGGCGCTTCCGGAACTCCTGGCGAGCAATCACAAAAGTATGGAGCGAATCGGTGCGGGAGCAACGGACGATCTGGATTATGCAGCTCTCGGATACACTCTTCATAATCTGTACAACCTGATCGAAAATTCCTTTTTTCGTATAGCAAAGCATTTTGAAAATGAACTCGGCAGTGAAGGATGGCACAAGGAGCTTCTGCATCGGATGACCCTTTTCATCGAGGGAATCCGCCCGCGGGTAATCGACCGGCCGACGGCGGAACAGATTGATGAACTGAGAGCCTTTCGCTACGTTTTTCGGAATATGTATCGAAAAAGCCTTGATCCGGAGAAGCTGCTCCTCCTTCAGAAACGGCTGCCGGATATCGTGGATGCCTGGAGACGGGCAATACAGGATTTCATTGACCTCCTGAAGACCCTTTGATCGCTAGGAACAGCACGCCCGGCAGCCAACCGATCCGGGCGGCGGCGTCGGACAGAGGCGCGGCCCCGCGGGACGCCCGGCGTTCAATTAAAAAAAAGAAAATAAAAAAACCCGCCGCAAAGCGACGGGCTTGAAGGTCGGGAGTGACGGGGATCGAACCCGCGATCTCCGGCTTGACAGGCCGGCGCGATAACCAACTTCGCTACACCCCCTGAAGGCGATGCAACTGCCGCTTCGCGACAATTGCGATGTACGATTTATACCGATTGCGCCAACCTTTGTCAACGCCTTTTTCTGCGATTCCCTGCGTGCCCTGCAGCGCTTTGCGCGATCCGGCGCGGCGACGTCGGTTTCAGCGGCGCAGGGCGACGGCGCGGGGTGCAGTGCCCGCCAGTTTCACCTGGCGGCGGACTCAGCCGGGCTGGGACGCCATGACGTCGTGGAGGCTTCCCCCGTTCTGGACGTTGGTAAATCCCAGCTGCTCGAGTATTCGCTTGCCGTAGGCGGAGCGGGCGCCGGATGCGCAGTAGAGGATGATTTCCCGGTCCCTATCGGTGATCTGCTCCGCCCAGTCGTACACGTCGTCCAGGTTGACGTTGATTGCGCCGGGATAAGCGCCCATTTGAAACTCCATCGGTGTACGAACATCGACGATGAGGGGGCCGTCGGCGGCAGGCGCGTTGTCGGCGGCCGCCGCGTCCGTATCACCCTCTGCCTGGTCGCCTGCGTGCGCGCGTCCACCTCCCGCTTCCAGGTCTTCTATGGACTTCCGTTCCACCGGAAGGAGTCCGACCCTGATGCGGTCAAATCCCGCGGCCCGGGCGTGACGCTCCAGGGAGATGTATCCGCCGGAGAGGTTGTAGACCTTTTCAAATCCGGCGGCCTTGAGCATGCGCAGGGCGACGTGTCCTTTCTGACCGTCGTCACTGATGAGCAGGATTGCCTGGTCCCGGGGTATTTCGTCCATGTGGTCCCGGAGGATGTTCTGGCTGGCGTTGGAGCTGCCGGCGAGGTTGGCTTTCCGGAAAGAGATGGGATCCCGCAGGTCTATGGCAATGGGCTGCTCTTTCACGGCGAACTCCTGCACGTCCTGGGCGAGTATGGAAGGACTGAATCCGCTCATATGATTGGAGGCGGTAAATGCGGCCATGTTGACCGGTCCGTTGGGGCTGTTGAAGGGTGGTGCGTATGCGAGATCGAGCTCCTCCAGATCCGCCACGGTGAGTTCCCCGGCGATCGCCGTCGCCATGACGTCCAGGCGCTTGTCGATGCCGACGCGACCCGCCGCCTGAGCTCCCAGTACTTTGCCGCTTTCACGGTCGAAGATCACCATGAGGCTGACCTTTTCCGAACCGGGAAAATATGCGGTGTGGCTCGCCTTGTGAACCACCACGGCGTCGGCGTTGATTTTCTGTTTTCGCGCCGTCTTCAGGTTGAGTCCCACCGATCCGGCGACGGCACCGAAGACTTTCACGATCGATGTGCCCATGGCACCCTTGTAGACGCGGGAGCCTCCCAGGGCGTTTTCCGCGACCAGACGCCCCTGCCGATTGGCGGGTCCCGCAAGGGGCATGCGTACCGTTTGACCCATGACTGTGTGTTCGATTTCCACCATGTCTCCGGCGGCAAATATGTTCTCATCGCTCGTCTGTAGGCGGTTGTTCACCTTGAGGCCGCCGGCGGCACCCATTTCAAGTCCTGCTTCCTGAGCAAGGGTGAGGGTGGGGCGGACCCCGACGGAGAGAAGGACGAAGTCGGCATCCACATGTTCTCCCGAGTCGAGTACCAGGTGCCCATCGGCGATCTCCGTCACCGATCGACCGAGGTGGAGATTGATTCCGTAGTCAAGGAGTTCCTTCTGGAGAAATCCGGCAAATTCGCCCTCCAGATTGGGCATGACCTGGGGTACCATTTCCACGAGGCTCACGTCCATACCCCGTTTGGCGAGGGCTTCAACCATCTCCAGGCCGATAAAGCCGCCCCCCACGACGACCGCCTTTCGGGGTTCTTCGTTTTCTATGAACCGGTCGATGGCATCCATGTCATCCAGCGTCCACAGCTGAAAGACGTGGTCCTTTTCCACACCGGGAAGGGGCGGGACAACCGGCTTGCCTCCCTGGGCGAGAATCAGACTGTCATAGGAATGCTCCCGCTCCTCACCGGTGGAGAGGTTCCTGGAGAGCACCACATTCCGCTCCCGGTCTATTTTCAGGGCTTCCGTCTCGGTATGGACGGTCACGCGATATTGGTCTTCAAAGGTCTGCGGGCTGGCGAGAATGAGGGACGAACGGTGCTCGATGTCCCGTCCCAGATAGTAGGGAAGTCCGCAGTTGGCAAAGGATACGTCCGCTCCCCGTTCCAGAATGGTTATTTCCGCTTCTCCGTCCAGTCTGCGTGCCCGGGCGGCTGCTGTTGCACCGGCGGCAACGCCGCCTATGATTACTATTCGTTTCATATCGATCTCCCGTTATGTATAATAATTTATATATAACAAGAGAGCGATTATCTGTCAAGGGGCGGCGATTTCGCGGTTCTGACTTTGCCGGGAGCCGGCGTTCCCGAGCGTTATGGGGCCGTCGGGGGAGCGACCTTCCGGAAGGTAACAATATCGCCGGGGGCACGACCGACGACTGTGTAGTTATACCGTCGCGAAACCCATGCCACCGTCTCCTCCGTCCAGAACGAGACGTGGGTGTGATCGTTCCGGTACCACCAGCGGGTGAATTCGTCCCCGGTACCCGCAAAGAGACCCGTCCGAACGGCGAAGAGGCCTCCTTCTCTCTTCAGGAGCGAGTCAATTCTTCCAAGCTCCTTCCCGGGATTGTGAAAATGTTCAACCACTTCCACGGCGGTAATCGCATCGTATCGTTCTATGTGGGTGAGGGCGTCGGTTTCTGCCGTGAAAAAGGGGTCGTAGCCGGTTGCGTCATAGCCGCGCTCGCGGAGAAGCTCAACCAGAGCCGGTTCCGGACCGCTTCCGTAGTCGAGGACCGCCGGGGCACTCCCGGGGGCGACGCCTCCCGCACCGTTCTCGTGAGGCGCCGGGGCGCCCGGCTGCAGGAAGGGGGATAGGGCGCGTTCAATAAATGTCGTAAGATAGCGGCGGTAGCGAGGGTCATCGAGGCTATTGTTGTGCTCCTGATAGCGCTCCCGCTCCTCCGCCGGAGCGGGAAGATCCGCCTCGGTACTTTGTATCAGACCGCATTCGGGACAGCGCATGTACCGCCATGTGCGGTGCCTTCCACCGATCCTTTCAGACATCGAGCCTCTCCGGACAGTTATCGGTGCGGAAATCCACAGTATCGCCGTCGTTCCGCATAGCCTGCACCGTTCGCTAATTGTTGACCGCATATGTTGCATTTACTATATTTTCCCCGTGGCATCGAAGCTTCGCAAGAGTAAACAAAGAGATCGTATCTATCAGCTTCTCAAAATGAGCAGGCAGCACGTCACCGCGCACTGGATCTGTGAAACACTTCGGGATGAGTTCCCGACGTTGAGTCTGGGAAACGTCTATCGCAATCTCAACATTCTCGCCGAACAGGGACTCGTCAACCGCCTCGGCTTCGGGAGCAACACCGACGTCTATGAAGCGGTGAGAGAACCGCACTATCACTTTGTCTGTGAAGTGTGCGGGGCGATAGAAGACGTCAGGATTCCTGTCGATATGCAACAGACCGTTGAAAACCTCATTCGCGACCAGTACGGACATCTGGTAACGCGGAAATCCGTGGAGTTTCACGGCATTTGCAGTGCCTGTCGGGCGAGCAGGGCGGATACTCGCGACCCTATCTGATCGAGGGGCAGTATTTCCGTGGCCGCCTGCGCCTCAACGGCGGCGCGGGGCATACCATAGACAACCGATGTCGTCTCGTTCTGGATGATCGTTGTTCCACCGGCGCGGTGTACGGCGACGCATCCTTCCGCACCGTCCCGTCCCATTCCCGTCAGGAGGACGGCGATGACGCCTTTGCCGTAGGACGACGCGGCGCTCTCAAAGAGAATATCCACACTCGGTTTCTGAAACTGCCGTCGCTCTCCATCATTCAGCTCAACAGTATTCCGTTGTACAGTCATGTGAAGCCCCGACGGCGCCACAAGTATCGAGTCGGGTTTCAGTTCTTCCCCGCCCGTTGCGACGGAGACGTCGCGATGGGCCGTTTCACGAAGCCAGCGGGCAAACCCTTCTGAAAATCCGTGGGAAATATGCTGTACTATCGCAACGGGAACGGGTATCGGTTCCGGCAGTTCCTGTATGACCGCCCTGATCGCCTGGGGACCGCCCGTCGATGCGCCGATGACGATGATAGTTCCGGGACGACGAGACGGTACGTGAACGTGGCGTGTTGTACCTCCGACTTCCGCGCTGGGGCGGAGGCCGGAGCGCGCGCCGGGACATGCTGCTTCTTCAGCCGCGACGGCGCGATAATGAGCCGGTGACGTGCGCCGCAGGGCGTACAGCGTCCGCAGGAGGGGCGCGCGGCCTTCCTCGGTGGTGAAGGCGCGAACATCGGGTCGACGTCGGATGAGGGTGAACCCCTCTCTTCTGAGGAGCGCTTCCCGTTGGATTGTAAACTCGGGAATTAATACGAGTGAGGGTATGCGCGCCCGCCGCTGGACGCGGCGGGCGCTGTTGAGCTGCGCCGTATCGTCCGGGTTGAAGTCCAGCAGGAGCACATCCGCACCCGCGGGAGCCGTCCCTGCGTCGCCCTCTCCCTCGGCCCCCGCGGCGTCTGCTTCTGCGGCGTCTCCTTTGTTTCCCGCGGCTCCCGCACCTCCCTGGCCGAGAAGGGACGCCTCCACGACAACACAATCTCCCTCGCTGCCGAAAGCGTTCGCAAGGAGCGTTCTCATTGTCGGTGAGGCGCTGAAGATTCGCAGTCGGATGAGGTCGTCCACTTTGTCATTGTCGGCATGACGGGGAACCCGCCCGAGGCGATCCGTGGGGAAGTGTTGTTATAAGGCCGGTCATGCCGCTCCGGCAGACCGGGCCGACGCGCCGGCGGGATGTTTTCAGCAAAACGGGCCGACGCACCTGCGGGACGTTAAATCACCGTTCCTGCCGGCAGAGAGGTGTTCTTCGGAACGATGATAATGCCGTCACGCACGTAGCACCGGTCGTAATCACCGTCCGGGGGCACCCCGTCCCACCCGATTGAGCAATTGTCACCGATGCGGGTGTTCTTGTCGATGATTGCGTGGCGGATACGGCAGTTCTTCCCGATACCGACGGGAGGCAGCGATTTGCCGCCGTCCATACGCTCCGGGCCCGGCTCTTCATAGTAGTCCGCACCCATGCAAATGACGCCGTCCAGATGTGTGCCTTCACGGACGATCTTGCGGATGCCCACAACCGATCGCTCGATAACGTTATCCGTGAGAATACAGCCGTCGGCGATCAGGGAATTGGAAATGCGGGCCGAATTGATCTTGCTCGGCGGAAGGTCGCGGCGGTGGGTGTATATGGGGCTGTTCTCGTCAAAAAGGTTGAACGCCGGTGTGATATCGGCGAGAGCGAGGCTGGTGTGGTAGAAGCTCTCGATCGTACCGATGTCTTCCCAGAATCCGTCAAAGAGATAGGCGTTGACCTCCATTTTGTCGATCATCATGGGAATCACTTCGTGGCCGAAGTCGGTGTACTGATTGTCCAGCGCCCGCTCCAGCGCATCGGCGTTGAAGACGTAAATGCCCATGGACGCCATGTAGTCCCGTCCGGGGCGGTAGTTGGGCACCGCATCCCTGGCGCCCTCGGGGATTTTCATGGCGGTAATGTCCTTTTCCAGCGGCGGCTTCTCGGTGAAGTTGTTGATCCGCAGCTCCTCGTCTACGGTGAGAATCCCGAATCCCACCGCCTCCTCCCGCGTTACCGGAAGGACCGCCACCGTTGCGTCGGCGCCGCTGGCCACATGCTTTTCGTAAAAGTCCTTCAGATCCATACGGTAGAGCTGGTCTCCCGAAAGGATCATGTAGTGGCTCGGTTTGCGGGTCCGGAAATGGACGAGATTCTTCCGTACCGCGTCGGCAGTTCCCTCATACCAGCCGCTGTGTTCAAAGGTCTGTTCCGCCGCGAGGATTTCGACGAAACCCTTTGTAAAACTGTCAAAAATATAGGTGTTGTTGATATGTAAATGCAGCGAAGCCGAATTGAACTGGGTCAGTACGTATATTTCCTTGAAATTTGCATTGATACTGTTTGAAAGGGGAATATCCACCAACCGGTATTTCCCTCCGAAGGGCACTGCCGGTTTGGAACGCTCTGCTGTCAGCGGGAAGAGACGCGTCCCTTTGCCTCCACCCATTACAACGGTCAGTACATCATTTGCCATAATTTCAGTGTAAGACCGGCGACTGGAGCGGTCAAGGAAATACATGCTACCATACGGCGATGGTAGCAGCCTTGATTGATGAACTGCGTGGCGACCGGGCGTTTATGGACAACGTCCGACACTGGCAGGTTGTGCCCGCCCGGGACGGGCGATACCGGGACATTCCCCCCTTTCTCGACGGCCGTATCGTGTCGGCGCTGCAGCGCCGCGGAATTGACCGGCTCTATTCCCATCAGGCCGATGCGATTGAGGCGGTGGCGGAGGGCCGGCACGTCGTGGTGGTGACGCCCACCGCTTCGGGAAAGACGCTGAGTTACAATCTTCCCGTCCTCAACCGTATTCTTTCCAACCCCGACTCGCGCTCCCTCTATCTCTTTCCCACCAAGGCGCTCAGCCAGGATCAGCAGGCGGAGCTCAACATGACCGTCGAGGAGGGGGGCCTGCCCGTCGCGGTGATGACCTTCGACGGCGATACGCCCCAGGCTATTCGCGCCAATGCGCGACGGCAGGGACGGATCATCATTACCAACCCGGACATGCTTCATGCCGGAATCCTCCCCAACCACACAAAATGGGTGCAGTTCTTTCAGAATCTCGATTACGTCGTCATCGACGAACTGCACACCTATCGCGGGATTTTCGGCTCGCATGTGTGCAACGTCATACGCAGGCTCAAGCGGATCGCGTCCTTTTACGGCGCCTCGCCGCAGTTCATCATGTGTTCCGCCACCATCGGCAATCCCGGAGAACTGGCGGAGCAGATGGTGGGGGAGCAGGTGCGTCTCATTGACGACAACGGGGCGCCCCAGGGGGAAAAGCACATCGTTCTGTACAATCCGCCGCTGGTGGACAGCGTTCAGGGTATCCGGCAGGGAATCGTCCACTCCTCACGCCTTCTGGCGCTGCGATTTCTCAAGGCCGGCGTGAGAACGATCGTCTTTTCCCGCTCCCGGCAGCGGACGGAGCTTGTGGCTGAGTATATCCGTAAGAGTCTGGCGAACCACTATACCGAAAACGGACGTATACGGGTGGAATCGTACCGCGGGGGCTATCTGCCCTCGGAGCGACGCGCCATCGAACGGGGTCTTCGGGACGGCTCCATTCACGGCGTGGTAAGTACCAACGCCCTTGAACTGGGTATCGACATCGGTGGTCTGGACGCCGCCGTCCTGGGCGGATTTCCGGGGAGTATCGCAGCCTCCCTGCAGCAGGCGGGCCGGGCCGGGCGGCGCCGGACGGTCTCTCTGGCGGTCCTCGTCGCCGGGGCATCGCCGCTGGATCAGTTCATCATCGAGCATCCGGAGTACTTCCTTGAGGGCAACCCGGAAAAGGCGTATATCAACCCGGACAACCCCTTCGTCCTCTACGACCAGCTCAAGTGCGCCGTCTTTGAACTTCCCATGGAAGAGGAAGAAACCTTTGCCCCCGACGCGCCCAACATGCTCATGCTTCTGGAAGAGGCGGGCGTCCTGCACCGGACGGGGCGGACCTATCACTGGGTTGAGCAGTCATACCCCGCGGAGGAGGTGAGTCTCCGCAGCGCCACCAGCGACAACGTCGTCATTGTCGATACCACCGCCGGTCGCAACGACGTAATCGGGGAAATGGACCGCCCCTCCGCCAAGGAGCTTCTCTTTAAGAAACGCAATATATCTCCATCGGGGTTCCCAGTTTGTGGTGACCGAACTGGATATTGAAAACCGGCGCTGCTATGTCGCCGAGACGGACGTTAACTACTATACCGATTCCCTCGTCAAGGTCGATTTGCGGGTGTTGACTGAAGATGAACGCACGGCGTCACCGCAGTGTCAAACGGTAATAGGAGACGTGCTTGTTCGCAGTATCGTGGGCAAGTTCAAGAAGATCCGCTTTCAGTCCCATGAAAACGTGGGATACGGCGACATCGATCTCCCGGAGGAGCAGATGCACACCCGATCGGTGGTTTTCCTCTTTCCCCCGGAGACGGCGGTGGGAACCGCCCTTGAAGCGATGGCGGCTCCGGGACGCGCCGTGGCGCTCCAGCGGCTCGTACGTCTCCTGCGCAGCGTCGCTCCGGTGTATCTCATGGCGCAGACCCAGGATCTCGGCGTCCACGCGAGCGTCAGAGATCCGCACTTCAATATGCCCGCCTGCTATCTCTACGACCAGTACCCCGGAGGCAGCGGACTCTCCGAGGCCTTTGCCCTTCGCTATGAATGGATCGTCAACGCCGCGGTTGAGCGGGTGACCGAATGCATGTGTGACGGCGGCTGTCCCTCCTGTGTTGGTCCGCCGGATATTCACGACGGATGGGACGGCAATCCCAAGGAGGCGGTGATGCTCCTGCTCTCCGCCTGGACGCATGGGTGATCTCTACAATCGCCTGCGGGAGATTCGCTCCCGCAAGCCTGCCGCGGAGAAACGTCGCGTACACCTTCAGCCACCCGGCGGAGCGTGGACGCCTATCGCCGAGGGGGCGTACCGGCGGACGACGGAACATGAAATCGATATCGGCCGATGGGGAGACCGCTTCACCTCCGACGGCCGGTGGCAGACCCTCTCCCCCGTAACGGGTCACGACGATCACCGGACACCGCTTTTTCTGGATATCGAAACCAATGGACTGTCCGGAGGGGCGGGGACGATTGCGTTTCTCATCGGCATCGCGTTTCCCATCGCGCCTGGTCGTCTGACCTTGGAGCAGTTCTTTCTTGGTGATCCGGCGGGCGAGCGGGCATTGATCGCCGCCCTTGTCGATGCGATTGCCGCCGTACCCCGGCCGCTCTATGTAACCTACAACGGAGGCAGCTTTGATCTCCCGGTGCTCAGAAGTCGCTGTGTGATAAACCGCACTCCCTTTCCGGAGGAAGCCCATTGGGATGTACTCCACACGATTCGGCGTCTCTATTCCGGTACGATCGGTAACTGTTCCCTCGGCAATGTGGAATCCGCCGTCCTGAAACGACCTCGTCTCGAAGACGTTTCCGGACAGGAGGCGCCGGAACGCTATCAGCGATACCTCTCGACGGGACAGATTGATGAGGTGCGCCCGGTCTGGACACACCATGAGCGGGACATCGTCCATCTCGCAGAGGTTGCGCTCCTGGCTAACGCAATACTATCCGGCGTCTGGGACGGGGAGGTGAGGGAGGACGGGACGTCGAGAGAGGGAACTCCCATGATGCCCGATGGTATCGCCCTCGCAAAGACACTCATCCGGAGAGGGGGAGAAGCTGAGAGGCGACGGGCGGAGCGCATTGTTGAGAGGGTGTGCGTCGCAACGGAACGACAGCGTATGGCGCTTCGCGCCTTCGCCCGGTCCCGGCGATTCCCGATGCGTCCCGGCGCGGCGTGGATAGAAGCGCGTACCGTCGGCGCGCGTCTCTCCCGGGAGCGGGGAGACATGGAACAATATCGGGCGTTATTGGAGCAGCTCGCCGACGTCGCCGCCCGAAAGGTTGATGTCGAGGCGTACGCGAAGCTCCTGGAACACCACGACGGCAATTACATTCACGCCGCCGCGATCATCGAGGATTGGTGTCGTCGGAACGCATGGGATGAGGAACTGCGTCACAGGTTTCGTCGACTTCAGCGTCGATTATCCCGTCGTACAATCGTTCATACTGTTCAATGGAGCGGTACAGCCCGAAATCACGGGTCATAGCGGTGTGCTGCATCCGTTTGAGTTCTTCCCGATCGGTGGTATAGACGGCAACGGCATGTGCGATTGCGTCAAATACGGCATCAGGATTGTGCGCCTCAATATGAAATCCCGTTGAAGAATCAACGGTATCGGCGAGACCTCCTGTGCGCGTTACGATGGGGATCGTTCCGTACCGCATTGAATACATCTGGTTGAGACCGCACGGTTCATACCGGCTGGGCATGAGAAAGAAATCGCTTCCCCCTTCAATCTGATGGGCGAGGGTGTCGCTGTACATGGCGAGTCCCGCAAAGTTTTCATACATGTGCGAGAGCTCCCTGACGCGATCTTCACACCACCGCTCTCCCGTTCCAAGGACGACCCACTGGACGGGAAGTTCGGTGAGTATACGCTCGGCCGCGCCGTACTGGGGATCAAAGAGCTCTTCTATTCCCTTTTGACGGGTCAGACGGGTCACCATGCCGATCAGGGGTGTGCCGGACGAGACGGGAAGCTCCAGCTCATCCTGAAGTTGGGCCTTGCACACCCGTTTCCCCCCGCATGTCCTCTGCATTGAACCGTGCAGGCAGATATGGATCGGTGTCGGGGTTCCACACGGTCGTGTCGATCCCGTTGAGGATTCCCCGCAGATCGGGAGCGCGCATTTGCAGCGCCGTATGGAGGTTGTATCCGTAGCGGGCTGCTGTATTTCCCGGGCGTAGGTGGGACTCACCGCGACGATCCGGTCGCTGCTGTAAATGCCGCCCTTGAGGAGATTGAGAGATTCACCCTGAATCAGCCCGAAGCTCTCCGCCTCCGTTTCGGACATACCGATCGTACTCAACCCCTCCGTTTTCGGGATCGTTCCCTGAAATGCGAGATTATGTATGGACAACACCGTGCCGGCGGCACCGATCGCCGTCTTTCGATAGAAGTGTCGCAGAAAGACCGGCGTCAATGCGCCGGACCAGTCGTGGGCGTGGATCACATCGGGCACAAAGTTCTTGAGCAGGGCAACCTCAAGGGCACCCCGGGAGAGCAGGGCAAATCGCAGTGTGTTGTCACCGTAGCTCTGGTCCGCGGTCGGACCGTAAATGCCGTCCCGACGAAAGAGCACCTCATGTTCGATGAGGTGAATCGTGACGCCCTGTACCTTCGCCGTCAGGACGGCACATCCATAGTCGTGACCGGCGATCACCACCGACAGCGGCGCCGCTTCCCGCTCAAACGAGTCAGTCTGCACCATTTTGTACTTCGGCATGACCACGTGGACGTCGTGTCCTCCCGCGGCGAGTCCGGTTGCGAGGGCGGTGACGGCGTCGGCAAGGCCGCCCGCCTTGGCAAGGGTGTAGTATTCACTGGTCACCAGAAGGATGTTCACGGTTACCTATAGTAACTTATTCGGAAGTCCGACTCAAATGAAAAATTCAACGCCTCATATAATTTCACGGCGGCGACGTTGTTTCGCTTTACAAATAACGACGTTCCCCGGCCTTCTTCGGAAAGACGTCGCATGAGATGCGTCATGAGCCACCGCGCGAGACCACGGCCGCGCCACGCAGGGTCTGTGTAGACTCCGCCGATCTGGTCCGTCCGATATCCCCGCGCATTTGTCGCAACCCTGGCAATTGCCTGTCCCCGGTAATAGGCGACGAGGACGACGTGTTTTCTGAGACTCTCCGTGAGAGTCGCCTTGCTTGCCGAGATGGTTGATGTCCGACCGGGAAGAAGAACTTCTTCCGCCTCATACGCCATATGGAGGGGGAGGAGCTGACGCCACTCGTCGCTCCCCGGAACACGTACCGATATTTCCGGATGAGGCGGACTGTTGGGTTCGACTGAGCAGGGAGGGTGAGAAAGAAGAAAATAGTCGACGGAAATCGAGGGTCGGCCTGCGAAAGAACGGGCGATCGCAGCGACGTCATTGCTCTGCCCCATAATTGCGTAGAGACGGACAAACGACCCGATAAGACTTCGCAACTGGCCGGCCCGGGGAACGTTCGGCGCAACACCGGCGGGATAGAAGAAACCGCCCGGGCCGTGATAGAGGGCCGCTGACTCTCCGTACCGGTAAAAACGGCCTCCCTTTCTCAGGCGTTTGTCCAGCGGCTCCGAGCGATATTTCTCGCTCATTACCGTCGTTCGGGGCTCATTCCTCGCGAGATAATCGGCAAATCCGCGGTCATTTCCTGAGGTAAGGAGGCGCCATTCTTCCATAACAGGTCTTCCTTCCTCAGTCGCTCACCCCGTCAATAGCCACCGGCAGCTTCCCCAGCGCCTCAAAATCTCCACGGAGGGCGGCAAATCCCGTTTCGAAGCTTTCCGTTCCCCATCCGTAGACGGCGATGGCCGACTGAACCCATGGAAGATCTTCAAGATAGATCGGGGTGAGGATGCTGTATACAATCACCCGGGTGTCGATGTCCCGTACCGTTTCAAGGACTTCAGCGCTGTTGGGATCGCTGAGCAGAAATATCACCGTATCGTAATCTTCTGCGGTCTCCTGAAAGCGCCGCCTGTCGACGGCGGTCGAGTTGTAGAAGGTATTGTTTGAAAATCGGAACTCTCCGGTAACCGGCAGGAACCGCCTGCCTACCCGAAAAAAGTCCGGATCCTTTCCGGCGAGGAGAATCCGTTCTCCCGGGGCCGGCTGATATGGTATCTCTTCGTCCCGTACGATGGTCACGCTTCGTCCCGCCTGATCGAGAAAAAATTGCTGCGCCGGCCGTGATCGCATATATGATCGAATCCGGTTCGTATCAGGTATGAGAGGCACCCGTCCATCGGGTCTGAGATAGGCGAGTTTTACCCGCAGTATGCGGCGTACCGATTCGACAACACGGCGCCGGAACTCCTCTTCCTCATGGTACGCCGTGACGAGACGATTCCATATGTCGCCGTCAAATCCGGGCGTCTGGGAGAGCATGACCATGTCATTCCCCGCTTCGATTGCACGTTTTACCAACTCCGCAAAATCCCATCCCCGGGTCTGTCCATATTCAAGTGCACCGCCCATGTACAGGTCATCGGTGATAACGATACCTTCAAAACCGAGGCGTTCCCGGAGGACGTGGCGTTTGAAATATGGGGAAATACTTGCCGGTACGGTGTCGCCGGTGATGGCGGGAAAGCTCAAATGGCCGCTCAGGACGGCGGGAATACCCTCGCGTACCAGCATGCGGAAGGGAAGGAGGTCACGTTCCCAGATCGTGTCAAAATCGTCTTCGATGACCGGGAGCATGCCGTGGCTGTCGCCGCGAGCGTTCCCATGACCGGGAAAGTGTTTGGCCGTCGCGATGACGCCGGACTGCTCCATACCGCGATAAAAGGCGACTCCCAGAAGCCCCGTCGCCACCGGGTCATCGGAAAACGCCCGGGGACCGATGACATGGGCCTCGGCGTTCACATAGACATCGACGGTAGGAGCAAAGTTCATATTGACGCCCAGCGCCCTGAGCTCCTGGCCGATGTAGTGGGCGCTGGTGAATGAGTCGTAGGGCAACCCCGTCGCGCCGATTGCCATATTCCCGGGAGTTATGGATGTCCCGTCCTTGATATGTCTGACCCAACCACCTTCCTGGTCGGTGGCGGTAAAGAGGGGAATCGAGAGGGGTGTCTGTAAACTGGCCCTCTGCATCGTGCCGACCGCCTCGGCAAGGGCTGCCAGATTTTCTCCGTTCCATCCGAAAATTTTCACCCCGCCGATGTTGCGCTCGGTTATCCACTGCATGATTTCAGGTGTCGGGGCTTCAGTTGACCAGCTCACCATGAGCAGTTGTGCCAGTCGCTCTTCGTCGGACATCTGCGATATGAGCGAATCGATCAGGCGGCTCACCTCACCGTCGGCTTCCACCCGATGGTCGGTAATGGAAAAGTCGCCGTCCCAGAACGGACCGGACGGTCTATCCTGGCCGGCGACCGGTTCCGACACGAGTATTGACATGGCCGCAATGAGGGCGAAGAACATTGTGCGACGGTACCACGACTCAGGCACCATCAACAAGCTTTACACTAACGAGGCCTGCGCCGTTGTCTGAGCGGATATGTACTTACCCGCGGCGTGGGCGGCGACGGCTCCGTCGGCGGCGGCCACTACGAGCTGTCTGAACGGCGTCGTCCGCACATCTCCAACCGCAAAGAGTCCCGGCGAGGAAGACTCCATCAACTCATTGGTAACGACATACCCCATCTCATCCTTGCGCACGAAGGGCACGAGATCCGTCGCGGGGTCGGAGCCGATAAAAATGAAAACTCCGCCTACGACCTCTTCGGTTCCCTCACCCGTCGTGACGTCCCGCAACCGTACACCGGCAACGGCATCGATTCCGTATTCGTTTTCCCCGCCGATGATTTTCTCGAGAACCGTATTGAACCGGACGTCGATCCGGGGGTTCTCCAGTACCCGCTGCGCGATCGCGCCCTGGGCGCGAAATGTGTCCCGCCGGTGAACGAGAATGACCCTGTCTGTCAGTGACGACAGAAAGGTAGCCTCATCACATGCGGCGTCACCTCCCCCGACAACCACCATCGGCTTGCCGGCAAACATGGGCCCGTCGCAGGTCGCGCAGTAGCTTACTCCCCGTCCGGCAAACTCTTCCTCTCCGGGGACGCCGAGATGACGATGCCGTGCCCCCGTGGCGAGGATCACCGTATCCGCGGCGTAGGTGAGGTCTTCGGTCACAATTTCGTATACGCCCGATGCGGTTCGGGTTATCGATTCAACCTCCGCGAGTGTGATCTCGGCACCGAATTTCCGCGCCTGCGTTTCAAACCGTTCGGAAAAGTCCGCGCCGTTCATCGGTTCCGGAAAACCGGGATAGTTTTCAAGGTCGTTAATCACGTTGCACTGACCACCGGGTGCGCTCCGTTCCAGGAGAAGGGTCTTGAGATTGCCCCGGGCGGCGTATTGTGCCGCCGTCAGTCCGGCGGCGCCTGCGCCGATGATGATCACGTCGTATCGTTCCATGTGGCCTCCATATTCCATATAATCATATATATAAAAAACCAGTTATTGTCAAACGCCACACATCGTACTTCCGTTCATGCCATTTCCTTAATATCACCGCCGGGAATACCGATACACAATATCGGAGGCGTAGCATGAAACAAACGACGGCGATCCATCTATTTCTTGAATTGCTGGAACGTCAAACGACGCTCATAGAAGAACTGACGGAGAAGCAGACGACCCTCCAGGGACTGGTAGTCCGTAAAGACTGGACCGGAATGGAACGGCTCGTTCCCGAAATGACGGCACTGAGTGAGGCGATAAGCCGCGTGGAGTCGAAGCGGAACGACGTCTTCGGCGAGCTGAGTGCCTCTTTCGGCCAGGTGAATTCGTTTGCCCATATTCTCATACATCTTCCGGAAGAGATTCGCAGTGCGATCTCGCGGCAGTATCGGGCTCTGAAGATTGCGGTATTGCGACTTCAGTCACGGACGGCGACGATGGACGCCTACGTGCGCTCAAATATGTCGACCAACCGCGATGTTCTGCGGGAGTTGATGCCGGAACACTCAACAAATGGCTACACCCGTGAGGGGCGCGGCCACTTCTCCACGGCTTCTGCGGTGGTTGTCAACCACGAATTATAGGCGAGGGCGATATGCAGTCCACTTTTGCAGGAATCGAGCTGGGAAAACGGGGCATTCTTGCCCATCAGCGGGCACTTCAGACGGTGGGTCACAACCTCACAAACGCGTCGACTGAGGGCTACTCCCGTCAGCGCGTACACATGCAGGCGACTCAGCCGATTTACCGTCCTCAGTTGAACCGCGCCGAGACGGCGGGGCAGATCGGTCAGGGAGTGGATATCGCCAGGGTTGAACGCGTCAGGGATCACCTTCTTGAAGGGCGCATCATCACCTCTTCGGGCGACCAGAGTTACTGGGATACCCGGGACCGCTATATTCTCCAACTGGAACAGGTCTACAACGAAGTCGGCGATTCATCGGTGCGAAACCTTATGGACCGCTTCTGGGACTCCTGGCAGGAGCTCTCCCTCTATCCGGACCAGCGTGCCGCCCGGGAGGCGGTCCTGCAAAGGGGTGAGGCCCTTGTCGACGGAATTCGGCTGCGCTACAACAGTCTGGACCGCATCTCCGCGATGACCGAACAGGAAATCAAGGGAAATGTTGAAGAAGCCAATACCCTGATTCGTGATATCGCCGCGGTGAACCGGGAAATTACAAACGTCAAAGCTGCCGGTGACAGTCCCAACGACCTCATGGATCGTCGGGACCTGCTGGTGGAGAAACTCGCTGAAATCATCGACGTCACCGTCGACGATCGCGACCCCGACGAGTTCAGCGTGTACACCGCAGGCTTTCACATCGTCCAGGGACGGATCGGCCGGCCTTTTGAACTCGCGCCAAATCGACAGAACGAAGGGTACAGCTCCGTGGTGTGGGCCCACAGCGGTGAGGAGGTTCGCTTTCGCGGCGGTTCTCTCGGCGCGCTGCAGGAACTGCGGGACGGTGACATTCGGACGGAAATACGCGCCCTCGACAGCATGACCATAAACGTAGTGGACCTCGTCAACGAGATCCATCGCGAGGGGTACGGCCTTAACGGAAGAACCGGCCGGGACTTTTTCACGGAGTATCCCGCCATATTGAACGCCCAGGGCAACTTTGATTCTGATCTTGACGGAAACTTCGACACCAGCCTCATCTTCCGCCTCTCCGGAGGAAACTCCCTGAATCTTCAGGCCCAGATCGGTCTCGAGGGAACCATTCGCCTTCCTTCAACGTCACCTGCCGCCGTAGACGGCCTGGTGGACGTACCATATCGGGCAACGGACACGGTGGAGGACGTCATCGCGCGGATCAACAACGCCGGCGCGGACGTCGTGGCCCGTCTTGATCGACAGGGACGGCTGGAGTTCAAAGGAACCCCCGTCGATACAATGGAACATCGGGACTTTGTGATTCGTCATCTCGAGGACGACGGACAGTTTCTCACCGGATACGCGGGACTCCTCGGCGAGAGCGGCCCCGACGGTGCGTTCCGGTGGGATCAGGCGGATGCGATTCTCTCGCTGCGGGGAGAGGGGCCGGACCGGCCCGCTGCGGCGTACTCGGTCGCTCCGCTGCAGCATCCGGCGGGATGGATGGAAATCAACCCCGACATACGCCGCGAACCGGCGTCCATCGCCGGCTCTTTTTCAAACGCCGGCGGCCCGGGTGAAACCGGTGACGGACGTGCTGCGCTTGCGATTGCGCAAATCAGAAATACCACCGTCGGAATCGGTCGTACCGAGACGCTGGACGACTATTTTGCCGACAGCGTCGCCCGCATAGGTCTCAAGGGAGAAGAGGCGGAGCTTTCACTGGACACCAGCCGGCGCATACACAAGGATCTCACCGACATGCGTCAATCCATAAGCGGCGTAAATCTGGACGAGGAACTGGCGGAGATGATCAAGTATCAGCACGGATATCAGGCGGCGGCGCGGTATATCTCCAACATCGACCAAATGCTGGATACCATTATTAACCGCATGGGAGTGTAATGAACAATGGACCGGATAAGTACCAATCTACCCAATGACAGTATGCAGTTCCACCTCAGGGAACGGACAAAGGCGATGGAACAGCTCTCAAACCAGCTTGCCGGTCAGACCCGCATTCTCAATCTCCGGGACGACCCGATGGCTGCCGCCCACGCGACACGATACCGGTCGTATACGGCGCGCCTGGAACGGTTCAGCGAAAACATAGAGACGATCAGGGACCGGAATGTGATCACCGAGGGTTACATCCAGCAGGCGGGAGACATGCTCCAGAGAGCCCGGGAGATCGCGGTACAGAGCGCCAACGGCACCTATACCGCCGAGGACATGCGTCATATGGCGACGGAAATCGACCAGATTCTCAATGAGATGGTCGAGGTTGCCAATGCACGCGGCTCCGACGGCACGACGATTTTCTCCGGTGACCGGGGCAACCAGCTCCCGTTCCGTGCCGTAGAGGGAATACGCGCCGGGGGAGAGCGGTCGGTGATCACGGAAGTGCAGTATCGGGGCACGATCAACCGCCAGAACGCTGAAATCGGCGAGAACTCGTTTATCCAGACAAACTGGCCGGGCAATCAGGTTTTCTGGGCGGAAAACCAGCAGATCACCTCCCGTACCGATGCACGTGATTTTCAGGTTCATCAGAATGGAACGGTTTCAGTCGACGGCGTCGATATCGAGGTGCGCGAGGGCGACACAGTTCACTCTCTGGTACACAAAATCAATGAATCGGGGGCGCCCGTAAAGGCCCATGTCGATCCCGTATACTCAAGCCTTGTTATTCAGAGCACATCACCCCATCAGATCTGGCTGGAAGACGACACGCAGGGACGCGTCTTTGAACGCCTTGGCCTCGTCCGGTCCGCACAGGATCCGCCTCCCGACAACGTGGCGCCGTCGGCGCTTCGTTCCGGCGGCTCCGTCTTTGATACGCTGATCAGCCTTCGGGACAATCTGTTTGCAGGCGATCAGGAAGCGATAGGCGGACGGGGAATTCAGTCGGTAGATCAGGCCCTTGACAACATCTTTGCCGGCCTGGGAAAACTGGGTGCCATTAACTCCCGGCTGGACTACGCATATGAGCGCACGGAAATGGAAATTCCCCGGGTGATTGCCCAGGACTCACGGAATACCGATGTGGATATGGCGGAAGCGATCATGGAACTGCGACAGCTGGAGCAGACACATCGCGCCGCATTGGGGGCGTCGGCCCGGGTCATACAGCCGACGCTTCTCGATTTCCTCCGATAGCAGTAACGCGACGATGAAACAGCGAACCATTGAAACCAAAGCGTACGGCGTCATTCCGATTGAAGAACGCCAGATTGTCTCATTTCCCCTCGGTCTCTACGGATTTGAAGGACACCGGGAGTTTGCACTTCTTGATTCCGATACGCCGCCATTTTACTGGCTTCAAAGTATGGAAAGCAGGGAGGTCGCGTTCATCCTTGTAAATCCCTATGTCATCGTGCCGGAATACGTTCTTGATATTTCGGAAGATGACCTTGATACGATCGAAAATCCCGCGCCGGAGGATCTCCTCGTCTTTGCCATTGTGACCATCCCCGCAGAACGGCGTGACATGAGCTGCAACCTTCAGGGACCGGTGATCATACACCGGGACCGGAGAATCGGACGTCAGTCGATATCTCTGGACCAGCGATGGCCGATCAAACGGTATCTGCTTCCCCGGGAAGGGCGGGAATCATGCTGATTCTCAGTCGCAAGGTCAACGAACGGATCATGATTGGTGATTCCATCGAGGTTTCCGTTCTTGAAATCCGGGGAGACCAGGTGAAACTGGGTATCATCGCACCGAGAACCGTTCACGTCCATCGGCGAGAGGTTTTTGACGCGATTCAGGAAGAAAACAGGGCGGCCGCCCAGGGCCTTCCTGAGGACCTGCAGGGACTGTCGGACCTTCTCGGCGGGAACGGTAACGGTGAATCCTCCGCGCCGTCGGATGAGTAACAGCCGGCGGTCATCGCGCGAGGTCAACCCTGCGGATCGGGACGGAACGTTGGGTGCGATTTTCGCGTTCCGATCTCTTCACTGCGCAAATATTCCGGTCCCTGGTACGGATCATCCCACTCCCGCAGCCCATACTTCCTGAAGCCCAGAAGCGCGACACCGACAGCACAGGAGAGTCCTCCCGCCTTCGGGCGTTCCAACCCGACGGGTACCGTCTCCGGAAGAGGGTCGGGACCGGTAAGGCACGTCCCGGGATATGACCGGGCCATCGCGATCACCTCCTCGACGGGAATATCCCTGTCTGCCACCACCCGGGAGAGCATTTCCGCATCAGAATCGTGGACAAAGAGCGCCGCGTAATAGCGCTGCTTACGTGCATCCATAAACGGCAGGATTGCCTCAGGTACCGGTATTCCCCGGACAGCTCGAAAATAACGCTCCGTTTCGGCAATTCCATGCAGAGAATCGACGGAAATGACGGGGCACTTCCATGCAAGGGCGAGCGCTTTTGCCGTGGACATCCCGATACGGAGACCCGTAAAACTGCCGGGGCCGCAGGCGACGGCAACCGCCGACAGGGGAGCCGACTGCCGGTCCCGGTCATGGGTCCGCAGAAAGTCGTCAATGGCGGGCAGGAGGTTTTCAGTATGCCGCAGCCCGTTCGGATCGTCGATATTTCCCAGAAGGCTCCGGTCCTCCATGAGGGCAAGCCCGAGGATTCCGTTGGAGGTGTCTATCGAAAGGATACGATCACCCATCGGATGCCTCCCTGCCGGTCCCGTCGGTCCCGCCGTTTCGGAACGTTACGGAGACACGCCGGGTGAGTTCATTGTCATGGAGGACTTCAAAATGGATGGAGATATCCGTCGATTCCGCCAACTCCGGGACGCGGTCAACCCATTCAATAAAGGAGATGCAGCGGGGAAAGCTCTCTTCCAGCCCGAGCAGGTAAAACTCGTCGGGACCGGCCAATCGGTAAAGATCGATATGGAGTACCGTAAAGGCGTGAAGGGGGTACTCTTCAACGATTGTGTAGGTCGGGCTCGGCATGCGCTCCGTCACCCCCAGTTCGGCGGCGGCGGCGCGGACAAAGACGCTCTTGCCGGCACCGAGGTCGCCTGAGAGACCGACAACCATCCCGGAGACGAGCTTTCCGGCCATGCGGGATGCCAGGCTGATCGTTTCCTCTTCTGAATGGAGGGTATGGACAACGGATTCGGGCATGGAGGGATGCTACGGGAGAGAACCGGCTTTGTCGATATCCTTGATATACTGTTTCAGCAATTTCATCGCCGGGACGAGGGGATAGTCCGCCCCGTCCAGAAAACGGACATGTACCTCCTTGGTACCGTAGGGAGACATCTCAAGGGAAAATTCGATGTTTACCGGCTCGCTCGAAGTCGATGCAATCTGTATGACCGCCGCGGCGCGGTAAAGTCGACGGTATTCGATTGCGAGGGGAACGCGTTCAATATGATCTAGTCGTTGTACCTTCATGAATGCTCTCAGCTTAGACCAGGACTATTGTTTTCGCAAATTCGGCATTGAACTCACCGGGATGTATCGCTTTTCTCGGTCAGGAGATGTCGTTGAACGACGTCATTGAACGCGCGAAATCGCGGCAGCATTTCGTATTCAAGGATATCACCGATGAGGACCAGATCATTGTGTGTAAAGGCTTCCTCCAGTTCAAGAAACAGCTTGTTCAGCTCGTGAATTGATTCATGAATGGGTGAATCATCGACCGTCTCAGTTTGCAGCTCCGGCTTCACCGTCATCAGGACGGGGAGAATACGCAGCTCCTTGGCGACCAGTTCGGAAAAGCGGGTAATCGTATCGAGAGCGCCTTTGCGATCGCCGCCCTGAATTTCCGCGGGTATCTCTTCAAAGGTGGGCAACACCGATTCCAGCGCCGTGAGGGTATGTGCCATCTCCTGTTCAGGATAAAGGAGCTCCCGCTGACGAAGATCAAATATTCTGGTCAGTTCCTCGCATCGCCGGGCGACGGCGGCCCGGACGGCCGCATCATGGTGAGACGCGTCGGCAAGGGGTTCCTCCAGGAGGCCTTTAAGGTCGGGGGCGTTCCTCTCGATCCCCTGGAGGACATGAGGCAGCTCTTCCAGGACCGCTTCCCGCTGTGATGCATCACCTTCATCCATCACCCTTCGGAGAAGATCGGTGTAGGAGATGATCGTTTCAAAATCATTGACCTGACGCTCCCGGACACTTACGGCGTCGACATCGAGGGTTTCGACCTTTTCTACCGGCGTGTCCCGCCACTGCGTGTCCGACTCAGATACCGACGCGCCGTTCAGGGTAATTGACGTGATTCTATGTCCCGATTCATGCAGCCACGCGGATACACCGGCGAAAACCTCTCCGGCTGTCTTTTCATGTTCCAGCTGAAAATCGATGGATACACCGTTTATCTGTATTTTCATCATCGGTTTTGTGATCCTTGTGTTCCAAGTCTGTCCAGCGCCTGGGATGTATCTTCCATTTGCTCCATCATTCCTTCCATGCGTCCAAAGTCGGTGCGCAACTCCTGCTCATAATCCTCAAGCCGCTCGTTGTAGCGGGAAATGCGGTTCTGAGTCTGGTCGATGCGCGTATTGATGCCGTCGGTTCGTCCGGCGATGATGCCGCCGGTGCGAACATAGGGGGTGACATACTGTTCCAGTGCAACCGCTGCGCCGGTGTCTACGGTGAGGTCGTTGTTGGAGTCACGACCGAAGAGACGTCCCACGGACTGGAAATCCCGTGCCAGGGCATCGTCGAGGGCGGTTTCGTTGATTTCAAGATACCCCCGCAGCCGGGATGCGTCGTAGCCGCCGCCCGCACCCGATGCGTTTGTTGAAATTCCGATCTCCGAAAGGAGGCCGAAGGAGCCGTCGACGCCGGTGTCGTAGGGATTCATCATGATCGTCTGCAGACGGCTCCGCAGCTGGTTGAGACTGCTTTCTCCCTGGAAGATACCGAGGCGTTCCTCCATCGTCTCCCGCTCGCTGTCGCTGAAGTATTCAATTTGATCGATCAGCGATTCCTCGTTCCGGGTATAGATGTTGATGTCCCGAATGACCTGGTTGTAATAACCGACAAACTCGATGATCCGTTCCTTGGCGTTTTCCCGATCGGGCTCTACCGATACCTCAACGGGCTCCTGAGAGGGGCGCCGAAGGTTGAGGGTTACGCCCGGTATCAGATCGTCGACGGTATTTGATTCCCGTACGATCTCCACGCCGCTGTACTCGAGGCGCGCATTCCGGGCGGTCTCCAGTGGACGTGCCGGAACACTGCCGCCCCGCGTCGTGGGATCGACGATTTCGATATTTCGAATTTCCAGCGTACGGTTTGTATTCCTGTTCACCATCGAGAATCCCGAGGTACTGGAAGGCAGGTCGGAGGCGGCTATCTCCACGGTGGTAAAGGATGACGTTTCAGGAAGGGGGGGAAGCTCTCGCGCCCCTCCCGTGGTAAGGATTGACAGCGCCCGGTTGTCCTCAACGAAGGGCGGCGGTTCCGGCGCTTCCGGAACGGGAATGTCAAATCCCAGCGCCTCATTGCGTATGGTGATGTCTCCAAATGTTGTGGATCCCGGATCAACCGCAGCCACGCCGGGAGGAGTGTCAAATGCTTCCTGTTCCTCCCGGGGGATGTTGATACTTCGCGCTTCATAGCGCAGAACCATTCCGGGAGCGATATTGAAAGGCGAGGGGAGGGACAGCTCTTCCTGTGCCCCCGGCTGAAGGGTCAGTGGTTCATCGCGGAGGAAGGAAATCGCCTTGTCCGGCTGAGGCCGGGACATGACGCCGATCTCTTCCATGAGGGAGACACCGTCCTGACCGAATGAAAGCTGTGCGGCGGCGCCTTCCCGAGTCCCTTCAAAAATGATGACATTGGTAGAGGAGGTGTCGGGGACGACGGTGGCTCTGACCACGCCCTCCATGCGTCGATTGACCTCCGCTGCAAACTCTCTGAGGGAGCCTCCGGCGAAACGCATGGAGCGGCTCTCGTCGCCCACCGAAAATTCATAGCGACCTGAGGGGATACGGAAGTCCTGGGAAAGCGGTCGGGAGGCAAATCTGTCACGGCCTGCAGTCTGAAGGACCGTGACCGTTTCAACTCCCTCGACGGCCTGTCTGCTCGCCGTGGCGGTCAATACCGATTCATCCGAGGATGAGCCGATGCGATCACGAAAAGGGTTTTCAAATCCGTACATCGTACGGGCGGTATCCCGCAATCGACCTATCTGCCGGCCAAGGGACTGCCACGCCTGTCGTTGAGTTTCATAGCTTTCAACCTGCCGTTCCATGCGGCGAACGGGAATGCGTTCGACCTCCATGAGGTCTTCCACCATCTTGGAGGTGTCCATCCCGCGATTATTTGAGATTCCTGGAATCGAAATATCAGACACGTCCCCTCCCGTGCCCTACGCGAACCGTAACTCCCGTCAGACCGATTCGTCCAGAAGCAGGCCGATCGCCTCGCGAATACGTAGGTGTACGCGCTGCAGCTCGCTAGGCGGTAGTTCCTTGATCACAGTATCGGTTTCCCGATCGATTACTTTAACTACCATCTGCTCGAGTTGTTCGTTGTACGAGAAACTGAGGCGTTTGTTGAAAGCCCGGGAGACGTCCCGCAGCTCCTGGGTGAGTTGCTTTACCTGCTCGCGGTTGATCCGTTCTTCCCGCTCACGCAGTTGTTCTTCCGCTCGGGCCGCAAAGGCCTGTCGGACTTCTTCTATCGGCCGACCCGTATCACGACGCGGGGTATTTGGTCCGTTCGGCAATACGTGTGTAACTTCCATAGCCATACTGTACCTCCATGTACAAGCCAACCAGGAGGGGAGAGCGCGCGCCCCCCCCTGTGGCCGGGTGAAAGATGACGTCCAGAAATCTTTCACCATAAAAACGGTTTTTTTATGCGAGCAGCTGGAGTACAGACTGGGTCTGCGTATTGGCTTGCGCCAGCATCGCCGTATTGGACTGCATCAGGATTTGATTCTTGGTGTAGTTCACCACTTCTGATGCCATGTCCACGTCACGAATCCGTGATTCCGATGCCGCAAGGTTTTCAGCCGCAATGGAGATACCCTGCTGTGCAGTTTCAAACCGGTTCTGGTATGCACCCAGATCCGCCCGCTGTTGCGAGACGCGACGCAATGCCGAATCGATGACACCGATTGCGGAGTTTGCCGCTTCGACGGTGGAGATGCTAATCATCCCCTCCTGACCCTGTGCGTTTTCAAGTCCCAGAGCCTGTGCGGTCATTGTACCGACAAATACGCGCTCCGATTGGTCCATGTTTGCACCAACTTGAAATTGCATTGTCATTCCCACGGCGCTGTCCTCGGCAAACGATCCGGTCAGAATATTCATACCGTTGAACTGAGCGTGCGAAGCGATGCGATTGATCTCGTCCACCAGCTGGGAAACTTCCACCTGAATCTGCATTCGATCTTCGGCGGTATAGATTCCGTTTGCGGATTGAACCGACAGTTCACGCAGGCGCTGAAGTATATCCTGGGACGACTGGAGGAAACCTTCCGTCGTCTGGATGAAAGACACTGCGTTCTGTACGTTCCGTTCCGCCTGGTTGAGACCGCGTACCTGGCTGCGCAGCTTTTCGCTGACGGCAAGTCCGCTGGCATCGTCTCCGGCACGGTTGATTCGCTGGCCCGAACTCAACGCTTCGATGTTCTGCTGGGTTGCAGCAGTCCGCTGGTTGAGAGTCCGGTTTGCAAATGCCGCACTCGCGTTGTGATTGATGATCATGTGATCCTCCTTGATACAAGATTACCGGCACTCATTGCCGGAACCTTCTGAAGCGAAGGGGGTTGGAAGAGTCGTTGCGCGCTTCTTCCAAACCGTTATCCCCGCACAACGAAGGGACACGCCGACTCGTCCATGAGCCGGCTCGTCCCTTCCTGCTCGCCTATCAGGAAGGATCACTTCCTATGTCAAAGAACAGTATTACTCGGTACCTGAAAAGGTACTACGCTATCCGAGCAATTGCAAGACTGATTGTGTCTGCGTGTTCGCCTGAGCGAGCATGGCGGTGCTGGATTGGACAAGAATCTGGTTCTTGGTGTAGTCCACCACTTCCTTTGCCATGTCGACGTCGCGGATACGGGATTCCGCCGCCTGGAGGTTCTCGGCACCGATATCGATACCCTTGATCGCCATTTCCAGCCGGTTCTGGTACGCACCCAGGTCAGCACGTTGCTTGTTGATGCGACGCAGTGCGGAGTCGAGCGTTCCGATCGAGGTATTCGACATATCCGGTGTGGAAAGCGACATGATCGTCTGATCGCCGCGGAGTCCGAGAGACTGGGCGGTCATCGTTCCGATGTAGACCCGTTCCCGCTGGTCCATGTTTGCCCCGATCTGGAAGTACATGGAAGCCGTCACGATATTGTTGCCATCCTCGCGACCGAAGCGGCCGGTCAGAAGGTTCATGCCGTTGAACTGCGCATGTGAAGCGATACGATCGATCTCGTCAACGAGCTGCGAGATTTCCACCTGGATCTGCATGCGATCTTCTGCGGTATAAATACCGTTTGCCGATTGTACGGCCAGTTCGCGCATTCGCTGCAGGATGTCCTGGCTTTCCTGAAGGTATCCTTCCGTCGTCTGAATGAACGAAACGCCGTTCAGGGCGTTCTCCGATGCCTGATTGAGTCCGCGAATCTGGGACCGCATTTTCTCACTGACGGCCAGTCCACTCGCGTCGTCCCCCGCCCGGTTGATACGCAGGCCCGAGCTGAGTTTTTCGATGTTTCCCTGGACCTCTCGGGTGTTAACCGATTGCTGACGCTGCGAAAACATCGCACTCATGTTGTGATTAATGATCATACTTCATCCTCCATGAACAGTTTCCGGGCATCCTTGCCCGTTTTTTTTCGGTTTTCCGGCGGGAGAATACCGACGTGCACGTTTTTCACATGCAGTATTCAAGTCCCTTCCCGGAACGCCGATAATCAGAGTAGGGGAGATTCTGCCCGCTTCGGCCGTAAGCGAAACAAAGACTTCCCTATACACTTTATCGGCCGGGGTGGGGATAAACTAAAATTCGGGATGAAGTATTTTTTGGAAAATCAGCGGTAGGTCTCGTCTATAAGCTCGAGATACTGTTTGGCAACCGGATCATTGGGATCCAGCTCCCGTACCGTTTCAAAATAACGACGAGCTTCACCGGGCTTGTCCTGTTTCAACTCCAGAACGCCCATATTGGACATGATTTTGGTGTTGTCCGGTTCAAGCTTGAGGGCTTCCTCCAAATGGCGCCGGCTTTCCTCATGGGATCCGACCTCCATTTCGCAAATGGCGAGTTCATTGAGGGTGTCCGCATTTCCCCCGCCCAGGGACAGAGCCTTTTCAAATGCGGCTTTTCCGTCTTCAAAACGGGCCAGTCTCCGCAGACCCCAGCCGAGAAGAAACCAGCCGTTCCAGACATCGGGATTTTTCTCGAGAAACTCCCGTATTTTCTGTATTCCCCGTTCCTCGTCGCCGATCTTAATGAAGTCGAAGGCTTCCTTGAAGAGCTGGTCATTGAGGTTGTGGGATTTTATTTCCGTGAGAATACGCCGGGCGTGCTCCTTCTTCTCTACGTCGTCGCTTTCAGCGAGGTAATACTCAAGCTGCGCCTGTGCCGACGGATAGTCCTGGATCTTGATGAAGAACATTCCTGCGTTGAGCCGTACGTCGGGAGCGATATCCTCCCTGGTCAACAGGTCGCTGTAGATCTCCCTTGCCCGGTGGCGATAGCGTTCCGCATCCTCTTCACGGCCAACCCGCTCAAGGTTATCCGCCCGGTGCTCGTGAGTGATCGCCAGGTTGGCGGGTCCTTCGGACCGGTCCGGATCCAGGCCCGCAAGGGCGGAAAAAATATCGGTGGCAAGCTGAAAATTTTCGTTCTTTGCGGCGATGATTCCCGTCTCGGAGAGCTCCGTAAAGATTTCCGGTCGTGCGGCGACGACAAATTGGCGGTAGTAGGGCGCGTATTCGTGATCGGGATCGGCGGCGAGGACGGTGAGCATGCCGGAGATGATCATCTCCCAGGTCAATGACTCGACGTTCCATTCCGACGGGTCGCCGTCGGGTTCCACCGGAAGTGGGATGGATGGGTCTATCGCCATATCCCCGACGTGATTATGGAAGCTCTCGGGTACGGTAATGAAGAGCAGGCGCTCAATGGGGGACTGTTGGGAGTCGGAAGAAGATTGTGAATGCATCGCAGAATCCTTAGGTTGTTGTACTGGCCGACCGATTCGGCATCAGCCGACCGGTTTCTTTTTGACCAGGCGAAGATAGTTGCTCAGGCGCATTTTGTACGCCATCGGAATCGTCTCGGCGTTGAAATTGACGGCGAAGGCGGCGATGTCCGATCTGCCTTCCACCGGTTCGTACCGAACGATATTGCCCTTCAGGTGGAGCGTTTCCGTCGGGTCTTCAAAATCGAAACTGACCTGGATCGGTTTGTTTACAAGAAACTTTGCGAGTCCCGGCATGATGATCTTGGTCCCGCTGAAGGAAATGTCCCGGACGAGTGCCCGTCTCGGCACGTTGTCCACGACGACCTGTGCTCCCTTTGAGGCGAGGCCGATCTTCTTGGCGATGTCCGGAGAGACGATAATCCGCTCCTCGCCGCGTCGCTGCGCCGCATGGTTTGCGTCAAGTATATTTCCGAGACGCTCTATCAGATCATCCGGGGGACGTTGGGTGAAGACGAGATTCATGAAACTGAGGCCCTTTTTGGGATCACCATAGGACGATATTCCGGATATCTTGGAGGAGACAAAAAAGGCAAGAGGATCGTTCTTTTCCCGCTGAATGAAACTGAACCGCAAGGTGACGAGGTTTTTCGACTTCTGCAGCGTCTCCTTGAGGGAGGGTTGCATCGTGGTGATGATTTTTGCCCCCGTCATGGAGCTGGAGTAGATAATGCACGGCCACTGATAGCCCAGGGCTTTTATGAAAACCTGCTTGGTGTTGAGAAAAAGAGCACGAATAATCTCTTTCGTAAATGTCACCTCGGTGGTCTGATAGTTCTCATAGTACCGGGATATCTGTTGGCTGGTTGTTACGGCCATCGCTGCCTGCAGATTATGTCATCCTCGGATTGGATGTCAACAAAGGCTATCGTTCAGGAAAGGTGGAATCGATCTTGTCGATGAGGGAAAGGGTGATTTTTTCAATTTCCGCAACGTGGTCCGCCGGCAGGTTAACACCCCGGGGTGGGGTGGTTTTGTGGTCCCGCTCCCGAAAGAGCTCATCCGTGACCAGAAGTGCTGCAAGGATCGCCTTCTTCAGCGGGTCCCCCGTCGCGACGGAGGACTCAATTTCCCGGACACGGTCGGAATAGTGATTCAGAATTTTTTCTATGTATTCCGGCGATTCGTCCGACTGTATTTGAAAGGATGTACCAAGGAGCTCAATGCGCATCATTTCGCTCAGAAGATATCGAGTTCCGGCCCCGACTCCTCCGAGTCATACAAATTCTGCGATTCATCATCGGATTCATTGAGTTGTGCCGTCTCGGTGAGCTCCGTTTCGTCGGCATCGCCGTCATCCGCCGGAATGTTCTCATCCGAGGTATAAGGCTCATCCGCCGTGACTTCCTCTGCCGGCGATTCATCCTGATCGCTGTGCACGACCCGGTCTTCCTGTACGCCTTCCACGACGGCGTCTTCAACTTCATCAAGACGCTGGAGGGCATTGAGGACACCCTGCTCGATTTCCGCCTGATTGGAAGAGTATTGTTCGATCTTGCCTTCAAGATCCTGGATGCGTTCCTGATAACCTTCAAGACGTTCCCGAAGTTCGCGGTTTTCCCGTTGGAGCTCGCTCGTCCGGGTTATGACACGTTGGACGCGTTCGTCCAGGAGGCGGACCTGTTCAAGACTCAGCATAGTTGATTCACCCTTCGACTCAGCTTTTCAGCTGAGCCTGGGCGGTTGAAACGAGTTCCCGGAATGCGTCGCGATCCTGAATCGCGAGATTGGAAAGGGCCTTGCGGTTGATTTGCACATCCGCCTTGTTCAGTCCCTCCATGAAACGGGAGTAGGTGAGACCTTCGGCACGGCACGCTGCATTGATACGGGCGATCCAGAGGCGGCGGAAATCCCGCTTTCTCGCCTTTCTGTCACGATAGGCGTATTCGCCCGCTTTCATCAGCGCATCTTTGGCCGTCCGGAATGTGTTCTTTCGTCGACCCCAGTACCCTTTTGTCTGGGATGTAATCTTTCGGCGACGATCCTTTCGTCGCGTTCCGTCTACTGCTCTTGGCATTGTATCGTTACCTCTTCAAGCTAATATTACGTTCAGTATTGGTGATGCCGGGAGTTGCCGCGTCATCAACCGTAGGGGAGCAGCGTCTTGGCCCGTTTCTGCTCGGCAGGGCTGAGAATTCCCGCTTTTCGCAGATGCCGTTTTCTCTTCGTCGATTTCTTGGAGAGAATATGACGCATTCCCTGCTTCTTGTATTTTACCTTACCGTTTCCCGTAACGGTATAACGCTTCGCCGCGGCGCGGCGGGTCTTCATTTTCGGCATTCCATGCTCCTTGAATCGAAATTATTTTCCCTTGCCGCCGGGAGACAGAATCATAGACATGAAACGCCCTTCCATAGCCGGTTTTTTATCGACCTGAAAGGGAACCTCGATCATATCAACAATCTTATCGAGAACAACTTTTCCAAGTTCCGTATGGGCAAGTTCCCGTCCGCGAAACCGGATCGTCACCTTTACTTTTGACCCCGCGTCGAGAAAGTCCTGAATATGACGGGTCTTGAACTCCAGATCGTGAGATTCGATCTTGGGCTGCATCCGGACCTCTTTCATCTTCAGAAGCTTCTGTTTCTTGCGGGACTCCCGGGCGTTTTTTTCCTGTTCGAATTTGAACTTACCGTAATCCAGCAGCTTGCACACAGGCGGTTTTGCCTGAGGTGCCACCTCAACAAGGTCGACGCCCTGTTCCTGTGCCATTTTGAGCGCTTCGAGCGTGGGGACAATGCCCAACTGCTCACCATCGCTGCCGACGAGTCGAACTTCTCGTACCCGTATCGCCTCATTTGTGCGTAGCTCTTGTTTGGCCAACATACCTCCCGTGTGTGTTACTCATACTCCAGATTACAGGTGGAAAACCATATCATCGGCGTCAAAAAGAGTCAAATCCCATGAGCGCATCAATGGCTCCGGCATAGTTCTTTTTTAAGATACTCTTTTCCGCCGGAGGATTTCCATAGCAACCGGGAGATTCCATTACCCGATTCCGCAACGGGATTGCTTGTATTCCCCGGGAGAGTAGTGATACCGTTCCGTGTCATGGCGCTCTTTCCAGTTCTCTTACCCGTCCTCGGGGCGATAGCATGTCTTTCCTTTTTCGGGCCGCGGTTCCGGGAGATTACCTATTTCAAGGATCTTCCTGTAACGGTTTCGACCGTCAGAAATCCCTTTGTAAAAGCGTTTTTCCTCTTTGTACCGTTTTACCTCGTGAGACTTGCGTATTTCACATACCTTGAAATGAGTTACTCCCTCGGCGGTATCTATATGTACTATCTGGTCGGCGATTATGTCGGCGTGTTTTTCATCATCGCCGGGGCGGCCTTCTTCTTTAACCGTTCACTCAGGAACCGGGAACCTCTTGAACAGTACGTCGGATACCTGACCTTCTTTACGGTCATTCTCGTACTTACCGCTTTCATGGACGCAATTCTCGGCGACGGGTACTGGACACTCTACGAGCTCTTTCTGCGGCCCCTTATCAACGTAGCCCTCCTTACCCTCATCCCGCTTTCCATTATCCATGCAGACACGGCGCGGGGAGGAGGATGGGCGGTCCTCTTTATTCTCGTCGCCCCCTTTATTGCGGGACTGTCCGCCATGTGGAGCGAGTGGCTGCGACCGTCGTCGGCGTTGTTCGGCCTCGTTGCCGTATGCGGTTTTTCGGTTTTCGGCGTATATTGGCAGCTCTTCCGAACCGCCGGCGGCACGGGAGGCGATGCAACCACCGGTGAGCCCTAAATCTGTTCTACCGATTGTCGCAATTGCATTCCTTCTTCCTGCGCTCATCGGGTGCGCTCCTCCGGCCGTACTCTATATACCTGAATCTCTGACGGAGCCGCCCTTGCGGGAGGTGCTGGAGGATTCCCTTCCGTCGCAGGCGGGAAGGCGCCCGACGGTATCGCTGAGGTCCAGGGAGGAATTCCCGGGGAGGAGCGACGTCGTCCTTTCAAACGATTCATTCGTCATATGCACCTCCGACGGCGGACGGTGCGCAACACTTCTCTTTGACGGGGCGGGAATCACGGAACGTATCGAGGAGGCGGCGGCGTATCTTCTCGCCGACCCGCATATTGAACGGGTCATCGTTGCCCTGGACGACGACCGCAGACGTGTTGCGGATACCCTCAGGACGGGATCATCGGTTGAAATTCGCATTCAACATGAAAGAGACGCGTCAAATTCTTTCGAATCCCTCGCCGGAGAGGTGGCCTCGTCTGAAGTTGGGGTTTATACTGTTACTGGGGCGGGAGAACGGAGGTATTCTCCGCAGCATGGGAGTTACCGACGGTACGCGCCGGGTCGTGGCTGAGTTTCTGCTGCCCGCCGGCGGTGACCGGTTGGCGGCTGCCGGATACCCTCTCGCCGGCGTGATCAGTTACTCTTGGACGGAGGCGGTCGACCGCTTCCTTCGGGGGGACGCTGAAGGGGACAGAATTAACGTTCCATTGCAATTTTTCCGATATTGAGGGACACATGTGGTTTGACAAAGGGAATGGTCGGTTTCTATAATGCCGAAGATGAATAGGTATATCATCCCCGTTATTTTGACGCACTCGATAAGGAGCAAAGCATGAAAATAGGTCGCCTGCTCGGTATTGGCCTTCTTGCCGTGTTGTTAATGCCCATGGTGGCTTTCGGACAACAAGAAGCAACGACCAACTACCAGTCAATCGTGATAGAGGATTTTGACAATCCCGAGGAAAGCCGGTGGACTGTCCAAGCGAGCAAGTTTATCGCGGAAGGCTACCCGCGACAGGCGTCGGTCAATACATGGCCGGAGGCGTTGTATCGACGGGAGCCGGAAGGAAGGACGCTGCGCGCCCTGGGTGTACAGGCGGCATTTGATCGACAGGGGTATAACTTTCTCGAGTTCATACCGGTGGAAGAAAACGAAAACGGCGAGGAAGTCCCCCGGGGAATCCCGATTCCCGGTAAGGTCAACAACATGGATATCTGGGTCTGGGGTTCAAACTTCGACTACTACATGGATGTCCACCTTCGCGACTATCGCGGAATGACCCACGTTGTCCGCCTTGGTGATATCAACTATCGCGGTTGGAGAAATACACGCATCAACATTCCCACCTGGATTCCTCAGGACACTCGTTACGTCGCAGAGTTGCGCAACGGCGAGTTTGCCTCGGATTTACGTGGTCTCGAGCTTACAAAACTCGTATTGTGGACGCGTCCGCAGGAACGGGTGAACGGATTTTTTGTCTACATCGACGAAATTAAAGTGGAAACCGACATGTATCGTGATCCTTTTGACGGCGAAGAGCTGCGGGATGCCGAATACGTGCAGGAATTGTGGGCCAACGCGTCTGAAGGCGAGGGGAATTAAACCATGAAACGAGTAATTGTGTTGGCGTCTATAGTGGCGCTCCTGAGTGTGGCCGGGGTTTTTGCCCAGGAAACTCAACCGGATCCCGAATCTCTCGGGGTGGATACGGCTCAACAGAACCTTCAAGAAATTTCAATCGATCGGTTTGAGGATCCCGGATTCTGGTTGTCGTCCATACCGGCCGACCGTGGCCTGATCATGCATCGCCGCGTTCAGGGCGGTCCCATGGACAAGGAACCGATTCCGGCGGAGGTGGAAGCGGGCATCGAACCGACCGACGAAAACGTCATCGGCGTCAAAGCTGATTTTTATCGCCGCGGGCCCGTTACGATCTCCCTTGTGCCCACGCGACCGCTAGCAGTTCCCGGTATCGTGAAGACGCTCTCACTCTGGGTCGTCGGACGGAATTTCAACCACCGTCTCAACATCATCCTGGAAGACTACTACGGGAACATCGCGGTCCTGCCCATGGGCAGACTGAATTTCAGCGGCTGGAAACAGCTTACCGTGGCGATTCCGCCGACGATGGTGCAGCGTAATCCTCATTACACCGTCGAGACGGGTATCAGGGTACGGGGATTCACAATTGATACCAATATCAACGAAACCTACGGAACCTACTACGTCTACTTTGATGATCTGCGGGCGGTGACGGACCTCTTCGGTGAAGAGGCTCGTGATCCCGACGACATGGTCGACAATTGGTAAGTTCTTTTTCTTCAAGGAATGTAGTAGCCTCCCCCCGGGGAGGCTTTTTTTTATGAGACCTGGGCGAGAGTTTCTTCGCCACGCGTACTTTTTTCGTGAGCTCGATGATTCTGTAATCGACGCGGTATCCCGGGTCTGTGGAGAGATCTCATTTCCCGCAGGGGAGATCATTTTCCGGGAAGGTGAGCGGGGCAATACGCTTTTTATCGTCCTGTCCGGTGAGATCGGCGTGTGGAAACACTACGGGATGGATGACGAGAGCCTCCTCTTTCGTAATCAGACGGGCAGGATATTCGGTGAAATGGCCCTTGTTGACGAGCTGCCCCGAAGCGCCACCGCCGTCGCGATGGAAGACAGCGATCTTCTCTACCTGCGGCGTGACGATTTTGCACAGCTTGTCGGGCGGTATCCGGACCTTGCCATCTCCATCATGCGCTCCCTTTCCGCCATTGTTCGTGAAAGCAACGACAGTTTTGTCGCGGACCTCCATCGACGCAATCAGGAGCTGGAAGAAGCGTACCGGAAACTTGAAAAAGCGCAGAATGATCTCCTTGCACAGGAGCGTCTCTCCAACCTCGGAAAGATTTCAAATATGATTCTTCACGACATCCGTAATCCGGTTTCCGTGCTCAGGGGGTACGCGGATACCCTTGAAAAGAGCGCAAACAATCCGGACCGCGTTCGTGAGTTTGCAGGAAGGGTAAAGACCGAGGCCGACCGGCTCGCCAACCTTGCGGGAGAACTGCTGGACTACTCCCGGGGGGAAATTCGGCTGGATCTCTCCGTCAGCAATCCGAGTACGATCATTTCCACAGCCCTGGAGTATCTGGTGCATCGTCTCGATGCGGCGGGGGTGACGGTGTCGACTGAAATTCGCAACGATACGGCGGTGGTCGTCGATTTTCAACGCATGGTTCGATCCGTCCTCAACCTGCTGGATAACGCGGGGAAGGCGTGTCACAGCGGTGACGTCATTTCCATTTGTGCCGATCGATCTGAACAGTACTGGTGGTTTACGATAAGCGATACCGGAGAGGGGATGTCCGAGGAGACGAGGGAACGGATGTTTGAACCGTTCTTTTCCGTTTCTTCCCGGGGCGGCTCGGGGCTTGGACTTGTAATCGTCAGGAATACCGTAGAGGCACACGGCGGAAAGCTCTCTGTACAGTCCGCACTGGGGAAGGGAACGACATTTACCGTTACCATTCCGGTTCGCGCGGGAATGGTACAGCGCAACCCGGAGGCATTGTGACGGCAGGAATGGTTACCTTCTATTCCGTACTGGTAGTCATCGGTATGGGGCTTCTGTACCTCGGCGGCGGGGGGCTCGTGAAAGGTGCCGGCGGAATGGCGCTGCATTTTCGTATTCCGCCCCTCGTCATCGGATTGACCGTCGTTGCCTTCGGCACGTCGGCGCCGGAGCTGTTCGTGAGCGTCCTCTCCGCGCTTCAGGGGAAAATGGGCGTCTCGATCGGTAATGTGGTGGGCAGCAACGTCATAAACATCGCGCTTATTCTCGGAATTTCCGCGGTGGCCAGACCGGCACCGGTCGATCGGGGCGTCATCAGGATTGATGCCCCCTTTATGCTTTTTACCTATCTCCTCGTCGCGCTGGCGGCTGTCCAACTCGGAGGCGCCCCCGCGGTCTGGCTGGGGGGTGTTATGGAACGATGGGAAGGACTGGCTCTCGCTGCGGTCCTCGTCTGGTATGTGCTGCTTCTCTATCGTCGCAGCGTACACACGAAGCGTACCTCCGCGCCCCTCGTAGAGTCATTACCCGATGAGCGTGACGCATCACGGTCGGTGGCGATGGACATCGTTCTGGTCGGCGGCGGGATTGCCGCACTCGCCGTCGGGGCGGAGCTGCTTGTACGCGGCGCAAGCACCCTGGCGACGGATGTGTTCGGCGCGAGCGACCGTTTTGTCGGCATCGTCATCGTCGCATTCGGCACGAGTCTCCCCGAGCTCTTCACTACCATCGCCGGCATCAGCCGGGGAGAAATGGATATATCCGTCGGCAATATCGTGGGCAGCAACATATTCAATTCGCTTATGGTTCTGGGAATGACGGCGATGGTACGTCCCATTGAGATCGGCACCACCGATTACCGTGGCGATTTTGCCTTTATGGTCGGAACGACACTGCTATTGGTTCTGTTTCTGGCGGCCAGGCGAAAGGTGCCACGGGCGGGCGGAGTGCTTTTTCTGACGATATACGTCGCGTATTTCACGTTCCTGGTAATGACCAGAACGGTGTAACTGTATTCAGGGAGAGACAGTTGGCACGTAGTGTAGATTTAATCGGTATCACCCTCATTGGAGCCGTCGCAAATATCATTCTCGCCGCCGGTAAGATCGTCGGCGGAATCTTTGCCTTCAGTGCCGCTCTCGTCGCCGACGGAGTCCACTCCCTTTCCGACCTCGCGACGGATGCGATTGTCGTTTTTGGGGTCAAGGCTGCGAGGCGGCCGCCGGATGACAACCACACCTTCGGCCACTGGAGATATGAGACGATCAGTGCCCTCTTTGTCGGGTTGTTTCTTATTGCCGCGGGGATAGCCATTGGATGGCAGGGTGTTGAACGAATCGGCCATATCCTGGAAGGGGGGGCCGTCCCGCCGCCGCGAAGCCTCGCGGTCTGGCTCGCCGCGATATCGATCATTACCAAGGAAATCCTCTTTCGGGTTACCCGGCGGATCGGCTGGAATCAGGGAAGTACCGCCATCGTCGCAAACGCGTGGCATCACCGCTCCGACGCGTTGAGTTCCGTCGCATCGTTCTTCGGCATATCGGGAGCGATCATTTTTGGAGATCACTGGGTGATACTCGACCCGTTGACGGCGATTGTCGTTGCCGTTCTTATCGTCTATGTCGGGGCTCGGACCGGTGTTGAGGCACTTCGGGAAATGTCGGACTATTCCCTGTCGGAAGAGGAGTGTAACGAGTTGCTCACGATCGTTGCCGACGTACCCGGTGTAAGTGATCCCCACAACCTCAAGACGCGCCGACTTGGCCCGGTGGTGGCGATTGAAGTCCACTTCCGTGTCCGCGGGGCAATGACCGTCAGGGACGGACACGTTCGTGCGACGGAAGTGGAACGACGTGTACGGGAACGTTTCGGTCCGGAGACGCGGGTCATCACCCATGTGGAGCCGGAACTGCCGCAACAGGATGTCAATTAATAATGTGAAAGAATTCACAATAAAAAACAAAATGATCAGTTAATGTTGCATCATTCGGAATAATATTTTACAATCGATCATTCGATTCACGGAGGCTACATGAGCGAAAAGATAAAGATTGTAATACTTGGTGGTGGTTACGGAGGGGTTCATGCGGCCAAGCAGCTATACAAGAGGTACAAGCGTCGGAACGACGTGGAAATTACTCTTATAGATAAGAACCCTTACCATACCCTTATGACGGAATTGCACGAAATTGCCGGATCCAGAACGGAACCGGAAGCGGTGCAAATCAGCTTTCATAAGATATTCGGCGGAAAACGGATCAACGTCGCCATCGACGAGATCACCGGGGTCGATTTTGACGAGAAAGTGCTGAAGTCAAAAGACTCCACCTATGCCTATGACTATCTTGTCATCGGCGCGGGCGGTGCGCCGGAGTTCTTTGATATTCCCGGCGTTCAGGAGAACTGTTTTACCCTGTGGTCTCTGGAAGACGCGATCCGTATCAGAACCCACGTGGAAAACCGGTTCCGGGAAGCGGCAAAAGAGCCGAATACGCTGCGACGCCGCCAGCTTCTGACCTTTACCATCGCCGGTGCAGGATTTACCGGTATCGAGCTGGCAGGGGAGCTGCTGGAACGGCGGGATGTACTCTGTCCCAAGTATCACATCGATCCCAATGAGGTGCGGGTACTTATCATCGAGGCAAAGGACTCGATTCTGCCCATTTTTCACGGTAAGCCGAAAAAGAAAGCGGAAGTGCGTCTGAGCAAAATGGGAGCCGAGGTGATGCTCAACACGATGATCACCGGAGCCGACGAAGGAATCGTCAAACTCGGTGATGAAGAGATCAAGACGGATACATTTATCTGGACCGCCGGTATTCACGGCGGTGAGTTCAGCACCCGCGTGGATCTGACCAAAGGTCATACCGCCCGGGGAGAGTGCTCCGTCGCATCAATCGAAGGTATTCACGGTATGGCCGGATGTGCCTTTGACGAAGATGAACGATATGTCGTCGGGCAGCGCGGACGCCTGCTTGTGAACGACTACATGCAGTCGGTGGATCGGAAGAACGTCTTCATCGTCGGTGATATCAACTGGTACGTCGAAGAAGAGCACGTTCTGCCGCAGGTTGTTGAGACGGCGTTGCAGACAGCTGAGACGGCGGCAAAAAACATCATTGCCGAAATCGACGGCAAGGAAAAAGAAGAGTTCAAATCCAACTATCACGGATTCATGGTCTCCGTGGGCAGCAAGTACGGTGTCGCCCACGTGATGGGGATGTCTCTTTCGGGCTTTTTTGCCCTTGGGGTGAAACACCTCATCAACCTTCACTACCTCTTCGGCGTGGCCGGTATCAATGCGGTGTGGGAATATATCCGCGAGGAGTTCCTCACTATCAAGGATCGCCGTTCCATGTTTGGAGGTCACTTCGCGTGGAAGGTACCGGTATACTGGGCCGTTCCGTTGCGACTCTTTCTCGGTGCAAAGTGGCTTACTGAAGGCATCAAGCACATCACTGAAGGATGGTTGAATCCGGGCGACGGCGGAATCTTCAATGTCGCTGCAGATGCGGTCCGCCTTCCGGGAGTGGTTCTGAGCGATGCCGCGGCGGCGGCAACCGACGCCGCAACCGCCGCCTCCGGCGCGTGGGAAGAGGGAGCGGAAGCGGTCGCCTCTACTGCAGCGTCCTATGGTGAGCCGCTCATGCAGGCACTTGGCGCCTATACATGGTTTGCGGAAAATATTTTGAGCACCTTTCCGACCCTGGCTTTTCTCCTCCAGGCGAGTGTCGTCATCCTGCAGGTCTGTATCGGTCTCGCCCTCATCGGCGGTCTGCTGACCTTCCCCGCCGCGGTGGTTTCCATCGGTTTTGGTCTGATGTTTATCGCATCCGGCTGGGGCAACCCGGAACTATTGTGGTACATCGCCGCATCGATCGTCATGCTTGGCGGTGCCGGTCGGGGATTCGGACTTGACCACTGGGTCATGCCGTGGCTGAAAAAGTGGTGGAACGCCCGCGGAATTGCGAAGCGGACCTATCTGTACACCGGCGAACCCCGCGACTGATGATGTGGGACGGTTTCCCGGAAATACGCCGGGAGCTCGACCGCGTCAAATCGGAAATCCTCCGGGAGGTATCCCGTCCCGGAGGAAAAATCACTGAAGGACTGGTAGAATTGTTCTCCCGGGACGCAAAGCTTTTGCGTCCCGCCTTCACGATTTTGGCGGCACGAATACAGAACGGCGGTCGGGCTGCGGAAGAAAAAATAATAAAAATTGCGGCTGCCCTTGAAATGCTGCACGTGGCATCCCTCATTCATGACGACATCGTCGATGATGCAAACCGGAGAAGGGGCGGTGAAGCGCTCCACCGTCGCTACGGTGACCGGACGGCGGTTCTCATGGGGGACTATCTCTTTGCAAAGTGCTTTTCCCTCGTCTCCGAATATGCGAGACCGGAAAACGCAACGCTGGTGAGTGCCGTCGTGGGTCATCTCATTGAGTCGGAAGTTTCCGAATACGCCGACAGCGGTGAAGACGAATGGTCCGTCAGAAGCTATTTGCACCGGGTCATCGGAAAAACGGCGGTCCTTTTTTCCCTCAGTTTTCATCTCGGAGCTGCAGAGGCGGCGGCCGAGGATGATGATTCTCTCACGGTGGAAATACTCAGGCGCGTCGGATACAACGTCGGTATCGGTTTTCAAATCATAGACGACGTATTGGATATTTTCGGCGAAAGCAAGACGACGGGCAAACCCCTCGGGACGGACCTGAAGCAGGGTATTCTTACCCTCCCGGTCATCCTCGCCGCCAACAATGGGCAGCGGGCACGTCTCATTCGCGTATTGGAGCGCATATCCCGACGGTCCTCCCGCACATACGGTCTTCTCAGGTTATGGGAAAATCGAGCCCTGGACGAAGTTCGTCTTCGCATTGAGGAGGCGGGGGGACGGCATGGAGCTCTCGCTGCGGCGGAGCTGTACACCCGCAGGGCCCACCGGGAAATGAGGCGTCTTCCCGAAACACGGGACCGTGATATTCTCAGAACGGTAACGACACAGCTTCTTTCACGGGCAAGTTGACCCGATCCGTCGTCGTGATATAGTACGATGCATGGGACGGCACCGGTAGAGGCATGAAGATGACGGAACGGGGTGGTGAAAGCAGAGACCGCATCCTTGACGGTGCGGAACAGCTTTTCAGTAAAAGGGGATACAACGCCGTCTCCCTCCTTGATGTGGCAAAAGCGGTGCACATGCGGAAACCCTCTCTCTACCACCACTTCCCCGGCGGAAAGGAAGAGCTGTTTACGGCAGTCCATGAACGGATGTTTGCCCGAATCGGCGACGCCCTCGACACCCTCCTTGTGGGGGTGTCCGATGAAGCGGGCGACGGCGATAATCTTCTTGAAAAGGGACTCTATGCGGCTGCGGGGTGGTTTCTCAGGCAGCCGCCGATGTTCCTGTTGTCGATGCTCCACAACGATATGCCCGACTTGAGCGACGAGGCGCAACAGCGGCTCATTGCGTCCAGTTACGGTGTAATAATGGGACCCCTGGTGGATCTCGTCCGGCGTGCATCTGAACGGGGCGATGCAAAGGGGATCAATCCTCACATCATTGCCGGCGGATTTCTTTCACTCCTTGAAGGAACAATGATCGCCTCCGGTATGGGATTCGGCGCCGATGTATCTGCAATGGTCTACTCCAGCGTGGATATGCTTGTCTACGGCGCGGCAACGCCTCATGCGGTCACAAGGGGTGCGGTATCGCCCGATGCGCCGGGCACTTCCGTAAAGAAGGGGTAGACGCCTGGCCATGCGACTGGTCCTTGTCGGTGGAGGACATGGACATCTTGCAGTAATTCACGCAATTCCGGAATTGCGGCGCCTGGGATACGACGTTACCGTTATTGACCCGTCTCCGTACCTGTGTTACTCGGGAATGCTTGCGTCCGTCATCGGCGCCTCCGTAGAGCGGTCTGCCTGTATGATTCCAATTGCCCGGATGACGGAGACGCAGAGCGCCTCCTTCGTCGGCGCGGCGGTGAAACGCATAGACACGGAACAGAGAACGCTCGTTCTCTCCGACGGCTCATCCCTTCCGTGGGACATCCTCAGTTGCGCCGTGGGGAGCAGAACGTTCTGCTCGTTGCCGGCGGGGTACGCCGACCGGACGAAGATCATACCGTTGAAACCCTTTTCCACCGCAACCCTGGATATTCTCGATGAAATTGACGGTCCCGCGCGTATCGCCGTCATCGGGGGCGGAGCGTCCGGAGTGGAACTGGCCGGAAATCTCAGACGACGCTTCGAAAACAGCGCGTCCGAGGAGCGTGTTGATGTAACGCTTTTCAGCGCCGGAAGGCGTCTTGTCTCAGATCTTCCCGATGCAGCAGGTGACTACGCCCACTCAAGCCTCACCGCCTCGGGGGTTGTGGTTCACCTGGGAATGAGGGTGACCTCTGTAGAGAATGGATACATTTTCCCTGATGCGTCGGCGAAGCCATTCGGTCCCTACGACCTCGTCATCATGGCGACGGGATTTGAGGTGCCTCCCGTGTTCAGGGAGTCGGGATTGCAGGTGGAACGTGACGGTTCTCTTGTTGTCGCGCCGACCCTGAAGGTCGTCGGACAACCGATCTTTGCCGTCGGCGATTGTGCAGCGATAGGAGACTACAATCTTGCGAGGGTCGGCGTCCACGCGCTCCGACAGGGACGGGTCCTTCTGGACAATCTGCGGAAAATTGCCGGCGGTACGGCTCTTCGCTCGTATCAACCTGCACCAAAGTATCTGCAGATCATCAACCCCGGTGACGGTACGGCTGTCGCGGTACGGGGCAATTGGGTCGGGAAAGGCCGATTCTGGATGGTCCTGAAAGAACGCATCGACTGGTCCTATGTGCGTACCGAGGGACGTTCCATAGTTCCTTCTCTTGCGCCGCCGCCCCGGCCCGGCGGAAGGCCCCGGTCGTGACGGCTTACGTCGCCGTGTGAGGCGCGCTGCGGGCGACAATTCCCATGATACGGTAGGTGAGTTCCGCGGCTGTGTAATTCCACACGTGAAAGCCGGAAATCGGCGCCAGCTCAACGACGTCAAATGCGACGATTTTCGTCCTCTCTGCAAGGGAGTGAACGATCGAGAGCAGCTGATACCATCCCAGCCCTCCCGGTACGGGGGTGCCCGTCGCGGCCATGAGTGACCCATCCAGGCCGTCCACATCGACGGTCAGGTATGCGAGCTCAGGGAACCCGTCGGGAAGTTCTATTGACGAGATGCCTTCGGGAACGATATCGGCGGCATCGTGATACCAGATGGGGGTGTCGGCGTCGGCGGTGTGGGTGTGGCGATAGACCACCTCCTCAGGTGAGAGGGAACGGACTCCGATTTGCAGAACCGGTACTCCCTGATCCTCGTGTATCCGCCGTACCACGCAGGCGTGACTGTTTTTGTCACCCTCATACTCGTCGCGGAGATCTCCATGGGCGTCGATTTGAATCAGCCCGACGGGGGCGTCCCTGCCCAGCCCTTCCCTGACACCCCGGACTGCCGGTGCAGTGATTGAGTGTTCTCCTCCGAGGAGAACGGGAATCCCGCGTCGTTCTTTGCCCCGGTACAGGACGTCGCGAACCGCGTCGGTAATGCGGGGGAAGACCTCGTCGGCGGTTCCGGTACAATCAACCGCCCGGTGGGTGTGTATTCCCTCTTCACCGGGAGTGCCGACGCCGTCAAATACCTCAAGCTGATCGCTTGCTTCCAGAATTGCCGCCGGACCTCCCGCGGTCCCGCCGCCGTAGGATACCGTCGCCTCATAGGGAACGGGTAGTACGTGAAAAAGGGCGTGTTCAAGGGGGTATTGGGAGAATTCACTTCCAAGAAAGAGACGATCCGTCATGTCATCACACCTCCCAGTCGATTTCTGAAATCGCCGTACTCCGGCCGCCGGAGGGAGACGACGCGCTGCTCCCGGGAATCCCAAACGGCGATCGTCGGTATGGGTATGCCGTTGAAGCTTGTCGTCTTGACCATCGTGTAATGGCTCATGTCGTCAAAGATAATGCGGTCTCCCCGCTGCAGGGGGAGATCAAATGAGTAATCTCCAATGACGTCGCCGGCGAGACACGTCTGACCACCCAATCGGTAGAGATGATTTTTTTCTCCCGGTCGTCCCGAACCCCAGACCTCCGGGCGATACGGCATTTCCAGCGTGTCCGGCATATGGGCGGTGGCGGAGGTATCGAGTATCGCGATATCCCCGTCATTCCTGTGGAGGTCCATCACGGAGGTGACAAGAATTCCTGAATGGATCGCCGCCGCCTCTCCCGGTTCAAGAATAATTTCCAGGTCATACTTTTTTCGCGCTTCAGTTATGAGTTGAACCAGATGATCCCGGTCGTAGAAGGGTTTGGTGATGTGATGGCCCCCGCCCATGTTGAGCCACCTGATGGCAGGGAGTTCAAGTATGTCGCCGAAATCCCGGTAGACCGCTTCCAGTGTCCGCTCAAGGGCGTGGGAGTCGTTCTCGCAGAGCGTATGGAAATGGAGGCCCGTGATGCCACGTAACGCCTCCGCCGGAGTCTCTCCCTCCATTTGCCGGTTCAGCTCGTCCCTGTTGATTCCGAGTCGGGAATAGGGGGCGCATGGATCATAGATCGGATGATCGCCGATGGAACAGCGGGGATTGATCCGCAGTCCGTAGGCGGGCGTTCCGCCCGCCGAACGACGTTCCCCGCGATCGCCGGCGGAATGTACATGCAGGCGCAGCTGGTTCAGGGAGTTGAAGATGACGTGCCGGGAGATACGGGAGATTTCGGCAAAATCGTCGGGCGCGTAGGCGGGAGCGTATGTATGGACTTCAAAGGCATCGTCTCCGCCGGCGATTTCTCTTCCAAAGGTCGCCTCGTACATGCCGCTCGCACACGCGCCGTGAAGGTACCGTCTGGCGAGATACATCACCTCCGGCATTGAAAAAGCCTTGAGAGCGAGCAGAATTTTCGCCCCTCCACGGTCCGCCGTCTCCCGAAGGATCCTGAGGTTGTACTCGACGGCGGAACGGTCTACCACATAGGCAGGCGTCGGAAGAAGAGATGGGTCAAATCCGACAAAGTACGGACGGTCGTCGGGTTTGTAGGGGCGGGGATCGGCGAGTGCCGAACCGCCCGGGTCTGACGAGCCATGGATCATAGCGGCGCAACCGTCGGCGGCTGCTGCAGCGTCCAGGGCAGGCCGTAACGGTTCAGATCTTCCATGAAGGGATCGGGATCAAGCTCTTCCATGTTCCAGACACCCGGTGTGCGCCACGTCCCCTGGAGGATCATCTTTGCCCCGATCATTGCGGGGACTCCCGTGGTATAGCTTATCGCCTGACTGCCCACCTCGCGGTACGCGTCCTGATGGTCACAGATGTTATAGAGATAGACCCTCCCGTCCCCTTCGGCGTTCGGATCGATCTTTGTACCTTCGGCTATGACGCCGATGCACGTTTTGCCCCGGGTATCGGCACCCAGAGTCGACGGTTCCGGCAGAACCGCTTTGAGAAACTGCAGGGGAACGATCGAGACACCCTGATACTCGACGGGATCGATGCGTGTCATGCCCACGTTCTGCAACACCTCGAGATGTTTGAGATAGTTGGGAGAGAAACTCATCCAGAACCGTGCGGTTCGTATGGAAGGAAAGTTTTTGACCAGGCTTTCCAGCTCTTCATGGTACATGCGATAGATTTCATAGGTTCCCACCTCTTCGGGACAGGTGAAAGAACGATGGGTGCTCATCGCGGGGGTCTCCACAAAGCGGCCGTCTTCCCAGTGTCTGCACGGCGCCGTAACCTCCCGGATGTTGATCTCCGGATTGAAATTCGTCGCAAACGCCTTGCCGTGGTCACCGCCGTTGACGTCGACGATATCAAGCTGACGGATCTCTTTCAGCAGATGTTTGGCGATCCACGCGGTGTAGACGTTGGTAACGCCTGGATCGAATCCGCTGCCCAGGACGGCGGTCAGGCCGGCGTCCCGGAATTTATCCCGAAATTCCCACTGCCGGGCGTATTCAAACTTTGCCGAATCGGGGGATTCGTAGTTGGCGGTGTCCAGATAATGGACTCCTGCGCGAAGGCACCCTTCCATTATCGTCAGATCCTGATAGGGAAGGGCGACGTTGATCACGAGATCCGGAGAAAGCTCCGTGAAGAGTGCGACGAGCCTGTCCACGTCGTCTGCGTCTATCTGTCGCGTCGATATGGAGACTCCCGTCCGTTCTTTCACGGACGCGGCAATTGCATCGCATTTCCGGAGTGTCCGGCTCGCGAGCGTGATGTCGTCAAAAACCGTAGAAACCTGTGCACATTTGTGGGCAACGACGGAACCGACGCCGCCGGCTCCGATGATTATTACACGTCCCATGAGAACTCCTTCCGTATATGCTCGTATCGCGCACTACCGCTCAAAATAGGTATAACCCCGCATGCTTTCTTCATAGGCGCTCAGAATCGCCCGTCGCTGCTGGGGAGAAATGGTACCCGTTCGCACCGCGTCCTCCGCCTTCTGCCGGAAGAGTTCAATCAGCTCCCGGGGTTGATATTCCACGTAGCTCAGGACGTCGGAAATCGAGTCCCCTTCAATCTCCCTAACAAAGTCGAAAGAGCCGTCGCCGTTGATTCTGACGCTCACCACATGGGTGTCACCGAGAAGATTGTGGAGATCCCCCAGAGTCTCCTGATACGCCCCGACGAGGAAAATGCCGAGATAATACTCCTCGTTCGCCTTCATCTCATGGAGGGGAATCGTCTTTCGCACGTCATGCAAATCCGCAAAGGTATCGATCTTGCCGTCGGAGTCACAGGTGATATCAGCGAGGATAGCTTGACGAGCGGGTTCCTCGGTGAGGCGGTGTATCGGCATGACCGGGAAGATCTGGTCTATCGCCCACACGTCGGGCAAGCTCTGAAAGACCGAAAAATTGCCGTAATAGGTGTCATAGAGTGACCCCGTGAGATCTTCCAGCTCCCGGGGAACCCGTTTCACCTTACCGAGGAGACGGGAAATCCCGATGATAATATCCAGAAAGAGGTTATCCGCCAGCGCGCGATGCCGCAGCGTCACATGTCCGAACTGGAAGTCTTCCCGTACTTCCTCACGATAGTATACGGCGTCGTTGTAGCACTCCTGAAGGTTTCGCACGGTCATGCTCTGGCGCACCTCGAAGAGGTTTCTGATCGAGTCGGGGGCGTCTTCAGGAGGCGTCTCGGGAATCGGTCCCGGCCGTGACTCCGTGACGTCGAGGATATTGAAGAGAAGGATCGACGAATACGCTACGGTTGCCCTTCCGCTCTCGGTTATGATGGTGGGGTGGGGGATTTCCTTTTCATCAAATACCGACTGAAGCACTTCAACGACGTCCCAGGTGTACTCGTCGAGATTGTAGTTTTTGCTGTGGACGAAGTTTGTCTGACTGCCGTCATAATCCACGGCAAGACCGCCGCCGATGTCTATGTACCCCATGGGGCACCCTTCCGCGACGAGGTCGGCGTAAAAGCGCGCCGTTTCCCTGACTGCCGTCCGTATATCCCTGATGTTGGGAATCTGGCTTCCAAGGTGGTAGTGAAGAAGACGCACCGAATCGAGCATCTCCTCCTTCTTGAGGGTATCGATGAGATCGACAACCTGTCCCGTCGTGAGCCCGAAAATTGAATTGTCACCTCCGGAATCCTGCCAGTGCCCTCCGGCGCGGCTGGAAAGCTTGAGACGGATACCGATAAGCGGCTTTATTCCCAGCGTTCTGCTGCGGTCGAGGATGGTGGGAAGTTCCGTCGGAGTTTCGATGACGAAGAAGACGTTGTATCCCATTCGCGTCGTCTGGAGCCCCAGATCGATGAACTCCGGATCTTTATACCCGTTGCATACGATCAGGCTTTCCTTGGAGGGCAGCTTTGCCAGGGCAATGAGGAGTTCAGCCTTACTGCCCGCTTCAAGTCCGTGGTGATACCGCTTGCCGAAGCGTGTCATTTCGTCGATGACCTGGGCCTGCTGGTTGACCTTGATGGGAAAGACCCCTTTGTAGCTTCCGGTATAGCCGTTTCCCGCAATTGACGAACGAAAACTTTCATTCAAACGGGACATTTGCTGGTCCAGAAGATTTTCAACCCGGAGCAGCACAGGCATGCTGAACCCGCGGGCGTCCAGACCGTCGATGATATCCATGAGACTGACGGAAACCGGTTTTCCGTCAACATCAACGCGAACGATGACCTCTCCCGCCTCGGAGAGGTCGAAATAACCGGCTCCCCATTCCTTGATTCCATAGGCGTTTGCGGAATCACCGGTTGTCCATTGTTTGTGTATTTTTTGCATCCCGGAAATGAGGATACATAATGCGCGGCCCGGTGTAAATCGGCGCGGAATATGACATGATGACTTCGTCATGGATGCGGAACGTGTAGAATTGTCAGACCGGAAAATTGCCTCGGAACTCTCCGTCAACCCCGGCGCCGTGGCAGCGGCGCGCGCACTCTTTGCCGGTGGTGCCACCGTGCCCTTTGTCGCGCGGTACCGGAGGGAAGAGACGGGCGGCATGGATGAAGTGCAGCTGCGACAGCTCCTGAAACGGCAGGAAGAGCTTGCTGATCTGGAAAAACGACGATCCTACATCCTCAGGACCCTTTCGACGGGGGGACACCTTACTCGGGAGCTTGAAGGAAAAATACGCTCCGCCGAGGACGGGCAGACGCTGGAGGATCTCTACGGACCCTTCAGAAAGCGGAAGAAAAGCCGCGCCGACCGAGCCCGCGAGGCGGGGCTGGAGGAGGCGGCAAAGGCGCTTCTTCTGAATTCCGCCCGCCCACCCCGGGAGATCATCGGCGAGCTGAAGCCCCGGGGCGTCTCCACCGTGGACGCACTGCAGGGAGTAAAAGATATCCTTGCGGAACAGGCCGCCCACGACGTTGAAGTGCGGCGGGAGTTGCGCCGGCTCTTTGTACGACAGGGAGCGCTGAAAAGCGTCAAAAAGAACGCCGACGCCGACAGGCGTTTCAGCGATTACTTTGAATGGCGTGAACCGGCGTACAGGACGCCCTCCCATCGGGTCCTTGCAATACTCAGGGGCGGCGCCGAGAACGCCCTCACCGTATCGCTTCGTCCGCCCGATGCGGCGGCGGTCAGAATAGTCGCGACGGGGCTGCCGGCGAAAGGGGAAAAGGGCGACGGTGGAACGGGCGACCGAGGAGGACAAAACCGGGAATGGACGGCGTTGCTGCGGGAAATTGCTGAAGATGCCTGGCGGCGACTCCTGCTGCCCTCCCTGGAGCGTGAGGCAATCGGGGCCGTACGGGACCTGGCATTCACGCGGTCGGTGGAGATCTTTCAACGGAATCTTGAAGCCCTCCTCATGGCGCCTCCCTTCGGTGCCCGTCCCGTCGTGGCGATCGATCCGGGGTTGAAAACGGGATGTAAAGTTGTAGCCCTCGGTGCGGGCGGTGAGATCCTTGAGACGGCTCAGATATTTCCCCTTGAACCGAGAAACGATGAGGAGGGAGCGACAGAAATCCTTAGGCGCATGTGCCGCCTCCACGGCGCGGAGGCGATCGCAGTCGGCAACGGTACGGGCGGGCGGGAGACAGAGGAATTTGTCGGCCGGCGTGTGGTCTCCCCGGAGGCGGCGTCGGAGGGAGTCGGTATTCCCGTCGTCGCGGTTGATGAATCGGGCGCTTCCGTCTATTCCACCTCGGAAATCGCCCGGGAAGAATTCCCCGACCTGGATATGTACTATCGGAGCGCCGTTTCAATCGGCCGCCGCCTGCAGGATCCGCTGGCGGAACTGGTGAAGATCGAACCTTCCTCCATCGGTGTCGGCCAGTATCAGCACGATATTCCCCCGAAGATGCTGCAGAATGCCCTTGGAACGACAGTCGAGAGTTGCGTCAACCGTGTCGGCGTGGACGTCAATACCGCCGGAGCGGCATTGCTCTCCCGGGTTGCCGGACTGTCGGCGACGGCGGCACGGAATATAGTCGAGTATCGGCAGCGGAACGGTCTCTTCCGCCGTCGCCAGGACATCGGCGCGGTTGCCGGAATCGGCGCCAAGACGGTTGAGCAGGCGGTCGGGTTTCTGCGCTGCCCCCGGGCGGCGGATCCCCTCGAAAACACGGGAATCCACCCGGAGCGCTACGACATCGTTCAGAAAATTGCGGGAGACCTGCAGATTCAGGTCAGGGAGCTTCTGGGAAATACTGCGGTGCTGAATGGGGTATCGCCAGAGCGGTATGTAGATCACCCGGTCGGCGTCGGCATACCGACGATCACCGACATCCTGTCGGACCTTGCCCATCCCGGGCGTGATCCAAGGGAGCGATTCGTGCCGGTCGCCTTCAGTTCCGCCGTTCGCCGATTTGAGGACGTCGCCGAGGGAATGGTCCTCGCCGGTGTTGTACGTAATGTGACCGCCTTCGGCGCCTTCGTCGATATCGGTGTTCATCAGGACGGGCTCGTTCACGTAAGTGAGATCTCCGACTCATATGTAGCCGATCCCGCGGAGGTTGTGCATCCGGGCATGCACGTGACAGTCAAGGTCATTCACATCGATCAGTCGCGTCGTCGAATCGGCCTGTCCATGAAGGCCGTATCGTGATTACTGATCCTTCGATGACCATCGTGGTGAGGTGGTGACGGGTGAGCTGCCCCATGTTTGAAATGTGATTGAAGTCATCGTCCTTGTGAAAACGGGCGAGTCCGCTTGCAAGTCCGGCGGTGCGATCGGTGGACGAAATGTCGTCCTGTTCCATGCAGAAGAGGAGGTCGTCGATGCGTGCCCACGTCGTCTTGAGACGTCTGGCCATGAGACTCCGTTCCTCTTTCTGGTATTGCCTGATCGTACCCGCATCCAGCACCGACCACACGAGATCGACCATTGGCTGATTCTCTTCATAAAACTGGGGCAGATAGACCTGTATTTTACCCTCGTAACTCTGCTGGTCAAAATCGATCGCCCGTACCCTGATCTGGTCCATGTCGAAATCCTGTGTCACCACGACCACATAGTTGTAGCTGCGCATGTCGCCGAGAAGCTTGGTGAAACATCGTTCCGAAAACTTTACGAACTCCTTGGCGACGCGGATTCGAGCCTCCTCCTTTCCCAGATTTCTCTTCTTGAGAAAGAGATCCCCGGGAATCCCCGCGATGTGCTCCTCAATCAGCGTGTCGTCACGGACGAGGAAGTCGATGCGGTTTGGCGCGAGAATGTGTTCAAGCTCCAGGCCGTAGACGCGGGAGGCGTCGGCGCGTTTCACATAGTAGTAATCGTGGTTGTCGTTGTATCGGTTTACCACCCGTATGCGGAAAGGTTTTGAATTGCCGAAGTTGCAGTATTCCACACGGCTTATGTAGAGGTGATCGGTAAAGGCAGGGTCGTCGGGGGTCTTGAGAAATGCGTATATGCGGGTCAGTTCCCGGGATATCTCGTCCCACTCCCGCTGGGGGTAGATCACCCAGTCCCAGTAGGTGTCCTCGTCCTTGTCGTCTTTCATGGGAAACCCCTCCTGATATTCCAGGAGGTCGCCGTAATTCAGCGAAAAGGGCGCGGTTCTGTGGTAATGGTCCACATACTCCGCGAGCATCCCGTCCACGGGGAAACTCGGTTTCTTCTCACTGATGTGCACGTAGGCGCTTTGCGGAATATGGCGCATACGGGAATGTATCACAGATCATCCAAAAGGTATTCGCATTCTGCTATACTCCGGGGATGTTCAGCGTTTCGACCTTTGATCTCCTGACGCCGGAGGTGGTTATTGAGGCGGTGGAAGCTCTCTTCTCCCTGCGCCTCGACGGTACGATCACCCCTTACGCAAGTTATGTAAACCGCGTCTTCGGCATTCGCGACGACGACGGGTATGAATATGTGGTGAAGTTCTACCGCCCCGGTAGATGGAGCGGTGAAGCCCTGCTGGAAGAGCACAGGTTTCTTGATGCCCTCGGGGCGGCGGATATTCCCGTGGTACCGCCGATTTCCGATATCGATGGAGACACGCTCTTTGAAGCGCTCGTGGACGGTGCGGAGGGAGAGGTCACCTATCCGTTCAGCCTCTTTCCAAAACGGGGAGGCCGAAGTTTTGACGCCGAAGGAGACGAGGACTGGCTCCGCCTTGGTGCACTCATCGGAAGGGTTCACGCCGTTGGCGAAGTGGAAGAAGCGATGCACCGTTTTACCGTGAGTCCCGACGAATGGACTGCCCCCTTTGTGGAGGAACTATTGAACGAGGAGGTGGTGCACCCCGATTTCCGCGGGGAGTTTCGGGACGTGGCGGAAGAAGGTCTCCAGTGCCTTCGCGGGAGATTTGCGGAACCGGGGCGGATACGCCTCCATGGAGACTGCCACAGGGGGAATATCCTCGAACGGGGCGACGAGGGACTCCTGCTGATCGACTTTGACGACATGATGATGGGACCGGCGGTGCAGGATTTGTGGCTTCTTCTGCCCGACCACGCTGATCAGTGCCGGCGGGAGATCAATCTGTTGCTGGAAGGGTACGAGCGCTTCCGTCCCTTTGACCGACAGGAACTGGAACTCATTGAAGGTCTGCGATTCATGCGGATGATCCACTTTCTCGCGTGGCGCGCGCGGCAGCGCCATGATCATTGGTTTGCCCGGGAATTCCCCGACTGGGGAAATCGTGCATTCTGGATCACCGAAATTGAAGACCTCAGGGAACAGCGTACCCATTTTTCGTAATTCGATCTTCGGGAAGTGATTTTTTGACCCGACAGGGTCCCTCTATAAACTGCGCTGAACTCCTGATACAATCCCGGCCATGCCTGGATTGCTCATATTTATCGGGATCGGAATTATGTTCATGACGATCCTCAAGGCTTCGACTTCCCGCAAAAACGGTACGAGGCGCCATGACAAGGGAAACGGGAAAACCGGTGATTCAGGGCGGTAACAATGGCGGGAAAAGTTGTACTGAAAAAAAAAGAGGGGCCCCGGGCTCCGGAAATCGGTGAGGTCATCGTCACCTGCCCGGGAGGTGCGGAGAAGACGGTGAGGGATGAACTTGCGTCCCTTGGATACTCCGGACCAAAAACGGCCGGTGGCGCCGTGGGTGTCACCATTGCGGGCTGGGGCGACGTAGCTCGAATCAACGGGCAGTTACGGAGCGCCTCCCGCGTCCTTGTGCCGCTGGCGAAGTTTGATGCTTCCGACTACGACGATGTGTACCGGAATGTCCGGGCGTATCCGTGGAATCGCCTCATCACTCCCGACCACACCTTCATGATATCCGCGCTGTCCCGCTCCGAGGAGTTGAGGGATCATAGATTCCTCGCCATGCGGGTAAAAGACGGGATTGTCGACTGCCAGCGTCACCATTTTCAGGGACGCCGCTCTTCCATCGAAAAAGAGACTCCCGATCTGGTGCTTTCCGTTTTTGCATCGGGGCGGAGCGTTGAGCTTGCCGTGGACAGTTCCGGACGACCCCTGCATGAGCGGGGATACCGTACGGAAGCGGGGGAGGCCCCCCTGCGGGAAAATGTGGCGGCGATGATGCTCCTGGAAGCGGGGTATCACGGCGGTGACCGCCGTATGGTATTTGACCCCTTCTGCGGATCGGGAACACTTCTCATAGAAGCGGCGCTTATTCATACGGAACGCGCCGTCGGATCGCTGGGAAGGGATTTTGCCTGGAGACGCTGGCCGTGGAAGGAAGCAGTTGTCGCCATGGGCGAGACATACGCCCAACTCACCGCTGCAGGAACGAAGACGGTACCGGAACAGACCGCTCCTTTCCCCCGGTTTGTAGGATGTGATCGCGACGCCGCGGTAGTGGAAAAGGCACGGCGCAATGCAAAACGGGCGGGTGTGGATCACCTTGTCCATTTTGAAACTGCCGATATCGCGGAGAGCATACCGAAATGGACACGGCAAAGGCGTGGTTTGATCATCTCAAATCCGCCGTATGGCGTTCGACTGCAACCGGATGATCTGGCGGGGTTGTATTCCCGGACGGGAGAGTTGCTGCGGAAACACGCCGGCGGCTGGGAGGTGGTTCTCATTTCCGGGGATCCCGGTCTGGCCAATCGTCTGCGAATGCGGTCTGAAACACGACAAAAAATATTCAATGGTTCTCTGGAGTGTTCTCTCGACTTTTATCGGGTCTACTCCAACGAGGGACCAGGCATGAAAGGGATCGCCCATGATTCGTGAGATTTCACTGAGCATCGAGAATGAACCGGGACGAATCTATTCAGTCATTCACGCGCTGGCGGAACATGGTATCGATATCGCCGGCATGAATATTTCCGGGGACGAACAACGCGGAGTTCTGCGTCTTGTGGTCAACGATCTTGCGTCCGCACGTCGGGCGCTCATGCACCGGCAGTTGCCGGCGCGCCTCGAAAAAGTTGTCGCCGTGGCGGTGCCTGATGAGCCGGGCGGTCTTGCGCGGGTATTGCGACCCCTCGGAGATGAATCGATCGACGTCATAGGGCTCTACGTCTTCCGATACGCCCCCATTTCGGCAGCGGTCGTTGTGCTCCGCACCGAAAATGATCAGCGGACGGAACAGGTCCTTTCCGACGCGGGACTGACCGTTTTTCACAAGTCCCTTCCCGCAGGGGGATGATCCGGCGATAATCCCGGCCTATTCCGCACCGTCGTACAGGAGCGTGACGGGCAGGTCCGTGAGGAGATCCTTCAGGTACAGCTCGCCTGCGCCGGTCGGACTGTGTCGACGTCCGTCAAGGACGCCCGTCCACTCCGCGCCGGAGGGATCGGGCAGGACGATGCGGGTGTCCTTCCAGAAGGACCGCGGAATGGTCAACCGATCCGGTTCTCCCTTCCCACCGCCGAGGGCGTTGGAGACGATCCGGGGAACGATAACTGCCGTCCGCTGCCGTTCGTGCACCCGAAGAAATGCGATGACGTGCTCTTTTCGCTCACCGATGACCTCCAGAGGAATGTAGGAGCCGACGGCAAAGAGATCCGCCTTTTCTTTTCGGAAAATGAGGGTTCCGGCGATTACATACTCCTTGATTTCTCCGTCGCGCCACCGTTCCGTCAGCTCCCTGAGATATGACCCGCCGGCGCCCATCTTTTTCATTGTGGAAAGCGCCCGGGTCCGTACGGAAAAGTCGACGGGTCTGCGGTTGTCGGGATCGACAAGTGAGAAGTCCCACCGGTCCGTACCCTGATAGATGTCGGGTACGCCGGGAACGGTGAGGGTGAGCAGCTTCTGGCTCAGTGAATTGATTGCCCCCGCCGCAACGACGGCGTCAACCACCGTCTTAATCAGCCGTACGATGGTGGGACTGCGCTTTGGATTGAGGAGGGCGTCAATGTACCGGTGCGTTGCCCGCTCGTACTCCTCGTTCACTGCGGTCCAGCTTGTGTGTACCTTTGCCTCCCGCATCGCCTTTTCCGCGTACCCGTGGATGCGGTCCCGAAAATGGTCGATACCTTCCCACTCGGGCTCACCGAGCTCCATCGGCCAGCTGCCGACCACCGTCTGAAAGAGGAAGTACTGGTCGTTTCTGTCCGGCGCGGAGTCACCGTCCACCTCGGTGGTAAAGCTGCCCGTATATTCAGCGAAGCGTTCGGTCCATGTGAGCCACTGATCGGCCAGTTCGGAAAGAACGTTGAGACGGCTGCGGACGTCTTCTCCACGCTTGTGGTCATGGGTTGCCGTACAGATCATCCCGAATGGATGCTCCTCAAGTCGCTGCAGTGATGAGTAATGAAAGCCCTGCGGCGAGGTGTAGAGGGTGTCCGGTTCCGCTCCCACCTCATTGCGGGCGATGAATCGGGCGTCACGATAGAAGGCGGTGTCCTCAAAGGATTTTGCCATGACCGGCGCGGTAAACTGCTGTACCTTCATCGCAAGTTCGACCACTTCCCGCCGTCGGAACTCGCCGGGATATATCTGCAGAATATCGGTGGTCAGGACGGCGCCGATAAAGTCATAGGCGCTCACGTCAAAGGTCTTTCCCGATTTCCGCGCCCGCGCGACGGCCCACTCGACATCGCGGCGGTCCGCTTCCGTCGGTCCCCGGGAGTCCACATAGCTCCGGTAGACGGGGAAATGGGCCACAATATCGGTAAGGGCGTTCCGCAGGGCGAGACGTGAAAAATCGCGGGTCTTTCTGCTGCCCTTCGCCAGGCGGCTGAGACGGTTGGCGAGGACGTTCAGTTCACTTGAGAGGGTTTCGTGCATCGTCCGGTATTTCGCCCGAAAGACCCCCGCCTCGAAATCACGGGTCGCTCCCGTGAAGTTCTCATATGCGCCGGTGATCGCCTCCTCGCCGTCCCGGTCAAAAAGCACCTCCGCCACGCGCGCCATATGCTCGTATCCCGTCGTACCGCTGACGGGCCAATCGGAGCGCAGCGTTTCATGTCCGGCCAGTATCTTTTCTACGACGACGTATAACGGCTGATCGATGGTCGCCTGATACGCGGGATACGAGACGAGGCCCGTGCCGAGAAGGCGGTACGCCCCCGCCTCCTGGAGACGTTGAAGGTACGCCTTTGGATCGAGGAGGCCGTCTACATGATCGAGGCGCAGACCCTGAATCGCCCCCTCCTGAATGTAACGGAGGACAAGCTGATGGGTGATTTCAAAAACCTCTCCAAGTTCCATTCGGACGGCAGCCAGATCGTTGATATCGAAAAAACGACGGTAGTTGATTTCATTTGACGCGAGGCGCCAGAAGGCGAGGCGATACGCCTGCGCTTCAAGGAGGGAGTGAAGTCTGTCAAAGCTCCTCTCGTCGCCTGCCGTCCCGTTCCAGCGCCGACAGAGCGCGCCGATCGCGTCGGCGATCTGCCCGTCGCTGCGGGCAAGTCGGGCGAGTGCGCTTTCCAGTTCCAGGGACTTCCGAATCAGCAGCGCCTGGCGACTCGCGCTCTTGTTGCCCGGACCGAGCGCCCCGAACGCCTCGGCGAGATTCTGCACTTCCCGGCGGGACTCGGGGGAAACGGGGGAGGCATGGTCGGCGATGAGATCCCTGAGAAGGCGCCGGTAGTGACGGGGCGATACGGGCAGCCGGTGTTCGTAGTAGTGAACGCTGAAGGTACCGTTTTCGCCGTCAAAGGCAAGTCTGAGTTCCCCGTTTTCAAGTACCGTCCCGTACTGGTCGCCGAGAATCGGGACGAGCACCTTGCCTTTCAGGCTCTGTTCCGACGGCTTCCAGTCGATATCGAAAAAGGTTGCATATGGTGAGTACTGTCCCCACTCAAGGACGTTCAGCCACCAGGAGTTGTCGGAGTAGCCTACTCCCATGTGGTTGGGAACAAAATCGACAATCAGCCCCATGTCGTGGTTGTGCAGCGTTTCCACAAGGCGGTGGAAGTCACTTTCCGTCCCCAGCTCGGGATTGAGACGGTTATGATCCACGATGTCGTATCCGTGATTTGAGCCCTCCCGGGCGGCCAGTATGGGAGATGTGTAGAGATGGCTGACGCCGAGGTCCGCCATATAGGGAACGAGGGATGCTGCGTCGAGAAAGGTCATCGCCGACGAGAGCTGCAGACGCATGGTTGCCCGCGGATATGGAGGAATCATAGCGTCTCCTTCCAGACGATCGTCGTCCAGGGGGGTGCCGTCCCCTCCGTGAGCCAACGCCGGTCCGTGCGAGACGATACAACGAGAAGGGGTTCCGACGCCGGGTGGCCGACGAGTGTCCGGCTCCGGTCGGCGAGGTTGAATGCAATCGTCCATCTGCCGTGCTGCGAGTTCCAGGAAACGACCGGTATCGTCTCGCCGCCGCCGGCAGAGACGCCGGCCTTCATCGTCGGGAGGAGGGGCACCAACTCGGTCTTCCGCAGGGAGAGGAGTGAGCGATACCCCGCCGTCCAGTGGTCGTCTCCCGTCGCCCCGATAATGCACGATGCGGCGGTCGCGGCGTCGACCGGATCGGGAATGTCGTCGAGATTGAACTCCCGTCGCCGGCCCGCCCGCACCGCCTCGGCGAGCTGATCGTCAAAGTCGCAAAAGAAGAGAAAGGGGCGCTGCTCATACAGTTCCTCCCCCATGAATATCAGCGGGATTTGAGGTGACAGCAGATGGACCGCCGTCGCCGCGAGTAGAGCCTCCCGGGACGTGAGGACGGTGAGGCGCTCGCCCCGCGCCCTGTTCCCGATCTGGTCGTGATTCTGCAGAAATGAGAGAAAACGGGTCGGCGAGAGGTGGGCGCTCGGTTGACCCCGTTTCCTGCCCGACGAGGGGGAGGGATCGCCCTGGTAGACGTACCCCGTCGCCAGCGCCCGGGCGAGCTTCATCTCCGTGTCATCGCTGTAATCGCCGTAATATCCAAAGGTCTCTCCGGTTAAAAGGACGTGGAGGACGTGATGAATGTCGTCGTTCCATTGCCCGTCGTACCGTTCCGGATGGTCGCTCCTCTCCCCCGGCATCTCCGGGACGAGAAAGGAAGCCTGATTCCGGTCGTTCTCCAGAACAAGGTGTATCTCCTTGCCCTCCGGCGCGTGGCGGCGGACTGCCAGAGCAATTTCATCGAGGATATGCGTTCCGCCGTTCTCGACGGACGGATCGTGAATGGCGTGTACGGCGTCAAGGCGCAATCCGTCGATACCGAACTCCCGTACCCAGTAGACCGCGTTCTCTACAAAGAACCGCCGCACTTCCGGCCGGGTAAAATCGATCGCCGGTCCCCAGGGGGTGTCTATGCTCTCGGAGAAAAATTCGGGCGCGTAGACGTGCAGGTAATTCCCGTCGGGACCGAAATGGTTATAGACAACGTCGAGCCACACTGCGATATCCGCCGTATGGGCTCGTTCCACCAGAGTCCTGAGCTCTTCCGGTGTACCATAGCTGCGGTCCGGAGCGTAGGGAAGGACTCCGTCGTACCCCCAGTTGCGCAAACCCGGAAAGTCCGCCACCGGCAGGAGTTCCACCGCCGTAACTCCCAGCTCCGCAAGGCGGGGGAGTTCATCGGTGACGCCGCGAAAGGTACCGGCGGGCGTAAATGTACCGGTATGCAGTTCATATACCACCGATTCCCACCACCGGCGGTTTCCCTGTTCCCTCCGGAGGGACGGCGGCGGGGATGACTGAGGGGTGAGCACGCTTTTGCCGTGAACATCCCCCTCCTGCATACGGGACGCCGGATCGGGTACCAGGAGATCGTCGTTAATCCGGAAGCCGTAGGTGACGCCGGGGCGATAGTGAAGGGTATCGGAATGGTACCATCCCCCTTCCATGGGCTCCATTGAATGAATTGAATCATCGACTTCAACCGCAACCTGCGCAGCGCCGGGAGCCCAGAGGCGAAAGATCACCCCCGATTCGGTGACGAGGGGACCAAAACGATAGTCCATGCGGTTGTGACGGCTCATGCCCGCCCCCTTCTGTAGAGGGCAAAGCTGCGACCGTCAATGCTGATTTTCCCCTGACGCAACGTCGTCTTGCCGCTGGCGATTTCCAGATGCCACCGCTGGCCGGGAGGGGGTGGAGGAACGGTAAACCTGATTTTCCGGTGACCCGCCTGCATGAGGAGGAGGAACGTATCATCCGGCTCCTGCTCGCCTTTCTCGTTGAGAAAGCGGCTTCCCGCTTCTCCGCTGATGAGGACCTGCATGTTCCGCAGCTTGGGATTATGCCACTCCTCCTCGGTCATCGCGGTACCGCCTGCGGTCAGCCACGTGACATCCCTGATTTCCTCCGTACCGGGAATAATCTTTCCGTGAAAGAAACGGGACCGTCTGAATACGATGTGTTCCTTCCGCAGTCGTATGAGCCGTCTGGTGAACTGAAGGAGTCTCCGTCCTTCATGACTGTATCCCTCCCAGGGCATCCAGCTGAGGGGACTGTCCTGGCAGTAGGCGTTGTTGTTTCCCTGCTGCGTCCGGGCAATCTCGTCCCCGGCGGTGATCATGGGAACGCCCTGACTGAGCAGGAGGGTTCCCATAAAGTTGCGCATCTGCCGGAAGCGGAGCTCCCTGATGCGCTGGTCCTCGGTGGGTCCTTCCACGCCGCAGTTCCAGCTGATGTTGTGATCGTTCCCGTCCCGGTTGTCTTCACCGTTCGCTTCGTTGTGTTTGTGGTTGTAGCTCACCAGATCGTGGAGGGTGAAGCCGTCGTGGGCGGTGACAAAATTGATCGAAGCCCACGGTCGCCGTCCCTGCCGATTGTACATATCGCTGGATCCCGAGATTCGGGAAGCGAGCTCCGGCAATTTCCCCTGGTCGCCTTTCCAGAAGCTCCGGACGGTGTCGCGGTACTTGTCGTTCCATTCACTCCATCCGGGAGGAAAACCGCCCACCTGATATCCGTCGGGACCGGTATCCCACGGTTCAGCGATGAGCTTGACCGATGACAGAACGGGATCCTGGGCGACGATATCAAAAAAACCGGCATTCCGCTCATACGTGCCGTCTACGCGCGCCAGTGTCGTTGCAAGGTCAAAACGAAAGCCGTCCACCTGCATCTCGTCGGACCAGTATCTCAGGGAGTCGGTGACCATCCGGAGGACCTGGGGATGCAGCAGCTCCAGACTGTTACCGGTACCGGTAAAATCTCGATAGTATCGGGGATTCTCGGGAAGGAGGTTGTAGTACGACGCGTTGTCGATACCCCGGAAGGAGAAGGTCGGACCGAGATGGTTGCCCTCGGCAGTATGGTTGTAAACGACGTCCAGGAGCACTTCTATGCCTGCATCGTGCATCACCTGAACGAATATCTTGAAATCCTCAATGCGTCCGTCGGCGAGATACTCATTGTCGGGGGCAAAGAAACCGATTGAATTGTATCCCCAGAAGTTGGTGAGACCCCGATCAACGAGTTGACGGTCCCGCGCAAAGGCATGGACAGGGAGGAGCTCAATGGCGGTGACGCCGAGGTCCTGCACATAGGATACGATCTCCGGTCGGGAGAGGCCGCTGAAGGTGCCCCGTACCGTTGACGGTATGCCGGGGTGCATCATCGTATATCCCCGGGGATGCAGCTCGTATATGATGCTCTGGTCCAGAGGAATTTCCGGCTTCGGATTCCGTCCCCAGGTGAATGCATCATCGACGACGCGACATTTGGGCATATACGGCGCGGAGTCCCGTGTATCAAAGGAGAGGTCTTCCTCTTCACTGCCGACGACATAGGAAAAGAGCGCGTCGTTCCATTTCACCTCGCCCGCCAGGCTGCGCGCATAGGGATCTATCAGCAGCTTGTGGTTGTTGAATCGGTGACCGTCCTGCGGCCGGTAAGGTCCGTCAACGCGGTATCCGTAGAGCTGGCCGGGTCTGACGTCGGGCAGGTAGCCGTGCCAAATCTCATTTGTGTACTCCGGCAGGGGGATCCGCGCGGTTTCCCGGTTTCCCGATTCATCAAAGAGGCAGAGTGTCACCCCTTCGGCGTGTTGGGAGAAGAGTGCAAAGTTGACTCCGCTCCCATCCCATGTGGCTCCCAGGGGGTAGGGCCGACCGGGCCATACACGAAAGTGCGCGTTCGCGGTGTTCATCCTTCAAGGGTATGACACCTGCCCGTTCATGGCAACGGCGTCTTTTTTTTCACCAATTCATGAAACGCCGCCGCCGGTACCGGTCTGGCAAAGTAAAACCCCTGCATGAAGTCGATGGGCAGATTTTTCACCAGGTCAAATTGACTGTGGTCGCCGACGCCCTCTATGACCACCCGTTTTCCCCGCGACCGGATGGTGTTGATGATTCCCTTGAGATATTCGATGTCTTCCTCGTTTTCTCCGAGTTCGGCGATGAAATCCTTGTCAATTTTCACCGTCGAAACGGGAAGGTGTTTGAGGTAACTCAAAGAGGACTGACCCGTCCCGAAGTCATCGATCCAGATGTCCACGCCCATGCGATTGAGCTCATCCATGGCCGCCTGGGAATACTCATGGTTTTCTATCGTCCTGCTCTCCGTCAGCTCCAGTTTCAGTTTACCCGGATCGGTCAGACCGGCATCCCGTATCGCCTGGCCGACAACGACGGGCAGGCTTGAATCGGTGATGTTTATGGCACTGATATTCATCGTGACAAAGAGGTCTTCGTCGGCCGTCCATGCAACGATGGACCGGGCGGCGTTGTACAGCGCGAGTTTATCGATGGGACCGATGAGTCTGCTGTCCTCTGCAATGCCTATGAACGATGCGGGACCAAGGAGCCCACGTTCCGGGTGGTTCCACCGCATCAACGCCTCGGCACCGCGGATGACACCGTCCCTGTCGACGATGGGCTGATAGTACAGTTCCAGTTCATTCCGTTCAAATGCGCGCTGCAGACCCGTTCGCAGGTGGAGCCGTTCCGAAGCGGAGCGGTGCGTCTCTTCGTTATAGTGCAGAACCGGCAGGGCGAGGCGTTCAGCTTCGACAACGGCTGAATTTGCACAATTGAAGAGGTCGTCAACCTCCGTCGCGTCCGTGGGGTAGAGGGATATACCGATGTGGCAATCCGGCGCGAGATCGAGTCCCCTGAAACGGTAGGGAACGGTGACGGCGGAATGGATCTTTTCCGCGACGATCAATGCGTCAAGCGGCGTTGCAAGCTCAGGGAGGAGTACCACCAGATTGGTACCTTCCCATCGGAATACGTAATCGCTTTTCCGTATGGTATCGCGGATACGAATGCCCGTATTTTCAAGCAGGAGATCGCCGACGGTGTGCCCATGCATTTGATTTATCTGTTTGAAATTCCGAAGCATCACGAAAAGCATCGCCATCGTCGGCGTACCCCGATCGGCACGCTTCATTTCACGGTCGGTAACCACCTTGATGGAACGGCGGTTGAGCAGCCCTGTTACGGGATCCTGAAACTCATAGCGACCGGACCTGCCGTCGAGGAGATCCTCCTGCTGAGCCGAAGATGCGGTGACAATGACAAAGAGAATCTCCTGCCGGCGGTCGCCCTCCAGGCCGCTTGCCAGGGGCGTACAGGTTATCTGTTCCGTCCAGTCCCGGCGATTCAGGATTCCGCCACCGGTGATGTCAACCTGTTCACCCTGAAAGGCCTGATCGATGCCTTCAAGAAGGTCCGCCAGGGATTCGGGGTCACACAGCTCGATGAGCTTCGGCTCGCCGTCGATGGTTTCGGGTATCTCCATGTGATGGAGAAACCGGGAGTTTGCGTATACGACACGTCGTTCCGAATTGACGATGATCACCGACTCCGAAACGGTATCCAGTGCGGATTGAAGTAACGTATGGTCCATTAGTCTCATAATACTATAAAAATCCCAACGCTACAGAGAACGGACGACAATCTCTCAGCGGGGCAGCACTCCGGCAATGGACGGAATGGTATAAGTCGGCAGATTCTCCAACGGTTGGCGCGCCAATGTCTCCGCCGTCGTCTCTCCCGTGAGCACCAGTGCCGTATCCACTCCCGCGTCAATACCCATTCTGATCTCCGTGTAGAGCCGGTCGCCGACAATGAGGGATTTGGACAGCTCAATTCCGAGGGCGGTGGCGATCGTCCGTACCATGACGGGACTCGGTTTTCCGCAGTTTATACGCAGCCGTTCCCCCGTCGTCGATTCCAGTGCCGCAATGACCGCACCGGCGTCAACCTCACCCCGTCCCTCAGGAAAGGGGCAGAAGAGGTCGGGATTGGTGGCGATCATGTAGGCGCGCTTGTGGTACCAGATCGCTTCAAACGCCGTCTGTAGTTTTTTCCAGTGCAGATCCCTGTCGTACGATGCGATGACGATGTCGATTTTCCGCGGATCGTCGGAAATGGCGATACCCGCTTCCCGGAGCGCCCGGACGAGAGGTTCTTCCGCGATGGGATAGACCGTCGCGTCCGGTGCGTTCTGGAGAATCCACTGTGTGGTTGTGAATACGGTGGTGATCACCTCCTCGGGCCGGACTGAAATGCCGAGTCCGCTGAGTTTGTCCACATACATTTCGCGGTCACGGGTGGGATTATTGGAGAGAAATACCCGTGGTATTCCTTCCTGGGAGATTCTGTCGGTAACCTCCCGGGCGCCCGGCAGCAGAGTGTCTCCCAGGTAGACGGTGCCGTCGAGGTCGAGGATATACGCATCGTACCATTTCGGGATGGTGTCGTGTGGTCTTGTGCTCATCGGCGGTATCTTACCTGAAATACCGCCGCCGGTGCACGACGTTGTGAAGCGGATGATTTTTCATATACTCATTACCGTGACCCGAGAATTTCTCCGCGCATTGGACGTATGGATTCCGACCATTTCATCGAGTGCCGAACTCTCCCACGTGCCGGACATCCTCGCCCGCAGAGGCGGGGAGTTCTGTGCAACTGCGAGAATCGATGCACAGACGGTAGCGGCCGTATGCCGTCACGGCTTCATCCCCATGGGGCTCGCCCATCCGGTGGCGCCGCTCCTGCTCATAAAGCTCCACAAACAGCGATGTGTTCTCCGGTTTGATGATGTCCATGTCAGCCGTAACGCCCGTCGATATGCCCGGGGCCTGACGATGACCATTGACCGCGATTTTGAGGGTACCATTCGGACGCTCATGGCGCACTATGACGACCGGTGGCTCATACCGGAGCTTGTGGAGTCGCTGATCCAGCTTCACCGTACTCCCCTGGACGGCGTTCATCCCCATTCAGTGGAGGTCTATCATCAGGGTCGTCTGGTTGCCGGCGAGATCGGGTATTCCCACGGCGCGGTATACACAAGCCTGTCGGGATTTCACCTGAAAAACGGTGCCGGTACGGTGCAGCTTCTGACGCTGGCGCATATCCTGCGGGAGTCTGGGTACGCATTCTGGGATCTCGGTATGGAAGGGGAGTACAAGCGCCGCCTCGGAGCGACACTCCTGAAGCGGGAAGAATTTCTTTCCCTTTATCACTCCTGTACGCTGGACGGGTCCTCTCCCTGGTTGAGGGAGGGAAGGGACGCCCGTTCCGGCGGGACTCCGCGACCGGAAAGGTCGCAATTTTCAGATGGCACGATATGCGAGGGAAATGAGCCGCATTTCCTTCCCACCGGCCCCTGGGATTGCGGGGAGATTATCCGTATGCAGTGGAACGGAGAAAACCGCCGGTAAGAACGCTGTCGGTACGGTAAAAATTGGATACACTGTACCCATGAAATCCATCGGCGACGAAAAGACGGGGCAGGCGGACCTCGAGTTCATCGAGCACCTCTATGCGGTGCACCATAAAGAGCGCACATGCTTTCCTTCGCGTCCCGGGGCGGAAGCGTTTCTTGAGCGCGTCCTGGGCATACTCTTTCCCCACCACACCCTGGAAACTGAATACCGGAGCCGCGCCGAACTGATCGGGGCGTTGGCACGGCTGCAACGTGATCTGGAAAACCTGCTCAGCCCCCTCAAAGAGCAGATGCCTCGTGACGCCTCCGAAATCGCCGAGACCTTTATCCGGAGCCTCCCTGCGG
>CBDESZ010000027.1:0-123921 GCA_965242725.1 Alkalispirochaeta sp.
CTGCCGCGGACTGATAGTCGTATTGATGGTATCCGCTAGCCGATGAATTACCGTGGCAACGGTATTGAGACAATTCCCGTCGGGCGTACCCGTCCATTCGTCCATGAAAAACTTCTTGACTTCCAGGGAAAGGACACAGACATTCCCGGGGTACCGGGTGTGGAGGTGATCCGCCAGGTATCCTCCACGAAATCGGACGTTTTCCTTTACCACGGGAGGCGCTCCGCACCGGTCGCTCCCGGCCAGTGTCGAAGATGCGACGCCGATAATGTCGGCCCACCGTTCGGGGTCGGTCATCGTCGCCGTCCCGATATTATAGTCCGGATCGGTCTCAACCGGTGCAGGTGTCGCATCGGGTCCTCCCCGGCGGTGGTTATATGAATGGACATCGAGAACAACGATCCGGTTGTGAACCTTAAGAAGGGAACCGATCAGGACATCAACGTCGTGATAAAACCGGTCATGGAGCTCATAGGAGGCGTCGAATACGGCATCGTGTATCGGTTTTCGCCAGACGTCCAGACCCCATGCGTCTGCGGGCTCGCGGTAGACAGCTTTGGATCGCGGCCGATTCAGATCGCACTCGAATCTCGACCGGTGCACGACGATCCGGGTATACGCCGTGGAACGGGGAAGAAAGAGATCGGTAAAGGGATCTTCTTCCCGCAATCGCTCCTCCGACGAAAGGGCAAACAGATCCTCCAGACCCTCCCTGACGGAGTGTCCGGCGTGAATGGCGGTACATACGACCGGTCCGGATCCGGTTTCTATCGTCCAGGCTCTGTCTGCCCGTGATGTGCTGGTCATGCTTCTATATATACCGACGCGAACGCCGCGGCAAGTAAGGCGGCCGGAAGTTTCCAAAGGTTACCAGTCGAATACAAGGCGTATCCCCCATCCTATGAGGGTTTCCGGTGAGGATTCGCCGACAACTTCCTCCGTATCACCTGATCGATAGGCGGACAGAAAAGACTCGATCCGGCGGTGCGGTGTATTCCCCGCCGGCCCGCCCTCGATGGATAAGCCCAGCTCGCCGATGCTGTCCCAGTCGACCCCTCCATCTCTCACGAAGAGGAGGTCCAACCCGCCTGAGGCGAATACCGCAATATTGAAGGACGACGGCACACTGCCGAGAATCCGACGGTATTCCGCCGACATCTGTACCGTCCAGGTTGACCGGGGATCGGGAATGGAGCTGCCCCAGAAGGCAAAGAGACGACTCCATCTCAGCCGGAGCAGTGTGTCCAGGTGGCCCCGCCCCAGAGGGATCGCCATGACACCAACCCCGCCTCTGATGATATCCGTCGCCGGTTCAGCAAAGCGGCTGCGCAACGGGTGGAAACTCCTTCGACCGTATTCTCCGACCACGTCGAGGATACCGAGAGAAGCTCTCCAGGTAAGTCCGTATTCGTACTGCACGGCGTTCATAAGCCACGGTGCAAGGTCGGAACCCTGTCGTGACGGATCGTCAACGGGGCCGGTGAAGAGGTATGTGCCGTAATACAGACCGATCCGCTGGACACCGAAGTCGACGACTCCCGTATGGAGATACTGGCCGATAAGAAAGGTATCGTTTTCTCCTTCCCGAAGGGCGTGGGAAACATAGCTGAGGTCGCCGTACATCGCCGGAATGAGGGCAAATCCGTCGGGAGGTGTCCCCGGCAGCACCGCCCGGGGCCGTTCTATCATGTCCCGCGCCGCCGTCGGCAACAGGGACATGAACATGAAAAGAAGGAGAAACAGCGGAAGAGCGTGAGACTTATTCGGGATCGACGATATTGACGGCATTTGTCTGTATTTTCATGCGCAGGGGGAAGTCCTCCCGACGCAACCACATCGCTTCACCGTCCATCTGAAGGGGTAACGTTCCGTCATACTCAATCACCATCTCTTCCGCGGAATACATCGTCGTAATTTCTTCTTCCACATGGCGTCCGGCGTAAAACAGGCTTTTCATGCGAAACTTGTCCAGCAGATTGGCCGTTCCGAGAACGCAGACGTTTTCCTTCCCCGGCAATACACGCATGTGATCACCGTACGTCCGATATCCGGTTACACCCATGGCAACGAGAGTTCGCCTTCTGTGGCCATCGTCCACAGGTTTTGCGGAACCGGTTGTCTCCGGGGAAGATACGGTAAGTTTCAGTTTCGACGGACCAAGTTTCACGAGGCGTTCATACCGAAGCACCGCCAGATTCACCAGGAGCCGATAGGTATTGCCCGGCAGGATGGCGCGCCACTTGTCGTGCATCGCCGTGATAAATGCGTCAATTCCGACGGAGGCGATGTTAAATGCCGCCTCGGGTGTCCCGTTTCCTCCCCCGTTGCGAAGGACCTTCACCGCAGGAATCGGTCGCTCCCGCAGGGGATGATTCAGGGCGGCAAGAAATTCCTTGAGGGAGGCGGTCGCACCGGCGTCATTACCGCTTCCCAGAGGAACCCGCAGAAAAGCGATTCCGTCGGCCCCTTCCATACCCGCCCGGAGACAATGGTTGTGCGTCCCGTCGCCTCCAAGACTGACGACAATTGTCGGAGCCGAGAGGGCATGAATCGCCTTCCTCGCCTCCTCGGGACCTCCGGTCCAGTGGATTGTCGGATTTGTCTCTATCGCATGCTCTTCGTAGTGAGACGCAACGGTTACGGTTCGGTGGTGGCGATAATGCGTCCCCGCATGAGGGTTGGCGATATATATGCGGTCTCGGTCGGGAAAGGATCGTGCCACTGCGTTGTCAATGACGGAAACGATACGCTCAACGGCGTGACGATATTCCATAAGCCTCCTCAAGAATTGCGGAAATTCCAAGCAGCTCTTCCCGGTTGGTTACCAGTATTCCGTAGCCGCCGCGTTCAATCATCGGGGCAAGATCGACGTCATATCGGTCGCCTATCATCACCGTCTCTCCAACGGCAAGGGAGAGGGCGTCGAGAATATGCTGAAATGGAGGCCATGACGGTTTGCTCTCACCGCTGCAGTCAAGACCGGTGACGTGTTCAAAATAATCGCCGATACCGAGACACCGTAGCGTACGCAAGCCGATGTCGCGGGGGTTGTTTGTAAGGGCGGCGAGACGGTAGGAACCGCTGAGAAGAGCCATCATGCCCGCGAGGTCGTCGTCCCTGCGGAGGTATCGTTCCGGGTGGATCTCTTCTTTCCGCCAGGTAATGCTCTCGGAAATCGGCACGCCCAGTGCCGCAAGCGTATTGGCCAGGGATGGTCGCCTTCCTTCATCGCGGATCAATCTCTGTCGCTCGGCCTCGACAAGGGATTGCGCATCCGCATCGGAAATCCTGCGGTGTCGGGCAAAGCGGTGTATCTGGCCTGCAATCTGCCCTTCCCCGTACTCCCGGTGGTGATACAACGTGTTATCGATATCAAAGAGGAGCGCCCGGGGCTTATCGGGAGGCAATTGCGTTTTCATAGATCATCTGTGTGTACGGCCGCTCTTCCAACGCCGACTCGGATATGCCGAGACGACGAAGGAGGGAAAAAAGCCGCTTTCGTGCGGTATCCGCCGCATCCGCATCGCTGCCGTCCGGCAGAATCAGCTCCAGTTCCAGAAAGCGGCCGAGGTCGTTGACATCACTTACCTCCACGGTTATGCCGTCCACCAGCCACGTCGTTCCGACTTTCCGCTTTTCCACGACGATGTCAAAACCGAGCTCCCTGACAAATCGACAGAACGCTTCGTCGTCGGAGACTTCAAACTCAGTTTCCTCGTTTTCCTCGGTGGAGTCTTTTATCTTTCTCTTCTTGAAGGTGCACAGGAACGCTCCCTCGTCCCGGCGAAGACGAAAGAGCGACCGCTCCGGATTGTCGGGAAGACCGAAGTATCGGTCCCATTTGTCGTATTGCCGCTGAAAGGAACCGAGGCGATTAAGTTCACGGGACAATCCGTCGGGATCATCAACGCGGGCCTTCAGTTCAACCTCGATTCCCATACTACGGCAACCGCTTATTTCGCTTTTCCCTGGTTGGCGACGGCCGCCGCCTTTGCCGCTATTGCTTCCTGATCGCCGAGATAGTAGTGGCGAATGGGTTTCAGTTCTTCGTCCAGTTCATACACCAGGGGCACACCGGTGGGAATGTTGAGTCCCACGATCTCTTCGTCACTGATGTTGTCCAGATACTTTACGAGGGCGCGAAGACTGTTTCCGTGAGCGGCAATAATAATGCGCTTTCCCGATCGGATTGAAGGCGCGATCGTTTCATGCCAGAGGGGCAGAAAGCGTTCCACCGTATCTTTCAGACACTCCGTCGCGGGCAATTCGTCCTCGCTCAGGGAGACGTATCGAGGGTCATTTCCGGGGTGGCGTGTATCGGACGGATCCAGCGCGGGCGGCGGCGTGTCGTAACTGCGACGCCATATTTTGACCTGCTCTTCACCGTGTTTTTCCGCCGTCTCCGCCTTGTTCAACCCCTGCAGGGCACCGTAATGCCGTTCATTGAGGCGCCAGTCCTTTTCAACGGGAATCCACACAAGGTCCATCTTGTTGAGGGCAATGTGGAGGGTGTTGATAGCCCGTTTGAGAACGGAGGTGTAGGCGAGGTCAAAGACAAATCCCTCAGCCTTCATGATCTCGCCGGCCGATTTTCCTTCCTCTTCACCCTGGGCGGTGAGATCAACATCGGTCCAGCCGGTAAACCTGTTTTCCTTGTTCCACACGCTTTCACCGTGGCGCAGTAATACAACTTTGTACATCTTATCCACTCCTTGTTCGGTTGCGTCGAGCTTAGCTGATGGCCATTGAGGTGTCAACGCGAGATACCGCCGGCTCTCAACCGAGGATGGACTGCACCCTGTCCAGTGCGTCGATAAACCTGTCGATTTCCTCTCTCGTGTTGTAGAGGTAAAACGACGCCCGTACGGTGCCCGTCACGCCGTAGTGGCTCATCAGCGGCTGGGCGCAGTGAAAGCCGGTCCGCACCGCGATACCCTGCTGGTCAAGGAGGGTACCCACGTCATTGGGATGGGCACCCTCAACGTTAAAGGAGACGATTCCCGCTCGGCTCCGTTCGGCCGAACCGCTGCCGGGCGTCGGTCCGTAGAGGGTGATACCCGGCTTTCCGGCAAGGGCGTCGGACATATGCCGGAAGAGCTCCTCCTCATGTTCAAGGACGTTCCCGAGTCCGATTTCCATGAGGAACTCCGCGGCCGCCCCCATTCCGATCGCGCCGGCGATGTGGGGCGTCCCTCCCTCGAATCGCTCGGGAATACGCGCCCAGGTTGCGCCCTCCAGGGTCACCCGGGAGATCATATCACCCCCGAACATCACCGGTTCCATCTCTTCCAGCGCGTCCGTACGCCCGTAGAGGGCGCCAATACCGGTGGGGCCGCACATCTTATGGCCCGAAAAGGCGAGAAAATCACATTCAAGTGCAGCGACGTCCGTCGGGTGATGGGAAACGTACTGCGCACCGTCAAGAAGCACTCGCGCACCGACGTCGTGGGCCCGCTCGATGATGTACTCAATCGGCGGTGTGTACCCCGTCACATTGGACATCGCCGATATCGCGACGATCTTCGTTCGATCCGTAATCGCTGCATCGACCGCATCGGTGGTGATTGCCCCCTCGGGAGTAAGGGCAATATACCGCAGAGAGGCACCGCTCCGCGCCGCAAGCTGCTGCCAGGGAACGATGTTGGAATGGTGGTCCAGAGGGCTGATGACAATTTCGTCGGTGCGTTGAACGTGGGCGTTTCCCCACCCGGCGGCAACCATATTAATGGAATCCGTCGCACCCCTGGTGAAAATGACTTCCCCGTCGACGACGCCGATAAAGCGTTTCAATGATTCCCGGGCGCGATCATACGCCATCGTGGCGCGGCCGCTCATTTCATAGACACCGCGATGAATATTTGCGCTGTACTCCCGGTAGTATTCTCCCAGGGCGTCGATGACAGACTCCGGTTTCAGGGAGGTCGCGCTATTGTCAAAATATATGAGATCGTGTCCACGCATCGTTTCCGATAATGCGGGAAACTGATCGCGGATACGCTGAAGATTGAGCGTCTTTGTCATATATACATGATACCCAATATCAAAATAAAAAAAAAGCGCAGGAACGTTCCTGCGCTTTTCGCTGCATGCAACCGTTCCCGGTTACCGGGCGGCCTTGTAGTTCTTTTCAACCTCGTCCCAATTGACAACGTTGAAGAAGGCGTCGATATATTCGGCCCGTCGGTTCTGATACTTCAGGTAGTAGGCGTGTTCCCACACGTCGAGTCCGAGAATCGGCGTCTTCCCCTCGCTCAGGGGACTGTCCTGGTTGGGTGTACTGGTGATTTCAAGCTTGCCTTTGTTTACGACCAGCCACGCCCAACCGCTGCCGAACCGTCCAGTCGCAGCAGAGGAAAACTGTTCCTTGAACGCTGAAAAACTTCCGAAGGTGCTCTTGATGGCGTCACCGACAGCGCCCGTCGGTTCTCCCCCGCCCTTGGGGCTGAGTATTTTCCAGAACAGGGCGTGGTTGACGTGTCCGCCCCCTGCATTGCGCACCGCCGTCTTGATAGAGTCGGGAAGAGAGTTCACCTTGGCGACGAGCGCTTCGGCGTCTTCCTTTTCGTATTCCGTTCCTTCCACCGCCCCATTCAGCTTGGTGGTATACCCGACGTGATGTTTGTCGTGATGGACCCGCATCGTCGCTTCATCGATATGAGGTTCCAGTGCGTTATATGCATACGGTAAATCTGGTGTTGTATATGCCATTTCATTCCTCCTTCAATGTCGAAGAAATTACTAAGAAATCATTGAAAAGGCAAATACATCCCCTCGTCCGGGAGCGCTCCACCTACCGATCGCGGCTCGCTTTCATACAGAATCCGGAAATACTCCTGCAGCCGTCCTTTTGCTTCAACGGCGGGAACATATTCCACATTGAACCGGGGGAGTGCCTCAGTGATCACCTCTCCGGGCAGCCCGAGTTGCGCCTGAGTCGCCAATTCTCCTCCCCGTTGGGGATCGGCGATCATGGTCGCCCACCCCGTACGTATCGCATCAAGCGCATCACGTACCGCATCAGGATGGTTTTCGGCAACCTCCCGTCGAACCAGGACCACCGTCTGGGGATAGCTCGTTCCGTACAGTTCGCGCCAGGCGTCCTGAAAGTCCAGCCGAATTGAAAGATCGTTCCGTCGTGAAAGTGCCTGCGTCACAAACGGTTCCGGAAGCACCGCTGTGTCCACCTCACCTGCGGCGACCATTTGCGCCAGCTCAACGTGACCAAGTCGGTAGTCAAGGGTCACATCCCGATCCGGATCGATTCCGTTGGCGTCCAGAATGTGACGCAGCATGATGTCGGGACCGGCGCCACGGCTTATCGCATGCACCGTATGCCCCGCAAGATCGGTCCAGTCGGTAATGGTCTCGTCGCTACTTACGATGTAAAGCAGTCCCCAAAGGGTAACCGCTCCGATCTGCACGGGAATGCCGCGATTGTAGAGCTGCGCCGCGACGTTGGACGGAAGCATGCCCACATCGATTTCTCCCGAGGCGAGGCGCCCCACCATGACGCTCGGCTCCGGAACAATTTCAACGGCTATTCGTGCGTGTTCACCCTGCACGCCCTCGCCGGCGATGATCGGGGCCATTCCAACCCCGGTGGGTCCGCGCAACGCGGCGACGACAATGTCGACGCGGTCGTCAGCGGCCGTCGCGGCGGAGTTGGACCGTTGCTGTGCCGACAGTGAACCGACGGCCAGCGTCAAAAGGATTGCCCCCATTGCAGCGAGGACGTTCCGAGAAAAACCTTTCATGATTCCTCCAATGAAATTGAGTAAGCAGATATCTGCGCGAGCGGCAGGCGCCGTCTACCGCGCTCTGATTTCTTCAAGTTTGCGACGGTCCCACCGTTCACGAACGGCAGTATCCACCGTCTCCGCAAAATCCGTATCGTTCAGGATCACCGCACCCCGGAGGGTGTCGTCCCGGTCCCAGTAGTAGGCGTAATATCTGTTGCCGACTTCAAACTCTTCAATATCGTATTCCCACGGTGCGGCAGGCTTTCCGACCGAGAATATGTCCACTCCGAATATCGAGGTTTTCAGGGGAAACTGCCTGTTTTCATAGACGGCGTCACCACCGGCGGCGTTTGTCCCGGCCACCGCTCCCTGAGCGGCGGCCTCATCCCAGAGAAAACTGATCCTCCCGTCGGGTAGCTCGGCACAGTCGCCGGCGGCAAAAACGGCGGGATCGTCGGTACGGAGGGTATCGTCCACTTTAATGCCCCTCGCAACGGTGAGTCCCGCGTCTTCGGCAATGACAACGCGGGAGGTGACGCCTATGCAGAAAATGACCATATCGTAGTGAGCCGAGTGTTTCAGCATTTCCACGGACCATGAGTGTTTCTTGTTCTGCTCAAAGGAGATGATCTCTTCCTGGAAGTAGAGCTTCAGCGCTTTAGAGGTCATCGCCTCTTCCAGAAGCTCCCCGGCCCTGGCGCTCAATTGTCGCGGTATCAACTGCGGAGTGGCGCCCGCGAGGGATACCGATTTCCCCTGCTGCACGAGCTGATACGCCACCTCCACCGCAAGGACACCCATTCCCGCAACGAGAATCGTCTTTGCCTTTCCGATCTTCTGCTGCACTTCCCGGACATCCCGTGCGTTTCTAACGACAAAAAAGGAGCCTCGTTCATGATGTCGAATGACTTTGGGGAAGAGCGGTTCCGCTCCCGTTGCGATGACGGCGGCGCCGTATCCGACCGTTCCGTCCTCAAGGGAAATGACCTTGTTTGTACGGTCTATGCGCGCCGCCCGCATCCCGTCGATACGATCGATCCCTTGTTCCGCAAACCACCCCTCGTCCTTGAGGGGTTTCGCAAGGTCGCCGTTTCGTATGTCAAAGGATTTTGAGAGCAGCGTCCGGTCATAGGGAGGGGTGTCTTCATCGTTAATGAGCAGAATCGACGCGGTCGGGCTTGTTTCTCTGGCGGCCGCAGCTGCTGAAAAACCGGCACTCCCCGCTCCAATAACAACCACGTCATAATTACGACTCATTCATCCACCTCACTCCGTCTTGTCGAATGTAGCATGCCCCTCTATACTCATGCAACGATGTCGGATTACAACGTTACCTTTGCCGGCCTTCCCATGGAAAGCCCTATCATCATAGAGACGACCAGCGATTTCCTTGAGGTCGACGTCGCCGACCGGTGCCGCGAAAGCGGAGCGGGAGGAGTGCTCTTTCCCGTTCTCAATGAAGAGCGCCTGAACCGGGTACTCGCCGACGACGAACTTACCGAGCATAACAGGAATGACCGTACAAACCGCGATTCCCAGCGGGTATTACGCAGCCTGAATATCGACGAGTACATGGACGCCCTTGAAGAGATGGCGCGCCACCTCGATATTCCCGTCATCGGCGCGCTGCAGTGTGATCGCAAGGGTCAATGGTTTTCCCTCGCCCATCTCATGAAAGAAGCGGGCGCACAGGCGGTGGAAATTCGTCCCTATCGGCATGACGTGCATCGCCACCTCAGAAGTGACCAGATTGAAAAGGCGATTCTCCGCATCGCCGCCTCCATTTCCGACAGGGTGGATATTCCCCTCATCGTCCGTGTTCCCGCGTTCATGCATGGTCTGCATCCCTTTATGCATGCCCTTGGAGAAACGGGAGCGGCAGCGGTCGTCATAGAACCTCCCGAAATCGTCCGACCCGTCGACGCGGAGGCGCTCAAGCTGATGACTGCCGTGGATGACCGGGGCGCGTTCATGACCTCCCTGTCGACGTGCCGCGCCCTGTACCGGAGGATCAATACCCATATCGCGGTACAGGTACCCCGGGATAGTGCTTCAACTCTCGTCACGGCGCTCATCGGCGGTGCGACCGCGGTTACCCTGCCCGTCGACGGCACGGACCGGGACGAGACACCCGAGCTGGTCCGGCGGTACGGCACCTATCTCAAAAAATGGATGACCACCCATTCATTTACCAATCTCTTTGAGTTCCGCGGGCTGGTAAGCGAGTCCCGCCTCCAGAGTTCCCTTGAGAATTAGCCCCTCTGCAGGGCGCGGGAGACTCCCCGAAACCACCATTTGATTCGGTCCAGGAGCCGGCGGAAGAGCGATCCCTTCTCCACCGGCCGGTCAAAGGCGACCTCCTGACGGGCGATCGTTATACCTTCCGCGACATAGGATATGCTCCCCACAACTTCGCCCTTCCCGACGGGCGCCCATATCTCGGCGGGGATGTCGGGATTCCGTGTGATCAGCGAAACCGCCGATGCAGGTAAGGCGATTTCGTCCATGGGGAGCGTGATCGGTGCCACGCTCCGGGCGCGCCCGCCCCAGATCGCGATTTCGTCCAAACGGCGGCGGGGAAATGCGACTCGCCGGTAATGTTCAAATCCCCAGTCGAGGAGGGTTGTCGCGTCCTCGGCGCGGCGCCTTCCCCCTTCTCCGTGATTTGTACCGGCCACCCCCAGTACGACGACGATCAGACGACGACCGTTGCGTTCCGCCGTGGCGACGATGTTGTATCCGCTTTCCTCTATAAACCCGGTCTTCAGTCCGTCGGCTCCATCATACTCACCGATAAGGAGGTTGCGGTTTTCCTGGCGTATGGAACCACCCTGTAACTGGCCGTCCGAATAGTGACGCGACTCGGGATAGGTGAATGCCGGCAGGGATGCGTACTCCGTGAGAATTCGGGGATAGCGGGAGATCAGCGTTCCCACAAACTTCGCAAAGTCTCCGGCGGTAATACGATTGGCCGGACTCAACCCCGCGGGTTCTTCAAAATAAAAATGGGGATATCCGAGATCGGTCATTGCGGCGTTCATCGCTCCGGCGAAGGTCGATACCGATGACGACACCCGGAGGGCAACTTCCGTTGCAGCGTCATTACCGCTCGAAACGAGGAGCCCCCGAAAGAGATCCGCCCCGGTCACAAGCTGATCTGGACCGAGAAACATGAGGGAACTGCCGGCCGGCATCGCCGACGCCCACGCGTCCGGGTGAACCGGCTGCGGGTCGTGCAGGGAGAACTCGCCCGTTCCGACGGCGTCTAAGGCCGTATAGATGGTGACAAGCTTTGTCAGGGAGGCCGGTGCCCAGACGTCTTCATGACGGAGGCCGTAGAGCAGTGTTCCCGTCTCGTAGTCGAGTACGGCGGCGGAATGGGCGTACTGAAGTGCCGGAGCGGGCGGCGCAAAATCTCCGGGCACTCCACCTGTGTATACGAGAGACCCGTCGACACCGGCGGCGTACGCGGCCGTTCCGTTTACGCCGCTTTTGTCGGCAGCCGTCGCGTCGGTAGCCGTTCCGTCTGTGACCGCCCCTGCCAGGGCGAACACCGGTAGTACGAGAACGATGAGAAGAGTACGTCGATATTTCATAGGGTACGTTTTCTTTACTCCTTGAGGGCCGTAATCACTTCCCCAAGGACTCGTTCCGCATCTTCATTGGGTACCTGACACGTCCCCGCCGCGGCGTGGCCGCCGCCGCCGTAGGAGAGCATCAGATCTCCGATATTCACCTTGCATGTGCGGTTGAATATCGATTTCCCCACCGTCAGCACAGTATTCTGGCGACGAAATCCCCAGATGATCTGCACCGACACATTTGCTTCAGGAAAGAGTGCATATTTGACAAAGCGGTTCCCCGCATAGATCGTCTCTTCCGCCCGAAGATCGATAACAAGCACCGAATCGTCGAGCCGGGCAGTCTGGCGAAGCTGGTTCTGAAACTTTTCCTGATGCTCGAAATAGAGTTCCACTCGCTCCGCCACATCGGGCAGTGCGAGAATGTCGTCGATGTCGTGGTCGGTACAGTATTCAATGAGATCCATCATTAACTGATAGTTGCTGATACGAAAGTTGCGAAAACGGCCGAGACCGGTTCTCGCGTCCATGATAAAGTTGAGAAGGTTCCAGTTTTCCGGGTTCAATACTTCGTCCCGGGTGAAATCGGCGGAATCGCCTTTGTCGACGGCAACCATCATATCTTCACTGACCGTGGGAAATACATCGGCCCCGCCAAAATAGTCATATACGACACGGGCGGTGCTCGGCGCGTCGGGGTCGCTTATGTAGTTTTCGTGTTTGCCCACCCGCACCATTTCGGACCAGTGGTGGTCAAAGGCGAGATAGACACCCTCTACATAGGGCAGATTTGTGGTGATGTCGTCACCGGAGATGGCGATGAGCCCATCCTGCATGTCTTTTGGATGTACAAATTTGATGTCGTCGATGAGATCACGGCTCTTCAGAAGAACCGCGCATACCAGGCCGTCAAAGTCGCTTCGCGTCACCAGCCGGTATTTCTTATCACCAGTAGCCATAATCCCTCCGGATACCGAAGTGTACTCGAGTTTTTTCCATTCCTCAAGTTGTAGGGACTCTCCCGAGCCGTTATCATGAGCTATGCGCCAATTGGGAACCCGTCAGGAATACGACAACTTGATTATCGCCTGTGATGTGGGCGGTACAAATACGAGCATCGCCCTTGTCGGCCGTATGGGCAGCCGCTTTTTCCTGCTCCATCGTCTGCAGCATCAGACACAGAAGCTTTCCTCCCTGGAAGAGGCATTGACCCGTGACATTGAGGAACTGAGACAGCACTTTGCCTCTCATCCGCCCGATCGCGTGTGCATCAGCGGAGCCGGTCCGGTTCGGGACAACACCTGCCGTCTCACCAATGTAAACTGGACGATCGACGGGAACTCAATCGAGAAGCAGTTCGGGATTCCGACCCTCGTCATCAACGATTTCACCGCAATCAGCTATGGAATTCCACTTCTGGATGTTGAAGATCCCGAACAGATCACCCCTCTGCCCCTCCCCGGCGGAGAACTCCCCCGGCCCCATGGCTCGGTCTATGCCGTCGTCGGCGCCGGAACGGGACTCGGCATCGGGTATCTGGTGGAACAGAATGGTCGCTATATCGCGCTCCCCTCGGAAGGAGGACACGCCGCCTTTGCGCCCTACGACCATATCTCCCGGGAGCTCTTTGACTACGTCGACTCCCGCGTCGCCTCACCGCCGGGGGGTGAGCTCTTTGTCTCCGGACAGGGGATCGCATGGACCCACCGATTCTTTAATGACGCCGGGAAGATACATCGTGATTCCCCTATCCATCCGGACAATCTGGGGAGCGGTGATATCGGCGCCGCGGTTTCCCGTGCCGCCGGCGACGGGGACGAGACGGCTCAAGCGATCATGCGCCTCTTTATCCGCAATTACGCCCGGGTTGCATCGGATGCGGCACTGCACTTCCTGCCGACAAACGGGCTCTTTCTCGCCGGCGGTATCGCCACAAAGAACCAGCGGTGGTTTCTCGAGAACGACCTCTTCATAACGACATTTGTGTATAACTATTTGGAACAAATCGGCACGCTGCTACGGCGCACCCCCGTCTATATCGTTCAGGACTATGCGATTTCGCTATACGGTGCGGCACATGCGGCGTACGCCCAGGAGGGAATACACACATGACTATTGATTCTTCACTCCGCTCACGCATGGAAGCGCTGGGCATCGATGTGGATCGGTCCCGGCATATTCTGAATAAACTCAATGCAGGTGCCTATGACGACGTCGAGGCCGTGACGGCATCGGGAATACCCGAAATAGACGGTGAGCGTATCATCGACCGCACATCTCCCACGTCGCTTTCCATCGATGACGATGTATATCGCCGGCGCCTCCATGAAACGGCTCCGGAGATTCCCGCCGACTCCTTTGGAGACGTTACTGGCGGTACACGGACGCTTTCGGAGGAGGATCTGCGGACTCTTGGGGTGCTCCTCTATCCCTACGTTTCCTATGGCGTTCTCAACGGCGGCAGCGCCACGAGTTACGGTGACCGCAAGAAAAACCGCAGTTTCAGCGACGAGCTGTTCTCCCTCTATGAAAAAGAGTTCAACGACGTGGCACCGTCCGTTTCCGGTCAGCCGAAGGGCATTACCCCGGCGTATATGAATCCAGACGGCTCAACGGGTGCCTCCTTTCTGGAGCTCAAGTTTCGGGCCCTTCTCCTGGCGGGTCGGCAGTATGCGGAGACGGCGGGGCGATTCGGCGTAACTCCGCCGGTCACTCCCGACAACGCGCCCCTTCGTCCGGCGCTGCCGATTGTGGAAATGACGAGTCACCACACCGACGGCGCTCTCAAGGATGCCTATGCGGCGTATGCCGAAAGCCCCTTTCTCTCAGAGTTTGATGCCGACGCGGTTGCGGCGGCTCTCACCACGGAGTCGGCGGTCCAGCCGCTTCTCGCCGCCATGACCCACTCATCGCAAGGACGTCCCCGTCGTTTTTTTCAAAATGCCTACGGGAAAGAAGGAGAACCTCTGGGACTGCCCGGGGGACACGGCCAGAATTTTCAGGTGCTGAAGCCCATCTATGAGCGCATGTATCGCATGGGCAAACGCCTCGTCTATCTCGGCAATGTGGACAACACCGGATTCACCCTGGATCCCGTTTCAATAGCCCTGGTGCTTCTCAGAGATGTCGAAGGAGGTTTTGACTTTTCCTTTCGAACTCCCGTCGACGTGAAGGGCGGCGTCCTGCTCTACGACCAGCATCGACGTCTGAATTGTGCCGACATCGGTCCGGCGATCAGCAAGGAAGAGGTCTTTCAGGCCGAGGAAGAGGGGAAGTCGATTCTCTTCAATTGTGCCACCGGCCTGTTCAATCTGAATCACCTTGTTCCCCGCCTGGACGACATCGTTGAAAATCTGCCGATGCGTATTTCCGACCAGGACAAGGATGCCGGCAGATACAGCCAGGCCGAACAGGTCACGTGGGAGATCATCGGTATGATGGATGACATTCTCATTTTCGGTATTGATAAATACCGGCGATTTCTGGCGGCCAAGATGCTTCTGGACATGTTTCTTACCAGCGGTATTCACCGTCCCGAAGCCAGGGAGGTACAACCTGCAGTCGACAATCTTGCCGACGGTCTCCGGTTCGTCCTCGAGTCGGCGTACGGGGTCGTTCTCAGAAACAGCCGGTACGTGCCTGTGTAGCTATCGTATCGGTGATTCGGGACGTTACGAACGCCCTTCCTCCTGGAAGTCCCGAAAGAGAAGGCTGTGCTGAATACCCTTGTTGTTCTGGTATTTGCCGCTTGAATAGGGCTCGTAGTCCCCTTCAATGGTGTGGTAAAAAACCTGGCATATTTCCACTCCCGCGTAGATCCGGATCGGCTGGACACAAAACATCTCAAGTGTCCAGTAGCCGCGGAATCCGACGTCTCCAAACCCCGCCGTGATATGCACGAAAAGCCCCAGTCGACCGATGGAGGAGCGCCCCTCGAGCATCGGTACAAAACCGTCGGTGGCGGTATACTCAACCGTCCGGCCGAGATACAGCCGGTACGGCTCAAGGAGCAATCCCTCCTCCGGAATCGCCAGCTCCCGGGAGGTGTTCTCCAGGCGCATATCGAGTTCCAGGGAGTCATATACCCTCAGTTCGTCATGGAGACGCAAATTATAGCTGTTCGGATTCAGTTGCTTCCTGGAAAAGGGCTCAATGATTATTTTGTCCCCGAGATGGGATTCGATTGTTCGACCGGAGAGGACCATATTTGCTCCAAAAAAAAGCCCGCAGCGTGCTGCGGGCTCAAATTGTCGGGCGCGTCACATCAAGTCTTTGGGTCGGCGTCCCTGGTTGCCCGTCTTTTCGCACACTGCAAAGTGGCGCATTTTGCCGTTCTCAAAGACACTTTTCATGACAATTTTACCGCCCCACCGACTGGTAAGGGCCTGCGCCCCTTCACGACGGGCGTTCTTAGAAATTTTTCCTGCCATAAACACGTCCCTCCTTGTACTTCGAGGTTTGCGGTCTCAACGTCATAATAACGGAAACCGGTCAAGGCGGTACTATCGCAAATAACGAAGGATGTGGCAAGAGCGGCTACTCAAAAAAGACGATCTCTTCCGGTCTGGCGATAAAGCGCCTGTCGTCGTCATGTCCGAGGATAGCGGGGATCTGGGAGGAGTGTTTGCCGAGGAGCAGTTCCAGTTCCCTGCTGCTGAATGACGAAATCAGTTTGGCTACGTCGTTGACCGCCACGACGTCGCCCCGTTTGAAATTTCCCTCCACGGAAAGAACTCCCGTCACCAGCAGACTGTTATGGTTCCGTATCGCTTCAACAGCACCGTCATCCACGGAAATTCTCCCGTGGGGAGCGCTGTGCAGGAGCCAGCGGCTGCGATTCTTCAGGTTCCGTCGCGCCGTAAATACGGTTCCCACCTCTTCACCGGCGATAATCCGGTCCAGAATGTTCTGCTCCCGCCCGTGGGCGAGGACAACCCGGCAGCCACCGTCTGCGGCGATCTGAACCGCTTTCAGCTTTGTACGCATGCCGCCGGTTCCCCGTATGGAGCCGGGCGCTCCGGCGGCCTCCACCATATCTGCGGTCACCTGCGTTATCGCCTTCAGCGCGCTGGCGTCGGCGTGACGGCGGGGATCGCGGTCGTAGTACGCGTCCACATCACTGAGAAGGACCAGGAGTCCCGCGTCAATTTTACTTGCAACAAGGGCGCTCAATTGATCGTTGTCACCGAAGGCCGTTCCGATTTCGGCGGTCGCCACGCAGTCGTTTTCGTTGAAAACGGGCAGCACCCCCAGATCAAGGAGGCGTTCCACCGTATTTCTGAGACGGACATAGCTGTTCCGGTCGTCAAACGCTTCCCTGGTTACGAGCACCTGCCCGATAGGGACATTTTCGTCGCGAAAGGCGTCGCGATAGACGTGCATGAGCATCGGCTGTCCGACCGCCGCGCACGCCTGCCGGAGGACAACATCCTGGACGCGGCCGGAGATGCCGAGCTCCCGGGCACCCAGACCGATGGCACCGGAACTAACCAGGCAGACTTCCCTTCCCGACTCCCGCAAGTGCCGGAGCTGTGCCGCGAGGTCGCGTATATAGTCGACATCGAGCTCGTTGTCACGGGTAAGAACGTTTGTACCGACCTTGACGACAATTCGTTTGACCGCCCCAAAGTTGCGCATCGAACACTACCCTCACAGAAGATCGCGATGGATAAATCGCTTCGTCCCGTCGCTGTAGGGTGCCACGACATGCCCCTCTCCCTGGAGGATCCATTTTGTGCTCAACAACCCCTCCACCCCGACCGGTCCGCGGGCGTGGATCTTTGAGGTGCTGATACCGACTTCGGCACCGAGACCGTACCGGTATCCGTCGGCAAAACGGGTGCTCGCATTCCACATAACCGACGCCGAGTCCACGGCGTGGATGAATTGTCGTGCCGTGTCCCCGTCGGAGGTGACGATTCCGTCGGTATGACCACTCCCATAGGTGTTTATATGCTCGATCGCCTCATCCACGGAATCGACGATCTTCACGGAAATCACCAGGTCCAGATATTCCGTCGCCCAATCCTCATCGGTCGCCTCCGTGGCGGTGGCGATAATTCTCCGGGTGCGCTCACAACCGCGAACCTCCACGCCCCGTTCCTGCAGCGCCGCAACGACCGGCGGCAACACGCTTTCCGCGCTGTTCTTGTGAACCAGCAGCGTTTCAACTGCGTTGCAGACGGCTACATACTGCGTCTTGGAATCGACGACGACGGGAACCGCCACGCCGGGGTCGACGGCGGAATCAAGATAGATATGACATATCCCGTCGGCGTGTCCGAGGACGGGTATGCGGGTATGGTCCATGATATATCGGACAAATTCGTTGGAACCGCGGGGAATCATGAGATCTATCAGATCGTCAAGGGCGAGAAGCTTCCCCACATCCTCCCGGGTTTCCACCAGCTGTATCCAGCCGTCGGGAATTCCCGCACGGCGGCCCGCTTCGGCAAAGACTTCCGCCAGAATACGGTTGCTCGACATCGCTTCCCGTCCGCCTTTCAGAACGACCGCGTTTCCGCTCTTCAATGCAAGGGAAGCGATCTGAACGAGGGCGTCCGGCCGGGACTCAAAGATCATGGCGATCACTCCGATGGGCGCCGTTTCCTTGGTCAGGACGAGCCCGTCGTCCAGCTCCCGCCTGGCCAGCACCGCGCCGACGGGATCCGGCAATCCGGCGACCGACGCGATCCCCTCCGCACTGACGGCGATCTTCTTGTCGTCATAGCGCAGACGTTTCAGGAGGGGTTGAGCGAGGTGTTCACGCTCCGCCCGTTCGAGGTCATCCCGGTTGGCCGCCACGATCTCCGCACGCCACTCCTCAAGGAGTGACCGCGCCGCCTCCAGGGTTCTGTTACGCTCCTCTCCGGTCGTTGCGGCAAGGCGTTTTGCCGCCCGGTGAGCGCGCTCAACTCGGCTTCGTACATCTTCCTTGGTCATATCAATACCCTACATCGTGTCGGCGTGGCGTGCAGCGGTTTCCCTGAGAAGTTCTCTCGTTTCATCCCATCCGATGCACCCGTCGGTAATCGACTGTCCGTATGTCATCCGTTCCGGGGGCTGGATGAGTTCCTGTCGCCCTTCCCGGAGGTTGCTTTCAACCATAAATCCCTTTATCGACTGCCGTCCCGCAGTTCGCTGGCCGACCACATCCCGCAGAACCTCCCCCTGCCGGCGGAAATCCTTCGCGCTGTTTCCGTGGCTGCAGTCGACGACGATGTTCACCGGTAATCCGTTATGACGCAACATCTCCTCCACACGAACGATGTCCCAGCTGTGGTAGTTGGGGCCGCCCCGTCCGCCCCGCAGAATAATATGAACCTGGTCATTTCCCGTCGTATGAACGACACAGGTATCACCTTCATGGTTTATTCCGATAAAACTGTGGGGATGAAGGGAGCTGGACATTGCATTTATCGCCGATTCTATGCTGCCGTCGGTGCTGTTCTTGAATCCCACCGGCATCGAAAGACCGCTCGCCATCTCCCTGTGAGTCTGTGACTCCGTCGTTCTGGCACCAATAGAAGCCCAGCTGACGAGGTCGTCAATATACTGGGGAACGATGGGATCAAGCATTTCGCTCCCCGCCGGCAGACCGAGCCTGTTGACGCCCAGCAGAATCTCCCGGGCACGATGCAGGCCCTGGTCGATTTCGTAACTGCCGTCCAGGTCGGGGTCGAGAATGAGTCCCCGCCAGCCAAGCCGGGTTCGGGGTTTTTCAAAATAGACGCGCATGACGATATGAAGCGCACCGGACAGTTCGTTGCGGAGTTCCACCAGGCGGGAGGCGTACTCAAGGGCCGCCTTTTCGTCGTGTATGGAGCACGGTCCCACCACCGCCAGCAGACGACGATCCTTTCCGGCCAGAATCCGCTCTATCGTCCGCCGGCTCTCGAGAACGGTTTCCTCACACGTATCATCGAGGGGCATTCGCGTCTTCAACTCATTGGGCGACAGGAGCGGTATGAGTTCCTTTACCCGTGTATTACTTGTCTGTCCCATCAATATCTTCCTTCTCCTTCATCCCTGATGTCATACACATGCGAGGCGGTCACGACACCGGATCTCTCCTGACGGGAAGCGTCATACACCGCGGTCCTCCGCCTCCCCTTGCAAGTTCAATGCCGTCAATCGCAATGGCCGTCGCTCCTTCCACAGGAGCGCCGTCGGCGGTCACCACCTTTCGGGGATCCCCGAGTACGTCCTTTCCCGAATGCACCGCGTATCCATGTCGGTCAAGAGCTTCCAGCGTCCGGGAATTGCTCCGGTATACCAGGATCAGCCGAGGGCTCACGGCGAAACTGTTGCATCCGCTGAACCACTGCTCCCGTTCCCGTACCACCTCGATATTCCCGCCGCAGGGGACTAGAGAACACGGGTAATTCAGGGTGTCAAGGGCCGCAACAAAATCCTGATGGTTCCGTATCTTCCAGGAGGAACCGTATCCCGGAGGGATGGTGATTGTGTATACCGTCCTGCCCCGGGATCCGCTCAGGAAAGGCAGGTATCCCAGAAACTCTCCTTCTCCGATGGCGGTGACAACCATATCAAGATGAATCGTCGATCGCTGATGGGGCAAGTCGATCACGACCGCCGTAAGCGGCTCTTCCCGTCCTTCCGCGACCGCCTCCAGAAAACGGTCGACGCCGGCTGCACTGCTCCGTTCGCCCACTCCGATGAGCAGGGTGCTTTCATTTAAAACGAGAACGTCACCGCCCTCCAGGCGGATGGCCGACGGAGACGAAGGAGAATCGGCACCTTCAGGGGAGGCGGCCGTCCGGGATGCACGACTGAAGCCGTCAAGCCGTTCATCAACGTTGACGCCCATGGACGAAAGTACAAGTGCCATGATCGCCGCCTCCGCGGCACGTACCCGGCCCGCCATGACCGAGCGGTACGCACGGTCAAAGGCTACAAACGCGCTGTCCCGGGTAAAGTAGAGATTCGGCAGCGGCGGTGTGACGTAGCGTTTGTCAACGTAGAGGTCGGAGAGGCGTTCGGCATTCCGGGCAACACCGGTGATACAGTCATCACGGATATCGCCGGGTGATGCGCCGTACCATCGACGAATGAGCCGATCCCGCATATCCCTGTCGTCCCGGGAGAGCGCCGCAGCGAGTCTTCCGACCCCCGTTTCATCGGAGGCGATCTTCTCCAGCACCGTAGAGACTTCCGTAACCTCGGTAAAGAGCGCGAGTACCGCCTGGAGTTCCCGGTGTTCATTTCTGACCGACTCGACGGGAACGATATCATTGTACAGCAGTTCCTGAGCCGTGGCGGGCGTCATGAGTTCCACCTCCGCTCCGGGCTCATGGATCAGCACCTCTCTCAGTCGTCCAATTTCGTTTCCAACGGCCATTGGCACAGCCTACCCGCACCGCCGGGACGTGTCGAGTCGTCGGCCGTCTCACTTGCCCCAACGGGTGTGGTGTGGTACCAATTCGCTATGAGTTACAGCAACCGCACGCGAATAGCCGGCTTACGGACGGCAAGTCCTTCGGACGATATCATCGAAGTCTACGGATGGGTACGAACCAAGCGGGATTCAAAAAACGTCTGTTTTTTTGAATTGAATGACGGCTCGTCCCTGAAAGGGCTTCAGGGAATTATTGATAAAAACGAACGTGATCTCCAGGGAGAAATCGACCGCATGCAGACGGGCTGCAGCGTACGGGCGACGGGCAGACTGGTATCCTCACCCGGCGAGGGCCAGACCGTTGAACTTGCCTGTACCGATCTTCACATCATAGGCGAGGCGCCGGCGGACCGGTATCCCCTCCAGAAGAAACGGCACAGCTTTGAATTTCTGCGGGAAATCGCCCATCTCCGGGGACGGACAAACACCTTCGGCGCGGTGATGCGCGTCCGGAATGAACTCAGTTACGGGGTCCACCGTTTTTTTCAGGAACGGGGTTTCCTCTATATTCACACGCCGATCATCACCGCCAGTGACGCGGAGGGTGCAGGCGCCCTTTTTCAGGTCACGACCCTCGACCTCGACAGGCTCCGGGATTCGGGGCAGCCCGTCGATTATTCCCGCGACTTTTTCGGTAAGCCCGCGTTTCTCACCGTCAGCGGTCAGCTGAACGCGGAATCCTACGCAACCGCTCTGGAACGGGTATACACCTTCGGGCCGACATTTCGGGCGGAACACTCAAACACCACCCGTCACCTCGCGGAATTCTGGATGATCGAACCGGAAATGGCTTTCTGCGATCTTGAATGCAACATGGAGGTGGCGGCAGATTTTGTCCGGGAGCTGTTGACCGTCGTACTGGATCGCTGTCCCGACGACATGGCGTTTTTCGATCAGCGGATCGAAAAAGGAATCCTCGAGGACCTGGACCGGGTACGGGGGGGATCATTTGCCCACATGACCTATACCGATGCGATCAAGGTTCTGGAAGGGAGCGGGCGTTCCTTCGACTATCCCGTGGAATGGGGCATCGACCTCCAGACGGAGCATGAGAAGTACCTCACCGACGAGTACATCAAGGGTCCCGTTATCGTGACGGACTATCCCAGGGATATAAAAGCGTTCTACATGAAACAGAACGATGACGGAAGGACGGTTCGCGCGATGGATGTTCTCGTTCCGCGACTGGGTGAAATTATCGGCGGAAGCCAGCGTGAAGAGGATTTGGACCGTCTCAGAAAGAGAATCGCCGAAATGAATCTCGAAGAGAGCTCATACGACTGGTACCTCGACCTGCGTCGCTTCGGGACGGTTCCCCATTCCGGGTTCGGCCTCGGCTTTGAGCGTCTCGTACGCTACGTGACGGGCATGCAGAACATCAGGGACGTCATTCCCTTTCCCCGCGCCGTCGGCAGCGCCGAGTTCTGACTAAAAATCCCGTCGGGGTCACGATTCACGACGGCCGGATAGGTACCCGGCCGTCGTCGGGTGTGCCCGCGAGCGGCACATCTACGCTTTTGCAGCGCTGCTGACCCATTCCCTGACGGAGCGTGCGAGCTCCTTTCCGCGCTGGTGAATCAGGTCGAGTTCTTCCTGAGAGGGAGACCCCTTGAACTCGACGGGTTCCAGAAAATCCCATCCCATTTTGTATCGCTCCTGTATCTCATCCAGTTCCTTCTGGGCACCGCCGGACCACCCGTAACTGCCGAAGCGAAAGGCCTTCCGGTTCATCGCTTTTTTTCGCCCAAGCTCATCCACGACGATGGCCATAGGTGCAAACATCTTGTACTCATAGGTCGGCATGCCGAGGACGACGCCGCTTGAGTTCCAGACGTCCCGAAGAATATAGGAATAATGCGTTTCCGGTACCTGATGGACGTTCACCTTCACGCCCTCACTGCGAATGCCTTCCACAACCGGTTCAACACCGTTCGCCGTGTTGCCGTACATGGAGCCCCAGATAACGGTGATTTCTTCCTTTGCGGGGCCCTTGCTGTATGCGGCATAACGTTTGTAATCGTCGATGATTTTCTGCGGGTTCTGTCGCCACACGATACCGTGACCGGGTGCGATAATCTTCACCGGCAGCTTTTCCGTTTTTCCGACCGCCTTTTTTGCCGGCGCAGAGAAAGCGCCTACAATATTGGCGTAGTATCGCGACGCTTCTTCCTCAAAGAAATCGATTTCTTCCTGTGAGAGTTGATCGTCATAGGGGGAATCGGTAATCGCACCAAAGGCACCAAAGGCGTCACAGGGGAAGAGCGTTCCCGACTTGGTGTCAAAGGTAGCCATCGTCTCCGGCCAGTGGACGTTGGGAATCTCTTCAAACGCGAGGACCCGGCCTCCACCGAGATCAAGGGTATCACCGGATTTGACGGTTACGATCTCGTTTTCGATTGCGTAAAAGGCTGCCAGGAGATCTTTGGCCTTTTCCGTCGTGACAATCTTGAAATTCGGCCGAATCTTCTTGAAATCCTTCAACCACCCTGAATGGTCGGGTTCCATGTGGTTGATGATGACGTAATCGATGTCATCGGCATTGACGTTCATCTGCCTGAACTGGTCAAAAAGGACTTCAGGCGTACCGTCCCAGTCACAGACGCCGTCGATAATCGCCACCTTATCACCTTTGACGATGTAAGAATTCATCGAAAATCCATGGGGGATCGGCCACATTCCTTCAAATAAAATGTCGTGAACGTTGGCGGACAAGCGCCATACGCCGTCGGTAACTTGTGTCGATTGCATATCGTCCTTCCTTTGATGTTATGTATCGCGGTACATACCGCCCATAAACAGGCGGTGAACCGGTCAAAGTTTATCGATTTACTTCTCTAAATGTACGATCCTTCGGCAAAGAAGACAAGACTCGGTCGAGGGCATCGGCAAACATCTTCCGTTCCCGGGGGCCGAATCTCTTTTTCCGCTCCATCGACTCCAGACCCATTTCCCTGATGCGGGCGTTGACGTCCCGCACGGAGCGGCGCTCCCCGATCATTTCCGGAGAGAAAACGGTTCCCCTGTCATTCAGGACTGTACAATGGGGAAACTCGAGGCATCGCTCGGCGAGGGGGATATCCCGGGTGATGAGGATAACCTCCCGGGTGACCTCGTTCAGCTGCGATACAATATGGTCGTCGACACTTGTCCCGTCAACAACCGTTTGTTCCGCATTTTTCGGAAGGGGAAGCTCTCTGTTCGAAAAGAACTGCAGCGCGATGCGGCCCCGCTCGGACCAACGCAGGAGGATCTCCCGTACCGGAACGGGACAGGAGTCACCGTCCACCCAGACTGCAGGTGCGGTCATTCCGATTTCTCCCGAACCATTTCCGGAAGGGCCGCGACAAATACTATTGCTTCACCTTCCGTACCGTCCGATCCGGGGACAACTGAAATCGTATTTTCAGAGCCACCCCGAGGCGGCTCTATGAATACCGACGTCCCGGGCGTGAGGGAAAGGGTCGTCCCTCCGGCATGCACCTCCACCTCGCCGGCAATGGACAGAACGACGACGGGGCCGGACCGATGGGACAGAGCGATCCTTTCATGGGGACGTATCCGAAGCCGGTGCAATTCAAACTCTCGCGCAGGCGTGATGTACGTCCAGACCCGTGCCTCCCGATGGGGTTTGACGGGTGGTACGTTTTCACGGTCGAAACGGAGGATTCGCGCCAATTCATCCACGTCCACATGTTTTTCCGTGCATCCCGCTCTCAGTACGTTGTCTGAGGCGGCCATAATTTCAACGCCGGTGCCATAGAGGTAGGCGTGAAGGGTATTTGCATCGAGATACATCGCCTGCCCCGGTTTCAGATGAACCAGATTGAGATACAGGGGAGCGATCGTGCCCGGATCGTCGGGAAACTGCCGCTGCAGTTCAAGGACCCACCAGTACGGGTCGTCCCGGTCCCTGCCCGCCCGGGCGGCGGCGTACCGTTCAGCGGCTGCGCACAACGCGGAACGTGTCTTCCCGTCATCTCGTATGCGCAGCAAATCCAGAAAGACCCGTTTCCATCGTGTTACCGTCGCATCCTCATACAACTCTTCAATGGCGCGTGCGAGGGCAACGGGAATGTTTGGGGCTCCCTCGATAATACCCGCCAGTTCCATGGCGATCGCCGATACGGGCCGGAATCCCCGTAATGCCCAGAAATCGGTCACGCCACATATGAGCTCCGGTTTGTGGTTGGTATCGCGATAGTTGCGTTCCCGCCCGTGAACGGGGACTCCCGCCGCGTTCTCCCTGGCAAATCCCTCTTCCGCGGAGATCTTGTCCGGGTGAGCCTGAATGGAGAGTCCTTTCTCGGCGGTTAGGATTTTCAACAGGAAAGGTATAGTGTTGACGGGAATCGGCGTTGTGTGCCCCTCCGGGTCAACGAGGAGACTGGGACCCCGCGGATGAGCTCCCATCCACAACTCGGCCTCCCGCTCCTCAGCCGGTTCATCAACCCCGCGGAGACGTTGCAACATCGTCGTACTTCCCCATCCGTAATGCTGCACCGTATTCTCCATGAGGTACATTCCCATATGGGTATACTAGGGTGCATCAAGGGAGAGGTCAAGAAGAGCTCTTTGTGGGGACATGTTGCCACACCCCTGGGGGAGAACTAAAATAGACAACCATGAAACACTCAAGTCTGCAAAAACAACGTTATACATATCAGCCGAAGCTGCCGCCTGCTGTACGCGGTGACATCGCGACGATTTCCGTCGCCCTCGGAGAACCGACCGAGTCGGTTGCCGACCGGGATGAACTGAAAAAAGAGTTTGTGAAGACCTACGGCAAACCGATTGCCACTCTTGAGGCGGAAAAAAACAATCCCGCAGCGGGAGCAAAACGCACGGTAGGCGTCATCCTGTCAGGAGGACAGGCACCGGGCGGTCACAACGTCATTGCCGGCATCTTTGATGCCCTGAAGGGGGCAAACCCGCAGAACCGTCTCCTTGGATTCCAGGGCGGTCCCTCGGGTCTCATAGAAGACCGCAAAATTGAAATTACCTCGGAGTATATGGACCAATACCGCAATACCGGCGGATTCGACATCATCGGCAGCGGGAGAACCAAGATCGAGACCAGCGAGCAGTTCGCAGCCGTCCGGGAAACGTGCAGGAAAAACGGCGTTGACGCCGTTGTCGTCATCGGAGGCGACGACAGCAATACAAATGCGGCGCTCCTGGCGGAGTACTTTGTCCAGCATGGCGATCCGGTTCAAGTGATCGGCGTCCCCAAGACGATAGACGGCGACCTGAAGAATGAGTATATCGAGACGTCTTTCGGCTTTGACACCGCCGTCAAGACGTACTCAGAACTCATCGGAAACATCGGCCGGGACGCCAACAGCGCCAAGAAATACTGGCATTTCATTAAACTCATGGGCCGCAGTGCCAGCCACATCGCCCTTGAGTGCGCCCTGCAGACCCAGCCCAGTGTGTGCATCATTTCCGAAGAAGTCGAGGAAAAAGGCCAGACCCTTAAAGACGTGGTGGACCATATCGCGGACGTCATCGCCGCCCGCGCCCGGGACGGCAAGAACTTCGGCGTTGTCCTTATCCCTGAAGGGCTGATTGAGTTTATCCCGGAGGTGGGATCTCTTATTCATGAGCTCAACGATCTCCTTGCTGCAAACAGCGAGGAATTCACCGCCATCGGTGATCCGGAAAAACAGGCGCAGTGGGTGGACGGCAGGCTGCGCGGTGAGAGCGCCCGTGTTTTTTCCACTCTCCCCGAAGGAATCAGGCGACAGTTGCTTATGGATCGCGATCCCCACGGCAACGTTCAGGTCTCACGCATCGAAACTGAAAAACTTCTCATCGAGATGGTTGACCACGAGCTTACTGCGCGGAAGGAACAGGGAAGCTACACCGGCTCCTTCAGCACACAGAATCACTTTTTCGGGTATGAAGGTCGATGTGCCTTTCCGAGCAACTTTGACGCCGATTATACCTACAGTCTCGGCTATACCGCCTTCATCCTCATTGCGAACGGCCTCACCGGCTACATATCCAGTGTCAGGAATCTCGCCCGGCCGTCGGATCAGTGGGTCGCGGGGGGAATCCCCCTCACGATGATGATGAACATGGAACAGCGCCACGGCTCACGGAAGCCGGTCATACGAAAGGCCCTAGTGGAACTGAAGGGAGCACCCTTTTCATACTTCGCCGAAAGACGTGATGAGTGGGCGCGGGAAACGTCATTTACCAGTCCCGGAGCGATCCAGTATTACGGACCCGACGAGGTATGCAATATGCCGACGCTGACCCTCCGCCTTGAACACGGTATGGAGGTGTAACAGGGCGGCAGGTGCGTCAGGACGGTCGGATCGTTCCCGGTCTGACCGTCGTTGCGTTCATCGCCGCGGTGGCGTGTCCCCGGTCGACGGCGTCTTCCAGGGAGGCGCCCGTCGCGGATTCACAGAGAAATCCCGCGGCGAAGGCGTCTCCGCACCCGATCGTGTTTACCGCCTGAAGACGCATGGGAGGAATCCTGCGCAGTTTTCCCTGCCGATCCAGCACCAGCGTCGGCTGGGACCCCCTCGTGATCACGACGTCGACTCCCCGTTCATGAAGAACCGTCATATGGCGATGAACCTTGCGTAACACCTCGGGGTCATCTGTGTGTTCCCCGAGGCCGGCGCCCCCGTCCAGAAAGAAGGTGTGGGCAAACTCCACAAGATTTATCTTGATGACGTTCGGCAGCCGATCCGGCGTATTGTCGAGGCTTTTTTTCAGTGATTCACCCCGAAAGTCGGCCAGGACATAGAGACCCGCCTCCCGTGCCGCACCGATAAGCCTCGCTGGAAGGTCGACGGGATATCCCGGCGCCATGGTACCGGCAAACACGAAGGTGCCGAAGCGGGGCAGTTGTTCCATAACCGTCGCCACGACCCCCTCCGTCGCCTCCGGTGAAACAAGGGCGGCCGGCTCGACCAGTTCCGTCGTCACCCCCTGACTTCGGTCCACAATGGTGGTACATGTTCGAATATAGTCGCCGGCCTGTATCGCATTTGTCGGAACGTCCGCTTCCCCGCACATTTCAAGATACAGCTCCCTGTCGCCGCCCCCTGCGTGGGTTACATGAAAGGCCTCTTCACCGAGCTGGCCAAGGATACGGACGACGTTCAGCCCCTTGCCGGCGACATCGAAGTACTTTTCTTCGGCGCGGTTGACTTCTCCTGGACGAAATGGATCGACAACCAGCGTTTTCTGAAAGGTCGGGTTGAGCGTGACGGCGAGGAAGGGTGATTGTGCATGTGACAGTTGGTTCATGAGAGGACGGCCTCCAGTATCTTTGTGATCTCTTCAGTCGAAAGCGTGACGGGGTGATTTTTCATGCCGCATTTGGGAGCGACGACGGTGATATCGGATTCCGTAAACCCGAAGGAATCCAGTCGGGGCAATGGAGCGGCCCACGTTTCAAGGAGTGCAATGAGGGCTTCGACGCTCCCCGGCCCTCCCCCGGCACCCAGCGCCTCGGCGATGTGGCCGTACCGCTCCACGACCTGCCCGCTGCCGGAATGGCGTGAGGCGACGGTAATCCGAACCGACGGTGCGACGGTGAGTCCGCACACAACCCCGTGGGGAATATCTTTCATGGCGCCAACCGGGGAGGCGATACCGTGCACCACCCCCAGTCCCACCGACGCGAGTCCGACTCCACTCAAATACGCCGCCAGCGCCATACCGGCGCGAAGTTCTGTGGAATCCTCTCCGCTCAGGAGTCGTGGAAAGACCTCGCCTGCCAGCGAAAGACCTTTCAGCGCAAGGGTGTCCGTCAATGTGTTGCCCACCGTCGAGAGATAGACCTCCATCAATTGCGTCACCGCATCAAGACCGCTGGCGCGGGTGATTTCCGCCGGCGTGCCCACATGCAGCTCCGGATCAATAAGGGCGGCCGCAGGAACGTAATTGTCGTGGCGGAGCGACTTTTTGTATCCACCCGGTCCGGTATTGCAGAGCACGGCGTTTTTCGTTGCCTCACTGCCTGTTCCTGCCGTTGTCGGTACTGCAATGAGCGGTAATGTCCGCCCGTCCGGGACCGACTCCCCCACCCCTTCAAGATAGTCCGCGATGGAAGAGCTCCGCCGCTGCGCGGCATCGCCACCGGAGCTCCGACACATTCCCAGCGCGGCGGCCAGCGCCTTGGCGGCGTCCATGACGCTCCCTCCCCCGATCGCGACGACGTGATCGCAGAGCGGCAAGTCCCTCAGGACTTCATCGGTAAAATGATCTACCGTCTCGGGCGTCGGTTCACCGCGCACCGTAAAATCGAGAAAGGAAATATTCTTTTCAAGGAGTGTGTCGGTAAGTTCCGCCCACGCCTCCTTCCCCCGGATCGAACGGCCGCCGGTTACGATGGCCACAGCCGTACTTCCTCGCGCTGAAAGCAGCGCCGGAAGAGATGCTACTATTCCGTTCCGGAGATGCATCTCCGGCTGAGTCGCGACATATATATTTTTCATAGGTCATTCACCTCAAGTACCGCATGGTATACCCGCAAACGATCGAAAGTCCATAATCTATTACTTCCAATTTTAATAATGTAATATCTAATTATATCTAATATTGCCGCAAATTCGGGAAGAATTTCGGTTGTGTCCTTCCGAAAAGGGCATTATCATTAAAATGCAATTTAAGATAGGCAGGGAACTGCTAGTCAATTTTTACGTCAGGAGGATCTTATGAAGAAGTTCGCCCTTATTGTGGGGGCTCTGCTGCTCGCTGTGTCCATGGTAGCGGTTGCCCAAAGCGTAAACGACGATTTCTCATCCATGCGCAATTGGCGCGCCGGTGAGGGAGACTGGGTCGTACGCGGTGGCCGTCTCGTTCAGCAGGACGCCGACAGTGCACTTGCTCGCATCGATCGATCCGTTCAACAAAGCGGTGAATATGAGGTGGAATTCACAATCCGGTACGTGGATGGTGGATACAAGAGCATGGAGGATTTCCGCGACGGTATTTATCACGCAGGATTCGGTATTCACGTCGGTGTGGAAAACCCGGCGTTGGGTAAGGCTTCATGGGGCGCAGGCAACAGCTACCTCCTGTGGCTCAACCTTGACACCCGCCCCGAAACTCGTAGAAGCCATCCGGAACACTACGGCTTCCGCGCTCAAGTCTACAAGAGTGACAATAACTCAACGATGTCCCTCGCCCGGGACCCGGCGATTCGCCGCGACCCCGAACTCCGCCGCCTGGTCGTTGATGACTACATGAGCATTGATCTCATTGCGGCGTTGCGCGCGTGGGGTGTGGACGTATCCATAGACGATCTCGGTCGCTATCTGAATCAGGACGTTCCCATCAACATTCGTGTCAATACAAGAACGGGACGCATCGGTGTTCTCGATCCGACCGCCCCGATCAGGTTTTACTTCAATGTAGACCCGGCCGTTCTCGCCGGTAACTACATGTCCCTGCGAACCAACAGTCTCGCCGCCAGTTACAACTACTTTACCGTAGAGTAATCGGAACCCTTTTCGCAGGAACAAACCGGGCGTTTATCGCCCGGTTTTTTTTTACACCATCCCTGTGCTCCCATGGTACAATCGCCCATGAGCATAACCATTCCACAACTACTTCAAAACATTGCCGGCCGCTTTCCGGACAATACGGCACAATTGTACAAGGATGAGCAGGGCGCCTTTCACCCCCGTTCATGGCAGGAATTACGTCTCCTCGTCGACCAGTGCGCCGCAGGACTGATTGAACTCGGTATTACCCGGGGTGATCACGTGGGTCTCATATCGGAAAACCGGGCCGAATGGTTCGTTGCGGACCTCGGAACGATGACTATCGGCGCCGCCGACGTCCCCCGCGGCAACGATGCTACTCCCCAGGAACTGGCGTTCATCCTTGGCGCGACGGAAACGTCCGTTGTCTTTGTGGAAAATGAAAGCCAGCAGGAAAAAGTGCTGGGCGTTGCCGATCGCCTTCCCGCTCTCAAGACACTTGTACGTCTCGACGACGGTACTGATTCCGCTTCCGCCGGGGGAACGGTACATATCATTCCGTTTCGCGCCCTCCTCCAGGAAGGAGCACGGAAACTGGAAAAAGAGCCCGCAGTCGTCGATGCAGCCCGTGAGGAGGGTGACGGTGATGACGTAGCGACGGTTATTTTCACTTCCGGTACGACCGGCGAGCCCAAGGGCGTCATGCTGAGCCACCGTAATTTCCTGCATCAGGTGGAAAACGTCCCCAAGCTGATTGACGTCGGTTCCGACGATATTTGGCTCTGTGTTCTTCCCGTCTGGCACTCCTTTGAACGGATCATGCAGTACGTCTCCCTCGGAGCCGGCTCCGCCCTCGCATATTCAAAACCGATAGGCAAGATCATGCTTGAGGACTTTCAAAAGGTGCGTCCCACCTGGATGGCCAGCGTCCCCCGTATATGGGAAGCGATACGGGCCGGGATATATCGCAATATCAAGAAACAGAGCGCCGTTACCCGGGGCCTCTTTTCCTTCTTTGTAGCCGTCGGCGGCAGATGGGCGGCGTTACGTGATATGTTCACCGGGCGGTTGCCCCGGTTCCACAAGCGCATACGCATCGTCGATGCCCTCATCGCCGCACTTCCTCTCCTGCTGCTGACTCCCCTCAAGTTGCTTGGCGATGTGCTCGTCTTCCGGAAGATCCGTGCCCGACTGGGTGGACGATTCAAGGCGGGAATATCCGGCGGCGGAGCACTCCCGTCGGTGGTGGACCGGTTTTTCTCCGCTGCGGGGATTCTTCTTCTGGAGGGGTACGGTCTGACCGAGACCGCACCCGTGTTGGGAGTCCGCGCGCAAAACCATCCCGTCCCGGGAACGGTCGGCCCCGTCTTTCCCGGCACGGAAATCAAGATCGTCGACGACAACGGAAATGTCCTGCCCCCGGGTCATCAGGGTGTCATTTTTGCACGGGGACCGCAGGTCATGAAAGGATACTACCGCCGCCCCGATCTGACCACACAGATTCTGTCCGATGACGGCTGGATCAATACCGGTGATCTGGGAATGCTCACCTGGGACAATGAGTTGAAAATTACCGGCCGCGCAAAGGACACGATCGTCCTGCTCGGCGGAGAAAACATCGAGCCTGCGCCGATCGAGGAACGCCTCAGGGAGTCCGAATATATCGCCCAGGCGGTCGTCCTCGGACAGGATCAGAAGTTCCTCGCCGCGTTGATCGTTCCCGACTTTGAAGCCCTCGAGGCGTGGGCCGAAAACGAACAGATAACCACCTCTTCCCGGGACGCCCTTGTGGAGGAGCCACAAGTCAGGACTCTGTTCAATCAGATTATTTCAAATCTGGTGAGTACACAGAACGGATTCAAGTCCTTTGAACAGATTTACCGGTTCAGCCTTCTTTCTGATGACTTTACCGTGGGTGAAGAGCTCTCGGCGAAGCAGGAGATAAAACGTCACGTCATCCAGGAGCGGTACGACCGTCAGATCAGGGAACTCTTCTCGTAACTGCCTCGCCGCCGCAGGCGGCGAGGCCCTCCAACCGCCGGATGAGATGGTACATCGCGATTGTGTCCACGGCACAATATGCGACGATCTCATCCTCCGTCGGGAGGGGTGCAACCAGGTTCGGGCACATCGTTTCCACCAGTTCCGTCACCCCTTCGGCGGCAACGGCGCCGGCCGTAATTGAGTCTTTTCCGCCTGCGGCGACAATGTATCTGTCCATTCGCCGTATCAACCCGAGGTTGGCGTGCATACCATCCTGTACCGTTTCGTCCTGGTATCCCGGTACATCCGTAAATGCGGGGAGCACGCGCTTGAGCGATACCTTGCCCCACTGGTCGGGGTGATACACCATGAAATCCGCGAAGGGTTCGAGCAGATCGACCATCCGGCGAACTATTGATTCCCCCATCGCTCTCTTACCGGCAACTCCCGCCAGCTGACGCACCATGGCGGACTCAAAGGGTCTGCTGAAGACGACGATCGATCCGCTCTCTCCCATCGTCCTGAACAAGCCAGTTGAAGAACCTCATGCGGTCGTCAACGCCGTTTGCCGCGATATATGAACGCTGTTCCGGAAAGGAATCGCGGTCCCGCTGGACGTGTATCGAAGCAACCACGGGGGTGTGACCGTAGGGATTCAGAAGGGGGAAATACGGGACGGACGTTGCAAAGGCTTCAAAATCGAGGTAGAAGACGGGAAATTCAATACGCTGCAGGAAACCGGCGAGTCTCGTCTGGTCGACAAAAATCCGATCTTCCAGGACCGATGACACCTGAATTCTGTGTTTATCCGTCAGCGCGGTGACATCCTGCGGAATGTCACGCAGATCCCGTATGTTTCTCCTGGCGAGTTCTTTTGACCGCTTCGCCCCCTTTGTGAAGTGTCCGGATATTGAAGCGTTGGTCCCGGATATCACCGCCGGAAACACGGGGCTCACAAAGGCTGCACCGTTGCGCACATTTGTATCGCCTCTCAATTTCCGTTTCTCCGCCGGCGACGGAAAGAAGCTCCTCAAGTTCAAATCCCACCCGTTCCGTGTCTCTCCGGGAACGCTTGAGAATATTGCTTTCCACATAGAGCTGCTCCATCGACGTCGCGTCGAGGTCATCGACCGTCGCGTTTTTTCTGAGGTACCACAAATGGAGGCCGCCGAGGGGAATATCACCCATATCGGCTGCCCGGACAATCAGGGCGCCTTCGGTGTAATAGACGCCGCGGATTCCCGTAGCCGGACGAAAGAGGGAAAACTCCCATGCGTCGATTTTCGTGTGATATACGCCGTGGTCTATGACCACAACTCCGGGATCGGCGAGTAACAACCCGTGCACAAACTCCCGGCGGTTCCGGATCGCATCCATCGTCGCCGCAACCCAGCGGAGCGTTTCATCACGGTTCAACACTGCTGCGGCGACATCAACCGTCGGAGGACCCGCATCGGTCCCGCGTGACCGGGCATGTACATTTTCCGCATGGGGAGCGACGCGATAGACCGATTCGGCAACAACCCGTGCCGTTTCGCGCAGCGCCGCCTCGCCCGTCATCTCCACGGGAAATGCCGGCTTCCGGGCAGTTCTATCCCCTTCGGGCTGACAGGTATCAATCCACTGTCGGCGGCAGCGGAGCCAGAGTGTGATGTCGGCGGGAGAAAAGAACATTCGCCTACTCAAAGGAACATAACGAAAATGTGTCGATCGCGATTTGCAGCTCCTCATTTGTCGGCTCGACAATGATCGTCGTCGGAGAATAGTCGCGCGAAATGATTCCTTCCCGGGGTCCGTTTTCAAGGTTCTTGCGGTCGTCCATGACTATACCCAGGTTTTCCAGGCGATTACAGATCCGCTCACGCATCCGCGTACCGAACTGACCGATCCCGCCGGTAAAAACAAGAATATCCACTTTCACGAGGTTTGCCGCGTAGGAACCGATGTACTTCCGGACACGATAGGCGTACACGTCAAGCGCATCGATGGCATTCCGGTCTCCGCGCTCTGCCGCGTCCTCGAGGTCCCGAAGGTCATTTGATTTTTCCGAGAGTCCGAGGAGCCCGCTTTCCTTGTTGAGCATTCGGTTGAGTTGCTCCGCAGTAAATCCCCGCTCCAGGAGGTAGAAGATAATCGCCGGGTCAAGATCTCCGCTGCGAGTGCCCATCATCAGCCCTTCCAGCGGCGTGAAGCCCATGGATGTATCCACGGATTTTCCGTTTTGAATCGCCGTTATGGACGCTCCGTTCCCGAGATGACAGGAAATTACGTTTGTATTTTCCGGTGATCGCTTGGCGAACGCGACGGCCTGATTGGCTACATACCGGTGAGACGTGCCGTGAAACCCGTATCGTCGGATTTTATACTTTTCATAGAGCTCCCGGGGCAGACCGTAGAGGTACGCGGCGGGCGTCAGGGTCTGGTGAAACGCGGTATCGAAAACTGCAACCTGGGTCCGGTCGGGAAAGAGCTCCCGGGCCTCGACAATACCGGTGAGGTTTGCCGGGTTATGGAGAGGTGCAAGCTCGATGTTTTCTTCAATTGCATGAATGACTTCGTCGTCGATAACCACCGACTCGGCATACTTCTCACCGCCGTGAACGACCCGATGCCCGATACCGGCGATCTCGTCCAGACCGTCGATGATGCCGTTTTGTTCGTCCGTCAAGGATTCGGTCATGAGACCCAGCGCCTCTTTATGATTTTTAGCGGGGCGTTTGACATCCATGGAGCCGTTCCATCCCGACTGATGCAGAATTGTCGCGTCCTGCCCGATCCGTTCCACCACCCCCCGTCCGAGACTTTCCCGGGCAGGCATGTTGTAGACCTCGTACTTCAGGGAGGAGCTGCCGCTGTTTATGACCAGGATCTTGTGGCCGGAATGCCGTGTTCGCTTGGGCATGATAATTCCTTTCTCCGGGGAAAAATTACTCTGCGGTCTCCGTTGCTTCCGCAACGGCGAGTGCGGTTACCCCTAAATTATGTATGGTATCCAGATCCTCCGGATCAAGTGCGTGCGCCTGGAGGAAGTCATCGAGGGCCGCCCTGAAACGTCCAAGGCGGTACCGAATCAATCCGCGATTGTAATACCCTTCAACCATCATGTCGTTCCTGCGGAGTGCTTCGGTGAGAGCCTCATCCGCGGCCGTCAGGTTACCCTGCTCGTCGTATAACGTGGAAAGGTGAAAGAGTGGTTCCCCGAAGGACTGATCGACCTCGGAGGCTCGCAATAAATACTCTTCCGCAGCCGCATTCCGACCGAGGCGCATTTCCGTGAGACCGAGATTATTCAATGTCTGACTGTCCCGGGAATCGATATCGATGGCTTTTCGATACTCTTCCGATGCGACGTCAAGATCACCCCGGTAAAAGTATGCATTCCCCCGATTGTAATAGAGCGCGACGGTGCGTAGTCCCGCCTCTTCGGCGCGGGAAAACTGGATGATCGCCTTATCGTATTCTTCAAGTTCGAGATGGATAGTCCCTCGATTGTACGCTACCTCGCCGTCGCCGGGAGCGATCTCCTCCATCATCTCATAGAGAGAAAGGGCGTCTTCAAACGCTCCGTTTTCAAGGGCTTCACCTGCCCGTGTCTGCAGATCGTTGAACCGCTCCTGTGACGAAGAAGCGGTCTCCTGAGCGGATATCGAGGCGATACTAATCAATGCAACAGTGGAAAACAGTATGAAACGACGAAATTTCCCCATGGGTAAATTGTATCGGTTCAACCGACCATTCGTCTATGACATTATTTTAGCGCCATGGAAACGCGTTCAAGGACTTTTTTTCTGTCAAGGGGTTTCACGATATAGTTTTTTGCGCCGATCATCAGCGAGTTTTTTACCAGATCGTTCTTTCCGAGGGCGCTTATCATGACGACCCTGGCCGCCTTGTCAAATTCAATGATCTTCTGGAGCGCGGTAACGCCGTCCATCTTCGGCATGGTGATGTCCATTGTCACCATATCGACGTTGGGATGGAGTTCCTTGTATTTTTCAACACCTTCTTCCCCGTTTGAAGCGGTGGCCGCTATCTCAAATCCGGCGGACGTGAGTATTTGCCCGAGTTGTTTTGCAACAAACATCGAGTCGTCAACCACAAGCACACGATAGGGAGATCCGTCAGGTTTCAGCCCCTCCGGGGCTTTCTCATTCAAATTGGGAAAGTCGCCTTTGCTCTTCATGGACCTGCGCTCCTTTAAGACATTGTATACCGAAAATATCGGCAGATTTCAACACTACCTTTCAAGGAACGGGTCCCACGATTTTTAATTTTCTTTTTTGAATGTTGATTCGGCCGGTATTCGAGGAGGAACGTATTTTTAATTTGTTTTTTACATCGTTTTTTCGACGGAAATGTTAATGCATAATCCGTGCCAATTAGGCCATTTGATCTACAGAATTTCTTATGTATATATATGGTAAGCAATTACCTCGGGAACACGGCAATGTCCAACTCTGTTTTCAACGAAACCGCTCCATGCAATGCGCATATATCATTCAATTTGCATGACCATCTATTCGAACTGCATAGGCAGGACATCCATTATTCCCGCATTCGCCTGCTTATCGTTGACTGGGATACGCCGAGCAGTTTTGCCGCCGCCGACTGATTGTTGCCCGTCCGGACCAGAGCTTCCTGAATAAGGTATCGCTCCACCTCTTCCAGTCGGGGGAAAGGACCCGTCCATGACAGCCTCCCTGTCTCCTCCTGGGCAGGGGGCTTTTCGTCCCCCCCTTCGCCTCCGTGACGTTCAAAAAAACGGTTAACCGAATCCACCGACAGTTCTCCGTCGGCGCTCCGGCTTACGGCGTCGACGATGAGGGCCTGCATTTCTCTGATATTACCGGGAAACTGGTAGCGCTTCAGGAGGTTTATGATTTCATCGCCGACGTGAGGTCGGGAGACGCCGAAGGTATCCGCCGCTTCCCGGGCGAAATGTTCAACAAGGAGAGGGATGTCTTCCGCACGCTCCCGCAAGGGAGGAAGATGGACGAGGTGGGAAATAAGGCGGTAATAGAGGTCCCTCCTGAAATCGCCGCGACGCTGTTTTTCCAGCAGATCGGCATTGGTTGCCGCAATGACGCGAATGTTTGTGTGTATGGGCTCATCACTCCCGAGGGGATAATACTCCTCCTCCTGAAGGAGGCGCAGGAGTTTTATCTGACTTGCCGGTTCCAGATCTCCGATTTCGTCGAGGAAAAGAGTTCCTCCGTCGGCCTTCATAATGAGCCCGCCCCGTTCCCGCTCCGCTCCGGTAAATGCCCCTCGGCGATGGCCGAAGAGCGTATCCGAGAACAGGACGTCATCAAGGCCCGCGACATTTACCGGAACAAAGGTTCCACTCCTCCCGCTGAGACTGTGAAGGGCGCGGGCGAGAAGCTCCTTTCCCGTGCCGCTTTCTCCGGTGACCAGTACCGGTTTGGGGCTGGGAGCGATCGCTTCCACATATTGAAAGACTGCCATCATTTTCGGCGAGGCGGTGATAATTTCCTGAAATGCCGCGGCGTCCCTGGGGCCGCGTATTTTCTCAAACTCTTCCCCCAGAACATCGAGGCGACTTTCGAGATCACGGACCCGTACGGCGTGGCTTATTGCACTGCCCAGCCGGTTGTGATCCACCGGCTTTGTCATGTAGTCGAAAGCCCCGATGCGCATGCACTGAACCGCCGCATCGACGCTGTCGTGGACGGTAAGGACAATGACGGGAATCCGGGGGAATTCCTGGGATAGCGTCTCCAGAACCTCCGTTCCCGACATACCGGGCATGAATAGGTCGAGGAGTACAACTGAAATCGGCCGACTTCGCACGACCTCCAGACCGTCGATACCGTTACCGACGCTTACGATGTTTGTGTATCCGAGGGCCCGGACGTGGGTGCGAAGTATTTCCACAGCGACTTCGTCGTCGTCCACAATGAGAACCACCGGCACGGATTCTTCCATTTTCGCCATCTCCTGCATATCTTTAATAATATGGGCTCAATCGAACGCGTCAAATACCTGAACCGGAAGATCTCTGGAACGGACGGTCCCGTCATCTACTGGATGCAGGCGAGTGTGCGGACCGCCTATAACCACGCCCTCGAGTATGCCGTCGGGCAGGCACACGCCAACGGCCATTCCCTCCATGTGGTCTTCTGTCTCACTCCCACCTACCCCGGGGCCAATCTGCGGCATTACTGGTTTCTCATCGAAGGTCTTCGGGATGTGGCGGACGGTCTGTCAAAACGGAACATCCCTTTCACCGTCTGGCTTGGCGAGCCGGAGAACATGGCGTCCGCCCTCAAGGGAAAGGCGTCTATGATCGTTGCGGACCGCGGATATTTACGTCATCAGCGGAAGTGGGCCGCAACCATCGCCGCCAAGGCCGACTGCCCGGTCATTCAGGTGGAGTCGAATGTCGTCGTTCCGGTGGAAACGGCAAGTACAAAGGAGGAGTACTCCGCCGCGACGATCCGTCCGAAAATCGTACGTCACCGCGAGTCGGCACTTCAACCGATGAAACAGCGCGTATTTGAAGGTCCCGCCCATTCCGTCCTTTCGCCCAACCGGGACGGACACATGACACCCGTAGATGTGAAGACTCTTGCACAACCCGACGATCTGTCTTCACTGTGTTCCCTTGAAGCGAGCGTCGGACCCAGTCAGCTCTTTCGCGGAGGCGAAAACGAAGCGCACACGCTTCTGGACGACTTTCTCCGCAACCGACTCGCCGATTACGGGCGCCTTCGCAACGTACCTGATGAGAACTGCCTCTCCCATTTGAGTCCCTTCCTTCATTTCGGCCATATTTCGCCTATCGAAATTGCATTGCAGGCTATGGAATATGGCGAAAACGCCCTGGATCCGTCACGGCGGGACGGTATCGATGTGCTCCTTGAAGAACTCATCGTCAGACGGGAGCTTGCGATCAATTACGTTCACTTTAATCCGGACTATGACCGATACACGGCGCTTCCGGGATGGGCACAACAGACACTTGAGGAACATAGAACCGACCCCCGTCCTTACCGATACGGAATGGAGCAACTGACCGCCGGAGAAACCGATGACCCCTACTGGAACGCCTGTCAGCGGGAGATGGTATCAACCGGTAAGATGCACGGCTACATGCGCATGTATTGGGGTAAAAAAGTGCTGGAATGGACGGACGATCCGGAAGAGGCATTTTCACGGCTGCTGACCCTTAACGACCGGTACGAGCTGGACGGAAGGGACCCCAACGGCTATGCAGGGGTGGCGTGGATATTTGGAAAACACGACAGACCGTGGGCAGAGCGACCCGTCTTCGGCAAAGTGCGGTACATGAACGCCAACGGCCTGCGGCGAAAGTTCAAGAATATTCAGGACTATGTCGACCGGTGGACCGGTACGACATAGCCGCAGCATCAATACTCTTCAAAGTCCGTATCAAAATCATCGGAGCTTTTTGGATCCAGATCGAGAGATATTCCGGAACCGCCTCCCTCGGCGAGGGTAATCCCCGTCTCTTTTCTTTTCTGTGATTCACCTGCCCGTCCGGTCTTGGTGCGGGCCCTTTGCTGGTCCGCCGTCTGACCGCCGTTCCTGGAACCGGAGGTTGAGGCCTCTCTGGGGATATCTCTTTTCTTCGTCACCGAGGCGGTCCCGCCCGGCGCCGGGAGATACTGTCGACGTACGGTACGAGTTTGTCCGCTTCCACCGTCATCGAGCTTGAAAAACTGTATGGCCCGTTGCAGCTGCTCCGCCTGGCCGCTGAGTTCTTCCGACATGGATGCCATTTCCTCGGAGGCACTTGCATTCCGCTGTATCACTGTGTCCAGCTGAATGATTGCCGAGTTGATCTGCTCTGCCCCGCTGTTCTGCTCATTACTGGCGGCGGAGATCTCCTGTACCAATTCGGCAGTCTTTTTTATGTCAGGGACGATGTGTTCAAGCATTTCGCCCGCCCGTTCCGCGACGGCGACGGACCTCGCCGACAGTTCGCTGATCTCCCCGGCGGCGTTCTGGCTGCGTTCCGCCAGTTTCCGTACTTCACTCGCCACGACGGCAAATCCCTTGCCGGCTTCGCCTGCCCTGGCGGCTTCGATCGCCGCATTCAGGGCAAGAAGATTCGTCTGCCCCGCGATTTCCTCAATAATTGAAATCTTTTCCGCAATCTCCTTCATTGCGCTCACCGTTTCTCTCACCGCCTCACCGCCTTCTTCCGCATCCCTGGCGCTCTTCTGGGAAATCTTATCGGTCTGCATCGCGTTGTCCGCATTCTGTCTGATATTGGAGCTCATCTCCTCCATGCTGCTGGAAACCTCTTCCGCGCTCGCCGCCTGTTCCGTCGCCCCTTCACTCATTTGCTGCGCCGACTGACTGAGCTGCTCCGAGCCGTATGTTACGTTTTCCGAGGCGGAACGAATATCCTGAACGATCTCACGGAGCCGGAAGGACATATTCTTCAGCGCCGCAGCGAGGTCACCAATCTCGTCTTTCTGGTCCACATCAAGGGTGGCATTCAGGTTTCCCCTGCTGAGTTCCGTCGCAAAGGTGACACCCCTTCTCAGAGCTCCGGTAATGGCGCGGGTAATTACAATTGCGACGCCGATCGCGAAGAGAATTGCGACAACAATACCCACGATAACGGCGCTTACCGAACCGTTGACGATGTTGACTACGTCAGCGGCGACCTGTTGCGTACCTTCGATTCCCGCGATTGCCGTCGCCTCTGCTGCGGAGAGCACTTCATCTGCGGCGGCGTTACGTTCCCGATTCAAACGCAGTAATTCCGAGTAATTTTCCAATATGGTGCCGACAGCGGCTTCATAGGACCGAGCACTCTCTTCCATACGATTGAGCGGTTCTAGATCTACCTGCAATCTGGTAATCGCCCGAATCTCCGTTATCATTTCAGGGACGCGGTCGAGGGCGTCGATCGTATCCTGCAGTCCATCGGTGTCCATGAGCAGCTGTGACCGGAAGTTAGAAACCCTCGCCTCATTCGCCACCTTAAGAATTGCATTAATCTGATTGATTTTGGAGATACGCTCGCCCAGCTCCGCGTCGGACGCCTCTGCAGCAAGTTCGTTCTGAAACTGATTGTTCTGACTGGCCAGGAGAGTTTCAAGTTCCGTGACAAACGCCGCGGCAGCACGATCGTTTTGCTCCCTTGCCGCGAGAATGGCATCGATGACCGATTTGGTTTGCGACGATAGTTGCTGGTATCTCGAGACGGCATCTTTGGCCGTCGTCACTTGTCGGCCAAGCACCTCAAGCTCTTCATATCGATTTGAGAGCGCCTCGGCCTCACTCAGGTTGGCATTTACTTCATTCAGATTCTCCATGCCGTTTCTGTAGTATGTCTCGTCGAATGTAAGCGAGTATCCCCGCATGGCGTACATCGTTTGGAGGGAGTTTCTCTCCAGTTCATTCACGATTTCAACTTCCGCGACATATTGATCCTGCAACCTGTTTGCGCCGTTTTGTATCCGTAGAAGATTGAAGACCGCGACACCCCCTACTGCAACAAGCAGTACGATGAGCAGACCGAATCCAAGCATCATTTTTAGCGCCATTTTCAGGTTTTTAAGCATGAGAGCCTCCGTTGAAAAAATCGACTATATTCGAAATGGTAAGCTACGAACCGCTCCCTTGCAAGAAATTAATGTGCCGATCCTGTGTCACAAGCAGTACACGGCGGTCATCCTTGAGTTCTGCAAGGAGCCGCTCCCCTGTGCCTCCGTCAACCGTGACGCGTACATACATACCATCGCGGACACGCAGGCGATCCAGTACCTGTATCTCTTTCCCCGTGAGAATGGCGTCAACATCTGTTTCTCCGGGAACGATGATAATGAGTCTGTCCGGGCCGTCGGGATTCCACGTCACATCTGCCTTTGCCCGTGCATACTCCTCCAGCTTCTCCTGCGACGGCTGCTGAGGAGCAACGGTCCCGTCGGTGGTTCCTGATGAGGCGGAAAAGCGTCCGTAAGGCTTTGTAATCGCACGTTCAAGCGCGGCTTCCATATTGATCAAGCCGTATCCGTATTCCCGGTCCCACCCCGATTCACCGAGATCAACGGCGGTATCCCTGAGAATTTTCCGTACTTCTTCTGCTGTGAGGTAGGGGTTGGCACTCCGCACCAATGCCGCCGCCGCGGCGACGAGTGGTGCGGCCATTGAGGTACCTGCCTCCGCGGCGTACCCATATTCCCTGGTCGCGGAAAGAAAGTATGTACTGACCATTCCGGTTATTGGATCACCGTCTGAAGTCCGTGCACCCGGCGCGACCAGGTCCAGTTCCGGCCCATAATCGGAAAAGACTGAACGTTCCTCATCCTCATCGACGGAGCCGACGGCAATGACCTCCGGAAATCGGGCAGGATAGTCGATGCCTCCGTCCTGACCTTCATTCACGAGAGGCGGTGGGCGATCGACACCGTTTCCCGCCGCGGCAACCATCACGGTATCCCGGTCTGCCGCGGATAGGACGGCGATTTCAAGTACCAGCAGTTCCGCTTCACTCAGCCCTTCATCACCTCCCAGACTCATATTGATGACGGGCGATAGGCGCTGCGCGACGATTCCTCTTCCGGTGTCTGCTCCCGCCGCGTAGAGAATGGATGCGGCGATATCACTTACATACCCCGCCATTCCTCCGTTCAGGGTCGGGCTGAGGGCGACGACCGGACGGATTTCCACCATCGGGCCGGGCCAGCCGTTGTAGGATGCACCGGAAATTCCAAGGCCGTTTCCCCCGACCGCGGCGATGAGACCGCTGACGTGAGTGCCGTGCGCGCTATGGGTGGTTTCCATATTTTCCGGAGGGATACCGTAGGGCAGTGGTTCTGCGGAGCCTCCGACGAAGTTCGCACCGTCTCCGGACATCACGGCCGCCAGATCGGGGTGCCCCGCAACAATGCCGCCGTCGATCACCGAGACGACAACTTTTCTCATATCCCGGGCGGCATAGGATATTCGCATCTGTCCCTCAAAGAACCCCCAGGCGCCGGGTGCGTTGATCGTCCGGAGATACCATTGACTGTCATCGACGTCGTTGTAGAACGTATCATTCGGAGATACGCTGACCTGAGAAGGAACCTCCACGGACTGGGAGGAAAAGGGGCCGTTGCTGCATGACACGGCCAATACAAGCATGCCTGCGATCGGGAAGAAAGGACGGCAGAAATTGCACCAACGGCGCCTCATGTACCTACTGTACCCGCAAAGTCCGTGGAAATCCACGATGAGGACTAGTTTTCCAGAATCGTAATTTCAACCCGACGGTTTCGACGTCGCCCCTCTTCCGTCCCGTTATCGGCAATCGGCTCCTGCGCCCCCCTGCCCTGTGTCATGATGCCGTCACGTCGGCGCACACCGAGGGAGAGCAGAAACTCCGCAACGGCGGTCGCCCGTTCCTGACTCAATCGCATCCGTCCCTCCACCGTTCCCGCCATTGCCGTGTGACCGGTGATGAGAAGGTCACGATCGGGATGACGGGATAGAATCCGGGCGAGCCATTGCAGTTTCTCCCGCTCGGAATCAAGCAGCTCCGCGGAATCCGGGGCAAACCGTATATTTTCAATTGATACGACGACCCCTTCATCGTCGGAGCGGACGGTGGTATCCCGAATCCCGTCATCTTCGATCGCCTGCTGAATGTCGTCCCTCAATCGGTTGCGATCGAGGGGAGGTGCGGACACGACTTTTCCGTCGGCGCTCCCCCGGTACTCGCTTCGCGTTCCATCGGCAAGCTGAATAAAGAGGTTGTAGTCCTCCCGGTAGAAATGGGGACGGCCGGCGATGTAGTCCCAGTACAGTTCCTGGGAAAAGCGTGCCGTCATGAGCCGGATCGCGCCCGCTTCAGGCGCATCCGGAGCCGGCCGGTGGAAGAGATTGTATGCTATCGCGAATACGTCATACCTCCGCCCCTCAAACTCCGTCTGACCGGTGTACGTGTACTGTACCTCTACCGGTATAACCAACGGCTCCTGGAGCCCGATTCCCTCTCTCAGGTCGTACACCTCAAAGGCTTGCGCCGTCCAATTGTCTCCCGGCGCTATCGGTCGGTCGGGAAAGACGGGAATGTTGCGTACCTGCGGAACAAAGGAACCCCGGGGGACTTCCTGACGTCCTGAAGCGTCCTGGGAGAACTCCACCTCATACTCCCGCTCAAGGGTAAATACATGATCCTCGAGTTCCGATTCCTCGGAGACCTGGTATCGCGCCCGTATCGTCCCGACGGTCGCCGGTGATTCCGACGCAGCCCCGTCGTCGTCGACATCGAGAACCGTTATCAGAACGCGGGTGAGTACTTCCGCCGTGCCGACTTCACGTCCGTTTATCGAAAGAATCTGATTGTTGACTCCTACGATTCGATACTCTTCGTCCTGCCGGTAACGGTGAACGAAGACACGTCCCTCCTGGGCCCGGAGGATATCCAATCCACCGATATCGGTGAATGCCAGGACCGTGATCATGACAAATAACGTTACCGCTCCCTTTCGCTTCATAGGTCAAATATCGACGGCGTCCCGTGTTTCTTGATGTTCCCCTTTCTTGACAAAGGTCTAGGCCGTTCTTACGATGCCTCCGGTGAGTCGCAAACAAGTGAGCAAACACAGAGGGATCACTCTTCCGGGATGGGTCATTCGACGCCGGTCGGGTCTCCTGATCGTCGGGGACGATTTTCCACAGACATTGTCCGAAAAGGATCTGGCGAAACTCATCGTTCGGAACGTCGACCGGAACAGGGGCGATGCCGGAGAAGGCCCAACAATTATTCAAGTGGCAGCCCAGACCGAAGACGAGTTGAGCCGTCCGAAATCCGCTCTCTGGACATCGACGCCGGCGCGGATTATCGACCTTTTGCGCCGGAGCGACATCGACCTTTCGGGGGTGCGCTGTGTCGTGACGCGCCTTCCGTCACATGATAGACTGGCCTTTTCGGCGGATATCGGGTTTATAATGTCCAAGTTTGAAAAGCCGCCACAGGTGGTTCTGATTTGCGATTCCCCACCGTCGGTGGAAGTCATGGAGCGGATACCGGTCAATCTCCGGCGAATCGAAGATCTCCGCAATAACGCTATGGTACAACAGAAAGGGAGCGATACAATGGCACGTTCAGACGAGCAATACATTAAAGATTATGAAGAACTTGAGGAAAAGGTTGCCGACATCGTCCGTCGCATCCATGAAGATGAAGATCCTCATGAAATGAACGAGTATAAGCGCTTCATCAAAAAGCATGTTTCGGTCTTCAGCCGCGCCTATTTTACCGCCTATCTGGTGAAACAGTTTGTCGACGGTAATACGGAACGAAGACCGCGCAAATCGTCGACCCGCAAGGATGAACCGACGGTCGGAAACGTCGCGCCTGAAGACCGTCAGACTCTCTTTGTAAGCGTCGGGAAAAACCGCCGGGTATATCCCAAGGACTTTGTCGCCCTCTTTGCCGAGCTTGACGGCGTCGAAGGTGACGACATCGGACAGATAAAGATTCTCGACAACTACTCTTTCATAGAGGTGGAAGAGACGGTTGCGGATAAAATCATAGCCGCCTATGACGGATACGATTTCCGGGGGCGCAAGCTGACCGTCAATTACGCCCGCAATAAAAAAGACTGATATCAGCGAAGCAGGACGGCGAGTACCACCGCGGCTATGAAGCCGTTTGCGACCATTCCCGCTATCAGAACGAAAAGTGCCGCCAGCTCATGCACGGCGGCCTCGGTGGTGTGACGTTTCCACGCCGCGAGCTGTCTGGTCTCCAACCGTTGTTGGAGCAGCAACATATCCCGGGTGGCTCGTATGCGTCGCCCCTTGCGCCACAGGCGGCGATAGGCGTAGTACCCAAGAACACCCGGGGGAAAGAGCGGCAGCAGAGGAATGATAGCCGCGACGACTCCCACTAGTGCGTAAAGGCGATTTTCTCCAAATACCTGCATGACCCATAACAGTTCGGCCAGAAAGCCCACGATCAACGATACCGGCGTTATGTGATTCCAGTACTCATTACGCTGTCTTCCGGTCCACATTGCCCGGTGAAGAACGATGTTGTCGGGGCAATCGTACATGATGACCAGTGGTGGTTCCTTGTCCCCCGACCACGAAGAAAACGTCAGCGTTCCGTTGATTCGTCGGGGTACGCCGGCTACAAAAAAACGGCTCCCTTCAACTAGGGCGGTCATTTCCTTCCACATGACGATTCTCGGCGTCGCATCGGGCGGGGAAGCGTCCGCTGACGGAGACTGGGGAAGGAGAAAAATGGGGATTTCCTCGAGGTTGAGCATCACCGACACGCCGTGAGAGCCGAGCCATATTCCGCTCTGTCCCTGAATCCCCTCGAGGCGGCCGAAGAATAGCGCCGGTGAGGTGGTTTCTCCGTCGTCATGTATGTGGTGAGCCGACTGATAGTCAAGCACCGTGAAGGACTGTGCCTCCCCCACCTTCCGACGGAACGTCCTCCACCGATGACGTACGGCGAACGCACCCCCCAGGGGGATGATAATGAAGAAAACGAAAGCCGGCAGTAGACCGATCAGTATGTCGTTATTAAATCCCATTCTTGCTGATCCTTAAAAACTCGGCTATTTTAATGGTAATGCTCATAGATCGAATTATCGTCGGGACAATGCACACGAACGCGTATATTGTGTCCACAGGAAAGAAGGAATGTATCATCATCGACCCAGGTGACGAAAGTGAAACGCTCATTCGCCGTCTGGAAGCGATGAATCTTCTTCCCCTCGCCATAGTCTATACCCACGGTCACATCGACCACACATCGGCAACACAGGATATTCTAGACCACTATGCGGAGCGGGACCACCACATTGCCGTGGGAATTCATCGGGAAGACGCGGCATTCCTTGGTGCCACGGCGGAACAGAAAAACAGGGACTTTTTTGAGGTCTTTGGAGAACCGGGCCTCAAAGCGCTGCACTCCTACGACGCACGCATTCCCGCACCGGAGTTTTTCTACGAAGAAGGTGACACGATTCTCGATTCCGATATCGTGGTCATGCATACACCGGGCCACAGCTCAGGGAGCACCTGTTTCTACAGCGAGCCCCGGGAGGCGCTGTTTACCGGAGACACCCTTTTCTTCAATACCATCGGCAGGACCGATTTTCCGTCGGGGAAGCCGGACCTCCTGGAACACTCGGTTACCCAGCGATTGTTTACACTCCCCGGTCAGACGCGCATCTTTCCGGGCCATGGACCGTTGAGTACCGTTGAACGGGAAGTGATGAATAATCCCCTCGTCAGTGAAGGCGCGACGGTGTGACGAACGGCACCTGTTGCCCCTTCGCACAGGGAGCTTAAAGCGCGGGTACCGGGATTACGCCGTCATGTCGAGGAGCAATCCCTCTGCGGGAATCCCATACCGAAATGAACCGCTTTGAATATCCTCCACGATGCGTCGCGCAGCCTCTTCCATGATTGATTGCTGATGCTCCAGGGGGTCTTTTCCCGTATCCGGAGTGAGATCCTGTTGCATATTGGCGATACGTGTGAGGAGTGAATCTATGGCTTTGAGCCGGGATATGGAGTACCCCCCGGTACCCGGAGGCGAGGGAACGGCATTGATGTGGTCCAGTCGTGCATAGACCGTTCCCTCGACCGGCAACGCAACCCGTCCTTCCGATAGACGCGCCCGCACAAGATCGGTAATGGGAATGGTGCCGTTTGTTCGAATTGAAATGATATTCCCTTCCATGTACCGCCTCCACTTGATAGTATCGGCAGGTACACGTCGGGGAATTATACTCTCCTATCTGTTTCGTCGTTCCAGTTCGTTCTGGTATTCAACGCGATACAGAGCGTAGGGAATTGCCTCGAGTCGTTCCTTTGGAATCTCCAGACCGCTCTTGAGGCAGATACCGTATTTACCGTTTTCTATCCGTCCAAGGGCCGATTCTATCAACCGCAACTTCTTCAGTTCCTGAGCCCCGAGGGCGCTGAGCAGTTTTTTGTCGATATCCGTGCTGGCGACATCCACAAGATCCTTGGTATCGCTGGAACCTGCCATCGAACGGAACTCTTCGTCTTCCGCGACTAATTGCCTGAGAATATCGGCTTTCATCTCTTCCAGTCGGGTTTTCATCTTTTCTACAAATTCTTTATCCATTGTGTCGTCTCCACGGTGCCAAAAAGTCCCATGAAATTTAGACGAAGTTTGAAAAAAGTCAAGGGATTTCTATGAATTATTCCAACGTTGACATTCAACGCCCATGCAACATACCATACCAATACACTTCACAAGGAGGATCTGTGGCAAAAGAAGAGGCAATCGAAGTAGAAGGTGTGGTCAAAGAATCACTCCCCAATACGATGTTCCGCGTAGAGTTGAAGAACGGACACGTTATTCTCACCCACCTGTCGGGCAAGATGCGGAAGCATTACATCAGGATTGTACCGGGTGATCGAGTGAAAGTTGCCCTTTCACCGTATGATTTGTCACGAGGCCGGATTATCTATCGCGAACGCTGACGGATAACCGCCCACGTAGCGCCCCGACCACCATCCTTTATTCCAGGATTACCTGTAGCCCCCACACAGGGGTTCATTTCAAGATAGCTCTGAACCATGCTTCGCAGCGGGGATGGTGCGGTCAGGGTCTGCCCTTTTCCATGAACGATCAGCACTTTTTTTCGTCCACTTTTGACCGCGTCGTGAATAAACCGATCCAGCGCGTCCCTCCCGTCCTGTACCGTAAAGCCGTGAAGATCCAGCGTCGCTTCGACCGGTAGTCTTGCCGGGGCAATATGGTCCCGTCCAGGAGCGTCCTTTTCGCGGGCGACGTCCGGCTGCTCCGGCGGCGGATATCGCCGAAGATAGTCATCCATAGACGGCGTCAATGATCGGCTCCCGTGCCCGGCGTTCTGACCAGGTCCCGGGGAACCCAGCCATTGGTTCCCGTCTGATTGTAGACGAGGTAGAAGTCCTCATACTCAAGCTCGATTCGTACCGCCTGTGCTTCCGCAAGCCTGATCCACGGCACCGCACCGGAATCGGGGATTCGGCGGAGGTGAACCGCTTCCTCCACCACACCTTCCCGCTGATTGTCGAGATTCAGCGACCAGACATACCCGGCAAAGGTAACGACCATAACCATGCCGATACCGACGAGACCGATCGTTGTACGCAGACGGTGTCGGAAGAACAGCAGTATCCAGAACACGGTCCACAATCCGATCAACATGACGATGAATACATCGGGGCGAAGATATCGCGGAACCGGAATCTGCTCCTCCATCCCGAAGTATGCCTCCGCCTCCGCCAGGGCGAGACGAAAATCGTCCCGTTCCGGAGCGAGTCGCAACGCCCTCCGGAGGTGATAAATTGTAAGTACCGGACGTTCAAGCCTGAGGCTCAGGACTCCCCTGTTGTAGTGAACTCCGCCGTGCCACTCATTTTCAGAAAGTTCCAGGTCGTATAACACCGCCGCCACGGCGATTCGCCCGTCGTCAATGAGACGCTGCGCTTTTTCAAGCCTTTCAATCGACAATTGGGGAACGATCGCCGCTGCGAAAAACAGCGGTAAAAAACCTATGAGTGTCGCCGATTTTCGCCTTTTTGCGGATTCGTTTGACGGACGGCGAACGGACCACAACGCTGCCGCGGAAAACACGAGCGGTCCCAGGAGAAAGAAATAGTAAACCCAGGACACTTGACCGAGCCGTATCCATCGGGGGCTTGTCAATTGTTCCAAGGTGAGCAACGGCAGATCGGGAATCCTCTGTTCTTCTTCCTCGGCCGTCGGCCCGCCCCGAACCTCTATTTCAAATCTTCTTGGAGAGACCCGGCCAAGCTCGTTGCGGAGAGGATCATAGAACGCATAGGAGCCGATGGTTACAGACGCCGCTCCGTCCTGAGCATCCACTTCGTACCTGATCGTACGGCGGCGGACGCCACTGTAACCACCCGCTTCGGCCGCACCGGTTCCTACCGACGAGGTCTCGCTGCGATCAACTTCGACCAGTCCTTCAACGGTCACGACCGGGAAGTCGGCAACCGGCAAATTCCCCGTTCCTTCCAGGGCAACCGTCAACGTCACAATGTCACCCTGGGTCGCCTGATTGTGTGAAAGGCTTGGTTGTATTTCAAATGAACCTATCGCGTTAGAAGCGGTGACTGCCGTCGGGATCGGATCAACCTGGAGGGTATGACGGGGTGCGGTCACCGACATCCCCGCAGCCTGTACCGATGCTTCCGGTATCGTTATTTCTCCGCTGGCCGCGGGGGTGAAGAAAAACCCGGCAACGGGAATATCGTATACCGTGACATCTCCTATCGTCCGGCTCTGTACCGCGCCCAGACCCGCTACCTCTTCAAACAGTCCCGTCTCCGGGGCGCGGAACGAGATCTCTTCAGGGAAGTGGTAATCCGCCGCACCGGTAATTTCGAGAAGGACCGGAACCGTCTGGCTCTGTACGGCCCGTGACGTCAGAACTGTCCAGCGCGCCCGAAATGGAATGACTCCATCCCGTTCCGCGGAAACGACCACCGGTTCAACCTCCCTGGAACCGTCGGCGGAGACGACCTGGATTCCCTCCAGAATGTAACGCCCCGCTTCCTGTACCCGCAGGGGTATCCTCACTTCCCGGGGACCGAATCCGCGGGAAACGAGCGTCGGATCTCCCGCTCCGGTGATTCCGCGAGGCAACCCGGGGAAAATGACTTCAATCTGTTCCGGCGCCTCTTCATCAAGGGATATGCGCAGCTCCACCGTATCCCCCACCGACACCTCACGATGGAGAGAGTCCATGACGGGGAAATAGGAACTCCCGCCGATCTCCCCTTCCACCGCTTCCTGGGCGTGGAGGGTGATTGGGAGTACCGTAGACATGACCGCGCACAGAAGGGTCAGACTCCTGTATTTCATCACCAGTCTCGAGCCTCCCATTGACCGTCCTGTTCCGCATTGGCACGCCACCGCTGTTCTTCTTTCCGTCGGACATAGTCAAGCATACGCGTCGCCGTCGATTCAGGTGTCTGCGACTGATCACTCCCGTCATCAGAGCCGGACATTCCGTCTCTGGTGAGACCCGCCCCCGACTCGATGCGCTCGAGGGTCGTCTCGAAATTGCGTTTTGCGTCCATGCTGGATGGGTTTACGGTCAGGGCAAATCGAAACTGCGCCAACGCATCCTCGTAGCGACCCTGCTCAAAGAGATAGACCCCCCGGTTGAAAGCGGCACCGAACTGGAGATCTCTGACATCGACATTCTGCGCACGGTTCCACTGTTCTACCGCCGCTTCCGCTTCTCCGAGAAAGTGATAGACGTTTCCGAGGTTATATGCGATCCACGGATCGTACTCCGACTCGCCCCGGGCTCGCAGATAGTCGACGATTGCCATCTGGTAGTCTCCGCGGCTGACATTGTAGTTGCCCCGTATGACCCGCAGCTGGGGTATTTCCTGTCCGCACGACGTCAGGATCGCCAGGAAGAGAATGAACAGCCCCGTCTTCATTGTCGTGTCAATCAGCCTTGCGCCTTTCATTCTATTCCCTTCCTTCGTCCCAGCGGGACGGAATGAATGATCACAACCATTGACAACAGAAGGAGAGAAATAAGGACAAATACGGAGTACCGTTCCTCGCCGATTCGCCGGAAGAGCACTTCCGACCCGTCGCCGACTCGACGTTGTAGTTCATCGACAATTCCCTGGGTCACCGCCGTATCGGTCAGCCGGAAGAGGCGGCCATCGGAGAGATCCGCAATTCTCTGGAGGACCGCCTCGTCCACACCTACTACGACGGGATTTCCGTCTTCGTGACGCAGGACATCTCCCGACGGGAGCGGAATCGTCGCACCTGCAGACGTGCCCGCCTGCACGGCAATGATCGGTATGCTTCCGTTGCGCAGTTCCTCGGAAATATCATTCACCGAGTCCTGCAGCTCGTCACCGTCGGAAAAGAGGATCACGATCCGGTGTCGGGGGCTTCCCTCGGGAAATGCGTCCAACGCCGCGGTCAAACCGTCGCGTATGCTGGTACCGGCGGACGTAATCAGTCCTCCCGAGAGGTTTGACATCGCAAGCTCAAAGGCGACGCTGTCTTCAGTCATCGGTACGAGGACCGTTGCGGCTCCCTTGAATATGATCACACTTGAATGTGCCTCGGGAAAACGGCCTGCAATTGCCCGGGCCACCGAACGGCTCCGGGCAAGTCGAGAAGGTTCGATATCTTCCGCGAGCATGCTGTTAGAAACGTCGATGACGTACGCTATTTCCAGACCTCGGCGATCATCTTCAACGGTCTCCTCACCCCATTCGGGCTCGGCGGCAGCAATGATCAATCCTGCAAAGGCCCCGGCGACGAGCACGGCAGAGACAAAATACCGCACTGAATAAATATTGGTCACATCTTTCCGGCGAAGCTCCCCGGATAGACGTAATATGTGGTTAAGGCTGTTGCGTAGAATGAACACTCCGACGATACCGCCGAAGGGTATCACCAACAACACCCACAGGTACTCCGGATAGCCGAAGGTCATGGAGAAGCACCTCCAAAGAGCCTGCGGATTATGAGATCTGCCGCCAGGAGGACAAGGGCAAGGAGAATGAATCTTCTGTGGTAGGGGAAGCGGCGCACCTGCACGCGAACTCGACGTTCCGTGTCCTCCGCGGTTCCTATGGCGTTGAAGATCGCTTCAAGGGCGCCGGAACTGCCGGCGGAAAAGTAGCTTCCCCCGGAGAGATCGGCGATTCGCTCAAGCGTCTCCGCGTCGTAGCTCTCCCGCACCGTGCCCCGGTACAGCTGTCCGTCCTGGGGATTGCGCACCTCTATGCGCGCCTCCTGTCCGCTGCCGACACCGATAGTATAAATCTTGACACCCTGCCGGCCTGCCACTTCCGCAGCCGCCTCGGGTGAAATCTCTCCTGAATTGTTGACGCCGTCCGTCAGGAGAACGATGACCTGGTTTTCCGCTCCGCTCCCCTGAAGGTGCAACGACGCAAGGGCGAGGCCCATCCCGATTGCCGTACCGTCGCCCAGTTCCATCAGGAGCATGTCATCGAGGGACTGTAGAACCTGCTCGTGACGCAAGGTGGGCGGAACACGCAATGCAGCCTCGGCGCTGAAACCGACAAGACCAATGTGGTCATTGAGTCGTTGTCCTATAAAACGGCGGATAACGGCTTTGGCCGTCTCAAATCGGTTGGTCGGTTGCAGATCTTGCGCCGCCATACTCGCCGATTGATCGAGAACGATCACGATGTCGACGCCACGACTCAAATAGATACGCTCCCGCTCCGTCCGTGTCGGGCCCGCGGCGGCAATGACCATGAGAACCCATGCACTCCAGAACAGGAGTGCGCTGAAGCGGATCATCACGACGCGGAACGTCAGCGGCGCCTTGAACCGCTCGCCTTCCCATAGCGAGACGGGAAACGGTATACGTCCGCCCCGGCGCGGCCAGAAGTGGCGAATGTATACAAGTGCCGGCAGAATGAGGAGAATGATCAGGTATCCCGGTCGTTCAAGAATCCACATTTCGTTTCTTCTGCTCCTGCAGGGTGGCTATGATCGATCGGACTTCCTCAATATGTTCGTTCCGTTCCGCGAGACTGACCCGCTTGCTCGCAAATTTAACCAGATCACCAAACTGAAAGAGCGCGACAAGGCGGGTCCGTTCATCCTCTCCAACGGCAGCTCGTTTCAAAACGCGTTCCATTTCACCGGTCGTCGCCGAGCGAACTCCCCCGTGCAGCCGCCGATCCAGGTATTCCCGACAGATATCGAGCAGCCGTATATAGAATGTTTTTCCGTCTAATTCATTAATTTGACTGCCCAGCATCCTGATAGACTTCTGGAACGCCCGGAAGGGCCTGTTTTCACGGTAACGTGCGCGAATGGCGATGAATCTCCGCTTTCCCCACCCTCCGGTGAAAATGACGACCGTTGGAACGGCAATAAGAACGATCAGGGCGATTGAAAACTGAATATGCGTTCCCGGCAGCAGCAATTGATCCCGCACGGACTGGATGGTGCGATCCTCCCCTTCCTGAAAGACCGACGTCACAAAAGGAGAAACACCGCTTATGGTTACCTCCCCCAGACCGATCCGGGGCAGTTCACGGGTTCCCCGGAAAAACGGTTGAAAGACTACGCGAAGTTCCACACCGTCCGCGCGCTGAATCACGGTGACCGAGTGTACCGTAATCCACGGGAGCCGCGGCAGTTCCGCCGGTATGGTCAGGTTCTCGCTTTCCACGCCTCGAACGACGATACGCGCCTCCACGATGTCTCCGACATGGTATGTCTGGGGAAGAAAGACGACGTCCGAGATCGTCTGCCCCCAGAGAGGCGGGAGTACCGCAACGGCACATACCATGATCAGCATGACGGGACGTCGCAGAACGTGAAGAATCTCTCCCGTGACTACCCTGTTCACCGTCGTCTCCGTCGCTGAAAAAAGCCGATGAGTCGTTCCGCCACGTCGTCGACCGTGCGGATTTCTATCGCCGAAATTCCCCGACGACGACATTCCCGCAGCCATTGCCGTCGTTGACGACGCCAGAACTGTTCAAATTCGAAGCGAAATTGGCGGGACTTTCCGTCAATATGGAGGGTGTCCGCGGTCTCGGGATCGACGGCGGTGATATGAGACAGCCGGGGCAGCTCTTCCGTAACGGGATCACTGACGCGCACGGCGATGACATCGTGACGTCTGGCGATAAGGCTCAACTCCTGCTGATAGTCGGAGGTGAGAAAGTCCGAAATGATGACGACGATTCCCCGTCGCTTCAGTGATTCACTGACCGTCCGCAGCGCAAGGGCGAGGTTGGACCCCTCTTCTTCACTCTCGGTTGCCACTATTTCCTGGAGAAGGCGCATCGCGTGGCTCCGTCCCTTTGCCGGCGGAACCCATGAGACGATGCGTCCGGCAAAGAGCGCGCCCCCGACTTTGTCGTTGTTCTGTACCGCAGCGAGAGTCAGCAGCGCCGATGTTATCAACGCCACTTCCCTGTTGGACCGGTCCCTTGATCCGAAATTCAGCGACGACGAGATATCCACGACGAGAAAAAGCGTCATTTCCCGCTCTTCCCGAAACGTCTTGGTGAACACCTGACCGAAGCGGGAACTCACATTCCAGTCTATCAGCCGTGCATCGTCTCCTTCGACGTACTCCCGTACCTCGTCAAATTCGATGCCCGGTCCGCGGAATACGGAACGGTAATTTCCGGCAAGGAGACTTTCCACAAGCCGTTCCGCGATGATCTGAAGACGACGAAGACGAGCGCGGCCTGGTATTTGCTGTATCGGATTGAATCGTTGTCGCGCCATTAAACCATCACGGGACCGGGACCGAGGAAAGGAACATGTCTACCACGTCGTCGCTGTCATAATCCTCACTGTCCGCCTCATAGGACAAGACGATGCGATGGCGCAGGACGTCGGGGGCGACACTTTTTACGTCTTCCGGTATGACGTAGCTCCGTCCGGCAAATACGGCACGCACCTTTGCACACCGGTAGAGGAAAATACTCGCCCGGGGAGAGGCGCCGAACTCCACGTAACGAAGGGGACCGAGGGAGACGCGATCCTCATTGCCCCTGGTGGCGGCAACAATTCTCACGATGTAGTCTTCTATCCGCTCGTCGACGGTCACTTTCGCGATGATCTCCCGAATTTTCCTGATATCACCCTGGAATATCGTTTTCTGGAGCGCGATATCCCGGGGTACACCGACGCGCCGAAGTATTTCCCGCTCCTCTTCTTCCGAGGGATAGTCTACAAAGAGTTTCAGCATAAAACGGTCGAGCTGGGCTTCCGGGAGGGTGTAGGTCCCTTCATGTTCAATCGGATTCTGCGTAGCGAGTACGAAAAAGGGTTCGCTCAGAGGGTATGTGTTGTCGCCGATCGTGACCTGACGCTCTTCCATCGCTTCCAGCAGGGCGCTCTGTACCTTTGCAGGGGCGCGGTTGATCTCGTCGGCGAGAATGATATTGCTGAAAATGGGACCCTTGCGCGGGACGAAGTCTCCGGTCTGCTGACGATAGATCATGGTACCGATCAAATCCGCCGGCAGAAGGTCGGGAGTAAACTGAATCCGCCTGAAATCGGCGTCCAGGACTTCGGCTAGACTTTTTACCGTGAGGGTCTTTGCCAGCCCCGGCACCCCTTCCAGGAGCACGTGGCCCCCGGCGAGAATTCCCGTAAGGAGACCGTCGATCATTTCCTTCTGTCCGACGATCCGACGGGCGAGCTCGTCCCGGGCCTTTTGAATGAGGTCCTGGGCGCGGCCGATCTGAACGTCAAGGGTCTTATTTTCTTCTGTGGGCATAGGTTTTCCTTCTATTGTCAACTGCGGTAGTCCGCGTTTTCACGTACATATTCATAGCTCAAATCGCTGCCGAGCACTCGCTGTTCCCCCGTCGGGCTCCCCCGGCCAAAGGATACCGTTATGTTGACCGGATCGGTCCATTGGGGACACCCGTGGAAGGTAGGATCAAAGGATGTGGCAAGGAGGGCATCTGAAAGACGGCGCTCCACGTCGCCGTCCAGGAGAAATGCACCGTCTCGATAGACCAATTCGCCGAGTATGGTAATCGACAGCGTTCGGGGATCCACCGTCCCGTCCCGATCAAGGTGATCGAGTGCGTTTCCGACGGCGGCGAGTATTCTCCCGACATTGGGGTCATTGCCGTATATCGCCGTCTTTACCAGGGGCGAATTGACAATGTGTTTTCCGATATTCCGTGCCAATGTCGCATTGTCCACGCCTGAAACGATGACCTCAATGACGTGGGCGGTCCCTTCGCCGTTTCGCACTATGTGTTCCACCAGTTCACGTGCCACGGGCAGGAGCATTGTTTCAAGGTCGTCTTCACTCAATTCGATCCCCGAGGCGCCGTTGGCCATGAGCAGAACCATGTCACTGGTACTCTGGTCGCTGTCCACTGAAATTGTATTGAACGTCCCGTCGACGACGCGACGAAAGACGCGATCCATGACGGCGGGGTCCACGACGGCATCGGTCATAAAAAAGGCGAGCATCGTCGCCAGATTCGGCTCGATCATCCCCGCCCCTTTGGCGACGCCGGTGAGACAGACGCCGTCTGAGCGGCGCCACGCCACCTTTGGGTACCGGTCGGTTGTCATGATTCCCTGCGCAAAATCGACGACTCCAGACTGCTGCTGCGGAAGACGCGGGAGCGAGTCGAGAAGTTCGGGAACGGGGAGTTTCCAGCCTATGATTCCCGTTGAGACTGAAAGCGTCCGCTCCGGGGATATCCCGAAAGTCCGCGCGAGGGAATCCGCGACGGCGCATGCATCGGCGTACCCCCTAGGACTTGCGACGTTGGAAATGCGATTATTGACGACCACGCCTGAAATGAATCCCCCGGGAAGACGTTCCCGCGCCAGAAGGACCGGTGCACCGGGAAACCTGTTCCGAGTCAACATACCGACGGCCCGCGTCTCTTCGCGGTCACTGACAATCGCGGATACATTCATGCGCAGCTGAGGCGATTCCGGACGTTCCCGGGGAGAAAACAGGAATGAATCTGTATAAAAGGTGAACCCTTGGGGAGTATGGCTCCGGTTTTTCAGCTCATTGATGTAACTCTGGGGATCGCAATGCTCATGAACCATCGCCAAACTCTACCGGTGCCGTCCCGGTTGTGCAAGGTGTTTTTCCGCGCTAGAATTTCATAAATGGGACGGACGGAACGAAACAGCCACGAAACTCCCGGGGAGTTTATTCTCCGCAGAAGCGACGCATTTGCCAGAGAGTTGTCGAAAATCGTCCCCTCTGGACGGGTCTATTACATATACAACCCATTTGAATACGCCCGTCCCCCCTGGGCCGCCTATGTACGAAAGTTTGCCGCAACGCCAAAGAAGACCGTATTCATCGGAATGAACCCCGGCCCGTGGGGCATGGCCCAAACGGGAATCCCCTTTGGAGAGGTCGCAACGGTCAGGGAGTGGCTTCACATTGATGAAGCGGTGGCTCAACCGTCGCGGACCCACCCCCGGCGCCCGGTTCTCGGCATGGCGTGTACCCGCAGTGAGGTAAGTGGTCGTCGGTTATGGTCACTCTTTCGGAAGCGGTTCGGTACGGCGGAACATTTTTTTACCGACCACATGGTTCTCAACTATTGTCCTTTAGTGTTTCTCGGAGAAAGCGGCGTCAATATCACCCCGGATCGCCTTCCAAAGGGAATGAGAAGTGTCCTCTTTGAGATATGTGACCGATTCCTCGCAGAGGCACTATCCTCCCTTCAGCCCGAATCGGTCGTCGCCATAGGCGCGTTTGCCGCCAAACGGGTTGCAACGGTACGGGAGAACTTCTCCGTTACCCGCATCCTCCACCCGAGCCCGGCGTCCCCTGCGGCAAACAGGGGGTGGGCGGAGACGGCGGAGCGGCAGCTCACGGAGGCGGGAATCTGGAAGGAAGCGGTCAATCGGGACGCGCCATCTCCCACTGAACCATAACCGGAAGGTGATCCGAAACACCTCCCTCTCTCCAGCTCATCGGCGTCCCGTCGACACCGGCATTCTTTCCGTTCACAACGGTTGAAAACCGGGGATCGCTCAGGACGGGTCCGCTGACCGTATCAGTTGTGTACATGATGTGGTCAATCCGTTCCCAGCGGTCGCCATACCGGTATGAACCGGGCTCGCCCGTCTCCGCCCACCCGTCGACAAGAACGGTACGGTTGAGACGCGTGGCCAACTCCGACGCGTCCTCGGCACTCCCTGCGATGAGAAGGAACTCCTCGGTGCAGCCGGTTTCAAACCACGACGGACCGTTCTCCGTCCCGTCCTGCCATTCCCGGACGCGACCGGCGGGCATAATGGCCGTTGGATAGGCAAACCGGACCAACTCCCCTTCCCGGCTTTCCTCATTCAGGTCACCGCAGAGGATGATCGGTGCGTCTTCCCCCAGGGAGGCCAACTCCGCCATGCGCGCCGTCACAAGCCGCGCAGATGCTCGTCGGAGCGCCTCCGTTTCCGGAGCTCCGCCGCGTTTGCTCTTCCAGTGGTTTACAAAGATCACGATCCCGGTCATGGGGAGGCGGAGATGGACCTCCAGAACGGGGCGCAGTGGCGTATCCATTTCCGCCCGGGGCAAATGCGTCCTGACCGAGGTTACGGGGTACCGCGACGCAAGGGCGACGCCGACCGCCGCGCCGGGATGGCCGGCAAAGACGCGGTAGGGATAGGGTACATCCACCACATACCGGTCAAAGAGTTCATCAAGGAGCTCCCCGTTTTCCACCTCCGCCATCGCAATGACGTCAGGCGCCGGGCGGGCGCCGGAGAGGACGGATCCTATCGCCGGCGAGGCGGTCTTCCGCTTTTTTTGTCGTCCACCCCTCGGCCGGGGTGAATTCGACATACTCCGTACCGTCAACGACGGCATCGAAAAGATTTTCAACATTGTAAAAAAGGAGAGTAAAGGACTCCCCCGACGGTTCCAGAACGGTGCACGTGAGGCACAGGAATCCAAAAACCACGGGGAAGAGAGCCGTGCGGGACCGAAACAGGTTGTTTCTCATACCCCCGACACGGCGGGAATTGTCGTCGTGCCTTAGGAATCCATCTCCAATTCACTCCGGTGATGGATGATTTTGGAAACCAGGCCGTACTCTTTCGCTTCTTCCGCGCTGAGCCAGTAGTCTCGATCGGTATCCTTCTCCACCTGTTCAATGGGTTTCCCCGTCTCCTCGGCGATGAGCTTGTTGATTCGGCCCCGCATCTTTTCTATCTCCCGTGCGTGAATCTCAATCTCCGTTGCCACACCACGAATCCCCGACAGGGGCTGGTGAATGAGATAGTGGGAGTTCGGAAATGCATAACGGTGTTCCTTTTTCCCCGCCAGAAGCACCAGCGCCCCGGCGCTGGCGACGAGGCCGATGCCCACCATATGGACCTCGGGTGCGATAAACCGAATGGTGTCGAAAATTGCGTATCCCGCATCGGCATCACCGCCGGGAGAATCGATGAAGACGCGAATGGGGTCGTCACCTTCCTGTTCTAGAATAAGGAGCTGCCGGACAACCCGTTCCGCAAGCTCCTTGTTTATCTCACCGGAAAGGAGGATGGTACGGGTCTTGAGCATCTTATCAAGCAGGGGCGGCTGTTCCGGTTTTTTCTCCTCGCCGTTGTTGTCGTCTTCATATGTTACGGTGTCGTTCTTCATAAATATCTCCAATCGTCAGGTAATTATTGTCTTTGTGGGGAGAATATACTATTAAGAGGCGTGAACATGCAAAGGAAGAACGTACACAGCGGATTTGCAATCCTCCTGGGCCGTCCGTCCTCGGGAAAATCGACCCTGGTCAACGCACTCTGCGGACACAAGGTTTCAATAGTCTCATCAATGCCACAGACGACGAGAAACACAATACGCGGCATCGTCAACCGCCCGGGAGCCCAGATCGTCCTCCTGGACACCCCGGGAATGCACGTCTCCCGACAACGGCTGAATCTGCACCTCAAACGGGTGGTGGAAGAAGCGATCCCTGAAGGTGATCTCCTGCTCTACCTCGTGGATCCTACCCGCCCGCCGGGAGAGGAGGAACGGGCCATTGCCGATCTGGCGACCGGCGCATCCGTACCCGTCATTGTCGTCATCACCAAGACGGATCACCGCGATGCCGATATCGCGGGCACGAAGGAGTTCCTGAATGAGCGGGGACTTTCCGATCGGCCGACGGTCGAAGTCGGCGGACTCGCAGGGGGAGACTCGCCGGCGGGGCTTGAGGGGCTCATCGATATGATGATCGACATTCTTCCGGAAGGCGACCCGTGGTACCCCGACGACTACTACACCGACCAGCCGCCCCGATTCCGAATCGGCGAAATTGTCCGGGAAGCGGCGATCGTCCGTACCCGGGAAGAGGTTCCCCACGCCGTTTTTGTCGAAGTCGCGGACCTTGAGCAGAATGAAAAACGGATATGGGCACGGGTCTTCATCTTTGTTGAACGGGACTCTCAGCAGGGAATTCTCGTCGGGAAAAAGGGCTCAACAATCACCGCCATACGGGAAAGTGCTGAGCGGACGCTCTCACAGCTCTTTCCCGTACCGGTACGGCTATCCATTCAGGTAAAAGTACGACCCAAATGGCGTCGCGATGAAGAGACGCTGAAATCTCTCATCTGGTAGGCTCCGGGGGAAGCAACTCATCGATGGAGAGGTCTTCCCGTCCGACAAATACGCGCCGTTCCGGCCGCGTGAAGATACCGTTTTCAAGGACGCCTGGGATTCCGTTTATCAGCCGCTCCAGCTCCGGAGCATCAAATGCGGGCTCATCAAAATGAACGTCCAGGATGACATTACCGTTGTCGGTGATCACCGGCCCCGCCTTTCGCTGCGCCATTCTCAGGACCGGATCGCCCCCGAGCAGCCGCAGATCGTGCTCTACGGGAAGGCGGGCGTCGGGGATGCATTCAACGGGGATGGGAAAGATCGTTCCAAGGTGGTCCGACACCTTGGACTCATCGACGATGACGATCAACGTCTGCGCACGGTATTCCACAACCTTTTCCCGGGTAAGTGCTCCTCCACCGCCTTTAATCACATAGAGGGTATTCCGATCCACCTCGTCGGCACCGTCGATGGCGATATCCAGAGCGCCGTCGATGTCCGGATCGTTCATCGACCGCAGGGGAATCCCATACCGCTGCGCCTCAAGGGTTGACTCGAAGCTCGTTGGAACGGCGACAACCCCCCGGAGCGTACCGGCGGCGACGAGTTCACCGATACGCCGCACCACGTGTATGGCGGTCGAACCCGTTCCCAGTCCGACTTTCATCCCGTCCCGAACGAATCGCTCTGCGATCGTACGCCCCAGATGTTCCTTAACCGCATCGACGGCCATCCTCAATACCTCTCCAGAATCGCCGTGACCCGCTCCCGACCGAGGGTCTTGAGAAACCCGCCCAGACGCGGTCCCTTTTCCTTGCCCACCAGGACAGTGTAGAGAACGGGGAAAAACTCCTTCGGCTCTATTCCCTCGTTGCGGGCTATTTCATAGATCGCGTTCTGGACGTCCCGGTCACTCTTATCGTCCAACCCCTCCGAGACGGCGCCGTTGAGAGCCCGTATCGCCCGCCGTTCCGCCTCTCCGACGGGAACGGGCTCGGCCGTCCGGGGATCCACAACGGTGAACCGAAAATCTTCAGGGGCAAACTGCCGTATCCAGTTCCACGCACATTCGGCACGGTTCCGTGCAATCGCCGTCAAATGGTCGTCAAGGTCACCGAACCCGGGCATGGCGTCGAGGGCGGCATCCCGATCGCCGTCGTGGATAAGCAGGAGATTGCATAAATGGCGGAAGGGAATCTGCGTCGGCAGCGCCCGCGGCGGAGCACCAACCTGGGAGAGTTCATAAATCCGTCGCTCTTTTTCAGCCCGTTTCTCATTTACCTCTTCCTGACCGAAGTAAATTCGCTCGCACCGATCGTAATCCTCGTAGATCTTGATGACGTCGAGATCGAATGAGACGGCAAACTCAGTATTGGGCCGCGTACCCGCAAAGAGGTAGCGCAACACCTCCGGCTGGTACACCTCCAGCACGTCCCTGAGACTTATGACTTCACCGGTGGAGCTGGACATCTTCCCGCCCCGTCCCTTGATTCGAATGAAATCGTATTGAAAGGTCACCGGCGCATCCCACCGGTACACCTCTTTTGAGATATGCCGGGCGGTATCGAAACTCCCCCCTTCGGAGTGGTGATCCTTTCCCGCCGGCTCAAAATCCACCTCTTCCTCGCGCCAGCGCATCGGCCAGTCGATCCGCCAGGGAAGCTTGGCGTATCCCGTCTCGCGAATGTCGATCGTGTCTTCCTGTTCCGACTCTTCACAGTAATAGGTGATGTTCCATTCCCCGTCCCAGGAGATGACCCGGGTAGTGTCGCGATTTGTAAATCTGCTGAAGACGCTCACCGGCCACCACTCGTCGGGGAGCGGCGAGGTGCGAAAGCGGTTGAGTATCTCCCGAATCGTCTCCCGTGATTCCAGTGCGGTGCGGATGCCCCGGGCATACCGGGCGGAACGGTACGCTCCGGCCTGGTAAATGTACTCCGGCTCTATTCCCACCCGGCGCAGTTGTCCTTCCAGTTCTACCTCATTGGCCCGGGCATAACTCTCCTCCACGCCCGCAGGGTCCGGCACGAGGGTAATGGGCCAGCGAAGGTACTTCTCCCACGCCTCCCGATCGGGAACGGTGGCGGGAACCTTGCGGAAAACATCATAATCGTCCCAGGAGTAAAGAAAGCGAACGTCCTTTCCGGCGTCGCGGAGCGCCCGGACGACGAGATCCACCGAGATAATTTCACGGAAATTTCCAACGTGTACCGTTCCGGAGGGGGTGATGCCTGATGCACAGGTGTAGCGCGCTTTTTCGCCCTTTTCGCGTATGATTTTTGCGGCGTTGATATCCGCCCAATGGGTGCTTTTGCTCATAGACGGGCAGTATACGCGCGGGCGGGTCAATTTTCAACGCGAAGGCGCCGATAGTGCACATATGCACCTCTCCGTCCCGGTTAATCCCACAGGAGCGCTCCGAATGACCGCCGTGCTGGCGGTACTGATCGTCACCTTTGCGGCGCCGATTGCGTCGTCTTCTCTCGCCGCAGAGGGACGGAACGACGGGGATCGCCCCGTCCCGCGTCCCACCCGGGTCATTACGACGGAAGGGTATCAGCTGGAAGGTATCGCATCGTGGTACGGCGGAAAATTCCAGGGCCGACTCACGGCAAACGGCGAGGTATTCGACACCAATGAACTCACCGCCGCCCACCGTGAACTTCCCTTCGGTACGACCGTCCGGGTGACAAACACCGATACCGGCGCATCGGTCGTCGTCCGCATCAACGACCGGGGTCCCTTTGTGGACAACAGGGTCATCGACCTGAGCAGAGCCGCCGCGGACGCGATCGGACTCACCGCAACGGGGGTGGCACCGGTGGTTCTTGAAGTTCTTGAATACCGGCCCGTCTCAACGACGAGGACGATTCAGATCGCCTCGTTTGCGAGCAGGCGAACGGCGGAAGAGCTGGCGGGACGACTCAGGGAAAACGGTTTCGCCGCAGCTATCGAATCCGTAACGTCCCCGGAAGTGCACCGGGTCATCGTGGACGGAGTGGAAGTCGTCGATCTGGAGAATACGAAGGTCCGTCTTGCCTCCCTGGGATTCGACGACGTCCTCGTCCGGCAGGATTGACAAGGGCGGCAGAATCGGGCATTCTCGGGGTTCATTGAACAGACCGATACGCAATGCGCCCGACACCAAGTGATTCACCGCGTATCGGCCTGTTTTTGGGCCCATAGCTCAGTTGGTTAGAGCAGCGGACTCATAATCCGCGGGTCTTCGGTTCAAGTCCGAATGGGCCCATGTGACCGCCACACACATTGCGCCGTGGTGGCAGGACGGCGCGATTTACCATATATACCCGCGAAGTTTTCTCGATACCGACGGTGATGGTTTTGGAGACCTTCCGGGCATCACTGCCCGGCTTCCCTACATCCGCCGTCTCGGCGTCGATGCAATCTGGATGGGGCCTATCTTTTCCTCACCCCAGATCGACAACGGATATGACATCAGCGACTACCTAACCGTTGATCCCCTCTTCGGCACCAACGACGACCTGTACCGCCTCATCGAAGAGGCCCACAGACTGGATATCCGCGTCCTCCTTGACCTAGTTTTCAACCATACAAGCGACCGTCATCGGTGGTTTGAGTCGTCCCGGCGGCGGAAAGACGGCTGCGACGATTTCTATATCTGGCGCGATGGTGATCCGTCGCGCCCCGACGGACTGCCCAACGACTGGCGCGGTTTTTTCAGCCTCCCCGCGTGGAGTTACGACGCCGAGCGGGGACAATATTATCTGCACCTTTTTGCCCGGGAACAACCCGACCTCAACTGGGACAATCCCGCCGTTCGCGCGGCGCTCCGGGAGGTGGCAAATTTCTGGATAGACCGCGGTGTGGACGGCTTCCGCATGGATGTGATCAATCTCATTTCAAAGCAGCCCAGTCTTCCGTCTCTGAACGGCGCGTCACCGAGCGGTATCTACCTCGACGGACCGCGTGTACTTGAGTATCTCCAGGAGTTCCGCAGCGGTCTTCATGACAGGAAAGGGATCGTCCTGGTTGGGGAAACGCCGGGAATCACTCCCGATGCGGCGTCCCGGTACACGTTGCCTGAAAATCGCGCCCTTGACATGGTCCTCCTCTTTGACCACGTCATGGTCGACCATGGCCCCGAGGGACGATGGGATCCGACGGCGCTGAATCCCCGGGACCTTGCCGCCACATGTACCCGCTGGCAGCGGGCGATCGCCCCGCCCCGCCATCCCAGCCTCTACATGTCCAACCACGACCAGCCGAGAGTCGTTTCCCGCTATGGAGACGACGGTACCTTCCGCTATGAGAGCGCCGTCGCGCTGGCGATGTACTTCTACCTGCAGCGGGGTACACCCATCGTCTATCAGGGCGACGAGATCGCCATGGCGAATTTTCCCTTTTCCCGGGTTGAGGAAATTGTGGACATTGAGAGTTCCAACGCCTACCGATGGCTCACTGATGAACGCGGCGTGGACGCAGGGTCGGCGCAGCGGAGGGTCTTCAGGCAGGCCCGGGACAACGGACGGACGCCGATGCAGTGGGACGATTCCCGCCACGCCGGTTTTACCGCCGGAGATTCACCGTGGTTTCCGGTCAATCCGGACTACACGGAATGGAATGTGAAGTGTCAGAAAGACGGGCGAAGCTCCTCCGTTCTCGACGCCTACCGCAGGCTTCTGTCGGTCCGGAAAAGCACGCCCGTTCTTCATGGGGGTTCCTACGAGGCGCTTGAATTTGACGCGCCGCCTACGGTCGTCGGCTTTCGCCGCGTCCTTGGCGAGGATGAGGCGATCATTGTTGTCAACCTGGGATCGGGCGACGCCGCGGTGAGGATTGACCGGGCCGATTGTGACGCCCGCGTTCTTCTATCAAATTATCCGGATCCGCCTTCCCTCGACGATCTTCATTTGAGGGCGTGGGAGGGCGCGGTGTATTTACTCTCGGGGGACCACCGCACCGGGAGCGCTAATTCTCCCTGAGCCGGGCGAGAAGGCGCCGCACCTGCTGGACTCCGTCAATTGAATAGCGGGCGGAAGTCGTTCCCATACCGACCTTGATTGAAATCGCATCTTCAGGAAGCGCCTGGAACATGTACTCGTCCGTCGCGTCGTCGCCGAGGGCGATAACCATCTCCCACTGTTCCTGTCCGACAAAGTGGTGCACCACCCGCCCCTTGTGTATGTGGGTCGGTTTGACCTCAAGCACGCGATTTCCGTCGAGGACGGACAGGTCGAGGTTTGAGGTGAGGCCGATGAGGGTCTCCCGCAGCTCCGCGAGACGTACCGAGGCGAGCTCCGGTTCGCTGTTGCGATAATGCCATGCCAGGGAAAAATCCTTTTCTTCCATTCTGGAACCGGGGGTCCGGTCCACCATTTGCGCGATAATCGGACCGATCGTCTCTTTCCACGTCGGCTGGTCCTCCGCTGCGGCGACCCACTCACCACCGGGATCCCGTATCCAGGCGCCGTGCCCCGCCCCGAGGCCGAAGTCGTACCGGCCGAACCACTCGTCCAGGTTGGGACGATCACGGCCGCTGGATATGACGACGCGGACGCCCGTTTTTTCCTGGAGGTCCGTAAGAAGCTGAAGGAGTTCTTCATCGGGCTTTGCCTGTTCCGGCCGCCGGTAAAAGCGCTGCAATGTGCCGTCGTAGTCGAGGATGAGCAGTTTCTGCCCGGCCGAACGCCATCTGCCGAGGAGATCCTCTTCTTCTTTTGTCTTGAGGGGGTTGGCCCTGAGGGCGGCCTGGAGGTTGTGGATGTCCGACAGCTTGTCCAGGAACTGCTGCGCCCAGTGCTGGACCGTCAACCGCTTGAGGCGGTTGCGCATTGGTGCGATGTGCTTCTCCTGCTCTTCTCCGGACATTGAGATGGTCTCATAGATCCCTTCCGCAATGCCGTCGATGTCGCTGGGGTTGACCTGGGTTGCCTCGCTCAACTCACGCGCCGCTCCGGCGGTCTCGCTGATCACCAGGCCGCCGCGGTCGTCGGTACACGCGGCGAGGTACTCCTTGGCGATGAGGTTCATGCCGTCCCGCAGGGGCGTGACAAGAAGCAGGTCCGCCCGACGGTAGAGCGCGCTCAGCTCGCCGAAGCCTGCGGTCTGGTACTGGTAGTGTATGGGCATCCAGTTGAAGGTGCTGAAGCGGCCGTTGATGCTGCTCACGAGTCCGTCAATTTCCCCTTTGAGTTCCATATAGCGGGGTACCGACTCCCGGGACGGGGCGACGATCATGAAGAGCACGATCTTCTCATGCAGTTCAGGATATTTTTCAAGGAGGCGGCCGAAGGAGCGAATCCTCGTGGGTATGCCCTTGCTGTAATCGAGGCGGTCTACGGAGAGAATGAGTTTCTGTCCCGCGTACTGTTCTGTTAGTGTTGAAAGCACTTCTCCCACGACGGGAAGGCGATCGGCCCGGGCGTACCGGTCCCAGTCGATTCCCATTGGAAAGACGTCGACCTTCACTGCCCTGTTCGGAGTCTGGATGACGCCCATGGCGTGGTCGTAACTGAGCACGCGACGCACGCTTGAAAGAAAATGGCGGGCGTAGTCATAGGTGTGAAAACCGATGAGATCCGCTCCCAGAAGGCCCCTGAGTATTTCTTCCCGCCAGGGAAGGAGACGAAATATCTCATAGGAGGGAAAGGGTATGTGGAGAAAAAATCCGACCTGTACGTCCGGGAATTCCCTTTTTATGAGTTCCGGCAGGAGCATGAGCTGGTAGTCATGGACCCATACCCGGGCATCAGGCTCTATTTCGCCCTTCAGGATTTCAAAAAACCGGTGGTTTATCTCCCGATAGGTCTCCCAGGTCGTCCGATCGTAGTCTGTATAGGTAGGAAAATAGTGAAAGAGGGGCCAGACCGTATCGTTGCAGAAGCCCGCATAGTACAGTTCCAGCTCCCGGGAGGTAATGGGTACCGTGATCGCTCCGTGTTCTTCCCGGAGGGTGCGGCTGATCGTACGTCGTTCCGTCTCGGTCAGTTCGTCGTCAGGGAGGCCGCTCCAGCCGACCCACAGGGTCTGTTCATTTTCACCGGTCGAAACGGAGCTGAGGCCGGTGGCCAGTCCGCCGACGCTGGGAACGAAGTGAATGCCTTCCTGATCACGATCCACCCGCACGGCAAGTCGATTGGATACGAATACTGTCTGTTTCATACAGTTCTAAATAATAATACATATCGCCGACACAATCAAAGAGAAGTATTCACAACCGTGTTGAAAAAGCGACAGTAGTCATTGGTGTGTAGGGAGTTATGACGGGAACCCAACTTTGCGGGTTCCCGATCCGTACCCCGGAGGTATCCCTCATGCCCATTCCGACCCATTGTTCCAATCCTGCCTGTCGCCATTTCCACCATCCGCCGCCCCGTTGGCGCGTCCGCTTCGGCTCCTACGATACAGTGGCCCACGGAACCGTCCCGCGCTATCGCTGTATCGCCTGCGGCAAGACCTTCAGTGATCAGACCGAATCCATGCACTACTACGCCAAACGACGCCTCCCCCTCAAGGCGATCTCCACCACCCTCACCGGCGGCGCCTCCATGCGCGAAGCGGCGACTCGCTATCACGTCTCTCCGGCAGCGATACGAAACGCCGTTCTGCGCCTCGGTCGTCAGGCAATGATCGGGCACATCCATCTGCTGGATACCATGCCACCCCTCCGGAATGTCGTCTTCGACGGCCTGCGGTCATTCGTGACCTCCCAGGACTACCCCTGCGATATCACCACGGTGGTCAGTCGAACCGGTGAGATGATCCTGACCATGACCCATACCATCACCCGTCGGGGCGGTACCATGACATCCCGACAACGACGACGACGGCGACAAAAGTACGCCGTATGGTCCCCGACGAAGGGGGCGGTGGGGAGCGCTATCTCTCTGTTGTGTCGTGAAATACTCGACTATGTCCGATATACCTGCACGGCACCGATTGTTATCGACACCGACGAACACCCGGTGTATCGATCGGTTCTCCGGTCGAACGACTGTTACCGGCATCTCCGGACGGCGGGGCAGCTGACGCATATCCGGACCGCGGGGAGTGCCCCGCGGACGATGGAGAACCGGTTGTTTCCGGTAAACTATGTTGACCGGCTGTTGCGGCACCGGGAGAAGGAACATACCCGGGAGACGATCGCCTTCGGGCGTCATGGAACGATCCAGATGCATCGGGCGTGGGTATTCGGGTGGAACCATAACTGCGTGCGGCCGTGGCGGGAGAAGCGGGCAGAGATGGGAAGTCACGCCTCTGCGGCGGGGATCTCGTCGGAATTGATCCGCGGGTTGAATGAACGGTTCTATACCCGACGATACCGGGTGAACCGGCAGGCGATACCGGAATCGATCCGGGAGGTCTTTCTTGCACAGGTCGCGACGCCGCCGGTGCGGTGGAAGAAGGGGCAGAAAGGTACGACCGTCAGGGTTCCCGGGTATGCGGCCCGGGATCTCCTGGCGGCCGTATCAACAGGCTTGTGAATACTTCAGGAACTACCAGTTGTGGTGAACGTGTTTCCTGATCGTCGTCTCGTATATTTCGTCGATCCTCGCATGGACCTCCGGAGACAACGGGGCCATGTCGGAAACGGCGATATTAGAAGCCACCTGATCCGGCCGGGAAGCGCCGGGTATGACCGTGGAGACTGCGGGGTGATCGAGAACCCACCGTATCGCCGCCTGGGCGGGTGTCATACCGGCGGGCAGTACCTTTTTGATCGCTTCAACCGCCTCGAGACCGATATCATAGGGAACGCCGCTGAATGTTTCTCCCTTGTCGAAGGCGGCTCCGTCGCGATTGAAGTTCCGGTGGTCTTCCCTGGCAAAGGTCGTGTTTTTGGTGAACTTTCCGCTCAAAAGACCGCTCGCCAGGGGAACGCGGACGATGATACCGACTCCCGCCGCCATTGCACGGGTAAAGAAGTCCTCCCGGGGACGCATACGGAACATGTTGAATATGATCTGTACGGTCTTGACGTTGGGATACAGGATCGCTTTCTGCGCTTCTTCAACCTTTTCAACCGAAACGCCGAGATTGGCGATCTTCCCCTCCTCTTTCAGCCGGTCAAAGAGTTCAAATATCTCCGGTCGATAGTAGACGTCCGTGGGTGGACAGTGGAGTTGAATGAGGTCAAGTCGCTCCAAACCGCTGTTTTTAAGGCTCTCTTCAACGAAGCCGCGCAGCGCCTTCGGGGTGTATCCTTCAGCGACGTGGGGGGATATGCGCCGACCGCACTTGGTCGCCACCGCGATGTTTTGGTCCCGACGTCGTACAACCTTTCCGACGGTCTCTTCGCTCCTTCCGTCACTGTAGACGTCGGCGGTGTCAATAAAATTGACGCCTCCTTCAACTGCGCTGTCGATGATCTTTTCAGCTGTCGGGACGTCGAAATCGCGCCCCCATCCGCCGCCGACCTGCCAGGTGCCGAGAGACACCTCCGAGATTTTCAGTCCTGTCGTGCCTAAAGTTCTGTAATTCATAGTTCAAGGGTATGGCTCCCGGACGTCTCCGTCAACGGGAGAGACCGCAGGCGCAGCCGGTACCCGCCGTCCCACATGATACCTTCATCACGATTTATCGCCTGAGCGCCATTTTTACCGCCGTTCCAGCCGGTACAGTCCACCGTCGGGACTCTCGTCGGTGAGAACGTATATTTCTCCGTCCGGCGCGCTCCGGACGTCCCGGAATCGCGCAAAACCCTCAAAGAGCGCCTCCTCTTCTACCGGACGAAGTGCGTCGTCAAGACCGACCCGTCGCAGGTGGGTACCGGCAAGCGCACCGACGAGGATATCGCCGTCCCATGGCAAGAACGGTCCGTCCTGCACAAATGCCAGACCCGACGGCGCGATGGAGGGCGTCCAATGGAGAAGAGGATCGACAAACCCTGCGCGGGTGGTGTCGTCGGTGATCGGCCTGCCGCTGTATTCAACACCGTGGGTCACCAGTGGCCAGCCGTAATTACCGCCGCCCCGAAGGATATTAATCTCGTCGCCGCCTCTCGGTCCGTGTTCATGGGCCCAGATTGCCCCCGTCTCGGGATGACGGGCCATGCCTTGTATGTTGCGATGTCCCCAGGTGAAGAGGCCGCGGGCGGACTGGCCGGAACCGATACGGGGGTTGTCGGCGGGTTCTCTTCCGTCGGGGTGGAGACGGACGACGCTTCCCTGATGGTTTGAGGGATCCTGGGCCATCTCCCGCTCTCCCCTTTCGCCGACGGAAATGTATATGGCGCCGTCGTCACCAAAGGCGATCCTGCTGCCGAAATGACGACCGCCGGAGACGGCTCTGTTCAGGGTGAAAACCTCTTCCCATCCCGTGAGTACCATTTCCTCCCCGCGATGGGTCAGTCTTCCTCTGCCGGCGGCGGTAACCGCGCCGTTTCGGACGCGTTTGGAATAGGTAAGATAAATGTAGGAATCCTCGGCGAAGGAGGGTCCCGCCACTACATCGAGCAGTCCCCCCTGTCCCGCCGTATATACCTCAGGTGTTCCGTCGACACGTGCAATCCGGGACGTTCCGTTGGTGTCTATATACCAGAGCACTCCCTGTCGCTCGGTGATGAGGAATTTCCCGTCACCCAGGGGGGCAACCGCCCATGGATGATCCAGCCCGGTTACGATTTCCCGGAGCACAAGGGGGCCCAGGGAACTGTCTGTCTCCGCCGCGATATCTCCTGACAATCGCTGTGCCGGAAGAAATACGGACGTGCCCAATATGAGGACGAGGGACAATACGCTGTATCGCAGGTGTCGTGACATGAGAACCTCCCGGTATAGAAGGTACGAAGTTCACACGGAGCGGGACAACCGAATATAGGCGAGTGAGGCGAGAACAACCGATGCGCCGAATATTGTCTGTAACCCCGGTACTTCTCCAAACAGAAAGGCGGCGAGAATGGAAGCGAATACCGGTTCCATAAGTATGGAGAGAGAAACGTCGGGAGCCGAGACATAACGGAGAGTCCAGTTGAGGAGGCTGTGTCCGAGGATGGTACAGAAAACGGCAAGGGCGGCAAAAATCATGTATTCCCGGAGGGCATACGGATAGAGGGGCCGGCGAAATACGCCGGCAAGCCCGATCAGCACGAGCGCAGCTACAAGATGAACGGAGAAGTTGTACCACCTCGCCGTCATCGTTCGCCGAACAAAGCTACCGATCACAATATACCCTGCAACGGCAACCGCACCCCCCGCGGCAAGCAGATCACCTCCCAGTGTCGGGACGCGGCCGCTGACGCTGCCGCCTCCGGCGAGGACCACCGCGCCGATGAGGGCCGCAATGGTCCCTCCGAGACGCTTCATTTCAATGGGTCGGCCCAGAAACAGCGCCGAGCCGACGAGGACAATGACGGGGTGAATCGTAACAAGAACCGTGGAATGAACAACACTCGTGTATGAAAGGGAGGTGATCCACGTCGCAAAATGGAGCGCAAGAAACGTTCCGCTTGCAATGACAAGAATCGCCGGGCGTCGCACACCCCGTTGGATTCCGTCGGGAGACACCCCTTCCGACGGGGACTCCGGAGACGTCTGGGACGTCGAAGGCAGTGACGTACCGGGCCGGAAAGAAGGAATATAAGAAGTACCGCGCCGGAATCCGGTAACGACCGGTCCGAAGGAGAGGAGGACTGCGGCGATGATCATTCTCCAGGCGGCGACAACGAGGGGCGGCGCCGTACTCAGCCGGACGAGTATCGATGAGAGAGAGGTGAATGCAACGGCAATCACCATGATCACGTGGGCGTAACGGGCCACCCCTCTGCCGTCGCTCAGGTCAGTACGTCCGAGAGAGGAAGATCCCCCATGAAACTCATCGCCTGGACGCAGTGTTCAAAGAGGCGCATACACTGCCGTGCATCGTCTCTGGCACGATGAGCCGTGTTTGCCGGAATTCCGAGCATTTCCACGAGGTTCTGTAAGGAGTAGCTCTTCTTGCCGGGAAACGCCTTCTGGGCGAGGGTCTGGGTATCGATAATCAGATTTTCCACCGTCGGCAGGCCGCTTCGCTGCAGTTCCGCCCGTAAGAAACTTGTATCAAACTCGGCGTTATGGGCGAGGAGAATCGCATCTCCCGCAAATTCCATGAATCGCGGCAACACCGCTTCGGTGGGGGCTTTCCCCGCAACCATGGTGTCGTCTATACCGCTGACCCGTGCAGCGTCTACGTGTATCGGCCGCCCCGGATTTGCAAGCTCTTCAAACTCCGCGAGCTCCTGCCCGATGGTAAACCGGACGGCGCCGAATTCAACGACCCGGTCAACCGCCGGATGAAGTCCCGTCGTCTCAAAATCAAATGCAACAAAGGTAAATTCAGCTACCCCTTTGGTGGTATCTACAATCACCGTCCTGCACCCCTTTCAGCCTTTTCAATGATGCTCCGGATATCTCCGTCGATCGCCGCGATTCGGGCGGCAACCTGACGGCGTGCCTCGTCGAGGGGTGTCCCCGGAGCGGAGTGACAGCTCGCATAGAACTTGATTTTCGGCTCCGTTCCGGAGGGACGGGCGCTCACCTTGCTGCCGTCGCTGAGGAAGAACTGCAGCACATTTGAGGAAGGCAGCCCCGGCCCTTTGGTAATGGACGGCTTGCCGTCCTCCCCTCCCGTTGAATAGTCGGTGACCCTGTCATTCTTGATATCCAGGATCTTCCCGACCGCAACGCCTCCGAGTTCCCGGGGCGGATTCTCCCGCAGGTCCTTCATCACACCGGCCATGATCTGTTGCCCCGACTGCCCTCGAAATATTTTGAGGTTGTCTGCTCTTCCCAGTATCCGAAGCGGTCCCAGAGCTGCTCAAGCCGCTCAAGCACGCTGATGCCTTTACTGCGCCAGTGCAGTGCCATCTCGATGGTCATCATCGTTGCGGTGATGCTGTCTTTGTCCCGCACCTCCGTACCGATCAGGTATCCGTAGCTTTCTTCGTCACCCATGATGAAGACGGGAGAGCCCGGTTCTTCCTCGAGCTTCCGCATGATTGCGGCGATATGCTTGAAACCGGTGAGGGTCTGATACACTTTTGCGCCGTAGTACTCAGCAACGGCGTTCTGCAACTCCGTCGTGACCACCGTCGTCACGAAGGCGGGATTCTCCGGCAGCGTACCCGACTCTTTTCGCTGACCAAGTATGTAGTCCGCCAATAAGACACCAAGCTGATTGCCGGTAATCAGCTGCATATCGTCCCCGACGGGAACGGCAATTCCCACCCGGTCGGCGTCGGGATCGGTACCGATGACGATGTCCGCGCGTTTTTCCCGGCCCAGTGCAACGGCCATTTCCATCGCACTCGCCTCCTCCGGATTGGGAAACTTCACCGTAGGAAATTCGCCGTCCGGCTCCCGCTGTTCCGGCACGGTAATGACCTTCACACCGAGCTGGTTCAGTACCGGCTCCACCATGATCGCACCGGTGCCGTGCAGGGGCGTGTAGACCGCCGTCACCTCGGATCCCTTCCGCTGAAGCAGTTCAGGCTGCACCGATTGCCGTTTCACCATGGCGATAAACTTCTCGTCGATTTCCTCGTCGATATAAACGAGGAGCCCCTTTTCGAGGGCTTCCGACTCCGACAGAGAGACAATTCCCTCCGGCTTTACGGTCATGACAGTCTCGATAATCGCGGTATCGTGGGGTGCGACAATTTGTGCACCGTCGCCCCAGTACACCTTGTACCCGTTGTACTGCGGGGGATTGTGACTCGCCGTCACCATGACCCCCACCGACGCATCAAGCTCACGGACCGCAAAGGAAAGCTCAGGTGTCGGTCTCAGAGCGCTGAACAGGTACGCTTTAATGCCGTGAGCCGCAAATACGAGCGCCGCCGAGAGGGCGAACTCCCGGGAATAGCGACGACAGTCGTAGGAAATCACCGCCGAACGGGTGCCGTCGGCGGCGCTTTTCCCTTCTTGTTTTACATACCGGGCAAGTCCCGTCGTTGCGCGGGCGATGACAAAGGGATTCATACGGTTGAAACCTCCGCCGATCACGCCGCGAAGACCGCCGGTGCCGAACTCAAGATCTGTATAAAACCGGTCCGCCAGTTCGTCCCACTCTTCGTTATTCAAAAGACGTCGAACTTCGTCGGCAAAGGTCTTGTCCTGCTCCGCCGAAATATACCGGTCTGCGGCGTTTTTAACTTCTTCCCGATTCATCATCATTCTCCTTCGGTAGGTTACACAGAATCTGTCGCAATTCTTCCACACTATAACACAGGTGCTCCGGATTCGAATCCCGGATTTCCCCGCTGTCACCATATCCCCACATTACGGCGACGGCAACGCAACCCGCATTTCGCGCGGTTTGCATGTCAATGACGGTATCACCGACAAAACAGCACGCCTCCGCGGAAACACCGCTCCCCGCAAGGAGGGTATGCACAGAGGCGGGGTCGGGTTTCCGGGGAGCATCATCCCGCTGACCCGATACACCCGCAAATCTGACGGTGGGAAACATCGTCGCCACCACCGTGCGGGCAACGTCGTCGGGCTTATTGGTCAGCACATAAAGCGGGATATCCCGCCGCTGGAGTTCCTCGAGAATATCCGTCATCCCGTCGAAGACGGAGGCAAGGTCGGCGGGGTGGGCGTTCATGTACTCCCGACACTCCATGGTGATCGACCGGACCAGCACCGCATCCTCCCGGGCTTCCGCTCCAAGGGAACGTCTCACCGTTTCCATCACCCCCCAGCCTATTCTCGTCCGATACGATTCCACCGGGGCGGTGGCAAAACCGTGCCGGCTGAGTACGGTATTCAACGCCTGGGCGATGTCACCGATGGTGTCGAGAAGAGTGCCGTCGAGGTCAAAAATTACCGCTGCGGGAAAAACCGATCTTGTCGTCGTGCACCGCTAAACGGTATCGTCTCCCCACTGGAAAGGTCAATTGGAACGCGGAGAAGTCGGTTTTCACAACTACTATCGATCAATCTATCCCGAAAGGTGGGATGATATCGTACGGGCGCTTGCACCTTCCCCCCTCGTACATGGAGCTGCGGGACGGGTTGCTCCAACCCTACTACCTCGACGCGGCATCAGTTGCGGCGGCGAGCCTGCTGCCCCTGGACGACGCGCGGGAGGTTGTGGATCTCTGCGCCGCGCCGGGAGGTAAGAGCCTCGTTCTCGCCCTGCGGTTGTGGCGTACAGGTCAGGATGGTGATGTCAGGCTGGTGGCAAACGAGTTATCGCCGTCGCGCCGGAATCGACTCATACGCGTATTGGACACCCATCTTCCCCCGGAAATGCGCAGCCGGGTATCCGTGTACGGCCATGACGCCGCGCGCTGGGGCGTCCATCGTCCGGAGAGCGCGGACGCGGTCCTTGCCGACGTTCCCTGTTCATCCGAGGGCCACCTCCTCGGAAACGCGAAGGAGCTCTCGCGGTGGGGAAAAGGGCGTATCAAACGCAACGTGACCACCCAGCACGCGATCCTTGCCGCCGCCGCCGACTCCGTCCGCCCGGGTGGACACATCCTCTATGCAACCTGTGCCCTTACGCCCGAGGAAAATGACGATGTTGTCGAGTGGGTCCTGCGCCGGCGACCGGGAAAACTGACGCCTCTCACGGCGGATGACCTGCGGGGTCTGCCGGCGGCGGCGGACCATCCCCTCCTTCTCACCGCCGAGACGACGCGGCGGGGGACTCCATATCCTGCCCGACACCTCAGGCGGGGCGGGACCGATCTACCTCTCCCTGCTCCGACGCGACGACTGAGACGGAACGGGTCGTGATGATTCACCGTCTTCCGTAGTGACAGAGGAGACACGCTAAGCTACACTCGCCCCCCCGATGAAAGAGCTCCTTGAACGACTGAATGAACAACAGCGGGAAGCGGTGACGACCATCGACGGACCGCTCCTGATAATCGCGGGCGCCGGAAGTGGAAAAACGGGCGTCATAACGACCAGGATCGCCTATATGGTCCATCAGGGGATCGACCCCGCGTCAATCCTCGCAATGACCTTCACCAACAAAGCCGCCGGCGAGATGGAAGAACGGGTCAAGGATCTCCTCATGGCGGTCAAGGATGATCCCGTTTCCGCAAAGGCTGCGGCAAAGGCGCTGACAATCAGCACCTTTCACGCCTTTGGACTGGCCATGCTCCGCCGGTACGGCCGTCTCGTCGGATATCGCCCCAATTTTACCGTCTACGACTCGGGCGACCAGATCGCCCTATTGAAAGAGGCTGCCAGGGAACTGAAAATTGCGCCCGACGATCTGGATATATTCGGTGTGCTCCAGCTCTTTTCAGGCATAAAGACCGAACGAATCTCATGGAACGACGAACGATGGTACGACATGGCGGCAGCGCTCGGTGAGGCGTCGGGTTACCGCGGCGTCTCCACATTTCGGGACCTCTACCAAAGCTATCAGGAGCATCTCGTCACCTTTAACGCCGTCGATTTCGACGATCTCATCGTCAAACCTCTGCAACTCCTCAGGGACAATCCCAAGGTGCGGGGCCACTACGCCGACCATTTCCGGTACATCATGGTGGACGAATTTCAGGATACCAGTACGATCCAGTATCGCGTGCTCTATCAGCTGGCTCACGAATGGCGCAACGTCTGCGTCGTCGGCGATGACGACCAGTCCATTTACAGCTGGCGTGGTGCGGACTACTCCAACCTGGAAAACTTCGAGCGGGACTTTCCGGAGTTCCGGGAGATCAAACTGGAGCGGAATTACCGATCCACGGGACAGATACTGAGCGCCGCCAACGCCGTTATTGCCAACAACACCAATCGTAAAATCAAGGAGCTCTGGACCCATATCGAAACGGGCAATCTCATAGAGCTCTCTTTTCCCGACTCGGACGACCAGGAAGCGGAATTCATCGCGGAAAAGATAAAACTTCTCGCCTATCAGGAGAGTCTTACCTACGACGCGTTTGGTATTCTCATCCGGACCAACAGCCAGGCGCGCCTCATCGAGGAGGCGCTGCTCGAAGGTGACATTCCCTATCGCATGTCCGGCGGCCAGAGTTTCTTTCAGAGGAAGGAAATCAAGGATATCGCCGGCTATATGCGGGTTGTGCTCAACCCCGACGACGACGTCAATCTGCTGCGGACGATCAATACACCCCGACGGGGAATCGGACGACGGACGGTGGAGCAGCTCCATACCGTGGCGGAAGGGCGTAAAATCTCCCTCTACTCGGCGATCAGCCTCGTCATTCACGGCGAGGTGCCGGCTGAGGAGCACGGCATCGGAAAAAACGCGGTGGCGAGCCTCTCCGAATATATTGAGCTGATCCAATCGTATCAGGAGCGCTTCTCCACCACCAGACACCTTGCGGCAACCACGGAGCGGCTCGTTACGGAGCTCGATTACTGGGGATACCTGATACAGGAATTTCAAAAGAGCGAGCGAGCCGCCAAGGCAAAATGGAAAAACATCGGTTTTTTCATACGATCCATTGACCGGTACGAGACAAACCCCGATATCATCGAACCTTCACTCCAGGGATACCTCAACCGAATCAGCCTGCAGGTGCGGGACGAACTGAGTGAACAGGCCGATCACGGCAGCGTTCACCTCATGACGATCCACGCTGCCAAGGGGTTGGAGTTTGACATCGTATTTCTCGCAGGCGTAGAGGAAGGAATCATTCCTCACGAACGGAGCCTCGAGGAAAACAACGGCAATGTCGAGGAAGAGCGCAGACTCTTTTACGTTGCCATTACCCGCGCCAGAGACCGCCTCTTCATGACGAGCTGCCGTCGTCGACACGTTCAAAATGAGGTGATCGAGTCGGTTCCTTCACCGTTCATTCAGGAAATCCCGGCGGAATTGTTGCAGAAGACCGGTACCGATCCCGCGGCGGGTATGGAAATACCGGAAGATCCCTTTGCGATGATGAAAGCCCGTTTTGCCGATTGACCGTTTTCTCAGTATGTTCTTTCACGATGAGTTCCAAAGACGTGGACCGGGTTCCAATGTTTCCCCTCGGCTTAGTGCTCCTGCCGCGCATGCCCCTTCCCCTTCACATTTTTGAGGAACGGTACCGTCACATGGTACAGAAGTGTATCTCCGACGGTACTCCCTTCGGTGTGCTCCTCCATACGGGTTCAACTGTGCAAACCGTTGGATGCCTCGCCCTCGTAGACAGCGTCATCAACCGCTATGACGACGGCAGAATGGATATACTCGCCGTCGGGACGGAGCGGTTCCGCGTGCGCCACATGTACGACGATAAATCGGTTCTGGAAGCGGATATCGAAATTTTCCACGACAATCCGCTTGATGCGGAGACGGAAAAGAAGATCGACGGCCTCGTGAGAAACGCCGTGACGGATCTGCAGGAATTTGCCAATACCGCCGGGTACACAATAGATTCCGGAATGCTTGAAGCTATGGACACCGAGGAACTATCCTTTCTTCTGGCGACCACCGACGTCTTCAGCACCGAAGAAAAGCAGCAGTTCCTTGAGCTTCGATCGACTCCCGACCGTATGCTCCGCGCCGGCAGGGCAATCGAAAACAGTAAAGAGCGGCTGAATATGTCAAAAACGATTCGGAAAATTCTCGGAAAAGATGCGGATGAAGATATTACACACCTATTCAATTAAGGGCGTGCGGAATATTGACAATGCGTCGTTCATGACGGATGGTTCATTCAATACGGTCGTGCTCGTGGTAAATTAGCCGAAGCGAGGGTATAAAATGAGCAATTACAAAACTAGAATTGAAGAAATTTCCACTATTCTTGGAGAGACCGAGGAAGAGTGTAATCGCCGCCGACGGGCAATCGGAAAAGAGTTTGTATCGATCGCCGACGGAACGAGTACCGGCGCCGATGTATCGGAGCTCCTCTCAAAATATGAGACAATTACGACGCAAATCGAGCAATCCAGTTCCGCCCTGGAACGGATGATCCGCATTGACGAACGACAGTCGGAAATCCGCGGAAAAATGAGAAATGTCCAGAAGGAACTTGAGCAGCTTGAGAGCGGAAGAGATCTTGCGGGAGCCTATGAAGCGGTCGGCGCGTCCGCCTTTCGTCTCTTCAAGGAACACCCCCTCGTCGATGCCACCTACTCGACCGTTTTTTCCGGCGTGGCACGCTTTCAGGACCAGATGCGTCGCATTGACGCCCAGCCGGAGCAGCTGCAGACCGATCCCGCCGGTCGCTCGTCATCGCTGATCGACAGAATTTCCCGGGGCGGGCGAAACGTCATTCTGAGAAACAAGCGTACGGTAAAGGAAAATCAGCTGCCCGGTCTTCTGCAGAAACTCGGCCGTGATCTTGGCACATACCGACTTCTTTGATGCCATGGACGACGACGAGCTCACCACCGCATCTGAGCCGATCCGCGCGGCGGAACGTCAAAAGAGTGCACTGAAGGAGCAGATCGAGGCATTGAGCGAAGAGTCACGGCAGCTGGTGGAGGAGTTCAACGCTCTTTCCGGCGGTTCACGCCTTTCCAAGGCGCAGAAGGACCGCGAAGCGGAAATTGCACAGGCTCAGGAACGGCTCAACGAGGTGCTCCTTCAACTGGGCGACGAGGCCCGCAACGAGCGTCCCGAATCTCTGACCGCTGAAATCGAGGCACTGGAACACGACGAATCCCGGGCACATCACTTTCGATCTATCCTGGAACGGCTGGAACTGGGACAGAAAGCGGAAGCACTCGGAGATGAAATCTCTTCGGACAATGTCCGTATGGCCCGCCTGAACGAGCGAATTGCCGCCCTTCAGGACGAAAAGGGCCGGTTGGAACACGAAGTCCGTCAGAAAGAGGCGGAACGGGAGAACCTCATCGCCCGGCGGGGAAATGAGGACGAACTGTTCGGCAAATAGACGTGGATCTCCACTTTGACGACGAGAAGCTGCCTCTCGCCGCGCGCCTGCGGCCGCGCACGCTGGAGGAGTTTTTCGGGCAGGAACAGATTGTCGGCTCGGGAAGGCTGTTGCGCCGGGCGATACAGGCAGATCAGCTCACTTCTATCATCCTTTCAGGTCCGCCGGGAACGGGCAAGACGACTCTCGCCCGAATCATCGCCGCCCGTACCCAGAGCCAGTTTCTCACGATGAACGCCGTCCTGAGCGGCATCAAGGATATTCGCACCGCCATCGAAGAGGCGAAGGCGTATAGGCAGCAGACAAACCGGCGAACCATACTCTTTGTCGACGAAGTTCATCGCTGGAACAAGTCGCAACAGGACGCCCTCCTTCCCTGGGTTGAGGACGGTCTCTTCGTTCTCATCGGTGCAACAACGGAAAACCCCTTTTTTGAAGTGAATCGCGCCCTTCTTTCGCGGAGTCGCGTCTTCGTCCTCCGGGCACTGACGGAAGAGGACCTTGAACATATCCTCGATCTGGCGCTCCATGACGTCCAGCGCGGCTACGGTGACTATGACGTGGTCGTCACGGCCGACGCCCGGCGCCACCTCGTAACCAAGGCCTCCGGTGATGCCCGTACCCTTCTGAACGCCCTGGAACTGGCGGTGGAAACGAGCGTCGACATCTTTCCGCCTCCCCGGGGAACGCGAATCACCGTCGATCTCGCGGTGGCGGAAGACAGCATTCAGCAACGGGCGCTTCTCTACGACAAGGACGGCGACTACCATTTTGACACCATCAGTGCGTTCATAAAGTCGATACGGGGCTCCGATCCCGATGCAGCGCTCTACTGGCTTGCACGAATGCTGGAAGCCGGGGAAGATCCCCATTTCATTTTTCGACGTCTGCTGATTCAGGCTTCCGAAGATATCGGACTTGCAGACCCCGGTGCGCTCGGCGTGGTGACGGCGTGTGCAGACGCCTTTGACCGGGTAGGATTGCCTGAAGGACGGTTCCATCTCGCCCAGGCAACGCTCTATCTCGCCACGACTGAAAAATCAAACTCCACCCTCGGCCTCTTTGACGCTATTGCGGCGATACGACAGGGCGGCGACGACGGCGTACCCACCCATCTCAAGGATCCCTCCCGTGACGGTGCGGACATGGGACACGGGAAAGGTTACCTCTATCCCCACGCCTATGAGCACCACTGGGTCGCCCAGCGTTATCTCCCCGAGGAGTTGAAGGAACAGATCTTCTATCACGGCGGCACTCTCGGCTGGGAGGGCGAACGAAACGAGACAATCCGGGAGCGCCGACAGCTTCAACTCGCCGCGATCACTGAAGAAGAGCGTGAACCGTGGAGCGTCGCCCCCGCGGAAGACACAACATCCCGGTGGAATCGCCGCACAACTGTGCAGGAGAGCGATTCCCGGGCGCTCCGCGACCAGTTGACGGAGGGACTCTCGATCGCTCCCACAGATCGGGTACTTCTGTACGGCGACGCGGTGCAGCTTCTCCTCTGGCCGATCCACAAACGGGCGTCGGCGGGAATTACTTCGGCATGGACGGACGGGACATCCAGGCAATCGATCGTACACACCCTGGGAGACCGCCGGGAAAGCGTATACAGCCCGGAGGTTCATCAGATGGACGACGTACCGGATGACGCATACCCGGGGCCCTTTGATCTTGTCGTCTACCGCGCCGTCTCACCACTCCTTCCTTCAGGTATACTTCCCCAACTGCTCTCCCGGCTGGCGGAGAACGGCGTCTTTCGCGTCGTTGTCACCGACATCCATGAAGGTGACAGTCCCGCCTCGATTCTCCCCCTTCCCGGCTCCATTGCGTCGGACCTGAAAAGTATACAGCGCGAGATCTATCCCCCCGCCGTCGACCAATGGCGGGAAGCGCTCCTTGATGCTATTGAAACGAGGTTGAAGAAACCCGATTCACCGCTCCCTCCGTACCGCCTTGAGGAGCGGGAAGTACGTCACCCGGTGCGGAGACATCTCTCCCCCGACGTCGTAGCCTCGTGGCTCGCGGAAGGGACGCCACTCGGACGCAGGGCGGGTGAAATCCTTTCCTCCGACGATTACAAAAGCCTCCGCCACGCCGTAGCTGAACTGGAGGAGCGGGAGTATCCCTGGACCCGGGTTTATCGCGTCTTTACCGTTGCGCCGCCTTGACAAAAGCGGGTTAATTGGGCATATTCCACCGGACTTGCGGTGGATGTAGTTCAATGGTAGAGCGCCAGATTGTGGTTCTGGTTGTTGCGGGTTCAAGTCCCGTCATCCACCCTGACGTGCGCCCGTAGCTCAGCTGGATAGAGCGTCGGACTTCGAATCCGCAGGTCGCAGGTTCGAATCCTGCCGGGCGTACAGAAACCGTGGGCCGTTAGCTCAGCTGGCAGAGCAGCAGACTCTTAATCTGCGGGTCGAAGGTTCGATCCCTTCACGGCTCACATACCGCGTCGCCGAATAATAAGGACGGACGCATCGGAGAGCGCTTGACGAATGTGATATCTTTTGGATATCATTGCGAGAGTGGTGAAATTGGTATACACGCCAGATTTAGGATCTGGTGCCGTAAGGCGTAAGGGTTCGAGTCCCTTCTCTCGCAATTGAAGGGACCGCCGCCATATTCACCAGTTACAAGTGGTCCCGTATTTGCGAGAGTAGCTCAGTGGTAGAGCTCCACCTTGCCAAGGTGGATGTCGCGGGTTCGAATCCCGTCTCTCGCTCTCTTTTTTAAGGCGGTTCGGCCATCCGGATCGCCATTTTTTTTACGTCGGACTCAAGGGATGTAAAGGGCAAACACATGGTACAAGACAAACAGATCGAGAAGCAGGAACAATCATCAGTCAAATTGACGATGACTGTTTCCGCCGATGAAGTGCGTAAAGCGTATGACGAGCTGGTAAAGAAATACAGCAAAGACGCACAGATCAAGGGATTTCGGAAAGGGAAAGTTCCCAAAAACATTCTGGAGCGGAAATTCGGTGAATCCTTTCGTGCGGAAACGCTTCAGAACATCATCGAACAGGCGCTTCAGGAGTCGATTACCGACGTAGACGAGACGCAACGCCCCCTCCCCTACGCGCAACCGACCCTGCTTGACGAAACGCTCGAGCTTGACCCGGACAGGGAACTCACCTTCAGCGTAGCATACGACGTCTTCCCCGAGGTGCAGGTTGGTACGTACAAGGGGCTGGAAATCAAGGAACCCCAGGTAAAGGTCACCAAGAAAGACGTGGAGCGTGAACTCGATCAAATGCGGGAGCAGAACGCTCTTGTCATTGAAAAAGAGGACGGTGCCGTCGCGGAAGGCGATATCGTCACCATGAATTACGAAGAGGTCGATGAAGACGGCAATCCGGTACCCCAGACACAGCGGGAAGACTACACCTTTACCGTCGGCAGCGGACACAACCTCTACCATCTGGATACCGAAGTCGTCGGCATGACCAGGGACGAAGAAAAGATCTTCGACAAGGAGTTCCCCGAGGACTTTGAACATGAAGAGATCGCCGGAACGAAAAAGCGGATCAAAGTCACCATTACCCAGATAAAGCAGCGGGATGTTCCGGAACTGGACGACGACTTTGCCCAGGACATCAGTGACGACTTTGAAACGCTGGACGATCTGAAAAAGGATGTACAGGAACGGCTGGAGAAGACGGCGGCGGAACGCATTCGCGGCCGGAAGATCGATCAGCTCATGGAGCAGGTCGTTGCCGACTCGGAGGTTGATGTCCCTGCATCCATGGTGGACACCGAGCTGGAAAACAGCTGGCGCAATCTTTCACAGCAGTATCGCGTCACACCTGAACAACTGGATCAGCTCCTCAATATGCAGGGAAAAACACGGGACTCCATATTTGAAGAGTGGCGCCCCGCCGCAATTGAGCGACTCAAGCGAAGCCTCCTTGTACAGAAAATGATCGAAACCGAAAGTATCGAGGTCAGCGAGGAAGACGCGGAAGAAGAGATCAGATCTGAAGCAAAAGAGCGCAATGCCGATGCCGACCAGGTACTGGAATACTACAAGAAGAACGGCATGCTCAGTTACGTGCAGCAGGAGATTGCGGAACGGCGCATGTTTGACGCCGTCCTTGAGACATGTACGGTAAAAAAAGGCGACAAGGTTGAATATCTGGACCTTGTCGGCGGGAATGAGTAATTTTCGGCGTATGAATGAACAAAACAGCAACCTGGTGCCCATCGTTGTAGAACAAACGGGCATTGGAGAACGATCGTACGACATTTTTTCCCGTCTCCTGAAAGACCGGATCGTCTTCCTGGACGGTCCCATAAGTGACGCCACGGCGGATCTCGTGGTGGCACAAATGCTCTTTCTTGAAAGTCAGGATCCCGAAAAGGACATCAATCTCTATATCAACAGTCCCGGAGGGTCCGTCACGGCGGGTCTGGCGATATACGACACGATGCAGTACATAAAGCCCGACGTATCGACGATCTGTATGGGACAGGCAGCATCGATGGCTGCCCTGCTCCTGACCGCCGGTGCCCCGGGAAAACGACGGGGCCTCCCCTCTTCACGAATCCTCGTTCACCAGCCGTGGGGCGGTGTTCAGGGGCAGGCTACGGATATCGGGATACAGGCACGTGAAATCGTACGCCTTAAGAAAATGCTTATCGAATACTTCGCCCATCACACCGGAAAAACCGTAGAGAAGATATCCGCCGACCTTGAGCGGGACTATTTCATGTCCGCCACGGAAAGTGTAGAATACGGTATTATCGACGAAGTGCTGGTACGAGGTTCACATGATAAAACAGAAGAGTGAGAATGGAAAATCGTGCTCCTTTTGCGGAAAGAAAGCGGAGCACGCCCGCCGCCTCATAGCCGGTCCCGGTGTCTACATCTGTGACGAATGCGTCAATGTATGCAAGCGGATGATCGACGAGGAAGACGACATCCTCACCTCAACAATTCTTGATACCGTACCGAGCCCCAAAGAGATCAAGGACTACCTTGATACATACGTCATCGGTCAGGACGATGCAAAGAAAATCCTCTCCGTTGCCGTGTACAACCACTACAAGCGGATCAGTCAGAAGGCGGAACTGGAGGACGACATTGAGCTGGACAAGTCCAACGTCCTCCTCATCGGGCCGACCGGGACGGGAAAGACCCTTCTCGCCCGCACCCTCGCCCACAAGATGAAGGTTCCCTTCGCCATCGCCGATGCAACAACCCTCACCGAAGCGGGGTATGTCGGCGAGGACGTTGAAAACATCCTCCTGAAACTCTATCAGAACGCCGGCGGAAACATCGCCGCAACGGAACGGGGCATCATTTACATTGACGAAATCGATAAAATCGCCCGGAAGAGCGAGAATGCGTCAATCACTCGTGACGTCAGCGGAGAGGGCGTACAGCAGGCGCTGCTCAAGATCATCGAAGGAACCGTTGCGTCCGTTCCCCCCCAGGGTGGGCGGAAACATCCAAGCCAGGAGATGATCAGAATAGACACCTCCAACATCCTCTTTGTCGTCGGTGGAGCCTTTGTAGGTCTCGACCGCGTCATCGACAGTCGCGTCTCCAAGCATCCCATGGGTTTTGGCGCGGATGTAAAGCTGGCCAAGAATCGCGACCTCGTCGCCCTCTACGACCAGCTGCATCCCGACGACCTGGTGAAGTTCGGTCTCATTCCGGAGTTTGTCGGCCGTCTGCCCATAAGCGTGACCCTGCAGGATCTCGATGAAGAAGCGCTGGTCCGTATCCTCAAGGAACCCCGCAACAGCGTGGTGAAGCAATACCAGGCGTCACTCAAGCTTGACGACGTGGAACTCATATTTGAGGACGGCGCCCTTGAGGCGATCGCCTCCCAGGCACTGAGCAGACGCACCGGCGCCCGGGGACTGCGGGCAATCGTTGAAAAAATAATGACGGACCTCATGTTTGAACTTCCCTCCATAGAAGGGGCAAAACGGGTAACCATTACCCGGGACGACGTTGAAAACGGCCAGAAACCGGCGGTAGAACTGATCCAGAAATCAGCATGAAACTTTTTCCACAGAGAGACCGGGTCGGGGAGCTTCCCGTTCTCCCCACACCCCGGTCGCTCCTCTTTCCGGGACAGCCGACGACGCTCTTTATCACCCAGGACAACGCAAAAAACGTCATCGCCGCGGCGTCGACCGACGGCGGCCGCAGTTTCCTCGCCGTTCCGCAACGGGAGGGAACTTCAGACGGCTCCGATTTGCATCGTGTAGGCGCCCTTGTCTGGATTCTGCACAACATACGCATGCCCGACGGCTCCCTGAGAATCATGGTGGATCCCCGGGAACGGGCGGAAATTACCGCCTTTGCCGAAAAGGACGGCATCCCCTACGGGAGTTACCGTCAGATCCGTCCCGACAAGAGCGACCCCTCCGAGGAGATGCCCAAGCTTGCGCGTCTCCTCAAGGACTCATTTGAGGAATACGGAAAGCTCAACCCTGCAATAAAGTCTGACGCCCAGAAACGCGTCCGCGACGCCGAGAGTCCCGACCAGTTGGTGGACATCGTCGCATCGACGGTTCCGATGGACATGGAAACACAGATCACCCTCTTCCGGGAGGAGTCGACCCTTCAGCGTCTCCATCAGACGATCGCGGCGGTGGACGGAGAAATCGAACTGCTCCGGCTCAAACGATCCATTCGCGATCGCGTTCGCAGCAAAATGGAACGGCAGCAGAAAGACCATTTCCTCAATGAGCAGATCAAGGAGATCAATCGGGAGCTCGGTCGCGATGATGATGACGACAACGGTCATGAGGAACTGCTCAAACGCATTCAGGAAGCCCAGTTGCCCGAGGAAGTGGAGCGGCAGGCCGAGAAAGAGGTGCGCCGTCTCAGAAAGCTTCCCGCCGTAGCCCCTGAAGCGGGAATCATTCGCACATATATTGACTGGCTCCTTGAGCTTCCCTGGCTGCCCGGGGAATCGACCGTTCCCGACATCTCAGAGGCGCGAAAGATCCTCGACGAAGACCACTACGACATGGAGAAACCCAAGGACCGCGTCCTTGAATATATGGCGGTCCAGGCGCTCAACCCCAATCTCAAGGCGCCGATTCTCTGTTTTGTCGGCCCTCCCGGTACCGGAAAGACCTCCCTCGGCCAGTCAATGGCGCGGGCACTGGGACGCCGGTTTGTGCGCCTTTCTCTGGGCGGTGTCCGGGATGAAGCGGAAATCCGCGGTCACCGCAGAACCTACGTCGGCGCAATGCCGGGCCGCATCATTCAGGCGATGAAGCGTGCGGGTACCCACGATCCGGTCATACTCCTGGACGAAATAGACAAGCTGGGGGCCGATTTCAGGGGTGATCCTTCAAGCGCCCTTCTGGAAGTCCTTGACCCTGAGCAGAACAACACATTTTCAGACCACTACATTGAGCTGCCCTTCGACCTCTCCCGGGTCGTATTCCTTACCACCGCAAACACCCTTCACGGCGTACCGGCGGCACTCAGGGATCGGCTTGAAATCATCGAAGTTCCCGGCTACACCGAGCGGGAAAAACTGCTCATTGCCCGGGACTTTCTCGTGCCCGAGCAATTGCGTGAAAACGGCCTCGACAAGGCGGCGGTGACCATCAGAAAGGACGCTCTCCTCACGATCATTCACGACTACACCTCCGAGAGCGGCGTGCGCAACCTGAAGCGGGAAATAGCAAACGTCATACGCAAGCTCGCCCGGGAGGTAATGGAATCGGGTACTCCTATCGGACAGTACCGGCGCAGCGTCCAGGGATCGACGGTGCACAGACTCCTCGGACCTCCGCGATACCGTCAGGACGAAGGAGACCGGGAGATCAGCGTTCCCGGCGTCGTTCAGGGGCTGGCGTGGACGGAAAACGGCGGTGTCGTTCTGCCCGTGGAAGTGGTAGTCCTCGACGGATCGGGAGATTTGCAGCTTACCGGCAGCCTGGGTGACGTGATGAAGGAGAGCGCCCGAGCGGCGTTGAGCTACATATTTGCCCACGCCGACCGATTCGGCGTGACCGTTGATAGGTCAAAGATATCGATCCATATACACGTCCCTCAGGGCGCAATCCCCAAGGACGGTCCTTCTGCGGGAATCACCATGTTCAGCGCGATTCTTTCGGCACTGACCGGACGAGTCGCCCGGAGCGACACGGCGATGACCGGGGAGATCACCCTGTCGGGCCGGGTCCTGCCCATAGGGGGCCTCAAGGAAAAAATCCTCGCCGCCCGGCGGCGGGGTATTTCCCGTATCATCCTTCCCGAAGGCAACGGCCACGATCTGGAATCCCTTCCGGGTGACGTCAAATCGGGTATTGAAATAGTGTCAATCGCGTCGGTGACGACTCTGCCTGAGCAGGTGTTGCAGGACGTCACCGAAACGGTGACGACTGGAGAAGTTTGACCGAAGATATCCGGTCTCGGGACGCCGTAACCGAATACCACCGCGTCCGTGCCCGTTCTTCCGGCGACCGACGGCGGAGATCGCGACTGCCCCGGCCGATACCCACCGTCACCTGTACGTAAACCTTGTAGAGCCGGGGAATACGGCGCAGTGCCAGCGTTCCCTCTTCCGTCTTTACCGGCCATTCCTTCCACGGCCGGTCCATACGCGTCGTCCAGTCCGAGGTGTCGAGACGGACGATTTCGGCCATGGCGTCCACCCGCCTCCGTCTCCTGATGCGCCGCCGCTTGAGATGAAATCGTGTCTGCACATCAATCGCCCGCCACCCTTCACTTTCCCGGTAACGGATGTCGTCGGGATAGCGCACGAGGGAGACTTTTCGGGCAATTCTGACGCGCTTCGTCGGAATGCGTCCCTTTACCGCCCTGCGTCTCCTGATTGCGACGCGCTCGTAGACGAAATTCACCCTGTCCTGAACGATCCCCGGCACCAGCCTGACCAGTGCCCCTCGCAGCATTTCCTTGATGCGGTCCTTCACGATATATGCGCCCACCAGCGCAATGGCCCAGGGAAGGCTTCCTCCCGCCCAGCGCTGCTCCGCAAAGAGCGTCGCCGCCACCGCAAAGGCCATCGCCGCGCCCGCGGCGACCCCGGCAAGGACGTGAAAAAAGCGCTCGTTGTTGCGGCTTTCTTCAACGTCTAGGTAGAGGACCGATTGCACCCATTTCTTCAGGGCGCTGTCCCGCATGACCGCACGGTGCCCCTCCTCCAGAGGATCGATGTCGTACCCGCCTCCGACCTCATACAGCTCATCAAGCCACTCCTGAAGGGGTGCCGTATCGACTCTCCCGTCAATAATGTAATGCGCCAGGCGTCTTGCCGTCGTTCGTATGAGATATTCCCGCGCCCGTTGAACGACGCGGCGGGAGAGATCGACATCCCGGGATGCCTTCATGAAGCGGGACAGGACGCCCCGTCCCTGGACGATCGCGGAGGACGGATGCTCGGCGGAACGAAGTTCGTCCTTCAAGGCGCTGTGAAAGATGTTGCAGAACATCTTGACCTCGTGGATACCATCGACGGGATCGGGCCGTGTACGACCGGTGCCGCCGGCCCCTTTACCACTGCCCCCTTCGTCGCTACCCCCTTTGCCACTATCGGCTTTGCCACCGCCGGTGCCGAGGCGCTCGAGACGGACGAGGGGATTGCTCCCATCCTGTGAGGCAAGCAGCGCCATCCCTTCACGACGCACCTGATAGCGCGTATGGGTCACCATACCGGCAAGGAGACGCTCCCGGGGGAGGGAGCGTTCATCGACCTGCAGCTGTGTGGGCAGGTAATAGCGGATTTCAAGGCGTTGGGCTCTGCCCGCAGCGAGAGGCAGACTGCACTTCACCTCCAGCATGTGAGGGCCATGGAGGCGCAAATCTGCTGACGGAAAGGTTCTGCTGTCCATGAACACGCTGAAGGACGTTACGGTGCCGGTGTCGCGTCCTATACCGCTTCGGCGGTCACCTTCTCCATGACATCTCCCGCGGCAATTGCATCCACAACATCCGACCCCGTCGTCACCTTGCCGAAGACCGTATGTTTTCCGTCGAGGTGCGGCTGCGGCGAGTGGGTGATGAAAAACTGGCTCCCGTTGGTATTGGGACCGGCGTTGGCCATTGATATCACCTTGGACTCATGCTTCAGGGGATTCCCCTTCGTCTCGTCCTCAAATCGATATCCCGGACCACCACGTCCCGTGCCGGTGGGATCACCACCCTGAACGACAAAATTATCAATAACCCGATGAAAAGCCACTCCGTCATAAAAGCCCTCTTCCACCAGAAAGACAAAATTGTTCACCGTCACCGGCGCGTGCTCCGGATAGAGTTCCAGCTCGATCACACCCTTGTTGGTCGTCATCGTCACCCTGTATCGCCGATCCGTATCAATAGTCATTGCGGGCTTCGCGTCCCACTGTTTATGTGTACTCATCCGCCTACCGTACCATTGCCGGCCGATAGGGACAAGCTGATGATCTTCTATATCGAACGCGAGCGTCACCGCGGCGCCGCCCCGACTCGCTCCGCCCGCTCCGCTCACCTTCCCCGGGGGCGCTCATTCGGGAGACGCCCTCCCAGGAAGGAGGGACCGCTCTCGGGCGCCGCCACGTTTCAGGAGGTTGGTGCGCCCTCCGGCGCCGCCGGCACGCCACAGTCGGGATGGGTATTATTCAGGAGGGATCGGGCCGCTCAGGCGCCTGCCCTCATCGGGAGGGCTCGGCCCGCTCCGGCGCCGCCGGCTTGTCGGCAAAAAAGAGCATGACAAAGAATACGACCGCCAGTGCACCGGTTAACGCCGAGGCGGCGCCGTAGCTTCCGAAAAGGGTGAGGGCGACGCTGAAGAGGTATGGCCCGACCGCCGACCCGGCAACGCTCCACCCCATGGCAAAGCCTGAAATCCGGCCGAGATTCTTCGTACCGTAGAAGCGTGGCCACGGCACATTGATAATGATGCCGAACATCCCGCCGTTGATGCCGTTACCGATGATGAGCAGCAGCACCGTCAGGGGTGTGGAGAGGAAAAAGACCGCCACCGTGCTGATGATAATCCCCACCCCCTGGAGAAGCGCGAGGTATTTCAATTTCACAAAGTCGCTGATCCATCCACCTGCAAAGTTGAGTACCAGGGCGATAAACGAAGCGGGAAGAAAAATGGCAACAGCCTGATCCCGGGACATGCCCGCCTCGGCAAAGACGGAAACGATGTGAAAGGTGAGCCCCGTAAAGTACATGCTCGCAAGTGTGACCACCCCGACAAATACCCAGAATGTGTACGTCCGTTGTGCTTCCCGCAAAGTGAATTCGGCGCTTGGATATAACTCGGGCGCCCGCCGTCCCGCTTGTGGTGTATATCCGCCGTCGGGCAGAAGGCCGCACTCCTGCGGATTGTCCCGGGAGAAAAGGAGAAAGGCCGCGGCAAATGGTACGGCGACCAGAATTCCCAGAACCCGCCACGCTCCCTGCCATTCAAACTGGTTGATCATCGCGTTGAAGACCACAGGAGACGACGAAAATCCTACCGTCGTGGCCACGCCGACGAGCGCATTGGCGAGCCCCCGGCGCGTCACAAACCACTTGAGCACCATGTTGCGTGAAACGAGGGCGAGCATCCCCTGACCAAAAAACCGGAGGAAGAAAAACCCGACGGTGATCAGGACGAATGCGAGGGACGCCTGCGGGACCATCGGAATCAGCCGTCCCATTCCCGCTGTAAGTTCAGGAACAATGGAGAGCGTCCACAACACAAGCCCGAGGGCAACGGCTACCACCGTTCCCACCAGACGGGCACCGTGAAGGTCGTAGAGCCGCCCGGCGTGGGACAGGATAAAGGAGCTTGTCAATGTACCTATCAGGTAGGCAAGACTGAGGTTGATACGGGATATCGCCAGGTCCCGTATCAGAAAATCGGTAAAGGCCGATACCCCGACGGTCTGGCCGGGGGCGCTCATAAGGACGCCGACGGTACCTACCGCGAGGATAATCCATCCATAGAAAAAGGGTTTCGACGAAGGTCGAAACGGGACATGTGGTGGTAAATGCATTGTCGTGATTCTCACTTTCCGGTGGTGCGGAGGAGCCGCTCCGCGAGTATATCCCAATCCACGGGGAAAAGGATAGGTGGTCGGGGTCGCCCGACGCCCCTGATCGGCAGGGCCCGCGCCGTCGACACCGCAGACCGCCATTGAACGGGAAAGCCCGATCCGCCGTAGACGGCGCCGAGCAGCGCCCCCGCGACGGCTGCATTGGTGTCCGTGTCGCCGCCGCGACGCACAGTGTCGATCACGCCCGATGCCGCGTTCGACGCATTGAGAAGCTGATACAGGGTGTTCTGCCAGGCGATTCGCACCCAGCCCTGCCGGCCCATATAGTCCTCGGGCGGATGCACTCCCGCCTCACGGGTCCACCGTGTAACCTCGTCGGGAATATCCCCCTCCGACGCCCGTGACATGACCGTCTCATAGAGCTCTCCGGGGGTGAATGCGTGGAATTCCGACGTTTCATCCTCTTCTCCCCTTCCTGCCACGGCTGTGGCGACGGCATAGAGATAGAGGACGTTCACGGCCAGGCAGTTCTCATGCACGTGTGTAATGGCGGCGTCGGAGCGTGCGGCGTCTTCCCATTTGGAGAGATGGCTGATGTCGCCGGCGGCGGCGATCGCCATGGGGCTGATACGCATGAGCGCCCCGTTTGCCTGGCTCTGCGGACGGGGATGCCCCTCCAGCGCCGATCTGACCGTGCCGCCCGCATCAAAGGGTTCCGTCGCCAGCCACCACCGATACGCCTCCTCGACAAACTCCCGCCGATACCCCCTGTGAGCGACGATTGAACGCGCGAGAAGCAAAGCCATTTCCGTATCGTCCGTGGGCTGACCGGCGATCGTCCCATAGGCGCCGCCGTCGGAGAGACGTTTCGGCCCGTCACCGTATCTTGCGGTAATCTCATCGGGGGTGAGGGACTCCACGAGGGACCCGAGAGAATCACCGGCGCACTGGCCCAACAGGACACCCTGGGCCCTGTCCAGGAGACCCGGCGGCACCGGCGTTCCGTCCGAGGTCAGGGGATGAGCCCGTGCGGCCAGGCTGAGTCCGTCGGGAATACTTCCAATGGTGACGGTACCGCCTCGGTCGGGAACAGTATCACGTCGGCGCTCGGGGGACCCGGCACCAAAGATCTCAGCCCAGTCCTTCCAGGCGAGGTGTTCAACCACATCCCGTCGCCCTCCAAAGTATGCAGGCGACGGTGTACACGTACCGTCCTCGTCGTACCTGACCGGTTCGACATCGGCAGTATAGAGCTCATATCCCGCTCCCCGGAGAAGGGCGTGCCCCCCTGCCATATCCCATGAAAAGGGTGCCGTCAGCGTAACAGCGGCGGCACCCTCCCCTGCCGCGGTCAATGCCAGCCGGCAGGCAATACCTACCACCGCCCGGAATCGATAGGGTTGGGTAAATTCCGCGTTTTTCAGTGCCTTGCCGTCGGCCTTATGGGAGATTAGAACGGGCGGAAAGACGTGATCGTGGGCTGTCTGCCCCGCCGGGACGGCGAAATCCGCGGAATGTTGACGTCCGGGGCTCCACCGGCGGAGGGGCTCTCCTTCCGCCCAAGAGAAGATATCACCATAGTCCGTCGGCGCATTGTAGGCGTACACAACTCCCACCACGGGAACTCCGGCAACGACCAGCGCAATCGAGATCGACGCGCCCCGATATCCCCCCTGAAATGCGCTCGTGCCGTCGTTGGGATCGACAATCCATATCGGTGCAGGTTCAACGTCCACATCTCTGTGGCGCGACGCCGATTTGTCCGCGGGGGTTATTCCCGTCTCCTCACCCAGGTACCGGTACGACGGAAAAGATGCGAGGAGTTCCTGCCGGATGAACACTTCCACTTCATCGTCCACATCGGCTTTTCCCCGCTCTCCCCGGGGACCACCGGGGAGATAAAACTCTTCCCGCAATCGTCTACCCGCCTTCAGCGCGACGGACTCCGCCGTTCGACGTTCCTCATTCCATGTTCCCGATAAATCCCCCACACTATCCATTTCTCCACGGTACTACAAAACGTTGACGGACGGGAAACCCCTCGGTAGTATATGTCCTCGTCCGGCGGTCCGCCGGCCGTCGCCGGAGTGGTGGAATTGGTAGACACAGGAGACTTAAAATCTCCCGGACCGTAAGGTCTGTGCCCGTTCAAGTCGGGTCTCCGGCAGAAGGCGCGTACCGCAGGCGCAATGCGCCGAGGAACGCGCCGCCTCATGTTTCAATGTTCGACATCACCGAGTCGTGTGCGCCGTTGTTCGCCGCGGATCGGTAGCGCGGCGGATCAAGTCGGGTCTCCGGCAGAAGGCGATTCGGCGCCAGCCGATATCGCCGAGCAGAAGGTTAACCGCGTCAGCGGTTATACCGTTGAAAAGGCGCGTACCGCAGGCGCAATGCGCCGAGAAACGCGCCGAAATACGATGGATCGGAATCCGGCTGTGCGATACATTATCGCCATGCGGTCATTGTTCGTTGTACCGATAATTACGGCAACTGCTGTACTGTCCACCCTGCTCCTCTACATCGCATGGTCTCTTTCCCTGATGAGCGGGAGATCGCTATTCGATACATCGCCAAACCGCCCACCCCGGTCCGTGCAGCCCGACACACAATCGGCCCCCGCGCCGTCGCCGCCCATTTCGTCGGAGGAACAGACCGAGAGTGCCGACAACGCTTCGATCGAATTATCGTCGCCGCGGGACGATCTGGAAATATCTCAACATATTCCCTCGGGAATGACATATGACGAAGTACGCCGACTCTTGCCGGGGTTGTCGGAGCTGCAACAAGGTGAAGGCATATCCGCTGCGTATGCGACGATGCCGACGGACATTCTGGGATATCCCTTCGTCCTCACGATAGACTTTCGCGAGTCGACGGTACACGACGTTACGTATTCGTATAGTCCCGATGCAGATTACAACCACATCATGGAAGTTCTGGAGGCAATTGCATCGTATCTCGAGAGTGATGTCGGTGATCCGTACATCGAACCGACGACGACGGAAACCGGAAACAGACTGGAGTACTATCGCCTGATCGGCGGTTCCGTCATCGTCGATGCAACGGTCGTCTCCACATTAACCTCAAGTCGGCTCTCGTTGCATATTCGTTCGCAATGAACCGCTATCGCGCCGGCTACCACTTCTCTTCCATCATATGCCGAATCTACATCACCTCTCTTCACGAAACAGCAACTTCAGGGCGTACTCCTCATCGCGGGTTGCCGCGATATCAATATCCTGACGCTTGAAGGCAAGCACGGCCATTTCGAAACTACGGTCGCCGGGGTCGGCCAGGACTACCCGCCTGAGTCCTTTTAATTCTTCATAAAATGGAATACTGTCCGGCCGCGCGTGCCTCACGTGTCCGTGAAACCCGCCGATATTTCGCCCCTTCCGCATGTCATAGAGGACCCGCTTCACACCGGTCTCTTTCACCAGTTGTACGATTTGCTCATACACCCGGGGCCGTATTTTGTAGTCAAAATCCCCATGGAATTCAACAACGATGTAGCGACCGTCTTCCGAAAGCCGGACATCGTAACTGTCACTTTCCATCACATTAATGTAATGCCTGCGGTCTCGATGATCCACCTGTAAGGTACGACGGAAACGACATAGTCGTCACTCGTCGGAAACGGTGACAGTAAGTGAATACGGCACGTATGGATCGGAGTGGTCGTTGGCGCTGGTGATACAAAGGTAATAGTCGCCTTCCTGCTCGGCCGTATGTAGGGGACTCACAATATCAGCGGGTTCCGTTAACGTATATTTGTCCCATATTACGGTCGTGAAGTCGCCGGGACCGTACAAATCAACCGCCGGATCCACCGGGCTCGTCGGTTGGGTCACATGTATCTGAATAGTCGCGCCGGCGGCCACCGTTATAACGTACCAGTCCTCATCCTCTTCGTGTGAGATATACCCTTCCTGCGGGACTCCAGCAGCCATTAAGACGGCGCCGGTGGAACCGTTATTTGCGGGCTCCCGTTCTTCAGCTTCCGGTTCACGGACCTTCACGACGGTAATCGCATAAGGTGTTGCCGGATCGGTGTGATCGTTGGCGCTGGTCACACGGAGGTAATAATCACCGTCCTGCGCAGCCAGTTGCCACTCACTTACAATCTCCGCAGGTTCGTTTAACGTATATTTCTTCCACGCTTCGGAGCTGAAATTGCCGGGGGCAAAGAGTTCAACGTACGGTTCAACCGGACTGTCCGGCTGGGTTGCCGTAATTTGAATGAGATCACCCGCGGTCAGCGAGACGACGTACCAGTCCTCATCGGTCTCGTGGGATATATACCCGCCGTCTGAAAGACCGGCCGCCAGCGGAACCGCTCCGGAGAAGGCGTCGTTTTCGGGCTCCCGGCCGGCGGGTTCCGGTTCACTCTCCGTGACGACGGTAAGGGCATAGGGCACGGAAGGATCATAGTGGTCGTTGGCACTGGTCACACAGAGATAATAGTCGCCGCTCATCTCGGCCAGCTGCCATTCGCTCACGATCTGCGCCGGTTCGGTCAGCGTGTATTTTCGCCAGACTTCCGTCGTGATGTCCGTCGGTGTGAAGAGGCGCACGTCGGGATCGACGTCACTTTCCGGCTGGGTAAGGGTGATCCTGAGCAACTCACCGCCGGGGAGGGAAAGAGCGTACCAGTCCTCTTCACCGGGGACCGAAATGAACCCGGGGGACGCGGAATCGATAGAGAGCGGGACGGCCCCGGGTACAACAACACCCAGCGGCGCCCGCACCGTCAGCACTGCCGATCGGGATACCACCACCGTCCCGTCGCTGACTCGCACCTGAATGGTATAGTCCGTCTCAACGGCAGGACAGAAGTTGAAGATACAGCAATCCTCGGTTTCCCCGTCGACTATCACATCATCGACATACCACGTAATGACGAGGGAGTCGCCGTCGGGATCGCCGGCAGCGACCTCAAAAGAAAAATCACTCCCGTTGTCAACGACGGCGATGTCGGTGTTCAGGGAAACAGTGGGTGGCGTGTTCGTTTCACGCGGCCGATCGTCTCCGGTCGGGGGCGCGCACCCCCCGAGAGAAATAAGAATGACGAACCACATGACGGTCCCGGCATGCCTTTTCATGATCGTCCCCTTGTAAGGAAGATGCAAAAGGTGCCCATCCGATGTTGTCGTATACTTCCATTATACGACACCTTCCCGCGATTACCAGCGCCGACACACGATTTCCGGCAGGATGCGCGTATCCGGCCGCTCGCCACGAAGTTCCTTTGCGCGTCTTCTCTACATGTCGTTATTGCGGCGAATCAATGTCGGCGGAAATTTCGTACAGAAACAGTACAGATCCGTATTTACGCTTTCATCGAAACATTGTGTTGGTAGGCAAGATCCCGCCGGGCGGTTCGCATTAACCGATACGCCTCCGCGGCAACCCGCATATCAGCGGTGGAAGGATTTCCCGGGGCAGTTGCCGCCGCGTAAATCGTCCGCGCCTTCTGCAAGGTCGCACGGGGATCGCCCGGTACCTCTGCCATATCGACGGCGATGCGTCCGCCGACGGCAACCGTCTCACCTCCCGGCGCCCTGCGGGTTTCGTAGATGACGTCGGATGCTGCGTATCCGCCGAGAGCGCTCTGATGCGCACGTTCATGACTGCGGACTTCCCGGTCCCGCGCATGCGCTTCCGGGGTAAGGGTGAGCCGGTAGTCGGTCCCCGAAACGTCGATACCGGTAGAATCTCTGCCGTCGGACGGGGTTTCCGAAGAACCTTCATGCTCTCCCGATCCGGTGCGAATGATGACAACTGGGATTCGCCTCGTAGGCTCGTCGGTATGCGGCGGTATCGGTGGAGGTCGGTATCTTTCGTCGGCGTATACAATACGCATTCGTACAATGATCCTCAACGCTCATTGTACGGGGGGACTCCTCATTACACAACCGTATGTTTCGGTATGACGTGAGTCAAAGGAGCGGGCGCGGCCTTCCGTGACCGTACTTCCCGCAGCACCCCTCCGCAGCTCTTCAGTACCAATGGCACGGGAAACATAGTACAATCAATTGCGTCAGTCGTTTGATGATAAGGAGTGTCGGTGCGTCACATTGCGTTATTGCGGGGCATCAACGTGGGAGGAAACAACAAGGTTCCCATGGCGGAGCTGCGTGCAGCCCTGGAGAACGACGGGTTTACCGCCGTACAGAGCTACATCGCCTCGGGAAACATTCTTCTTTCTGCCGACGGGACGTCCCTTGAAGAGGTACAAATGCGTTTTGAGCGATTGCTTGAGACGACGTTTTCCGTTTCCACGCGGGTCCTCGTGATTCCCGAGACGCGATTTCTGCCGATCGCCGCCGCCCTGCCCGGGGATTGGCACAATGACTCCGACCACAAGTCGGACGTCATTTTTCTCTTTCCGGAAGACGATACGCCCGCTATTCGTGGTACCCTCGCACCCCGGGACGGAATAGACGAGACGATCTATGTACCCGGGGCCGTCCTGTGGCGCGTCCCTCGCCGATTCCAGACGAAATCGGCCCTCAACAAGCTCGTCGGTACAAAAACATACCGCAATGTAACGATCCGTAACGCCAATACCGTCAGAAAACTGCAGCAGATGCTGCAGGGATCATAACCGGACCGACCACGTTTCCGTTTTTTTCAGATCGAACCATCCGGTTCTGCCCGCCTCTTCACTCCACCCACCGTGCAATCCGGATCGACCGGATCCCGAAATCACCACCTTGTGTAACTTTGTGCCCCGTCGATTGCTTTACATGCGGATTGTATGAAATGAATTCTCTTTCTACGGGACCCATTGTTCATTCCCACCATTCCCCGGTGGGATTCCTCAAGGAGGCATAAACACGTGAACATAAAAAAACGATTTCTCCCGATACCGGTACTGCTGCTGATGATCCTCGCCGGCTGTGCCACGACCGGCACCATACCGGTCGATATCGGACCTGAAGAGGCATATTATATTTCCCCGGCCAACGGTGACGGCGTACAGGATGACGTGGTGCTGCCCCTTACGGTACTTCCCCTGGAACGAACCTCCCTGAGCGCCTATTCGGTGGAGATTCGTGACGCCGGCGGCAATGTCGTCCGTTCCTATGAAGAACGGGTTCCAAGGGGAGGCTTTTTTCGGCGTTTCCGACGAAACGGGGTCACGGTACCGGAGACCGTATTGTGGGCGGGTGACAACGATCGCGGAGAGTACGTCGAAGACGGCAGGTACACCCTCGTCGTTACCGTAACCGACAACAGGGATAACGTCGGCGTCGGACCGGAAATTGTGGTCTTTGTCGACAACACCCCACCTTCGGCGCAGGTCTCAACACCGTTTCCGCTCATTACCCCCAATAACGACGGCAGGCTCGACACGATCCTGATCTTTCAGCGCGAATCATCCCTCGAAAGAACATGGACAGGCGAGATTATCGGCGAGGACGGCGGGAGTGTGAGGAGATATGTGTGGGACGGGTTCACGCCGGACCTCGTATGGGACGGCACAGACGAGACGGGCGCAACCGTTCAGGAAGGAACGTATCGGTACGTCCTCAGCGCCACCGACGTCGCGGGTAACTCTGCGTCCTTTGAGCTGCCCGGTATCGAGGTCGAGTACGCGCCGCGACCTATTGCACTCAGTGCGTCGCGTCTCGTTTTTTCACCCAACGGCGACGGAAGAGCCGACGACATCACTTTTACGCCGACCCTGTCGGTGACCGCAAATGTGACCTCCTGGACGCTGAAAGTTACGGATCGTCAGGGAAGGGAGGTCCGTTCATTTACCGGGGATGGTCTCCCCCAGGCGATACGCTTTGACGGCAGGCGCACCAACGGATCGGTGCTGCCCGACGGCAGTTACGGTGCAATTCTCACGGTCACATATCGCGGTGGACAACAACCGGAGACAGCCGCACCGATCTTCCGGATTGATACGCTCCCGCCGTCCGCCTCGGTGACACCACGATATCTCCTCTTCTCGCCCGACGGTGACGGAAGGAAAGACACGATTCCCTTTCATCAGACAAGCAGCGTCGAGCCCATGTGGGAAGGGACGGTAATCAACAACGCCGGTACCGTCATACGGCGCTGGACCTGGCGCGGACAGGCCGCCGGTTTCGAGTGGGACGGCAGGACGACCGCCGGGAGTGTCGCACCCGATGATACCTACCGGTACCGACTCACCGCAACAGACGAGGCACAAAACATCCTGACCGTCGAGATACCGGGGCTGAGAATAGATACAAGGCCGACTCCCGTTACCGCATCCCTGGCTGCGAATCGTTTTTCTCCCAATCGGGACGGCGTACAGGACGTCATTACCTTCAATCTCGGCCTGTCGATTCCCGACGGTGTGGAAGCGTGGAACCTCACGGTCAACTCCGAGGACGGGAGGAGTTCCGCCCTTATCGCGTCGGGACAGAGTCGTGTGCCCTCCCAGGTTGTCTGGGACGGAGCAATAGGGGGCCGAACCGCGTCGGACGGCAACTACACCGCCCTCTTTGAGGCGACCTATACAAAGGGAAATGTCGGTATTGCCCGTTCCCCGGCGGTCACTCTTGATACGACGCCGCCGGTCGTCTCCGTTTCGGCGCAGCCCAAACCCTTCTCCCCCGATAACGACGGAGTCGCAGACAGGCTGACGATCACTCTCACCGCCCGTGACGCAGGCTCAGTCGAGTCGTGGCGCCTGCGTATTCTCGACCCCACGGGCGTCGTTTTCAGGGAGTTCACCGGACGGGGTGCTCCCGCCCAGCCGATCGTCTGGGACGGAACGTCGTCTTCAGGTGAACTTGTGCAATCAGCCGAGGAGTACCGTCTCGTCGCAACTGCCACCGACACGGTCTGGAACACCGGTCAGGCCGAGGAGATCGTACCGACGGACATTCTGGTGATCCGCGACGGCGATCGATTGAGAATCAACATTACCGCCATCCAGTTTGCACCCTTTACCGCGGACTACGAGGTCGAGGTGGGGGCAATACAGGCGGCACGGAACCGGAGGACCCTTGATCGCCTGGCGGAGGTGTTGAAAAAATATCCCCGCTATCAGATCTCAATTGAAGGTCACGCCGTCCAGATATACTGGAACAACCCGGCCCGTTCTGCGGTGGAACAGTCGGACGTACTGCTTCCCCTTTCGCAGTCCCGTGCGGAAGTCGTCAAGGAGGCGCTCATTGAACGGGGAATTCCTGAAACACGAATGACGACCCATGGATATGGCGGGTCGGTACCCATCGTTCCCCACGGCGATCTGGAAAATCGTTGGAAGAACAGACGGGTCGAATTTGTACTGGTCCAGCGATAAATGATACGGCCCGCCGCCCGTTGCGGCGGGCAGGAGGAAGAGGATGAAAAAACTATCAATCGGCGCTATTGCGGTCCTGGCCATGGTGTCCATCAGTCTCGTCGGGTGTACCTCCGTACAATCCGGTGTGGGTCTGCGACGGCAGGTGACCCGGGCGGTGGCGGTCATCAGGCCCGTGCAGGGAGGAGGTTCCCTCGGTACCGTTACATTTATTCAGGAAGGACGGCATGTGCGTATCATCGCCGACATGCAGGGACTGACACCGGGGAAACATGGAATCCATGTCCATGAGTTCGGCGACACGTCCGCTTTCGACGGGACTTCCGCCGGCGGACACTTCAATCCCCGCAACACTCCCCATGGGGCCCCCACCGCGGAGGTCCGTCACGTTGGAGACCTCGGAAATCTTGAAGTCGATCGCAACGGTGTGGCGACATACAACCGCCTGGACGAGGTGATAACCCTGAATGGACCAAACTCCGTCGTCGGACGTGCGGTCGTCGTCAAGGCGGGACCCGACGATTTCAAGACGCAGCCGGGAGGTGCCGCGGGTGCACGAATAGCCTGGGGCGTGATCGGAATCGGGGCACTCTCTTCGGAATGACATCGCACCTGTGCCGTTCTTCAACGATGTAGGACCGGATGTGAAGGAATCGGAGGTGCCGCCGTGGCGATAATAGGTTTTGTATCTACCCGTTTTGCCGGGAGCGACGGAGTCAGTCTGGAAAGCGCCAAGTGGGCGCATGTATTTGAAGACGAAGGGCATAGCGTCTGCTGGTTCGCCGGCGAGCTTGACAGACCTGCCCGACAGAGCATGCTGGTCCCGGAGGCGCACTTCAACCATCCGGAATCGGTGAGAATAAGCGACGCCGTCTGGGGCAGGCTGCACCGTCCCAGGGAGATCAACGATCTCATCAAGTCACAGGTCGCCCTGCTCCGCTCGAAGCTCTATGAGTTTATCGAAACCTTTACGGTGGACATTCTCGTCGTGGAAAATGCCCTCACCATTCCCATGCAGGTCCCACTCGGCATCGCCCTCACCGATTTCATCGCCGAGGCGAATATTCCAACGATCGCCCACCACCACGATTTTTACTGGGAACGGACGCGCTTTCTCATAAGCGCGATTCGGGATTACCTGGAGATGGCGTTTCCTCCGGTATTGCCCCAGATTCAGCATGCCGTCATCAACTCCGCCGCCCGGGACCAACTGGCGTGGCGGAAGGGCGTCTCTTCGATCATCGTGCCCAACGTCATCAATTTCGATGGGCCCCTTCCTCCGATAGATCGGAAACGGGTACGTCGGACGGTTGGCCTCGCCGATGATGACATCCTCATTCTGCAACCAACCCGCGTGGTCCCGCGAAAGGGAATCGAGCACGCCATAACCCTGGTGTCCCGCCTGAACGATCCCCGCTGCAAACTGGTCATCAGCCACGAGAGCGGAGATGAGGGGGACACCTACCTGAGCGCCCTTATGGATTCGGCTCGGGAAGCACATGTGGACCTCCGGCTGATCCCTACCGTCGTCCCCGACGTGATCCAGGGTGAGGAACAGCCGATCCCCCGTGGATCTCTGGGCTTGTGGGAACTCTACGGCGCGGCGGATCTGGTGACCTATCCCAGTCTCTATGAAGGATTCGGAAACGCCCTCCTTGAGGCGTTCTACTTCCGCCTCCCGGTTCTCATTAACCGGTACAGCATATTTATTCAGGATATAGAGCCGAAGGGATTCCGAACGATATCAATGGACGGGTTTGTGACGCCCGACGTGGTAGATGCCGTGAGGGCAATCCTGTCTGACGAGACGCGGCGGCGTGAAATGGTTGATCACAACTTTGCGCTCGCCCACCGCTACTTCAGCTACTCCATCCTCCGGCGACGCCTGCAGACGCTTCTGATAAACGTCCTTGGTATGGATTGACGCGGTCCAAAGGCAGCCTGAAGGCGGTGACGATGCGTGCCCCGCGACCTCGTCGCTACGTCACGTCCAACCGCTCGAGAAGGAGCGCAAGCTCCCGACGTTCCTCACCTTCAATACTCGTAAGGGGCAGGGGCAATGACGGGGATGCGGCGAAACCCACCACCTCAGCGGCCGTGGCAATGACTCTCAGGCTGCCGCCGTATCGTTGAAAGAGCGTCCACAGCGGCCCGAGCCGCCGGGACAGGCGCATCGCTTCCTCACCCTCTCCCATGCGTACGGACCGGGCAATTGCGAGGGCCGTCCGAGGAAAGAGCCCGCCGATGACTGAATACCACAGATCACACCCGGCGATGAGTCCCGTCGCGGCGAAGGAATCACCGCTGATTCCAATTGTCACATCCGGGGGCAGCATCTTCCGGAGCGTCGCAACGCGCGCCCGCGCCGTCTCCATTTCGGGAGAAATGCCGGGAATCTTTATTGAATAGACCATAGGTAGTTCGGCAATCCTGCGGTACAGCTCATCGCTGAAGGTGAACTTTGTTGTTCCCGGATTGTCGTAGAGACAGAGCGGCACCGAGAGCGAGGCGGATACGGTGCGGTAGAGATGGAACACCTCATCCTCCGTCAACGAATGGTAGGAGACGGGGGCGAGCAGAACTGCCGACGCGCCGGCGTTCTGGGCGTCTTCCGCGAGGAGACAGACGTCCCGAGTCCGCAACGCGCCGATGCCGACCATCACAGGAGTGGAACCTGCAGCATCCACGGCACGGCGCGCCACCGCGGCGCGTTCCCGCCGATTCAAGTAGGGGTACACGCCGGTGGATCCCAGAACACCGAGGGAGTCAACCCCGGCGGAAACCGCACGCCCGACGATCCGGACGACGGCCTCCTCGTCGGGTTCTCCGTCCTTCAGGGGCGTCAGGGGGAAGGCGCAGAGGCCGGAAAAGGGGAAATCACTCACTCATACACCCGTCTTTCATTCGGCGATCGTTCCGACAAAGACCTCCCCGTCGATAGGCGTCCCGTCGCTCATGATGAACTCACCGGTGAAACTCTCCCACTCCGGGCCGAAGGCGAGCGTTGCCCCGGCAACCCAGGCGGTCAGAAAGTCGTGGGGATCTACCCTTTCCTGTTCCGTCAGATGCAACTCCCCCCCCCGTCTCCAAAAGGTCGCCGGACAGGAACCATTGCGCCTTCTTGCCCTCCTGCCCGTTCTGAACGCTCATGCGATGTGCCTCAAGAAGTGTCAAATCGATGCGGGCAATGACGTTGTTCTCCGATGGATTGTGTTCAAATTCGATTTCCGCCTCATATCGGTCCATCCCGCCGCGATTTTCCCATTCCAACCTTCCCGTCCACGAGCTTGAGAATATCTCCTGTATCTCCGGACGTGTGTAGTCCACCGGAGAAGCCGCGCTGCGTGGATTCGTTGAAGCGCAACCGATCAGGAATAAAGCCCCAAGGGCAACATAAAGAGGATAGGACACATACACTTTTTTCATTTTTCAACTCTCCCCGCCGAAACGGTGATCTTTTTTCTATCCTAGTGTATGTTCCTTTATTTTTCAAATTTTATATCCAATATTATTACTATACCGTTACCGGCAGGAGCAGCTCCGCTATTTGAACGGCGTTGAGGGCGGCACCCTTCCGCAGCTGGTCACCGGTGAGCCAAATGTCGTATCGATACTCGCTGCCGTGGTCACGACGTATGCGACCGACAAGTACGTCGTCGTTGTTTGCGGCGGAAACGGGTGTCGGCCCGAGTCCCCGGGCATCCCACCCGTTGTTGCCGTATACCGCGACTCCCGGGGCCTCTCCAAGCAGTCGGTACAACTCCTCTACCGGGGGTGATGATTCCAGCTCGATGTTGACGACCTCCGCATGGGAGCGCATGACCGGCACCCTTACGGCGTGGACGTTTACGGCGAGGTCCGGTTCATCCAGTATCTTGCGGAGCTCATTTATTATTTTCCATTCTTCTGAAACGTAACCGTTTTCCATGAGTTCCGTATTGTGGACAAAACAGTTGAATGCGTACTGGTAGGGAATCACCGAATTTGTGTACCGACGCCCCTGCAGCACCGCTTCCGTCTCTTCCTGAAGCTCCGTCATCGCACGGCTTCCCGCGCCGCTGGCAGCCTGATAGGTGGCGATGAAGAGTCGCTTGATCGTGTAGGCCCGATGGAGCGGACCGAGAACGGTGGCGAGTATTGCGGCGTTGCAGTTCGGGTTGGCAATGACGTTTGAATGACGAGCAAGGGAATGGGAATTGACCTCCGGAACGACCAGAGGCACTTCCCGCTCCAGTCGAAACTGGGAGGAGTTGTCTATAAGTATCGCACCGGAGTCTGCGACTTCCCTGGCGATCTGGGCGGTCACAAAACTTCCCGCAGAGGCGAGGACGAAATGGACGTCCCGAAAAACACCCTCGTGGAGAGGTATGACATCGAGCTCCCGTCCCTTAAAGGGTATCGTCGCGCCCCGGCTCCGTTCAGATGCGATGGGAATGAGCTGCTCCACGGGAAAATCACGCTCTTCCAGAATGGAAATGATCTCCCGCCCTACTGCGCCGGTTGCTCCGACGACTGCTACACGATAACCCGGCATGTAATACCTCCTCCGTCTGCCCCCTCCGGAGATCATTGCCGACGGCAACACAATCCGGCGTTAGGGCAAAAAAAAACCCCGCATCTGCGGGGTTTCAAAATCATAGTCAGGTGGACAGCTAAAAAACGGCCGTCCCGCACTGCTCACCGGCCGTAGTATCCCCTGTGGTCTTTTTCGTCGTCGTGATGGTTTTCTTGCCGATTGTGGGCGTTGACGAGGTGAACAGGATATAAGGCGTTCGTACAGCGAACATTACACACATGGTCATCAATTTGTTCCCGTTCCGTCAAGTGGTACAGGACATATTCCTGATTTTTTTTGGCTCCGGAAGGGATTATTCATTCATTACCGCCTCGACGGGGTGTGATGCCGAAGGCGAAACCCCTCCTGATTCCCTCGAGAAGTACATGACCAGCGGCGGTACCGGCGGGGATGTTACAAAAGGTGACTTCCGGTCAAACTCCGGCAACCAGACGAGTCGGATCCCGTCGTCCTGAAGATCGACGAGAAATGCCGGTCCCTCCGGCGAGGGAAGATTGATGCCGCCGTCATAGCCTGTTGCCGTACCCGGCGCGGGAATGGGGGCGTAGAGAATCCGCCGGTGCTCCAATCCCGAGCCGATCCCGAGGGGTCTCAAGATGTTGCCGCCCTGCCAGGAGAGTGTTCCGCCGTCGTGAATCGTCAGTTCACCGTAGGTGTTGCTTCTGTACAGACCGGCATACCCTTCAAGGGCACTCGCAAAGTCCTTGCGTCTTTCATATATCCCCTGGAGCTCCCTCCAGGAGTAGCCTTCGACGGGGATGAAGTCGCCCCGTATGGAGACATCGTCCGTTTCAATAGTGAGTTCCACCGTTTCGGCGTCGCGTATCGTCAGTTCCACACCTTTATCAGGAAAAACCACCCGCGGATAGGATACGGCCGCCTCTTCAAGGGGAAGCTGCAGGGAAGTTTCGCCGGTCAATATGGTCAGTATCCCACCGGACAACCGAAACACTTCCAGGACGGCGGCGCCCCTTTCTACCGCCTCCGCCGCAGCCGTGCCCCACCAGATGTTTCCACCGACGACCGAATGAATGTCCTCAATGGCATCCGTCGAGATTTGGGCGATCGTACCGGTGCCGTCTCCCGTCGGTAAGGTGATTGACGGTGGAAGGCCCTGCAACAAGGGGGAAAAGACGAATCCTCTGTACGCCCCGTCCGCTACAACCTCTAACCATACGCCCCTGCGTCCGCCTACTGTCGTTTCCGGTGTCGCAACGGATACGAGAGTGACCTCTTCGTGGAGACGCAACCGATACAGAACATCCGAGGAGGTTGTCGGGCCGGTACGTACCCGCAGCGCGTTTACCGACGCCTGCGCCGTGCGGCCCAGGATGCCCTCCGATTCCCGGACAAACTCTTCCGCCGCTGCGCGGGTGTCAAAGAGGCGAATGACGCCTGCCGGTACGGCGTGACTTCCGGATTCCCCGTTGGTGACGACGGGGTATGTCCGTTCCCTCTGGTTCACGGCTCCTACGGAAACGACCGTCCCCGCCTGGAGGGACATTTGGGGAATATCGGAGACGACCACTGCGGGCTGCAGTTCTTCCACGGAACACGCGGTAATCGCCAGAATCAGGGCAATCGATACCGACCGTAAAACCGTCGCCGTGCCGCCCCGGACCTGGCCGTACCATTTCATCTGCCGACACGTCTTCTCCCCTCGTCTGTTCACCCTGTGATACCTCCCCACAGGCGGAGGCTCTCACATGAAGATTGCCGACACGTTACCGATTCGTTACAAATCGGTAATGAAGTGGTAAGGTGACATATGGAATATCGCAGGCTTGGAAATTCGGATCTGAAGATTTCCGTCGTCGGTCTGGGCACCTGGGCGATGGGAGGTGAATTTTACGGCCATGTCGACGACGGTGAGTCAATTGACGCAATACGTACCGCCATCGACAGCGGCATAAATCTCATCGACACCGCACCGGCATATGGATCGGGTCATTCCGAGGAGATCGTCGGAAAGGCGATCGCCGGCCGCCGCGACGACGTTGTCATCGCAACCAAATGCGGAATACTGAAAAACAACGGTGGGATTACCAAAAACCTCAAACCCGATTCCATCCGCACGGAGGTGGAAGCCTCCCTGCGGCGACTGCAGGTTGACGTCATTGACCTCTATCAGATGCACTGGCCGGACCCGACGACACCTGTCGAGGAATCGGCGGAAGAGCTCGAAAAGCTCCGCAAGGCGGGGAAAATACGCTATGTCGGTGTGTCCAATTTCTCGCCGAAACTCATGGAGCGTGTCCATCCCGTGACGGAACTGGTGAGCACCCAACCGCAATTTTCAATCCTCGATCGCCGTATCGAGGGTGACGTGATCCCCTATGTGACGGAACGAAACATAGGCGTTCTCAGTTACGGCACGCTGGGAGGCGGTATTCTGACGGGCAAATTCCGCGCGCCGCCGAAACTGTCCGGCGACGACAGGCGGGGCCATTTCTACGGTTTCTACGACGCCGATTTCTGGCAACGAATACAGCCGATTCTTCGCGTCCTTGAAGAGACGGCCCGGGACCGGGACGTCCCGGTATCTCAGGTTGCAATCAACTGGTCCATACAACAGAGGGGCATCACGACGGCCCTCGTCGGCGCAAAACGGCCGGAACAGGCCCGGTCGAATGCAGCGGGCCGGGGGGTGGATGCTCTCCGACGTTGAGCTTGAGCGTATCTCGACGACGATAGACGAGGTGTTCAACCGGTAATCGCCGGGCCGGCCCGCGGGGTTACAGCCCCCGCAGCAACGTCTCCAGGGCGTCTGCACTTTCGTAGAGGGCAACATTTCCCTCCGGCCAGGTATGGCCCTCTATGTTGTAACCGTCGTCGGCGAAGAGAACATTACCCGTAAGGTGACGCTGGGGCACACACATGGCGAGGAGCGTCTCTGCAACTCCCTCGGGTGAGGCAAATTTCTTGGTTGGGGTGTGGGACAGGATGCTCTTCGCCCGCGGCAGCGCTTCACCCTCGTCGTTATAGAGCAGCGAGTGATTCAAGCCGGTGACGACGGTGCCCGGTGCGATTCCGTTGACCCGGACACCGTACGGCGCGAGCTGTGCCGCCGCCGTCCTGACAATTCCCTCAACGCCGTGCTTTGACGCGTTGTATGCGTAGCTGCCGTACAGGGCGGCGCGGCTGCCGTTGCTGCAGAGGTGAATGATGTGTCCCTTCCGTCGGGGGACCATCGTCCGCGCCGCCGCGATGGTGAAGGCAAACGCACCGGCGAGATTTACCTCCGCCACCCGTCGAAAATCTTCCATGAGCGCATGTGGATCGTCCGATACGAGGTCAAACGGGCGGTGATGAACACCGGCAAAGTCCACCGCTATGTCGACGGCGCCGAAACGGGCGACGGCGGCGTCAAAGACGGCAATTGTATCTTCCACATCGGTAACGTCGGCGAGACAGAGCCGTGGTTTCCGGCCCTCTCCGCCGGTGCCGATGTCGGCCGCCACTGCCTGCAGCTTTTGCGCCGCCGGCGATGAGTCGATGTGCTCTCCGTCATCTCGGTCCGCCAGTACGAGATGTGCCCCCGCGGCGGAGGCCCCGACGGCAAATACCGACGCAAGCGTACCGGCGGCTCCAAAGACGACGATCGTCTTGCCAGACAGGTCGACTCCGACATGAGGGGCACCGGATTCTGTCGATCCCTTCGAATGTTCAATCTCCCGCATTCTGACTCCTAATGTACGCGAAAGGTATCCATCGCCTCGCCGGTTGGCGTCGTTCCGGCACCCGGCTGCCGGGGAAGGACAAATGACCCCTCTTCCACCCGGGCCGCCTCTTCAAATGCGTGACCGATCCATGGGATATACTCAAGTATTGTGTGATGACCCAGGGCGAATGCGAGATGGACATGCACCTGGCTCATCTCCCCGGCGTGACCGGCGACGGGCAATCCGGATTCCCGGGCGTAGTCGGCGGCCCTGAGAAAACCGCTGATACCACCGATTCGCGTCACATCAGGTTGCACGTAGTGAACCGCCCGGCGACGCATAAACTGGGCCATCTCCCGGGAGGTGTAGATCTGTTCACCCAGCGCGATGGGAAGATCCGTCGTTGCCGCGAGGGTCGCGTGGGATTCTATGTCGTCGTGCCATAACGGTTCCTCTATCCAGAGCAGATCCATATCACGAACCTGCCTGGCAAAGCGTTGCGCCTCAGGCAGGTCCCACCGCCCGTTGGCGTCGACCGCGACGATCGTCTCGGAACCTGCCACGTCGCGGACGCTCTCGACCCGGGCGATGTCGTCGCTGAGGCGCGGAGAACCGACCTTGATTTTTACCGCGGTGAATCCTTCATCGATAGCGCGTTTCACGTTTTCCTTCAGTTGCCGCCTGGAAAAGCTGAGCCAGCCGATATCGGTGTTGTACGCGACAACATTGTCCCGGACGGGCCCGCCCAGCAGCCTGTACAACGGCTCGTTCCTTCGTTTCGCATAGAGATCCCACAGGGCGACATCGACGGCACTGAGGGCCAGCTGAAGGATTCCCCCGCGGCCGACCCACTGCAGCGGGGGGTACGTAAAGAGGCGGTCCGAGATCGCCGGCGGCCACCCGTCGGCGATTTCCGCAAAGGGACCGTCGCTCTCGACAGTGGCGGAGCCTGAACGCCCTCCCTTTCCGAGGAGGAGAGGGCCATAATTGTGGTCAATTGCATTGGCGATCAGCCGGTCACTCGGGAGATGGGCGTGGGTTCCGGTAAACCCGTACCCCGTAACACCGTCGTCACCGGTGATTTTGGCACCCACAACACCCCAGTGGGATATTGCGTGAGTACTGTCTGCGATATGCATTCCCGTCACGGGAACGTGGAGGATGAAGGATTCTACTGAAGCTATCATGATGGCGCCAGCATACCACAAATGCCGTTGAGCGTGTGAGCAATTCGCGATATGGTACAGCATGATGATGATGTTTCCCGGTCACGGGTTTTTCTTTGCCGGCGCCCTCCCCTTCTTCCTGCTTGTCGGTGCGGGAGTCGCAACGTGGTATGTCGTCCGGCGCTCTCGCACGTCCCATGAGACGGGAGTCCAACGATCCGGCAGTGGGTACCCACAGGTGAAGAGACCGGCACAGTCTGATATTTATCGCCTTGCCAAACGTTACAATGGAATTCTGACGGTTACGACGGTGGTCATTGAACTGAATATCGAACCGGCGATGGCTGAGGAGCTTCTTCAGGAGGCGGTTGACGGGATTCGAGTCCATATGGATGTCGGAAGCGATGGCACGGTAAAGTACCGTTTTTCGGAAATCATCGACAACGGGTGATGGTCGGGGCCGTTAAATCATCACTTTCTTGTTGATTTCCTGAAAGTCGCTCGACACCAGTCGCTCGAGATCGGCGATGGCCGCATCCTCTTCCGCTCCTTCAGCGGTAATACGAATTTCCGTACCCTGGGATACATTGAGAAGAATGACCTTGATGATGTTTTTGGCGTCCGCCGACCGATCACCTTTCTGCACCATGATCCGGGCGTCATAGAGTTTTGCCGTACGGACAAACAGGTCGGCAGGCCGTGAATGGAGTCCCGTCTCATTTGTTACCGTGATTGTCGTCTCTTTCATACCTCACCTTTCAAGGGGAGCCTCCGTGCGAGGATGTCCTTCACCGTCTCCTCACTGTCAGCCGACCTGACCTCTTCTGCGAGCATCCGGGCGTCGCGATAGGACGTTCTCCTGATGACGTATATCGCCTCGGCAATAGACTGGAAGTTCATACTCAATTCGTCAACTCCCAGCCCTACCAGCACCGGTATCGCCGCTGCCATACCTCCCAGTTCGCCACAGACACCGACCCAGCGATTGTGAAAATGGGCCGCCTCGATCACCTGTCCAACCGCCCGAAAAACGGCGGGGTGAAAGAGCTGATAGTACTCCTCCACGTGATCGTTCATTCGGTCCGCGGCGAGGAGATATTGGGTGAGATCGTTGGTGCCGATACTCAGAAAATCAACGAGCTCGGCAAGTTCATGGACCATGTAGACCGCCGAGGGAACCTCGATCATCGCGCCCCATTCAACGTCTGTGCCGACGGAATATCCCTCCCGACGGAGATCATCCTCCACTTTTTTTGCGACGGAGAGTACACGACGCATTTCATTGGGACCTGAAATCATGGGAAAGAGAATTTTCACGTGGCCGTATGAAGAGGCCCGCAACGCCGCCCGCAACTGCGTCTGCAGCAGTTCACTCCTGGCAAGGGAAATTCGCACTCCCCGATAGCCGAGAAAGGGATTTTTCTCACCGGGGATGGTGATGCCCGGGACCGGCTTGTCCGCACCGGCATCGAGGGTGCGTAAAACCACATATCCTTCGGGAAAGGTCTCCACCGCCCGGCGGTAGGCGGTGAACTGCCGCTCCTCATCCATCTGTCCCGCGGAATCGACAAAGAGAAACTCGCTCCGGAAGAGACCGACGCTGGGTGCCCCGTTGTCTCTGGCACGGGCAAGCTCGTCGACGGAGCTGACGTTGGCCGCCACGGATACCCGCCTGCCGTCGGTGGTGACGCCCAGGAAGTTCCGTTCCCGGGTATAGGCGAATCTGCGGAGACGGAATTGTTCTTTTCGGTGGTCCAGGCGCTTTCGCTGTTCCGGCGACGGCCGGACGTGAACGGATGCCGTCGCGGTTGTATCGGTGTCGACGTAGAGGTCATCACCGGTATGGATCAGCCTGGTGGCGTCCCTGACCGCAATCGCCGCAGGGATTCCGAGATTTCGTGCGAGTATCGCCACATGGGAGGTAATTCCTCCCCGTTCCGTGACGATCGCCGCAACGTTTTCCCGCTGAAGGGCGATCGTATCGGAAGGATACAACTCCGATGCAACAATAATGCTGTCCGGCGGGATACGGGAAAGGGCGTGTTCTTCACCGCCGGCGAGTATTCTGGATATGCGGAAGAGGAGATCTTCCAGATCACCTTTGCGTTCACGATCGACCGATTCTTCGTCCAGGGCCGCAAACATTTCGATGTACGACGAAAAGACCTGTTGAACCGCCGTATCGGCGCATATGGACTCGGCAGATATCCGTTGCCGAATCTCCCCCACGAGGGTCTCATCTTCAAGCATCGTCTGTTGAACCCGGAAAATGTGAACACCATCGGTACCGATCTCTCCACGGCTCCGATTCTGCAAATGCTGAAGTTCATCAATGGCTCGATCTATTGCAAAAACGAGCCGCTCCAGCTCCGCTTCGGCGGTGTCGGTACACCGCCTTTCAACTGCCGCCACCGGCCGACGGGCGAATACGAAGGCGCAGCCGTCGACCACTCCCGCCGACGCCGAGACGCCGGTAAGGACCACGGGAGGCCGTGTGGTGTTGTCGCCTTCAGGTATGTGCCTGCTCAACCTGTTCCCTCAGTATGTGATAAATCGTGTCCCCTCCGTCGGCGTGGACTATTTTTTCCAGAATTCCCTTGTCCTGGTACACCGTAATGAGTGTTTCCAGAAGATCTCCGATGCATCCTTTTTCGCGGAGGGCGAACATCGAGATCATCGACACCGATAGTGTTGTTTTCGGATCTCCCATGGAGCGAAAGGCGACCGGCCGTCGCAAACGGGCAAAGACGAGGGCCGACCGGTGCACGTGATACGCATCGGCATGGGGAATGGCGATCTTGTATCCCTCCATGGGCAGCGCCGAAGGATGAAGACGCTCCCGTTCCAGAATCGCCGACACAAAGGAGGGGCGGCAGAATCCCTGTTCCACGAGGATCGTCGCCATTGCGGTGAGCGCCGTGTCGCGGTCGGTAAATTTCGCGTCGGGCAGAATGAGTTCCTTCCGGACGAGGTCGTGAAAATGGAGCGGCCGGCTATCCATCGTGTTCATCCGCATTGTCTCCCTGGTATCCGGCGGCGCGTTCCCACGCCCGGGGGTGTCTTTTATACATCCACCACGCCGCGACGAGGAGCAGGAATATTACCGAGTTTCCGAGCCAGAAGTTGCTTGTTGCCCAGTAAAAGGCACCGGCAATCACGTTGCCCCCGTCGCCGAGGCTGGTGATGGTGGTCACCCCTTCGGGAAAGCTGAAACCTGCCGCCCGCGCAACGGCGGTCTGTCCCTCCGCAAGGGCGTTCATGATATACAGTGTGGGAACCATGACGACCGCGCCGGTGATGGTTGCGCGCACCACATTGCCCCGGACGATCGGGACCATGAGGGCGACCACAAAGGGCATCGTCACGAGGTCTCCAAAGGGCAGAACCTTGTTGCCCGGCAGAATCACCGCGAGAATGAGGGTGATCGGTACCATGAGCAGTGCCGTCGCAATTGCCGTGGGATGACCGATTGCCACGGCGGAATCGAGGCCGAGATAAACCTCCCGTCCTGCGGAACGGCGGCGAAGAAAATCCCTCGCCGCCTCCGAGAGGGGGATCAGACCCTCCATAAGTACCGATACGACCCGCGGCATGAGTACCATCACCGCCGCCATTGAAATTCCGACCTCCAGGACCCGGGGCAACCAATCGGCGGCGGCGCCGTCGCCGGCGTATCCGAAGAGGGCAATGACGAGTCCGATGGCGGCACCCAATACCACCGGTTCACCGAAGACACCGAAGCGGCGCTTCACCGTCTCCGGATCGGCTTCCACCTTGTTCAGTTTGGGTATGGAATCGATGATACGATTGGCGACGAAGGCAAAGGGAACAAAGGAGGCGGAGAGGCCATGAGGTACGGAAATTCCCGGCATTCCGAGAAGTTCCTGAATTGCCGGTGCCGTCACGTCCGCCACAAAGAGGACAATTGCGGCAAAGAGAAGGGATGATACGAGTCCATACCACATATTTCCCGTTGCCGCCTGAACCATTGCGCCTACAAAGGCGAAGTGCCAGAAATTCCAGATGTCGATATTGATCGTCCGCGTCACTTTCCCGAGGAGGAGGAGCAGGTTGAGAAGTATGACCGCGGGAATGATGATCGCCACCATGTCGGAACCGAAGGCGATCGCCGCCGATGCAGGCCACCCCACGTCTATGATCGAAAGTTCAATGCCGAAACGACGTACCATCGCTTCAGAAGCGGGACCAAGGGTATTTACCAGAAGCTCAAGGACAAGCTCGATACCCATGAACCCGACGCCCACGAGGAGTGCCGCCCTGGTGGCCCTCCTCTTCTGTGCACCCAGGGCGACGGAAAAAAGCCATATGGGAAGCGGCAGGAAAACGCTGGGACCGAGATCAAGAAAGAAATGGACGATTTCCCCGAAACTCTGCATAGGCGCCGTCACTCTCCGCTGTCTGCATTGTACACATCATCGGTCGAAAAGCAACCGACGGCACGTCACGCCGAGCCGGTCTGTTCCGCCCGGTGGCTGCGGAGCATAATCCCGGCAGAACGTTCGTTCGATTATCGGAGACTGTATTGTGTCGAAAAGGCGGTCTGTATTACCGTTTGGTGATATGTACAATACGGTCGACGAAGTCTACACGACGGTTACACAAAAAAACCCGGGAGAAGCGGAATTCCACCAGGCGGTTCACGAAGTGTTTCACTCGCTTGAACACGTGGTGGACTCATATCCAGCCTTTCGATATCACAAGATTCTGGATCGCATGGTTGAACCGGAACGTATGGTCACCTTCCGAGTTCCTTGGGTTGACGACTCGGAAGAGCTGCACATCAACCGCGGTTTCCGCGTGGAAATGAACAGCGCCCTCGGTCCCTACAAGGGGGGATTGCGATTTCACGCATCCGTAAATACGAGCGTCATGAAATTCCTCGCCTTTGAGCAGGTCTTCAAGAACAGCCTCACCGGACTGAGCCTGGGCGGAGGGAAAGGCGGTTCCGATTTTGATCCAAAGGGCAAGAGCGACCTTGAGGTGATGCGATTCTGTCAGAGTTTCATGACCGAACTCTACCGACACATCGGAGAAAATACCGATGTCCCCGCCGGGGATATCGGTGTAGGCGCACGGGAGATCGGATATCTCTTTGGCCAGTACAAGCGCATCAGGAACCAATTCACCGGCGTCCTCACCGGTAAGGGTCTCGAATGGGGGGGATCACATATCCGGCCCGAAGCGACGGGGTACGGCGTGATCTACTTTTCCCAGTTCATGATGGGGACGCGGAAAGATACGCTGGAAGGCAAACGGTGTCTCGTCTCGGGATCGGGGAACGTGGCTATTTTCACCGCCGAGAAACTCATCGATCTGGGCGCACAGGTCGTCACCTTTTCCGATTCCAACGGCTTTATCCATGACCCCAACGGTATCGACCGGGAAAAGCTTGAGTTTGTAAAACAGCTGAAGATATATCGTCGGGGACGCATCGCCGAGTACATCGAGACGTATACGGACGCCCACTACTATCCGGTGGAGCCCGAGCGCGATCACAATCCGCTGTGGGAAATTCCCGCGGACTGCGCCTTTCCCAGCGCCACCCAGAACGAAATCAATGAAAAGGATGCGCGACATCTCCTGGAAAATGGGATTTCACTGGTCGCCGAAGGCGCAAATATGCCCACCACGGAATCGGGCGTTGAGCTCTTTCTCGATAAGGGCATCCTCTACGGTCCCGCCAAGGCGACAAACGCGGGAGGTGTCGCCGTCTCGGGCCTTGAAATGGCACAGAACAGTGCCCGTCAGCGATGGGACCGCTCCAAGGTTGACAGCGAGCTCAGGGTGATCATGAAGCGCATCCACGATCTGACCCTGCACAGTTCCGAGCGCTACAGTACCAAGGGGAACTACGTGGACGGGGCGAATATCGCCGGATTTGTCCGCGTCGCCGAAGCGATGATCGATCAGGGGTACGTGTAGCGGCAGTCGCATTTTCCGGCGCGACCGGGCGGTCGCGCCTCACGCGCCGTCGTCACGGGGATTCAAAGAGGAGCGAACAGTTCTGTCCTCCGAATCCGAAGGAGTTTGAAATCGCCGCGATCCTCCGATCACGGGGCAACTCCCGGGACGTGTTGGGGACGTAGTCAAGGTCACAGTCGGGATCGGGATTCTCATAGTTGATCGTCGGCGGCAGTACCCGGTGCAGCACCGTAAGGACCGTCGCCGCCGCCTCTATCGCTCCCGCCGCGCCGAGGGTGTGACCGATCATCGACTTGTTTGAACTCACCGCCAATCGTGACGAGTGGGAACCAAAGGCTTTTTTTATTGCCAGCGTCTCGGTACGGTCGTTTGCGCCCGTGGAGGTGCCGTGGGCGTTGATATAGGCGATATCTTCCGGTGCAAGACCGCCGTCGGCAACGGCGTGTGACATTGCCGCCGCGGCGGACGCTCCGTCAGGCTCCGGAATGGCGACGCTGTGGGCGTCGGCGGTCATACCGACCCCCGTCAGATAGGCGAGTATTTCCGCGCCCCTCGCTTTTGCGTCATCTTCCCGCTCCATGACGAGAACGGCGCCACCTTCCCCGATGAGGAATCCGTCACGGTCGCGGTCAAAGGGACGGGACGCCTTCGTCGGCGCATCGTTGCGGGACGTCAGAACACCCATGCAGCCGTAGGCGTTCACGGTCAGGGGTGTGATCGCCGCTTCCGCCCCGCCGGCAATCATGACGTCGGCCCGGCCCGTCTGGAGGAGCATCGCCGCCAGGGCAATTGCATGCGCCCCGGATGCACACGCCGTAGCGATCCCCAGATTAGGCCCTGTCAGTCCAAGGTCGATGGAAACGTTGGCGGAAGACATATTGGGAATGATCATCGGAACCGCCAGGGGATGGCCGAATCCGGGCCCCTTGTCAAGGAGCTTCCGGTGCTGTTCTTCCATGTTGACATAATCTCCCGCGGCGGTACCTATCACCGTCCCGATGCGGCTGCGCTCCTCGGCGGAGATCTCCTGCAACTCAAGTCGAGCCTGCTCCACCGCCTGCCTGGCAGCGGACGCGGCCATTTGGGAGAAACGTGCCATCCTGCGGGCCCGTTTCCGGGAAATCCACGTTTCGGGATCAAAATCCCGCACTTCAGCGGCGACCCTGCTCTTGAAACCCGCCGTATCGAAGGTGGATATCGCCGCACCCCCGGAACGACCGCGAGTCAGCCCGTCCCAGAAGTCCGCCGTAGACGTTCCGATCGACGAGACCACACCCAATCCTGTAATCGCGATTCGCTCCATTTCCCTTCCTCCTGGACGATTTTATCGGTCGCGGACCGATTTTTTCTATCATTGTAGGATCATAGTTCTTCGTCAAGATCTTTGGCCTATGAATCTTCCCCGATCTGTGCAACAATGGTTTATCGGTCACGAACCGAAATAATCATTGGAGTTGAATATGGAACTACCGCGCCTGAAACAGGCAATCTCCTATCTCAGGGATATTACCTCCGATCTCGCGGACGATGTTGTCGGATCGGAACTGCACTCAACACTGCGGGACGTCGGTGCCGCGGCGACCAAGAAATCGAGCACCTGGCCTCCACTGAAGATCGGCAGACTGACGGTCCCCACACCGATCGTCCAGGGCGGTATGGGTGTCGGCATTTCCCTTTCCGGTCTCGCTTCGGCAGTTGCAAACGCCGGGGGCATCGGTGTCGTCGCCGCCAACGGCATCGGTCTCCTTGAAAAGGACTATTACCGCGACGGGCGTTCCGCCAACCTCCGCGCATTTCGACGGGAAATACAAACCGCCCGGAGCAGGAGCGACGGCGCGATCGGGGTCAATATCATGGTTGCGGTAAACGACTTCCATGAGCTGCTTGACGTGGCAATCGAGGAAGAGGTGGATATCGTTTTCATGGGCGCGGGCCTTCCTATCAAGAACATTCCCGTCAAGCGCATGCGTGAGAAGAACGTCGCCGTGGCGCCGATCGTCAGTTCGGTCCGGGCGACCGAAATGATTTTCAGAATGTGGAAAAAAATATACGGTGACGTTCCCGATGCCGTTGTCATTGAAGGCCCGCTTGCGGGAGGACACCTCGGGTTCACCGCTGAACAGCTTGACGACCCGGACTACCAGCTCGAGGCAATTGTTCCCGATATCGTGGAAGCCCTGAAACCCTTTGAAGAGGAGTTCAATAAATCCATTCCCCTCATCGCCGGCGGCGGAGTCTACACCGGAGAAGATGTATACCGCGTTCTGCGTCTCGGCGCCGCGGCGGTACAGATGGGTACCCGCTTTGTCGCGACGGATGAGTGCGATGCCGACCGGCGCTTCAAGGAAGCCTACGTCCAGTGTCGTGAAGAGGATATTGGATTGATTCACAGTCCCGTCGGTATGCCGGGACGGGCAATTCGCAACGAATTCATCGTCGACGCAGAAGAAGGACGGCGGCCGGCCTTCAGGTGCGCATGGCAGTGTCTGGCCAGCTGCAAGGCCGAAGACGCGAAGTACTGTATTTCAATCGCGCTGAACAACGCCCGAAAGGGAAATTTCAAGGGCGGATTTGTCTTTGCCGGCGCCAATGCGCACCGGGTGGAAGAGATCGTCCCGGTTTCCACACTCCTAGGGGAACTGGCCTCTTCATACCGCCACGCCGTGGAAGTGAATACGGCGGCGCGGCTTGAGGATTTCCTTGAGCGGTTGCGGGCACTACGGGAACGCTACCGTACACGTACCCTGGCCATACAGGAGCTTCGCCGTTCCTATGAAATGGCGCTCGCCGCCCGCGTCCGTGAAGCGCGGGCTATGTCGGACTCCGGCGTCAAAATGGTACGGGAAACCTATGAACAGGCGGTGGGAGAACTGCGGCGACTGCGGATTACCCTCGCCGAAGAGCTGGCGTCATCGTGGACGCTCGTCTCACAAATGTAAGTCAGGGACTATCGGCAAGACTGAGGAGGTCCGATACGACCTTTGCACCCGTTGCCTTCAGCCGATCTAACGACTGATGGCCGTCGGCAACGAGGATGCAGTCTATTCCCATTTCCATCGCAACCTCATAGTCGTGAACGGTATCACCGACCATTACCACCGTATCGCGGTCGTCGCGGAAGGTGGCGGCAACGGACCTGGCGAGCTCCGCCTTTGAATGGGCCAGGTGATCGGTCAGCCCGTATATTCCCTGAAAATAGTCGCCGATCCCATGCCATGCAACGGCTGCAATGAGATCCTCCTCCCTGCTCGCGGAAAGGATCAACTGCCTGACGCCGCGACGATTGAGGAAATCGAGAATGTCTCTGACGCCATTATGGAGGGGGCATTCTCCGATGCGACGGTGAAATTCCTCAATAAACTCATGGGCGATCATGTGGAAGTCCCGGCGATCAAAGACAAATCCCGCACGTTCATAGTAGGTCATCACGGGAAAATCGAATATCTCCCGATAGCGATGCCGGTCCATGGTCGGCAGCCCGCGGCGACGGAGCATGGCATTGGCGACGTCGAGGGCGAGCCACTGGTCGTCCAGCAGCGTCCCGTTCCAATCCCAGATGATTTGCCGGTACCGGTCAAGTCGGCACCCCGCCCGCGGGGGTCGCTCCATCGGTTCTTCCGTCATACTACACACCCCGTCGCATCCTAAAGATGCAACGCCTTTTTCCAGTCCGTATCGTTAAAGAGCGAGACGTGGAGGACATAGAAAATCACCGCGACAGGGATAAAAATCAGCGCGGTAATCCCCGACCATCCTACTCCCCCTCCCGTCACCACATCGAGGGCGACAAGCATGACCGTAAGGTCGAGAAAGAAAAAGCCGCCGAGATTGAGCCCCTTTCGGCGTACCCGCAGGAGATAGGTACTGTACATCGCAATGGGTATAAGGACCGCCGCCACGATGAGCGACCACCGGCCGGCTTCACCGGGCGCATAGGTAACGACGGAGGCGTCCGCTCCGCCCCGGAGAAGGAGCTCAAGGGCGATGACAAGAAAGGTGATATCCACCGCTGCAAAGGTGACGATTCCGGGAATTCGCCGTCGCCGTACGACGAGGTACAGAAGGAAACTTTCAACAGCGAGAAAGGCGATAATAAATATCGGAAGCATCGGCGATACCGGACCGGCAACACGAAGTGAAATCAACAGATACACGACAATGACCGTCAGGAGCGACCCCGTAACGGATAGGAGCGGTTTACGCCCAAACCGATAAAAGAGCCACGCGATAAAGGCCGTCGCGACGACGGGAACGATGACGAAATAGGACCACGAAATGGATCCGTTACCGGTGAGATCAAGAAAGGCGGTCAGGACAACGGGGAAGAGCGCGAGGAAACCGACCGCTCCCCGGAAGAGGCCCCGCTGTTGCTCCTTTGTGAGGGGCCGGTACATCGAGCGCGGGGGAATGACGTCTGCGGGATAGTCACCCTCCGGTGCATCTTCCTTCCGTACCTCTTCCGGTATGGCCGTTCCGCACAGGGGACACGCATCCAACCGGTCTTCAACCTCTACACCACAGCGTGGACAATACGCCATCGCTTACCTCCTGTTTGTTCTGATCGAGACGGCCAAACCGATCTTCCGCAGGCGTGAAAAAAACCGCCTCTCGATTGCACTATCCTGTTTGGTTCCGGCAAAAACAATGCTCGTCTTTCCACCGTAGGCGATGGATGTCGCGTTCAGTGCATTATTATGCGGCGGCGGAATGAAATGGTAGGATCTGACATGGCGCCGCATCTCTTCAGGAATCGATACACGCCCCAGATTTGAAAATCCTACGGTGAACATGCTCGTTCCAAAGGCGGCATACGCCCATTTGAGGATAGGATCTTTGATGAAGAGCGGCACAATGCGTATAAAGGGATTCAGCTCGCTTTTCAGGTTTCTCACGATCTGCCGCCGAATGAAGCGGTGATCAAGCTCAAACCGCATGAAATGGTGCACCTTTGAGAGAATATCTTCGAAACTGAAGGACCCGAGGCGGGGATCGATACCCGGCTCCACGGAGAGTACAAAGTTCCGCATCGTCCGGGAGGGGAAAAACTGCCGCAGATTGATGGGTATTGCCACACGAAGGGGTTTGGGCGACAGGTTTCGGGCAACCATTTCTTCACGGAGCGTGTCGATGATCAGTGCCGTCAGGTACTCGCCCACAGTCGTTCCCTTTTCCTTTGACAGCCGTCGCAAATCATCACTGTCGACGATCCCCTCTATGACGTTGAAGACCGGCGGCCGTGCCGTCTTTCCACCGAAATGGAGAGCGTCCGACTGTCGTTGTGCAGAAGGCACCCCTTTCCGATACTCCCTGTGAAAGCTGTCCTCGTACTCTTCCGGGTGGGGCGTCCCCCGGGGATCGATAAGCTCGTTACGAGGATCCACCTCGTCACCCCGGAGCCTGAAATATTCAACAAGGATACCGTTCAGAAATGCGAGCGCCCCCGTCCCGTCGGTCAGGATATGAGAAACTTCAAGGGCGATGCGGTTCCGGTACGCCAGCAGGCGCAGCGGTACGACGCCGCGCCGTTTAAAGGGCAGATACATGCAGGGATAACGGCTTTCCGCCTCGACGTGGACGGGCTCATCGGTCCGTTCAAAGTAGTACCAGAATATTCCCCGCCGAAGCTCGACGTGATAGTAGGGACACCGTACAAGCATTGTATCAAGGGCAGACTGGAGTCGCTCGACATTGATCGGCTCATCGATCTCTGCAGCCAGTCGAAACATCGTCGTTCGCCGGCGGGAAAGCATGCCGGGAAAGATGAGCGCCGCGTTGTCGAGACGATAGGGAATATGGTCCTGGGACTGCGCTTCGTCGGTTGACAAGATCTACCGCTTCACCCGGGCGTTACCGCTCCAAATAGACCAGATCTGCTCCTCGTCGGCGGGTTGGCCGTAATCGGTCAGGAAAGTCGTCGCCAGCACGCCGCTGGCCCACCCGAACTGTATCCACTTTTCCGGATCCCATTCCCTGAGAATTGCATACAGCAGGCCGCCGACGAAGCCGTCTCCTCCGCCGATGCGGTCAAGCACGCCTATTTCCCGGGGTTCCGCAAGATGCCACCGGTCGCCGACGGAGAGGATGGCGCCCCACAGATGGGTGTTGGCGCTGACCACTTCACGCAGCGTCGTTGCACATACCGCGGCGGAAGGAAACTGTTTCTTCACCGTACCGATCATTTCCTTGAAACTGTCGATCTTGGAAGAGAGGTCGCTTCCCCCCGCTTCCGGACCTTCCAGACCCAGGGACAGCTGAAAGTCCTCTTCATTTCCCACCAGGATATCGGAAATG
>CBDESZ010000028.1:0-19595 GCA_965242725.1 Alkalispirochaeta sp.
TCACCACGACCGGGTGCACCGGGCCGGACAACAACGATGTTTCCGACGCCGTCGGTTCGATGGGTCAATCCAAGGCGTTCTGCTTCACCTTTTACATAATCACGAACTGCCCCTTCTTTTTTGGAACAACGGGGTATTGCGGAAATGGCGGCGAAGTGACGCCACACCGCCTCTGGCTGGAGACCACGTATTGCATTGCTCATGTCGCAGATTGTACGCGAATTGTCGGGAAGAGACAAACCATGGTCACTCCGGCGGAGAGAGTTCGTGCCGACGGTACGCCTGAATGCTCACGGAAAAGAGAGGCTCATCGTCGTCGGCTGAGGCCACGTCACGATTAGGCTGAACGTGCAGAACGTGGGCGCCGAGCTCATAGCAACAGAGATTTCCAAACTCGCTTATTTTGTACGGTTTCTTGTTTGACGCGCCGACGGCGCCGTTATCAAGGGGAAGAACGGGATGGCCCGTTACCAGCCGTTCAATGATCGTCGAGAGGGGGGGTTCGGGTATGCCCGTGTATGACGATTTTCCCGCCCGCGGCTTCCGCATCGTAAACGGTCTCCCGCCGCTGGACGAGGTCCTTTCCGTCGGCGTAGGGATCCTTGCGGGTAAAATCGATTCCGCCGTGAACCAGGATGGCACCGTCCAGGGAAACGACATAGCGGCTTTCCGCAAAGAGGCGCAGCCATCGTGGATCAAGGCGCCTGGCGTTGTCCCCGTCCAGCAGGGCGGTGTTGTTCGTCTGCTCCAGCATACGTCTGAGGGCACCCTTGCCCGCCTTTGTCGCCCGAAGAATCGCCGCCTCATGGTTTCCCCGAACGATCGTCACCGAGACGCCCTTTTCCATCAGTTCACTCAGGAACTCAAGAACCCCGATGCTGTCGGGGCCTTTACTCACGAGGTCGCCCAGAAGATAGAGGTGGTCCGCAGGTGTCACGGCGAGTTCTTCCACGCACAGGGCGCGGAAGGTCCTTGAACACCCGTGAATATCCCCGATGACAAAACGGCGGGGGCCCCCGTCGCGCTCGCCGTCGTAGCGGCCCGTGCTCCGCCGGATGAGGCGGGAAATCCCTCCCAGATCGACCAATCTCAGCCTTTCTTCAGTCGCGCCGCCGATTTGTCGACGATGAGCTGGTAGATATTTCCGAAGGCGTTGGCCCGATTCGGCGTCAGCGTCGTTTTGAGATCAACCGCGTCTGCAAAACCCTCGATTGCGTCGCGGGAACCCGCGACGATATCCTCCGGGGTGAGATCGTTGAGGGCCTCAATCATGTAGGTCAACAGTCCGCGGACAACGTGAGCGTCCGATGAACCCCTGAAATGCATGACCCCTTCCCGGTACTCGTCCGCAATATACACATTACTGACGCATCCGTAGACAAAGTTTTCATCCACTCGTTCGTCGTCGGAGATCCCTTCCAGTTCCTTGCCTTTCTCGGTGATCGTGCGGTACATCTCCAGATTGTCGATCTCCCGCATCATGAGCAGTTCTTCAGTTACTTCCTTGAGGTATCCTTTCATATCGTCAAGGGTCTTTCCTGTCGGCATAGTCGCTCCTCTATTTGACGACCCACGTGGTCGTACCGTCGCGGTGGTCTTCCAGGCGAATTCCCGCCTCGGCGAGGGTGTCCCGGATTCTGTCGGCAGTGGCGAAATCCTTTGCCGCCCGGGCGTTTTTGCGCAACTCGATGACCAGCTTCAACACCGCGTCCAGGTGGTCCTTCTCGCGAGAGTCTCCTCCGCTTTCCTGTTCCGGCCGGAGCCCCAGGACGTCACGCGTAAAGGCACGTATCGCCCGTGCCGCGGCGACCCGCGCATCCCGGGGGGCGTTATCCTCCGTGCCCCGCCCGAAGAGCTTCACCAGATCGAAAAGCGTCGCAATTGTCCTCGGTGTGTGAAAATCGTCACCCATCGCCTTCCAGCACCCGTCGATAAGTTCCTTTACTGCGACGCTGTACTCGTCTTCGCCGGATATGTCGGCCCCTGTCGGCGCCGTCGCGCCGCTTTTGGCGATGCCGTCGATCAGCGGGCCCGCGGCGGAACGTTTTCCCGCGGTTTCCCTGCGTACCGCGGCGGCGGACTCTGCAGCTTCCGCCGCGATCTCCCCGGCAAGAAGCTCCTCCGCCCGCTGCAGCCCCGCCATGAGGCGACGGTACCCCTTGTCCGCCCCTTCCAACGCTTCATTAGAGAAGTCGACGGTACTACGGTAGTGAGACTGCAGCATGAAGAACCGGAGCACCATGGGTGAGAAGGGACGGTCAAGCCGCTCATGGGAGCCGGTAAACATCTCGTCAAGGGTAATGAAGTTCCCCAGACTCTTGGCCATCTTCTGGCCGTCAACGGTGAGCATATTGGAATGCATCCAATAGCGCGCTGGATCACGCCCGTATGCGCCGTGATTCTGTGCGATTTCCGCTTCATGATGGGGAAACTGGAGATCCAGCCCCCCGCCGTGAATGTCAAACTGCTCTCCCAGATAGCGGGTACTCATGGCGGTACATTCAAGGTGCCATCCGGGGAATCCCTCGCTCCAGGGCCCCTTCCAGCGCATGATGTGCTGCGGTTCCGCCCGCTTCCACAGGGCAAAATCCAGGGGGCTCCGCTTTTCCCCTCCCCCCGCCGTTGAGCGCGTATTGGCCCGAAGATCTTCAAATATTTTGCCCGAGAGATTGCCGTAGGGCGAACCCGATTGAACGTACTGCTCCAGATCGAAGTAGACTGAACCATTGGATTCATATGCGAGCCCCGCATCGAGTATGCGCTGGACTACTTCTATTTGCTCAAGAATATGCCCGCTCGCCCGCGGTTCGATGGAGGGGGGCATACAGCCCAGCCGCTCCATACCGTCGTGGTAACTCAGGGTATATCGCTGAACGACTTCCATCGGTTCCACCCGTTCCAGACGGGCCCGTTTAGCCACCTTGTCTTCGCCGGCCAGCTCTTCTTCGTCCTCCAGATGGCCCACGTCGGTGATGTTGCGCACGTAGCGCACCTTATACCCGAGAAAACGTAAATATCGAAAGACCGTGTCAAAGACGACGGCGGTGCGGGCATGTCCCAAATGGGGATCGGAATAGACGGTAGGGCCGCACACATACATCCCCACCAATGGTGGAGAGATCGCCTCGAATTTCTCCATCCTGCGCGCGAGGGAGTTGTACATGGAAAGTGCCTGGGTTGTATAACGTACTGGATGGTCCATAACACCTCGACGGTACCGACATCGCGCCGAATTTACAAGTCCGCGGGATGCGGCGCACCGGACCGGTCAGCTACCGGTGGGCAGGTACCTCAACGTATCGTCGGGAATGGGCCGTGCCGCTGCCGTCACTCAGGATGGTCAAACCAGTCGTCTTCAAGGGAGCCGGCACCGAAAAAGTTGATACCGCTTATGGTGTCTTCCACCGGTTTTCCCAGATCACCGAGGACGATCTTGTGGCCCGGGCAGCCGAGGCGGGCGCATACTTCGATGCGATTCCTGCCGCCGGGTAGTCGGAACTCGATACCCCGATGAGAGGAGCACCCCTCCACGTCGCATTGGCGCTCAATCATGAGGCTTTCACCCGTCTCGGGAACCGACGCTTCCACCCACTGGTCGTCGTGACCGAGTTCCGGCAGAAAGCCGAAGAGTTTGGCGTGGCTGCCCCAGAAGGCGTCGACAAAGATGAGCCCTTCCGTGTTGCCGATCTTCGCCTTGAAACGAATACTCGGCTCACCATGAATACGCACACTCTCCGTGATGAGGGATGCGCCGGACGGACTGCTTACCGCTTCCACCACGAGAAATTCCCGGCCGTGTCGTTTTACCAGCTTCATGCCTTCCGGAATGGCTCGGAGGAATTCCAGGGGAATCTCATTATGTACGAGTTTCATACCGACAGTGTACTATAGCCGCATGGAGGGTGCAATTCACGAATACTCATACGCCCCCTCCGGCCGGTGATGCGAGCGTCCCCGTGACGCGCCGTGTAAAAATGGAGTGGAAAATGCGTTGTCCGAAATGTGGGTCCCTGGAAGACCGGGTCATTGAATCTCGTGCCCTTGCGGACGGAAGAACGATTCGCAGGCGCCGTGAATGCCTTGCCTGTGAGTATCGATTTACCTCATACGAGCGTATCGAGGAAAAACAGCTCATGGTGATCAAGAAGAGCAAAAACCGCCGGGAGCCCTTTGACCGGGAAAAACTCGAAAAGGGAATACAGCAGGCGCTGCGCAAGCGGTCGGTGAGCCAGAGCCTCATCGCCACGATGATCGATGATCTTGAGGAACAGGCGATCCGTGAAGGTATGGAATCCCATGAAATTTCCGCCGCCCGGATCGGTGAGCTCGTCCTGGAGCGGCTCTACAACCTCGACCGGGTCGCGTACATTCGATTTGCGTCGGTATATCGAAACTTTGAGAACGTGGAAGAGTTCATTCGGGAAATCGAAGAGCTTACAAAACAATAAAGACCCGACGGTATGACCGACGGGTCTTTATTGTTGATAGTGGCGAAGGGACTTGAACCCCTGACCGAGCGGATATGAGCCGCTTGCTCTACCGACTGAGCTACGCCACCTCGTGAACGAGGCGAGAATATACCAGGTTTCAGGAGGTTGTCAATCCGCCGCGTCCCTATACGAGGTTGTGGCGGCGCGCCGCCTCCATCATTTGCTTGTTCCACGCGTTTTGCCTGAGATACCTCAGTTTGTCCCGATACTCGTCCATTCTGCTCGTCCGTTCCTGTATCAGTTTCACCGACCGACCCAGAACGGTTGTCCGGTCGTCCCGGTCCCTGGAGCGCTCCTCCGGAAGGACGCTTGAATAGAGGAAGTTGTACAATCCCGTATAGGGATCAAGGTTGGACACATCGGCGCCGCGGGTGAGGGAGTAGAAGATCGGCACCGCCTCATCCTGCCGGTCAAGGTGGGCGAGGGTAAGGGCGTAGAATCCTTTGAGGATACGCAGCAGCTGCGAACTCCCCGGTGCGTTGGCTATCACGAGGTCTTCTATCGATGCGTACCCGTTGTCCCAGGTGACGCCCAATCGCGGCCATCGGTCGGACATTTCTTCAAGAGTTATCGCCTCTTCAAGTAACGGGAGGGCTTCCGCATACCGGCCGTCGGCGGTGAGCGCTTCAGCGAGAAACAAGAGAACTTCCGGCCGTCGTTCCTCACCGGTGAGGGCATCTTCAACACGGCTGTCGTCACCATCCACCAGGTAGAGAGAGTACTCTCTCCACACCCGAAGCACCGAGAGCGGCGCGGAAATCGTACAGGAACTGCAAAAGTCGTACAGACGTGAAAACTGCTCCGCAGCGCGGGCATACTCGCCCAGCTCAAAATGTATTCGTCCCTGGAGAAAACGCAAAAGTACATACCAGTCGGAAAAACCCCGTTCCAGAAGGGGCCTGAGCTGTTTTTCCGCCGCCACCGCGGCGCGGCTGAGATTACCCACCAGAAACAGACGGATTGCATCAAGGGACCTGGCAACGAGGACCGATCCGTCGTCATCCTCCCGCTGGTCCATGGCGAATCCGAGATACTGGCCGGCATCGGAGAGTCGGCGCTGGGCGAACATGATCCGTGCCATCAGGAGGTAACTTGCCGCAACGGCACCGTCCGGCACGGCATCGCCCTGCTGGAGGAGAACCGCCCGTTTTACGCTTTTCAACGCCCCGGGGTAGTCCCGACGGGCAAGAAAGTACTCCGCCGTCGAGAGATGAATATCCGCCTCCCCTCGCCCCTCATAGTACGGCAGCACCTCTTCAATGGTCTGAAACGCAGAGTCGCACTCCTCAGGTCCCCGGGAATCGCGCAAATAGAGGCGCAGCTGAACCGATGCCGTCGCCAGCCTCTCGTCATCACGAAAGGTTTTTTCCGACGTGACAATGCGCTGACGATAGAAAGAGACATTTCCGCCCACGGCGATCCGGTGCAGATACCGATGAAAGAGCGCCGTTCTTGTGTCCCGGGGCAGGCGCTCCTGCACAAAATCCCACAGGTCCGGTGTGAGCGGTATACGTCCATTCTCAAGGAGATCCAGGAGAAAATCGTCGATCTCCCGGCGAAGTGCGAGCCCCTCGTCTCCGAAGATCCCGTCGATCACGGGTGAGACGAGACGGTGTACCGTCGGGAAACCGGTATCCACGAGAAAACCCGTCCGAGTCAGGTCCTTAACGATGCGAATACGCTCTGCCCGGCTGATACCGGATCGTACAAAGAGCTCGTCCATCATCTCCGGAGACAACAGGGAGGAAACACAATGGAGGTAATAAAGGGTCGTTCTGTGTTTGCCGCCCAGTGATGCGGCGGCGACGTGGAGCACCCCTTCCGGCTCTGTATCCTCCCCGGGCAATCGTTCACCCCTTCCGTCCAGTTGCGCCCAATAACGGTATGCCCTCTCCCCTTTCCCGTCGGTATGGACTGAAAGCACGCGCCAACGGTTTTCGGGGACGTCTTCACCCGAAAAAGGATGGCCGGAGGAAACGACTACGATCCGTGCCGCCGGAGATGAGGAAAGCAGGAGGGGAACGAGACCGTCTTCCTCATCGCCCTCCTCGATCACGATCGTGGCACTATATGAATCGGTTGCGTCCAACAACCGCTCCAGGGCGTAGCGCAGTTCACCCGTGAGGTATGGCGTCGAGAGGTGGTCGTGACCTGGAGCGCTGAACCGATTGACCAGAACTGCCGCAGGCGGGTCGAGGGATGCTTCTCGTTCATCGTGCAGAAATTCGGCGCAGACCTTCCAGAAGAGCTCCTGAAGCGTCCGTCGACCGTCCCGTTGACCGTCCCGGGGGCCGTCGGAAATTGTAAAGACCGGTCCTACTGAAGCCGCGTGAATTGAAGCGGAAATGCGGGAAATGTCTGTGGTGACGATCCAGCATCGCCGGGGACCTTCCCGGTCGCCCGACGGGAAGAGGAGTTCCGATACGGCTCCCACCGTCTTGTCGTCGGCGAGAAAATCGACATATCGCCTGACCGCAGACCAGTATTCGTCACGAAAAGCGACGATCTGATATATTTCTCCCGTTTGTACCAGCTCAACCACCGGTTCGAGGGCGAGTGCCACCGGTTCCGTCGCGTGGACCCCGTTTCGGATACGGACGTGGCGGAGCAGCCGCTCCATGGCCGGAAAGACCGTACCTGCCGCGACGTTCTCGCGATAGTCCGCCAGGACGATGTATTCCAGGAGATACTCCCCCTGTACCGAGAGGAGACGGTCCGCCGTCTTAAGGAGGTCGGCGACCTCTTCGGGATGACGAACCTTCTGCTGCCGGTCCTGAAAGAACAGTAAATCGCGGTCCTGCGCGACGAGATGAAACGCGCCCGCCTCCATTGCACCGGTGATTTCGGCGATGAATTCGCCGTACCACCGCTTTTCGAGACGGGACATCTGACTTATGCCGGCAGCTTCTATCAGGAGATAGTACATCTCTTACTGTATCGGCCGCTCACAGTCCTTTTTTGAGATTACCCGTCACCGGAAAGGGCCGAATACTCAAGATCCGACAAGGCCCCCCTCTCCACCGTCAGCCACACCCGCCACCATTGCCCGTCGGTACCGCGGAGAAGGAGACGCTCGCCCTCACCGGCGATACGGTACGCCTCGTCCACCTCTCCGATGGCGTCCCTCGCCTCGAGCAGGCGGGACTGAACAAAGTCGCCGTAGGAATCGTCGACGGGTACCGATTGAGCGTCGTCATCGACCGGTCCGAGAAAGTAGTCCGCCACGGATATGACCACCGGAGAAATACCGGACCGGGGAATCGCGGAGATCTCGTCGCCTGTCGGAGCGAAGCGTGGAGTCGTCGCGGAGGCCCCTCGTATCGCCCGGACCGCGTCCCTGAGCTCCTCGGGTATCTGCTCACCTCTGATCGTCGTCACCACCGGTTGTCCCCGTCGGCCGTTCTCCGTTGCAGGCGCCCCGGAAACACCGTCCCCGCCGTCCCTTGGAGGCAGTGTCGCCTCCCCTTCCGCGTCGGTAACGGCGGCCGCAGGCCGTTCCATCGTTTGCGGCTGCAGCGCCTCCCTCGGCACCTCCCGTTCCTCCTCGGGGGAACGGGCCGAACCGATGAACGCTCGTCCCACTGCAACGGCAAGGACCAGAACGATGAGAACGATGATTACCGATATCCATCGCCTGAGAGGCGTAGAATCAACCACATGTGAATGGTAGTATGCCCGCATTATCTGGGCAAGGAATGGAAGGGTGGATCATATGGATACGGGACGTGCAATTCGAGACCATCTGGAGACGGCATACACCGCTCCCATACGGGATCCCCTGTGGGGACACATGTACCTCTCACCGGCGATGCTGCAGCTCGTGAATACACCCGAGTTTCAGCAACTCAGCCGAATCAAACAGCTTGGCCCCACCTTTCTCGTCTATCCGGGGGCGACCCACACCCGCCTCAACCACAGCCTTGGAGTCTTTCATCTCGCCCGCAGGATCATATCCCGCATCGTCTATCATCCCCAGTCGCCCCGTCTCTCCGTCGAGGGTGTGAAATCCTATCTCGCCGCCGCACTGCTTCACGACGTCGGCCATTTCCCCTACACCCACAGCTTCAAGTCCCTCCCCCTGGCGGAACATGAACATCTCACCGGGCGGATCGTCCAGACGGGGAAACTGAAGAAGCATCTCCGGGACGATCTGCAGGTGGATCCCCGCTACGTCGCCGCCATCGTTGACGAGACGATGGACGATGGAGGCGACGATGAGCTTCGACTCTATCGCAACCTGCTTTCGGGCAGTCTTGACCCGGACAAACTGGACTATCTCAACAGGGACGCCTATTTCTGCGGCGTGCCCTATGGCTTCCAGGATATCGATTTCGCCATAAGCAGAATACGACCAAACGGTTATGAGGGAATCGGGCTGGAGGAGACGGGGGTTTCCGCGGTGGAAAACATCCTCTTCTCGAAATTTCTCATGTACCGTGCCGTCTACTGGCACAGAACGGTGCGCGTCGCCACCGCAATGATTAAAAAGGCGGTTCATCTCGGGCTGGAGGAGGAGGTCATACGTCCCGACGACCTCTATGGTCTGGACGACGAACTTTTCATTGCGCGCTTCAGCGACCACCCCTTTGAACCTTTTCAGTTGATTGGTGAAGTCGGACAGCGCCGGCTGTTGAAGCCGGTTGCGACAATCTCCTTCGACCAGACCAACCCCGCCCACCATCAGTTGAGCGATATCTCAGCGCGACGGGCGGTGGAAGGCAGACTGGCCCGTCAGCTTGGCGTCCCGACCTATCGGGTAATCGTCGATATTCCCGATCCGATTTCATTTGAAGCCTATTTCCCGATATTCGAAGAGGAAAAACAGTACGAATTTTCCCAGAAGAGTGTCTTCTCCTCCGACGTGGTGCGGAGCTTCACCGAGACGTTGCGAAAAATCAGGCTCATGGTGCCCCGGGACACGGTCACCGACGACTTTGACGGTACCGCCCTTCTGGAGGAGTCCTTTCATGAACTGGGCTGAGTTGATACAGACCCATCCTCCCCGCAGCGTCATGGGCTTCCTCAAACGGACGGGGCGCGGCATCAATCGGTACGGCATGATAGGTGACGGCGATCGGGTACTGCTCTCGGTATCCGGAGGCAAGGACTCCCTTGCAATGGCGCTGGCGTTGCGCATGCGTCTGCGCTTTGTACCCATTCACTACCATTTGGAAGCGGTTATGATCGACTGGCGGGAACATCCCCATACGCCGGCCTCCCTGGAGCGGATCCGGGCGTTTTTCAGACAGATCGAAATACCCCTCACAATCATTCCGGCCGACATGAAACCCGATTCCTTTCGCGGACGCTTTGACTGCTATCGATGCGGTCGCAATCGGCGGCGTATCCTCTTTGAGTACGTCAAGGATTGGGAAGGCCGCCCCCTCATTGCGACGGGACACCACCTGGACGACGTCGTTCAGACGACGCTTATGAACATGGTTCTCTATGGGACCTTCGCCACGATGAATCCGGTACAGCCGTTTTTCAACGACTCCCTCCGGGTCATCCGCCCGCTCTGCGAAGTACGGGAAGATACGATCAGAACGGTGACGGAACGGTTTGAACTCCCCGTCTCTTCCATCGACTGTCCCTTCCGAACGGCCAACATCCGCTCACGGGTCAATCCGATCGTCAGGGAGCTGGCGACGCTCCATCCCCAGGCGCGGGAACACATATTCCGCTCCCTTCACAATATTGATACCGAGTATCTGCCGGCGAGTTGTGATCTCTAAAGGGATACTGTACACTCGGAATTCAATGAAGTCGAACCGACTAATGCAGGAGAGAATTCGTCGCGTCCACGTCCTGTTCCAGGAACTGGGATATGAACTGACGGAAAGTGAAACGACTGAAGAGAGCTACAGCGCCGGCTTTGTCGGTTCCGACGGCTTTCAGGCGGGCTTTTTCATCGACGCAGATTCTAAATTCCTGGAGCTTGCCTTCACATTTACGTTCACCGCGGAGATGGCCAACTTCGTCCGGGAGCGCATTGAGGAAGGTATGCGCTCGCTGTACGAATTCGGATGTTATTTTTCTCTCCAGACGGACGAGCAGGATATCGTCCTCACCATTTTCAGTAAGATATACTTTGCAGGATTGAACTATTTTGCCCTGAAGGAAACGATTCGTGACTTTCGGGACGCGACAGAAGCGATACAGGATCTCTTTGATATACCGTTTGAGATCGAGAAGGGGGACGACGATGGAGATTCATAACGTCATGGAAGAGCTGGTGGCGTCCGTTGTGGAAGAAATCTCCCGGGACGACGCCGCGAGTGCCAAACCTCGGTACAGCGCCACCGAAGAGAGCCGGATGGACGCAATCTGCTATATACTCAACCGTACCACCCCCCGCTACGTCAGCTCCGGTCGCGGATTTGCCCATATTACAAATGAACTGCAGAACGATCAGCAGCTGGGCGTCGATTTAATGCGCCTCGCTCACGAAGCGCTGCACCGGGTGAGCGCCGTTCGCCGCGATTTTTACAACGGCGGAAGCGCACCCCACTCCGCGGGGCCGTGCTACAATTTTGGAACGATCAAGGGACGAATCCTCGACGGCGCGAGGTTTTCTCCGGTAAGCGGCGTGGCCGTGACGCTCATGCGCGACGGAACGGCTGTGGAAATGTTTGATACCCGCTGGTCAAATCCCTTTGAGATCCCCCCGCAGGCGCCGGGTACCTTCAATTTCTGGCCGGCACCCATCGCGGCATCCGACAACGCGGCGACGAAGGAGTTTCCCTTTGAACTGCGCGTGGAAGACCCGCGGTACGAACCGCTCAGCCACTTTTTCTCCGTGACTGCCCACCGAGGCGAGCAGGAGACACGCACGATATCACTGGATCGCGATATCGTACTTCCCGACCTCTACCTCTTTACACGGTAGGTTGACGACCCGCGGAGCCCTTCACTCATAGGACTCCGAGTGGGTCTGAACCTCCTGCACCCTTCCGGGGACGATGGTTTCAATGAACTCCAGGATCCGCTGAATCACCCGCTCGCCGTATTGGCGGTTATTGCTGACCACGGCGACGCCGAGCTGACTGAAGGAGAGACTTTCCTCCAGATCCACCTCCGCCACGCTGACGCGGAATTTTCGATTCACCCTGTCCCGAACGCTGTGAACAATTCTCCGCTTGTCCTTGATGGAGGTCAGATCGGGAATTTCAATTATCACCAGGAGCATGGAGACGATCATGGGAGATCACTCTTCGTCGAATAGACTGGATATATCGGCGACGGAGAGGGCGCTCCCGCTTTCGTTCTCCTGTGATGCACCTTCACGGTCCTTCATGGGCAGGAACACGCTGTTGTACTTCTCCGCTAGCCGGTAAATGTCGTCGTCCCGATAGCGGTCGGGAATGACAACTTCAAGTGAATAGGCGCCTTCACTCATGCCCCGACGCATGACGTGTATGGGATCGGTGACGGTCAGGGCAAAGTGGGGGCTGTATATCACCATAAAGACGATTACAAGCGCGAGAATGACCGCAAAGTACTGCAGGTTACGTCGTGCCTCTTCCTGTTGCACAGGACGAAGATCGAGGAACAGCCTCAGATTGTCCCTTTCGGCATAGGTGTAATCCTGGGAGGTGAAATAGCGATCCAGGTATCCCTGATCGTACCGGCTGTAGAGAACGTTCCCTCCCGCCTCGACGGAGATGATTTCCCGACGACTCTGGGCGTACGCTTTCAGGGACGCAATGCGATCGGGAGCGGCCAGCTCCTCGGCAAGGATATAATCAAGCGATTCCGAAGCGGTTTCCCGGTAGGCAAGTTCAAACGTTGGTACCGTCACAAACATACCCGCCACTGACAGGATAATGAGGGTAAAGACAATCGTCGTCACCGCGCTGGCGGTAATGAAGGCGACGTGGCGCTGGGCCATCTGGGAGTCGGTGTTCTTTATCTTTTTGAAGATCTTCAGGACGCGAAGCAGTCTCAGCACCCGGGTAATCCTGATCGCCTTGACCACCTTGAGGACGTTGAGCATACCCCCGACACCACCGACGGGAACGCCGCCGGCGAGAAGGGCGAGAAGGCGGGGTCCGCTGTTCAGCATCACCAGGGGGATGCTGGCGAGAAAATCAATCCATCCCCGTTCGTTCCAGAAATATCGGGAAAACTGACCGCGCCGGGACGCGTCGTAGCTGCGGACGGCAAACTCAATTGTAAAAAAGAGATCGAATGCAAATCCGGTGATCGTCAGTATCGTCCGCAGATCGCCGTTCCAGGACAGGAGTATGGCGAGATCCTCCAGGAACGTCTGAACGAGGACGAGGACGATTGCGACAATCACGATACCTTCCAGGAATGAACGAGTTTTACCCATAATTACCTACCAGACATTTTCCGCAGCGATCTTGTACAGCTCATCGAGCATTTTCACGTCAAATCCGTAAAATTTGTAGTTCCGGCGTGCCGTAGAAAGCCAGCTCTTGTCGGGGCTGTCCGCGCCCCGGTCCACCTTGAGATTGGCTTGATAGTTCCGCCCCCGGGCGGCCAGTATCGCCGCGAGACGGGCCGTCGCTTCTATATAGGGATTCTCGTTGAAGGAAACGCTTCCGTGAACGACGCTCTTCAATACCCCTTCAGGGACCGGTTTCAGTTCCCGCTGCAGCCGTTCAAGAATCTTTTCCGCAAACTGGTTTTGCACCATGCCGCTCGTCCGGTCCGGGTGGGCATTGCCGCCGCCGAGAAAGAGTACAGCCGGCTTCAGAAGGAGGTTGAGATTCACGAAATTCACGACCTCGTCCTTTCCCATACGGAGGCGTTGGACTTTGGTCAATTCAAAATGGATATACGTCTTGCGGTAGAATACTTCGTCGAGGTAGCGATCGACCATGCCGGAAACGACGGCAGTATAGGGACCGGTAAAGGCGCGACGGGCTTCCGGTTTTTCAAGAAGACGCTCGATGAAGGCGTAAACCAGTTTTCCGACCTTCTGGACGTCCACACCCTGGTCCTCGATGAGATGGAAAAACGTGTAATTCAGTTTTTCCGTGGTAAGTCTTTGAATATCCGGGTAGAGACGGGTGTTGATCACGTTGTACAACTGATTCACCAGGAGCGCAAAGATCTGGTTCCAGTTTTTTCCCGGAAAGAACTGGCGTGAACTGAGCGTCGGGGCCAGTTGCGCGGCGTTACCGTGCAGAAATTGAATGATCTGTTCTTCCTGCTGGAGGAGGGAGAAGCCATTGAGTGCGGGATTCTGCAGGAGTCGGCTGATAAAGGCCTGTGCTTTCTGGCTTTCGGTGTTCATAATACTGTGGCGCAAAGCATACTATACCAGGGGGAAGGGCTCAAGTCTGACATGGGGAGAGATCATCGGCACCTGTTCCATTTGATCATCGCGGTGATCTTCATCATCCCATCCGTCCCGGCTGCCGGGGAGAGCTGGGAACCCGAACGCTCGCTCATTGAGGAGGAGGCACCGCCCTACCTGCTTGACCTCTCTCTGGGCGGGAACGATGCGGAGCTTTTTCTCTCAGGCCTCTGGAACGCCTCGTCTGAGGTGGCATTGGGCATGGCCCTGCACCCGCCCCTTCCGGAGACGGGGCGTCGCGTCACCTTCGGCAGGAGATATCCCGGATTCGAAACAAACTTCTTCGCCCAGACCGTGGATCTCACCCTCTCACTGTGGCTCTATGAGCGGTACTTTTTTGAGGCGACCTTTGCCGACGATTCACGGCTCAACTCCATCGCCGCCGGTTACTACGCCGCGGAAGATGAGCTGGTCAGGGAGTTTGTCGTCGGGAACGTACCTCTTGCGGTCTCCCGGTATCCCTACCAGTACACGGGGAACCGTGCCAACCGTGCAGGTGCGACGCCAAATCCCGGTTCCCTGCTGCGCCTTGAAACGGGGTCCACTTTTCATGAGTTTCTCATTCAACTGGAAAATACAATGGAACGTCGCCTGCGCATTTCCGGAGGGCGTATCGTTGAAGAGGCGGTGATCCCGCCGGAGCAGTACCTCCGCGGCCTCTCCTTCGTACTCCCCGACGGCGGTGTTTCCCGGCTGACCGTCTTTCTCCAGGACCCGGACGGCCAGGTGCTCGGCCGTCTTCCCGGAGACGGCTCTCTGCGTCGCTTCCGCGTTCTCGACGACGGCGCAGGGGAGTACGTCGCCGATCTTGACGCCGGGACGGTCCGCCTGGGCGACACAGTTCCGGGAAACCGTACCGTCGCCGTCTATTACGAGACGGCCTCGGGAGCGGTCGGTCAGGCAGGAAACGGCGCGGGAGGTATCGTCGCCCTCGATCCCCTCACGGCGGCGCCGACCGATCAGACGACGGATTTTGCGTTCGGAACGGACCCGCTTTACAACCTGACCGAAACGGCCGCCGACTATGAGGGAAACGACTTCCGCCTCCAGCTGACCGACGGCCGGAATGCCCTCATCATACGCTCCCCGGGACTCTGGTCTCCCTTTGAGGCGGCGGACCTGTACCGCCTCCCGGCGGGAGCGGATGAGACGGGACGGTACCGCCTCGTTCGGCGCGATACGCTTACGCCATATGAGAGCGACATTCAATTGAGTCGCCGGCCCGAGACGTCCATCCTCAGGGCCCGTCGTCCCGGGACGTCCCCCCGGGACCCGGACTACCGCTATCCCTGGGCGGCGGAAACACCCCGGGATCTCCATTCCCGCATGTACGGCCCCAGAAGTGCCGGATTATCGCGATTCAGCAACAGCGGAATCTACGTGGAATACGGAACGGCGGTGGGAACGATACAGCTCGACGGAGACGTTGTTCCGGGTTCCGTCGCGGTCCGGTCGGGCGGCGTCGCCGTCGCCGGGGCAGACGTAGACTACGACGGATCGACCGTTTCCCTGCCACCCTCCGCGGGGGCGGGGAATGTGGACATCGTCTATCGCGTATATGGTGATGACGGCACGGGAGGCGATATCATTGTCATCAACGGAAACCGATGGACACTGCGACCGGATCTCACCCTCTCCGCCGCCGCCGGAATCAGGTGGAACGTCACCGATGACGGCTACTCCACGGAAATGAATCAACACCCCGGGCAGATAACCCTCTCATCGGGAGTATCGTGGAGGGGCGACAATCTTCAGGTCGAGGCGTCCGGCGCGGCCCAGTTGTCACAAAGCGACACGACCGGATTCTTTCGCCTCTTCGGGGGCACATCCAGGGACTCGGTGCTCGCCCCGTCGGCGGAGACGGTGTTCCCGCCGGGGGCGGCGGAAATCCTTTCGACCCGGGACGTCGACTATGGAGGCCCGGACCTTGCAGCATCGGCCTTTGTCTATCCCCGCTACCGCGATTACTGGTCGACGGACCTCCTCGGAAACGTTGCGCTCGGGGAATATACCTCTTCAGTCGAGGCCGATACCGACCGCGCCAACGGACGCATCGGCCCCTACATCGCCCGCAGCAGCGATACCGGCTATCGCGGCACCGTCGCCGTTCTGGAGTGGGACGCCCTTCCCTCGGATCGGTGGACGGGAATACACATAAACCGGAACGCTCCGGAGCAGGATCTCCGGGACGCCCGATCCATTCTCGTCACCTGGCGGTACATTCCCGATACTCCCGGCGCCCCCACGCCGGAAATTCTCCTGGAGATGGGAGCCCTCGGTGAGGACCTTGACGGCGACGGAAGGCTCGACCGGGGCAGAAGCGCGGTGGACCCGTTGATAGAGTACAACGGTGCCGACGGCGTGCGGCGGGCGGGTCAGGACGCGCCGATACTGCAGCGCAGTCACAGCGAGGATACGAACGGCAACAACGTTCTCGATACCGAGACCCCGTCGGCAGTCTTCTCCTATGTGCTTCAAGCCTATCAGCCCGCCACCACCGAGGGGTGGCAGAGTGTGGAAATCTCCCTGGACGCGCTTGACCATACGGGCGCGCCCTCCGGTGCGGTAGCCCGCAGCCGCCTCGCCGCCGTCCGCGCGGCCCGCATCGTCGCCGCCGCGCCGACGGGTCAAAGCATACCGTCCGGACGCCTCCTCGTCGGCGAGATACGGGTACGCCGCACGGGAGCCGTCACCGTCACCGAGGCGGGAGACAATGACTCGGGCAGCGCCGGCATCGTTCCTGACCCGCTCTCCGGTACGGAAGCCCTTCGCAACCGCTTTCATCCGGTTGGCGATCGCTTCGTCCCCGACGGCGAGGATCAGCGCGTCGCGGCACTCTCGTGGAGGGGAGGCGCCGCTTCGGTCGCCGCGGAAGTGTCCACCCCTGACCTCTCGATAAACGAATACGCCACGGCGACAACCTACCTGTTTCTCGACGCCCCGGTCTCCGAGGGCGGACCGGAAAAGGTCGCCCTCCGTATCGCCCCCTATCGGAACGCTCCCGGAGAGAAATCGATCATTGCCGAAATACCTGCGACGACGCTCCTGGACCGGTGGCATGAATTACCCTGAATCTTCAGGACCGGGAGCTCCGCATAGACGGTGACCGCATTTCCGGTGCCACCGTTACCGTCGGGAGCCGGGCGGACCGGGAGCTCATGCGGGTCGCATCGCTGTCGGTGGAAGAGATCGGCGGTACCACGACGGGCACCCTCTACTTTGATGAGCTTCACGCCGCCGATGCACGAAGCGGCGTCTCCGGCGCCGGAAGGATCTATGCCGCGTGGTCCCGGACGGTCACGGAGGGGACCTTTGCGGGGACACGACTCTACGTCTCACAGTCCGTCGCCGCCCAGGGAGCCGATTTCCGCCTCGCCGGGAGTGCCGCCGGCGGAACCACCGGCGGCGGTGACGCATCCGACGACGTATCAAACGGCGACGACGGTGGCGACTACAGCAGCGCCGGTGCCGGCACAGGCACGTCCGGCACCGCGGATTTCAGTTCCGGCGCCGGCGGCCCCTCCCTTCCGACGGCGTCCGGCGTCGTAGCGACGGATACGAGGGCGGGTCTCACGGCCGGACCGTTTCACCTCGAGGGACGTGTCGTTACCCGGGGGAGGGATGACGAAGGTTCCGCCGGATACGGACACGAAGTAGCGATCCCCCTCCTGCCGGGAGGGGCCGTCACGCTCCGGGAGAGCTTCTTCCGGGACTACCGCTACGGCAGCACCGGCTATTCCCGGCAGGTGGGCGTACAATCGGCGAGGGAGGGCTGGGGCACCTACCAGGTCTCGGCGTCCCATAATGTGTCGGAACGGGAAACACAGCAGGCGTGGCGCGTGGACCTCGCCCCGCCGTCGATTGCAGCCCTCCGCCTTCAACTCCGCAACGACATTTCCCTCTTCGCACCGGACCTGACCGTCTCCTCCCTCCCCTACGGCTCGAGCTGGCGGGAGAGTACTGACTACCTCCTCCCCGTCCCGGAACGACTCAGCGCCCAGGAACGGCGCCTTGAAAGCGGCATATCCCTGGACATTGCCGCCCTGGAACTCACCGGAGACGGCGGCTGGACAAATCGCAGCTCCCTCTCGGGCGAGCACGAAAGCCGCCTCGCCCTCGGAATCTCCCTCCCCCTCTCATTCGAGCCCGCCGGCCGCCGGCCGTGGAAACTGACGCCGTCATACAGCCGTTCCTATCTTTTTATAGAAGAACTTCGTTCCGCCGGGTTTGCAGACGATGGTGCCGCGTGGGCCAACCGCATCGCAGGGGAACCGGGGATGGTTACGGCGCTGCCCATAGCGGAACTCTTTCAGACGCTCCCGTCGCCCGAATTTGACGCCCCCCTGCCCGGGGGAGAGCGCAGAAGCTATGACGCCGAGGGGTCACTTGAGTTTTCCCGGGTCTTTACGTCCCGCATCAGCGATCTCTGGATCCCCTCCGCCGCCCGTCTCGACGTGGAACGCTCACTTGCCTGGGAGGGGGACAGTATAGAGGACTCACGGACGTGGCGAATGGAGGCGACGGCGACGGCGGTCAATCTCTTCGGCCGGGAAGGTGCCTACCCGCGTGCACTTCTGTATGCAAGCGATGAATTCCGGAACAGCGTGACCGCCAAAATCACTGAACGACCTCGCAGCGACGGGAAACCGGCGTGGTCGGTCGGCGCATCCCAGGGTACCTCCATGTACGGAGCAGGCGAGAACCGACTTGACTCCCTTCTCGGGGTTACCGCGTCCCGTGACAGCTTCTGGACCGTTGAGTATTACGGCGAAGTGACCTACCGGTGGATCGATCGCAGGTATCCACCGTTGAACGTGCTTGAGCGGCTGGAAGAGACGCCCTATTACCGCCATGAGGAACGGACGGCCTTCACCGTTACCACGGAAGATGGAACGTTCAAGTTGGGCGAGGTAACGGCGGGACACCGGACGGAACTGATCATCACCAGACAGGGGTCAATCTCCCTCTTCGGCGACCTGGGGTGGACGATGGACGCCGGAGAGTATGAAAATGGGGCGCTCCACCTCATTGGACTGCGTATCGGAGTGGAAGGGCGATTGAGCTATTGACGTTCATCCCAGGAAAATCAATGCCGATGAATATCGATAAGGAGTCCCCTACGGGCTATTATTAATAGTAACAAGGAGCCTGTGATGCACAGAAATTGGGTTCTCGTTCACGCGATGATTATTTCCGCCCTCTTCATAACGGGGGGAGGCGGCGATTTATACGGACAGGACGGAGATAGCCCGCCGGAATCACCGATCACATTCCGCCTCGGGGTGACCTTCGGCGTAAACTCCTTCGTCGACGAGGAGAGCGGCGACATCGATACCTACCAACTCCTTTCCCTCCGGCCCGATATTGCCTACGGGAAGGTGGGAGTCGGACTTGACCTGCCGATAAACTACCGTTTCACCGCAGGTGACGGCAGCGACTTTGAAGTACGCCGGGAAGACTGGATACCCGACTCGGACAGAACCTTCGCCGAGGTATATCTCCCCAAATTCCGCTACGTGCGGTACGGAGAAGACGGCGACCCGCTGTATCTCCGTTTCGGAGGGCTTGCCTCCACGACCCTCGGCAACGGGTTCATTATGAACGGCTACTCCAATGAGCTCTACGCGCCTCAGCGCCGCGTCTTCGGAGGAGTTGTAGAGATTGACGGTGACGCATTCGGCGTGCCCTACGTCGGTCTGGAAACAATGACCGCCAACATGGCCACGTGGGATGTGATGGGAGGACGGTTGTATCTCCGGCCCCTCGTCTCCACCGCG
>CBDESZ010000029.1:0-19722 GCA_965242725.1 Alkalispirochaeta sp.
ACGAGTAACACCCGTCCATGGAAGGACGGATACCACCACACAATATCGATGCCGAGGTTGCCACCCTCGGCGCCGTGTTGCTTGATCCTCCGGCGTTGACGCGGGTCATTGACTACGTCCGCCCGGAGGATTTTTATCGTCAGGCCAACGGCCGAATATTTGAAGGAGTTCTCAAGCTCTGGGATCGAGGCGAAAGCATCGACCTTATCACGCTGACAAACGAGCTGCAGTCGGAAGGGACAGCTCGAGCGGGCGGGGGGCGCCGCCTATATATCGTCGTTGACGACGTCGGTACCCACCAGCGCAAACGTCGAGTACTACGCCCAGATCGTCAGGCAAACCAGCCTGCGCCGCCGTCTCATTTCCCTGGCGGGAGAGATTACGGAAAGCTGTTTTGACGATACCATTCCGACGCGACAGGTCATTGAAGAGGCGGAGCGCCGGATCTTTGAGCTTGCCGAGACCAATCAGACCAGGACGTTCCAGCCGGCAAAGGAAGTGGTGAAGCGTACCGTCGCCGCCATCGAGAAACTCTATCACAATCAGGAAGACTACACGGGAATTCCCACCGGATTCCGCGCGCTGGACAACATGACCAGCGGATTCCAGAACAGCGAGTTTATCGTTATCGGTGCACGTCCGTCGGTGGGAAAGACGGCCTTTGCCCTTTCCATGGCGGCCAATATATCGGTGGGGCACAAGGTCCCCGTGGGATTTTTCACCCTTGAGATGAGCGACATGGCGCTTATGCAGCGTCTCGTCGCGTCGGAAGCACGGATCGGCAGTCAGATCATCCGGACCGGTATGTTGCGACCTTCGGATTTTGCCCAACCTGACCAATGCGGCGGGGCGGATTTACGAAGCGCCGTTGTGGATTTCCGATACTCCAGGCATGCGTCTTCTCGACCTGCGTGCCCAGGCGCGCCGCATGGTGAGTCAGCACGGAGTGCGCATCCTCTTTGTGGACTATCTCACCCTTATTACCAATGAAAACACCGAGCTTCCCCGGCATGAACAGATCGCGGAGGTCTCGCGCTCACTGAAAGCACTCGCACGGGAGCTGGAGATACCCGTCGTCGCCCTCTCCCAGGTGAGCCGTGACACCGAGGGAAAGCGGCCCATGCTGTCGAACATACGGGAATCGGGTAGTATAGAACAGGACGCGGACGTGGTGATATTTCTGCATCGCGACAGAAATCTCGATCAGGAATCAACGGAAAAAATGAACATCATCGAGACGGAATTGATCCTGGCGAAACAGCGGAACGGCCCCGTCGGGACGATCAAGATCGCCTTTGTGCCGCGATATACGAAGTTCGACAATCTCGCAGATGATATTGACCAAGGAGAATAGCTATGAAACTGGAGTCGATGTATAACTTTGATGATCTGACCAATGAAGCGGAGCGACTCGTCATCGAGGAGCTGGAGCTGCAGCTTGAAAAGCGGGGAGACAACACCAATCTGTCGGAAGAGCTGCTCCTCGATATGGCGGCCTACGCCCTCAACCATGTAAAACCGCTCTACCACGTCAATCTGGTCGGCCGGCTGTACGCCCATTCAATGCGGGAAGAGCACGCCGAAGAGGTTCGCCGGGCCGTAGCGGAAGCGATTTCTAAAATCGCCGGCGGCGAGGAAGCGTAATACCGCCGTCGCACCCTCTACGATGAGGGTGCGGGTTCTCCACTGAAGGGATCAAATCGGGGGCGCCGATCTTCAGAATCGTCCCGTCCTGAATCAAATCGATGGCCCGGTGAGGCGGGATCGCTTCCGCCGGGTCGGGTTGGTGTTGCCCGGAGCGGCTCCTGGGCCGGAATGTTAATACGCAGTGACTCTACGTCCCTTTCAACGTCGTTGACGCTCAGGTACCGCAAAGAGGCGAGGTAGTCCCGGGACACCACATAGGTCCCGTCGGGCCGCAGGGCGATCCACGATCCCAGACCACTCCCGGCTATTGCGTAGATATCAAGAATGGGTTCACCGGCGAACCGGTCGTAAATCGACACGGTTCCGTCGCGGTTCAGCGTGTACAGATAGTTTCCGTTCAGTGCGATCCGATAGGGGATATGGGCGGGATTTCGTCGTACCTCCGACGTGTTTGTCCCGTCCCAGCGCAGAATTCCGCCGCGATCATCGAGGGTCGTATATGCATTACCGGTGACCGGATCAATCACGAGCATCGCTTCAAGGTATTCGCCGTCGATCTCGATAATACGGCGGCGGCGCTGAAAGGATGCGCCCTCAAAGACCTCCACCACCGTGGAAAGTGCGCCGGACTGATCGGTGTACACCCCGATGGTAAAGAGCCGTCCCCGGCGTTCGTCATAGTCAATAAAGAAGACAAGGTCCGTGGAGGTGTCAAGCGGGACCGTTTCGCTCGTACGCGTGTCGACGCGCAGCACCGACGAGTTGAAAATGCCCCCCGCGGCGGTTCCGATGAATACGCCTCTGCTCGTGAGAGACGCCGTCTGTATGCTTCTGCCCCGATAGGAAAAAGTCTCCTCGCCGGTCACGGCGTCCTGAATGGTGACCCGGCCGGAACGGTCGCGAAACAGTACGGAACCGTCATGAATGTCGACTCCCGTCAGGCTGTCCGGGGGGTTCAGGGGAGAGGGAACGACCGACACGGTGTCGGGATGAAATTCCCGGAGCGTCAGATTTCGTTGTTCCGGGAGCCAGATCAAGTGAAGCCAGTCGCCGTCGGAAATGAATCGCCCCGCGGTAGACGCGTCAATACGGGTAAACCTCCCGCCGGCGTAGCGTGTCGATTCGATGGGGATTTCGGGATTGAAGAAATCGCTCCGTATCGAGACGACCTGGTCCGTGCCGAGGAGGTGGAGCGTATCCTGTTGAAGGAGAAAATCATTCACCGGCTCCACAACCTGCCGGTTCATGATCGTCGGACGTACTTCGAAAGGGAGCCACCGGAGGAAACGTCCCGAGTCGTCTCCGGCAAAGATGTCCCTGCCGTGAATGTAGTATGCCGTGATTCCCGGCGGTATTTCCCGCCGGGTGGTAAACCTGCGCTGCAGCGATCCTCCGGAGAACCGGTAACGTCGTATCAACGGTTCACCGAGAATATCACGGGAGACGACGACGATATCGCCGTCGGCCCGGTCGGTCTGTATCACCTCGATTTCTCCTGCCGCCGTTTCCGCAACCACCTCTCCCGAGAGGAGATCGAGGACGCCGAGGGTTCCGTTGGATAGCCTGCCGGCGGCAAATCGGGTCGTGGTAAGCAGGGAAAGGTGAGACAGATCGGGTTGCGCGGAAAAGCGCCCGGCCTCGCTTCCGGTGACGATGTTGCGATACACGATTGCGCCGTTACCCGGTGCGTAGGTCATGACCCGTTCTTCACTCCTGGCAATGACGAACCACGAGACGATGCCCGTATTCTGCCGGAGAAAGGGGAGCTGTCGCCCGCTGCGTCCGTCGAGGATCTGCACACTTCTCAGGCGGGGAACAGAATAGACCAGATACGTTCCCTGGGATGAGACGTCCATGTGAAGGACTTCATCCTGGGGGGTATGGAGAAACAGTCGTTCACCGGTTCGCCAGTCCCAGACGGTAATATGATGGCGCTCGCCGTTGGAAGAGTATACGGCGACCCTTCTGTCGTCTGAAAACGGAACGAGTTTTTCTATCGGCAGGACGTCGGCATGTATGGACTGAAGGAGTCGGTCCGTTTCCGGATCCCAGACCATCACCTTGCCGTCCTGACCGCCGGTGAACACGCGTTCACCGCCGTTAAGTCCCGCCACGTCGTGAACGCTCTCGATATGTCCCGTCCGTACCGTCACCAGCTCCTGCGCGGAGAGGAGGGACAACGGCAGGAGCAGAATGAGTGCCGTTACGGCGATCCTATTCATAGTCATGAAATTTCACCCCCGGGCAAAGAAGAGTATGTCGTTAAAAAGCGCAAAAAACATCAACGCGACGATAATAACGTTGCCGATCAACTGGTAGTGATACACGAATCTTGGATGCAGAGGACGGCGGGTCACCATTTCCGAGAGGGACAATACGATCTGTCCCCCGTCGAGAACCGGTATCGGCAGGAGGTTCATGAAAAAGAGGGTGACACTGATAAGGCTCAGGAAGTTGAAAAACGAGAGCAACGCCCGTCCGACGCCGCCTTCCAGTCCGACCGTCGCAACCTCTCCTACCATGTAGGTGATGCGTACGGGACCCATGAGCGCCTGATTGAGATCAACACCACGGAAGAGTAATCCGATGCCCCGGAGGGTGAGCCTCAGCGTTTCAATCGCTTCAGAGACGCCCTCTATCATACCGCCGACAAGACCGAACTCCGGTGAGGATACGGTGATTGTCCGGTACCGTATGCCGAGATATGCGTTGCCGTCGGCGTTATAGTCGGGTACCACCGGGATGCGCAGCCGTTCGCCTTCGCGTTCGATCGTCAGTTGAATCGAAGAGGTATGTTCCGTGTTGAGGGCGGTTTCCACGCCGATTGAATGCATGACCTCCTGTCCGTCAACCGCCACGATTCGGTCGCCCGGTTTGAGACCCGCCAGTTTCGCCGGGGTATCCGGTGCGACCTCCCCGATGACGGGCTCTACCCAGGGGTACACCCCGATCTGACCCGCTCCCGTCGCCGTGTCCAGATGAGGCTTCAGGGTCGTTTCAAAGCTTGTCCCGTTCCTTCGTACCACCAATCGCAGAGACTCCTGGGCGGATTGTCCCACCATTCTCTGAATGTCACGAAACGAGACGACCTCTTCACCGTTTATTGCGGTAATGTAGTCACCGGTGGCAAGATTGGCCTCCGCCGCGGCGGTACCGGACATACCGTATTCCTCTGCAAGGATGATGCGGTTGGGAAAGGTCTGTATCGAGTAGCCGACAATGGCGATCGCCGCCAGAACCACCACTGCAAAGAGAAAGTTCACCGCGGGTCCCGCGATGAGGACGAAAATCCGTTGAAGCGGCGTGGCGGCGTAAAAATCTCCCGGCTCCACATCGATTCGGGAACTCCTCGTCTGCCACGCCCGCAGCAGGGCGTGTTCGCCCTGCATTTTGCAGTATCCGCCGATGGGCAGCCAGCTGATGCGGTATTCCGTGCCCTTTCGGGTCGTACTCCATATTTTCCTGCCCCAGCCGACGCTGAAGGCTTCCACAGTGATTCCTACTGATTTGGCTGCCAGAAGGTGACCCAGCTCGTGCAGGAATACGACGAGACCGAGACCCAGCAGACCGATGAGAACGTTGATCATATGGAGAGGCTCCTAGAGTCCAAAGATAAGCACATAACCGTAATAAAAGAATGGCGCCGCAAAGAGGGGAGAGTCAATTGAATCGAGAAGTCCTCCCCGACCCGGGATGAGTTGGCCCGAATCCTTTACCGTTGCGGCGCGTTTAAATGCGGATTCGACGAGGTCTCCCAGGATGCTGCTCACGCCGATGATGGCGCCGAAGAGAATCTGCCGGAAAAGTCCGCCGGTAAAGAGGTCAGGATAGAGAAATCCGGCAGAGATGATGACGATGGGACTGGCACAGAAGCCGCCGATAAAACCGGCAATAGACTTGTTGGGGCTCACCGCGACGGGCGGCGGTGCGTCGGCCCGTCGCGTAAGGGGGCCCAGGAGTCTGCCGACGAGCCACGCGAGGCTGTCATTCAAATAGACCGCGAGGATAAAGACGATAATCATCACCGAGGGCGATGGAAGGTCGACAATACGCGTCACGTGCCACGCAAATAACCCCGGATAGATGAGCAGAAATATGTGACTGCTCACGACGTTGATGATTTCAAATATTTCCCGCTCTTTCCGTTTCATCACCTGTACGGCCATGATGACGGCGATCATGAGCGTCAGGGTAATGAGCATCAGGTTGGCGGGGTGCAACTGGGTATTGAGATTCTCCGGCGGAATGTGAATGGACAGATACCCCACAAAGGGGATGACTGCACCGAGGGCGGGAATGACGGCACCCTTTCCGGCGTAGTCACGGGTCTGGGGTGGAAAAAAAAACGCCGCCTCGTAGGCGGCCAGAGCCGACGCCACGATAACGATCAGACCGAAAAAGGGGAGACCCTGCCCGGGGAAGGCGAGTGCCGACAGAGCGAGCAGGGGAATACCAAGAAAGAACACAAGAAGTCGAAGCACGGTATTGCGTGTCATCGCATACCTCCGTAGTTGCGTTTGCGCGCCTGAAAGTCCGCGATAGCAGCCTGAAGTTCATTGCTGCCCCAGTCGGGCCATAGCCGGTCGCTGAAATACAACTCCGCGTAGGCACACTCCCAGAGCATGAAATTGCTGATCCGCTTTTCTCCCCCCGTACGAATTATCAAATCCGGATCGGGAAAGGAGGGATGGTCAAGATGGTTCTGAATGATCTCCTCGTCGCACACCATTTCCCGGTCGTCCCGGACGGTGAGCCACCGGTTTACGGCGCGGGCGATCTCATTGCGGCCGCCGTAATTGACGGCGAGGTTGACGGTAATGGCATCAAAGTCGGCGGTCTCCGATGTGACCGTGTTGATCTCTTTCTGTACCGCTTTGGGAAGAGCGGCCATGTCACCGCTGTGACAGACGCGGACGCGATTATCCCGATAGAAGTCGTACTGGTTGCGCAAATTCCGGGCGACAAGGCCCATGATGAAAGAGACCTCCTCCTTTGCGCGACGCCAGTTTTCCGTTGAAAATGCATAGAGCGACACGACCGCAACACCCTGGTGTATCGCTTCAAGGACGACGCGTTTAGCCGCCTCCACGCCTTCCCTGTGTCCCCGGGTGCGACGAAGCCCGCGGCTTGTCGCCCATCGGCCGTTGCCGTCCATGATGATGCCGATGTGTTGCGGTACCGGAGGAGTAGAACTCGCCATCAGATCTCCAATATCTCGGTCTCCTTGGCGGCGAGGATTTCGTTGATTTTTTCGACGTACTGATCGGTAAGCTTCTGTACGTTTTCTTCGCCCCGCTTTAGATCGTCCTCGCTGATTTCACCGTTCTTTTCGGCCTTTTTGAGATCGTCGTTCCCGTCGCGGCGAATGTTTCGGATGGCAATACGGCTCTGCTCAGCGATGTTTTTGGCGATCTTTACAATTTCTTTTCGACGCTCCTCGGTCAGGGGAGGAATGTTGATCCGAATCACCTTGCCGTCGTTGCTTGGATTCAACGACAGCTCGGATGATTGGATCGCCTTTTCTATGGCACTGAGGAGCCCTTTGTCCCAGGGTTGGATGACCACGAGTCGCGACTCGGGAACGCTGACACTGGCGACCTGATTGAGGGGAGTGGGGTTTCCATAGTACTCCACCCTGATCTTGTCGAACATGGCGGCCGACGCGCGGCCGGTCCGGAGCGACGCGAGCTCCTCTTCCAGGGAGGCAACGCTCTTCTTCATTCGGTCTTCGGAGTCTTTCAAGATTGAATCCATGGGACACTCCTGTGTAGTATTATATCTCTTCGCCGACGGCGTACACGATATACCCGGTAATCGAAAGTTCGGTACCTACGGAGTTTGCCACCTCCCTGGTCACCGCTGAGACACTTTTTTTCTCGTCCTTTACGAATCCCTGGTCGGTGAAACAGATTTCCGCAAAATGTTTCTTCAGTTTCCCCTGAACAATTCCCTGGAGCACCTTTTCCGGTTTTCCAAGGTTTTCCGCCTGTTTCAGGAAGATCTCTTCCTGTTCCTTCTTATAGCCGTCGTCCACTTTGTCCGCCGAGAGGTAGAGGGGACGGAAGGCCACGACATGCAGAGCGAGATCAAAGGCAAAGTCCTGCACTTCCGGTTTCTCCAGAGCTGCCGCATCGGCGGCCTGTACCTTGACGATTCCGCCCATGCGTCCCGAGTCTCCGTGAATATAGCTTGAGAAGATCTCGGAACTCCCTTTTTCAAGTATGGCGAAACGGCGGATGCTCATGTTTTCCTTGATCGTGGAAATCGCGTCCTGCACCTTGGCGTTCAGCGATTCGTCTGCTTCACTGAGACCACGGGAGAGAACGTCGGCGACAATCTCGTTTCCAAGAGCGACAAAGGTTTCGTTCCGGGCGACAAAGTCCGTTTCACACGCCATTTCAAGAATTGCAGCCTTGTTGCCGTCAATTGCGACGAAGACGCGTCCCTCGTTTGTAGCGCGCCCGCTGCGTTTTGCCGCGGCGGCTTTGCCCAGTTCTTTCAGGATGCGCTCCGCTTTGGCGAAGTCTCCATCCGCCTCCTGGAGAGCTTTTTTACAGTCCATCATTCCCGCTCCGGTCTTCTCCCGAAGCTTTTTTACGTCAGCGGCAGTAATAGCCATTAGTTCCTCCTAAAGGACGGCGGCGGATCGTACCGGCCGCCGGTCCGTAAACATCATGTGTATGCGGTGCGTCAGTCCTGATACAGGGTCTCTTCGTCCAGACCCGCTTCCTTTGCGACGGCTTCTTCCGGCGTCGTTTCGTCTTTGGGAAGCTCCGGATCCTGACCCGGTTCATAGTCGGAGTAGTCTTCAGCGGTATAGCTGTCGTCGCCTTCCTCGTCTTCCTTACCGACGGTGGCACCGAGCTTTACCGTTTCGACTTCTTCCTCGTCGTCTTCAAGCTCTTCTTCCCGACCTTCCGTCGCGCCGCTGTAATCTCCCTCTTCTTCATCATCCTGAAGGTTTTCGATTACTTCCAGACCGATTTCATTGTCCGCCTCGATAACGGCCTTTGAGATAATCTGGGTAAAGAGGGTGATCGCCCTGATGGCGTCGTCGTTTCCGGGTATGGGATAGTCGATACCGGTGGGATCACAGTTGGTGTCCACAACGGCAATAATCGGGATGCCCATTCGACGTGCTTCGGCGATGGCGATCGCTTCCTTGCGGGTGTCGATAATGAAAATCGCCCCGGGAAGTTCCTTCATTTCCTTGATACCGCCGAGATTTTTCTCCAGACGCTGCCGTTCTTTCATAAGTCTGGAAACTTCTTTTTTTGTAAGGCTTTCAAAGGTGCCGTCCACTTCCATCTTCTCAAGCTTCTTGAGACGTTGGAGAGACTTCTTGATCGTTGAAAAGTTGGTCAACATTCCGCCAAGCCAGCGGTTATTGACGTAGTGCATTCCGCAGGAGAGTGCTTCTTTTTCAATCGCCTGCTGTGCCTGCTTTTTTGTACCCACAAACAGCACCGATTTCCCCTGGATAACGGTGTTGCGAACGAGTTCGTATGCGTCCTTGATCGCCACGATCGTCTTCTGCAAATCGATGATGTGAATACCGTTTCGTTCCGCAAAGATGAAGCGTTTCATCCGCGGATCCCACCGCTTGGTTTGATGTCCAAAATGCACACCTGACTCAAGCAGGTTTTTCATCGTAACTACTGCCACGATTGCTCCTCCTTGTGAGCGCTGAGCTCACCCCTTCGCTTTTGTCTCGTCTGTTCTAGGAACAGCGGAAATTTTCTTTCGACGTGAACTATGTCCTTTTCGTGAAAGGTAATAGTATTGTATCGGTAGATACGAATTCAGGTCGAAAGACGTTTGATCATAGAATAAACGGTATTGATTGGCAAGCCCATGACGGTGGAGTAGGTACCCTCGATACGTTCTACAAATGCGGCGGCGTGACCCTGAATTCGATATCCCCCTGCAACGCCGCGCCATTCATCGGTGTCCAGGTACCACCCCGTCTCCCCGGGAGTGAGGGTTCCAAAGGTGACGCGGGTGTGGGCAACCTCTTCAAGTGACCGGCCCGCCGGGTGCTGGGAAATAATGACGGCCGTGTATACGCCGTGGGTTCGGCCGGAGAGGAGGGTCATCATCTCCCGGGCCTCTTCTCTGTCGGTGGGCTTGTCGAGAATCCTCCCGTCCGCGGCGACCACCGTGTCCGCCGCGAGGATCAGCCCCGCCCCGTTCTCCCCTTCGGTGACCGCATGGGCGGCGTCCATTTTCAGACGGCACCGGGCGAGGGCGACAACCGCCGGCAATCTCTCCGGGGAGGTGCCGGTTTTCAGCAGTTCCCGTGGATCGATTGAGTCCTCGTCAACATGTACCGGAGAAACCACCGGTTCGATACCGATCTGCCGCAGGAGTTCCACCCTCCGGGGGCTCGCACTTGCCAGTATGAGTTGTCCAACCATTGCTGAGAACCTATCAGGGATTGAAATCCAGGGGAAGGTGAACGGTAAAGCGACATCCCCTTTCATCCGGGAGTTCATCGATCGAAAAACTGCCGGTACCGGACGTGACGCTGAGATTTCCGCCCAGTTGGGAGCTCAAGGCATCGGCGATGGAGAGCCCCGTGCCGTACCGCTGATGGTCCATACCGACGCCGTTGTCTGTGACGGTCAATTCAATGGTATCGTCCCGCTGAAAGGCGTGGATTTCGATGGCGCCCTTGTCACCCCGAGGGTAGGCGTGAGTCACCGCATTTGTAAGCAGTTCAGACAAAATCATACCGATGTACACGCCCTGATCCGGAGGTATGTGCACGGGGACGATCTCCTCCTGGAGAACGAGATGACGACGGGACGCCTCGGACGCGCACAGGCGGACGACCTCATGAAGTATCCGCGCGAGATCCACGGTGTCACCTTCGGCGTAGTTGTGTAACTCGTCCTGAATCACCGAGAGCGTCTCAATACGCCGGATATGGGCGGATACGGAGCTTTCCTCCTCTGAGAGACGGAGCAGAGCCGTAACGATTTGCAGATTGTTGCGAACCCGATGATTCAACTCCCGAATGAGCCGTTCCTTTTCGGAAATGACACGGGAAAGCTGGCGCTGCTTCTCCTTGAGCGAACTCAAGGTCGCGGTGATCCTGTCGGTGTACTGTTTCAGCAGGGTGAATACGAGGATCGTCGTGAGAAGAACGTATATCGTACCTTTGTATGTCTGCAGCCGCGTGTAGACCTCGGGAGACGTGGAAACGAGGGCGACGATATAGTCCGAAGCGAGGATCCATATCGTGCCAAACAGCAGATACACCGCTGTTATCACGAGGGGACCACGCCAGCGGTATGACTTGTTCACAAGGCCACCATAACACATCCGTTGACTTATCACTATGTAAACGGTATGATGCCGCAATCTGGTCACGTAGCTCAGCTGGATAGAGCGTCGGCCTCCGGAGCCGAAGGTCGTGGGTTCGAATCCCGCCGTGATCATTTTTCCCGCCTTTCCTGAAGGATGCCTAATCTAAAAAGTGCCGTGTAAAAACGTCTCCCAAAATGACGCAAGAGCTCAACGGAGGTGCATGCATGGCACATGGCGCACACAACGGAGACCTGCCGACGGAACGCCTGAAGGCGCTTGAGAAGTCGGTGTTGGGTTTTTCCAGCCGATTCTGGAATCTCGTCTCGGTGACAAAATTGAATGCTGCCTTTACCGGTGAAATCGTGCGGGAAACCGACGCGAACAGGGAGGCCCTCTCAAATACGGAAGCGGCGCTGCGGGAGATCAACCGGCAGGTCACCAATATCGTGGAGGCGGCGGACCGATCCGAGAGGGAGGTTGAAGAGACGACCTCGTCGATTTCGGCGATCCGCGAGACGCTGAACAGCTTTTCCGGTGCACTGGAAGAGATGGAACGGCGATTCTCCGCCATGAGAAGCGCCTTTGAACTGGTCGACGACGCCGCCGGCAAGATCGGCGGAACGATTGGCGCCATTGAGGATATCTCGGACTTGACGAATCTTCTCGCCCTCAATGCCGCCATAGAAGCGGCGCGGGCAGGAGTACACGGGCGCGGGTTCAAAGTTGTTGCCGATGAGGTGAAACGGCTGGCCGATCAGAGCGGGGCCCTCACTGAAGACGTTTCGCACCGGCTGGCGGAACTGAGACGGCATGTCGGAGAAACCGTAGACACTATCGGAGAATATGCGACGATGAAGTCACGCTTTACCACCCGCATATCCGACGCCGCAGGTGAGATGGTGAAGGCCATCGGCGCCATGGAAGAGGTGGAGCGACAAATACAGGATGTTGCCCGGTCCGTGAGAAGTCAGCAGTCCTATATCGAGTCTGTGCACGATCAACTGGCCGGTGTGTCCCGTTCCGTCGAGAGTCTCCACCGTGCCAGTCATCACGTCGACACCAACCTCGCCACTGAGGAGGAGATGCTTGACCGTCTCGGTGCCGATGATACCGCCGTTCGTGACGGCCTTTCGCAGCTCTTCAGCCACGTCGCAAAATCCGGTGGCGGCCTCGGTGGCGAGGGACGAAACGTCGAGGGACACCATGTCGAAGGGTCCCGGACGGAGCTTTCCGGCATCCACATGGTCGTGGGACACGATCTGGCATATCCGCCGTGGTGCTATCTCGAGGACGGCCGGTCCCAGGGCATCAGCATCGACAGAATGAATGATATCGCCCGGGCACTTGATTTTGACGTCGTCTATCATCCCCGGCAGTTTGCGGACCTCTTCAAGGACTTTCGCGCCGGCCGGGTGCGGATCATGCTCAACATCGGCTGGCCCAACGACTATCTGCGGGATGCGGGGGTGATCGTCTCCGATCCCTATGCCCACTTTGAACCGGTGATATTCGTTTCCCGGGACAACGCACCTGAAGAAATGCAGTCGCCCGGCACCTTTGCCGACGCGCGTCTCGCCTGTCAGGCCGGCAGCTACGCGAAAAAGAGTATGGCCGCCTACGATCCGCACTATGTGTCGGTGGAAAACGATATCCAGGGCATGGCAAAAGTGATATGGGGGCGCGCCGATGGGGTGGTAACCGATCGTGCCGTGGGAACATACATTTCAAACCGTTTCTTTCGTGATTCCATCGTCCCCGCCACGGAGGCGCTGCAGAAGCTGGACGTGGTGATGGCGTTCCGGCCGGAGGACGAGGCGTTGCGGGACCGCATGAACGATATCCTGCGGACACGGTAGAAATACCGCCCATTGCGGTATGTCCCGTATGCGTCGACAGGGACTCTGTGGTAAGGTCTTCGCTGTGGAAACAGGTAGTTCTATTCATGCCGGAGACGAAGCAGTATCGCACGGAACGGCGGCGGTTCCGGCACCTTCCCTGGCAAACATACTCGCCGTGCTCGGAGCGGTGGCGATGTTTTTCTCAACCCTCGAATTTCTCATTCCGAAACCGGTACCCTTTTTCCGAATCGGGCTTGCAAACATTCCGTTGCTCCTCGTCATTCCCACCTTTCGTATTCGACACATTGTTGCACTCACCCTGCTGAAAGTCCTTGGTCAGGGCCTCATTAACGGAACGCTTGCGAGCTACGTATTTCTCTTCTCCCTCGGGGGTTCCCTTGCCAGTGTATTGGTCATGATAGCGATTTCCCGGGTGGGCGGACGGCATGTGACGCTGATCGGGGTCAGTACCGCCGGAGCGCTGGCGAGCAATATCGTACAGATCGTCCTTTCCGTCGTCTTTATATTCGGCCCCACTTCATGGATCATCGCACCTCCCTTTCTCCTCCTCGGTACGATTGCCGGATTCTTTGTCGGCGTGGTGGCTGAGTATTTTCTCTCCTTTTCCCGGTGGATCGAGTTGCTGATACGCGATTATCGTCTGGTGGTGGCCGCCGGGGGCGTTGAGTGAGTCTCCGCCGTCAAAATCCCTGGATGGTCGGCAATATCGCCGCGAGAGATCTCTTTATTGCCGGTATGGTGACGCTTCCCGCATTTCTCCTGCAGGAAAGCGTCATTATCCGTCTTGCCCAGGTCATTCTCTTCGGATGGTTTACCGTGCTGGCAGGCAAGCGGCTTTTATGGCTCTATTTCATCACAATTTCGATCGGTATAACCTTTTTTCACCTTCTCATTCCGACGGGTACCGTTCTTTTCGAAATCGCCTCCTTTCCCGTAACCTCAGGAGCGTTGCGCAGCGGAGTGTACAAGGCGCTGACCATCGTCGGAATGGTCTTTATTTCACTTGTTTCGGTCCGCGCCGATTTGAAACTGCCCGGGCGGGCGGGAATGGTTGTGGGAAAGCTATTCTGGTCGTTTGAACAGATCATGGAAGGGCGCGATACCTTGCGTTTTTCCGCTCCCCTGAAAAGCGCCGATGAACTGCTGGTGGGCGTCTATACGTCGCTGCGGTTCATGGACAATGAGGTTGCGGAAACACAATCGCGTAAGGCGACGGCGGCTCGGTCGAGTCGTATCGGCATAATCGTACTCGTCCTTTGTGTACTGTCCCAATGGGTCCTTCTCTTTCTTCAGTCCGGATGACCATTTTGAGAGGAATTGATATAATTCCCCGATCGAAAAGGAGCGCATCGGTATGTACAACGTCCTTGTCAGTGGAATTCAACAACTCGGAGTGGGAGTTCCCAACGTAGACGAAGCATTTGAATGGTATCGAAATACCCTTGATCTGGACGTGCCGGTATTCAGGGAAGCGGCGGAAGCTCCCTACATGACATCCTATACGGGGGGAGCCGTCCAGAGCAGGGACGCAATGCTGGCGGTAAACCTCGCAGGCGGCGGCGGATTTGAAATCTGGCAGTACACGAGCCGCACGCCCGAGCCGCCGGAAAAACCGATCGAAATCGGGGATTACGGGCTCCTCGTCGGACGTATCAAGACACGGGGAGTGCATCAGGCGTACCAGCGGTTGCAGGCGCAGGGCGTGGACGTCCTTGGTGGTGTCCACGACGATCCCGAGGGCCGCCCCCGCGTCGGATTCCGCGATCCCTGGGGCAACCATTTTCAACTCGTGGAAAGCGACGACTGGTTTTCCAGGCCCCGCCGACAGACGGGAGGCGTTGCCGGTGCGGTAATCGGCGTCTCCGACATGGCTGCGGCGCTTGACTTCTATGCCACCGTTCTCGGCTATGACACCAAAATATATGATGAACACGATCTGTTTGCCGATCTTGCCTCCTTTCCCGGTGGAGACCGTCGATTGAGACGGGTACTCCTGACACGATCGGCCGGTCATGCCGGCGCATTCAGCCGCCTCTTCGGCGAGACGCGAATTGAACTCGTGGAAGTATCGGGGCATACGGGGCGACGGTCATTTGAAAACCGCTTCTGGGGTGATCTGGGATTCATTCACCTCTGTTTCGACATCGTGGGAATGGACATTCTCAAGACCCGCTGCGAGGCGGCGGGACATCCCTTTACCGTGGATTCCGGTTCCCGGTTTGATATGGGTGAAGCGGGAGGTCGGTTTGCCTATATAGAGGATCCCGACGGAACCCTCATTGAATTTGTGGAGACCCACAAAGTCCCGGTGATGAAAAAACTGAACTGGTACCTCGACCTGGAAAAACGGGGAATGGAAAAACCCCTTCCCCGATGGATGATCAAGGCGATGGGGCTCGGTCGGGTGCGATAAACGACGCGGCAGCTCTCCGGGGGCCGTCCAGGGCGGTTGCCCGTTGGGGCGGAGGACGGGACGTCCTGCGACGTCAGTTCCCGGTGGCCGCGCCCGGAGGGCCGGACCACCGGAAATTTCGCATAAAGAATAGTAATCAGATTCCGTATACTTTGCGAATCATTCGGTCCTCGTCGTCCGTCATTGAAAGTCTGAGGCCCAGATTGTCCCGCATATGCTTGAAGACCGCGATCGTCTGCCGGACGTCCTCTTCTTCATGCATCGCCGTAGGAATCATCCGGAACATGAGCAGGCCCAGCGGAATGACGGGGTAGGCAATTGCAGTGACGAAGACGCCGTTCCGGCGCAGAAACCCTGACGTGGCGGCACCGATCTTTTCAACTCCGTCTTCACCGACGGGGACAAAGACGGAACAGATCATAGACTCCCCGGGGCCGACATAAAATCCAAGTTCCTTCAATCCCGACTTGAGCTCGTTGCTGCGGGCCCACATTTTTGCCCGGCGGTCATCACCCGCCTTTACCAGGTCGAACGTCTTCCGGAGTGTCTGTACATAGACCATGGGCAGGCTTTTGGCAAAGACCTGGGTTCGTGCGTTATAGGCGATCCAGTCGGTCACCGCCTTGTCTGAAGCGGAAAAACCTCCGATGGAGGCAAAACTCTTGGCAAAGGTGCCGAAGTAGATATCGATATCGTCCTGGACACCGAAATGGGCCGCCGTGCCCTTACCCTGGGGGCCTATCGTGCCCCAGCCGTGGGCGTCGTCTATAAATATCCGTGCCTCATACTTCCGCGCCAGGGCGGCGATATCGGCCAGCGGAGCCAGATCTCCGGTCATGCCGTATACGCCCTCGGTGACGATCATGACGCCTCCCTTGCGGTCGCGGTTGACCCGTTTGAGGACCTGTTCCAGGTTGTCCATATTATTGTGCTTGAACACGCGCAATTGAGCGCCGTTCATCGCCTGGGCCTGAAACGCGCCGTCCACGATGCAGGCGTGATCAAGTTTGTCCATGACGATCGTATCTTCTTTGCCTGCCAGCGCCTGGATCGTCCCGATGACACCCATGTAGCCGTAGTTGAAGAGAAAGGCTGCTTCCTTTTCCGCGTGGTCCGCCAGTTCCCTTTCAAATGCAAGGTGGTATTCGGTGTTGCCGCTCATCATGCGGGAACCCATCGGTGAGCTTACACCGAAGTCATCGATCGTTGTCCGGGCCACGTCGAGAACATCCGGATGGTTTGCAAGACCGAGGTAATTGTTGACCGACCACATAATGTGTTTTTTGCCCTTGAACTCCATGTGTCGGGAGGGGTTGGGCGGGAGCAGGGGGCGGGTGAATTCATCGTCGCCCATCGCCCGCATCTTGCCGAAATAGCCGCCGTCGGTGTGGCATTTTGCAAAGAGATCGGTATGACCTTCCGCCTTTGCGGCGCTATCCTGTTCTGCCTGTTCGTCTAATAGCATTGTTCTAGTACTCCTCGGAAAATGCCGCCTCTCTGAACGTCGGCGACTTTCGGGTACTCTCGACAAAATTCGGATGTATGTCCATATCCCGGGTAGTGAAAGACGACCGACGGGGAGACATTTACCGGTGAGTATCCCCGGCATCCCCGTCATGTGCGGAAGTCGACGCATAAATCGAGAAAAAAACGAAATTTTCAAAGTGAATATCTGAACAAAAGATTCACGGAATCAAACGGACACTTTCGAATCGTTAATGACCGTACTATACTGCCCCTATGAAAGCCAATCGGCGTAACCTCATCATCAAATCCGGAATGGACCTCTTCTCGCGCTACGGGTATCGCGATGTCTCGGTGGAGGACATCATGCGCGGCGCCGGACTGAGCGTGGGGACATTCTACAAATACTTTCGCAGCAAGGAAAACTTCTATGAAGACATCCTGCGACTCATCCAGCGTGAAGGCATCCGCAAAGCCGAAGCGATGGTGGAGCGACTGCACTCTCCCATTAACAAGTTGCGGGCGGTCTATCGATTCGTCATTCTCGGTTTGCGACGGTATCCGATCCTGCGTGGTGTTCTCGGAAGGGACGAACGCTTTCTCTATCCCGGTATTGACGTGGGCTCGGGAGGAATCGGGATTCTGCGCAAGCGGATTGAGGAGATCCTTGACGAAATCATACGTGAAGGATCGCGACGGAACGTCTTTCGGCCCGGCCTCTATCACAATGCGCACCGCCTGGTCGTCGTTCTGTTGGACACGGTCATTATCCATCTCGACGATCCTCATATCGACACCGTTTCCCAGGATATTGCTGACACTCATACAGCGCGGTCTGAAGCGGACGCTCCGGCTTCGTCGCCGGGCGGAACGGCTGGACCGGCGCCTTGAGCGTTCCGGTGAAGATATCAATTGGCTTGAAACTTGACATGTTTTTGTAAAGCACTATACGCTAAACGCTTAGAACGATTAGTGGAGGAAGGTATATGCAACTGGTTTTGTTGATCACCCTTCCTCTTGCAGGTGTAATTCTAGGTTGGACGATTCGCTGGCTGTATGCCAGGTTTCAGCTGTCTTCGACTGAACAGCGTGCAGAGCGTCTGAAGAAAGACGCCGCGAAAGATGCGGAAGCACGCAAGAAAGAGCTGATACTAGAGACAAGAGATGCGCTTCAGCGCGAACGAAATGAACAGGAGCGGGAACTTCGGGAGCGGCAGAAAGAACTGCAGCGACTGGAACAACGACTGTTACAGAAAGAAGAGAACCTAGAAGCCAAGTCCAATGCCCTGGAAAAGGAGCAGCAGGATCTGGCGTCCCGTGAGAGGAATCTAGACGAGCGAAATAAATTCCTGGAGGAGCAGGAAATCCATTGGCGGAACGAGATGGAGAGGATCTCCGGTCTCACCCAGGAGGAAGCGAGAAAGCTCATCATCTCTTCATTGGAGGATGAGGCGCGTCACGAGGCGCAGGGACTCGTCAATAAGATAGAACAGGAAGCCGTCGCGACGGCGGAAAAGACGGCCCGGGAAATTCTCGTCTCCACAGTCCAGCGCGTCGCAAGCGAGGTGAATACGGAAGTTACCGTTTCATCGGTGAGCCTCCCCAACGACGAAATGAAGGGGCGTATCATCGGTCGGGAAGGGCGGAACATCCGTACTCTGGAGACCCTCACCGGCGTGGACATCATTATCGACGACACCCCCGAGGCGGTTGTCGTCTCGTGCTTTGAACCCGTCCGTAAAGAGATCGCTAAACGATCCCTTGAGCGCCTCGTCACCGACGGTCGCATCCATCCGACGCGCATTGAGGAGGTGGTTCAGAAAGTCACCGCCGATATGACGCAGACGATCTATGAAGAGGGTGAAAAGGTTCTTTACGACCTCAACATTCACCACATTCGTCCCGAGGGTGTTCGCGGGCTGGGACGCCTCGCGTTCCGGACGAGCTACGGTCAGAACGTTCTCGCCCACAGCAAAGAAGTTGCCGTGCTTGCGGGGACGATCGCCGCAGAGATCGGCGCCGACGTGGAAATCGCCAAGCGGGGCGGAATCCTTCACGACATCGGGAAGGGCATCGAGACCGACGGGGACAGTAACCATGTAGAGCTTGGAGTTGAGCTGGCGAAGCGGCTGGGTGAAGACGCCCGCGTCATTAACTGTATCGCCGCACACCACGGCGATGTGCCCCACAACTGCATTGAGTCGGTGATCGTTCAGGTTGCCGACGCGATTTCCGCGTCACGTCCGGGAGCGCGCCGGGAAACCCTTGATAACTACATCAAGCGCCTTGAAAACCTCGAGGCGATCGCCGAGGAATATGACGGCGTTGAAAAGGCGTATGCGATTCAGGCAGGTCGGGAGCTCCGCATCATGGTCAACCACGAAAAGGTGAGCGACCAGGAAGCGCGGGAAATCGCGAAGAAAATCGCCCGCAATATCGAGGATCAGTTGCGCTATCCCGGTAGAATCAAAGTGACGATGATTCGGGAAACCCGGGTCGTCGAATACGCGCGATAGTCTATGCGAATCCTCATTCTGGGAGACGTCATCGGCCGGTCGGGCATGCGCGCCGTGGTGAGCGCCCTGAAAGGGCTCACCCGGCAGTATCGCGCCGATGTGGTCGTCGTCAACGGTGAGAATGCGGCCGACGGGTTCGGGATCACGTCCCAACTGGCGGACCAGCTCTTCAAAGCGGGGGCCGACGTGATTACCACCGGTAATCACGTCTGGCGTCACGATGAAATCGCGGAACTCCTGAACAATACCCCCAATATACTGAGACCCGACAACTATCCGGGAAACGCTCCGGGAAGCGGTGTCTATATTCACGAGGGAAAGAGCGGCCGCCTGGCGGTGGTGAACCTCCAGGGCCGTGATCGTATGGCTGCGATCGACTGTCCCTTCCGGCGTGGGCGGGAAATTGTGAAGCGTCTGAAGAACCAGGCCGACGCCATCGTCGTCGATTTTCACGCCGAGTCCACGGAAGAAAAGGAAGCCCTCGCACACTATCTCGACGGCGATGTCGTTG
>CBDESZ010000030.1:0-20000 GCA_965242725.1 Alkalispirochaeta sp.
CGCCCGGTCGGTAACATATGTTACTAGTTTACTACACAATTACCCGTTTTTTCAAAGAATTTCCTGCCGGCTGACCGGAGGCACCTGATGGAGCCCTCCGCCTCACCGACCGTTGCGGCCCAAATCCCCCTTTTCCGCCGCCTTCCCGCGGGTGATATGCGACTCCTTGACGAGCAGCTGCAACGGTCCTCCCGCCACGCCGATGCAGGCCAGGTTATCGCCGAGCGAGGCAGTCCGATGGAGATGCTTGCTTATCCTCATTGATGGAAACGCCCATGCGGAAATCGTCTCGGGCGAAGGTCAGACGATGAATGTCGAAAGTTTTCGCGGACCCGAAGTCATCGCGTCGGCGATGCTGTTTGCGCCGAAACCGCACCTTCCCGTCTCTCTCGTCGCCGACTCTGAGTGTACCTATACAACGTTGCCGCGGGATTTCCTCCTTGACCTGTGTCAGCGGCACCGGTCCGTTCTTGAAGCGCTCCTCGGCGATGTCGGCAGACGGACCGCTTTTCTTGCCGCCCGTCTCCGTCTCGCCCAGTTTGCCTCCCTTCGCCAGCGTATTGCCGTCTATATTTCGGAAGCGAAGGCGAGGGTCGACCGCAACGGCGTGGAATACATTCACGTTAGCCATACCCGGCAGGAGCTGGCCGATATGTTCGGGGTCGCCCGCCCTTCCCTCTCCCGGGAGCTTGGCCGCATGTGCGATGAAGGACTGATCTGGACAGACGGCAGTACCATTCAGGTGATGGATCGCGGGGCGATCGAGACCCTCGTGACGGGCTGCGAGTAATATCCCGCGCATCGGAAGACACATCGCCTCTCCAGGCGGGGCTCTACAGAAAAAGCTCTACAGGAGGGGAGTGACCGTCTCCTCCAGGCGCCGCTCCCACGCTTCGGCAATAGCACGGGTCGTTCCACCGGGAAGACCGAGTTCAGTGGAATCGATTTGCCGGACCGGCACGATTCCCCGCGTCGCGGAGCTGATAAACGCCTCCATAACCTTTCCGGCAACGACATCTTCGATGGTAACGGCCTCGAGCGAGACGGGAACGATTCCGGGCGCGACCGCAAGCACCATTCGCCGGGCGATACCCTCAAGAACTCCCTCCCCGGCGGTATGGAGCGTCCCTTCCTTTACGGCATAGAAGTTGGACGACGCCCCTTCAAGAATGGATCCACCGGAATCGGCGAGAAGATATTCATAGACCTCTTGCGCACCTCCGGAAAAGGATTGTCGCCGGCGCATCCAGGCAGTGCTCTTGACCGTCGCCTGCGTACGAGCGGCGTCGCGAATCACGGCGGTGACGACTCCCCGCTCCCTGATCCCGGGATCGAGGTCCCGGGCGATCTCGGTGGTCACCCGATACGCGACGGGTCCGTCGAGGACGGCGGTCACCCTGAACCGCACGTCCCGCTCCAATCCGGCGGCCGCGCTCCGCCGCCGGACATCCCCCGCCAGCACCTCCCGTATCTTCCGTCGCGGCGCGGAAATCGGTACGCCCAGGGCGGCGGCGGAGCGCTCCAGCCGGTCAAAGTGGGCGTCAAGATCAAGGACCATACGCCCTCCCTGATAGGTCCGTGCGACGAGGTATACTCCGTGTACCGGTTCGGTACCGATCTCGTCGGAAAGAGACTCGACAGAACGAAGTTCGATATCAGAATAATCTTGAGCAATTTTCTTGTTCATTCTATACTCCTCCCATGAGAGGTCACCACAAAGGGCAGGTATGCATTACGTGCCATGACCAATCTCGCAGCCTCCTATAATGGCAAGCCCCGTCCCATAAAGAAGATCGCGGCGGATGAAGATATTTCCCCGGAGTTTCTGGAACAGATTTTTTTTAAACTCAAGAAGCACGGCATTATCGGCTCCGTACGCGGCCCCGGCGGCGGTTTCATACTTGAAAAGAACCCGGAAGAGATATCCATAAAGGACATTTTTCTGGCCGTCGATGAAGGACTGGACCTGACACCCTGCACCGTATGTGGAGACACATCGGGGGGAGAACACTGCGCCCGTGAGGAACAGTGTCTCGTATACTCCGTATGGAAAGAAGCGTCTGAACACATAATTGACTACTTTTCGAGTATCTCCCTGCAGGATGTGCTGGACAAGAGCAAGGATAAAATCCAGAAGCTTCTCGCCGGCGGTGAAATCTCGGCCTAACCCTTCCGACCATTCTCCGGCGTATCCTTGACGTGTAAATCCATCTGGGGAAAGGGAATCTCGATTCCATGCTCCCGGAAGGCACGCCATATCTCGAGATTCATCCAGCTGAATGCGGGAATACGGTCCACCGCATCGGTGATCCACGTACAAATGCGCACCGTTATTCCCGAGTCGTCAAAGGACCACACCCGATAGTGGGGCTCCTCGCCCCGCGCGGCGTAGGGATTTTTCCGTGCAACCTCCAGGAGCACTTCACCGACACGGTCAAGGTCACTGGAGTAGCTCACCTGCACGGGGTTGCAGATGACGATACGCACATCGTCATAAGAGTAGTTGTGCATCGTACTTCCGGTAATACGGGAGTTGGGTATGATTATCGTCTCATGGGTGATCGTTTCCACGACAGTGTGTATGAGTTTGATGTGCTGAACCGTCCCCTCGATGTCGTCAACCAGGATGCGGTCTCCTTCCTTTACCGGCCGGGCAAATATGATGATAATACCGGCAAAGACGTTTCCCACCGTGTCCTGCAAGCCGAAACCGACACCAATGCCAAGTACCCCGAAGAGCACCGCCAGCGACGAGAGGTTGATACCGATGACGCTCAGTCCCACGATGATTGTCAATCCAAGCACGAGAAATCGCACGACGTTGAGAATTGAAAACTGTCGGGCCCGATCCAGTTGAAACCGGGTGAGAACCTTGTGTTCCACAACGTGCCGGCTCATACGGGAGAGCCATCCGGCAAGGTAAAAGACGGGCATCACCAGAATCAGGGTGACAGCGGATATCGCCGTGTTCCCGGAGGTGAAAAAGGGCTGATTGAGAATCTGGATCGCTTTGTCGATCCACCGTACCAGTTCCGTTTCAAGTATACGTCCGACGAGAATGACGAGGAAAAAGAGATACACCAGCCGGAAGACACGGCGTGTCCACCGGGTGACACGGGGAGCGTTGAAGTCTTCAATTGTTACCCTGGAAATGCGTCGGTTGATGACACGAAAGAGGACAAACAGCACAACCGCGGCAATAGCCGCGGGAATGACAAGATCGGTGATGACTTCAACGATGGAAAATGGAAAGACGAGCGGTCCGACCGACAGGGGAGATACGATAAACTGCGGGAGTTCAACAAAGTCGCTCATTCCGGCATACTACCAGCATGCGCATTACTTGTGACAGTACGGCAGGCGTCATTATCGACGTACAACAACGGCTCCTCCCGGTGATGTACGACCGGGATCGCACGCTGGAGAAGATCGTCACCCTCATCCGGGGGCTGCGTATTCTGGGAGTTCCCTTCATCGCAACGGAACAGTATCCCAAGGGGTTGGGCCCTTCCGTTGACGCCGTCATGGAAGCGCTGGCGGAGCCAATCGCCGTCGACGTCATCGCAGGCGCCGGGATTGATGGCGGCGACCGTCAGACCGAGGACGATCGATTCTCCCATCGGGAGCCTCAAAAACCGATGGTCAAATCCGCGTTCAGCTGCTGCGACGATGAACCATTTACCGCACGATTGAGTTCTCTCGGCCGGAAGACGATCCTCATCGCGGGGATCGAGGCGCATGTATGCGTCCTGCAGACGACGGTTGATCTTCTGGAACGGGGCTACCGTCCCGTCGTCGTCGCCGACGCCGTCTCAAGTCGACGCATTGAAGATCGGGATACCGCCCTCCGTCGCATGGAACGGGAAGGAGCGCTGCTCACCACCGTCGAGTCCATCCTGTTTGAATTGACCCGCATTTCCGGCACCCCCCGATTCAAGGCAATTTCGAAACTTATTAAATAGGACGTATGAGTATTACCACCCAACTTGACCACGATCTTTTGCGGCACGCCGCCGATGTCATTGCCGGGGCGGACTATCTCGTCGCCTTTACGGGAGCCGGTATTTCAGTGGAGAGCGGTATTCCATCCTTTCGCGGTGAAAACGGCCTGTGGCACCGGTACGATCCGCAGGTTCTTGAAATCCGCTATTTTCTCACCAATCCGGAAGAGGCGTGGGAGGTCATCAGGGAGATCTTCTACGACAATTTCGGTCGTGCCGAACCGAATACGGCGCACAAGGTCCTCGCCTACTGGGAGGAAATCGGATTGCTGAAAGGGCTCATTACTCAGAATATCGACGATCTCCATTACAAGGCGGGAAACAAAGAACCTATTGAATACCATGGCAACAGCCGACACCTCATATGCACCCAGACGGGTCGCCGCTATGATGCGACGGAAGAGCGGCTGCGCACCCTTCCTCCCCTCTCGGACGACGGGGCGCTGCTGAAACCGGATTTTGTCTTTTTTGGAGAGGGAATCCCGAAGGAAGCGGCGCGACGGGCCGAGCACGCCGCACGTACCGCCGACGTCATGCTCATTATCGGCACTACCGGTGAGGTCTATCCGGCGGCGTCGCTGCCTTCCATGGCGGCGCAGAATCGCGCAACCATCATCGAGATCAATCCGGAACGAACCCTCTACACTCCGTCAATTACCGATATATTCATTCAGGCTTCGGCGGTTTCGGCGATGGAAGGTCTCAGCGCCCTGACGTGACGGTACCGGGAAACTTGTTGCATCAGCCCCGTTTGCATACACTCAATACATGAAAAAGAACGTCGGATTCGTATCATTCCGAATTGCCGGTACCGACGGCGTCTCCCTGGAGACCATGAAGTGGGCCCACGTACTGGAACGGAATAACTGCACCTGTTTCTACCTCGGAGGTGAGCTGGATACCCCCGCGGAACGGAGCATCGTGGCCCCCGGACTCCATTTTCAGGAACCGGAGGTGCGGGACACCTACCGTCGCTGTTTTTCCGGGGGTATCCGTTCCCCTGAATTGACTGCAACCCTCCACCGGCAGCGGGAGTCGATTAAGAAATCTCTCTATGAATTTGTGGACCGGTTTGGAATCGATATTCTCATTCCGGAAAACGCCGTAACCATTCCGCTCAACATCCCCCTGGGTATGGCGATTACGGAGTTCATCGCGGAAACAGGCATTCACACGGTGGCGCATCACCACGATTTCTTCTGGGAACGGAAGCGCTTTCTCGTCAATTGTGTATGGGACTACCTCAACAGTTGTTTTCCTCCCCACCTCCCCACGGTCCACCACGTTGTTATCAATACTTCGGGGCAGAATCAGCTGGCCCTGCGGACAGGTATCAGCTCCACCCTCATCCCCAATGTCATGGACTTTGAAACTCCGGCACCGGGAATAGACGACTACAACGGCGACGTCCGTTCAGCCCTGGGCATTGATGAGGACGAGCTCTTCGTCCTGCAGCCGACTCGGGTGGTACAACGAAAGGGTATAGAACACGCAATAGAGCTGGTTGCGCGGCTCGGCCGCAAGGCGGCGCTCGTTATTTCTCACGCGTCGGGTGATGAAGGATATGAGTATCAGACCCGGGTCAGGGAATACGCTCAAATGCTGAAAATTAGGGCGATATTCGTGGATGATCTCATCGCCGATTCACGGGGCACGACCGTGGACGGGCGCAAAATCTACAGCCTTCAGGACGTCTATCCCCATGCCGATCTGGTAACCTATCCGTCAATTTTTGAGGGATTCGGGAACGCCTTTCTAGAAGCGGTCTATTTCCGCAAACCGATCGTCGTCAATAACTACTCCATATACTCCCACGATATAAAACCCCTGGGATTCAGGGTCATCGAAATGGACGATTTTGTTTCGCAGGAGACCGTCCGCACGACCGCGGAAGTTCTGGACAACCGGGACCTGATGGAGTCAATGGTTGAGATCAACTATTCCCTCGCGTTGAAGTTTTTCTCCTATTCGGTGCTGGAGAAAAAACTGTGGTACCTGGTGAGAAGCGTCTACGGCGTTGAAGAGGCGCACACGACGTAGCGGTTAACGGAACTCGTCAAGGATAAACGGCACGTCGGGAACGGGGCGCTGGTTGCGGTAGGTAAAAAGCAGCTGCAGATTGACCATCCGTCCGCCGTATTCAACATAATGAAGGTCCCACCGGAGCGGTTCTCCATTGAGAAGCAGGTCATATCGTTCAACGTGTCCCTCGGGCATCGAATCAATGGGCGGGATTTTTTCCGCTTCAACGGATCGTACGGCGATGATCTCCCGAAAATCGCCGTCAACCTTCATCACCATTCCCGCACGCCGCAGTAATGCGATTGCCTGCAACGCGTCATAACCGTTGACGGAAAATGGGTCAGGCGTCGGGAAGATCGTTGCCGACCGGGGCCAGGCGGGCGGATCCAGCGCATCCGGGGGAAGAGCGGCGGAATCCGCATCCTGGCCGAAGACTGTGCCAACGCAGAGGAAGATCAATGCGGCAGCCGTAAGCACGGCCGTTCCCACCGGACGGGATCGGATGGTTGCATCCATACCTACAAGTATCGTCACGGCGGTGCATCCCGTTAATCGGCAGAGATCAGCGCTCTTCCCCGGCGCAGATACTCCGCCATATCCTCCTCGGGCACCATGCTGCCTCCGGTCGCCCAGACGAGATGTGTTGCTTCCTCGTCTCCATGCATTTTTCGTATCACCCCGGGGCCAGAAAAGCCCGCAAGCGCCGACGGCTCAAGGGCAATTCCCGTCCGGTCGTAGAGACCGGCAAGCATACGGAGCAACCGATCGTCGGAGACTGTATATACGCCGTCAATCAGGCGCAACATCCGTCGGCCGACGAATCCGGATGGTCTTCCTACGGCGAGGCCGTCCGCGACGGTACGGTTGTCGATACCGAAATCCTGAACCGAGATTTCCTCATGGAGTCCGGTGTAGAGACCGGTCAGCATCGCCGGAGAATGGGTCGGTTCCGCAAAAAAGCAGTGTACGCTGTCGCCAAAGGCAAGCTTCAGGCCAAAGGCGACGCCGCCGGGTCCACCGCCTACTCCGCAGGGCAGGTAGACATAGAGGGGACGACTTCCGTCCACCCTGATTCCCTGCTCTACACATTGTCGTGCCAGACGCTCTCCCGCCACGGCGTACCCGAAAAAGAGGGTCGACGAATTTTCGTCATCCACAAAATGGCATTTCTCGTCCGCCGCGGCCTGCCGCCGTCCTTCGGCGACTGCGGCACTGTAGTCGTCGGCGTACTCCACGACGGTAACGCCGCGACTGCGCAGAAGTTCTTTCTTCCAGCGCCGGGCATCCGCCGACATATGCACCGTAACGGAGAAACCGAGTTGGGATCCCATAATTCCAATTGAAAGCCCCAGGTTGCCCGTTGACCCCACGGCGATTGCGTATCGGGAAAACACGTCCTTCCACTCATCACTGCCAAAACGGCGATAGTCGACCCCCGGCGCGTTTTCTTCGCTGGCGGTTGGAGTGGACGGCAGCAATCCCTCGTCGACGGCGCATTGCTCGGCAAAGGCGAGCACCTCATGAATGCCTCCCCGCGCCTTGATCGATCCAGAAACGGGCAGCTCGTTGTCACACTTCATCCACACCGTTTCAGCGTCCCCGGCACCGTCCCACGGCGCCGATACGTGCCGCAGGGGCGACTCTATCAGCCCCGCCGCCTCGCCCGTCTCGGGAAACTGATCGGCTATGTACGGGGCAAATCGCCGCAACCGTCGCGATGCCGCGGCCACATCCTCCGCCGTAATATCCAGCGTCGGCAGCACGGAAGCCACCGATTCCGTGGCCGGATTCCGCCACACCACCTCTTCGGTCGCCATGATCGGACGCAGCAGAGGGTGCGTTTCAAGCCATCGGGAGAGCGGCTTCCCGGCGATGGGACGATCTCCGGGCGGCAGAGCCGCCGCGTCGTCACGGTCTTTCATGTTTCAGTCCTTTCCCATGCCGCCCGCTCGGCCGCCGCCGGGCCACTCTCACCGCAATCGGAGCCACAGGACTTCATAGGGTTCCAGTTCCAGCGAAAAGAGCGCCCCTTCCCGGGTGGGAACGACCAGATCTCCCGAGACAATATCCTTCAGGACGCCCTCTTCCGGCCACGGGAAGCGGTCCTTTCGCTCCCGGAACTCGACAACGTCCGCCGACAGATTATGGATCGCCAGCACCGCCTCGGTATGTCCTTCGTCCCCCTCCACGGAGGGATCACCATAGGGTCCCCGATAGAGAACAAAGAGGCGCTTGTCGCTTGAAATGACCTTCTGGGGACTCTTGGGATGGAATGCGGGCGAGCTCCCCCGGGCACGGAGTAACTGTAAGAAGCCGCTGAACACGGCGTGGCGGAGGCTTCCCTCATCGGAAACCTCGCGTATGACCTTCCGGAAATCCAGCTTTTCCCGGTTGATCGTCCGGTTCATGCCCGTCTCCTCCACCCCATCCGTCCAGTTTTCCGATCCAAGGAGGCTGTGAATATATATTCCAGGGACACCCGCCAGTGCCAGCATCACCGCCTGACTCGCGAGAAAGGTCTCCGCCCGCTGGCCGGCGGGCAGCGCAGGATCGGTTACGGCGGAGAGATAATTCACATTCATCTCATAGGGAATTTCGCCGTCCTTTGTCGCCTTGTACGATACCCGTCCGCCCCGCTCCTTCACGACGGCGGTAAGTGAATCCCGCTCTTCATCGCTCAGGATTCCATGGGTCGGAAGGAGACCGATACCGTCGTGGCTGGCGCAGAAATTGAAGAATGACGCCCCCCGACCGGGATCATCCAGACCCGCCGCCCATTGCTGGAGGTGTCCGCCGTCGGCACGGACCATCGCATCCAGCAGCAACGGAGGCAACGAGAAGTTATACACCATATGCGCCTCGTCGCCGGAACCGAAATAGGAAATATTCTCGGCGTGGGGCACATTGGTCTCGGTGATCAGCACGCCGTCGGGGTCAACAAGCTCCATGACGCGGCGGAAGAGCTTCACAATGAGATGGGTATTGGGATGGTGAATACAGCTGTGCCCCTCCTCCTTCCACAAATAGGCGATGGCGTCGAGGCGGACGATCTGCACGCCGTGTCCGAGATACCCCAGGAAGACGTCGAGCATATCAAGAAGCACCGCCGGATTGGCCCAGTTCAGATCGACCTGATCGGCGGAAAAGGTGGTCCAGACATGCTTCGTACCATTTGCTGTCTCAAAGGCGGTCAGGAGCGGTAACGCCCGCGGGCGGACCACCATGGAGAGATCCATGTCGGGATCGGCGGTGATAAAATACTCATCGTAGGGAGCCTCACCGGCGAGAAACTTCTGAAACCACGGTCCCCGGGCGGAACAGTGGTTCAGCACCAGATCCGCCATGAGACGGAACTCCCGTCCGATCTCCTCCACCTCTTTCCACGTACCCAGCCGCTCATCCACCGCACGATAGTCGATCACGGAGAAGCCGTCGTCCGACGAATAGGGAGAAAACGGCAGGATGTGCACCCCCGATATCGTATCGTCACACGCCTCGTCGAGAAACCGGTAGAGGTACTGCAACGGCACCCCGTCGGAACCCCGCAGGGAGTCGCCGTAGCTGATGAGTACCGCATCGCCCGAGGCGAGGGGAAAATCCCCGGCCGACTCGGAAAAGTGCTCCCGCTGTGCCCTGATCGAATCCCGGTGCTTCTCGATTGCCGCCATCACCCGCTCGGCAAGGTCGGGCTCCCGGGGATATATTTCCGCTACAAGTCGCTTTACACGTTCGTCCATAGTATCAAGAATAGAATACCTGCGGAGTTACCGCAATTTAGACATCGGAGCCTCACGTGGATCTCTATATCTTTCACTACCATTTGCAGCCCGGCGGCGTCACCGGGGTGATCGCCAGAATGACGGACGGTATTTCCCGGTTCTCCCGTTCCATAGATCGAACGTGCGTCGTCACCGGTTCCATACCGGATACCACGGACCTGCCCGCCTCGGTCGGCGTGGAGGCGATGCCCTCCATCGGGTACATCACCAGAGAGCGGTTGGCTCACTACGCCCGGGGAGAGTCCGATGCGCCTTCATCCGGACCGGTGGGCCACGTCTCCACAGAGGAAGTCGCCGCCGGCGCGGCGGTTCTCTCCCGTCGGATCGAGGAGGAGCTTCTCAGGAGATTCGGCGGTCCCGACAGGGTATGGTGGATTCACAACTATCACCTCGGGAAAAACCCCGCATTCACCCGCGCCCTCCTCTCAATCGCGGCAGAACATCCCGAGCAGCCGATGGTCCTGCACATCCACGATTTTCCCGAGTCCGGCAGGTACACAAACCTGCGATTTCTTCACCAGGCGGGCATCGGAAACCTCTATCCCCGCGGCGCCAATATCACCTATGTGACCATCAACTCCCGGGACCGGGAGATGTTGCGCGAGGGGGGCGTCGCTCCTGTGACGTACCTGCCCAATCCCGTTACGCACCATCCCGTCCCGGAAGGGGCGGAACGTGTCAGGACTCGCCGTCGCCTTCACGAAAACTACAGCGTGGAGTTTCCGCGATTCACCGGTGATGACCGTATCTTTCTCTATCCCGTCCGTTCAATCAGGCGGAAAAACGTCTTTGAAGCGTCCCTTCTCACCCTTCTCCAGGATGAGCCCACCTCCCTCATCGTGACGTTGCCGGGAGTCTCCCATCAGGAGAAGAAATACTCCTCCATGGTTGAAAACGCGTTTCGCGACGGGACCATCCCCGGCCTCTTCGGCATCGGAACCACCATCGACGGTTCGGGCATCACCTTTCCCGCTCTCCAACATGCATCGGACGCTCTCATCTCCAGTTCCGTTCAGGAGGGATTCGGATACCAGTATGTGACTGCTCTGCAACTCGGGCTGCCCCTCATCGCGCGCAGCCTGGATATAACGGCGGATGTTGTCCCCCTCTTTGATGATTATCCATCTGCGTGGTATTCAAAGGTCACCGTACCAACGCGCACCCCCAGCCTTTCCGACCCGTACAGTCTCCTCCGGTTCCGGTATGAGGAGCGTATTGACCGCCTGACACCGCACCTTCCGGAAGAGGCGATCGATCAACTCTATAAGGAGCTCGACACGGTCCTGACGAGAGAGATCGTTGAGTTTTCCTACCTCTTTCCACACATGCAGTATGTCATTCTCCAGGATCTCCGCAGGGATACCGACTTTGCGCAGGAGGTGCGTCGTCTCAACGACGGGCTTCTCCGAAACGTGTCGTCCGCCCTCAATAGACCGGTACACCCGCGAAAGGAGGCGATCGACGCATCCTTCGGCGTACGTCACGTCACGGCGGAACTGGATCGGATCGTCGGGGGGGCGCCGCATACCGACTCCACTCCCGTCGCCGACGAAGAGAAAGATCGGAATTCATATGTCGTGCGGAATTTCGCCCGTCTCGCATATCAGCGGCTCCTGTATGAATAGACCGGTCCCGCGCGACCTTCGACAGAATCTTGACTTAAATAAACATATTTTCCAGTTATCGTGAAATCAGGTGCATTAAACGGCCGTTGGCGGTGCTTATACTTGCATCATCGCAGAGATCGGTCTATAGTGGGGGTAGCAAATCTCCCTAACAAGTCCTTCTGCTCGTTCCCTTTTGTGGGGGCGGACGGAAAATCCTAGTTATTAAAGGAAGCGTTATGCCAAAAAACTTTATAACGATCGACGGAAATGAAGCGGCGTCGCGTATAGCCTACGCGTTCAGCGAAGTCGCCGCCATTTTCCCGATCACGCCCAGTTCACCCATGGGTGAACACGCAGATGCATGGGCCGCCCAGGGTAAAAAGAACCTGTTCGGTCAGCCGTTGGAAATCATCGAAATGCAGAGTGAAGCGGGTGCCGCCGGTGCGGTCCACGGTTCACTGACCGGTGGGGCCATGACCACCACCTATACGGCCAGCCAGGGCCTTCTGTTGATGATCCCGAACATGTACAAGATCGCCGGTGAACTTCTTCCCACGGTCTTTCATGTCTCGGCTCGCTCAATCGCGGCCCAGTCGCTCTCCATATTCGGTGACCATTCGGACGTCATGGGCGTCCGTCAGACCGGATTCGGTCTCATCGCCAGCAACAACGTCCAGGAAGCACAGGACGTCGCGGCGATCGCACACCTTGCAACGCTGGAATCGCGGATTCCCTTCGTTCACTTTTTCGACGGGTTCCGGACCAGCCACTCCATGCAGAAAATTGAGGACCTGGACTACGATACGCTGCGGGACATGCTCGACATGAAGTATGTGGAAGCGTTCCGTGAAGTCGGACTTCGACCGGAAGACCCCATGGTCAAGGTCGGTGCACAGAACCCCGACGTCTACTTCCAGGGACGGGAGACGGTGAATAACTTCTACGCCGCCACGCCCGAGATTGTCCGCAAGTATATGAAGCTCTTCGCCAAGAAGACGGGACGCAGCTACGACCTCTTTGAGTACATCGGTGCACCCGACGCGGAGACGATCGTCATCGGTATGGGCAGCGGCATGGACACCGTGAAAGAGACTGTTGAATACCTTGTGAGCAAGGGTGAAAAAGTCGGTGCCGTCATCGTTCGCCTTTATCGTCCCTGGTCCGGTGAAGATCTCCGCAAGGTGATCCCCGAATCGGTGAAGAAGATCGCCGTTCTTGACCGCACCAAGGAGCCGGGCGCTCCCGGTGAACCGCTCTATCTGGACGTCGTTCAGACGATGGTTGGACGGAATGTCACCATCATCGGCGGCCGCTACGGTCTATCGAGCAAGGAGTTTACTCCCGCGATGGTCAAGGCCACCTACGATCACGTCAACGCAGGCGGCTTCCACGATTTTACGGTGGGAATCACCGACGACCTCTCCAACAAGAGTATTCCCGTCAAGGAGAATATCGACGTCGAACAGGACGGCATCGTCCGGTGTAAGTTCTGGGGTTACGGTTCCGACGGAACGGTCAGCGCCAACAAGAACTCAATTAAGATCATCGGTGCCGAGACGGACAAGTACGTGCAGGCATACTTCAGCTATGACTCAAACAAGTCGGGCGGATATACCGTCAGTCACCTTCGCTTCGGCGATAATCCGATCCGGTCGGAGTACCTCCTCACCAAGAGTGAATTCATCGCCCTTCACCGCCCGCAGTACATCGGGCGCTTTGATATCCTGGAAGGCATCGCAGAGGGCGGCACCTTTCTCATCAACACCACCGAAGCGCCGGATAACGTCTTCAACACCTTCACCAAAAAGATGCAGGACGAGATTATTTCCAAGAATGTCAAAGTCTACGCCGTGGACGGATTCAAGCTCGCCAAGGAGGCGGGGCTGGGTAACCGGATCAACACGGTCATGCAGGTTGCATTCTTCAAGCTCGCCAATGTGATCGAGCCGGACAAGGCGATTGAGCTGGTGAAGAAGTACGTTGAAAAGCAGTTCATCAAGAAAGGCAAGGAAATTGTCGAGATGAACTGGAAAGCCATCGACATGGCCGTGGACGCCGTCAAGGAAGTTCCGGTTCCGAAGAAAGCGGAATCCTCCGTGGAAGACACCGTCCTCGTACCGGCTGACGGCAGCGAATTTGCCAAGAAGATCGTTGAACCGATCTGGCGCATGAAGGGTGACGACATCAAGGTGAGCGAAATGCCCATCGATGGGCGCATCCCCAGCGGTACCAAGCGGGTGGAACTGGGCGGACGCCCCGGTCCGGTCATCACCAAATGGGCGGCCAAGAGCGAATTGACCCAGAACATGGACATCCAGTGGGACGAGCCCTACTTCGAGTATCCCGGCAGCTGCATGGGTTGTGGAGAGGTACCGTACATCCACCTGATCGCACAGATGTATGGAGATCGCATGATGGTCGCCAATGCGACGGGATGTTCTTCCATATACGGCGGTACATTCCCGGCGGTTCCCTACACCAAGGACAGCAAGGGGTACGGTCCCGTCTGGGCCAACAGCCTCTTTGAGGACAACGCCGAGTACGGCTTTGGAATGCGCCTCGCCGTCGACAGCAATCGTCGCCAGCTGCAGGCAAACGTGGAACTCCTCCTCGACAAGGGCACGAGCGGCGAACTGACCGCAGCGCTCAAGAAGAATCTCGAGCTGTGGAAATCGGTAGGTCGCGACGCCAAGGACGCTGCAGAAAAGACGCGCTCCCTTCTCCCGACGGCTCTCAAGAACGCAACGACCGAGACCAAACCGATCATTGCGAAGATCCAGGAACTGGGCGACTACTTCGTCGACAAATCGGTGTGGATCTTCGGTGGAGATGGTTGGGCCTACGACATCGGATACGGCGGTCTTGACCACGTCATGGCACAGCAGAAGAACGTCAACGTTCTCGTCCTCGACACCGAAGTCTACTCCAATACCGGTGGACAGGCGTCCAAATCGACTCCTCGCGGAGCGATCGCCAAGTTTGCCGCCGACGGAAAGAAGACGGGCAAAAAGAATCTCGGTCTCATGATGACGACCTACGGTCACGTCTACGTGGCGAGCATCAACATGGCACAAAGCCGCGAACAGGTCCTTCAGGCGATCGTAGAGGCGGAAGCGTACGACGGACCCTCCATCATCATGGCCTACAGCCCCTGTATCGCCCACGGATACGACATGAAGATCTCCGTCAAGCAATCACAAAACGCTGCCCAGTCGGGATACTGGCCGATGTACCGGTACAACCCGGCAAACGAACTGGTCGGCAAGGATCCCTTCATCTGGGAAACCCCGGAAAAAACGGTGGACTTCAAGGTCTACACCGGTGCGGAAATCCGGTACCGGGCTCTGGAGCTTGCCAAGCCGGAAGAAGCGGAACGACTGCAGAAACTGGCGGAAGAAGACAACAAACGGCGTTTTACCGACCTGCGAAAGCTTGCGGAAGAACACCAGGACTGACCGGACCGGTACAGTCACACAAAAAAGGCCGCGCATACGCGCGGCCTTTTCTATGCCCGGATCGTGACGAAACGATGCATCCCCGCTCCGCGCTCCGCCCGGAACCGGGGGTGTATATTACTGACTCAGCAGAAGATACATGCTTACCGTACTGGTAATGAGACTCAACACCGTCGTGATCGGTCCCAGATAGAAGATCGGGCTGTTTGTGGCGAAATGGATACGGTCTTCCGGACGAATGACTTCATCCCGATCACGCCGTTCTCCATCGATGGTCGTTATCTTTGGCCACTCGCCCATATGGCGGTTTGGATCAATGCCGCCCGCCTGGGCAAGATAGTACTCATAGGTACGGTCCGGCACATACCCGATCCGTCCCGGTGCCCGAACCCCGCCGGTAATGGTCACAAACTGCTGGTAGAAAGGAATCATGATGCGATCGCCCGGACGGAGCTTGGGATCCACTTCCGGATTCCGCTCATAAGTCAGGCGTTCCAGATCGATCGCGATCGTCGCGCCGCCTTCGTGTAGCGGACGCATCATATAGGCGTTCTCCAGGTCTGCAGAAGGCAAGAAGCGGTCGGAAAGCTGCCGTACGGCGTGTGACAATCGTTCTCCCGGGAGGAATCGATAGGTGTAGCGGGCAAACCCGGAACTGGGAGTTTCAACTCCTTCCCGCACCTCCGTGCTGAGATCCTCACCGGTAAAAATCGCACCTTCAAAAAAAGCTACCGGAAGAAATTCGTCCTTCGTCCGGACCGTCACCATATCCCGGTCCTTCAAATCGATCCGTTCATTTCCAGTGAAGGACACTTCAATCGTCTGTGATGTGGCGTCCGTTTCGGTAATGCGGACAATCCGTATCCCATCAAGATCGGCTTCAGCCGTCGCGCCGTCGGAGTACCGTTCTATCAGTTCACCCAGCTGCTCTCCCGGCCGCAGTTGATACGTTCCAGGCCGCCGGACCTCTCCGTCTATCGTCACTATCCGTTCAGCCCGCATGAGCCGCACCGTGTCGTAAGGCCGGAGGTACGGATTTTCGGTCAGGTCACCGTTTCGTTCATAGCCAAAGAGATCGTACCGTTCCGTCGTGCCGTCGCGCCGGTTCACGATGACGTTGCGGGTATCGGCATATTCCGTCGCACGTTCCTCAACAACCTCACTCAGACGCGTCAGCCCGTCTACTTCGGCAATACCCGCGCGAGTGACTTCACCTTCCACTACAACAAACTGCTGCTGGAAGGGTATCACGACACGGTCTCCGGGCCGGAGAGGTACGTCATTCGCCGGCGCCCGCTGGTAGAGCAAATCCTCCATATTTACCGGAATACGTCTGCCTTCCTCATCATCGGCACGTCGCACAAAGGCTTCATCCAACGCCGCCGAGGGCAGAAGGCGATCGGAAATTTCCTTGACGACGTCCGACAAAGCCTGTCCAGGTCGATATCGCCGGGGAAATCGCGCATACTCGATGCGATCGTAGATCTCTTCACCGTCTTCTTCCGACGGCGGTCGCGGCAGGAGCGCCCCTTCAAAAAAGACGACAGGCAGAAATTCATCCTTTGTGCGGACCGTCACCGTATCCCTGTCCTTCAGCTCGATTCGTTCATGTCCGCTAAAGGACACGTCAATCGTCCGGGACGTGTCAGCCTCTTCGGTAATGCGGACAATACGCGTCATTCCCAGGTCGGCCTGCGCCGTCGCACCGTCGGCGTACCGTTCTATCAACTCCTTCAGGTGTTCTCCCGGTTGCAGCTGATACCGCCCGGGTCGTCGAACTTCACCTTCTACCGTGACGATCCTGTCAGCCTTTCTCAATTCAATACGATCACCGGGACGCAAATAGGGATTCTGCGACAAAAGACCATCACGCTGAAAACGAAAGAGGTCATAAGTCCGTCGGCTACCATCACGGGACCGCACGGTAACGGCACGCATTGAGGCGTACTCCGTTGCCCGACCGGCGGCAACATCGGCCAGTCTGGTCAGTCCCGTTGCCTGACCGAGCCCCGATTTCACCACTTCCCCGACAAATGTTATTTGAAATCGTCCAAGCGACCGTATGAGCACCCGGGGAATGCTTCTTGGGTATGATTCAATCACCCGGCTTTGGAGACGCTGCCGTAACGCGACAAAGGTCGTGTCGGCGACGTCAAAGGCACCAAATGGTCCAACATTGATCGAATAATCCTGTTCAACGACGATTTCCAGAGAGACCGCCTCGGTGACCACACGATATGTAAGAACGTACACGTCACCGGGCGTTACCGGATAATCATCGAGACTCATCGCAACGATTGCAGCCTGTTCACGATCAAGCTTATCCGTATCTGACGTCGATCTTTCACTTTCTGCGTCCTGGGCATGTGCAATAAAGGGGATCAGAAGGAACAGAAGGGAGGCTAAAAAAACCGTACCTCTTGTGGTGAAGAAACAGCTATTCCGGTACATGTAATGTCATCTCACGTTTCAAGATTTTCGCATTCTCGTACTATTGCGAATAAGAATACAATCCAAATCTACAATTATTTTTATTTGCACTTTTGGTCATTATAAATAGTATTATCACAATATTGATAATACATCTTCAAAATGTATCCATCGTCATTATGCATGGTGATTCTGAAATAGTCCACCTTCAACGTCCGGAAGAGACGTGTCTCTATGTACCTGCAAAGTCCAGGACGAAACGAGCACCCTTCCTGTACCTTTCGTCAAGATATACCGCACCGTTGTGTGCTTTCATGATATCCATTACAAGAGGGAGTCCAAGTCCCGTTCCGCGTTCTCCCGCTGTTCCTATACGGCTCGTTTTCACCTCATGGCGAAACAGATTCTCCCGATCTTCATCGACGATGCCGGTTCCATCGTCCTCCACCCATACGGTGTCACCTTTCTGGTGGACGCGAATTTCGCCGCCTCTCGGTGAAAACTTGACGGCGTTGGAGACGAGGTTAAATACAGCCTCCCTGAAAAGGCCCATATCGACAAACATTGTAGATTCATTGTGAATCGAAGTCGTAACCGTCAGCGATTTATCCTTGATCTGCTTGCTGAGGCTTAACAGAACCTGCTGCACGATCAGGTGGACCGATACTTCTTCCCTGTTCACTTCAATTCGCCCTGACTGGAGCCGGTGTATATTCAGCAGCTGATTCAGCATCTCGACGAGAACAGCTGTTGCTTCACGAAGGTCACGGATTGAGTTCTTCCACTCCTCCGGCGTAAATGAGCTTCCTGACCGGTCCAGGAGCTCAAGCATCGTGGATATCCCCGACAAAGGAGAGCGCAAATCATGAGAGACGAGTGATAGAAAGGTATCCTTTATCCGGTTCGCGTTTTCCGCAGCCAACTGCTGTTCCTGAAGTACGCGTTCCTTCTCCTTCCTGTCTGATATATCCGTCAGAGAAACGAGATCATATGTCTTGTGGTCTTTGTGCAGTCGCGTTAGAGACGCGATGGCCGGTGTCTTTCCCCCGGCCGTATTCGTAATTACCGTTTCTCTCGTCATTCCTGGATCATCCGGGACGTTATCAAGAAACCGGGAAAGGGGAAGACCCACAAGAGAGTCCGCATCGGAATCGGTGATATATCCTGCAAAAGCGTAATTTCCGCGAACAATGGAATCATTCTCCACCAGAATTAACGGTGTCGGTGCTGCTTCAAAGAGCACCGAGAATGTGTCCCTTTCCTCGATAAGGACGCGATTCATTCGCCGAATTTCCAATTGAGTTGCAACCTGGCCGGCAAGTTTTTCCAGAATTGGTACGTGACCCTTCGGCACCTCTCGTGGGTGCGTATCGACGACGCAAAGTGTCCCCAGAATGTGGCCCGAACGGGACCGTATGGGCACACCAACATAAAACTTTATTTTTCGTCCAAGAGGACTCAAAGATTCCGGGACAAATACTTCCTCTTTGTCCGTATCGGGAATAACGATCGGCTTTTCGTTTTCAACGACAAAATGACAATACGTTTGTTTTCTTGGGAGTCTGTTCGCCTCAAAACCATATGTCGCCTTGAACCACAATTCGACATCGTCGAGGAAACTGATATACGCCATAGTACATCCGGTAATGTAGGCGGCGATTTCTGCTACATCGTCATACTGTCGCTCAGACGGTGTACCGATAATGCCGTATCGTTCCAGCTCCACTAACCGTTGGCGTTCAATAGTTTCGTCGTCCAGGACCAGCTCTTCAATCATCCGCAAACATCCCCTCCGCTCCATTATAGCAAAGAGTCCGGAGTAAATATACGTCGATGTCCCCTGGGTACCCGGACGTTTTCTAACGCCCTCGTTTCATTCGGGCAATAAAAAACGTCTGGCGACGAGCTCCGGCACTCCGTGCCTTCGCCACCGGCGTGGTCCTCCCTTCCCGGGATCGTTCCTCGCCTACGGCTGCGGTACGACCCGTTTCCGGTCCACGCCTCGCCTCCGGTGTCGGGATCGTTCCTCCCGGCTCCGCCGGTCCGGTACGACCCTGATGTCGTCGCTCCAATAGAGTTTTTTATGTCCACACGCCCGTTGGGCGTATGGACATAAAAAAACGTCTGGCGACGACCTACTCTCCCACCTTGCGGCAGTACCATCGGCGCTGAAGGGCTTAACTTCCGTGTTCGGAATGGGAACGGGTGGGACCCCTTCGCTATGATCACCAGACGTAATAATTACGTAGTTGGGCGGAAGGAAGAAGGTGCGTACCGGAGCTACCAAGTAGCGAGGAACGCACCGACAAGAGCAGTGAAGCGGATATTCGACATCACTGCATGAAACGCGGCAAGCTGGATCGACGACCGATTGGCCGTCGATACGCGTTATTAGAGCGTCCTGAGATGACTCATATGGTCAAGACTCACGAGAAATTAGTACTGGTCGGCTCAATGTGTTACCACACTTAGACCTCCAGCCTATCAACCAGATCGTCTGTCTGGTCTCTTCAGTCTCCTTAAAGGAGATGGGATGTCTCATCTTGAGGTGGGCTTCCCACTTAGATGCTTTCAGCGGTTATCCCGTCCGAACGTAGCTACCCAGCACTTACCGTTGGCACGATAACTGGTACACCAGAGGTTCGTCCATCTCGGTCCTCTCGTACTAAAGACAGATCCTCTCAAACATCCAACGCCCGTGGCAGA
>CBDESZ010000030.1:22500-148239 GCA_965242725.1 Alkalispirochaeta sp.
AACTGGTCATCACACCAGTTGGGTTACCCCATTCGGCAATCTCCGGATCGCAGGATGTGTGCTCCTCCCCGAAGCTTTTCGCAGCTTACCACGGCCTTCATCGCCAGATGGCTCCTAGGCATCCACCGTAGACTCTTCTTTCCTTGACCATATGAGTCTCTCACGACGCTCTATATGCACGCACCACCACTTCCTGAAAAGCGCGGCTCGCACACTGTTCATGCTCCTCACCGCTTCGCGGTTCGGTTCACAAACGAACTCGTTTTCTTTCTTGCTTGCTCGCTCTTGCGTTGTCCCCACGCCTCCGTTCGGTGCATACACACCTCTCGTGTCGCAAGTCAACGCGCTTTGCGTCTCTTCTTCCTTCCCTTCCCTATTATGCTGTGAAAGAACGCGTCTGCCTGCCGTTTTCCTGACAAACAAACTGTCATATATGACGACCAGGTCGTCTTACATGAAATGGAGGTAAAGGGACTCGAACCCTTGACCCCTAGAATGCAAATCTAGTGCTCTAGCCAACTGAGCTATACCCCCTCAGGCATGGTATATAAAAGAAAGAGAAGGACGCAGGAAGAAGCGGGGTGGACGGTCGATGCAGCATGCATCCGACCATCCGGGTCAACGACCCTTGTCCGGTCATCGACGCGAATCGATACCGAACGTGTTGCGGTTGTTGCCAACCGCCATCAACGGCACTGCCAAAAAAGACAGCTGTCGATGTGACCTTTCTCGTAGAAAGGAGGTGATCCAGCCGCACTTTCCAGTACGGCTACCTTGTTACGACTTCACCCCCCTTACCAGGCGTACCTTCGGCGTCGTCCCCCGTAAACGGTTAGACAAACGACTTCGGGTACCCCCAACTCGGGTGGTGTGACGGGCGGTGTGTACAAGGCCCGGGAACGTATTCACCGCATCATGCTGATATGCGATTACTAGCGATTCCACCTTCATGGAGTCGGGTTTCAGACTCCAATCCGAACTGAGACCGGTTTTTTGCGATTCGCTCCACCTCGCGGTTTCGCCTCACTTTGTACCGGCCATTGTAGCACGTGTGTAGCCCAGGACATAAGGGCCATGATGACTTGACGTCGTCCCCACCTTCCTCCGGTTTGTCACCGGCAGTCTCGCCTGAGTCCTCAGCTTAACCTGTTAGCAACAGACAATAGGGGTTGCGCTCGTTGCGGGACTTAACCCAACACCTCACGGCACGAGCTGACGACAGCCATGCAGCACCTGTATACCAGCCCCGAAGGGCGCCGTAATCTCTTACGACTTCCGGTATATGTCAAACCCTGGTAAGGTTCCTCGCGTATCATCGAATTAAACCACATGCTCCACCGCTTGTGCGGGCCCCCGTCAATTCCTTTGAGTTTCACCGTTGCCGGCATACTCCCCAGGCGGTGCACTTACCACGTTAGCTCCGGCACCGAGGTTTCAACACCCCGACGCCTAGTGCACATCGTTTACAGCGTGGACTACCAGGGTATCTAATCCTGTTTGCTCCCCACGCTTTCGCGCCTCAGCGTCAATCACTTGCCAGAAACTCGCCTTCGCCACTGATGTTCTTCCTGATATCTACAGATTTCACCCCTACACCAGGAATTCCAGTTTCCCCTCAAGGATTCAAGATATGCAGTTTCCAGCGCGCTCCCGCAGTTAAGCTGCGGTCTTTCACACCAGACTTGCATTTCCGCCTACGCGCCCTTTACGCCCAATAATTCCGAACAACGCTCGCCCCATACGTGTTACCGCGGCTGCTGGCACGTAATTAGCCGGGGCTTATTCCTGTCCTACCGTCATCACCCGGGCATTCCCTCCCAGGCTTATTCCTCAGACAGAAAAGGGCTTTACAACCTCTCGGCCTTCTTCACCCACGCGGCGTCGCTCCGTCAGACTTTCGTCCATTGCGGAAGATTCTTAGCTGCTGCCTCCCGTAGGAGTCTGGGCCGTATCTCAGTCCCAGTGTGGCCGATCACCCTCTCAGGCCGGCTACTGATCGTCGCCTTGGTAGGCCGTTACCCCACCAACTAACTAATCAGCCGCAGGCTCATCGTAAGGCGACGCCGAAGCGCCTTTCCTCTCTTCACCACAGTAAAGAGAACTCATTCGGTATTACCCTGTGTTTCCACAGGCTATCCCCAACCTCACGGTAGATCACCTACGTGTTACTCACCCGTTCGCCGGTCTCAGGTCCCCGAAGGAACCCTACCCCTCGACTTGCATGCTTAAAACGCGCCGCCAGCGTTCGTTCTGAGCCAGGATCAAACTCTCCATGATCTATTAACGCCTCTGTAAACAGAGACGCTTACCATTTCAAGTAATCAACTGAACCCGCTTCTTCGCGTTACGCGTCCTTCCCTTCTCTATTATTCCATGTGAAAGAGCTCGCCTCACTCACCGTCGTCTACACACTCGTTCCCTCTCGTGACGTCCCGCGTGTGCTTGTGTGTCGTCCGGTGTTCGTGCGGCGGATGGTCACTCTACTCGTTCTCAGCTCTCCGTGTCAACCACTTCAGCTGCTTTTCTTTCAAGCTTCCTGACCACCCTCTGTTGTCGGCGCCTCCGGTTTCACCCGTGCGACGCGAGCGGAAACCTACCAAATTCCCCGCCGACAGGTCAACCGGTTTGAGAAAAGAAAATCGCAGATATGATAAACTTCGTTCATGAACGAAATTGACCAGCGTATACACCGTGTTCGAGACTGGATGACCCGAAATGAGATTGATGCCGTCATCATACCATCGACCGATCCTCATCAAAGCGAGTACCCCCCGGAGCACCATCGCGTACGCTCCTGGATCACCGGCTTTGACGGTTCAGCGGGTACGGCGGTCATTACCGCTGCAGACGCCGGACTCTGGACCGATTCGCGCTATTTTCTTGAAGCGGAAAAGGCGATTGACGGGACCGGGTTCCGCCTCTTCCGCCTTCACACCTCGGGAACTCCGAACTACCCCGAATGGCTCGGCCGGGAGGTGCGTGAAAATGGTCGAGTCGCCGTGGATATGCGTACCGTTACGGTCAATGCCGTCCGGGAGCTGGAACGCCGGTTCCGGAAAAAGAGTATTCAACTGACCGATCTCGGGAACGGTATAACCGAAATGTGGACCTCCCGCCCGGCGGTCCCCGCTTCTCTGCTGTACCGCGTTCCGGACGAGATCAGCGGCGGGTCAACGGCAGAGAAAATCGGCCGCATACGTTCAACGATGGCAACCGAGGGGGCACGAAGTCATGTGGTGGGAACTCTCGACGACATTGCATGGATCCTGAACCTTCGCGGAGCGGACGTCCCCTATAACCCCGTATTTCTGGCATATCTCATCATAGACGACACCCGGACAACGTTATACACCGATACCGGACGCGTCTCCGGAGAGGTAAAAAGCTACCTTGACGAAAACGGTATCACCCTCGCCGAATACGATTCGTTCTATACCGACATCTCCGACATGAACGGGCCGGTAATGATCGATCCCGATAGGCTCAGCTACGCCGTAGCAACCACCTGGAATGCAGCGGCGCGGGTGGAGACGATACAGCCGTCGACGGTGATGAAAGCGCGCAAGAATACGGTGGAGCTGGGGCATATCCGAAATGTCATGCGTCGCGACGGCGCGGCAATGGTTCGATTTTTACGACAATTCGACGACAGAGTTCGGTCAGGAGAAACCTTCACGGAGATAGAGGCGGCGGAAATGCTCCGCAGGCAGCGCCGTGACACGGACAACTACGTCGGCGACAGCTTCAACTACATCTCGGGATTCAATGGAAACGGCGCCATCGTCCACTATGCGGCAGAACCACGGAGCACGGCGACGATAACCTCACCCGGCGTCTACCTGATCGATTCCGGCGGGCAGTACCGGGACGGCACCACCGACATAACTCGTACCGTTGCGGTCGGCGCGGTCGACCCGGGAGCACAACGGGATTTCACCCTGGTACTCAAGGGACACATCGCCCTTGCTACTCTCGTCTTTCCCGCAGGTACGTCGGGTCGCGACATCGATGCGATTGCGCGGATGCCGCTGTGGTCGGAACACTGCAACTACGGCCACGGAACGGGTCACGGGGTGGGATTCTTTCTCAACGTGCATGAAGGTCCCCAGAGAATCGCCCCGTCATCCTCGGACTGGCCTCTGGAAGGGGGGATGGTGGTCTCCAATGAGCCGGGACTGTATCGACCGGGGAAATGGGGGATTCGGATCGAGAATCTCCTCGCCGTTTCCATTCCCGCCGACACGACGGAGACGGAGTTCGGCGCATTTCTCACCTTTGAAACGCTGACGCTCTGCCCCATAGACCGCCGCATGATCGACCTCGACATGTTGACGCCGTCTGAGCGGAGCTGGGTCGATTCCTATCACCGGACGGTTCGACTGCAGATCGAACCGCTCCTGAACGATGCGGACGACCGGCGCTGGCTTGAGGAGGCAACTGCGCCGCTGTAGCATATTCGCTGCAGAGGCTGCGGAGAATGCCGCGTCGTCGCCTGCGACACGGGGTTACTGGGGGAGAATGATCGTGTTTATCTTTACCGCCAGTTCCCTGCCCCGCTGAAAGACCTGTTCCCTGGTCACACTCCCCCGCGGTCGGGGGTGGGGCGGGGCATCACCGATGAGAATGATAATGCGGTCATCCCCTTCCCAGTCGAAACTCTGCACGCCCGCCCAGAGCGCTTCATAGACCGCTTCCGGGATGTCACGCCCGCCGCCGATACGTATTCGATTCAGACGATCCTGGACGAGCGCAAAGGTATCGACAAAATCGTATTTCCGTACCAGATACTCTTCCAGGTAGTCGCGATAGAGAATGAATCCAACCCGAAAGCTCTCGTATTCCGCAACCAGCGGTCGAAGGGTTTCGATAAGGCCGTCCCGAAGTACCGGAAGGTCGTCATGCATGCTCTGCGTCGTGTCGAGGGCCAGGACGAGATCAAGGGTGTCGCCGTCGCCGGGCAGAAGGTCGGCAATACGGTTGAGGGTGTCTTCCGGCCCCTGGGAGAAGAGGGAAACGCCGTCATTTTCTTCCGCGATATCGGTAAAGGAGTCGACCGTATCGGGCATGTAGTTCCCCTCCGGCGGCCCGGCCATCGGCGCCTGCTGGACCCGTACGATAAAGGGATTGTCCTGAAAGGAACCGCGATAGTCGGCGTAGGGGCGGGAAAAGGTCCGGATACTGAGGTACGTTCCATCGAGGACCATAACCTCTCCGTGACGCGTATCGGGGTACCCGTATTCCAGAATATAGGGAATGAAGATGCGAAAAGCCTGGCCGAACTCCTCGTCTTCCTCGACGGTACTGTCAACGAGAAAGTACCTTCCGTCCCGGGGGAGGAACTCACCGTTGAGTATGCGCCGCTCGTCTCCGTTTGCGGGATGGTACTCAGGTGCGCGAAAGGCGAAGGTCGTTACATTCCGCTCGGGCGCTTCCGTTGATTCGGTGATGAGGACCGACTCGATGCCGGCTTTTTTCCGAATCCACAGGTAGTAACCGCCTTCAATGGTCTGTTCTATACGAAGGTCATCGGTACCAACCGATAAATCGGTCGCGGTTTCGGTCTGAGCGACCAGCACGGTTGTGGACACCAGAATGAAGATGCCTGCGAGAATGATCCGCGCCGCGCTGAAAGACTTTTTCCGCCGGACCGATGACGTCGACGCGTCGTTTCGTTCCCTCTTTTTTACCATGGAACACCTCATTTTGAGGTATCGGCAGCTTTTCCCTCCCTATTGAGAAAGCTCTATTACGGCGGGCAGTTCCGGCAGGTCCTCCGGGAAGAACGTGAGACGCCTGCCGCGCTCGCCGTGAAGGGTGAGAAAAAAACGGAACTGTTCCATGAAGGGATCGATAAATGAGCAAAGGGATCGAGAGTCGTTCAAGCCGGCGACCCTCAGGAACAGCCGATAATCGCCGCTGTCCGGGGACGGCTCCACTTCAAACACGAGGATTTCGCCGGCATCCCGTGGTGCCTCGACATCATTCCCGCCGGCGTTACCGACGTAGCGGAAGATACGGCCGGCCGCACAACTCCGGTCGGCACGCCACCGTTCTCCGGACGTTGCCGGTCCCGGCGGAAGACCGCCCGCCTGCATATTCCCTGCCAGGTACAAATCTATACGGAGTCCGTCGAGAACATACCGCCCGTGATAGTATGGCGCGGTATTTGCCGGGAAGAGCGGGAGCCCCCTCCCCCACCGGACGGGAGAATCGAGGATGCCGATTTCCTGGCCGAAGACCGCGCCCGGTGCGACGGCGGCCAGGAGAACGAGGGAGAGCGCGGCAACCCGCGCTCCCGGTGATCTCCGTCGTGAGATGAATGGGCTCATCCCGGGGCGCCCTACTCCACCGTTACGCTTTTTGCAAGATTTCTCGGCTGATCGACGTTGCATCCGCGTTCGAGGGCGCAAAAATAGGCAAACACCTGCGTCGGCACGACCATGAGCAGGGGATACATGAACTCATTGGCCTTGGGAACATAGAGCACGTCGTCGGCGATGAGAGAGACCTCCCGGTCACCTTCCACCGCGAGGGCGATGACGGGGCCGCCCCGCGCCTTCACCTCTTTCATGTTATTGATCACCTTGTCCCGCAACCCGTCATCGGGAACGAAGAAAAAGGATGGAGTCTCCTCGTTAATCAGGGCAATCGGACCGTGCTTGATCTCGGCGGCACTATAACCCTCGGCATGGATGTAACTCACTTCCTTGAGCTTCAACGCCGCCTCCAACGCCACGGGGTAGTTAATCCCCCGTCCGAGAAAGAGAAAATCGTCGCATCGGGCGTACTTTCGGGCCAGAGCCTGAATGGGGGACACGTCTTCCAGAATCGTCTCGATCTGACGCGGCACCGCCTCCAGGGCGTCAATGAACCGCAATCCCTGCTCGAAAGACATATCCCTCATGCGTCCCATGATGAGGGCAAAGAGGTACAGTGCGGTCAATTGACTTGTAAACGCCTTGGTAGACGCCACGGCGATCTCGGGACCGGAGTGAATATATACGCCGCCGTCTGACTCACGGGGAATTGTCGATCCGACGACATTGCATATGCCGAGAACCCGTCCGCCCTTGCGCTGAACCTCCCGCATGGCATAGAGGGTATCTGCCGTCTCGCCGGACTGACTGACCGCAAAATAGAGACTGTTCCGCTCCACGATCGGGTTGCGATACCGCGTTTCACTCGCCAGCTCCGCGTTGGCGGGCAGGCGTGAAATCGCCTCGAGCACATAGGAGGCAACCATTCCGGCGTGGTAACTTGTACCGGCGGCCAGTATCTTGATTCTGTTTATTTCCAGGAGTTCACGGTTGGAAAGATTGAGTCCGCCAAGGTGGCCGGTGGCGTACTCCCGATCGAGGCGTCCCTGCATCGCCCGGGGAATCGATTCGACCTGCTCATAGATCTCCTTTTCCATGAAGTGGGCAAAACCGGCCTTTTCAATCTCTTCAAGTTCCCAACTGATATAGTCAATCTGTTTTTGTATTTCGTTGTTTCGGCGGTCCGTTGTTGCATATCCGTCGGGAGTCACCGACACAACCTCGCCGTCTTCTATATACACGACCTGTTTGGTGTGGGCGATAATGGCGGTAACATCGCTGGCGAGAAACATTTCGCCGTCGCCGATTCCGAGCACGAGGGGAGAGCCGTTCCGCGCTCCCACAAGTCTATCGGGCTCGTCGACGTGCATCGCCACGATTCCGTACGTCCCCTTGAGGAGCCCCACCGTCTCCTTAACCGCCTTTTCAAGGTCGCCGTCATAAAAATCGGCGACGAGGTGAGCGATCACCTCGGAATCGGTCTCGGTAATAAAGACGTGCCCTTCATCCTCGAGATGCTCTTTCAGGGTCATGTAGTTTTCAATAATACCGTTATGGACGATACCGACACGTCCCGTCGGATCGAGGTGAGGGTGAGCGTTGACGTCGTTAACACCACCATGAGTCGCCCAGCGGGTATGCCCGATTCCGATGTGACCCGGAAAGGATTCGGGTACGTGTGCCCGCAGGTCGTTGATCTTTCCGGCGCGCTTCACCAGTCGCAGCGCACCTTCGTGCTCAACACTGATTCCCGCAGAGTCATATCCGCGATATTCAAGCCGCTTCAGCCCTTCAATCAGGATCGGCGCCGCCACCCTGGGGCCACAGTATCCGATAATTCCACACATTTTTATTCGTCCTCCATAGTCGCCAAGCGGACCAGCCGTTTCTTGTCTTTCAATCGTATCGCATTCCCATCGACATTACAGATCCCGGCCCTGTCGAAACCGAAGAGAACTTCCGATACCCGCTCCTGTGGTGATGCAAGTTGCAGGGCGATCTCTTCAACCGTCCGGTTGAAGGTCAGCACCTGATTGTCGGTTTCCCGTTCCTGAAACCGGTTGTACAGATTAAGGGCGATCATACTGCGCTCATTCTGACGAACCAGAGTCTGGATCTGGGAATTTGCGTTCTGAAGCTTTCGCGACAGCTTGTCTATGACGTTCATCGCGATTTGCGTATTTTTGCCGATCATTGCCTCGAAACCGCGACGGTCAAAGGCAAGAATCTCGACCGTCCCGGAGGCGACGGCAGATGCCGATCGTACGGTATTGGAAACGATCGCCATCTCCCCGAAAAAATCACCCTTGGTCAGCTCCGCGAGTTGATGTTCCCGATTGTCAATTTTCTTTGTGATGCGAACGACACCCGATTGAATGATATACATCTTGTCGCCCCGCTGACCTTCCTCAAAGATCACCGTCCCGTCCCGCACGGTCTGTCCATATTTTTCAAATAGGGGACTTGGTGCCACAATTTTTCCTCCGGTACATAATTGTACTACACCATTGCAGATTATTGCTCTTTTGGGCAAGCGGCGATCCCTTTCTGTCGTTCTTTAGGTCGTAACACACGTAGCAGGAGGGCCCATGAGTCGATTACGTATCGTGCACGCTCTCGCACTCTGCGGAATCTGCGGTCTGTTCACGGGGATGGCCGGAGGATGTGATCCCCAGGCGACCCTTCCTGAGATGATTCGCGGGGACTGGCAGGCTCCAATTCTCCACCGAACGGAGGCGCGGTCGGAATCGGTCGTCGCGATGGAGTTTGATGAACCGGTACATCTGCTGGAGCTTTCCATCGATCCGGTGGTGGAAATAACGGAATCCCGGTGGTGGGACGGGGCGTTGGAACTGACCGGTCGCCCCGCCTTTCTTCCCGGCAGGGAGTACTGGATCGACGCGCGCGTAGCGGACGAATCGGGTAACGTTTCGTCCATCCTGGCATCCGTATATGGACTCAATGAACATGTACCGGATATCCGTATCAGCGAATTTGTATGCGAGGGTTCTGCGGCGCATCCCGACTGGATCGAGCTGGAAGTACTCACCGACGGCAACGTAGGGGGAATGTGTCTCTATGAAGGGAGCCCCGGCTCATGGGACAGCAGAGTTATTCTGCCGCCCCTGGATGTGGGAGGGGGAGACTATATCGTCGTCCACTGCAAACCCGAAGGCCTTCCCGAAGAGGTTGACGAGCTGACCACCCCCTCGGAGAGCGGCGGAAATGATGCGTCTCCGGCCGCCTGGGACGTGTGGGTGCCTGAGGGGGACGGGATACCCAACAGCACGGGGGCGATCACACTCTGTTCCTATCCTCGCGGCCCGATTGTGGATGCCGTCCTGTACACAACCAAGAAGTATGACGTAAGCAGCGACAAACGCGGCTTCGGCCTGACATCCCAGCTGGCTATGTTTGAGGAAGTTGTCGCGCTGGGCGGATGGGAAATTACCGGTGAGTTTGTCATTCCTGAAGACGGTGTCGATCCGGAAAACAGCACGGCTACACGATCAATCTGCCGTACTCCCGGCGCCCCGGACACCGGCACCGCCGCGGATTGGCATATCACTCCGACAGGCGGTGCCTCTCCGGGTTCACAAAACTCGCCGGACCGCTACAGCCCCTGATGAGAGGCACCTACTCCTGTGACAGCACGGGAGCAAGCATTTCTTTCATCCGTGCGGTAGGTGCCGCACCGAGGTGCTCTGCCACCACTTTCCCATTATGGAAGAGCAAAAACGAAGGGATACTGACCACTTCGTAGCGGTTGGCAAGATCCTGCTCCTCATCCACATTGACCCTGACGATAACAAGCTTGCCTTCGTATTCTGCGGCAAGGTCGTCCAGGACGGGTTCCATCATTTTACACGGCATGCACCAGTCCGCCCAGAAATCGACGAGCACCGGAAGATCCGATTGGAGGACGGCATCATCAAAACGATCGGTGGTGATATCGGTTTTCATGACCATACAGTACGGAGACGCCATCAGAAAGGCAACTCATTTCCTTTTTTTCCGACCGTATCTCTAATCTGCACGTGCCAGCTCGCGGGTCAGATGAAAAATTCGTTGATAGAGTTTCCGATATGATCCGTCGAAATCGTTGCTGCCGCCGTCTGCCGCATCAGCCTCCCCGGCAGCACGGACAAAGGCCGATCCCACAACGGCTGCGTGGGCGTACCTGAGGACGGCGTCCACCTGCTCCACCGTGGAAATGCCGAAACCCGCAAGTATTTTCGGTGCCGGTGTCTCGTTAGCGCCACCCGGTACCTCTCGCTTTCCTGTTCCGCTGTCGCGGGTAAGAGATTGAAGAAATGCGACGTTTTCCGCCCCGATTTCGGTATACGCACCGGTTGTACCACGTCGCAATGACGCATATACAAACTCGCTTTGCAGGCCGAGGGTAAGGTCAATCCGCTCAGCCGCGGCACCCAGCGCTATCACCGGTACGACTGCAACGCCGTGGGCTTCTCCCGCGGCATAGAGCCCCTCGTCCAGGTCAACAGGGAGATCCGGTACGATCAATCCCCGCACCCCCCTGGATGCCGCTTCCCGGACATACCGATCGATCCCATAAACGAAAACCGGGGAGGCATAGCTCATTACGAAGACATCAACTCCCGCATGTGCCGCGTAGGGAACGATTTCTTCAAGAAAACGCCATCCCTCATCCAGCCGAAAGCCCGCATTCAAGGCCGCCGATCCTGCACCCTGTATCGCCGGTCCGTCCGCCGTGGGATCACTGAATGGGAATTGCACTTCAAGGTAGGAGGTTCCTCCGTCTACCATCGCTCTGGCAATATCTATGCTTCCCCGGCGATCGGGAAAAAAGGGAATCATATGCGTCATCAGTACGTTTTTCATGTTTCTCCCCTTCCCTTGTCGAATTCAATTTCACTGATAGTCGCGCTTTCACGGAGGAGAAACTCCTTCCACCGGCGCGGCATCAGTTCCTTGGCGGTAATAAACAGATCCTTGTCACCCCGTCCGCTCATATTGACAACTACCACCGCATCGGACGGCAGAGATCTGGCAACTTCCATTGCGTGCCATCCGCCATGGGCGGACTCAAGGGCAAAGACAACGCCTTCATTGCGGGCAAAGAACTGCAGCGCCGAGAGAGCCTGCTCGTCGGTTGCGCGCTGAAACTCTATACGTCCCGATTGTCCGAGGTACGCCAGTTGCGGCCCGATTCCCGGATAGTCGAGCCCTGCGGAGACGGAATGGGTATCCTGAACCTGTCCCTCGTCATCTAAGAGAAAGAGAGACTTGTAACCCTGGACGATACCCGCGCGGCCGGCACCATTCATACGCGCAGCGTGATCGCCGATGGCGGTCCCCCGCCCCCCTGCCTCCACGCCCACCAGCCGCGGTGTGTTCTCCTCCAGATAGGGCGAAAAAAATCCGATGGCGTTGGAACCGCCACCGACGCATGCCACGAGAACGTCAGGCGTAACTGAGCGGCCGGCGAGTTGCTCCTTCACTTCCCGTCCGACCACCGACTGAAACTCCCTGACCATATCCGGGTACGGGGAAGGACCCAGAGCGGATCCGATAATGTAGTGCGTGTCGTCGCACCGGGCCGCCCAGTCACGGAGCGCCTCATTGACGGCGTCCTTCAGTGTCCGTGCACCTGATGTCACCGGTACCACCTTCGTCCCAAAGAGTTCCATCAGAAAGACGTTTGGCCGTTGACGGGCGATGTCCACCTCACCCATATAGACTGTGCACTCAAGGCCAAGTTTGGCGCATATCGCCGCGGTAGCGAGACCATGCTGTCCCGCCCCCGTCTCGGCGATAATTCGCGTCTTTCCCATTCGTTTCGCCAGAAGGGCCTGACCGATCGCATTATTCACTTTGTGGGCCCCCGTATTGGCGAGCCCCTCAAGCTTAATGTAGAGCTGTGCTCCGCCAAGCTCCCGCGTTGCGTTCTCCGCGAAGAGGAGCGGCGTCGGTCGTCCCGTGTACTCCCGGTGTATGCGGTTTACATCATCCCAGAAGGCGGTATCGGACATTGCGTCGCGGAAGGCACGCTCAAGTTCATCCAACGGACCGCGCAGTACTTCCGCCACGTATTTCCCGCCAAATTCGCCAAAGAATCCGGTTCGTTCACTTTTCACTTTGATTCCTCCTCCCACGTCTTTTCCGCCCCGGCGGCAGCGCCGTCAATGGCGGCAAAATACCGCTCCATTTTCTGCCGGTCTTTCACTCCCGGTTCCGACTCCAGACCGCTTGATGCATCGACCAGTTCCGGCTGCCACCGGATGATCGCCGAAGCGATGGTGTCCGGGTTGAGCCCGCCTGCAAGCCACAGTGCTCCGTGGGGTCGGCATCGCAGCGATTCGGTCACCGCCGACAGGATCTCTTCGTCTACCGATTGCCCCGTACCTCCCGGCGCGTACGGATCATAGGCGTCGATGAGGAAGCGCGGAGTACGCAAAGCCGTTACAACGGATTCCACCGCGGCGGGATCCGAAAAACGGACCGCTTTGTACACCGGCCAACCGTAGTGCAACGCCTCGTCGGGACGGGAGGAGCCGTGCAACTGAATCGCATCGAGAACACCTTCCCGGAGATCCCGTACGGCGGCGCTGCAGAGCGCGGCGTTCCGTTCTCCCTTCTCGCTTTCTTGCACCGGATCCCCCCCGGTCTTGCCCTTTTCCACCACCACTCCTACGAGGGGAATCGTCACCCCCGCTTCCCTGAGCGACGAAGCAAGCCCGTCAGGCGCCGTCCGCGGCGATGCGGCGTATATAAGCCCCAGGAGATCCGCGCCGAGCCGCTGTGCCCAAAGGGCGTCCTCGACGGAGGTAATTCCGCATATCTTGACAAGGGGCCGCCGGAGAACAGTTCCACCCGCCCCGGTCTCTCCTGCTTTTGCCGCATATTCATCCCGACGCAGAGCGAGGGCGGTCCAGAACGGCAGCTTCCCCGCACGGTCGGTCCGTGGCGGCCTCAGGGGCGGGCTCGCGGTCGGCTCACCCTGCGGTTCCCGCGTTCCGACGCGGCGGGTCGCGGCCTCACCGATTCCTTCACTGCGACTCTCGTCTACAAGCGCTCCGACCCGTCGCGGGTCGCGGACGACCGACTCGCCAACCAGTACCGACCGAAATCCGCCGTCCCGGGCAAGACGGATATCTTCACGATTGAAGATTCCCGACTCAAAGACCCGCACACAATCCCAGTCGATTCGGGACGCGAGGGCAAGGGGCCCCAACAGATCCACCCGAAAGGTCCGCAGATCGCGGCTGTTTATTCCTATCACCGGGGGGCGAAGGGGAGCGACTCGGCGCAGCTCATCGTCATTGTGTATCTCCACGAGCGGTGTGATACCGAGCTCCGTCGTACGTCGGAGCATTGCCGCCAGTTGCGGAGTATCAAGCACGCCAGCGATGAGCAGAACCGCGTCGGCGCCGGATCGCCATGATGCGACAATATCCTCTTCATCTACGAGAAAGTCTTTCCGCAATACCGCAAGATCGGGGAAGGCTTCCTTGACCGCGATCAGATCCGCCAGCGAACCGCCGAAGTACTCCTCCTCCGTCAACACGCTGACCGCTTGTGCGCCGGCGTCCCTGTATCGGCGCGCCCGCTCCACCGGGTCAAGGCCGCCGTCGAGCTCGCCCCTCGAGGGACTGCGCCGTTTTATCTCGCAAATCACTGGCCCGGGAAAGGGAATAACCGGAACGTCTCCTCTCGTCGCGGGCAGATCAATACCCTGGGTGTGACCGCCGGCGGCGGCGATTCGCTTCCTCCGCGCATCGACGATACGGGTCAGAATATCGCCCTTCACGATTCCGACCTGCGATGTGTTACGGCAATAACCTTCTCCAGCGTTGCCATAACGTTACCCGATTCCAGCGCCTGCCGCGCCTCGGCGACGCCGGCAGTAATGGTCTCGGCGATACCATAGAGGTGGAGCGCAGCTCCTGCATTCAGCACCACGGCGTCATGGAGGGCCGCCAGCACGGGATTGACGATCCCGTCCGACCCATACCCGTTATCCCCGGAGAGGAGCTGCAACGCCACCTCCGCATTCTCCTCTGCATTTCCGCCAACGAGGGATTCCGACGGATGCGTGTGAAGACCATAATTCTCCGGTCCAAGGACAAACTCATCAAAAGACGCGGTCTCCGGGCCCGGCTCCTGACCTGAAACGCCCGCCTCAAAAAGAATGATCCGTGTCGGCGCGCATACGCTGATTTCATCCTGGCCGTCCAGACCGTGAACGACCATGCCCCGCTGTATTCCCAGGCGGATCGCCGCCTCCGCGACGGGTCGCATGAACTCCTCCGCAAAGACGCCGATCAGCTGGAACTCCGCCCGGGCGGGATTCACAAGCGGACCAAGGAGATTCATGATCGTCTTGATGCCGAGCTCCCGACGGGCGGGACCGGCAAATCGCATCGCCCCGTGGTAGAGGGGCGCGAAGAGAAAGGCGAATCCCGCCTCGTCTATGGACTCGGCGGCGCGTTGGGGCGTGATATCGATGTTGATACCCAGAGCTTTATAAAAATCGGCACTGCCGCTTCGGGAACTTACGGCGCGGTTACCATGCTTGGCCACCCTGGCGCCGCAGCTGGCCGCTACCAGCGCCGTCAGAGAACTGATATTGAACGTCCCCAGGCCGTCTCCGCCGGTGCCGCAGGTATCCAGAAGCGGTCCCGCCACTTCAAGGGGTGTCCGCTTTCTCTGCAGCACCTGGGCGCATCCGGCAATTTCCTCCGCCGTGATCCCCTTGGCGTTCAGGGCGACGAGAAAACCGGCGATCTGGGCGTCGGTCAGGTTGCCGTCGGTCAGCTCCTCCATGAACTCCGACGCCTCAGCCTGGGCCATATCATTCCCGCCGATGATGTTCTGGAGGTAAAAGCGCGGTTCAAAGGGCTCCCGCCGATAGTTGAGAAAATTCGCCAGCAGTTTCTTTCCGTCGCCACTCGCAACTGATTCAGGATGAAACTGAACGCCCTCCACCACAAACTCCCGGTGGCGCAATCCCATGATTTCGCCGTCCTCGCTGCGGGCGCTCACTTCGAGCACCTCCGGAAGGCTTTCCTCCTCCACCGCGAGGGAGTGGTACCTCACAAACTCTGCGGGCGAATTGATCGCCCGGAAAACACCACGACCGTCCACCTTCATGCGGTCCATCTTCCCATGGACGATACGGCGCGCCTTCACCACGACACCGCCGAAGGCTTCGCCTATCGCCTGATGGCCGAGACAGACGCCCAGGATGGGAATCTTCCCTGCAAACCGTTGTATCGCTTCGACCGAGATTCCCGCGTCGGCGGGACGTCCCGGTCCCGGAGAAATGATCAGCCGGCTCGGTCGCAGCTTCTCAAGATCGTCTACGGAAAGCCGGTCGTTCCTGACTACCCGCACCGGCTCCGTCGTCAGTTCGGATACATACTGATAGAGGTTGTGGGTAAATGAATCGTAGTTATCGATAAGGACAATCATGCTTCCGCCTCCAGTCCGACGGCGCGCATCAGCGCCGCAAGTTTCTCATTTGTTTCCACAAACTCCCGCTCCGGCGTCGAGTCGTAGACAATACCGGCACCTGCCTGCAGAAAGAGAGAATCCTCCATCTTCAGACCGGCACGAATGGTGATACAACTGTCCATATTGCCGTCGGGCTCGAAGTACGCAACCACTCCCGCATAGAACCCTCGCCGCACCGGTTCTATGGAGTCGATCGTCTCGATTGCGCGAATCTTGGGCGCTCCCGAGACGGTACCGGCAGGAAAGGTTGCACGCAGTGCGTCTATTCCCCGTTTTCCCGGGGCAAGTTCGCCGTCCACCTGACTGACGATATGCATCACCCGGGAATAGCGCTCCACCGCATGATAATGGGAGAGACGGACCGAACCGGGCTTGCACACCCGCCCGAGATCGTTCCGGGAGAGGTCGACGAGCATGAGGTGTTCCGCAAGCTCCTTTTCATCATCAAGGAGTTCTTTTTCCAGCGCCCGGTCCTCCTCCTCGGACGCGCCCCGGCGCCGTGTACCGGCAATGGGACGCATGGTGGCAACACCGTTCTTTACCCGAACATGCATTTCCGGGGAAGCGGCAAAGAGCTGATACCGGCCGAAGTCCAGGTAGACCAGGTACGGCGCGGGATTTGAAGAGCGCAGCCGCCGGTACGCCTCAAGCGCGGTCATGGCGGTCTTCACCTCACGTCGCCGGGAAAGGACTCCCTGCAGAAGATTGCCTTCGACAATCTCCTCTTTCACCGTCTCCACTCCTCTCTCAAAGCGGGAACGGTCCTCGGGGTCCTCCACCACCGCAGCGCCATGGTTCTCGCCGTCGTGCTGCATGTAATTGAAATTCAGGTCGTGAATGGCCGCCTCGGTCTCCCGGAGCGCCGACTCGAGATCGATTGAACGTTCCGCATAGTTCAAACCGATGAGGTACAGGAGATCGCTGTAGTGGTCAAATACGACAAGGACATGTCCAAAGAGGAAGACACCGTCGGGAAGACCGAGGGGGTCTTCGCGGTCGGAAAAATGAATCGTATCGCAGTACCGGGAGAACTCGTAGGAGAGGAAACCGATCCCTCCGGCGGGAAAGGGAAAATCCTGCCGCGGCGGGGCGTGCTGGTCCGCAAAGTAGGCCAGAATATCAAGGATATCCCGGGCTTTGCTTTTGATCCGCACCTTCTTTTCGCCGTCATCAAAGAAAATCCGCCCTCCCTCCTGAGAGACACGGAACGCCTCCCGCACCATGAGCAGGGAGTAGCGCGCCCGCCCGCCTTCAAAGGTTGCCGACTCCAGCATCGCCCGTGCGGAGAGTTTCCGGGCCAGCGCGTACGGCGTAAAGCGCTCGCCTGAAAGTACCTTGATCACCTGATTTCCCTCGCTCATCGCTCCTCCTTTTCAATTTGCCGCTGCCGTCTTATTTCGGGACACAAAAAAAGCCGCGTATAGACGCGGCTTCTCAAAAAAAAAGTGCCGCGAACCGAAAACCTCGGTCCGCAGCACCTCATACGACGGATGCGGACCGTGTCACACGGTCCACCACCACTGCTGATTCAACATTCGAGAATAGAATCCATGTGCGCGTAGCTTTGCTCCCCGCATTCCGTAAACTATAGCGCGAATGTCATATTATCGTCAAGAATTCTCGATCAACTAAATGACCGATAACTCTTCAAGGGCATCGATTTTCCGGGCGTCGCCGGTCGACGGTTTGCCGCTCATTCTTTTCCCCGCCGGTCCGGCGCCGGAAGATGTGCCGCCGGTGGATCCAACTGCGCCTTCTGCAACAGCCGTCTCTTCCGTAACGACGGCGCTCTCAAGGCTCTCCGACGCTCCCTCCTCAAGATCATACTCGTCACGTTCCACATCCTCGGGATCGACGAGCTCCTTCTTCCGCATCGGCCGAAACTCAACATGTTCCGCCACAATCTTCACCCGGGAACGCGGCCGTCCCTCACCGTCCTTCCACCGGTCCTGTTTCAGCCGTCCCACAACACGCACGCCCCGTCCCTTCCTGAGGAACTCAGCGCAATTCTCACCCAGCTTGCTCCACACTTCCACGTCAAAAAATGACGTCTCCTTGTGCTGATCTTCATCTTTCCGGTACAGATGGTGGCTGCCCATTGAAAAATTGCACACCGACGTCCCCTGGGGCGTCGTCGTCAGCACGGGATCGCGGGTGAGGTTTCCCTCCATCAGAATCGAGTTCAGATCGTTCATACGACCCTCCTGAAATTGGTTTACCTAACCCACGTCGGCGCCGGCAATATCGCTTGAAATATCGCCATATTTCAGGATTTTTTATGTTGAACCGAAGGTCACCGCGGTCCCTTCCCCCTCCGCCGTCAGGCGCAAACATTACAAATGTGTAATCCCCGCCGCCCCGGTTTTCTTTGAAATTATCGTCCCTCCGTGGTAGCGTAAGCGCCTTACGGAGGTAATGAATGATATCGAAACCAAAACCAGTGCAGAAACCGCTCCATGTCGTCATCATGGGAGCGACGCTCCTTCTCGCCGGTCTTATCGCCCTTCCCGCCGGCGGCCGACAGGAAAGGACGCCGCCGTCCCGACAGACCCGTGAGAGTGGTGATTCGACACGCATCGAAATCCAGCAGACGTCGAATCAAAACGCACCGACGACGCCACAACAGCAACCCGCCGAAGAGAAGGAACCCTCCCGACAGCAGAATTCGGAAAACACCGTCCCCATCAACCGGCCTGCATGGCTGGTGACGGTCCACCGGTCCACGCAGAACATGCAGCAGGAGATTTCCAAGACCATTGACACTGGTTATATTCCCGTCGGCATGGAAGTGGATGTGGACGGCTCTTTTACGGTTCTGTACACAATTGCCGCGGAAATGGTGCCGGAACGCTGGATGATTGAAACGTATCAACCTGACGAGGTCAATGAGGAACTGACGACCCGGCTGCTTGAAGGGTGGAATCCCCTCGGGTTTTCCGTACTGAACGATCAGATCGGGGTAATGTACGGCTCCGGTGCATCGGAGATTTCGGCGTGGCGTATTCATGAGACGAAACTTAATGAAGAGGAACTTCTCGCCACGATCCGGAGCTATAAAAATGACGGCTATTCCCTCGTGGATATCAGCATAGACCCCGAGGATGAAGTCTTGTGGTACCTCTTTGTGCAGCAGGAAGGCCGCCCGAGTGGACGCAATTCCCGGTTATTTCTCAACGCCTACCCCAAGGGAGAGAATACAATCGCCGGAATTTCAACGGATTACACCGCCGGCAGAGGAATGCCATATGGGATTGCCATCGGCGACGCCGTGAGTCTCGTACCATTTATCACTCCCGTTACTGAAAAAGAATAGTCTCATACGTTAAACAGAGGGGGCTTGCCAAGCCCCCTGCTTCAAAATCCCGCCTTATGCACGACACGACATATCCGTCGTCGGCCCGCTAATCGTTGATCTATCGACCTGCCGGACAATTATGACGGACAGGTGTCTCGGTGAACATGTAAAACAAGACCGTACTCATTTTGGTTGGGTCGGAGTTTGACCCGCCGAAGCTTCCATGTCCATGCACGTACACTCTCCCGGCAATCTGTTCAGTACACCTCTATACCGGGTCTGAATCGCAGTCGCTACCCGCGACGACCCGGGCAAATCAACGCTTGTATTGAGACATATGAACCTGGACAAAGTGCATAAAAAAAGAGCGGCCCGAAGGCCGCTCCCGGAATCAAATACCGTGTGAATTAGTATTCGATCTTGGTGGCAAAGGTAAGCGTACCCATTTTACCGGTTACGTTATCAAGTGCCGTGTCGTAGTAGGCGCCCGCACCGTAGGTGAGGCCGTCATACAGACCGTTTCCGTCGCCAACCACGGTGTCGTCGTCGGAGAGGAGAAGGTTACCACTGGAGTACTCAACGGTGAAGGTCGTTGCCGAGATCACGTTGATGTCCACACCAAGGTTCAGACCGAGACCGACTTCGTCGTCAGTCGCGTTCACATCGTCCAGGTCGGAGTTTGCCCACATCAGACCGAAGAAGGGAGAAACCACGCCAAGGTCGGCATCCAGCTCAACGAGGAAACCGAGTTTGTTCAGCGCATCACCTTCTACGTCATCGACCGTGGAGGTCATGGTGGAGTACTCAACCAGTGCGATAGCTCCAACTACGGGAAGGAGTCCGTCGTCGCCACCGGCTTCGAGGAACGCCGCGCGGAAGAACATGTAGTTGTCAAAGGTAGCCGTGTCGTTTGTGGCGTGATAGTCGTTACCGAGACCGAACTCTACACCAACACCCTGCTGGGATTCATCGGATGCTTCAGCAAGAACTTCCTGGTCGGCATCGCCCCAGACAGCCTTTGCACCGGCAATGACTTCCCAGTCCATCGCGCCTTCGCGACCGGAAGTGGAGTCGTCGGCTTCACCGGCAGCTGCGTCGTTGAAGAGGTCAAATCCGAGGTAGGGGATGAGGGTGATCATATCGTCGAGAGGCATTTCGTACTCAAAGCCAAGACCGACGAAAGCGTTGTCGCCGAAATCACCGGCCGCTTCGGAACCGTTGTATCCGTCGCCATCAACATCACCGTCGGTGATATGGGTCCGCAGGGGAGAAGACAGGTCAACGGAAATCGTCAGCATGTCAATGGTGGTTTCCGTGAAGATCGCACCTTTGTAGTTGTTGTAGAGGTTGTCCGACCAGTCATCGGCAGTACCACCGGCGGCGGCGCTGTCGCTGGCAATAACCAGTTCAATGTTGAAAAGATCGGGGATGTCGTATCCGACTGCCACGCTCGTTCCGTCATCGGTGCCCGCAACGTTACCGGCGAGGCCGAAGATGGATTCCTCAAGGTTGAGGGAAACCGCAGCCTGATCGACGTCGTTGTCAGCGGTTGCCACGACGATGTATGCGGGACCCATGAAGACCTTGGCGGTGATGTCACCGTTGGTTCCGCCCAGAGCCGGTGCGGTACCTTCGGCGCCGTCGGCTGCAATGGTTACTTCGAAATCTTCGATTTCGATGTATCCGTAGGTGTCGCCTTCACCGAATTCAGTCGTCTGCTCTTCAATAAGGGTGATATTGAGATCGATGTTGTGGTCAAGCTGGAAACCACTGGTGGGGCCTTTAACCTGCTGACCGGCATTTGACACGCCGTCCAGGTTTACCCCGAAGGTAGCCGTTGCTTCTGCTTCCAGTTCGTACTCGACCTGGACCTGTGCGAAGACCATGGAGCTGACCATGAGCATCGCGAGTAGTAGGAGAGAAAGTTTTCTCATTATGGATTCCTCCTCGAATGTGTCGGGGCTCAGGTCAACGACCCGGTTACACCCCTGATCTTAGGATTCTACGGTAGTATAGCAACCGCAAATTTCGCTGTCAAGAAATATTGTGACGCTATATCACCGTTATTTCGGTTTCTGACCGGTAAAACAGAGAATATATGAAAAGGTTACACTGTAAGTTTCTCGTTATATGTTGGTTTTTGGGTTATTCTTAAGGAGTGAAGCCCTTGGAGAAGCGTGTCGCCGGTGAGTGGTTTGAGGTGAAAGAGCGGTTGCATCGCCCCGAGGCGCTCTATGGCTATTTCAGGGAGATCGAGAAGAACGAACGCCGGCGGGAGCGGCAGGTGAGTGTTTTTGGGGAGGCGGCGGCGGCGCTGGAGTCCGCCGTCGAGGGGGGCGTGTTTGAGGTCCGCCGCCGCCTCATCACCGACATCCTTGGTGAGCTCGCCGAGGCGGAGTACTCAAGCGAGGTGTTTGGACGCCTCCATGAGCTCTCCTGCGAGGCTTCCGCACTGGTCGTGGTTACCGCCCTTGAGCACGCCCTGTTGCGGGGGGATTTGGCCTTTGAGGAGGGGACGGGCGAGGCGGAACCGTCAGGTTCAACAGAAAAAACAGAGGCGGAAAATGCGCAGATCAAGGACATCATTGCGGATATCAGGGAGATTGTCGCAAGCGATCCGAGCGCCAAAATGAATCAGGCGATCAAGAATATTCTCCTCCAGGCGCGGAAGTACCGCGATGAGGCGGCGACCTTTAAGAAGCTCAGGGAACAGGCGTCTGATTATCGACTGGAGATGTACACCAAGACCTTTTCGGCGACCTTTCAGCAGATATTTGACAGTATTCGTCGCAATTACGGCAGCTATTTAGAGGAACGGGAGGAGGAGCTGCGACGGGAACGGGGCGACGAGGCGTCGCCTCTGGCGGGTCTGGAAACGCGGCCGTGGGTACGTGCGACGGCGGAGGCCCTTGAGGATGCGAGCAGGCTGCGGGCGACCGTCGCCTTTGCTTCGGAGGAGCACAGCGGCATGCGCAGTGTTCTCGTCGCCCTCGCCCGGGAACGGGACCGCCTGCTTGAGCAGATTGAGAGTGAACGGGAGATCGCGGAAGGCGTCTGCCGCGACGCCTCGGGGGGAGACTCGGTGGAGGGCACAGCGGATGACGGGAGCGACGGCGGCAGAAGCGACGGTTCTGAGGATGGTAACAACACCGGAGGCGCTGAAAACAGTGGCGCGGGACGCTCCCGGGACGGATCGGCGCAGGCAAAAAAACTTGCCCGCCTGATGTCCCTGGAGATAGCGGCGCGGTTGAAGAGATGGATTGAGACGTAACGTCCCTACGTCAAATCCTCATATCCTTTTTCATGGAGCGCCTCCACCGCGTCTCTGACGTGCTGGCCGCTGCCGCGGCGGGCGACGAGGACACGACCGTTTTTTACCACCACCATGAGATCTTCCACGCCGCAGAGTACGACGGGGATTTCCGAGTAGACGTAGTTGTCTCCGCTCTCAACGGCGACCACCGGTGGACGGGGACGGCCGTCCCGGGGCGCGTAGGAGTTGTCTCCCTTACGGCCGACGACGCCGTCGGCGGTGAGCTGCGCCATTTCATCCCAGCTGCCGACGTCATTCCAGTGAAAATGCGTTTCGATCATTGCGCCCTTGCGGGAGCGCTCCATGACGGCATAGTCGATGGAGATCTTCGGAAGGCTGTGATAGAGCTGGGCGAGATAGCTTGAGTGCCACGCGACGGTGATACCTTCACGGTTGAGCTCGGGAAGGGCGATGCGGCGCTGCTCGTAGGGCAGCTCGTCGATCTCCGCGAAGGCCGTCGTAATTTCCGGCTGAAATGCGGTGAGCTCGCCCCAGAGGTCGCTGTTACGAAAGACGAACATTCCGCTGTTCCAGAAGAAGCTGCCGGCCGCGAGGTACGTCGCCGCCGTCTCGGCGTCCGGTTTTTCCCGGAACGAAACCACACGCCGCCCCTTTTCTTCCGGTTCTCCCGCCTCGATATATCCATATCCCGTTTCCGGTCTTGTTGGATTGATACCGAAGGTCACAATGTGTCCCTTTTTCGCAAGTTCCGCCGCAGCCCCGACGTCGGTGACGAATTGCGCCACCGGTGTAATGAGATGGTCCGAAGCGAGGACCAGCGACGTCTCGTCGGCGGCCCCGCTGTCCCGGAGGTATGCGACGGCAAATCCGAGGGCCGGTGCGGTGTTGCGCATTTCCGGCTCCGGCAGGATGACGATACGCTCCCTGATGGCACCCAGTTTGAGGCAGTCATCGAGTACGAGGTCCATCTGGGAGTGGTGGGTGACGATGACGATCGTCGCCCTGGGGGCCGTCTCGGCGGCCCGCTGAACGGTCATCTGGAGCAGGGAGCGTCCCGTTCCGGGATCAAAGAACTGTTTGGGTCGCCGACCGACGGAGGCGGGCCACAGGCGCGTTCCCGATCCACCGGCCAATATGATTACGTTATCTACCATCACCGCCAATATATCCGTTTTTTCATTGACCGCCAACGATGGGACTTTTAGAATGGTCCTATGGCCGCACAATTTACACTCGCCCTGTACCCGTGGGTATACGTGGCACATTTCAACGGGTCTCCCGCCAACGGTGAAGAGGCGTGGGACTACGAGTTCAAAGAGCAGGAGCATATGACGCCGGCCGAAGAGGCGGCGCTCCCGGAAGACGAGCGGAAGAACCTTCTTGCACGTCGCAATTCCATCGCCGGATTGCCCCTGGTCAATTACACCACCCAGTACGGGTATGGCTGTTTTGAGGGGCTCAAGGCGTTTCCGCAGAAAGACGGTTCCCTCAGGATGTTCCGCCCCGACCAGAACGGCGAGCGCATGTACCGTTCCATGAAGGGATTGAAAATGCCGCCCTTCCCGGTTGAGATGTTTATTGAGGCGGTCATGGGCGTTGTAAGACGGAACAAGAAGCTCGGCTTTGCCCCGGAGTACGACGCCGCGTGGGAGAAAGACAACTTTCTCACCGCCCGGTCGGTGTATTTGCGCCCCTTTTCCTATTCAGAGCCGGGAATCGGTCTTAATCTGAGCCACGAGCCCTATGTGGTCGTCATTTCCACACCGGTGGGCAGCTATTTTGACCTCGACGCCGACAGCAAGGCGACGACGACCACCAAGATTCGCGCCACCAAGGGCGGGACGGGGTGGATCAAGTGCGACGCCAATTACGTGATTCCCACGATGGAAAAACACGCAATGATGGATCTCGGCTATATGGAGACGGTATTTCTGGACGCGGCGACGCAGTCCTATGTGGAAGAGGGTTCCTCGAGTAACATCTTCTTTCTCATGAGCGACGGCACCCTGGTTACCCCCAGCCTTGAGGACACCATCCTCCCCGGCATTACCCGCAGCAGCGTTATTCAGCTCGCCAAAGACCGGCACGTCACCGTTGAAGAACGGCGCGTGACGATTCAGGAGGTGATGGATGATGCGATGGAAGCCTTTGTGACCGGAACCGCCGCAGGCCTTTCCTATCTGGAGTCACTGACGCACAAAGGGAAGGAACGGGTCTTCCGGGAACGTAAGATCGGTGAGCTGACCCGGGATATTCTGCATGAACTCAAGGGCATTCAGTACGGTGCGGTGGAAGACCGGCACGGCTGGATGTTTGAGGTTTAGGTACCGGAAGCACCTACCAGAGGTCCTGTTCCGGATCTCTGGGTATTTCCACGTATATCTGAGGCTGAAAGCCTTCTTCTTCGGGATAGAGTATTTCCCTGATATTGAGAAAGGCGAGATCCGTCGCCAGCGCCCGCTCCCCCGTCTCTGAATCTCTGAGGTAGTTTCCCGACAGTTCCGTGGAGCGCTGCAGATTGGTCAGCGCCTCCGAGAGGTAGGGGTTGCCGTCGGGACCGACCGATGTGGTCTCGCCCATGCGGTACTGTGCAATTCCCAGGTTGTTGGATACCCGCACCATGTTTTCTATAAGGGCCCGGTGTGAGGTATCTTCTTCCACGAGGAGTGTGTTGATCCGGGCGCGCTGCTGGTTGAGGCGATCCATCAGTTCCGCATAGAGCGCCTCCGCGGCGATATAGTTTCCCCGCTGGTAGAGGGCATTTGCCCGGGCGTATATGACGTTGTTGTTGTAGCTGAAGATCTCACTGATGGATCCGATTGAAAAGAAGAGCTCCGTCGCCCGCTCATAGTTTTCATCACGGTAGTGGACGTACCCCCGCTTGTATTGAACCTCGTCGGTTACGTACCCGTCGGCGACGGCATCGTTGTATCGGGAGAGCGCCCGCTCATAGTCCCGACCGTGATAGTAGTAGATGTCGCCTAGACGGGAGTAGACCCGGGCAAGCTCCCCATCCTCGGAGAGGAACGCCGCCTCCTTTGCCCCTTCATAGCGGCGCAGTGCCTCGTCGAAGTCCTCCTGAGCGTTGAGGATCTCCTCCATGCGGTACCAGTATTCGCCGCGCATGATGTAGGTATCGATCTGTTTTCTCAGACGCCGCTGGGAAAGCGGTTCCGCCTCGCTGAATGCGGCGACAGCGTTATCAAGGGCGGTTTTCTCTTCCTGTGGACTGGTTGTTCGCCTGTTGTAGCGCGCAAGTTCGTAATGAATTTCCGGAACGAGAGGATCCTCGTCGTATGCACGGAAGAGCATGTCCCGGATGCCGGCGATGCGACCGCGATCGAGGAGGTACCCCGCAGCTTCAGCATAGATTTGCGGGTCTATCGCTGCCTCCGGTGAGACTTCTTCAAAGACGTTGACCAGTTGTTCCACCTGTCGCTCGTTGTCGGTCCTGATGAAGTAACGGAGGAATCGCATGAGAACTTCATCGGTGTCGCCGTGCCGGTTGAGGAGCGTTGCGTAGGCGAGACGGGCGCGTTCGTAGTATTCCCCGTTTTCCTCGGCCCAGCGCATATAATTGTCTCCCCGCCCGAGGAGCGCCTCGTAATCGTACTCGTCGGCGAAGAGGAGGATCGAGTAGAGTTCGTCCGCCCGGCGGTAATTTGCAAGGACCTCAGACTGCAGCGCCGCGTGGTCCAGTATGGCCGGCTTGTGGACGTTGAGGACATCAAAGAACTGCAGTCGCCTGTTCCGGTCGTCTATCGCCCGGCTGACGCCGAGGTCACCATTCCGCACGATTTCAATGAGCCGCTCCCGCCGCTCTGGGGCCATTCCGAAGACGAGTTGATCGTATTTTTCTACCGCCAGCTGATACTGGTACTTCCGCTCGTAGAGCCGGGCGTACCGCAGGAACCACTCGTCCCGTCGACGAAGGTCGTAAGCCCGTCGAAATGTGTCGTTTGCCTCTTCATAGCGGTCGTTTTCCGCCTGCTCATAGCCCTGTCGGTAGAGGATTGCCGCATGGACCGGCTGATATATGAAGCGGTATGCCAGGAATCCGACAACCGCGGCGATGACGGTTACAATGGCTATTGTACGCAGTGCCGGCAGGATGACGTGGCGCAGCCGAAAGGCGAAGGTCCGCCGCTCTTCTTCAAAGGCGAGCCCCGTCCGCTTCTGATAACCCTTGGGTACGGTGATCCGGGTGTCCAGCATTTTGGACAGCTGGTCGGCAACCGCCTGGGGAGCGGCCCCTGCGATGAGAAGGTCGATGAGGGCATCAATCTCCTCGGGAGAACCCTTTCCGTGACCGACGGCCTCTTCCGCAGCGATTTTTACGTTGAGGGGGAGTGTTCCCAGGGTCTGCTGGATGTGGGTGAATTCCGTGTCCGACAGCTCCCGTTCCCGGGGAACTCCCGCCTCTTCCGGTACCGCCGTGGCTTCCTCAACCTCTTCGCCACCCTCGTCCAGGCCCGCGGTGTCCACTTCCAATCCGGCAAAATCGTCTATCGACTCGTCGGTGATTTCAAATTCTTCTCCAAAATCACCGAGGCTGAAGCCCTCTTCATCGAGAGATTCAAGGTCTTCGTCTACTTCCGGTATTTCAAATGAGTCGTCCAGCCCTGCCAGTGCGTCTTCGCCGCCGGCCACATCGTCTATATCAATGTCGCCGAAATCGGCATCGACCTTTTCACCGAAGTCTGCGCCGAATATGTCATCTTCCGTTTCTTCCGGCTCTTCAGGCTCTTCTTCCTCTTCTATTTCTCCGGTGTAACCCGCGTCGACCGCGCGGGCGAAATCCTCCTCCGCCAGCTCTTCTACTTCCGAGAAGTCTTCCGCCTCTTCATATTCGCCCTCTTCCGGCGTCTGGTCGGAGAACTCGTCTACTTCATCGAGCCGTCCGAACTCTTCAGAGCCGTCCAGGTTATCGAGGTCGGGAAGTTCCTCGGCTGCTTCGAAATCGTCCGCGGCTTCAGGCACACCCTCGGAATCTTCATCGGTTTCGGGTTCGGGTTCGCCGAAATCTTCATCGCCGATGTCATCAAAATCGGGCGGAAGGAACGCTTCTTCGTCCTCCCCTTCTTCGTCCTCCCCTTCTTCGTCGCCTGCTGAAGGTTCAGACGGTCCTTCCGGCTCAGCGGTGGATTCCGCCGCCCAATCCTCGGTTTCCGGGAAATCGCCCAGGTCTGCCAGGTCATCAAGGTCGTCCAGATTGTCAAAGTCATCAAATGCAAAATCGTCGGACTCGGGCTCTTCGGTTTCCGGGACACCACTCTCCGGCTCCTCCGCGGGCGCTTCCTCGTCCGTTCCCGATTCGGAGGGTTCTCCCGCAAGCTCGTCCTCCGCCGTCCCTGAATCACCCCACTCGTCGGGCGTCTCCTCTGAGGAGAAATCGGAGGGAAAGGGAATATCGTCGCCGCCGAGATCCAGTCCGGCAAAGGGGTCATCCTCTTCGGAAGAGGGGGCTTCCTCTTCTTCCGGCGTCTCCTCTTCATCAAATACGGAATCGAGATTGGAGAGGAGTGCGGCGGTGTCGGAAAGGGACTCACTGTCCTCTTCCGCTTCGTCAAGAAGGGCGGAAAGATCATCATCGATGGTACTGTCGGGACGCGGCGGCGGCTCGACGATCTCACCCCGTTGGGCTGCTACCGCCGGCTCGTCGCCGAGATACGAGAGTTGCTGATGCAGTTGTTCAATACGTTCCGTTGACGGCATCTTTTCCTGCGTACTATGTCGGCTATTCTTGTGACGGAATCAAGCCCCATTGATCGGTTACCGATATACTGTAACATATGAGGTTATACGTGGCATCGATCTTGTGGATCCTTTTTCTCGGTGTTGCCCTTGAGGAGACGGACGCACAGGTATCGACGGACACCTTTCTTGAAGTTGCAGGAATACGTGAAGCGGGCCCGCCGCAGATCTTCAGCGACGTTGTCGTTTTTACCTATGAACAGCGGGAGTTTGCCCGCTATGTTGCCGCCGCCTTTGAACACGAGAACTTCCAGGAGTTACATGTATTTACCGCCCGCAAGCGGGATGGGGAGCCCGATCTCTTCTACCTTTCCTATCCCATCGAAGGCCTGTCCGGCGAAATACGGTACCGGCTGATCGTGGACGGCGTATGGATACCCGATCCCAATGCGCGAAAGGTGAGCACCGATCGCCGCGGTATTTCATTGAGTACGGTTACCCTTCCGGAACCACCGGACTACCGGACGGTGTCCCCCCGGTTTCACCCTGACGGGACGGTGACATTTTCCTTTGCCTTTCACCCGAGGATCACCCCTACCCTGGAAACCGTCGACGCCCGTCAGCTGCGGGTATCGATGTTCGACAACCCGCGGGTCACCGTGGCGGGAACCTTCAACGGGTGGGATCCCTATATGCACCGGTTGAGCGGACCCGACGAGAATGATTTTTACTCAATTCGCATTCCCGTACCGCCGGGTCCGCATTACTATTACTTTATTGTAAATGGCCGGCGCATTCTGGACCCGCTGAACGATCAACGTGGGACGGATCTTCAGACGGGAGCACTGGTATCCCGCATGTACGTCGAACGGCGTTGAGCCGGGAGACGGGATGACGCAATATGTTTGATATAACTTTCCGCATGAACAGACGAAGAAACGGTGCCGTCGTGCTGTCCTTCGGCATCGCCTTTCGCATCGTCTTTGCGGCCCTTGTCATTGTTTTCGGGTGGGGTATTGCAGATCGCATGGTCAACGGCGAACCCCTGCCGATTCTTTCGGTCGTTCTTCTTGTCGTCGTCCTGCTTGGCGCGCTCTACGAAGAACGGTGGATCTTCGATCCGTCCTCTCAGACGGTGTCAAATCGTCAGGGCCTCATCGTCCTTTCCCGACGACGCAGCTGGAATTTCCACGAGATAGACTCAATCGAATACACGACCTATCGCGTCGGTTCAAATCCCCGCACCGCGTCGGAGGATTCAGGGAACCATGGCGATGACGGCGGACGCCGCTCCCGGGGCGGGGAAGAGGACGGTACAGCTCCCGGGAGATTCGGCAATCTCGACGCCCTCTCAAGGCGGCGCTTTTTCCGCTACAGCATCATTCTGACGGACGGAAGTTCGATCCGAATTGAACTGCGCCGGGTCCGACGATGGCCTGAGGAAAAACGGATAGCCGAGGAGATTGCCCGTACCCTCGGCGTACCCCTCTCCTTTACTTCTCTGTGACGTTGCGAACCGTGTTTTCCGGCGTGGCGTCAAAGTAGAGAAAACATGCAGTCTGATGATCTTCCCTGACATCCCGCAATCGCGGAATGTTTCCCGCGCAGATGTCCATTCTCTTGGGACAGCGATCGTAAAAGTAACAGCCCGTCCGCTCCTTGTCCGGCGAGGGGACGTCACCGGTGAGGATGATCCGTTGACGCCGGCTTTCCACCTCCGGGTCCGGTATCGGAATTGCCGAAAGCAGGGCCTGGGTGTACGGATGGAGCGGCTCCTCGTAAAGCTTTTCGGAGTCGGCCACTTCGACGATCACCCCGAGATACATCACCGCAACACGGTCGCTTATGTACTTGATGACCGCCAGATCGTGGGCGATGAACAGATAGGTAAGGTGAAACTCTTTCTGCAGATCCCGCAGGAGATTCAGGATCTGTGACTGTATCGAAACGTCCAGGGCGCTCACCGGCTCATCGGCAAGGATGAGTTGCGGATTGAGCGCAAGGGCGCGGGCGATTCCGATTCTTTGGCGTTGTCCGCCCGAGAACTCATGGGGATACCGGTTCTTGAAGCGCTTGTTCAGTCCAACCTTCTCCATCAATTCCTCAACCCTGGCATCGATCTCGGTGCGGGACATTTGCATGAGCTTCCGGTTGACGAAAATCTGCATCGGTTCCGCGATGATGTCACGGACGGTCATGCGGGGATTGAGGGACGCGTAGGGATCCTGAAAGACCATTTGCACATCTTTGCGGTACTTCAGGAGCTCGTGTGGCCGCGCCTTGGTCAGGTCCTTGCCGTTGAGATAGATTTCTCCGTCCGTTGCGGGATAGAGCTGCGCAATCGCCCGGGCCGTGGTGGATTTTCCACAGCCCGATTCTCCGACAAGACCAAGGGTCTCACCTTTCCGAATGGAAAAGTTGACGCCGTCCACGGCCCGGATGTATCCGGTTGTCCGTTTCAGGATTACACCCTCTTCGATGGGAAAATGAAGTTTGAGATTCTTAACGTCGAGTAGCGTATCGTTGGTATCGGTCTTCTTATCGCTGTCAGGCACCTGCGGCCTCCTTGTTGTCCCGTTCCTTGTATAACCAGCAGCTCACCGACCGCGATTCGCTCAGCTTTTCCGCAGCGGGATATTGTCTCTTGCATATATCCATGGCGTGCTCACACCGCGGATAAAAAGGGCACGCGTCGGGCAGATCGATCAGGCTGGGGGGTTGTCCCGTGATGGAAAACAACCGGTCCTGATGAACCTGATCAAGACGCGGCACCGACCGTATCAAGCCCTTTGTATATGGATGTTTGGGATCCTTGAACAGTTCCCGGGCGTTACCCTTCTCAACGATCTTCCCCGCATACATAACGACGACGTTGTCGCACATTCCCGCAACGACACCAAGATCGTGGGTGATCATGATCACCGCCGTTCCCAGTTCGTCGGCGAGGCGTTTTATGATTTCCAGAATCTGGGCTTGAATGGTCACATCCAGGGCGGTGGTCGGTTCATCGGCGATGAGGACATCGGGATTGCAGCTCAATGCCATGGCAATCATGACGCGCTGACGCATTCCGCCGGAGAACTGATGTGGATAGTTGGTTATTCGTTTTTCCGGTTTGGGGATTCCCACCATGGAGAGCATTTCAACCGCTTTGGTTCGGGCTTCCCGTTTTCCCAGTCCCTGATGGAGACGGATCGTCTCTTCAAGCTGTGTTGAGACGCGCAGGAAGGGATTCAACGATGTCATGGGGTCCTGGAATATCATCGAGATCTTGTTGCCCCGGATGTTTCTCATCTCCCGGTCCGGGATCTCAAGGAGGTCCGTACCGTTGAATTTCACCTTCCCTCCCACAATTCTTCCGGGAGGTGTCGGAATGAGACGCATCAGGGAAAGGTTGGTGACCGATTTCCCCGATCCCGATTCACCGACGATTCCGAGGGTCTCACCTTTGTGAAGATTGAAGGAGACGTCGTCCACAGCCTTTACCACCCCATCATCGGTCTTGAAATGGGTACGGAGGTTTTCCACCTGCAATATCGGATCGGCCAGTATTTTTTCACTCATATCGTGTGTAACTCCATAAAGAATCAGAGGCGGTTCTTGCTGTGGGGATCAAAGGCGTCCCGCAACCCGTCTCCGAGAAAATTCATCGCAAAGAGAAAGACGGTCATCGTCAATGCGGGAAGAAAGAGCTGCCACGGTGTCGTATTCATCCGTTCCACCGCGTCGCTTACGAGGGATCCCCATGAGGCGTACGGCGCCGAAACACCCAGCCCGAGAAAGGAGAGAAACGACTCCTGCATGATAAACGCAGGTATGCGCAAGGTGGCAAAGACGATGATAATTCCGGCGGTGTTCGGCACAAGGTGCCGGAATATGATACGCCCCCGGGACGCCCCCATACTCCGTGCAGCTTCAACAAACTCGCTGTTCTTGAGGGAGATGATTTGTCCCCGGACAACTCGAGCGACGACAAGCCAGCTCACAAGGGCCAGTGCGAGAAAGAGGTTGAAAATGTTACGGCCGAATATGGCCATCATGATAATGACCAGGAGCATATAGGGCAGACTGTACATGACGTCCACAAACCGCATGATGATATAGTCCGTCTTTCCTCCCACATATCCGGCAATTGCCCCCACGACGATACCGATAAGCACCGAGGTGATGGTTCCGATAAGCCCGATAGCGATGGAGATCTGACCGCCGTATATGATACGACTCAGGAGGTCTCTGCCCAGGTGATCCGTCCCGGCAATGTACCGCCGCTGGTGGATCATCACATCCTCTCCGTCGACCGTGCGTGTCTCCGTCGCGATGCGCTCCCGCATGGCATCCAGTTCCGCCAGCTCGTCTGCATTGAGAGTCGTTCTGCCGTCACGCTCGGCAAGGGCGTACATACGCGTTTCAACACGTTCAAGCCACAACTCCCCGGCGGTCTTCGTCAGTGACGGCGGCAGGTCGCGATGTTCAGATATCTGAAACCGAAAACTGTGAATCGGCAGAATCGGAGCCGTGATGGCCAGGAGTGCGTACACCACAACGATGACCAGACCGATCATCGCCATGCGGTTCTTTTTCAGACGACGCCATGCGTCCTTGGTGAGACTGACCCCTTCAAGGGGCTGGTCAAATTCGTTTACGTCCTCGCCGGGTTCGGCAACGATGGGTTGATGATTGCTCATTACATATTCCTATTTATACGAAATGCGGGGATCGAGAAGGGCATACACGATATCCACAATGAAGTTCATGATCACAAGAATGACGGAGAATACGATGACCGTACCCATGATAAGCGTATAATCCCGGTTGAATGCGGACTGGACAAAGAAGCGTCCCAATCCGGGTACTCGAAAGATCTGCTCGACCACGACCGATCCGGTGACGATACCGGCAAATGCCGGCCCCAGATAGGAAACGACGGGAAGCAAGGCTCCCTTCAGGACGTGTTTCCAGATGACGACAGACTCTCTCAACCCCTTTGCCCGGGCGGTGCGAATGTAATCGCTTCGGAGCACTTCAATGATACTCGCCCGTGTCAGACGACCGATGTACGCAAAATAGGGAAACGCCAACGTAACGGCGGGCATAATAATGGTCACCCAGCCGTTGCGACCGCCGATCCACCCGCTCGTAGGCAGAAGCTGCCATCGCATCGCCAGAAAGTACATCAGTACCGGGCCGATCACGAAGAGGGGGACCGATATGCCTACCACGGCAAATGACATGGAGAGATAGTCCGCCAGCTTGTTCTGTCTGAGGGCCGATATGATACCGCTCCCGACGCCGAGGATGATGGCGATTGAGAGGGAGATGACGCCGAGCACCATCGAGACGGGGAGGCTGTTGAATATATAATAATTGACGTCCCGATCCATATACCGGTAGGAAGGTCCGAGGTCACCCCTGGCGATGTCCCAGAGGTACATTCCGTACTGCACCACCAGCGGTTTGTCCATGTTGTATTTTGCCTCGATGTTTTCCATTACCTGGGGAGGTAACGCCTTTTCCCGATCGAAGGGGCCGCCGGGGGCCACACGAATGACAAAGAAACTTATCGTGACAATGATAAACAATGTCGGAAATAACCCGAGAAAACGACGGATAATGTATTGAGTCATGAGAGGGGTATTATAGCGGTACCGAAAGGATGCTGACAAGTAAAAAAGCCCCGCCTGAAGGCGGGGCTTTTCATGAGCTCAGACTGATTCTCGAAAATGGAATCAGTTGGCGGAAATATCTCCAACGGGATGCCATCCCATGATGTTGGCGTACCATCCGTTCCACTTGTCAAGATCGATCATGTTCTTGTTGACGTAGTAGTAGATCGGCATGATGCCCATGTCCTCTTCGATAAAGAGGCGCTCCGCCTGGCGGAGAACGTTGAAACGCGCTTCTCCGGCGGGCATGCGTGCAGCCTGAGCGATCAGTCGATCATACTCGGCGTTGCTGTACTGGCCGCCGTTCATGGCACCGCCGGTGACAAACATATCGAGGAAGGTATTGGGATCCTGATAGTCGCCGATCCAGCCCGCCCGGGCGATGTCAAAGTTGTGCTCCCGTCGATTCGCGAGGTAGGTTGCCCATTCCTGGTTTTCGAGGGTGACCTCGATACCGAGATTGACGCGCCACTGCTCCTGGATGAACTCACCGATTGCCCGGTGGCTCTCGTGGGTATTATACAGAACGGTCAGTTCGGGGAAGCCTTCTCCGTTGGGGAAACCGGCATCTGCGAGGAGCTGACGAGCCATTTCATAGTCTTCACCAAGTCCTTCAATCGCGGGGTAACCGGTCATGTCCGGAACGATTGAGTACGCGGGAATCTCACCAGCCTTGGTGACGGTCTCTACGAGCTCCTGCCGGTCAATTGCCAGCGCGAGGGCTTTACGGACACGAGGATCGTTCAGCGGTTCGCGACCGTTGTTGAGAACGTAGTAGTAGGAACCCAGGTAGGGGCTCACCTGAAAGTCATCGCGAAGCATAGCCGACTCGACCTGGCTGGCCGGGACGTCGGTGGACCAGTCCATCTCGCCGTTCAGGTACATGTTGTGGGCGGTGGTGTTGTCGTCAACGGGGAGGAAGACAACGCGATCCAGCTCCACTTTTTCCGCATTCCAGTAGGTCGGATTGGGGGTCAGGACGATCTGGGACTGGGGTGACCATTCTTCAAGGACGTACGGACCGTTACCGACGTGGTTTTCAGGCAGCGTCCATTGATCGCCGAACTCCTCGATAGCGTGAATCGGCACGATGGCAAATGAGTAATGGGCCAGCGCGTCGAGGGTGTACGGGAGGGGTCCAACGGTCTCAAACTGGAATGTCCGGTCGTCGATGGCGCGTACCGCAACTGATTCGGGGCCCGCTTCACCGGCGTTGTATTCCGCGGCGCCCTGGATAAACATCGAGGGGAACCACGCATAGGGGGCTGCAGTCTCGGGATTCAGAACGCGCAGCCAACTGTCAACCACCTGCTGGGCGGTGATGGGCGTACCGTCACTCCATTGGGCGTCTTCCCGGAGAGTGAAGGTGTATTCAGTTCCGTCGGAGCTGATTTCCCAGCTTTCGGCAACACCGGGCATAGCAGTGGCCGTCTCCGGATCGGGGGTTACCAGACCTTCATAAATACCCATCATGATGCGATGTTCGGGAACACCGGACACAAGATGGGGATCGAGAGATTCCGGTTCGGCACCATTTCCGATGATAAACTCGGTTCCTGCGCTCACTTCTTCGCGTCCGCCCGCGGCGAATGCAAGAGAAGCAACGAGAACGACAAGACCGACCATAAACAAGGTCTTTTTCATAAAAGCTCCCTCCTTATTGGGATTATTGTAGAGAGAGATAATACACCATGAATTCAGGAGAACGCAACAACGGCGACGTTGACAAAGGTACCGGCCGGGACTACTGTAATACGTGTGACGTTTGAAACACACCCTTCTTTTCGGGAGTTACAATGATACATATCGATACCGTATTTCGGCAGGTTACGGACCAACTCATTAAAAACAGCAAGGAAGAGCAATCTATTGACCGCAGCAGGGTCTTTCAGCCGGCAAATATGGAAAACCGCGGGCTTGTGGAAAAGATCATCGGAACGCTGCTCCTGCCGGGGAGCGGAATTGAGGGATATGAGAATCTGAAGGAGCTCTATGAGCGTTCCCAGCGCGGAGAATCATGCCTCATTCTCATGGAGCACTACAGCAATTTTGATATTCCCAACCTCTTCTATCTTGCAAAAAACTATCCCGACGGCATCTTCGTAACCGACGGGATCGTCGCGATGGCGGGGACAAAGCTGAATGAGGAGAGCCGGTTCGTACTTGCCTTTACCGAGGCATATACGCGTATCGTAATCTACCCGGCCCGGCTCCTCTCGGCCCTTGAGGGAAGCGACCGGTACGCATCGGAGCGGGCGCGGAGTCGGGAGATAAACCGAAGCGCCCTGCGGGAAATGATTCGACTGAAGCACTCGGGCCATATGGTTCTGCTCTTTCCCGCCGGTACGAGATACCGCCCGGGCAAGCCGGAAACGAAACAGGTCCTTCTGGAAGTCGATTCCTACATCAAGGGGTTTGACCATATGGTTTTTGTCGGTATCGCCGGCAATACCCTGGAAGTGAGCCCGGCGGGAAATATGGAACATGACTATCCCTGCACGGACGTCGTCGTCTACCAGGTGAGTGAAGTTACCGATTCAGCGAGTTTTCGAAATAGCGCCAGGGAAAACGTTCCCGAAGGTGGAGAAGCGGCCAAACGGGCCGTCGGGGCGGCGGTGGAACGACGTTTTGACGAGCTTCACGTCGAAGCGGAAATGGTCCGTGACGCTGCCGTCAAAAACCTCGAGAAAGAGGGAGTCAAACCGCAGCGCTTCGCATTTCCTACGTAGACGCACGGCTCCGATTCTATATGCGCCGATACAAATGGCCGGCCGAATGAAATCCACCGCCCTTCGCCAGTGCCTTCACGGCGGGTGATTCCGGACCCGCCTCCCACAACATGACGATACCGTCGTCCATGTCCGCAATGGAGGTGGCACGATACAGGAGCTCCGATGCAACTCCCATACCGCGAAATTCCGGCTCGACGTAGAGCTGACGTATGGTCATGATCGTATAGCCCCCTTCCACGCCGTGTGAGGTTATCCATACGAAGGCGATAATTTCCTGCTCAGGCGTGGATGCGGCAATCACGGTACTGTGTGGCCTGGCGGGAGATCCCAGGCTTGACCGACGCTCGGCAAAGAAGTGATCGACCACCTCTGGGGGCAACGTCGGGGAATGCATTTCGTAATATCCGATCTGATCCATATGAAGCACCTTGTCCTCCGGGACCGGATCGAGTACTTCAAAAACGATATCGGTCATGAGCAGATCATGAAGCTCTTCGTCGGCGCCGAGCTCCAGCGTCTCAAGCCCTTTGAGACCCCGCAGCTCGTTATACCATTCGACAACCGCGTCACGCATCGCCATGTATTTATACCTGTAGTACCGGCGTTGTACCTCCGGCGCTTCCCGCAGGGTGTCCTTGAACCTTCTGAAGACCTTTGAGCCGCTGAGAAGGATGGTCTGAAGACGATCCCTCAGCGGGGGGTCCTGAATCTCCGATACAAAACGTTCCATCAGAAAGAAGCCGTCCGCGCTCTTCCATTGAGGAATATCCTGATATCGACCATCCGGATCGGTGAAGTCATCGGGCCGCTCTTCCGGATCCACCAGATCCTCCCGAAGGAGCGCTCCTTTTTCGATATCAACGAGATATCGAATCTTCTGATTCTCCATGGCAAAGATCAGCTGGCGAATCAACGCCTCCCGAAGTTCAAACATCCTCTATCGCCTCTGCGAATGCCTTTATCGTCGAGAGCAACTCGGAGCGGTGGACGCGATGGGTCTCGCCGTTCTTCCGGACCGCTACTTCCACATATCCATCCTCAACGGCATCACGGCTCACAATGATACGAATCGGGATACCCAGAAGGTCGCAGTCTTTCAGTTTATGACCTATAGATTCTCTCCGATCGTCATACAACACCGATTCTCCCAGTTCTTCGTAGATCTCCCGGGCCACATCCCGGACGGAAAGAGATTTGCCGATCGACATTAAATAGACGAAAAATGGAGCTACCGATGCCGGCCAGGTGATGCCGCGTTCATCGTGATGTGCGTCGACGATTGCCGCCATGAGCCGTCCCAGTCCAATGCCGTAGCTGCCCATGTGGGGGAATGTTTTTCTGCCGTCCTCTTCCCTGACCCAGTAGTCAAGTTTGCGGGTGTAATGGTTACCCAGCCGGAAAATATTCCCCAGCTCCATTGCCCGTGTCCTTTTCAGGGTCCCCTCACCACAGTGACGGCAGGTAGATCCTTCCGGGATGTGGGAGATATCGGCAATGTAGTCCCCTTCAAAGTCCCTCCCGAAGTTCACATCGTTGTAGACGGCTCCCGCCACGTTTCTGGCGGCAAGGAGGTTACTCGACTCCGCACAGGCGTCATCGACGACGACGGTAATGCTTCTGCGTGCGGGCTCGGACAGTCCGATCGGGGAAAGCCATGGTCCGGGAAGCTTCAACTCCTCGAGGTCCGTCGGAGACGCCGGACCGATGATCGCATTGCCCACCACGGCGCTCAGTTTTTCCTCGCTCACCGCCTGATCACCGCGCACGACGGCCATTACATAGTCATCCTGCGTCCGGTACAGCATCGCTTTCAGCATTCGGGACGGTAGAATACCGAGCATCTGTTTCACCGCGGTAAGACTTTTACGGTTCCCGGCGTCCACCTGATGCATCGGCTGAAGGGGTTCCTGATGGCTCTCCTTTTGTCCGATCGCAACGTCTTCATTTGCCGCGTAGGAGCAGGAGTCACAGGAAATGAGATAGTCGTCACCGCACTCGCTCGGCATGAGAAATTCATAGCTCCGCTGACCGCCCATGTATCCCACACCCGCCTCGGCAGCCACCGTTTTCAGTCCGCAGCGCTTGAAAATCTCCGCGTATGACGCGAACACCTTGGGGAAAAAGCCGTTCAAATCGGCAAAGGATCGATGAAAGGAGTATGCATCCTTCATGATGAACTCCCGGGCCCGGACGAGCCCGCATCGTGTCTTTGCCTCATCGCGGAACTTCGTCTGAAACTGATACAGGAACTTGGGCAGATCCCGGTAGCTTCGCGCTCCAAAACGCATGAGTTCCACCATCGCCTCTTCGTGAGTCGGAGAAAGAACCAGTTCTTTTCCGTTCCGGTCACGAAACCGGACCATATCACGATCGATGATCGCGTCCCGTCCGCTGGAACTCCACACTTCCCGGGGGCTCACCAGAGGCAGCAGCACCTCCTGTCCGCCCAGCAGTTCCATTTCCTCGCGAATAATATCCTGGAGATTCCTGATGACCCGCAGTCCCAGCGGTGTATAGCTGAACAACCCTTTTCCACAGGGTCGAATAAATCCACCCTGAATCAACAGGCGGTAACTTGGCGAGCGCACCTGCCCCGGGACTTCTCGTAGCGTCTTTATGAACAGGTCGGAGTATCGCATTCCGTACAAATTGTACGGCGAACCGAGGGCGACACACAACCTGCCTTGACACTTCGGGGGGGCCATACCATAGTCTAGCGGAATCCAATGCGAATAGGAGAACACATATGAGTATCATTGAAGCGGTTGAAGCACGGGAAATCCTCGACTCCCGGGGCAACCCCACCGTTGAAGTCGACGTATATTTGGAAGACGGCTCCATGGGACGTGCCGCCGTACCCTCAGGTGCGTCCACCGGCGAGCACGAAGCGGTGGAGCTGAGGGACGGTGACAAGAGCCGGTTCATGGGCAAAGGGGTCCTCAAAGCCATTGAACACGTCAATGGTGAAATTGCCGATGAAGTTGAAGGCCTTGATGCGCTCGATCAGGTTGAAGTAGACCGCACGATGATTGAGCTTGACGGCACGGAAAACAAAGGCCGCCTTGGCGCAAACGCACTGCTCGGCGTCTCGATGGCGGTTGCCCGCGCGGCTGCTGATCACCTGGCCCTGCCCCTCTTCAAGTACCTCGGTGCCTACCACAGCCACGTCCTTCCGGTACCGATGGCAAATATCATTAACGGCGGCTCCCACGCGGACAATTCCGTTGATTTTCAGGAATTCATGATCATGCCCGTCGGGGCGGACAGTGTCCGCAGCGGTATCCGGATGATTACGGAGGTCTTTCACAATCTGAAGAAGATTCTCGGTGAAAAGGGCTACAGCACCGCCGTAGGTGACGAAGGCGGATTTGCACCCAATCTGAAGAGCAACGAAGAGGCTGTTGAGGTTATTCTCAGCGCCATTGAAAAGGCCGGTTACAAGCCGGAAGACGACATCATGATCGCTCTCGATCCCGCAACCAGCGAGTTTTTCGATGCGGGCAAGAAGAAATATGTATTCAAAAAGAGCGACGGCCGGGAACTTTCGAGCGAGCAGATGGCCGACTACTGGGCAGACTGGGTCTCCCGCTACCCGATCATTTCAATAGAAGACGGACTCGACGAGAACGACTGGGACGGATGGAAAATCCTCACCGAGAAAATCGGCGATCGCGTTCAGCTTGTGGGAGATGATCTCTTCGTAACGAACACGAAGCGTCTCAGCCAGGGAATTGAACAGGGCATCGCCAACTCGATCCTCATCAAGGTCAACCAGATCGGTACGCTGACCGAAACCTTTGAAGCTGTTGAAATGGCGAAGCGCGCCGGATACACCGCAATCGTCAGCCATCGAAGCGGCGAAACCGAGGACAGTTTCATTGCGGATCTCGTGGTCGCACTTGAAACCGGACAGATCAAAACGGGTTCACTATCCCGCAGCGACAGACTGGCGAAATACAATCAGCTCATGCGGATAGAAGATATGCTCGAGCGGACTGCCGAATATCCCGGGAAAAAGGCATTTTATTCAATTAAGCGATAATCCATTCGGGCCGGACTCGAAGCCGGACATACATAAAAGAGGCCGTCTTACCCGGTGTAAGACGGCCTTTTCTTATTCCACGGTAAATGCGGAATATCCTTGCAGGCGGGAAAGACGGCGAATATCGATGCGGGTAACTCGTGCCGCCGGCGGCCCTTCACGCAACCACGAAGCGAATGTATCGATCGCGGCAGGCGGACCCTCGGCGTGGACCTCCACACTCCCGTCAGGGCGGTTTTTCGCCCACCCGGTAATCCCCAGGCGGCGGGCATTGTTTCGTGTGTAGTAGCGAAATGCAACGCCCTGCACCCGCCCGTATATTTCCGCGTGGATTCCTTTCCGTGTATCTCCGACGTTATCGGACATCGAGACTATCCCGTATGGCTCCTTCCAACTCTGCGTAGTCAAAGGGCTTGTACATCACGGGAAAAGGTATTTGAAAATCGGGACGGAGAAAACCGCTCGTGACAATAACCTTATGGTCGGGACAGAACCGTTCAAGAAAACGGATCCAATAGTCGCCGCCAAATATGTCCATCCGGTAGTCGGTAATGATAATGTCGATCTTTGAATCGAGAATGTGTTTGATTGCGCCTACCCCGTCGGACGCTACCAGGACGGTATATTCCTTCCGCTCAAGGTAGTCCCGCAGGGTAAGACGAATAGCGTCCTCGTCATCAACAAGTAGGACTGTCGTGTCTGCCTGTTTCATCGGTATGGGTACAATCAGTCGGGACGAACCGAGCGATTTTCCGCGAGTTCCTCAATCAGTCCGGGTAACGCTTCCAGATCAATCGGTTTCTTTATGAATCCGTCCACTCCCGCTTCACGGGCCCGATTCTCCACCTCTCCATCGTCCAGTCCCGTAATAGCGATGACGATGGGTCGTGAGAGATTCTCATCGGACTTAATCTGCCGTGTCAGTTTATACCCGTCGACACCAGGAAGGTTGATGTCGAGGATCACCACGTCGGGACGTTGTTCAAGAATGGCACGACCGGCATCATATCCGTCCATCGCCTGGGTCACCTTGAACTCGGGATAGCGTTTGTCCAGAAACTGTTTGATCAGGTCATTGAGCGCCTGATCATCGTCCACGATGAGGACCTGCTCGATTCTCGCCTGCTCCGCAAGGATTTCCCTCACTTCGTCGGGCATGCGCATGCCCTGTTTCTGCATGAACTTTGCCAGTACGTCCGCATAGACGCGATACTGTCCGCCCGGCGTTGTATAAGCCTCAAGATGTCCCTGTCGTATCCAATTTATTGCCGTCTGGTTGACGACGTCACAAAAGTTCGCGACCTCGTGAGCCGAAAAGACGCGCTTCTTTTTCTTCACTTTAGCCATGGTTCCACCTTATGTAACCGTTCTACACATATTTTACTCAAAAAATGTCTATAATGTCAACGAAAATGTTTACGAATATCATTCGTGGAGAAACCGCGTCGCAAGAGTCGAGTAATAACAGTTTTTCTTTGTTCCGGCGTAAGGTCTTCCACGCCCCTCCCGCCCTCGCCGATAAGGGGCCGGGTCACTTTTTCAATTGTACGTTCCAGGGCTTTTTCAAAACAGCGGGGATGCTCGTCCTCATACCGTGCAATCGCGTCAGAGGCGACTTCCCGGGAGAACCCCCGTTCAGCCAGGCGGGAGAGGAGAAAGGATCGGCTTTTACCGGATCCCTTCATCGCTGCGCGTATCCAGCTCTCCGCTGCCGCCTCGTCGTTCTGATATCCCCGGCGTGCGAGCGTTTCTATCGCAGTGTCCGCCCCGTCGCGGGAAAACCCCTTCCGGAGGAGCTTTCTTCGGAGCTCAGCTTGTCCGTGGTCTCTTCGTGAGAGCAGATCCACCGCTGCGGGAAGCACGAAAAGGTGTTCACTTTTCCGGACCAGCAGTCGCAGTCGTCCCACAGGTAACGCGACATCCGCCTCGATAGGTACATCGCTTGCATTACAGACGTCCCGGGCTATATCAAATCGAATTTTTTTGACGCGCTCCATCGCCGTTCGTTCCGAGCGGGGAACAGATGGAGAGGACTCACCCTTACCGTTGAGGGGGTCGTACCACGCATAAACACAAACGCCCGCAGCGATATGCGCATGCGGGCGTATTGATTGTACCGTGACCACGTGGTCCGGCGGTATGTTTTTAACGCTTGGAGAACTGGAACTTACGGCGCGCACCACGCTGCCCGTACTTCTTCCGTTCAACCATCCGGGGATCCCGAGTGAGAAATCCGTTCACTCGCAGCGCTTTCACGAGGGTATCGTCAAAGTCAACAAGTGCACGGGCGACGCCGTGACGAATCGCTCCCGCCTGGCCGCTCTCGCCGCCTCCACGTACCGTGACAAGCACGTCAAAGTCGCCATCTTTTTCAAGGACGCTCAACGGCTGTCGGGCGATAATACGATTCTCTTCCCGATGAAAATAGTCGCTCAACTCACGACCATTGATGGTCATCTTTCCGCTACCCGGCCGAAGATAAACGCGGGCTACCGACGTCTTCCGACGTCCCGTTCCGAGATACTGATCCATCCGTTACGCCTCCTTTACCTTCGGAAGAGTAACTTCTTCCGGCTTCTGTGCCGCATGGGGGTGTTCATTACCGGCATACACTTTCAAATTGGTGAACAGTTTCCGACCAAGACGGTTTCGCGGCAGCATACCCCGTACCGCGTGTTCAAGGGGATACTCGGGTTTCCGTGCGATCATCTTCTCGAACGATTCCGATCGCAATGAGCCGAGATACCCGCTATGGCGGTAGTACGTCTTCTGCGTGGATTTGCGTCCGGTCACGACGACCTTGTCGGCGTTAATGATGATAACGTAATCACCCACTTCCTGATGCGGGGTGTACTCGGGCTTTTTCTTTCCCCGAAGCAGATCCGCCGCTTCCGTGGCGACACGACCGAGCCGTTGTCCGGCTGCGTCGATAACGTACCACTTACGTTCTATCTCTTTTGGTTTAACGAAAATTGTCTTCATAGTCATACTCAACCTGCGTAGCGAGGCGGTAATTTCTCATAGCGGCGGAGAAATGTCAAGATCCGCGTTCGTCGACGGCGTCAGTCCTCTTTTTTTTCCTCGCTTTTTGCCCCGCTCTGCTCCGATTTTTCCGCTTCTGCCGCAGCGCGAGCTTCTTCTTCCTCTTCCTTCTTGGCTTCTATCTTGTCCTTGATATCGGCGATGCCGATCATGATGGCAATGAGCCCGATAAACACGGCGAGGAGAGGTATTCCCCCTGCCAGGACCACCTTCACCTGTTCCCACCAGTTAAGGAGAGCAAACGGTAAACTCGCGGGGAGTATCGCGTAAACGGCAAAGAGAACAAAAACAATTCCGACAAGCAGTGCACCCATGTGTTATTCCTCCATCCAAATCATATACGTACATTTTTTATCATCGTGCTGATGCCTGCGATGATAAAAAGTAACGGAGTCGCCCGTAGAAGCATCCAGAACAGCGAAATACCGCCAATTTGGACGTCAATGACCGAGATAATACCAAAGCGATGCAAAGTTTGGAAGGCCACATCGCCAAAACGAATTACCAATCCGATGATCAACAGCATCCACGCCGGTTCACGCGTCAATGACCAGAGCATGATTGCCGTAAATGCCACGACACCGGAGAGTACAAGATCAATAAGGAGTATACCCATATCACCGGGTCCAACCATGACACATCCTTTCCCAGTTGCGCTGATCGGCCGAATTCATACCGTCCGGAATCACCAGTGGGGTCCAGGGGTCCGGCGGAAGAAGGATACCCAGGGTAAGGGCATCGTTTCTGTGTGATTCCCACTGCGTCGCATGGTCTCCGCTATTTCGGGCCGCAATATCCGGAAGAAACCACACTCCTTCCCGCCGGTACCCCGGCGGAACGGAGAGGCGCGCTGCCACATCTTCCCGCGCGTACCGTTCATCCCGCGACAGATACGCCGTCAGGGCGTGTGCCCCCTGGGTCAGCAGCGCAATCGCCGCAGCGGGCAGTCCTTCCACTACGGCGTTCCGGGGTACCACGACACCCGGTACCGGCAGCGTCACTTCGATCGCCGCGGGAACGGTCTCACCGCCGTGCGTGCCACCTGATGACGTTTCAAATGTCCCGGCGGGAAGCCACCGAAGGGAGCCCCCCTCCGGCACGGGTGAATACCTGCCGTTGATGAGGCGGATCTCATCGACCGGGAGCGCTGCGGCTCGGGAAAGCTCTCGGAGAGCTTTCCCGAGCCGCGCCTGCCACTGTGTGGGAAACGGCCCCCACAACCCGCGGTCGGTCTCTTCTTTCACCAGCCGCCCGTATCCCCGAGGCCTGTGTCCGAGAAAGGCGGTACCGTCGGCCAGCCAGACATCGAGATACCGCTCGCCGGTCTGGTCATACAGATACCGCTCACGGGCTCGCCGAACGATTCGCCCCGGTGGCAATCGATATGTCCGTTGCGATGTATCCTGTCGTGAGACCATACTCAGATATCTCCCATATAGTCGTCGCTCCCGGCGATTCGTTCCAGGGGTGTATACGCCGGAAGAAATTGCGCAGTCGCTCCCGTCTCAAAGCGAACCAGAACGACCGCTTCCGTTCCGGAGTACCACGCCTTGGTGACGATGCCCTGACCGTAATTGTCATGGTATACAGCCGTACCCCGGGGAAAGGGATGGTCAACGTCTCCGGCACCCCGGCCTGCACGGAGTGCGGAAAGGGCCCGTCTCTGCGCATTGTGAGCGGATCCGTATCCCCCTGCTGAATCGGTTTCCACCGTCACGAGTTCCGGGGGAATTTCCGAGAGGAACCGCGACGGAAGCAGGTCGGTCATACGGCCGTGGACACGGCGATACCGGCATGAGGTGAGGTGCAGATCGTGTTTTGCCCGGGTAATGGCGACATAAAAGAGACGTCTCTCCTCCTCAAGTTCCTCCGGGTCGTCGTCCCGGGGAAAGAGCGTCTCCTCCAGGCCGGTGATGACGACCCGGTCAAATTCGAGCCCCTTGGTATTATGCATGGTTATGAGAATAACCCTGGCGTCGGCGTTTTCCCCCTGTTCCCGGGCACTATCGAGTTCAATTCCTTCCAGGAACTCGCTCAACCCGGCGGCCGTTGCCGGATAGAGGGAGGCGGCATTCACGAGTTCTTCAAGGTTTTGTATTTTCTGCGTTCCGGAAACTTCGTCCTGTTCCTGATGATACCGGGCGAGTCCGCTCCTATCCAGCATCTCCTCAACGATTGCGGCCAATCCGGACGGCGCGTTTTCTTCCTCTTCGTCGGCATCTGACTCCGGAACCGTCGGGGACTCAGTCTCATCTGGAATTTCAGCGTCGGAATCGCCTGGCGCCATACCCATGCCGTTCCGTATGGATTCGACCGTCTTCAGAAACTCGGCAAGTGCTGCGGCCGCCTTCTTTGAAAGTCGGGGAATCGCGTAGTCCGCGGCGGCGGAGAGGTCGCCCCGTGCGGCGGCAAGATTGGCAAGAATTGTCTCCAGGCCCTTATTCCCGATACCCCGGGCCGGTTTGTTCACAATTCGTCTGAAACTGACTTCATCGCGGGGGTTTGCAAGAAACTTGAGGAATGCAACCGCATCTTTCACTTCCTCCCGATCGTAAAACCGAACCGCACCGATAATGCGATAAGGGATTCCCTCCCGCAACAGCGCCGTTTCAAAGGGGCGGGACTGGGCGTTGGTGCGGTAGAGGACGGCTATCTCCCCCTCCCGTCCCCGTCGTTCGTCCTCACGGACAAGTTGTATGACGTAGTCGACCTCGCTTTCGTGGTCCTCCAGGAGGACAAGGCGGGGCCGCTCACCGTCACGGCGATCGGTGAAGAGCGTCTTTCCCAGACGTCCGGCGTTGTTGGCCACCACGGCGCCGGCGAGATCGAGAATGGGCGCCGTGGAGCGATAGTTCTGCTCAAGCCTGACCACATGGGTATGGGGAAATGTCTCGGGAAAGGTCAGAATATTCTGCACTTCCGCACCGCGAAACCGATAAATCGACTGGTCGTCGTCGCCCACGACACATACAAAGGATTCGGGATCGCTCAGTCCGTGCAGGAGCCGGTACTGGGCGACATTGGAGTCCTGATATTCATCGACCAGAATGTAGCGAAAGCGGCTCCTGATCCGATCGGCTACAGGCGAGTCCGACTCAAGAAGCTGTACCGGTTTCATGATGAGGTCGCCGAAATCGACATTCCCGATCTCCTCCAGGCGACTCTGATACTTGCGGTACACCTCCACAAGTTCGGGGTCGTGACTGATTTCCGACAGATCGTCGTCCGGTCCGAGGCAGTAGTCTTTCGCCCTGCTGATGAGATGATAAAAGCGGGCCATCACCGCACGTTTCTGTTCGGGGTATAAGGACCGCAGCAGCGTTATCGAGTCGTCATCGTCGTATATTGAAAATCCCCGGGGTAACCCCATCAGTGAGGCGTTTCGCCTCAGCAGCCACGCCCCGAAGGAGTGGAAGGTGCGAATCGTGACATCCGAGGCGTGTTCGACGAGTGCCGCCGCGCGCTCCCGCATCTCTCCCGCCGCCTTGTTTGTAAATGTGACGGCAAGTATGGAGCGGGGATCCACTCCCATTTCGCCTATGAGATAGGCGATCTTGACGGTTACGACCCGCGTCTTGCCGCTGCCGGCTCCTGCAAGTATCAACAGCGGTCCCGACTGATAGAGAACCGCCTCCCGCTGTGCGGGATTGAGCCCGGTAAACGCTTCCTGAAGCTCAGGCGTCACCGCCGGCTGCTCCTTTTAGGTCACCCTCCGCCTCGACGGGTTTCCCATCCGCACGATTCTCTTCGTCACGAGTCTCCTCGTCACGAGTCTCCTCGTCACGAGTCTCCTCGTCACGATTCTCTTTGTCGGGATGCGCTCCCACAACGGCGCCCTTCCCCGATCCTGCGGCGTATGCCGTCTCTTCCAGCCAGTCCCGGAACGCCGTCATCTTTTCTGCGACGGTACCGACCCTGGGAATCACAAAAAGATACGCCCGTTCCTCCTGGGGAATGACCGCGGCGTGACGAATCGTTCCGGCATCTCCGAGGCGATTCATAAGGTTTTCCATCCACTTCCGTGACCGTTCCGATGTGGTGTAGAGGTGGAAGCGCCGAGTCCCCCACGTCACCTCTTCCTTCCGTAACGCTGCGGCGTTTTCAATCCGGTTACCCATCATTCGCTCAAAGCGCGGCTCCACGAGATGTGCTTCCTCGTTTATTGCCTTGCCCCTCTTACTGTAAAAAAAGAAGGTTTGCATACGGTCAAAGCGGCGCGTCAGCAGCGATACCGGCAGGTAAAGAAGGCTCTGCCGGGGAAGGATCGTCAACGTCGCGTCGATGCGTCGAATCGATCGCATGTTTCCGGGAACGATATTTGCGTGATACCCCGTCTGACCGCCGATATTGGTGAATTGCTGATCCTTCGCTTTAAAGACCTGCAGGAGCGGATCGAGGGCGTCCATGACGACGCGCCGATTGTATTTGCGGCCAAAGAGATAGCCGAAGGTCAATAAAAGGGAAAAGGCGATCAGAAAGTAGAACGCCGGTGTATAGACGAGATTTTCATACTGAAACATCGGTTCTCCTCACGGAAACAAAGTGGTCAGGTCGTATCCTATTTCATAGGACTTTTCCCGTCGATAGGGTTCCCAGGGAATGCGGGCAAGGACGGGACGCTGTTCCATACCGTTGAAGAGCTCAGCCTCCATTTCATCGGCAATTTCTTGCAGTCCCGACGTGTACTTGTTGTTCAGCGCAACATCCACACCGATTTTCAGATCGCTCAGCCCGGTAAAAATCCGCTGGCTTTCCCGGAGACTCAGGTAATCGGGGTTGAATACGACGGCGACGCGGCTGTTCGGTCCTTCCAGGTGCTGGGCTACCGCCACGTACCGGTCAAACAGCTCCTTCAACTTTTTCATGACCGAGTCGTCGGCCTCGTCGTAGACGAGCTTCTCCCCCTCTTCCTTGAAGACACCGGTAATGGAGTGCACCGTATGGCGTTTATCCAGAATATCCCGGCGGATGCGTCGCAGCCGATCGATCCAGGTTATGGTAATCCGCGGAAGCGCCAGAATTCGCAGAGTCAGACCGGTGGGTGGCGTATCGACAATCACCACGTCATAGTCGTCGGACGTCCTGAGCATCTTTTCCATTGTCGTCAGTGCGGCATACTCTTCAACCCCGGGCGAATACCGGAGCACCTTGAAGTAGCGATCAAGATTGAACGCCTTGGTGTAGCTGTAGACTTCGGTGAGAATATCGGTATTGCTCTGAATATACTCCTGCGCCGCCTGGTCGAGGTCCGCCTCCTGGAGGTCCAGATTCTCGGAAAAGCGCTTCCGCTTGTGAGTGAGCGTCATGCCGAAAATATCGCCCAGATTGTGGGCGGGATCAAAGGAAATGGCGAGCACTTTTTTACCCTGTCGGGAGAGCTGCCACGCCGTCGCGGCGGACATGGTGGATTTCCCGACGCCGCCTTTACCCGTAAAAAATATCGTGTTTATCACAATTATTCCTTTCTTCCGCCTACGCGTCGGCGTCAAGAGTTCCCATTATTTCGGCCAGGGCGTCGGAGGCGCTCTCCGCACGCCGGTTGAGTACCTTGATCTCCCGCTCGAGATAGGGGAGAAGTTCCACGGCGATAAAAGAGGGCGGTGACGGCATCCCGGTAAAGGAGCCGAGCAGCAACAGGACAAACATGTTCTCCAGTTCCCGGGCTTCATAATTGGTGAGGGCGACAACCCGCTCCCGGTGTGCCTGGTCTATGCCCCGTACCAACGCCCGGACCAATCGAAAAAAGCGTCGGATCAAATTCATGGCTGGATCCTTCCCTGTGTGGATAAAAATAGGGCATCGGTTCCGTCCGGCAATGATCCGGATGACGCCGATGCCCGGAGGGACTCCCGGCCGGCTCGCATCGCCGCACCGGGAGTAATGCTTCTACGCTTCTGAAGTCTCGGCGTAGGGGTTATTGCGGGTCTTCACGAAGTCTATGATGAAGACGACGTTCAACACGAGCATAACCGCTTCAATGATGAATACAACAGTGTTGGTCAGCGCATTATTCTGAATAGCCGGCAGCACAACGACAAACATGTGCCAGATGATGGCGGCGGTAACGGTGATCCATAGGAGATACGCCGGAATAAGTGCCATCGTCGCATTGCTCTTCAGCCGTTTGGTGACCCATGCCGTTCCGGTAAGAAGGGCGATGGAGGCGATCAGCTGGTTACCGGCGCCAAAGCTGGGCCAGAGAATGCTGAAGGCGCCGCTGTAGCCGAGGTACACACCAATGGCTGCGGGAATAATCGACGCGGTCCAGCGGTTGGAGAGGAAATTGTACGCAGCGTCGGCGCGTCCCTTCAGGGGCAGCGCGATCTCCGCCAGGGTGTACCGGGCGAGACGATTGGTAGTATCCAGGGTAGTCATGGCAAACCCTGCGACCCACATACCCGCGACGAGCTTCACAAACTCGGTCGGGATAAAGCGCAGCCACGTATCGGCAACCATCGCGGCGTAGGAGTTGGTGAACATGGAAGCCCCACCAAGACCGGCGGCGGCGCTGGCAGGAGTGTACATGTCACCCCAGTTAGCGGCGGTGATTTCCTGGCCCGCACCCTGCATGAGACCGAGACCGTAACCGGCAACGGCGACAACGACGATGGTGGAAAGGAACCCTTCAACGAGCATACCGCCGTATCCGATGACGAGACCGGAGGTCTCCTTGGAAATCTGCTTACTTGTCGTCCCTGACCCGACCAGGGCGTGGAACCCGCTCAGGCTTCCGCAGGCGATGATCAGCGGAATGACCGGCCAGAAGGGACTCGGCTTGCCGCCGGAAACGATCGGCGCAAAGCGGGTAAACGCGGGAGCGGAGAAACCGGTGAAGCTTGACAGTGCGGCTACACCACCAAGAATGAGACCGATGTACAGCAGGTAGCTGTTCAGGTAGTCCCGGGGCTGGAGAAGCACGTTCACCGGAATCGCCGCGGCGATGATGATGTAGGCAAACATGATGAAGAACCACGCTTCCCGGCTGGCGACGATGGGCATCTTGTCGGCGAGGTAGATGGTGAGCAGCAGCATCACCAGACCGATCGCCGAGGCGAGTGCGAAATTCATCTTCACCCGGTAAATGAGCACACCCAGAATGAGGGCGGCAACGAGGAGGAGGACGAAGTTCGTCGGAATCGCGGGATTGTTCAGGAAGAGTCCGCCGATAACCGCGGAGAACGCACCGACGATGAGGATGAGAATCATGAAGACGAGCCAGTAAAAGAGCTTGCCCGTACGCTTCGTGATCAGGTCGGAGGCGACAAATTGAATCGACTTGCCGTCGTATCGGACGGAAGCCATGATCGCCAGATAATCGTGGACGGCGCCGATAAAAATGTTACCGAACCATATCCACGCCAGAGAGGGTAACCATCCCCATGCCATGGCGATAACGGGACCCACGATAGGTGCGGCACCCGCCACGGATGCAAAATGGTGACCAAACAGTACCGGAGTCTTGGCCGGGATGTAATCAACCCCGTCAAACAACCGGCTGGCCGGAGTTTCGATCTTGTCGTCCGCCTTGACTACACTGGTCTCCAGCTTCTTTCCGTACAGAAAGTAGAGCGCAATGTACACCACGACGGCGACAACAACAATTATTGAGGACATATAACCTCCTGAAAGAGTAGGTGTGGTTTAACCTAGCGTACCCCCCCTTTCTGCTCCGGTCAAGAAAAAAACAATCGAGTCCACCCGTTCCAGGTCCAATTTTGTCAAATCCGGATGAGGTGTCAGAAAAAACGTCACAATATGTTTGCGGGAATCCAGAGTAATTTGGTTGAGATTTTTGATAGAACTGATATTCGGCACGATCGAACGCAAGCGTTCCGCGATGATCGGATTGAAATAGTAGAGATTGTAGACCGCTCCATTCTGCTCTACCACCTCCTCCTGCCAGTCGTCGTCATGTTCCACGGCGGACCAGCGGGAAACCTGACAACTGGTGTGCACGAGCGTTCCCACGCCCGGAGGGAGCATATCGGCGCAGTGATAGGTAAGTTTCAGCAGGTCCTGTCTGCCGATCATACGGGCGATCGGCAGGTACAGGGGCGCATACCGGGGCAGCAGCGTCAGGACGCCTTCCACCAGTTCTATCGGTCCGGCAAGATGGTACTCAAAGCCGTACCCCAGGTCCCGGCCGAGGGTCGCATACTCCGCGGACACCGGCGCAAAATGTTCTTCAAGCATGGAAATGTGGCGGCGGGCCCTGAGCTGATTGCGCCGACGGCCCATACCCACCCCAATGACGAGGGCAATTGTGAACACGATAAGTATTGAGAATCCCACTGAACCATCCTACACCCGATCAAATAGCTTGACACGATGAATGATGCGACCCATTCTCAAAAAAATGGACCATCCTGCCCTCTCGACGGGGCTTATCACCTACATTGGTAATAAACGCTCCCTCATTCCATTCATTTCAGGTGCGCTGGACCGTATCGAATCCGAGCGCGGACCGACCGAAACGATGGCAGACCCCTTTGCAGGTTCCGGCGTTGTGGCGCGCCTGGGTCGCCTGCGAGGGTATCGCGTCGCGGCGGGGGACCTGGAAGTCTATACCCGTCCCTTTGGAAGGGCCTTTCTTGAAGTAGATCGGGACGAGGTGGACGCCGTCTTCTCCGAATCGGGAGGGTATCAGGAGACCATTTCATACCTCAACAGCCTCACCCGTCCCGAGAGGAGCGACGATTGCCTCTTTTCCGCGCATTACGCTCCGTCGGAGACACAATCGGCCGATCCGGAACGTGAGCGCATGTTCTTCACGAGGGAAAACGCCCTTCGCATTGACGCAATGCTTGCGGCGATTCATCGCGATCTGCCCCTCACACCGCAGGGACGGGACATTCTCCTGGCAAGCCTCCTCGTGGAAATGAGCATACACAACAACACCTCGGGAGTGATGAAGGGTTTTCATCACGGATGGGGCGGGAGAGGGGGCGACGCCCTCGCCAGGATCATGGCGCCGGTCATGCTGGAAGAACTACCCTTCATCGACGGCCCGCGGGGTTATACCCATGTCGGACCGGCTGATTCCCTCGCGACGGCGGCGCGGGACTCCATGGGTATCGATTCTTTTGACGTGGTCTACGCCGACCCTCCCTACAACATCCACCAGTACGGCGCCAATTATCACCTTCTCACGACGGCGGTCCGATGGGACTTTTACGATCCCGGTCCGGTGGAACGGGGAGCCCGGGCGGGGATCAGACGTGACCATAACAAGTCCGACTTCTGCAGCCGCCGCGGTGACCGCGCACGGGTCGCCTTTGAGAGCTTCCTTGATTCCATTACGACCCGGACCGTACTCGTTTCATACAATAACGACGGTATCATCGACGCGCCGACGATGGCCGAAATCCTTATGGAGGATGGAATTAATACCGTTATTCCTCTCGTGCGGGAGCACCACAAGTTCCGCGGCGGTAAAGCGACACAGAGCGCCCTTCGGACAGACGAGTATCTTTTTATTGTCTATCGGGGGAAGCGTCAGAGCAGCACTGAACGGGACGGACTGCGGCGATACATGGAAGACCTCGCACTGCGGCGGGAGCTCAATGACCGGTTCATCCTTCCTTCACGATGGCAGGGGCAGGACCGGTCCGCCCGCTACAATAAGGACTCTTCCACGTGGATTCTGAAAACCGGCAGCGGCGGTCACATTCAGCTGTCCGACGATTTTCGGGTGCGTCACGTCTCCCGGGACAATGCTGATACGGGACAATCCGACGAATGGCACCGAATCGTGAAGGTCGCGCGATTAAGCAGCGGCACAATGGTGGAGACTGTGGATGAACTCATACGACATGAAATGTATGACGCCGCAATCAGACAGCTTCGCCGATTGAAGATAAAGAAGTATCGCAGCGACTTCCTCCGGATCGTCCGGGAGCTGCGCCACAGGGAGCTGACATCGGCGGGCAGGCGGCGTCTGTCCGCCCTCTATACCCGCGTCACCGGCGAGGTCCTGGAGGATGATGGGATTTACTGAAGAAATTGACCCTGCATATCCACACCGGTTACACCGGTGACCTTCACCCGGATGATCTGCCCGGGGGTGACGGAATCGGGGACACCGTGAACAACCACCAGCCCGTCCACGTCGGGCGCCTGCAGGGGCGACCTTCCAAGCACAACCGGGACGCCGTCCATGCATTCTTCAACGAGAACGGGAAGAGCCCGTCCCTCAAACCGTGACAATCTGCGATAGACTACTGCCTCCTGGGCGTGTTCTATCGACCGCTTCCGCTCCCGCGCGAGGGAAACAGGCACTTTCGGCTTCATTTTTGCCGCGGCCGTTCCCGTCTGGGGGCTGAATTCAAATACACCGACCCACTCAAGTTCCGCCCGGTCGATAAAGTCCATGAGCTCCTGGATGTCGTTTTCGCCCTCTCCGGGAAAACCGACGATAAAGCTCGAACGCAGGGCGACATCGGGCAATACCGAGCGGATACGTTCAATCAAACGCAGATATGAATCGGCACTGCCGGGACGTCCCATACGACGAAGGACATCCCGCGATGCATGCTGAAAGGAAAGATCGAAATAGGGGAGAAACCGCCCGTCCGAGGATGCGATCTCAAGAATCTCGTCGGGGAAGGTATCGGGATAGAGGTAGAGCGGCCGCAACCAGAACTCACCCTCTTCCCGCAGCAGCGTCCGGATCAGAGTGGTAAACTCCGCATCGTCGTCGCGCCACGCCGCCAGATCCTGAGCGATCAGATTAAACTCGTATATACCCCGCTCCCGAAAATGTCGAAACTCTTCAACGACGTCGGAGATCGTTCGTGTCCGCAGGCGGCCACGAATTGACGGAATGGCGCAGAAGCTGCAGTTGTGCTCACACCCTTCCGCGATTTTCATATAGGCAGATCCCGGGTGGGAGAGGAGACGGTCCCGCCGACCGCCGACAAGTCGTGGCTCTCCATCGGGCAGCAGTGAATACGGCGGGGCGCCGGGGGCCCGGCCAAGGACCCCCTCCACAAACCGCACGACTTCGCCGGGCTGACGGTTCCCGAAAACCCCGGCGATCTCGGGCATTCCCCTGACAAGATCATCGGCAAAGCGCTGTGCCATACATCCCGCCATCGCCACCGGGGTGTCCGGATATGCGTGGATGAGGGACAGTGTCGTGTCTATGGATTCCTGCTGTGCCGGCTCTATGAATCCACATGTATTTACGATGATGAAATCCGCCGAATCGGCCTCTCCGGTCCACTCCCATCCATGGAGCTGCATGTGTCGACCCATGACTTCGGCGTCGACCTGGTTTTTTGCACACCCAAGATTTTCGATGTAAAAGGCAGGCATAGGACTGGTACGTACCCTAGTAGAGGGGAAGGACTTCCAGCTGATACTGTCCCGACGCCGCATCGTTCCAGTGAACGACTGCCGTCGCGATTTCGCCCTGGCCACCGAGCTCCACAGGTGTTCCGGCGATCTCGATGCGGGTATTACCGGCGTTGGAGATCCACAGACGGGCGATTTCATTGACCCTGACGGATAGACTCTCACCGTTCTGTACCATCCGCTCTACCCGCGGCTCTTCATCGATTTCCCATCGGAAGAGCGTCGTTCCGCGAAAGTCGATCTCAAGCAGATAGTCTTCAATCTCCGGGAACTGGCCCACCACGATCGCATCCCGCCTCCGACTCGGCTGATTGGTCTGGCCGAGGGCGAGATCGATACGTCGCGATTCCGATATTTCTCCTGCAGGAGGCGCCTCCTGACTTCCCTGGTCCAGGACCCTGTCGATTCGCACAACCGCCGAAGCGGCTTCGCCGTCGGAAGCGGGATAGATCTGCCGTACCGCGATGGTGACGTCTCCACCGCCTTCACCGGTGAGGTCCACCAACCGTCGTTCTCCGTTGTCTATGTGAACGATGCCACCCTCACTGCCGAGAGCGACTCGTTCGGATATTTCCAGAAATTCCAGAAGAACTTCTTCTTCATCGATGGGTACCGCAACACGCTCACCCACCGCGAATCGGCGCTCCACAAACTGCTCATCAAGAACGATTGGAGCGACCGCATTTTCAGCACGTACAGAGCCGTCTGTCGTCGCTTCACCTCGCCGGGGGAGGGAAATGACGCCGGTCACGAACAGGGCAACGATTCCTCCCACGAGTAGCACGGCCAGAAAGAGGATAATCAGCCCCACAGGCGGCGGGCGCCGTCTCTTCCTATCCAGGAGTTCATCTATCGGGGCCGGTTGTTCCTGAAGACGAAGGTTGTGGTAAAGCGTAACGATCTCTTCACCTTCCAGCCCGAGATAGGAGGCGTAATTGCGCAGGAATCCGAGAAGATAGGCCTCACCGGGAAACTGGTCGAAATCCTCCGCCTCCATCGCTTCAATGAACCGTTTGGTGATATGGGTATCACGCACGGCTTGTTCGATCGACAAGTCCTTGGATTCACGAGCGGATTTGAGCTTGTTCCCGATTGATTCCATTGTCAGCCCTCACCCTCAAAGAGAAAGTTTTCAAAGAAATTCGCCGAGGGTGGAGGATCGTATTCAAATCGACTCTCGGGTATTCCGTTGTTGACTACGATATTCTCAAAATCAAATTGCAATTCCTCATAATTGGCGGTCACACCGATGATCCGTCTGATCATCATGTCATCGTCGATCGAGAGAATGAGCTGTCGATACCCTTCGTTGCTGGCACGCCAGTCGAGGCGGAGTTTAGTCACCAGCTCCTCCGACCCCTCTTCGAGAGGAGTCGGTTCCGGAGAGTCAAGGTAGGCAATGCTGTAGTTGCGACGCAGAAGGTTGAGCCCCTGTTCGCTGGCGAGCGTCGCAAGGGATTCATCGCTCCGGCGACGCAGCTGCTGCTGCAAGACGACATTGTATTGAGGGATATAGACCTGAAGAATTTCTCCGTCGGAGACGAGGATCTGACCTTCCGGCTCGGTATAGTCGATACGAATCAAATTGGGTAAAAGGTATTCGATCGTTCCGGTGGTCGTCGTTTCTTCCCGGGTAATGGTTATGTCCGCAGTATAGTCTTCCACCTGCCCGTACCGGGCGGAAACCCGTTCAAAAAAGGCAACTGCCGTGAGGATCTCCTGGGCCGGCGTTGAGAATACCGGTATTAGCAGCAATGCTAGAATAGTTAGTTTACGCAATGTCCCCTGTCCATCGTATTGGTCTTTTCGTAGTCTAATAACTTGTTCCCGTTTGTCAACAACCGGAAGCAGCGCTACTCCCGCCGGCGGAGTAAGTCGCGGATCCGCGCCGCCCGTTCATAGTCTTCCGTTTCCACGGCATTTCTGAGCTCCCGTTCCAGTTGGGACCGCTCATCGGGGTCTTCCGCCTTGACATCGTCACCCGATAGCTTCCGCTGCAGGGCTCGCAGGTAGTTGACCGAACGTATGCGTTCAAACTGAAATGCAGGACTGTCGATCTCCTCAAGCTCTTCTATCCGGACAATTCCTTCATGGATTACCGCCTGGGCATTCCCCGCCATCGAACCTTCGGCAATTGCCATCGCCCGGGCGGCGGAATACATGCGGATGATGTACGGTCGAAACTGGAGGACACCGTTACGCGCCTCTTCGTTCTCGCAATACCGTTCCAGGAGATCGCATAGATTGAGATTATGGGTGGTATCCCGTACGACCCGCTCATAGTGACTGAGTTGAAAAAGGAGGAGATAGCGGTAGTAAAAGAGAACGCCCTCCCCCTGGAGGAGTGCCGCATCCTCCACTGAAACGTGAAAACCTGCGTCGCCTCCGGTGTCAACAATATGCTGTTTCAGACGATCCTGAACATATTCAAGGATGGTCCCGTACCCGTGGGGATGGGTTCCATCGGGACGGCCGTCGAGTTCGTACTGCTCTATACCCAGCGGCTGGCGAACCTGCAGGACACTTCTACCGTCCAGGGCGGTAATTATTCGCATTGCGTGTTCAGGATCATACGGCCAGGCGTTGAGAATTTCCGTAAGGTCTTCCATAGCGTCTATCTTCTAAAGTATCACCCCCGACGCCTCACCGACTACTGAAGGAGGAGCGTAACGTTGTCGGAGCGGCGGTTTTGCCATACCATACCGCCATGTTTGTCATATCACTAGGCGGGTCTATCGTTGTACCCGACGAGCCGGACGCGGGGTTGATTGCGGCGTACAGGGACCTTCTTTTCGAATATCTCGAAGAGACGGAGGAAAAACTCATCGTCGTCGTAGGCGGCGGCGCAACGGCGCGAAAATACCAGGGCGCTCTCCGGGATGTTGCCGGATCGGCGGGGGGCCCCGACGCCCAGGACTGGATTGGCATCATGGCGACGCGGCTCAACGCAGAACTGCTTCGTCACGCCCTTGCACCGGTCTGCAGCGACCCCGTCGTCTACGATCCAACGGGACCGATCGCCTTTGAGGGACGTATCCTCGTAGCGGCGGGATGGAAACCGGGATTCAGTACGGACAATGACGCGGTGCTTCTGGCGGAACGCTACGGAGCGGATACGGTCATCAATTTAAGCAATATCGCCCAGGTCTATACCGACGATCCCCGGACCAACCCCTCTGCCCGCCCGCTGGAACACGTAACGTGGGAGGAGTTTCGAAGTATCGTCGGGAGTGAGTGGACACCGGGCAAGAACCTTCCCTTCGATCCCGTCGCGACACAGAGAGCCGCCGAGCTGGGGTTGCGGGTCATCGCGGCCGACGGAAAAAGCATCGAAAACACCAAGGCACTGTTGCGGGGGGAATCCTTTTTCGGAACCACTATCGGCGACTGACGTCGACTGAATCGATCACCCTCCGGCGATGCGGGCAAGGACGGCGTTGCTTGCGGGATTGGGAAGGAAATCGGCAGGGAGCGAGACGAGAACGCGGGCGGTTTCCATCGCATTCAGGCCGTCCACGGTCGCTACGGCGCGATCAAAGTCCCCCAATCGGCGGTATATCGTCGCAGTCCGGTATCGCGGAGAGACATCGTCCATGAAACCTGCTTCAGGTATGTCGCTCATTGCGGACAGGGCGGTTCGGGCGTCTTCCGGCCGCTCTGCCTCTTCCATGTACTCCGCAACAGAAAGCAGGACCCTGTTGTATTCGTCGATACTTCCGATCAACCCTCTCAGACGACTGAACTCGTCAAATCTCTCGGAAAAATAGTAGGACGCCCCCAGATCTGCGAGAACCTGCACCCGGACCGTCGGTTCCATGCCCGATAAAGACGCGCTTCCCAGCAGTCTGGAAACTGCCTCTCCCGGATTCCATTCAGGATGAAGCCGTGACCGCTTCCGAATGAATTCGGCGGAGACCGTTGTCCGGGCGGAATCATCGGTCAACGCAAGCATCCGGCCGTATACGTCGCCAAGGGTGTTGGATCCGGTTACCAGGGCGATAGCCCCGGTGGCGCGGACGCGCATGCTGAGGGGACTTACATTGGCAACAATGGTTTCGAGGACGGCGCCGGCGTCGTCGGGAAGATCCGCGGTTTCCCGCGCTTCGAGGTGCAAAATGCCGTCGATGATCGCCGTTATTCGGTGGAAGTCGGAAGGTTCCACAATAAGGCCGCTTTCGGCACGCTCCATAGCCTGACCAACCAGATATGCAACGTCTCCCGGTCGTCCCAATTGATCACTCAGGACGGCGAGGCGGATACCGAGGCTGGCCGCCGTCAATGAGGGTTCAATGATGGGCAGTACCGCAATGCTCTGCTGCACCACGGGATTCAGTGTCCGGTTGTCGTTCATGCGGGCAATGCTCTCCGCGGCGTAGACCAGAGTATCAACCCGTGCCGTGTCGTCATCGATCAGGTACATTTCGTCGAGGGTGTGCCGGACCGAGTCCTCTTCCAGGTTGGGATTCTCAAGCTGTGCATCCAGAATTCCCCGTAACGATGAAACGATGTCACCTGAACCGTCTCCGCCGTTCCCGGCAGCCTGGTCGATCGTATCGGAGGTTACCTCTCGTGCCACAGGAACGTACCTGTCGTCCGCTCCGGCAAGGGCATGCCACGCCCGCACCCGTTCAACTTTCGCCTGGAGGGTTGGTTCAGTGTCCCGCGCGAGGATATGCTCATCAGCAGCCCTCAGGACCGCTTCCGCCCGGTCGAGGCGGGACATCTCCGTAAACCGGCGCGAAGCGTTGCTGTAGACGATGAGGAGATCGTCTATCGGTCCGTCCTGAACGAGAGAAAAGGCGACATCAAAGTGATTTACACCGGAGAAAAACGGTTCGACGACGGCAGGTGCTCCCTGGGCGCTGCGACAACCGACGGTTATCGAAAACACGACGATCACGGCAACAATCGTACGTATGAGAGATGCAGGGGAAGAAACGATTACCGATTCAGGACAACGGGCATCGCAACCGACGGGTGTATCTTTCCAGTAGCAAAATTCGGCGTCTCCGCGGTCATTCATCGTCCAAACGAACATAGGCGATTCCATTCTTTTGGTCAACGAGATACAATTCGGGCAATGTTTCGATCACAGAATTTTCTCGCCCAGGAACAGAACCTGCATAAGAGCCATACCGTTGATTCCGATGGGTACTTCAATGCGCTCAGGGACGTCCTGCGACGGCATCTGCCCCGCTTCAATGAAGAGTTTATCGCGGAAGTATTCGATTTTGCCATGGGACGCGGCGAAGACACCGAAGGGTCCGTTCAATTCATGGCTGACACGGTAGATTTGTTGTGGATGCAGTATGACGACCACAATGATCCCTACACCACGGAGGACTGGGTTTTTATACGGGATCTCATTAACGAAAACGCTCTTGAACTCGATATGGATCTCGTTCAGTACGTAATGGAACGTGTCGTCGCACACCATGCAATTTGAAGTATTGAGAAGCCTGTTGATAACTGCACCGTAACCGCCGACAGCATAAGGACCTTTTCAATCAATGGGTAGCGACCGGAGGTAACTTGTTCTCCGGGAAAGAGCTGCCTCCGGAATATCAACACTCTTGTGAATACTGGAGAGACCTTGCACCGGGTTGGCAATGCGTGTAGTATAGCGACGCTTTTCTCGGGCCGGCGTGGCGGAATTGGTAGACGCAGCAGACTCAAAATCTGCCGCCCGCAAGGGTGTGGGAGTTCGAGTCTCCCCGCCGGCATACGATGCGTACCGGACCGGCGAAGCCGGGAGGAACGCGTCGAAATAAGATGCGTACCTTACCGGCGAAGCCGGGAGAAACGCAACGGCACATTACGATTCAGCTTTTTTAACCGTGTGCGGAACAATGCCTTCCGCGGCTGAGATTCCCTGATTCCATTCTGTCATGATTCTATTCTCATCGATATTGCCCCTGAAATCGGGAGCAGGACCGTTGCCTCATTGTATCTGAACACCATTCTACATTTTCATGAACCGGTCGGTTTAAATATCACTTCCAACTATTCAGATTGAGACCCGAGTTTGTAAGTACAATGATATGCAGTAAGTAAAATAATATGTTTCACAATATTTATATTTTATTCTCATTTTATGATTGACAATTCGACAAAACCTGATAAGAATCACGTAAACATATATGACTTGTCTTTTCAGGAGGGCAATATGACCAAAAAACTGTTGGTGCTTTTTGTAATGCTGTCGGTGATCGCCGGAGTCGCTGCCGCACAGGACCTGACGATTGACTATCGGTACAATGTGAACCGAAACGACAATCGGAGTTATCTGACCTTCACCGGACCGATCCGATACATGGCAGTGGAACAGGACCACGTCGACACGACGTCGGGCGCATCGGTTAAGCAGTCTACAGAGCTGTTTCAACCGTACCGTGTAGACGTACTGGGAAAACCCGTCATTCCCCAGGGCTTCCGCGGTCTACTTCTCTTTGCCGTTGCGGTTCCGGAGCAGCGGGAGTTGGATAATCTGACGGTTACCAAGGAACGGAACGGCGTCATCACCATTCAGTATTCCCACCGGGGGACCGCCTACCGGATGATCACCGATTCTCAAGGTCGCCTCAGCTTCCCGAACGGTCGCTTCGAGCAGAGAAAAATCGGGTATATTGTCGGCGGTGATCCTCAAGTGATCAGTCGCGATTTTTCGAGCAACGGTACCGCCGCACGCATCGATTTTGACAAGGTTTGGAACGCAAGCATTCCCGGCGGAACGGTCATTGACTCAAGCCGCTCGGACACGACCGGAGATATCGTTTCCGATGTTGCCGCCGCGGATTCCATGTTTTACTGGGATGGGCGTCTGCAGGTTGCGTTTGATCGGAACATACTCACGATCACGGGCGGGCTGAACGCCGTCAAGCGGTAATGTCTGTTGCGATGATTTGAAAAAAGCCACCCTCCGGGGTGGCTTTTTTTTGGGGGATTTTCACCTCCCATTGAACTCCCATTGAGCGCCATGGTCCGAGTTTCTTTCGGCAGTACTTCCCTCCGCCGGACGCGAAATCGCACCTCAGTCTGTATTTCGAAATCAAAATCCGCTACTGTGTAGATATCAATGGGATCCCACGGATAAAGGACTGCGCGGAGGGAGAAAAAGGAAGTGAAGAAAAGCCTGCAGGTTGCGACACCGTCGCGGATAGGGTTCCTCAAGGATGTCCTGATTTGTTCTCTCGGCGCCTACGGTGGTCCTGAAACACACATCAGTGTCTTTCTGAACCAGATGGTTCACCGGAAGAAGTATCTTTCGGAAGAGGAGCTTATAGAGCTTCTCGCACTCAACGGAATCCTTCCCGGCCCGACGAGTACTCAGACAATCGTCTCCATAGGGTACAAGGTTGGCGGCCGTCTCCTCGCGCTCTATACGCTAATGGTCTGGGCGCTGCCGGTCATCTCGCTCATGACCCTCGCATCCTTTGCCTACACCTTTCTCGAACGGCGGGGGCTCTCAGGCTCCGTTCTCCGGTTTATCGGGCCGATGGCGGTAGGATTTATCATATACGCTGCAACCAGGATCGGAAGGAAGGTCATCATCGACAAGGTGACGGCTGCTCTCTTTCTGTTCAGTGCAGTGACGACATTTTTCTTTAGACAACCATGGGTCTTTCCGGTCGTCCTCCTCTGCGGCGGTGTCGTGACGGCCACCGTCAACCGAGAACCTGGAATGTGGAAGTCCGTGTCCCTTCGTCCACCGTGGATATTTCTCGTACTCTTTGTCGGTATCGCCGTCGGCGCGGCCGTGATGGCAGGCCTTTCGTCGGCAAAACCGATCCAGCTTTTCGAGAGCTTTTATCGATATGGATACCTTGTCTTTGGAGGGGGCCAGGTGGTGGTCCCGATCATGCAAAGCGAACTGGTTGACCTCCGTCATTTTATGACCAATCAGGAATTTCTGACCGGCTACGGCCTTGTCCAGGGGCTTCCGGGACCAATGTTCAGCTTTGCCGCCTATGCCGGTGGTATGGCGAGTCGAGACATGGGCGTGACAATGCAAATTGTTGGCGCCGCCATCGGAGGCCTCGGTATCTTTCTGCCGGGAATTCTACTCATCTATTTTGTCTATCCCGTCTGGGAACGGCTGAAAGTAATCGGCGCGATACGTCTTGCACTGACAGGCATTAATGCAATTGCCGGAGGGCTCATCGCCGTGTCCATCGTTGTATTGGCGATTTCGACGGGACTTACCGCTCTCAATGTCGTCATCATGGGTGTCACGGCATCTCTGCTCACTTTTACCAGAATACCGGCGCCGGTGATTGTGGTGGTGACACTCCTTGGGGGCATCCTTCTTCCGCCCTTTTAAGACACGAAGAAATGACATAGGCTGGACGAAGCTGGACCAAAATGAAGACAAAACAGCAGAATACGATCCCCATAGAACCCCTGTACACCGAGTTGCACGACGATCTTCATGTCTATTTTGCCAGGCGGGTGGAATCGTCGGAGGCGGCGGAAGACCTCGTCCAGGAGACATTTCTGAAGTTCCTCCGCGCCCTTGAACAAGGGCGCACCGTTTCAAACGCGGAAGCGTATCTGTTTCGACTCGCACGAAATCTGGTCATAGACCATTACCGGACACGGCGGCACAGTTCCCCGCCTCCGGAGCTGCTCGACGAGTCCCAGGAAGATGCGCGGAACGAGGAAACCCGGCGGGTTATCGCCGGATGGATGAGAGACTTCATTTCCACCCTCCCTTCGCCCTATCGGGAAACGTTGCTGTTGAGTGAATTTCACGGCCTTCCCTACTCCGAAATTGCCGGACGGACGGGAGGTACCGTGGGAACGGTCAAGAGCCGTGTTCACCGAGGCAGGAAGCTCCTGCGGGAGCGACTCATCACCTGCTGCCGTTTCCATTTTGATGCCGCGGGGCGTGTGGTTGACTACGAACCTCACCACTGGACGCCTGCAAAAAACGAGGAACGGCCCGACGGGTCGAACCGTTCCCGCTGTTCCGATTGCGAATAGACGCCGGAAGCATCGTCGGACTTTACGGTTTGTGTGCCGAAATGGTCGCCGAAAATACCGCCACGACCGGCGCGTCCGGATCACCCCAGTTGAACGGCGTCGAGTTCACCTCTATGAGTATGTCCGTGAAGCCTGCGCCTTCAAGCAACCCCCTGATCACCTCTCCCGTCTCCGCTCCGCTCACACAGGCACTGTAGAGATCCATGTCGGAGCGTTCCGCGTCGGTCGGTTTGCGTTCTGCGACAAGGTCGGAGACGACAAGCCGTCCGCCCCGTTTCAGCACCCGGTGGGCTTCCCCAAATACACGCCCCTTGTCCGGAGAGAGGTTGATGACGCAGTTGGATATGATGAGATCGACGCTTTCATCGGGAAGTGGAAGCTCTTCTATTGCTCCGAGAAGAAACTCAACATTTCCGTAGCCTCCCTCCCGGGCATTGTTCCGCGCCTTCTCCACCATTTCCGGGGTCATATCGACACCGATTACGTGCCCTTCAGGACCTACTTTCCCGGCGGCGAGAAAACAATCGACCCCGGCGCCGCTGCCGAGATCCAGAACCGTCTCTCCCTCAACCGGTTCCGCGGCCACTGTGGGGTTACCGCATCCGAGACCGAGATCGGCGCCGTCCGGCAGCGTCTGCAACTGCTCAAAGGTATAGCCGCCGCCGCAACTCCCGGTGGAGCAATCGCTCAGAGGATCACCGCAACAACTGGTGCTTGCTTCCCGTGCCCTGGCTGCGTAGCGATCCTTGACCGCCGTTCTGATTTCGTCATGTGAATAGTTCATAAGGACTCTCCCGTTTGTAGATTTCATTCTCTATGACGAACGGGCGCGTCCGAGGTTGCATTGGCGGTGAAATTTCTCCGTATGATTTCTTTTCAGGAGACAATTGCCCCGTAGAACAGACCCGCCGCTGTGGACATGCTCACGACCAGGAAGATGTAGGTAGCCGTTTTCTTCATACCAAGTTCACTGCCGATCACCATGATTGAGGGCAGTGAAAGGGAGGGACCGGCCAGCAGCAGGGCCAGTGCGGGGCCGTCGTTCATACCCGCGCCGAGAAGGCCCTGCATGATGGGTACCTCCGTCAGCGTGGCAAAGTACATGAGAGCACCGGCGAGGGCTGCGATAAGATTGCTTCCGAGCGAGTTGGTTCCCACCAGATCGGCGATCCACTCTTCCGGGATGAGGGCCGCGTGACCCGGGCGCCCCAGAAGGAAGCCCGCCACAAGTACTCCGGCAAAAAGCAGCGGCAGGATCTGAACGGCAAAATCTCTGGTTGCCGAGACCCAGTCAGTAAGCTCACTCCTGCTGAACCATCGCAGGAGCGTATAGCCCAGGATCACGGTAAAGACTCCAGTGATTGGCCACTTCCATCGATAGATGACATCCCACCATGTGACGGAACCGCCGGACGGCGCCCAGTTCACGAAGAGGAGTATCCCGACCATGGATGCCATGTAGAGCGCCATTTGCGGGAGAGTGCGGCCCCTGGTATCGTCAAAGGGCTGAAACATCGCGGCGTTCGTCGTACGGTCTTTGTCCTCCCGGAGGTAGACCATCTGCATGACAACTCCAATGACAAAGGCAAAAAGGATCGCTCCCACGGCTCGGGCGACTCCGAGCCGTACTCCCAGCACCTTGGCGGTGAGAATAATCGCGAGGATGTTAATCGCCGGACCAGAGTAGAGAAAGCTTACCGCCGGGCCAAGACCGGCACCTTTCCTGTAGATGCCTTTGAACAGCGGCAGGACGGTACAGGAACAGACCGCCAGGATCGTACCCGATACCGATGCAACTCCGTATGCCGTGAGTCTTGGCGCATCGGGTCCAAGGTAGCGAATGACCGCCTGCTGATTGAGGAAGATCGTAATCGCGCCGGCGATGAAAAATGCGGGAACGAGACAAAGCAGCACATGTTCCCGGGCATACTCCCCGAGCATGAGGAACGCCTCGTTTACCGCCGAGGAAACTCTTGGTGCCGACCAGGGGACAAAAAAGGCAACAAGAAAGACAAGAGCCATCGCCGTGAGGATTCGGTTCTTGTCCTCCCCCCAGAACGCATTGATTCGCCGAATGATAACCCGTCCGGAGGACCCACCGGCTTCATCGGGCGCTGACGTCGTCGTGTTCATCGTTCTTTCTCCCCCATATCATCGATCAGAGAAATCTCCTGGACCGGTACTGAAGGCTTCAGCCTATCCGGCGGTGTAGGCTCTCAGAGACTCGGCTATCTGTGCAGGTGAGTAGACTTTGCCGAACTTCTGCACCACGCCGTCAAAGGCGTAACCCGGTGTCCTCAAAACACCCATCTCGAGAATCCGATCACTGTCAGTCACTTTTTCTATCGTCACATCGATACCCAGTTGTGTTGCAGCTTCGATCGCGTTCTCCTCGAGTTTTTTACAGTTTGGACACCCCCCACCCAGTATTTGTATGGTCATGGCGGACTCTCCTTTCTGAATTTATTGTTTATTTGTCTATATAACCAAGTTTACATCAACATCGTACACCCGTCAATTCGTTTTCCCGACATCAGAGTTGACATGGCGGAATATTTGCTTATATTTGCAAGTATGCAGCAAACAGCCAGATTCAAGGCCGAAGCGCGCTCGGAGATTCTGAAAGCCCTCGCTCACCCGACCCGCATTTACATCGTAGATCTCCTCGATCGGGAAGGCCCCCGCTGCGTCTGCGAGCTCGCCAAAGAGATCGGCGCGGACATGTCCACCGTTTCCCGGCATCTTTCGCTCCTGAGAAATGCGGGCATCCTCGAAGATGAAAAGAAGGGTACCACCGTCTACTACTCTCTTGCCTGCGACTGCATCTCGGAGTTCATGAAGGGACTCGAGAAAATCCTTCGTTCAAAGCATCAGCGGGAAAACAGGCGTTTCCAGGCGCTGGTCGAGTAGCGCAGGAATCCCCTAGGTCACAATATCAGCATGAGTGTTTCCGACACCTCCGGCTGATGACAACCCTTGTCCCTGAAGACGCAAGTCGGACATACCGCAATCATGAAGAATTCAGGAGGAGAATGGTGAACAAGAAACCAAGAGTACTCGCAATTTGTATCCATAACAGCGCCAGAAGCCAGATGACCGAGGAGTTTATCAGACAGGCCGCAGGTGATCGGGTGGAAGTCATGAGCGCGGGGATCGAGCCGGGAAAAATCAACCCCGTCGTCGTCGAGCTTCTGAAAGAGGACGGAATCAATATCGAGGGGAAGGGGACACAAAGTGTCTTTGAACTACACCAACGGGGAGAACGTTTTGACTACGTCATCGCCGTGTGCGACAAAGAAGCCGCCGATCGTTGCCCTATATTTCCCGCCGAGAAAAAACGACTTCACTGGCCGTTTCCTGATCCATCGAAAGCAGAGGGGACCATGGAAGAGAAGCTCTCGTATGTGCGTCCCATCCGGGATCAAATACGGGACCAGGCACGCCGGTTTGTACAAGACACACTTTTTGCAGAACCGCAACCGCACGACACCACACAGGTGAACGACCAATGAATGAACAGCACAGCTCCAGGCAGATAGATGGTCTCGGTCTGTTCGGAAAATATCTATCGGTCTGGGTCGCCCTCTGTATCGTAGCAGGTGTCGCGGTCGGTCGGTTTATGCCGGCGGTGCCGAATTTTCTCAGCCGCTTTGAATACGCCCACGTCTCCATTCCGGTTGCACTACTGATCTGGGTGATGATCTACCCGATGATGCTCAAGGTCGATTTTTCGAGTGTCCTTGGTGCATTGAAAGCACCGAAAGGGCTCACCATCACTACCGTCACCAATTGGCTGATCAAGCCCTTCACCATGTTCTTCTTCGCGTGGCTCTTTTTCACCGTCGTCTTCCGATCTATCATTCCGGAAAAACTTGCACGGGAGTATCTTGCCGGTGCAGTCCTTCTCGGTGCCGCTCCGTGCACGGCAATGGTCTTTGTATGGAGCCACCTGACCAGCGGGAATCCCGGTTACACGCTCGTGCAGGTCGCCGTAAATGATCTCATCCTGATCGTCGCCTTCGCTCCCATCGTCATGTTTCTCCTTGGTATCTCCGACGTTGTCATTCCTTACGACACACTTTTCCTTTCAGTGGTGATATTCATCGTCATTCCTTTGACCGCCGCCGCGCTGACGAGACGGTTTCTCATTCGCCGGCGGGGGACAGCCTACTTTGAACACGTCTTTCTTCCGAGATTTGACGGTATCACCACCACAGGACTGCTGGCCACGCTTATCCTGCTGTTCTCATTTCAGGGTGAGACGATTCTCAATAATCCATTTCACATCGTGTTGATCGCGGTTCCGTTGATCATCCAGACATTTTTTATTTTCGGGCTTGCATACGGATGGGCAAGGTTGTGGCGTGTACCGCATGATATCGCCTCTCCCGCGGCGATGATCGGAGCGAGTAATTTTTTCGAACTTGCCGTTGCGGTGGCCGTTTCTCTCTTCGGACTCTCATCGGGTGCCGCCCTGGCAACGGTAGTCGGGGTTCTTGTGGAAGTTCCTGTCATGCTCGCGTTGGTGAGTATCGCCAATTCGACACGGGATCGCTTTCCGCGGTCTTATTCGTCGATCGATTCCGGATAGGATTCCTCGGTCAGGCGGGTCAGTTCGTTGATTCTGTCACGCAAATCGGCGGCACGTCGCGTATCTGCCTCTAATTTTTCCTTGTCGGCGGCGATTGTTTCCCTGAGTTGATCGTACTCGGCCGTTAGATCAGCCAGCTGAGACTGAATTGTCATGTGTTTCACCGTTCTCCTCCTTTCGCTGCTTGAATGCCAACCCATTACAATGTGCTGCGCCGCCGGTGCGAGGTCAAGTGCAACAGTTTACCCCGAAGTCGACGAGCCCCTTGACCTCAGACCGGATATCCTCATGTAGTTACCGTATGCAAGGGAACGGACGGGAAGAGGACTATCCTCGGAGAATTGACCGGGACGGGGAGAAAGCAAACCCCGACGCATTCCGATCGCCAAATGACCCTGACGAACCGACAACCGTTTTTCAGCGCCATTTCCATCGCGTTTTTCGAGCATCCGCCGGAAAAACACTTCGACGATTCCGTATCATTCGTCCGTTGCTTATTCTGGTTTCGGCGGGCGTCGGATTTGTGGTTGTCGTGGTCACTCTCAACAGTGCACATCTATTCAGATTGACCCACCCGATACCCCCGAATAACTCCGCCCCGACGCCGAAACTCATCGCACATCGCGGCGTCCACCAGCCCTTTGATACAACAGGACTGACAAACGATACGTGTACCGCGGCACGAAGCCTTCCTTCATCCCACGGATTTCTTGAAAACACGATTCCCTCGATGGCGGCCGCCTTTCGTATGGGTGCAGACGTCGTTGAGCTTGATGTTCACCTCACCAGGGACGGCCGATTCGCCGTTTTTCACGATTGGACTCTGGAATGCCGAACCGACGGCGCAGGGGTGACCCGGGAATCCGATTGGGAAGAACTCAAATCGCTGGACGTGGGATATGGTTATACACGTGACGGCGGCGGATCATTCCCTTTTCGCGGAACAGGTGTCGGCATGATGCCGAATCTCCGGGAGGTATTTGAAGCGTTCCCGGATGGAAAGTTTCTTATTGACATCAAAAGCAACGTGGCGTCCGACGGCGACGGTCTTGTGCGGTTTTTCCGGGACAATCCGAACTGGCTCAACAAGGTCTGGGGGGTCTATGGAGGCCCCGTCCCGGTCGAACGATTCTCAGACGTCTACCCGGACATTCCAACGTTCACCGCCGGGAGTGTCGTGAACTGCCTGAAAGATTATTTGATGACGGGGTGGACCGGACGCATACCGGAATCCTGCACCGGAACGACGGTGTACATTCCGGTCAATTTTGCGCCGATTCTCTGGGGGTGGCCCGACCGTTTCCTGTGGCGTATGGAGAACGCCGGGACAACGGTTGTACTTATCGGTCCGCATACATGGGGCAATACGGGAACCCGCGGTTTCGATGATACCGTACTCCTCGAAAAAATTCCCCGGACATATACCGGTTACATTCAGACCGATCGTATCGAGCTCCTCGGTCCCGCGCTGAGAAACTGACGGTACTCTCCGGCGGTACAGAATTTCGTCGAAATCGCGCTATCACGGTAAATGAGGATTCTTGTGTCGCCGTTCGGGATATACTACACTCGCCTATTATGCCGTCGGATCAACAAAATGTAGATTACCCTGTCCAGGATGATACGATTTCGCTGCTTGATTTGGTTGCCGTACTGGTCCGACACAAATGGCTCATTGTCGGCACAACGTTTGCCGCGGCGATCGGTATTTTGATATTTTCGATCATTTCGCTGGTCCTGCCGTCCGATATTTCCCCCCTGCCGAACTACTTCAAGGCGACCGCAGAGGTCCTCATTACGGAGGAGAGCGGCACCAATCTGCAGTCGGTCCTCGGGAATTCCCAGCTTGCAAGCCTGGCGGGACTGTCCGGAGCGGGCGGCGGATCGAGTAACGGCGAGCTGGCCCTCTCCCTCCTCACCAGTCGCACGGTTCTGGATCAGATCGTCAACGAGTTCAACATCATTGAACGATACGAAATCGAAGAATCACCGCGGGCACGAAGCAGACAAGTGGTGCGGGAGATGATGGAGAGCAACCTTGAGCCGGAAACGGGAATTCTGTCGGTCTCCATTCAGCATATCGATCCCGCCTTTGCCCGGGATGTGACCAATCGCCTCGTTGAAATTCTCAATGGCCGTTTCCAGGAACTGGGTGTCGACCAGAACCGAAGTCGCGCAAATCTTCTGGAACGCAAGATATCTGAAGTGGATGAGGAAATCCTGCAGCTGGAGCAGCAAATCAAAGAGTTTCAGCGTCGGTACGGAGCGTTCAACGTCCAGAGTATGGTGGAAGAGCAGGTCGCCATGCGGGGTCGTATTCGAAGCGATCTCGTTCTCAAGGAGATTGAAATCAGCACCTACGAAGATTTTTCGACGATAAACGATCCTGTTCTTCAACGCCTCAGGACGGAGCGCGACAACCTGCGTCAGCTTCTACGGGAAATGGAAGAGGGTTTCTCCGAATTTTCCACAGGACTGCCGTCACAGCAGGAGCTGCCGGAACTGGCGGCGGAGTTTGCACGACTCCAGCGGGAAGCGCAGGTGCAGCAACAGATTTATACGACCCTTCGTCAGCAGTATGAACTGGCTCAACTGTCACTGGAGGGTGAAGAGCGAACGTTTCAGATTCTGGAGCTCGCGGAAGTCCCCGACCAAAAGGCGGGACCGAGCCGTGCGATGATTTCAATCATTACGACAATTACCGCGTTCTTTGTAAGTGTATTTCTCGCCTTTGTTCTGGAGTACTTCTCCAGGGTGAAGGAAGATCCGGAAGAAGGCAGGAAACTCAAAGAGATCGAACAGGGTCTCCGGATATTCCACCGGAGAGCACAAGGGAGATAGCCCTCCGGCGAGTGGAGTCATGAAAAACTCGCCCAAAGGATTTTCAGGTTCTCGGAAATTGACAATACGGTTTCATCCGCAGTGGGGAGTGCCAGTGTCTCAATAATCCCCATTGATTCTCCGGGCAGGACCGCTACCGATTCGACGATCCGCCGATAGAAGACCTGTTCCCCCGCGGACAATCGAAAGACAAAATCCACATGAGAAATCGTCTCACCGCCGACGTTGGTGATCGAAAAAACGACATCACAGAGCCCTTCGGCGTCGACACTCAGCGCTTCCGCCCTTACAACGCCTTCCGGGACCGGAGGCTCGTCCAGGGGACACCCGGACAGCATCAGAGCTGCAACGATACACATGCCGATGACCGCGACTCCTACGATTCTGGTTTCCATAGCCATCCTCCACGAACATTCAATTCCGATGGGCCTTCCATATGGTGCATCACGGTCGACGCGCCGACGTGAAATCGGTCCCATCCCCATCTCATGGAGATAACTGCGGCAAATGAAACCTGCGTAAATGTCGGCCCGTTGCGAATGAGCGGTACAATTTCGAATTGGATTGAGGTTATGTCGTTTGTCACCAGCACCGAAGAAAGCGGCATTTGCAGGACCATCTCCTCGGGAGATTCCGTCGAAAATATCGCCACGACTCCGCATCCGTGAACCATCGGATCTCTGATGAACATCACATTTGCCGATCCGGTGACCGCCCTCCCCGTATCGAGGGAAGCGGCAATGCGGCTTTTTCGAAAAGCCGGACCGAAGGTATATCCCGTCTCAAACGAAACGACACCGTCGGCGGTATATCCAAGAACCAACCCGTCCGCAGTTGTACGATGGGCTCCTATCGGAACGCGCCCTTCCACGGAGAAATCGTACCGCTGGCGCACCTTCCCGCCGATTTCAATGTTAACGTCTCCTTCAAAGACGGACACGACACTGCGATAGTAACGTTCTGTCTGTGGCAGGATAGATAGACCGCCGTTGAAAAAAAGTTCGATCCGGCGATGGGTTTCAACTGCGATGCGCTGGTGATCGGATTGTTCCTCGGAAAAGGTTGATATGCCAGGAACAATCACGAGCAGAATCAGCATCGTCCTACCTGCCGTCACGGACCGCCTCCAGCCGCTTCCATCGAGAGCGTGCAGCATCCATTGCCGCCGCAAATGCCTCCGTGCGGACCTGCCCGTCAATAACAATGGCAGCACCCGACGCGCGACGTGCCCACCAGATCGGTGTCACGATAATCATGCCCCGTGCGGGATCTCCCAACAGCATTGTCTCCTTGTCTTCGTCAACCGCTCCGAAAGCAAGCGCGTAGTGTCCGTAGGGACGGTCAAAGTGCACGATGACTGGACCAAACCTCGTCGTACCCTCATGAACCAGCTCCCAGGTAAGCCAATATGCCCTGTTTGACAATCCGATCTGCCGGAGAATGTCGGTTACCTCTCGAACGGAGAGGCTGTAATCCCCGCTCACGTCATCCCGGGAGAGCTCGAGATCCGTCACCCAGAACGACTCCACAGCCGACTCGATAACGGCGTGAGCGCAATCGGTGTCGTACTGTTGTTCATTCATAAAGGTGAAAAGGAGCGCCTCCATGGAGACAACGCCTGCCAACGCAGTCGAAAGAAGTATATTCATCGTGGTTTTGGTAAATAGTCACCTTCCCAGGGCCCAAGGCTTTCTCTCAGCTGGGGAAAGCGCCGATATACCGGCGGGAGCGCATAGAGCGGTGATATATTGATCTCGGATACGCCCGCCAGAGCCTCAAGCTCTTTGGGAATCGGTCGTATTTCCAGTCTGTAGTTATAGCGAAGCGACACGGTGCGAAGGGTCGGGGGAATGTGGTTTATCAGGGGCAGTTCCTCTTGGAAGTAGAAGGTGATCGCAAACTCCGCCAGAGACGGAAAACTCTTGAGTGAGATATACGAAAGGTTGCCCGACCATAGACTGTCCTGGATGGTGAGTCGCTTCAGGTTCTTTGAACCGAAGTAAAAAAGGCGCAAATCTTCAAACCACATCCCCGTGATAGTCAGCTCCTCCAGATTTGGAAAACTTCTGAGGATGGTCCAGTCATACGGTTCAGTGAGATTCCAGAGATGCAGAGAACGGACATTGACCGTCGTTTCGGATCTTCGAATCGAAGAAATCCGTGACCGCGTCAATATCCCGGCGTCATAGATATTCCACACCGAAATCGTCGCCTCCCGGGGATTGGCCGCGGGAAGGATGGGAATGATCCCCTCCTCGCCGATGGAGGTGGCGACATACAGGACTGGGTTGTCGGCGGCGTCGGGATCCACGGCGTAAACGGACAACGAACAGGCGATGAAGAGCGTAACGTACAGTCGAACCGGACGCAGCCGGGCGGAACCTGAACCGGTTTTCATTGAATCGGAATCGGCTGCCGCGGACTTCATCGATCCCTCCGTCGCGAACCGTCCCAGGGGCCTGCACCGTCGGCCAACTGCGGAAACTGAAGCCGTACCTCATCCGAGGCCTGAAGCGGCCATACGTTAATCGTTTTGAGTCCGGATAGTGCGATAAGTCGCGGCGTTGCCCGCTCGAAGACAATGGTCCTGTTCATATGGAATGTCACTGTTTCCAGAGAGGGCGGGATGTCGACCAGGAGCGGGATATCCTCAGCTCCACTGCACATGTACCCCAATTCCACCAGCGCAGGAAAGCGTTTGAGAGAAATGACGGGTCGGCGGTCGCAGCCGTAGGTTTCGCTGATGACAAGAATCTCGACTTTTGGCGCTCCGTGGTCAAAAAGACGATCTCGTTCAAACCGCATCCCAGTAATTGTAAGACTTTTAAGGTTTGGAAAACTGTTCAATATGGACCATTCCATGGGTTCTATGACATGCCATAGATGTAAGGACTGGATTCTCTCGGTAAATGTCGTTCGCCTGACGGCAGAAATGCGGGCTCTCCCGGTAATCCCGTTTTCCTGCATCGCCCAGAGGGCAATTGAAGCGTGATTCGCTTCAATTTCACGAATCGGAATTATGGCTGTCTCTCCGGTGGCCGCCGTGACATAGAGCGACCGTTCTTCCGGTACTAAGGGTAATATAGCGACTACGGTGTAAATGAATATCGCAATACTCAGATAGCTTCGCCGAGGCCGCCGCACATGCGGCGGCCTCCTCATGAAGGATTTAATTACTCCCATGACAGTATTGTATTGTGATCGCGCCGGGGAAGAGGCACAAAAGCCTGCTGTGTTGTATTCGGCGGCATTCGTTCGGGTTCCCACTGTTGCATTTCCTGCAAATGGTCGTAACTACCGTTGATATACCGATCATACAACGCCCCTCCGGCGCGATTGTCGTATACCTGGAGGTGAGTTTTTCCCTCGTCATTACCGGTAAAGATATACCCCGCAGTGCCTGGAGGCGGTGTGGGAGATGCATTGGAGCGATGTTGCTGGTAGATCTCGTTGACCGTTACCCGGTCATAATCGAGAAACCCTCCCGTCGGTGTGGATGTGTCGAGCCCCATACCTTCCGCCCGGTTCCGGGCGATGAAGTCGCAGTGGACGGCACTGCTGTTTGATGTCTCCCGTTTCCAGGAAATCCGGCGTAACCGTCTGCGAAGACTTGCAAACCGGGGAAAGAGGGCCCCCTCAGTTTCATCCATCTCCGACACACTCATTGTCGGAGCGTCAAAGCCAATAAATCCGTCGACGGGAGATTCCGTCGATTCCCATGCGCCAACTGCCGCGAGTCCGCCGATGACGAACCCGACAATCAAGAGAGGAACGTACTTGTGCATGGCAACCTCCTATGCACGTAAGCCGAGATCCGCATTGCTGCGTCCTTCTGCTCCTCCCTACCGGTAAATATGTCTTCCCGCTTTATTTAATTCGTCTTTTCTATTCGCTTTTATTGACCTGCTGATGCATGAAGGGCGGAGGCCACCAATGGTACGCCTCCGCCTTACGCTTGTTCCTGCGTTAGTTCCGGCACATCCTATTCAGCCGGACCGGGCCGCACCGGATCGAGCATTGTGTGAATATGGTCGACGATATCCGCCGGCCATAATCCGATTATCGCATCGAATACGTCCCATCGCCGGGCGTACAGCGCGCGTACCGCCTCCTCAAATCCAGAGCGGTTTCCGGCGGTCACCCACATGAATCGTTGCGTCGCCTCGATGCGCTCCAGCTCCCGTTCTTCAGGAGTCATGTTTTTCATCGCCCCTTCCACCAGTCGGCGCAGCGTCGCGGATGCTCGTTTCGGCTGCCGTTCCAGCCACTGCCAGTGACGCGGCATGAGGCATACCTCACCACACTGTACGCCCATCCGCGGGCGGCCCGGACCTTTCTGTGACTGCTTCGGAAGGGCTCGTTCAAGCGATTCTTCCAGCGTGCCGTGGAGCGCAAAATCAACCTGTTCGCCCGTATCGTCCCGAAAGAAGAGGAGGTTCGCCGTATCTTCACCACGTTCCTGGCGGGCGTGATGATACGCGGCGGTCAGGACCACCTCGAGACTCCCCGATGCGATTTTCTTTTCTCCCGCAAATGCGGTGTATGTCGTGTCATTCATGGGCATATTTTATCCGGGTTTAATTACCATGTCTATATATACCGGGTTAATTTCTTGAGAAGACCCGCAATCATTACACTGATCGTTTCCGTTTTTGCAGCACGATTCTATACACAGCCCGAAGCTTCACAGATACTCTCTATCTTCTTCACATTCTATTCACATTTTTCTGTATATTATTTTTCATATGAAGAAGCGTTATGGAACGCGATTGCGAAAAACATTATTCGGCATGCTCCTCCTCGTTGCAGCGTTGTACATACCGGCCGAAATCGCCGCCCTGTCCTTTGATGAGGTGACGGCGCACATGAACGCCGCGCCGGCGGTAAAGGCGGCGCAATGGAATCGCTATGAGGCGGAAGACCGCCTGCTCCTCTCCATGTTTCCCGGTGACCCGGAGCTGACGCTGACACCGGCAACATCGTTTGAGACGGCGGAAGGTAACGCATTTACGGACGTCACAACGATCGGTGCTACCGCCGCACTTTCCATTCCGATAGCGTTGTCTCAGGACCGACGTGTCGCGGTCGATGCCGCTTCGATGGCACTGTCCCGTGCCCGTACTACCGAAATTCACGCCCGGGCGGAAGTGTATGCGACCCTTCTCAACGCCTATCGACGCGCATGGCTCGCCCAGCGGGAGCTGGAAGTACTGCAACGCGAATTGGAGGCACTGTCGGAAGTCGCCCGCGTAACGAACGAGCGCTACCGGCGCGGAGCCGCCTCCCTGCAGGAGGTAAACGATGCAGAAGACGATCTGGTACGGGCGAGGACGGCACTCCGCGAGGGAACGCTGGCGCGCCGTTTACGTTCCCTTGAACTCCTGTATGCAGCGGGATTGGAACGGAGTCGAACGGATGACCTGCAACCCCTTACCGTCGTCCTGCCGGACATACCCCGTCCGCCGGAACTCACAGAATGGGCGGTGGAACACGATCCCCGTATTGTCGCTCTGAACGATGACGCGACACTGTTTTCCCTGGAAGAGACGGCACTGGACGGTCCCGTCGGAATGCCGACGTTTCGTGCCGGTTTTTCCGGTTGGGACCAGAGCGCGTCGCTGACGGTCATGACCGAAAATCCCGCCCTCTCTCTCTCCTATACCCTTCCGGTCGCATCATATGGTGAAATTCCGGAGAGCAGAAGCGGCGCCTCCAATGAGGAGACGTGGGAACTGTCCTTCTCGCTCGCCCTCCCCCTGCAGACGACAAAAGACAGACGCATAAACTCGGAAATTCTGACAACCAACCGGGCGCAGGCGGTGGTTGCACGAGAGGAAATTGAACGGGAGCTGGCGCTGGCAATACGGTCGCAGTACCAGAAACTGGAGCTTTCCCGGGAGACGATCGCCGACGCGCAGCGATCGGTGGAGGCGACCCTTGAGATCCTGAATACCGTCACCGGGCGACTCGCCGAGGACCGGGCAACGACGGCGGACCTCCTCCTTGCGGAGGCGCAATACCATCGTGCCCTGTACCGGCTGGATGCGGCACTGGCGGAACGGGAAGAGGCCAAAATCCTCACCGCCGCCGCGGCCACATATTTACACGTCTTACTAGGAACACTGGATCAATGAAAAGACAAAACAAAGTCATTGCGACGATCATCGTCGCGGTCATTATCATTGCGGGATGGCTCGTCATGGGCGGCTATTTCCAGGCCGGAACGGAAGACGGGCGGGAACGCGCACCGTCTCCCGAAGCGGCCACGGCGGAGGGTGAGATTCCCACCGTCGCCGCGAGACCGGGCTCAATCTCCATCCGGGTGGAAGGTCCCGCGGTGGTGGAACCGCTGCGGCAGCTTTCCGTACGCAGCAGCATCTCCGGAACCGTTACCGCCGCCGTCGGAGTTGGAACGCTCCTCACTGCAGGGGATACCCTGATCCAATTTGAAGGGAGGACCTTTCAGACGGCGCTGCGACAGGCCCAACTCAACCTTGAGGAGGCGCGGGTCAACCTCCAGCGGGCAAACCTCGCCGTGCAACGGGCGCAACGGGACCTCGATGATCGGGAAAGTCTCTTTGCCTCGGGTTCGATTACGAGAACCGAGCGGGACGCCGCCCGTGAAGCCCTCTCAACGGCGGAGCTGGAACGGCGATCCGCGGAAATCAGGGTGGACCAGGGCGTTCTCGCCGTCGAGACGGCGGAGGAGAACGTCGCCGCAACGACGATCGAGGCGCCCTATACCGGGGTGGTGCTGGAATCAAACGTGGGTATCGGTGATGTGGTATCGTCGGGATCGGTGCTCATGGTATTTGCCGACGTGAGCCGGCTCCGCGTCCGGGCGGAGGTTGATGAGTTTGACGTGGGTACCCTACAGCCGGGTATGGCCGTGCTCATCACCGCCGATGCGTTGGGAGAGCAGGAGGTTTCGTCAACGGTGGAAACGGTCAGCCCCTCGGCAGAGGTGGTCAACAATATTTCCATTTTTACCGTGTCCGCCGTCATACGCGCTGATCAGTCGCCCCTGAGACCCGGAATGAGCGCCGATCTCACCGTCCTCGTCAGTGACGACACAGGGCTCATCGTACCAAGCAGCGCCCTTTCCACCGTACGCGGCCGCTCCTATATCGACGTGTTTGAAAACGGCGAAATCGTGACGAAACGCGTTACCGCCGGAACCGATGACGGTCGCAATACCGTCGTTCTTGAAGGGCTTGATGAGGGTGCCCTCGTCGTCCTGCCGGAGACGGCGGCCTTCACACTGGGTACCACAGGCGGCACTTCGAACACCGGATCATCCATTATTCCCGTGACCATTCCCGGCTCCGGGGGGGCACGCTGAGATGACACCATACCATCCGGCACCTTCCGGAGACGTACCGGTCATTGAGCTACAGGACGTTACCCGCCATTACCAGATGGGTCCTACCACGGTGAAAGCGGTCGACGGCGTCTCCTTTTCCGTCAGGCAGGGCGAGTTTGTCGCGGTCATCGGTCCCAGCGGATCGGGAAAGTCGACGCTTATGAATATCATCGGGTGTCTCGACTCGCCCACCTCGGGGAGCTACTTTCTCAACGGTGTCGACGTCTCCCGGATGAATCGGTCTCAACTCGCGGCGATACGCAACCGCTCCATCGGCTTCGTCTTTCAGACCTTCAACCTCCTGGGTCGGGAGACGGCGGTGGAAAACGTCGAGCTCCCCCTCATTTATGCCGGTATTTCACCGAGAGAACGAAAGGAGACGGCACTGCGCATGCTCGCTCGCGTTCAACTTGAAGACCGATCGGACCACGTCCCCAATCAGCTCTCGGGAGGCCAGCGACAGCGCGTGGCAATTGCCCGGGCGCTGGCGACACAGCCGGCGATCATCCTTGCCGACGAGCCGACAGGCGCCCTGGACAGCAAGACCGGGGTAGAAATCATGAACCTCTTTCACGAACTGAACGCGGAAGGGGTGACCCTCATCATGGTAACCCACGACAACGACCTCGCAAGGCAGGCGCGGCGGGTCGTGCAAATACGGGACGGACGGGTCCTGCAGGACGTTGCCGCCGAAGAGTTTACGCCATGAAGTGGTTTGCCTTTCGGGAAAGCCTCATGATGAGCCTCAGAAGTATCGCGTCCAACAAGATCCGCTCCTTTCTTACCGCACTGGGAGTTATGATCGGTGTCGCCGCCGTCATCGCCCTGGTCGCCCTCGGAAACGGCGCGCAACGGTCGGTGGAAGCGAGTCTGGAATCCCTCGGGTCCAATCTGCTTCTCGTCTACTCCGGTGAACCCCGGGGCGGGAGCCTCGTGCGCCGCAATACCACGAGCATTCGGCCCACCCTGACCGAAGAGGATCTGGAACTTGTCCGCTCTTTTGGACCGAACTATGTCACGGCGGCAACCCCGGAATCGACCGCCACGGGGCAGCTGAAATACGGGAATACCAACACCACCGCCACGGTAGTTGGTACGGGTGTGGAATACCCGGAGATTCGCAACTTCCACCCCGTCTACGGTGAGTTCCTGTCTGCCCTCGATGTGGAGACGCGGAAGACGAACGTCGTCATCGGGATGCAGGTCTACCGCGACCTCTTTCCGGACGGGACGGATCCGGTGGGTGAACGAATCCGCATTGACGGTATCAACTATCGTGTCGTCGGTATCATGGAGGAAAAGGGCAATTCCACAGCGGATGCTTCCGTATTCATACCCATTACCACCTATCAGCGATACGTTTCAGGTGAACGAGCATACGCGGTGATTAACGTGCAGGCGGCGTCCACGGAGGTCATGCGTGATCTTCAAAAGGTGATTGAGGACGGTATTCTCCGCACCCATCGACTCCCCTCCATGGAGACTGCCGATTTCTACGTCGCCAACCAGCTGGATCTCCTGGATACGATGCAGGGCGTGACGGAAACGTTCACCGTTCTCCTGGCGAGCATTGCGGCGATCAGCCTCGTCGTCGGCGGAATCGGGATCATGAACATCATGCTCGTCTCCGTTACCGAGCGTACCAGGGAGATCGGTGTCCGCATGGCCCTTGGGGCGACGGGTTCCGATATTCTGCGGCAGTTTATCACCGAAGCGGTGATTATTTCCCTCATCGGAGGGATCGTCGGTATCGCCCTCGGCGTCGGTGCCGCCTGGGGGGCCGTCCGTTTCGGTGGTATGGCCGCCGAGGTATCGGGTGGCTCGGTGGTACTCGCCTTCGGTTTCGCCTTTATGATCGGTCTGTTTTTTGGTGGCTATCCCGCCTATCGGGCATCCCGGCTGGATCCCATTGAGGCGCTGCGATATGAGTAAAATTTCGATTCACATGGAGAGAACGATGAAACACGTACACGTACAAACCAGACGCCGTCCCGTCGCGGCAGTCGTCATCCTGGCGATCGCCGTGGTTGGGATCACCGCGCTTTTTGCGCCGTCCCTGCTCTGGGGGCAGACGACGCCTGAGATGCAGCAGGCCCGGGAAGAGACGCAGGTCGTCTACGATCTTGGCCGCTTTTTCGGCTACGTTCACGGGATGGTCACCGAGAAGGCCAACCTCGCCCTGACGGCGGCGCAAAAACGGGAAATCAAGTTGGTCATGGATGAAATCCTCAGTATGACCAGAATCGAGCCGCGATGGGCGGCGGAGAAACTGGAACACCTGGAACTCGACGTCCTGACGCCGGCGCAGCTCATGGAGGTGGACCGCCGGGCCATCGCGTGGCAGGAGAGTCGGGAAACGACGACGCCCGGTACAGGCGCGGGGGGCGGTACCGGAACCGGTCCGCTGAGCACCTACGTCGCCGGCGGCGCATTCAATCCGATCATTGATGCCGGCCGGACGATCGGCCAGGGGTTTCACGGGCTCTATGATATGTTGAAGTAGGGACATACCGAAACAGATCCTGCCCCGCCGGTTGCCACAGCCGCGCCTGTCGCCACAGTACCACAGCGGCAGGCGGCGACACCGCCGCAACTTGACGTAGGTCAATTCTGACGACTCCTGAATCCGGTACACTGCCCCGGTAAATTCAACGATTAACAGGAGTCACCATGAGTATGTTTTGTTTTCAATGTCAGGAAGCGGCGGCCAACGTCGGATGCACGGTGCGCGGGGTCTGCGGGAAGCAGGAGTCCACGGCAAACCTGCAGGACGTCCTCGTCTATTCCGCCCGCGGCCTCGCCCTTGCAGTGGACATGCTGCATCGGGCGGTAGAGATGAACGCCCGGGAGGACAACGGAGCCGGCGATGACCTCTACGGTGGAACAAGCCTCAGGGAAATTACCACAGAAAGCGGCAGAACGATCCTGCGGGCCCTCTTCACGACGGTCACCAACGTCAGTTTTGACGACAAGCGCATAGCCGGGGTGATCGGACAGGTATTGCGGCAGAAGGACCTCGTAGTCCGACAGCTCCAGGCGGTATGCAAACAGGACCACGAGCTTCCCCGCCCGGTGCAGTGGCACGCCGATGAAAAGGACCTCGCCGCGTTGTACGCCATGATTCCGGAAGCGACGGTCAAGGCGGACACCAATGAGGACACCCGGGCACTGCGGGAGCTGGCAACCTATGGCCTCAAGGGAATCGCCGCCTACGGCGACCACGCCCTCATTCTGGGATATGAGGATTACGATCTGTACCGTGAGATTGCGCGCCTCCTGGGAGCCACTGTGGAACTGGAGGATGCGGATGCTCTTACCCAGCTTGTCATGGATACGGGAAAGGCGGCCATTCGGGTAATGGCACTCCTGGACAAAGCCAATACGGAAACATACGGTAATCCGGAAATCACCGAGGTCAACATCGGCGTCCGGAATAACCCGGCCATCCTCATCTCCGGTCACGACCTGAAGGATATGCAGGAGCTTCTGGAACAGACTGAAGGCACCGGCGTGGACGTCTACACCCACGGCGAAATGCTGCCCGCCAACTATTACCCCGCTTTCAAGAAGTACGACCACTTTGTGGGGAACTACGGCAACTCATGGTGGCTGCAGGACAAGGAATTTGCCGCCTTTAACGGCCCCATTCTCATGACCACCAACTGCATCACGCCCCCGAAGGATACCTACAAGGACCGAATCTTCACGACCGGACTTGTCGCCTTTCCCGGGGTCAAACACATCGCCGACCGGTCGGACAAGCCGGGCGCAGGGAAAGACTTTTCCGAAATCATCGACATGGCGAAAGGGTGCCCTTCCCCGACGGAACTGGAAACGGGCTCCATCGTCGGCGGATTTGCCCACGCCCAGGTGACGGCCCTGGCCGACAAGGTGGTTGAAGCGGTAAAGTCCGGGGCGATCAGGAAGTTTGTCGTCATGGGCGGGTGTGACGGTCGTCAGAAAGGCAGAAGCTATTTCACCGACATGGCCGAGGCACTCCCCCGGGATACGGTGATCCTCACCGCCGGGTGCGCCAAATTCCGGTACAACAAGCTCGATCTGGGCGATATCGGCGGCATTCCCCGCGTCCTGGACGCAGGCCAGTGCAACGACAGCTACTCCCTGGCGATGATCGCCCTCAAGCTCAAGGAAGTCTTTGAACTGGAAGACATTAACGACCTGCCCATAGACTTCGACATCGCCTGGTACGAGCAGAAGGCGGTCACCGTCCTCCTGGCTCTGCTGGCGCTGGGATTCAAGGGCGTGCGCATCGGCCCCACCCTGCCCGCCTTTGTCAGTCCCGCGGTAGCCGACGTTCTGGTCAGGAACTTTGATCTGAAGGTTATTACGACGGTGGAAGAGGACCTGCAGGCGATAATGGGAGCGTAAAGGGGAAGGCCGGGGGCGACGGATCGGCAGGGCGGCGAAACGCCCTGCCGCCACCCGGTGTACCCCCTGTACCACCCGGTGAGCCGGTTTTCAACGGGCCTATTGCCAGCGTATCACACCCTTTACATATCCATTTTCTTTGGAAAGGCCGTCGGCGTACAACGCGGCGGCCTCTTCCGGTCCGCCCACATGGGTCACCAGCGGTGCAAGATCCACCCGACCCGACTCGATGAGGGGGACGCTCCGACGAAAACAATCGGCAAAATCGGGGGCTGCGGCGGGAGAGGTGTTGAGCACGGTAATTCCCCGGACGTGCCAATCGCCGAAATCAAAGGTCATGTCGTGATGGTGCCACGAAAAGATCCCCAGGGTACCGCCTGTACGCACCAGGGAGTTTGCCAGTCGAAATGCGGGCTCAACGGCGGCTGTCTCAAAGACGATGTCAAAACTCCCCATGAGCTCGTCGGGGACGGCGCCGTCGTTCAGATCGTAGACCTCCACCAGCCCGTCGGGGCCGACGGTGCGGGCAAACTCGAGGGATTCCTTTTTCAGATCAAAGACGGCAATACGGGACGCCGGACTCATTGCCAGAAGCTGCAACAGAATACTTCCCATGAATCCGCTGCCCACGAGGGCAACACGCATACCCGGACGAATCGGCGCCAGATCCACCGCGTTGACGCAGCACGCGACCGGCTCGATCATCCAGTGCTCGGCGGGCTTTCCGTCATCAGGCAGCGGAATGACTTCGTTTTCCCGCTGAATTGCGTACTCCGCCATATGTCCCGTTCCGAGGGCGCCGATATCCCGGCTCTCCCGGAGGGCGATACGGTCTCCCCGCTTGAATCGCGTGACCTGGGGGCCCGTCTTCTCCACGGTGCCCACTCCCTCGTGACCGAAGTAGAAGGGGTAGTCCTTGAAGGAACGGAATCCGCCGCTGTAAATGAAAAGATCCCACGTACATATTCCGCACGCGTCCACCTTCACAAGCAGCTCATACGGTCCCGGTTCGGGGATATCAATCTCCCGGAGCTCCAGCTTCCGCTCCCCGACATACCAGAGGGTCTTTGACTTCATGGATTACTGCTCCCGCAATCGGTCGATGTAGACGGCGCCGATAATGATCACACCCCGGGCAAGTTCCTGAAAGTAGGGAGAGATACCGAGGAGGTTCATACCGTTGTTGATGACGGCGATGAGAAGGGCGCCGACCAGTGATCCCCACACGCTTCCCCGTCCACCGCTGAGGCTCGTTCCTCCGATGACGACGGCGGCGATGACGGTCAGTTCATAGGTGAGTCCCGCAGTCGGACCGGCGGAGTTCAACCGGGACGTCAATATCAGGGCACTGATCGCCGCAGTGGCACCGGAAATGACGTAAACCATGGTCTTGTAAAAATTGCTCTTGATACCGGAAAGCTTGACCGTCTCCTCGTTGCCGCCGATGGCGTAGGTGTACCGACCGAGACGCGTCTGCGTCAGTACCAGCCAGGCGAGAAATACGACGAGGAGTAGCATGAATACCGGAAAGGGCAGACCCAGAATCGCGCCGCCGCCGATATACCGGAACGCGTCGGTAAATCCGCTGATGGGATATCCCTGACTGTAAATGAGGGTGACACCCCGCGCGATACTCATCATACCGAGGGTGACGACAAAGGGCGTGATGCCCGCCCTGGTCACCAGCAGTCCGTTGATCAGGCCCGCAACGATACCGACGGCGAGACCGATGAGGATGGCGACAAACATGCTGCCCCCATTTTGCATCGACCCTGCCGCGATCATACCGGAAACGGCGAGGATGGAACCGACGGAAAGGTCGATTCCCCCGGAGAGTATGACGAAGGTCACTCCCACCGCCATTATCCCGATGATGGAAGACTGCCGTACCACGTTGAGGAGGTTGGAGGGCGTAAGAAAGTGGGGAGTAAGAATCGTCAGTACAATACAGACCAGCACAAAGGCGATGATCATTCCATAGTTCTTGAGTATATGTGTCATTCGTTCCTTCATCGACTTGCTCCTGTTAAGGTTATGAGGCGTCCTGGGTCAGGCCGAAAGCCGCCCGCATAATCATCTCCTCCGTCGCCTGTCCGTGGAGAAATTCACCGGTAATCCTGCCGTTATGAACGACGATGATCCGGTCGCTTATATTCATGACTTCCGGGAGTTCTGAAGAGATCATAATGATTGCAGCCCCTTCCTTCGCGAGACGCTGCATCAGTTTGTAAATCTCAACTTTCGCGCCGACGTCGATACCCCGGGTGGGCTCGTCAAAAATGTAGATCTTCGCCTTGCGAATGAACCATTTTGACAACACGACCTTCTGCTGATTTCCGCCGGAGAGGTTCTTTACCGTCTGACGCAACGACGGCGTTCGCACGCCGATGAGCTCAACGATCTCCCGGATCGCCTTGCCCAGTCTGGAATAGTTGATGCGCCCCAGTTTGCTGAAGCTGTTCAGAACAGGAAGCGCCACGTTATCAAAGACCGACTGGCCGAGAACGAGGCCCTGTTCCTTTCGCTCTTCAGGGATGAGGGCAATACCGTTTCGAACGGCGTCGGATGTACCGGTTATGCGCGCTTCCGTCTCTTCAAGGAACACCTTCCCGCCGTCTTTCTTCAGATATCCGAAAATAAGCTGGGCAATCTCGGTGCGTCCCGCTCCGACGAGGCCGGATATTCCGAGAATTTCCCCTTTCTGTACGGAGAAGGAGACGTCATGACAGATACCCGTCTTTGTAAGACCTTCAACACGCAGGGCTTCACCGCCGGTCTCTATCTTCTCCTTGGGATACTGTTCATCAAGGTTCCGTCCCACCATGTCGGTGATAATTCCGTCGATCGTCACCTCTTCAAGAGGCTTTGACGAGACTTTCCTGCCGTCACGCAGGACGGTGACGCGATTTGCCACCCGCCAGATCTCCTCCAGCCGGTGAGAGATATAGACGAGCGATACTCCGTCACCCTGCAGTTTTTTAATGACCGCAAAGAGGCGGTCCACCTCATGCCCGGTCAACGCCGCCGTCGGCTCGTCCATGACAAGAATTTCCGCGTTGAGGGAAAGCGCTTTGACGATCTCCACAACCTGCTGATACGCCGGGCCGATGGAGGATACCCGGGTAAACGGTTTAAGGGGAACATCAAAGGGCTCTATCAGGTCGGTAAAATTCCGGGCCATCGTTTTCCAGTCGATCAACCCCGAGGGTAACAGAGGCTCCCTTCCAAGAAAGACGTTTTCTGCAAGCGTCAAATGGGGAATAAGGTTCAGTTCCTGATAAATGACGGCAACTCCCGCCTCGATCATCGAACGCGTCCCCGTCGGCTCAACAACATCACCCTTGAGTCGAATGATTCCCGAGTCGGCCCGGTGCACCCCCGCGAGAATTTTCATAAGCGTCGATTTCCCGGCGCCGTTCTCGCCGACGAGGGCGTGAACATCACCTTTCTCAAGATCGAAATCGACTTCTTCAAGGGCCTTTACTCCAGGAAAGGACTTTGTTATCCCTTCCATACTCAATAACGGCACTCATACCTCCTTATACGAAAACAGACGGCGTCGGCCGAATATTCTCGATTATTTCGGGTGCCGCAAGGCGGCATGCGAAACAAAACGGGAACGGCCGACACACGGTCGGCCGCCGGCGTAAGGAGGCGCCGCACGGCCGGTCGCGAGGGACCGGCGTGCATGCGCCGCCTTCACATTCGCCGATTCGATTACCGGCTCGTTACCGGCTCGGGACTGATGTAAATGACATCGTTTTCCGGGTCGGTTCCGTTGTTGATCTTCTCTACCAGATAGCGTAATGCCTGTCCCGCCTGCTGGCCAGGAAACTGGTCGATCGTCGCGTCAAGAAGGCCTTCTTCGATATAGGAAAAGGCGTCCGGTGTTGCGTCAAATCCGACGGTTACCTTGCTCGCTGCGTCGATCCCGCTTCCGCGCATCGCTTCGATCGCACCGATGATCATCTCGTCGTTTGCACCGAAAACCGCGTCAAAATCGGGATTCGCCTGAATGAGGTTTTCCATGACCGTTTGCGCCTGGGCGCGGTTGAAGTCTGCGGGCTGGCTTGCGATGACTTCCACATCGGACTGGCTCATCACTTCGTTGAATCCCTGTGAGCGGTCGATAGCCGCAGAGGCGCCGGGAGTTCCTTCGAGTTCGATGACCCGTCCTGAGCCGCCGAGCTGTTCGATGATATAACGCGCTGCGGCACGGCCGCCCTCGACGTTGTCCGCACCGACGTGTACGAGAATCCTGTCAGTATTGGCTTTGCGGTCGACGGAAGCAACGGGAATGCCCGCTTCAACGGCGCGCTCCATCACGGGGACCTGAGAGTCTACGGTGATGGGTGAGATCAGGATGGCGTCCACGCCCCGGGAGATGAAACTCTCGATGTCGGCAGTCTGCTTTGCCGAGTCATTTTGACCGTCCGCAAAGACGATACGGGCACCGAGTTCCGCGGCAGCTTCTTCCGCCTGATCACGCATGGTGACGAAGAACGGAAACTGCAGGCCCGGTACGGACATGCCGATCACAATTTCGCCGTCGTCGGCTTGTTCGCCGCGACCCGCTGCAAATGCTCCGAGGGGAGCCAACATTGCCAATACAATAGTGAGTAGAAGGATTTTCTTCATATTCATCTCCTTTTTTGATCTGAAAAATAGTACCTACAACCGTTACACGTTGCGATGACGCGTCAATTCAACACATCACCTATGTTTCTCTGCACTCTCCGTTCCGGCATCACCTCCTTTACGCCTTTGGTCCGAAGTGTTTCAGGATAACCAGATTTTCATATTCGCTCTTGTTTGTTATGACGACGCCCTTTCCTGCGGCGTCTGCAGTGACGAAGAACTCGTCTTCCGTCATTTCACCAAATCGAATCATCGACGGCGAGTTGGTGGTGAGTGGTCCGAACGAGCCGTACCCCTGTATGACGATCGCGCCGTAGGCGGCGTCATCGACTATTTTTACGGACCGCCCGGGCAGCACCGTCAACTCCTTGGCGCTGAAGTATTCGCTCTTGTAGGTGATCCACATCTCTTCATAGCCGGCCTCACGCATCTCCTCGATGTCCGACACCGGCTTGGGCGGGCTGAAACGGTTCTGGTAGAGATCGGGATCTACATTGAGGTCCCACTCGATGAGACTCATGATGAAATCGAGATCGTGCTTCTTGTCCTGGGGGACGTTTTTGACAAGCAGCTCCCAGGGTGTGTAGGAATCCCACACGATGGACTGGAACATCGCAAATACGTCGGACGCGCGCTGCGGTTCATAGGTCAGGAATGAACCGGGTGCGTGCAGGAGCCCCGGCGGAACGTCCCAGCCCGTTCCGGGAACGAGCTTGTATGCCCGTGAAAGATCAAGAATTCCGTTGTCACCGGTGTGCCAGTTTTCAAGGGTCTTCCTCACCTGGTCGGGAGTGACGCCGGGATTGAATCCAAAGAATGTATAGGGGAAATATCCCCGCTTGTTGTTCAGCTGCTTCGGGAAGTAATAGGCTTCCGGTTTTCCCCGCATTCCGACAAGGGCCGCTTTTTCATCGGTCTGATGCAGGTGATGCGGCAGTGGCTCGAGGTTGTCAAAAAATTTGCTGTACATCGTCCATCCGCCGTGCGCGGACATGACATCCTGACCGAGTATTTCATCTCCGATCTCGTCAATCACTTCCTTGAGGAGGACTTTGTTCCCGTCCCCTTCCGAACCGGTGACGACATAGCTTAACCCCTCGTCTTCAAGGGTCTCCGGACCGTTGTCGGCGCGGGTCGTCGATGCGAACCACCGCTCGTCTATGCCACCGCGATGGGCGCCGAATGCATAGTAGTCATCGGGGTGCAATTTCAGACGCTTCCCGGGGATGCAAAAGGAGCGGGGCACCCACGTCGGTGCCAGACGGACAACACCTTCGCCCCGTTTCAGCGATTCCCTGACGCGTTCAATCTTGTTGGCCATGATTCTCTCCCCTCAACCTGTCGTCGAAACTGTTTGTGAAAACGATACCACGACCCAAAATGGCTGTCAAATTTTTTCTCCCTATCTTTTTCGCGTTTAATACACCGGTATTTCCCGATCCGCCTGATCCATAAGATTTTTCAGCCACGTTCTGGCTGCCGGGAGGAACGCGACGTCGCCGTCACGGTTCCACATCTCCATGAGGAAGTGACCGGCGTAATTCCACCGTTTCAGGACGCGGAAGAGACGGAGAAAATCCACACAACCCTCGCCAAAGGGGACGTCCCGGAACTTCCCCGCCGATGATGCGGTTACCGGATGGGTATCCTTGAGATGGATCGCCGAAATGATTCCCTCCGTGAGTCCCAGTTCCAGTTCTTCCGCCGCATTGTCGTTCCAGGCGGAGAGATTTCCAAGGTCGGGGTAGACCGTCAGCCAGGGAGACGGGATGCGTCGTTTCACGTAGAGAAAACGGGAGATTGAGCTCATGTACCGGGTGTCCATGATCTCCACCGCGAGGGTCACGCCCCGGGTCGCCGCGTAGGCGACCGCTTCCGCAAGATGGACGACAAATCGTTCCCGTGACTCGGGGGTGCTTTCCTCGTCGTAATAGACGTCGTATCCGGCGACCTGAATGATTCTCACGCCGATATCGCCGGCGAGGTCAATCGCCCGGTACATGAGTCCCACCCCTTCCGCGGCGATTTTCGGATCGCCGCTTCCCATGGGAAAGCGGCGGTTTCCGCTGAGGCATATGGAGGGAACACGCACTCCGCTTGTTGCCACGACATCGCGGAACGCCTGGCGTTCGACCTGCGTCCACCGGAGTCTTGAGAGCCGTTGGTCCGACTCATCTATGGACATTTCCAGAAAGTCGAAACCCAGGTCGCGGGTCTGTCGCAACAGGACGGGCCACTTCGCCGGCGGCAACGCCTTCTCGTAGAGACCGAAGGGAAGCGTGGCGAGATCAGGCATAGCGTCTCCAGACGGGATCCATGAGCGTTACCAGCTCCGCAAAGCGGGCCTGCTTTTTCCGCAGCATTGCTCCCCGCTCAGGATCGGGCGTGTAGGTATCCCTGATGGAGGTCATCCCTTTCATCGCGGCGGGATATCCGTCGTACGCACCAACCCCGACGGCAGCGCAAATCGCCGCTCCCAGCGCGCCGAGTTCCGACGCCGACGAGACTTTCAGGGGCAGTCCGAAGGTGTCGGCAAACATTTGCATCCAAACGGCGCTGCGGGTGGCGCCGCCGGCAAAGCGAACGTGGTCGGGTTGTTCCGCGACGGAGAGGAGCTTGTTCATATGCCGGGCGTGCTGAAAAACAACACCTTCGTATATACCCCGAATTATCTGCTCCCGGCTTGTACCGGCACGAATGCCGAGAAAGGTACCCGACGCATCGGCACCGAGGTCGTCACCGAAGAGATAGGGGAAGAAGGTTACCCCCGTCTCCGGCGTTTCCGCGGCGGCGGTATTGCAGAAGGCGTAACGTTCGTCCACGGGAATCTCGGGCAGGAGTTTTTCCGTGAACCATTCCAGGTTGCTCGCCGATGTGGGGCTTGCCTCGTGGACAAGGCGCTGTCCCGGTACACAGTGCTCCTGAATGACGTACCGTTCCGCCGCTGCTATCGCGCGACTCACATCGGACGAGACAAAGGCGCTTATGCCCCACGTCCCGATCGTGCCCTGTATCTGGTTGGACGTTTCGACGCCCGTGGCGAGGGTACATGCGTTGACATCAAAGAGTCCGCCCATCACGGGAGTTCCCGCGACAAGACCGGTGGCGGCGGCGGCTTCCGCCGAGACCGTCCCTCCCCGATCGTGCGAATGGAGGATCGGCGGTATGGCGCCGTAGATTTCCCCGATACCGAGACGGTCAAGGATGTCCCGATCCACCCGGGACTCCAGATTGTTCCAGAATCCGGTGCCGGAGATATCGGTCCGTTCCGTCGCGGCCGTACCGGTGAGGAAGAAACGCAGCATGTCCTTGGCAAGGAGTACGGTACCGATCTTTTGATATCGCTCGGGGTGCCGTTCCTTGAGCCACACGAGAATGGGTGCCGTATGCCCCGGCCAGAAGGGCTGGAAGGTCCGAGCGTAAAAGAACTCATCGTAGTCGTCCTCGTTCATGAAGGACTCACCGAACTCCCAGCTCCGGGTATCCATCGACAGAATCCCCTCCCCCGGCGTTCCGTCCCTGTCCAGGGTATAGAGCCCCTTTCCGTGACCGGTGGTGGCGATTCCGGCGATATCGCCGGCGGAGATCGCCGCTTTTTCAAGAGACTCCCGGACGGCGGTATAGGTGAGGCTTCGCAACTCGTCAAGGTCACGCTCCGCCTGCCCCGGCTCATCGGCGATGAGCCGGGTTCTCCGTCCGGCGGTACCGACCTCATTGCCGGAGGCGTCGAAAATCGACGCCTTCACCACCGTTCCGCCGATATCGATACCCATGAAGTAGGTCATGCTCGACTCCTTTACAGCCCGTTACTCAGCTGTTCCCGGGCATTGTCGGGACCAAAATGCTTCAGGATCACCATCGGTTCGTGGAGGCTGCGGTTGTGGATGCGCACCCCTGACGTCGCCGCCGGATAGGTCACAAAGAACTCGTCCGAACTCATCTGTCCGAATCGAAGCATCGTCGCCGATTCGGCCTGTACGTCGTTGATTGTTCCGTACCCCTGTATGACAATCGCGCCATATGCGGCGGGATCCTTCACGGTCACCGTCGTGTTCGGCGGAACCGTCAGTTCCGTCGCGGAGAAGTATTCATTTCCGTAGACGATCCACCGCTCGGTGAAATCGGGACCCTTTTCCTCATCCGTGATGGGCGGCCGGAAATAATGACGACGGTAGTCGGGATCGACATTCCTGTCCCAGTCCAGAAGGCTCATGATGTAGTCCATATCCCGTTTTTTGTCGTCCGGACAGCTTTCGACGAGAAAATCCCAGGGGTATATCTCACCGGCAACGATGTTCTCGTGGACTGAGTTTACGTCGGCGTTCCACTGCGGTTCATAGGTCAGGTAACTTCCCGGCGCATGAGCGACTCCGGGTGGCGTGTACCAGCCGGTGCCGAGCTGAAGGCGAAACGCCCTGGAGAGCTCGGTAATCCGGTTGTCTCCCTTTTCGAACATCTCCAGACGACGCCGCACTTCATCTCTGGTTACGCTCATGTCGTACCCGAAGTAGGTGTGGGGGAAGGTGCCTGGATGGTTGTTGAGCTGGGGCGGGAAAAAGTACGCCTCGGGTTTTCCAAGAAGGTTGATCGTTTCGGCATCCGCAAAGGAGAGATGCAGGTGGTGAAAGAGAGCGTCATTGTAGTCAAAGAACTTTGAGTACATCGGCCAGCCGCCGTGTTCCTTCAGAAGCCGTTCACCGATGAGATCGGCTTTCCCTTCCGCGACGACGTCCCGGAAGAGGACCCGTTTTTTTGCCTGATCATCAACGGCGACGTAACTCAGCCCTTCGTTTTCGGGAGCAAGGGGGCCGTTGTTGGCGGGGATCGTCGCGGTAAACCACCTTTCCTTCATCGCTCCCCGCTGCATTCCCAGAGCGAAATAATCGTCGGGATGGAGTCGAAGGCGGCGACCCGCCACGCCGTTGCGCCGGGGTACGAAGGTAGGGACCATACGCAGGACACCGCTTTTCCGGTTGAGTACTGCTTCGATTTCGTTATTCATATTCTCTCCTCCAAATAAAAAGTATTTCTATGTAAGATTTCTGAAGCTTTCGCGAATCACGATACTCGTGGGTATTTGAACGAGCGTTTCCGGCGGTGCGTAGGTCGGATCCTCCAGCTGTTCATGGATTATGTAAAATGCGCGCCGACAGAACTCTTCAAAGGACTGATCCACCGTGGTCAGTGACGGGGTAACCATTTTTGCGATCGGAACGTTGTCCATTCCCACGAGGGAAACGTCTTCGGGCACCCGTATTCCCTCCCGGGAAAAGACGTTGAGAATACCGATTGCCATCATGTCCGACTGCGCCCAGATCGCCGTCGGCAGAGGGTCGAGCCGGGCAAAGGCCTTCCCCGCTTCCAGCCCGCCGGCGTATTCAAAATCCCCTTCCACATGGCAGGCGGCGGGCACTTCAATACCCGCCTCGGCGAGGGTATCCAGAAATCCCCTGTCCCGCTCACGGACGAGCTTTATGTTCTGTGGTCCCGTCACCGTGGCAATCGACCGATGACCGCCGTTGAGAAACATGGTTGCAACCATTTTCCCGGCGCCGTAATTGTTTGACTCTATGGAGGGGATCGTTTCGTGTTCAATGCCGCGGTCGATCACGACTATCGGCAACCCCCGTTCCTCGATGCGGTCCGGCAGATGGCTCGCATCGGAGACGCGGGAAAAGATGATTGCATCGACGTGACGGGACAGGAGGTCCTGGATGAATGCCCGTTCCCGTTCCGGGTCGTCTCCGGTATTTCCGATGATGAGGCCATATCCCATTTTTGCCGCTTCTTTCTCGGCGTAGTGGATGATCGTGGAAAAGGTGTCGTGGACGATTTTGGGCAGGGCCAGCCCGACCAGTTGTCCACTCCGGGAACGCAGACTGCGGGCGTTGAGATTGGGCCGATATCCGGTCTGCCCGATCGCATCGAGCACCCGCTGGCGAGTTGAAGGTTCAACATTGGCGCTGCCGCTTACAACCCGGGAAACCGTTGAGATGGAGACGCCCGCCAGTTTGGCTACGTCACGAATCGACGCCATGGAAAACTCCTGAGAACGACGTTGACAACGTTTTCATCCTTCGAGAATACCATAAATACGAGAATTGACAAGGGTGAAAGGAAAAAGCGCACTACTCCGATTTGCAGGAACTGCATTTCTCGGCATACCATAATGAGTATGGATACAGGGACCACACAAATCATCGACGGACAGGAATCATGGACCATCGCGACCGGCGCGGTATCGGCGGCAGTCACCGTGAACGGCGGAATGATCGCACCGGTCACCTTTACGCTTCACGACGGCAGGGGTGTCAGACCGTACTACGTCAATCCGTGGAAAGATGAAGCGGGTACGCGGGACGGCTCGATCGAACCTCCCGTGCTTCGTCCACTCAGGGGCGACTTCCTTTGCCTCCCCTTCGGTGCGAACAATGCCGCAGGCAGTGAGGACCACCTGCCCCACGGCGAGTCCGCCTGGGCGGCATGGAATCTCGCCGAATCCTATGATGACGGACTCACCCTTGAAATGAAGTACACGGCGTGCTCCGGTACCGTGCGGCGGAATATACAGATCGGTACCGACGCTCCATGGATTCTCAGTCGCCATGAAATTACCGGTTTCTCCGGAGCGTATCCATTGGGAATGCACGCCATTCTCCACGGCGGCGAGAACGGGGCGATCTGGACGATTCAGACCAAGGCGTTCGACTTCGGCATGGTCGACCCCGAGTTCATACCGCCCTACGCAGACGGCGAGTATACCTCTCTCGCGCCGGGAGCGTTTTTCAACGATCTCAGAGAGATTCCGACGCGATGGAAAGACCCTCAAACGGCGGACTGTTCTCAATTTCCCGCACGTCGCGGATTTGTGGACATAATCGCTCTTTTTCGCCGCGCCGAAAGCGGGATTGCCTGGACGGTTGCAATCAACAATGAAGAAAATTACCTGTGGTATTCACTCAAGGACGCCTCTGTGTTGCCGGCGACGGTACTCTGGATGGAGGACAGCGGTCGCTACGGTGCTCCCTGGTCGGGACGGAACAGCTGCATCGGTATCGAGGAGACCTGTTCTTTCCTCTCAACCGGCCGGGCAGGCTCCATTCGTGGTAATGCAGTGAATCGACGGGGTATTCCCACTACGATCAACCTCTCGAAGGAAGATCCGACGGTGGTTTCCACCCTTCAGGGCGTTCTCCCGTTGGAGAACGTTGATATCTCGGTCGTCGATCTCGTCCGGGATGCGGGGCCGTCCGGGAACGGGTGGGCCTTTCTCCTATCCGACGGCAGGAAACTACCCCTGAACGCACCGGTGGACAGCTTGTGAAGTACTCACAACCCTGTTGATACGGCCGCCAGGAGATCCCGGGCCGCATACCTGGGTACCCTGACGGTCGTACCTTTCTGCCCCTTCTTCCACCGCACCGGCGGCGTCGCGACCTGTGCAAGAAAGACCTCCCGGATCGAGTCCGGTATCGCCTGCCGGGTCACCCGGTATCGTCGGGTATAGAACCGTTCATTCAACCCGCGGATCAATTCCGACGAGATCCCCGCCGCAGAGGCGTGACTTCCCATCTCTGCCCGCTTCTCCCGCCACGGCCGCACGCAGTTATGGTTCCACCCGAATACCCACGCCCGATGCATCTGGATCGTTCCATGACGCCCGAAGGCGATCGTCTCCCGGGTATGTTCCTTCTCCCGGTGCCGCAACAGCCGGTCAACATAGTTTACCGGAAACAACCGGTTCTCCATCGTCCGCGGGGCACTCCCCGCGGTCCGGATATGCGTCAGCTGCCCCGCCGACCGGAGATGCCGGTAACAGTCGTTCGACCGGAGAACCGATCGATACACCGGGTGTTCGTCGGTGTCGATAACAATCGGTGCCGTGCAGGTATATCGGACATAGTCGAGTATTTCACGACACAACAGAGAGATAGCGCTCCCCACCGCCCCCTTCGTCGGGGACCATACGGCGTACTTTCGCCGCCGTCGTCGCCGTTGTCGGGATGTCATGGTACCGCCCCGACGGGTGATGGTATGGGTCATAGTCAGGATCATCTCACCGGTTCGACTGACCACCGTGGTGATATCGCAGGGGTAGTCCTGGGAGGTCACGAATGACCGCAGGCCGTCGAAGACGACATTCCGGAGGGGTGGCATGGTATCCAGCAGATGGATATGCCCGATCATTGCCTGACGACCGAGGCGCAGAACGGCGTTTCGTATCGCTGCCGGAGAGACGTGGTAGCGGGTCGCCGCTTCGCGCATGGAGGCGCCGCCGGTGAGGGTGGTGGAGATCGCCTTGAGGGGGAGGCGTCGTTTGGCGTAGTAGTGCATGGATTCGGTCTGATCACTGAAGGTCTTGCCGCAGGCGATACAGCGATAGCGCGGGACGGTTCCGTGGGCCACTGTATCGTAGGAGCCGAAGCGGACGCGCCAACGGGGCGGCGGATGGTGGAAATGGCGACAGGCAGGATTGGAACAATGGGTCGGAATGGGCATGAGGGATACCTCCGGGGGACGGATCGGGAACCCGCAAAGTTGGGTTCCCGTCATAACTCCCTACACACCAATGACTACTGTCACTTTTTCAACACGCTTGTGAATACTTCAAACTTACTCCACCACCCCTTTCTTCAGGATGACGTTGGCGTAGAGCGCCGATTCGCCAGTTGCAAGAATGGCGAATGCCTTTTGGGAGCGCTCGTAAAATGCAAAGCGTTCAACCATGTCAAACCCTTCCGCAATCCTGGCCGGCTGATGTCGCGTTACGATTTCCCGATAGCGGTCCCAGACGGTGGGCACCGTCTTGTCGCCGGGAACCACTTCCATAAGGGCAACCGGCTTGGGTACAAACCTGTCGAGGGGGAAAAGGGGCAGAATCGCCTCAAGCAGATCGGCGACTCCATGTCCATCCGCACGGATCAATCGAGCGGCCATTGAAGCGGCGGGGAAATTGCCGTCTCCGATCACCAGTTCGTCGCCATGTCCCATTTCAGCAATCACCTTCAACAGCTCCGGGCTGAGCAGCGGAGAAATTCCTGTGAGCATCGTTACCTCCTGTCGGATCGTTTAACCGAAAATTTTTTCCAAAGCGGCACGCATGACCGTCGGGTCGGGGTCGACACCGGTCCAGTACTGAATGCCGATTCTTCCCTGGTTTATCAACATGCCCAGTCCATCTATGGTCGTACATCCCGCAGCTTTTGCCCGTTGCAGAAACGGCGTGCGCGGCGGGTTGGGAATGACGTCGGCTACGATCGTTTCCCGGGAGAGCGAATCAAAGTCGACGGGGGCGCATCCATCCACATCGGGATACAGTCCCAGGGAGGTTGCATTAATGAGCACGTCCACGCCGTCTGGTAGAGGAATCGGATCGGACCACTCTTTTCCCTCTACCTTCACACTGAGACGGGAAGTGAGATGGTTCACCAACTCCTGAAGACGGTGGGGATCCCGATTGACGATTGTCAGTTTTGAAACACCCGCGAGGGCGAGTTCCACGGCGATCGCCCGGGACGCGCCGCCGGCGCCGATGATCATCGCGTGCCTGCCCTTTGGATCGGTCAATTCCCGAAGAGATTCAAGAAAGCCGCGACCGTCTGTGTTTTCGCCGATAAGTGACGAATCGCGGCGGACGACACAATTGACGGCGCCGATCAATTCGGCGGACTCTCCCAGACCGTCGAGGTGGGGTATTACCGATACTTTGTGAGGAATGGTGAGGTTGAAACCGCCGAAACCCATTGCTCGCGCGCCCTCTACTGCCGCCTTGAGCTCGTCCGGTACCACTTCAATCGTCAAATATCGCCAGTCCAGGTTGTGGTGCCGATAGGCAGCTTCCACCATGACCTGTGTGGGATTTTCCGCAACGGGATGCCCGAAGACGGCGGTGAGTCCCTGTTTGAAATTCAGTTCCATATGTCGCTCCTTATCGCTGTGTTTTGTCCGACGGCCAGTCCAGCCAGGTGCCGCCTTCAACGCCGCTGCGTATGACCAGATCGGAAAAGATCATACCCGTCACTCCGTCTGCGATACCGGGTACGTTGGGAACGTCGGTTTCCCGCACCCCCTTGCGGATGCTTTCGAAGGTATCGGCGTAAATATTGGCAAATGCCTCAATGAGTCCTTCCGGATGACCTGGAGGCAGACGAAATCGGTAATTCGATGCACCCGATGCGACGGTCATACCTGAATCGTACACGACCTGAGATAGGTCCCGGTTCCTGATTGTCAACTGGTTTGGTTGCTCCTGCCGCCATTCAAGTGACGCCTTCTCGCCGTATATGCGTATTTTCAGGGCGTTCCGTTCACCCGTCGCGACCTGGGAGGCAAGAAACACGGCATCCACACCGCCCTCCAGCTCCGCCATCACCGTCATGTCGTCATCCAGCTCGTTCGCCTCCAGATAGGTCCTGGTCCGTGCGGACAGACGCCGAATGGATCGGCCGGTGATGTACCGGGAGAGATTTTCCGCGTGTGTGCCGATGTCGGCAGTGGTACATGCGATACCGCTGACCGCCCGCTGTGTCCTCCACGGCATCTGTGACCGGTCTGTCACGCCATGGTACGCACTGAGCCATCCCTGCAGATACTCCACCACCACTTTGTACACCCGTCCAAGTTTCCCCTCAGCGACCAGATCGCGGGCCTGACGAACCATTGGATATCCGGTGTACGCGTGGGTGACTGCAAACGGTCGTTTTCCCCGGTGCACAAGCTCTGCCAGCTTCAACGCTTCTTCCACCGTTGCCGTCAAAGGCTTGTCGGCGACAACGGGAATGCCCGCGTTCACAAAAGGAACGATTTGCTCATAGTGAGCGTTGTTGGGGGTCATGACGGAGACCCAGTCCAGCTCAGTCTGGGCAAGAAGCTCTTCCACGGATGCGTAACACCTCTCCGCCGGAACTCCGTGGAGCGCGCCGGATTCCTCGTTCCGACGGGCATCGCGGGAAAACACGCCCGCTACTATCTCTGTGTTCCCATCCATCGCGATGGCGGTGGTGTGGACCGAACCTATGAGAGATCCAATACCGCCGCCGATCACCGCTCCACGCAACCGTCTTCCGGTCATGAATTCGTACCCCCAATCGTTTCTGAAATCGATTACAGTTAATACGTAGTATGGTAATTTCGAATATCCCCGTTGTCAAAGGGTACCTGGGCTCCGATGACGGGGACGGTGAGCATCCTGTACAATCCACTGCGGAGGATACACGTGAGTACAACAAGGTCGATCCTGTCGGGTACGGGATGTGCGCTCATTGACTATCTGTTTACCGATATCAATTTTGATTCACCGCCCTTCCAACGCTACATATCCCGTACGCCCGGCGACGGCGGTCTGCGTCCGGGACATCTCGTGTTCGTGGAAGGGATTGAACGATTTTCCGGATTGTCCTATCAGGACGTTCTGGAGGAGGTCACCGGAGGGAGCCGGCCTTTTTCAAGCAATCTCGGAGGTCCCTCAATCGTCTCCCTTGTACACGCTGCACAGCTGCTTGCGGGGCGGGACGTGGAGGTTCCTTTTTTCGGCGTCCGGGGCAGCGATACAGCGGGAGAGCGGATCGCCGAGATCATCGCAGGGACGCCCCTTTGTACCGACCATTATGACGTATGGGACGGGACAACCCCCTTTACCCACGTCCTTTCCGATCCGACCTGGGACGACGGTGCGGGGGAACGATCGTTCATCAACGGCACCGGTGTCGCCGGTCGATACGCAACTGCCCATATCCCCTCCTCATTTTATGATCACGAAATAGTCGCATTCGGCGGAACGGCTCTCGTCCCTGCGCTGCACGATGAACTGCATGTTCCTGTACGCCGCGCCCGGAAGGGCGGATCGCTGACCGTGGTCAATACGGTCTATGATTTCCATAACGAGTCCCGCGCCCCCGACAGGCCGTGGCCGCTTGGAGAAAGCAACGAGACCTACAGACATACGGACCTTCTCGTCGTCGATGCCGAGGAGGCCCGTCGACTGAGCGGCGTTGAATCTATTGAGAAAAGCGCACAACGCTTTGTAGAAGCCGGTGTTTCGGCGGTCATCATCACCAACGGTCCTGACGATCTTTTCGTGATATCAACGGGAGGGCGGTTTCATCGTCTCGAAGGACAGCGTTTTCCGACGAGCCGTCGTGTACGGGAAGAGCTGAAGAGCACACCTGCGGCCCGGCGGGACACCACGGGGTGCGGTGACAACTTTGTCGGCGGCGTCCTGTACTCACTGGCTGAGCAGATCTCCGCCGGCGAGAAGCGGCTGGATATGCGCCACGCAACGGCCTGGGGCGTTGCGTCAGGCGGCTTCGCCTGCTTCTCCGTCGGGGGTACGACGATAGAATCATATCCAGGCGAAAAGCGGGAACAGATTATCCCCTACGTGCGGGCGTATCAACGTCAGCTGGGAGGCGTTGTTGACGACGCATAACGACACCGACGGACAACTGATCGTCATATTCGGCGCAGGCAATATCGGACGTTCCTTTATCGGTCAGATCTTCGGCCGCAGCGGATACCGGGTCGTATTCGTCGACGTCGATACCGCTCTTGTGAAACGGCTGAATCGGGACCACCGGTATCACGTCGTTCACCGACATCCCGACGGGAGTGAAGAGCGACTCATCATCCCCAACGTTTCAGCTGTCGATGGAAATGATAAGAACGCCGTGGGGCAATATCTAGGGTCTGCACGGACGGTGGCAACCGCCGTCGGTGCCGCCGTTCTGCCCCGGCTGCTGCCGCTCCTCACCGATGAAGCTTCCCGCCGTATACGGAACGGCGAAGAGCCCTTTGACATTATCCTTGCGGAAAACATGCACGGCGCGGGCGACCTCGTACGCGCATCCTTTGAAAGGGCGGCAATCGACGCGGGCGTTCCCGCCCGGTACGACAGGACAAGACCAACCGGAAATCTCCCCGGCGTCGTTGAGTGCAGCGTCGGTAAAATGGTCCCCATCGTCTCACGTGAACGTCGAACCGCGGAGCCGACGACGGTGTGGGCGGAAGGATTCAACACGCTCCTGGTCGATGCAGACGGATGGAGCGGCGCGGTTCCGGACGTTCCTGAGCTCCGTCCCGTACGACCGATCGCCGCATGGGTAGACCGGAAGCTCTATATTCACAATCTCGGCCATGTGGCGTGTGCCTATCTCGGCCATCAGGCAATGTCGGAAGGCACCTATATATGGGAGGTTGTTTCCCGCAACGATATCGCCCCGGCGGTACGACGCGTTATGTCCGCCGCCGCAACGGGGCTGAGGAGAGAATACCCCGCCGTATTTACCTCTGAGGATCTGGATGATCACATTGAGGATCTCCTCAGGCGCTTTGCCAACAGAGGTCTGGGAGACACGATATTCAGAGTGGGTCGGGATATACACCGGAAGCTCGGCCCCCGGGAGCGGGTGGTCGGCGCGCTGAGAATGCTGCAAAAACAGAATCTCGATACGACGCCCGTCGAAGCGGTCTATCGCGCCGCCCTTGGATTCCACGCCGTCGACGGCTCGGGACGCCCTTTTCCCGCCGACGAGGAGTTTCATCGCACCCTTGCGGAAACGGAGGACCCCGCGGGCGTCCTGGCCGGGATATCCGGTTTTGATGTCACCGGCGATCGGGCGTTACTTGAACGCCTGCTTCAACCGATGTGATCTGCCGGCTATCCTCTTTGAAGGGCTTCGAGAAATGCCCGCCGGTATTCATCGATACCGGGAATGGAAACTGCATCCACCGGAACGGTATTCAGCTCGACGGTATCCGCCAGATCCGCCAGCGGTCGACCCGTCAGCACCGACTGTCCGCAGAGGGCGGCACCAAAGGCGGTCGCCTCTTCCACCGAGGTCAAAAAGATCGGATTATCCGGCAGGAGTGCGGAGAGCACGGCGAGATAGGTCTCATTGTTTCTGAATCCGCCCTCTATGAAAATTTCGGTTCCCTTCCGCATACCCACCCGCTGCAGCGCAATCACCGACTGTATGGCGACGGAAATATCAACAAGCGCGAAAGCACGGGCATACTCGTTGAATGCTGCGGGAAAGGCGTCTTCCCTGTGTATTGACTCGAGACTGATCGTCATGAAGGTCCCGCCCTCCCCTTTCTCGACGACCCGCGCCTCCGAATCGGGAAACTGTCCGGATCCGCGTACCACCGACGGGAGAATAAACGCATCCCGCCGGGCCGCGATGTCCGTCAGGAGGCCGGTGTTGAGGGGCGGTTCATCGGAACGGTCATGACGCCGGGAGAGAATTTTCCGGTACGTCTCATACTCCAGCCCCCCCATGAGGATCGACGTTTTGACCGGCCTGCCGTCATACCCGAGGTTGAAGAAAACCATTTTCCCGATTTCATCCGGTCGAAACGCAACGGTGTCGGTTGGGCGCATGGCAACACACCACGTTCCCGTCGAATTGAGGACGAAATCCCGGTCCCTGGTAATGAGATAGGGAATGAGACTGGAGTTGGAGTCGTGAATCCCGGCGGTTACGACCGTTTGCGGGTCCAGACCGGTATGTTCCGCCACATCGGGAGTAATTGTTCCAATGGCCTCCGTCGGCAGCACCGGCCGCACGGGCAGGGCGTGACGCAGACCGAGTCGATCGACCACGTGGGACCAGTCGTTTTTCTCGTGATCCCACAGGTAGGTATGACATCCTGTATAGGTGATATCTGCGGTGGCCTTCCCGGTGAGGAGATAGGCGAAGTATTGGGGATAGAGGAGGAGGTGTCTGGTGGCATCAAAGCGGTCGGGGTAGCGTTCTTTCAGAAAAAAGAGAAGCTTTCCCACGTTTATCAACGGCTGGACTTCCGCGGTCGCCGTCTTCTGCTGCAACTCCTCGGGTGAACCCATGGCGGCGAAGAAGCGTTTCCGGACCTCCTCATCCACTTCCTGGGTGTAGTCAAGAGGCGGCACCGACGGTTTCCCGTCGGCACCGACACATACCGCCGCCGCCCCGTGGGTGGCGATGGATATGACCTTGATGTCCCAGGCAGCGGCGAGATCGGTAAGCTGATCCAGAAACCACCGCTCGATACCCGCGACGTCCTCGACGCGAAACCCGTCAACAGTGACTGGTTCAATCTTGGTACGCCGGGCGTCCCGCATGCGCATGTCTTGATCAAAGATCGCAACTTTCTTGTTCGTCTTTCCGATATCCAGGACCGCGACTACCTGTTCCATATCGCTCCTTGCCTCTCGGTCCCTTACCGATACAACGGGCCGTAGGTATCGCACGCCCGGTAGTCAGCGCCTTCCAGATCGGATCCAAAGAGTTTCCACGCCTGGGGGCGGAACACCTGTTCCTTCGGAACGTTGTGCATATTGACCGGTATACGCAGCATCGACGCCAGTGTAATGAGGTCCGCGCCGATATGGCCGAAACTGATTGCGCCGTGGTTTGCGCCCCATGCACCCATGACCGAGTACACGTCGGTGAAATAGCCCTCGCCGGTTACACGCGGGACGAACCAGGTCGTCGGCCACGTCGGGTTGGTCCGGAGGTCCAGTTTTTCGTGAACCTCTTCAGGAAGATCCACAGTCCAGCCTTCCGCGATTTGCAGCACCGGCCCCTGCCCCTTCACGAGATTAACCCTGCACATCGTCACAGGCATGTCGCCGCGGGTAAGGAAGTCCGTTGAAAAACCGCCGCCCCTGAAGTAGCCGAGATCGGCGGGACAGAACTCGGTGTTGTTCACACACGCCGCCGCTTCTTCTCCGGTTATCTCCCAGAACGGTTTGATCGCCGGTTTTCCCTCTTTTTCCTGCCGTCCCGTCCCGTCGAGACAGGTGGAACCACTGTTAATGAGGTGAATGATGCCGTCTTTGGCCGTTCCGGATAGGGTATGGCCGGTAACCCGCTTCACCGCTTCGGGGCTCCAGAATGTCCGTACATCGCTGAATATCTGCGCCGTCCCCGTCAGGAGATGGCCGAAGAGCATGACCGCGCCGTTGAGGCTGTCGTTTTCGGTGGCGAAGATATAGGGGGCCCGTAATCCGTCCCAGTCGAAGGAGGAATTGAGCATCGTCTCCATGAAATCGCCGTTGGGGAGGTAGTCCGTCCACTGTCGCTGGCCCTGGAACCCGGCGGCTATGGCGTTAAAACCGAGGGCTTCCTCGCCAAACCCGCGTTTTTCGAGCACAGGGTTGCCCTTCATGAGATCCTTGCCGATGAGCGTCATTTTCACCGACGTCTCCCATTCCCGGTCTTTCTCTTCCCGCGAGTGCTGCACCGACGGATCGTTGAAGTCACGACCTTCCTTCAGGTTTTCCTTCACCCATTTGATCGCCCGCTTGTACTCTTCAGGATCGTAAATATCCTGTTCGATCCGGCGGGAAACTTCACTCATGTCGACGTACTCGTTCCGCATGCCCAGGTATCTCTGGAAGAAATCGGGATCGACGATGGACCCGCCGATACCCATGGAGACCGATCCAATGGAGAGATATGATTTCCCGCGCATCACGATGACCGCCGTCGCCGCCCTGGCAAAGCGCAGTATCTTTTCCTGTACATCCGCCGGTATTGAATCGTCGTCAAGATCCTGGACGTCGTGTCCGTAAATGCCGAATGCGGGCAGCCCTTTCTGGGCGTGCGCCGCGAGTACGGCGGCGAGATAGACCGCGCCGGGACGCTCCGTTCCGTTGAATCCCCATACCGCCTTGACGGTCATGGGATCCATATCCATCGTCTCCGAGCCGTAACACCAGCAGGGCGTCACGGTCAGGGTCGCGCCGACGCCCTCCCGTTCAAATTTAGCCTGACACGCCGCGGATTCCGCGACGCGCCCGATCGTCGTATCGGCGATGACCACTTCCACCGGCGTTCCGTCGGGATAGCGGAGATTCTTTGTGATGAGATCCGCCGCGGCCCGCGCCATTTTCATCGTCTTGTCTTCCAGCGACTCCCGGACGCCGCCGAGGCGACCATCTATAGTCGGACGGATACCGATTTTCGGCTTTTCGCCGGCAAATCGCCACTCATCGGTTTTTTTGGGTTGTGGTTTCCAGTTCATCTGCTCCTCCTGTAGGTCTGATTATTCCTCAATGACTACGCCCTTTTTCAAAATGATATTGGCATATAACGCTTTTTCACTCGTCTGAATCGTCGCCACCGCCCGACGCGCCCGCTCATAGAAGGAAAAGCGTTCCATATGTTCAAAATGCGCGTGATCGGGTTCATGCTTTTCAACGATCTTCCGATACGTCTCCCAGATCGGCGTCTCCACCGGATCACCCGGCGAAACTTCCATGAGCACCACCGGACTCTCCACATATCCGTCCAGAGGAAAGAACCGGAGAATCGCATCGAGAAGGGGCGGAATCCCCACCCCGTCGGTGCGTATGACCCGGTCTGCACGCCCGCCGACAAAATAGTTCCCGTCGGCAATGACGAGCTCGTCGCCGTGGCCCATTTCCATCAGGGTGGAGAGAATTGCCGGAGACAATACGGAAGGGATTTTTTTCAACATAGGCGCTCCTGTTGTTCCGGGACCATTGTACCCTAAGATGAAATCTTCGGCGCGTGGGTGAGGACGTATTTTTCCGCCTCGCCGTTCCACAATCCGTTGTGCCGTTCCACGATCTTCGCAAGATCCGCCATGAACTGATCATTTCGACCGAGTTTTTTCATGTCTGCTATGGCAGTGAGGGGCATCTCCACGTGGGTGTATATAAGCTTCTTTCCGCCGGGGATCTTCGGCAGATTGAGGGTGGTCTCCACGACGGCGTTGAGCCCGCCGATGTGAGTAATCATGATCGAGGGATTGATCCGTCCCTCTTCCATCAACTCGAGAGAAATACGCATATCCTCGGTGTTTCCGCCGGAGGTACCCACGAAGTGGTGTGCCTCATAGTGGAGGTCGTACAGATTCAGTCGCGCGGAAAAGGCGGTATCCGTCGGACCTGCAAAGAAATTCAGACATCCGTCACGCCTGAGAATGCGGTCTCCCTGTTCCACCACCATTGAAACGGGCGCCATCACGAGAACGTCGTCAAATCCGAGACCGTCGTCGGTAAGACTCTTGAGGTGTTCTTCGGCATTATCCACCGTGGCGGTATTCACGAACTGCAGGGAAATTCCGTCCGCCGCAGCCGCCTCGACGGGAAAAAGCTCTTCCGCCCGGGAAAGACGGTCGTCGTCGATGTCGGTGACAACAAGCTGCTTCGGCCGCCGGTCGCCGTGAAGTGCGAGATCAACGGCGCCAAGTCCCATCGGACCGGCACCGGCAAGTATCGCCATGCGTCCGCCTTCACGTATTCCCATTTGATGATCATACGTGCCGGTGGGAACGTGATAGGAGGCACGAAAGGCGCCGACAATACACGACATGGGTTCGCTGAGACTCCCGAAGTACGACGCCTCACCGGCGTAGGGCAGGAGGCAGTCCATTTCCATTACTTCATTGGGAATAATGACGTGGGTGGCGTCTCCCCCGATGAACTGGTAGGAGTACCCCGGTGCGTCGAGACTGCCCTTGTAGTTCAGGGCGGGCTGAATGACGTAGCGCTCGCCCTCGCGGTACGTATCCTTCCACGCCTTCCCGACCTGGAGGAGGCGAATTGAGAACTCATGTCCGATCATCACCGGGTGGTCCTTGATATTACCGGGCACCCGTTTATGGTCGGAACCCTGCTCCGCCGCCTTGTAGCTGCTCATGCAGATGCTGTCCGAGACGACTTCTCCGAGAATCTCATTGTCTCCCGGTTCCGGGAGCTCAAAGGTCTCCATCCGTAAATCTTTTTTTCCGTACATTCGTACTGCCGTCGTACGCATACTGTCTCCTTCTTTTCGTTTGTGCCGCAACGGCGACATATTCACTGCCGTGGCTTTCCGCCCGATGTACCGGTACCGCTATACCACGGTGACCTGCACCTCGCACGTCTCAAGCTGTTCTCTCATTTCCGCAGAAATGCCGTCGTCCGTTATCAGGACATCCACCTCGGAAAGAGACATTACCTGAATAAAACCCCTCTTTCCGAATTTGGTCGAATCTGCCACCAGCACCGTCCGGTCGCAGTGGCGCGCCATGGTGCGGGATACCTCGGCGGCATCGACGAAGTTGGTCGTCAGACCGTGCTCACATGAAATACCGTCGGAACCGATGAAGGCCGTGTTGACGTGAAACTGGGACAGTTCCGCAATGGTCACCGGCCCGACCATTGACTCCGTCGCAGGTCGGAATGTACCCCCGACAAAGGCGAGGGAAATCATTGGATTTGCCCGGACAAAGGGCAGTATCAACGTGGAGTCGGTAACCAGTTTGAGGTCCTTTTTCCCGAGGAGATACCGGGCGATCATCGCTGTGGTGGTACCAGACTCGATCATCACCGAGTCGCCGTCGGATACATACTCCGCAGCGGCTTTTGCTATTCTTCGCTTCTCTTCGATTCTGGTCTGCTGCCGGGCGATGATGTCGGGATGAAACGCCGGAAGGGCTCCGCCGCGGATACGGACGAGGTATCCCTTTTCCGCCAGGGTATCCATGTCGCTTCGCGTCGTGACGACCGAAACGCCCAGACGCTCGCTCAACTCCGCCACAGTCAGCAGCGGTTCTTCCGCGAGAAGACGGACAATGGTTTTTTCTCTATCACGCAGGTTATCCAATGGTTTCCAATTACCTTATTTTCTGTTTCATTATACTTGTTTTTACATACTTCGCAAGTGTATGATGCATATATACCCGGAGGTTCCATGGACTCAAAAACCCCTCAATACGTAACGCAACTGGAATCGGCCGATCGAGACAGCCGGATTAACGCGCTGCGCCGGCTGGCGGATTCGACCGATCTCACCACGACCCCGTTCGGGGAAGAAGTAAACAACCACGTCCATACCAGATACTCCTTCAGTCCCTACTATCCCGCGTCGGTGGCGTACCACGCCCGTCGGGCGGGGCTCCAGGTCGTCGGTTCTGTTGACCACGAGTCGATCGGCGCCGCCCGGGAGATGAAGGAAGCCGCGGCTATTGTGGGTATGGGTGCTACGGTGGGGTGTGAAGTGCGTGCGAGCTTTGCCGATACGGAATTTGCACGGCGTCGCCTCAATAATCCCGATACCGTCGGGAACGCCTATATGGTGATCCACGGCGTCCCCGGGCCGTCACTTGAAGCGCTGGCTGAGTGGCTGAAGCCGTTAAACGTCGCCAGGGAGGAGCGGAACCGCCGGCAGGTCGCCAATTTGAACGGTATCATTCAGACCGAGCTGGGAAGCCTCGACTACGACCGCGACGTCCGTTCCCTCTCACTCGCACACGAGGGGGGAAGCGTCACGGAACGGCACATACTGTACGCCCTGGCGCTGCGCGTTCTGGATGCGGTGGTCGACGGAACGGGTATTTCCACATTTCTCACGGAACGACTGGAGATGGAGGTCGCCCCGGCGATCGCCTCCCGCATTGATGACGAGACAAATCCCCACCGGGTCTACGACCTCCTCGGGGCGTTTAAGGCGACGTTCGTTCCCCAGTTTTTCATTCAACCGGGAACGGTGGAGTGTCCGCCCGTGGCGGAGGTAAACGCCTTTGCCCGCGCGCTTGGCGCCATTCCCGCCTACGCCTACCTCGGCGATGTGGAAGAATCCCCGACGGGTGACAAGAAGGCACAGCAGTTTGAGGACTCCTTCCTGGACGAACTTTTCACGGAGTTGCCCCGTCTCGGGTATCAGGCGGTAACGTATATGCCGCCCCGGAACACCATGGTCCAGCTGCGACGCGTGCAGGAACTGGCAGCGGGCCATAATCTCATGGAAATAAGCGGTGTCGACATCAATTCCAGCAGACAGTCATTTCACTGCCCCGAGGTCCTTGAGCCGGAGTTCCGCCACCTCATTGAAAGCACCTGGGCGCTGGTGGGACATGAAGAAGCGGCGCAACGGGAGATCGACAGGGGATTGTTCGGTACCTCATCGGAGGCGCAGGCGGAATCGATCTCCCGACGGGTCGGGACATACGCGGCGATCGGGCGGGCAACTACGGAACGCCGCCGCAGATGAACGCCGCCGTCGCTGACAGCCGCTGCCTCCGACCATCGCCCCGCCGTCTATGTACAGATCAGGATAGCATCACCTGGCCGCCGGTCACGGGAAGGGCCTGGCCCGTCTCATATTCCTGTCCCACGAGATACGCAATCGCACGCACCACGTCGCGACCTGTACATCCTCGCCCCATGGGAACCTTCGACTCGTAAAAACGGCGAACGTCGGCAACCGTTTTCGCCCCGGGCACCTTTCCGGCGTTCAGATATTGAACAAACAGTCCCCGTTCCGGATCGCTCCACAATGGGCCGTCGAGGAAATTACCGGGACAGACGGCGTTTACTTTGGTTCCCTGTTCCACCAGTTCAAGGGCAAAACTCTGGACGAGCCCGATGCCGCCGAATTTGCTCCCCGCATATGCGGCGTTCCTGTTGCTGCCCACCAGACCGCTTTTGGAGTTGATTTCGACGATGTCGGTAAGGTATTGGCGTCGCCCGTTTCGGGCCGGTTCGTTGGTCGGTTCTACGACAGAACCGCCCTCGCCGTAACCGGCAACGTAGTGCCGGACCGCCTGGTTCTGCAGCTCCATCACCGGCGCGGCGTGTTTGGTCATCAGAAAGAAGCCGATATAGTTGACGTCGGTTACAAAACGGAAATCCTTGACTTCGAGAGTCTTGACGCTCCCCGCTTTCAGGACGCCGGCGTTGCTCACAAGGAGATCGATACCACCGTAATTTTCAGTCACCTCCCGGATGAGCCGGGCTACACTCTCTTCCGAGGTAACGTCAACGACAAATCCGCCATGAGGCACGCCGAGTTTTTCAGCCGCCTCGCGAACTCCCCCTTCGTTGATGTCCGCGAGAACGACCACCGCACCAAGGGCGGCGAGTCCCCGGGCGATTTCCCATCCGAAACCCTGTGCCGCACCGGTCACGACGGAGACGCGTCCCCGAAGGCTTTCAGCAATCTCCCGGGGAGAGAGTACCTGGTTCTCATCGTCGGTATCCGGGTGCCCACCGCCGTCGACGACGCTCCACGCCGTTCCGTCCGGAAGTCCTACCGTCAGCGGCGCCACGCCCATTTGGTCCACATAGGAGTGCCACTGGGCGGTAATGCTCTCCACCGTTGCCGGCTCGGTGACGGTGAAATCCGGTGTGGAAACCTTTCCATATCTATACAACGCGCCGGGACCGACGACGGTATCCCGTTCGGTCATGCAGGCGCTCAGGCCGCGCAGGACCGGTCCTATTTGCCACGCGTGCAGTTCGGCCATCGTCACACTCCTCCGGCGGCGCGGCGCAGTACTTCGGCACCGGACTGTTTTGTCGTGACCGAGTGCCCCGGCAGCGGAACGATCTGCTCATGGATCGCGTCTATGATCCACTCCGCCTGGGGAAAGAATGCGTCCTCCAGCTCCTTCGCGGGAGTGATCCAGTTTCTGCTTCCCACCACGACGGGCGGAGCGTCAAGTTCGTCAAAGGCAACCCGGGCGACCGAACCGGCTATGGTGTGGAGGAAACTGCCCCGTTCCACGGCGTCACTTGCAAGAACAAGTCGCCCCGTCTTGCGCACCGACGCCACGATAGGTTCGATATCGAGGGGATTGATGAATCGCGCGTCGATGACCTCCGCGCTCACTCCGTATTTCTCCTGAAGGGTGTCCGCCGCCTCTATTGCACGGTAGAGGGTCGCACCGATGGTGACGATGGTCACATCCGTCCCTTCCCGTTTGACCTCCGGCTGTCCCTCGGGTATCTCGTAGTAGCCTTCGGGCACCCCTTCCGTATGGAAGAGCTCGCCCACATCGTAAATGCGCTGACTCTCAAAGAAGACGACGGGATCACTGCCGTGGAGGGCAAGGTTGAGCATTCCTTTGGCGTCGTAGGGCGTCGCGGGGAAATACACTTTCAACCCCGGTATGTGGGCTACCATGCTCGTCCAGTCCTGACTGTGCTGGGCGCCGTATTTGCTGCCCACGGAAACACGCAGGACCAGGGGCATTTTGAGGACGCCGGCGCTCATGGATTGCCACTTCGCCATCTGGTTGAATATCTCGTCGCCGGCCCGGCCCATGAAGTCGTTGTACATGAGCTCCACCACGGCGCGTCCCCCGGCGAGGGCGTATCCGACGCCGCTGCCGGCGATCGCTCCCTCGGAGATGGAGGTATTGAAGAGGCGGTGGTAGGGAAGAAGCTCCGTGAGTCCCCGATAGACGGCGAAGGCGCCGCCCCAGTCGCGATTCTCTTCCCCGTAGGCGACCATCGTGGGATCTATGGCAAAACGGTGCGCCATCGCCTCGAAGAGGGCGTCCCTGAGGGCAAAGACCTTCAGTTTGGAAACGGGTTTGCCCTCGTCGTCCAGGCCGAACCTGACCTTGCGCTTCAGCTGCTGGACCCGTTCATTTTCTTCCAGGGGCTGCAGGAGTTCCGGTTCCCGGTCGTCCCACTTCTCCGTCGGGGTATTGCTGAACATGTACGATTCGATCTCTTCCGGCGCCATGTAGGGACTCACGGCAGGGTCGGTGGCGAGACGTGTCGTTTGAATGATCTTCTCCTTGGCGCGACGGTCGTACCCTTCCAGTGTCGCCTCGTCGGCAATGCCGTTCTCAAGCAGATAGGCGCGGTACCCCGCAATGGCGTCGTTTTCCTGCCACGCCTCGAGCTCTTCCTTGGTTCTGTAGCTGGACGCGTCCGACGGGGAGTGGCCGCTGTAGCGGTAGGTCACCGTATCAAGGAGTACCGGCCCCCTCCCCTCAAGAAGGATCTTCTTCTTCCGGGCGATCGCGTCGGCGACGGCAAGGGGATTGTACCCATCCACCCGTTCTGCATGCATATTGTCGGGATTGACGCCGGCTCCCATACGCGCGAGCACCCGAAAGCCCATCGTCTCTCCGACGGGCTGCCCGCCCATTCCGTAGAAATTGTTGAGGAAATTGAAGAGAACCGGAGGCGCACCACCCACATGGTCCGGCCAGAGGGAGCGATACTGCTCCATGGAAGCGAGCATCATCGCCTCCCACACGGGACCGCAGCCGGCGGAGGCGTCGCCGATATTTGCAAGGACGATGCCGTCTTTCCTGTTTACCCGTTTATAGAGGGCAGCTCCCATGGCGATATCGGCGCTTCCCCCGACGATTGCGTTATTCGGCATCGAGCCGAAGGGCGCAAAGAAGGCGTGCATGGAACCGCCGAGTCCGCGGTTGAAGCCGGTCTCCCGGGCAAAGATTTCCGCAAGCGTTCCGTACAGGACGAAATCCTCCGCGGCGGAGACGATGTCGCCGTCCTCGGCCCCACCTTCCCGACGGGCACGCTCGACAACCCGCAACGCCGCACCGTCGAAATAGGATTCCATGGCGGAGCGCAGCTCCTCCTCGGAGAGGCGCGTCACCGCGGCAAAGGACTTGGCAAGAATCTCTCCGTGGCTGCGGTGACTTCCGAATACGAGGTCCGCAACGTCGAGGTTCATGCTGAGTCCCACCACGGCGCTTTCCTGACCGATGGAGAGGTGCGCCGGTCCACCGTGGTTGTATTCGATCCCTTCGTAGCTGCCGCTCATTTTGATGCTGTTGAGCATCGTTTCAAACTCCCGGATCAGCTGCATATCGTAATAGGCGCGGACGAGACGCTCTTTTCCGTAGGTCTTCAGTTCCTTTTTTGCGTCACCTTTGTACTGGTTTACCGGGATGGGATCGATGTTCAATGTCTGCGCCGCACGGGCGTTTTTCGGATCGACAAATAGTGTTTTCGGCATAGATTTCCTCCGTCCGGCGACTATCGCGCCAGGGTTAGTTCAAAGTTTGCGATACCTTCGGCGACGGCCTGCAGAACGCGTGCCGCCGGCGCGCCGTCCACGGCGCGATGGTCGATCGTCAGGGAGAGCCCGATCCGGGGGATGACTTCTCCGTCGTCGTCAAAGCCCTTTACGATCGATCCGACACCGAGAATGCCCACCTGCGGCGTATTGAGCACCGGCGTAAAATGTTCGACACCCAATCCGCCGAGGTTGGTGACGGTAAAAGTCGCCGCGGCGAGATCATCCGCCGTGGCGGTTCCCGCAACCGCCCGCTCCGCCAGGGCCCGCGTCTCTTCGGCAAGAACGCTCAGGCTTTTTCCGTTTGCACCCCTGATCGTCGGCACGAGGAGGCCCCGCGGTGTATCTACCGCGAAACCGAGATCGACCTGCTCAAACCGGCGAATTACCGAATCGAGGAAGTGGGCATTCATCTCGGGGTAGTCGGAAATTACCCGGGTCACGACAAAGTTCACCATGTCGTTAATTGAAATCCGCAATCCCTCCGCCGCCTTTACTTTGGCGCGGTAGGCAAGGAGGGCGCGGGCATCGGCCTTGCGATGGAGGGTAAGCTGGGCGGAGTTTTGAAGGCTCGCGAGCATCCGCGTGGCGATCGTCTTGCGGACGCCCGTCACCGGAACATCGGTAAAAGCCGCCCCCCGGTCTACCTTCGCCGTGGATACGCCTTCCTTTTCAGCCGCACGGACATCCCGTTCAATGACGCGACCGCCGGGACCGCTCCCCTTGAGCGTCGACGGATCGATGCCGGCTGCTTCCGCACGCTTTCTTGCCCGGGGGCTGACACGAACCTTTCCGGTGGAAAAGGAACGCACTACCTGCGCCTCCGCCGCCCCGCCTTCCGCGCCTGCGACCCGGGCCTCCTGCGACGCCGAAGGCGTATCTTCTTCCTCTGTTCGATCATCTTTGCCGCCACCGTCACCGGGAGCGCCGTCGGGGGGAGTCTCACCTTTCCGTCCCACCGCGACGAGAGGTTCCTTGACGGGGACCTCGTCACCTTCCCGGGCGTACAACTTGAGGACGGTGCCCGCGGCAGTGGATTCCACCTCCATCGTCGCCTTGTCCGTCTCGATATCGCAGAGGATGTCCCCCACCGCGACATTGTCCCCTTCGGAGACACGCCAGGAAATGACGATACAGCTTTCCACGCTATTGCCGGCTTGCGGCATGACTACTATCTCAGCCATCATTTCTCCTTTTCTGGTCGATCAACGATTCGTACATCCCTTCCCCGGGCCAAAAGTTCCTCTCTCATATCCGCGGGGATGCCGGAATCGGTAATGAGCACATCGATATCTGCAATTTCAAGGACCCGGACAAAACCGACCTTACCGCACTTTGAACTGTCCGCAACGGCGATCGTACGGTCCGCCTGAGCGGCCATTTTGCGTACGATCTCGGCGCCTTCCACCAGATGGGTAGTGAATCCGGCGTCAAGGGTGAAGCCGTCGGTTCCGACAAAAGCCTGCCTCACGTGGAACCTTGAGAGGTCTTCAATCGCCAGCGGACCGACGAGGCTCTCCGTTGTCGGGCGATATTCACCGCCGATCATTGTCATACGTATTCCCGGATTTCCCCGTCCATACGCAAGGGCGAGGGCGTTATTGGTCACCACCATCACATCACGCCGCCCCAGGAGGTAGCGAACGATGAGAGCGGTAGTCGTTCCCGCTTCAATCATCACCGTGTCGCCGTCCTCGACCATTTCCGCCGCCGCCTTGGCAATACTTCGTTTGACCGCATCATTTGTCTGCCGGCGTTCAAGGATTCGGGGATGAAAGGTTGATACGGCACCGCCATGGGTACGGATGAGATAGCCCTTCTCTTCCAGCGCATTGAGATAGGAACGGATACTGACTTGAGATACTCCTAATTCATCGGCGAGCCGGGCTACCCCCGTCGACGGATCATCGGCGAGGTAGGAGAGGATCTCGCGCTCACGATCGGTTATATTCGGCGTCATGACTAAACCGAATCATAACTCAACCGTAAGTATTTCGCAAGTAATTCAAAGATCAATTACAAGACCGGGTGAAGGGCAAAGTAGGTCACAAAGACGACGAGAGAGACGACGGTATACACGGAGAGCACGTTATTGGCGTAGATTCGTTCTTCCTCCTGGTCGGCTCTCATGAAGAGGGGAACGATATAAGGCGGAGGCAGGATGAGAAACGTTATGACCGCAGCCTCAAAGGCGGGATCAAGACGGAGGATGCGACGGATTATCACCTGGACCACCACGATCGTCACCGGTATGAGCACCACCGCCCTGGTCACAACGATGCCGACGGCATCCCGGATCCCCCGACGGGAGAGACGCATGCCGTAGCCGATGACGATGAGAATCGCGGGGATCAGAAGCCCCCCCAGAAGATCGAAGGTTTCTATAACGGCACTTCCCACGGGAGACGCGCTGATTGCCGGCCCCGCTCCGGCCACGTTCAATACGGTGGCGCTCACAATTGCGATAATCAGGGGCGACGAAACAAAGCCGCGCACCGTTCCGGCGAGGCTGCTGATTCCGTCCCGCTTCGCCGTCAGAATTGTCGCCAGCACAAACCAGATGAAGAGCTCATGACTCAAATCAACGATGGCAATATACCCCACATTTGAAAGACCGTAGGCGGTGCCGAAGAGAGTGACCCCCAGCATGCCGAATTCAAAACCCGTGGTGAGGTGGGGAAAATAGTCGTGCCTGATGGAGAATATACGTTTGAGGAGGTAGCCGTAGCCGAGAAGGCCCAGACAGATCACGGCGATCGTCAAAAAGAGACCAAGAAAGGAGCGTTTCATTTCCATATCCAGGAATGCAACGAAAAGAACTGCAGGCAGTGCGATGTTCACCACCAGCCCTTTCAACTCGTCTACCGTTTCGGGACTGAGGATCTTCCTGGCGCGGATGCCGTTACCAAGGGCGATAAGAAAAATAATCGGCAGTACTTTTGCGACGACGCCGGCGATGTGAGGGCTGATACGCGCTCCTTTACTATCGGGTATCACCCATTTTACCGTATCGGCTGAACAAAAAAAAGGCCCGCGGCATAACCGCGGGCCCTTCCACAATCTCTGACTATGAATCAGTCGTAGAGAAGAGGAGCGATATCGGAATCGTCCATATTCTCTGAGGTGTAGAACTTCGCGCCCGTATCGACATCGGAGACTTCTTCTCCCATGTACGCCTTGTAGGCGAGCTCAACAGCCTTGTAACCGATCTGGCGGGGATCCTGGGTGATTGAACCGAGGAAATAACCCTGTCGTACGGCATTTTTCTGACCGGCGCCCGCGTCATACCCGACAACGACGACGTCGCTGTACTCGGTGGCAAACTCGGCACCATCGTTGGTGGCGGCGAGAAGACCCTTCACGGTCGCTTCATTGGAGCAGAAAATACCAAGAATGTTGTCCGATTCCACCCGGTTCAGAACGGCGTTTGCCGCAGAAGTGGCATCCTGTGCCGATGCGGAAGCGGGAACAACCATGTAAATGGTGACCGCTCTGCCGCTGGTCGGGCTGTCGTCGGCGATGTACGCAGCGTTTCCGGTGACACGAATGTTGCTCCGGCTCTTGCTCGTTTCATTGGCGATGAGGTCCACCATGGTGTCACGGAATCCGAAACCGCGGCTCAGCAGAGACTCACCCGAGGCGTCCTGGTTCATGACGACGATGGTGACCGGATTGGACGCTGAAGCGGCTTCGATGTCGTCCTGAATCTCGGCAAACATCTTCTCCGCGGCCAGTCCCGCAGCGGCATAGTTGTTGGTCGACGCGTTTGCGACGATGGAACCTTCCGGTGCATTGGGAACACCCGAGTCGAAACCGACAACGGGAATGCCCCGATCCCGGGCCTGCTCGAGCTGATCGATAACCGCATTTGTATCAAGTGCGGCAAGAGCGATAGCGGAGGGATTCTTGGCGAGCGCATTGTTCAGCATCTGTACCTGATCCTGAACGTCGCTCTCTGTCGGAGGACCTTCAAAGGTCATGTCGACGCCGTATTCTTCGGCCGCTTCTTCAGACCCGATACGAACCTGCTGCCAGAAGTCGTGCTGGAAGCCCTTGGAGATGACCGGAATGTACGGCGTCTCTCCGGCGCCGCCTTCAGCCTGCCCCGACGCAAAGAGGGGTGCACTGAACGCAAGCAACACTGTGAGAGCCATCAGAGCTGCAATTGTTCGCTTAGAAATACTCATAAATACCTCCTGTATTTTTTACCTGAAACTCTCTGTTTCAGGGTTTTCTCCATATTACTCCCGGGAGTTTTCTGATTCCCGCTCTTTCCTGAGAATCTCCTGAAACTCCCGCTCGGCGGCGCGTTCTGCCGCGCGCTGCCTGTCCATTTCTTCCTTTTCTTCAGCTTTCATTTTCCGATACGTCTCTGTCAACGTTCGCTTGGTCTCCCGCAACTCGTTCTGCAATTGCGAAACCTTCTCGTTGTCGCCGCTCTTCCTGGCGCCGGAAATCTGTTCCTTCAGCTCATCGATCTTTGAGAACATCGTGTTCCTGTACTGATCCGCCGGCGTCAGAATCTTCACTTCCGTCGCCTTCTTCGTCCGATACATATCAAGCAGGACCGCGCCGATAACGACAACACCGGTGAAAAAGGTCTGATAGTGGGCCTGAAGATCCATGGAAGGCAGGCCGGTACTGAGGACCGACATGATGAAAACACCAATCAGCGTTCCCCATACTGAACCGATACCTCCCGACAGAGAGGTGCCTCCGATGACGGCTCCGGCAATGGCATACAGCTCAAAGCCCTGCCCCTGGGCGGGCATGACCGTCGTGTACGTTGCGGCAAAGGCGATCCCGCCGATTCCCGCGTAGGTGCCGGCGACGACGTACGCCATCATTTCCCATTTCCGTACATTCACTCCCGAAAGACGTGCCGCCTCTTTATTACTGCCGATTGCAAAGATATACCGTCCCATCTTCGTCTTGTTCAGAATGATGTGGGAAACGATAACCACGGCAAGCAACACGAGCGCCCCCGTTGGTATGGACAGATTATCTTCCGTAATGAGCTTGAAAATTCCTTTAAACCAGCCGTCCGCTTCGGATCGGGTGGGGAATGTGGCACTCCGCACATTTGAAACGATCGATCCCACGCCCATGGATATCATCATCGTACCGAGGGTGACGATGAAGGGGGGCATACCGATTCTCGACACCATCAGTCCATTGAATATGCCGAAAAGAATCGCCACAACAATGATAAGGATCAGGGAAAGTTCCATGGACAATCCCCACGTCTTGTATGCCGTTCCACCGATAATTGAGGCCGCCATCATGACCGTTCCGACGGAGAGGTCGATACCGCCGGATATGATGACGAAGGTTACACCGATCGAAATGAAACCGATGTAGTAGGACGCATCAATAATGTTTACAAAGGTGGCATACGAAAAAAAGTTTCGTCCAAAGAGCCCAAAAAATACATATAGAATTACGAGTGCCGCCGGAGCCATCAGCTTCTGTATGGCTTTCTGGCGGGTGCTTTTCTTATCCAGACTCGTACCGGTCATATCAGACATTCTCTTTTACTCCTATGGTGCTGACTTGCCGCATGGTGGCGTATTTCATGATCGCCTCCTGGCTCGCGTCGGCGATGTCGAGTTCACCGGTAACCCGACCCTCGCACATTACAATTATTCGATCACTCATGCGCAGGATCTCCGGCAACTCAGAGGAAATCATGATAATCGACTTTCCCTCTTTCGCCAGTTCGTTCATGAGATGGTAAATTTCACTCTTTGCACCCACGTCTATTCCGCGGGTGGGTTCATCAAAAATCAAAATGTCGCTGTTGCGGATAAGCCATTTGGCGATAACCACCTTCTGCTGATTGCCGCCGGAAAGATTTCGCAGGAGCTGTTCCATCGAAGGGGTTCGAATCGTCAGTTTGTCGATATACTCCTGACCCACCTCGTCGATCTTTCCATAGTCGATAAAGGGACCGGCTGCAAACTTGTCGTAGCTTGCCATCGCCATATTGTCGGAAACGGAAAGATTCAGAGCCAGTCCAAACCGTTTCCGATCCTCCGAAAGGTATCCGATCCCATGGGCAACGGCGTCCTCGGGACTTCCGATCTTCGCGGGCTTTCCATGCACTTCAATCGTACCGCTCTGGACTTCATCGGCGCCAAAAATGGCGCGAGCCGTCTCCGTCCGCCCCGCCCCGATGAGACCGGCGAAACCGAGGATTTCTCCTTTCCGCAATTCAAAACCAACATCCTGGACGAGACGTCCCGCATTGAGATTGCTGACCCGGAGCACCACCTCCGCGTCTGCGGGGACATTGCTCTGCTCCTTCGGCTGCTCGTAAATGACGCGGCCGACCATCATGTTAATGATATCCTGCTTGGTCACATCTGCGGTATTTGCGCTGCCTGCATTTTCACCGTCCCGCAATACGGTAACCCGGTCGGTTATTTGATCGATCTCATCGAGGCGGTGGGAAATGTGAATCATGGCGACGCCTTTGCCGGCGAGATCGCGCATAATGGTAAACAGCTCACGGATCTCAGTGTCCGTCAACGCGGCGGTCGGTTCGTCGAGAATGAGGATGCGGAGATCGTGAGATACCGCCTTGGCAATCTCCACCATCTGCTGACGTCCGACGGTAAGATTTCCAAGCATCTCCGCAGGATCGATATTCATATTCAATCGTTTGAACAACTCAGCCGTCCGACGGTGCTGTTCGTTTTCGTCGAGAAGGATCCTGCTCTTGCCCATCGACTCCCGGCCGATAAAGACATTTTGCGCGACCGAAAGTTGATCCATGAGGTTGAGTTCCTGGTGGATAATCCCGATACCGAGGTCGAGAGCGTGCTTTGGATCCCGGGCATTGAAAGGTCTTCCAAAATAGCGGATTTCACCGGAATCCTTGGCGTGAATCCCCGTAAGCACCTTCATGAGAGTGGATTTACCGGCGCCGTTTTCTCCGACCAGAGCGTGAATCTCACCCCTGCGGAGTTCAAAATCGACCCCCTTCAGGGCGTGAACACCGGTAAAGCTTTTCTCGATATCCTTCATAGAAAGAATCGGATCTTGCAACCTATATCTCCTTATATCTTATACCAACGTAATCGAAAGAAAGCGGGAAGACAACCGAAATGTCATCGATCCGATAATCCATATGTCTCCACCGCACACTGTCCCATGAGCCACTTCTGTTCGTCAGCAGTCATGGCGGCACAATACTCCCGTATCGTGCGAAACCATTTTCCATAGGACGCCGCAACGAGGCAGACAGGCCAGTCGCTGCCGAACATAAGCTGCCGGGGACCAAAGGACGCCACCACGTGGTCCAGATATGGTCTCAGACTCTCAAGCGTCCAGTGATCCCAGTCAGCTTCCGTAACCAATCCCGAAATCTTACAGGTTACGTTCTCCCGTTTTGCAAGTTCGGTGATATTCCGCTTCCACGGCTCCAGCACCCCCTCTGCGATTCTGGGCTTTGCAATGTGGTCAAGAACGAACTGATGATTCCGATGGCGATCGACAAAGTCCAGCACCTGAGGCAGCTGACGTTCCGTCACGAGGATATCGTAGACCAGGTTGAACTCCTTCAGGAGTTCGACACCGCGATTAAAGGCGCTGCCGAGAATAAAATCGGGATCCGGTTCATCCTGCACCACGTGACGTACACCGGCCAGGAACGATCCGCCGGGTCCCTCCAGGCGGCGGGAAATTGCTTCTTCAACTGCAGGCTCGGCGAGAGGGAACCATCCGACCACCCCGCGAATGACGGAATTGTCCGTCGCGACAGCAAGGAGCCGGTCCGTTTCCTGAAGGGTCTGCCGCGCCTGAACAACGACGCTCCCGTCTACACCGACCTCCGAAAGTGTTTCGGCAAGCAAATCGGGCCGAAAATCGCGTCGAATCGCCGCCATATCGTCACCGATCCACCCATATTCAGCCTTGTTGTAGTCCCAGAGATGGTGGTGTGCATCAATAATCGTGCTCATCGCAACTCCTCCGGGGTAACTGCAATGATTTTGTCCCCGCGCAACCGATTCCAGAATTCCAGGGGAGCCCTTTTTGACAGGCTTTCCACATTTTCAGCGATACGTTCCGGCCTGGTCGTGTTCATCGCGATCGAACCGACCGCATCGGGGGCAAAGCCGAACTCTACGCATGCATCGGCAGGAGTGACGTCATATTGCCGGCATATTTCAAAGAATCGGTTTCTCCATTCATACAGTTCCCCGTCGGATTCAGGAGTGACCCGTTTATAGTCGAAGTAGGATCCACCGACAAGAAAACCTGAATTGAAGAGCGCTGAATTGATCACGTAAATACCTGAGCGTTTGAGCTCGTTGATGAAATGCAGCAGATCTTCCGGGTGGGTCCGGATCGTAAAACTGCCTGCAAGCATCACCCAGTCAAGCTCCACCTCCTGGACAAGTTCACGAATGACGGTCCACTCTTTTGAACCGATTCCTATAGCCGTCGCGTTGCCCTCATTTTTCAGCTCCTTGAGAGCCCGGTAGGCTTCCCGAATATCGTCGAGCCTTTTCAGCCTCTCGGCGGGAGAAACGGAGGCGGCGAGATACTCATCGGGATCGTGAATGGAAAGCAATTGCGCACGGAATGGAGCACCGAGGAGATCGTTCCCCTGTTTCCAGCAATCACGGATACCTTTATAATTGATAGCCTGAACCGCGTCATGGTCCAGATTTTTCCAGACTCCCGGTTCAAAGGTCGGTTCCGCAGCGGTAAGGGGAACGCGCTTCCACCCGAGTTTATTGCTGATGATCACATCGTCCGGTGAAACCTCGAGAGAACGAAGTGCGTCGCCGATCTCTTCAAGTGCCAGTCCGGCGCCGTACTTGCCGGCGCTGTCGATACACACCGGAGGAGTCGTCTTCTGAAACCAGTTTCCGACGATCGCCCGCTTCGCGGGGACGTCAAGCTCCTGATAGAGATTCCCCAGCGCACTGCTTCCGAAGATCAGCTGCGGCAACTCGAGGACGGTACCGCCGGCCCCCTTCTGCGCGTTCCTAACCACCATCAGTTGATTCTTGATCGGGTTTTCCCGATTGGCAATGCGCGATTTACGCATATCGTATGTGATTTTACGCAAACGACTGGAGATATCCGGTACAATACAGGAAATGAAACGCATCGCTCTGGCAATGGGATTGTCCGATTATTATGACCACGGAATAGCCCGTGGTATCGTACGCTACGCAAAAGGACAGGCGGACTGGCAACTGTACGGACACGGATGGATGTTTTCGCCCCTTGAGGATCTCTCGTCGTGGAGCGGCGACGGTGTCATTGCCCGGGTCGAATTTGAAGATGACGCCCGGCATCTCGCGGAACTCCGATGCCCCGTGGTGGATGTGGCGAACGCCTTTCCCTACACGGGAATACACAGCGTATCAAACGACGACGAGGAAACGGGCCGTCTTGCGGCACGTCACTTTCGCAGAAACGGTTTTTCCACATTTGCCTATTGCGGGGTCTCTCCGGCAGAATGGTCGCGACAGCGTCTGAAGGGATTCAGAGAGGAGGCGGGTACGAATGAAATTCCAACCTTTGAACGCCCGCTCCACTGGTGGCTTGAAGAGTCGTACAGCCTTGAACTGGCACTTTTCCTCGCCCGGCTGCCAAAGCCAGCAGCCCTGTTCGCGTGCAACGACAAGGTCGGTCTCCGGGTAAGCAGTGTCTGTGCCAATGAGGGTTTTGCCGTTCCCGACGACATCGCAATCCTCGGTGTGGACAACGAGGATATCCCGTGCGAACTTGCAAATCCTTCCCTCTCCTCCGTGGAACTCCGTCTTGAAGAGATCGGCACCCGTGCGGCGTACACGCTGCGCCTGCTCATGGAAGGATCCCGCGACGCGACGACGCCCAGGCGGGAGAACGGGGTGCCTCCGTCGGATGTGGTTGAGCGCAGATCGACCGCCACCTACGCCAGCGACAATCCCCTGGTAGTGGAACTCTTCCGGGCGATTCGCTCCGACGGCGGCCATTTGAAAAGCGTCCCCGATGTCGTATCGGAACTCGCCGTCGGACGACGCACCCTGGAAACCCACTTCAAGAAGGAGACGGGGTACTCCCTCCATCAGGCGCTTATTGCGGAAAAGATACGGGTGGCGTGCCATCTGCTCCGGACAACAAGTGACAAGATCGAGTCGATCGCCGTTGCAGCGGGGTTTCACTCAACCCAACGTTTTTTTGCCCACTTTCGCCGTCTGACCGGGACCACACCGGCCCGATTCCGCAGCGGTGACAACGCGGTGTAAATCGCTGCCCGTGGTGGCGGGGAGAGACGCTTTTCGCCTTCCCGAGAACGACTGAACCCGCTATATTTCCCCTATGGAATGGCGTGCAAGTCACATACTGGTCAAGGAGAAAGGGCTCGCGGAACAGGTCCTCAAGAAACTGAAGAGCGGGGCCCGCTTTGACGCGCTGGCAAAGGAGTTTTCAACCTGTCCCAGCAAATCAAAAGGGGGCGATCTGGGGTGGTTCGGCCCCGGGAAGATGGTCAAACCCTTTGAAGAAGCGGTTATAAAACTTCGACAGGGAAAGATTTCCGGTGTCGTCCGCACCCAGTTTGGCTATCACATCATTAAAAAGACCGGCGAGCGCTGATTTCAGGGTTCTTCGCCCCAGGCGATTTCTATTCCGACAATAGCCGCTATCTCGTTGAGGTCGTCACTGTCGTGATAGATTCCCGGTGCCCGCAGCGCCGTCACCTCTCCGTCGGAGCGGACAAAGCGCGTCGCCTCATGTCTGGCGGCGCTGACGGTGAGCCCCGATTGGTCAAAATCAATGATCCCGTGACAGGTACATACATAGGTGGTGTCGGGGTCTTCAATTTTGACAAAGAACACGGTGCCGCGAACGCCTGCAACTGTTGACGGTGTTCGCACGATAAACGTGTCGTCAGGTCCCGTTCCGATCGATTCCAGACCTTCAAAGACCGCGCTCACCGTGCCGCGCCGGATATCCAGCCCGACCGCGGGATCGGACAAATCCATGACCATAACGGTGTCTTCCGATACCCTCAATGCGTTTCCCGATCCAAAGACGATATCGACGGTGCCGTCGGACCCTGTTCTGACGGTGCTTCCGGGATCCAGGGACATGCCGATAAGGGCTTCATCGCCGTCGACGGTCACCTCTCCGACGAGGAATTCTATCCTCGCTGCGGATTCATCGGATCGCGCAGGTTCCGCAGGTTCAACTCGGGACTCCCCTTCCCCGCCGGCAAACAGGGAGGGAGCAACTGCAATTAGGCAGAGGGGCAGCAGGAAACGGGAGATCCCTCCCGTCAATGTGCGATCACGTTTCATAGGAACAGTATATCACTTACAGCGCATATGCCTGACACTAAAACCGGGATTTCCCAGGCCGTGACAATTCAGAAGGGGGATAAGTATTATCTATTGATATGAGCCTCAAGGAAGATGCGCTGCGCTATCACCGCGACGGCACCCCGGGAAAACTGGAAATCGCCCCTACCAAGCCGCTGACGACGCAATACGATCTCTCCCTCGCGTATTCGCCGGGAGTCGCCGAACCGTGCCTGGCCATTGCGGAGAACAGTGACGAGAGCTTCACCTTCACGGCACGAGGAAACCTCGTCGCCGTGATCTCCGACGGGTCGGCGGTGCTTGGATTGGGAAATATCGGTCCCGACGCCTCCAAACCGGTCATGGAGGGCAAGGCGGTACTCTTCAAACGCTTTGCCGGCGTGGACGGAGTCGATCTGGAAATTCGGCGCAGCAGCGTCGACCAGTTTGTGGAGACCGTCGCCGCCCTGGAGCCGAGCTTCGGCGGCATCAATCTGGAAGACATAAAGGCGCCCGAGTGCTTTGAAATCGAGCGTCGCCTGAAGGAGCGCATGGCCATTCCGGTTATGCATGACGATCAGCACGGTACGGCAATCATCACCGGCGCCGCCCTGGTCAACGCCTGCGAGATCGCCGGGAAACGGATGAACGAACTCAGGGTTGTCGTCGTCGGAGCCGGCGCGGCCGCGCTGGCGTGTACAAGGTTTTTCCTGACCCTGGGGGTGCAACGGGAACAGGTGGTGATGTTTGACCGGGACGGCGTCATCAAATCGGGGAGCGACAATGCGGCGGCGGAGTTCGGTACCACCCGGTCGGTCACGACGATCAGGGAGGCACTGAAGGAGGCGGACGTACTGCTGGGACTGTCGGCGGGAAACATTCTATCCCCCGAGGATATCGCCGGCATGGCGGCGCGGCCGATTATCTTTGCCCTCGCAAATCCGACACCGGAAATCGATCCCGAGACTGCCAGGACGGCACGACCGGACTCCCTCATCGCCACCGGACGCAGCGACACCGCCAACCAGGTCAATAACGTCCTCGGCTTTCCCTACATCTTCCGGGGGGCCCTCGACGTGGGCGCACGGGAGATAAATGACGCGATGAAAATCGCCGCGACACATGCGATCGCCGCACTGGCGCGGCAGCCCGTCCCGGAAGGCGTAAGCCGCGTCTATGCCGGCGAACGCCTCTCATTCGGACCTGATTACTTCATTCCCAAACCTCTGGACCCGCGGCTCATAACCACCATTGCCCCGGCGGTGGCGCAGGCCGCAATTGATACGGGCGTTGCCAGACGCACGATAGAGGATTGGCCCCCACTATCACGCCGAGCTGCTTGAACGCGTCGGCATGGGACAGAAACTCATCACCGGGATCGTTGCCCAGGCGCGGCGGGAGCCGAAGCGCGTCGTATTTCCGGAAGCGACGGATTACGAAGTTCTCAAGGCGGCGGAAATGGCGGTCGCCCAGGGCATCGCAAAGCCCGTCCTGCTCGGCCCGGTCATGGAGCTGCGGGGAATGATCAACCGGCACGGTCTGGAGGAACTGCAGGACGCGGATATTCTCGATCCCGCCGCTGAATCAGGGCGAATAGAACGGTTTGCGGTACGCCTCTTTGAACGCCGGCGGCGCAGGGGTATGACGCTGTATGAGGCACGTCGTCTCCTGGGGGAATACGATTTCTTTGCGGCCGCCCTCGTGGAAGCGGGTGAGGCCGATGCCGTCGTCACCGGACGTACCCGTCCCTATCCCGGCGGCATTAAACCGATGCTGCAGGTGATCGGTACGGCCGAGAACGTCGGACGCGTCTCGGGAATGTACGTGGTCAACACGCGGCGGGGCACCTACTTCTTTGCGGACACGACGGTCAACGAGAACCCGGACCTGGAAGCGCTTATGGATATCATCGAACTGACGATCCGCCGGGTACGGGACTTTGATGTA
>CBDESZ010000031.1:0-152720 GCA_965242725.1 Alkalispirochaeta sp.
TGATCGGCCATGGGCGCAATGTGGCGATAGAGGGAGTCCCGGGGATCGGCGTCAACGGTACGACGGTGATCATTGTGAAAAAAGGTGACTTTCACCGCTATTCCTCCTGAAGCTGCCGCAGGATATTGCCGGGGTGAACGGGAAGGCTGTCCAGGTACAGACCCGTCGCCTGGGAGAGGGCGCTGACCAGGGCGGCAGGTATCGTATTGAAGGGAATCTCGCCGATCCCTACGGGACCGTCTTTCCGAATCTGGTTGAGAAAGACAATCCTTATCTGCGGGACCGCACCGCGAAAGGCGGTGTTGTAGGAGCGTATCGTTTCCGGTTCCGTTACCAGTTCCGCGTCGACCAGACTTTCATGGAGCGTCCAGTTGAGGGCGTGGTAAATCCCTCGCCTCAACTCCGCCTCCGCCATTCCCCGGTCGAGAATTTTCCCGGCATAGATGACCATGGTCACCGTCCGGACGTCTATCTCCATGGAGACCGGATGGAGTACCGCCTCCACCGCGACGGCGCCGATTGAACGCAACGCGTCTACGGGGTTTTTCATTCCTTTTCCCGGTCGAATCGTACGTTTCACCGTTATGGGCAGGGGCTCCCTGAACCGTTGCTTCTGTATGGCCTGGCACGCGAGGAATATCGCCCGGGGAATGAGGGAAACACCCCGGGAGAAGAGCCGGGGTCCGCTGTCGTGCTGGTTTGAGTCGTAGGTCGTATCGAGTGTTACCGCGTCGACGGCGATATCCAGCTCCTGTGCGACGATTTGCCGCCACGCGTGATGAAGACGATAGGTGGGAGTGGGAATGCTGCAGAACACCTCCGCCGTACCGTCCTGGTTGAGTCGGACCGTGATTGAACCGGACTCCTGTCTCCCCGCCATGCCGGACTGCTGTTGTGCGGCGGCAAAGCCGATTCCCCGCAACGACGATGAATCGAGGGAGAGGTGGGTTCTCCGTTTCTTTACCAGTTCATTGGCGCTGTATCGACGGGTGAAAGTCCGCCTCCCGGGCGAGGGTTGTAAAGATATCGTCCACGACGGGCCAGTCCCGTCGGATATGCTCTTTCCGCCAGAGGATGGGATCGTGTCCCGCGACCTCGGCGAGTCGATTATAGTGTACTTCCCGGGCAAACGAGAGCTGCGCCGAGCCGACACCCTCAAATGCGGCCATAGGGATGTCTGCGGTCCTCTTGAACTCCAGGCGATAGTCCGTAGGTACCGGACGGTATACCGACGATGCGGCGATGCGCATACGTGCCGCCATTTCCTTTTCAAAGGTAGCGTAAGCGCCGAGGTTTACGGCGACCGTGATGCCGTTGGAAAGAAGGGTTCCATCCTCGGCGAGACGGCTTGACCACACCACCCGGCCCGGTGCCCGACCGCCGGAAAGGAAGCTCTGGTCGTTTCTCAGTGCGATTCTCACCGGTGCGTCAAGCTGGACCGACAGAAAGGCGCACAGCGAAGTGAGAATCGCCGGAATGGTTATCGCCCCATCCCTGTTGCCCGACGGCGGACGGCAGTTTAAATGGACTGAACGAATCGGGACATCAAGAATCTGTGCGACCGACGCGCGGATATGGGCGGGCCATTGGCACGGCGCGGTCACGACGACTCCCTTGCCCGACGGTACCGCTTCCGCCCACAGCGGCGCGTCGGGGACGTGCAGTTGCAGCCCCGTCTGATAGATCCCTTCAACGATCTCTTCAGTTTCCGATGTATCGAAATCCAGGGCGGTGTTGTACCTGTCGGCGTCTTCGCCGTTTTCCGATACGATCGGTGTTGCAATCGTCTGTGGAATGGTGGCCGCAATTCCGTCGAGGGTCCGCCAGTCCTGACCGGTCACGACGCCTATGATCTGGCCCCGGTACGCCGCCACTTCCGGCATGACGACGATCTTCTCAAAGGGCTCCGGAAGGCAGCGATCCACACCGAAATCCATACCCGTAAAGAGACTCACCGAAGCGGGAAAGGAAGCCGGCGAGATGCGGCTGCGGTCGACGGTCGCGCCGGCATCCTCTGCATGGACGATTCGTGCATATACCGTGGTGTTCATTCCGGCGTCCTTCGGATGACCGCTTCCCGCAATCGGGAAATGACGTACTCCTGCTGCGTTCGGGTCAGATCGGGATACAGCGGGAGACTCAGAATTTCCGCGGCAAGCCGGTCCGTATGGGGCAACGTCGCTATCTGTTCCGGGTATCGCTCGCTCCAGTAGCGCATATGGTGAAGGGGGATGTAGTGAACGGAAATACCGATATTCCCTTCCTGAAGTGAATTCGCAACGGCGTCGCGATCCACGGATTTCCCCCGTAATCGGATGATGTAAAGGTGCCATGCGTGTCCGTCGGAGTGGAGGGGGAGGACCAGATCTCCCGCAGCCGCGAGGTCGGCCAACCCGTCGGTATACCGGTGGGCGATCGTGCGGCGGGCGGCGAGGAACGAGTCGGCCTTTCCCAGCTGAATCCGTCCCAGTGCGGCGGCGATATCGGTCATGTTATATTTGTAACCGGCGGCGACTATCTGGTAACGCCAACTGCCTGCCGGGTTGAGGTAGCGGTCCCACGCCTCGCGATCGATACCATGAAGTCGCATCGTCTTCACGCGCCCGGCTATCTCAGGATCGGAGGTGACGACCATGCCGCCTTCTCCGGTGGTTATCGTTTTGTTGGCATAAAAAGAAAATACGCCTACATCGCTCAGCGTACCGGCGTATCCTTCCGCCGTTGCGCTTGGAAATGCGTGAGCCGCGTCTTCTATAAGGGCAGCGTCATAACGGCGCGCGATCTCCCGGAACGCCTTCATCGGTGCGACTTCTCCAGCCAGATGGACGACGATGATTGCGGAAATGCGGCGCCCATCTCTGATGACTTCAGCTGCCCGACGCTCGACGTCGGCGGGATCCATGAGAAGACCCTCGGGCGACACATCCGCAAAGACGACCTCGGCTCCCAGATAACGGACAACTTCCGCAGTTGCGGTAAAGGTAAAACTTGGAACTATGACGACGTCGCCGGGGCCGGTACCCGTCGCCTCAAGGGCGAGATGAAGGCCCGCGGTGGCGCTGCTTACCGCCAGTGCATGGGGAGCGCCCACATAGGCGGCAAAATCGGCTTCAAAGGCCGATGCGACCTTGCCGGTGGTAAGCCAACCGCTGCGCAGGACATCGCCGACGGCGTTGATTTCCTCTTCCCCGATTGAGGGGCGGGAAAAAGGAATGGATATCGTCTCAGTATTCCGGTTCATTCACCTGCTCCCGAAGGTTGGGAAAAACCTCACGAAGTATCGATCGCAACCTCCAGCGGTTACGATACTCCGTCGATCGGGATTGGTCAAAGAAACAGACCGGAGCGAGGCGCTGAACCACTTCGTCGATGTCGTTGAGGAGTCTCTCCCGTTCACTCGCCGGATGAACACGAAAAATACGGTCCGAGACAAGCTCTCCCGCCGCTTCACCGACGTCAAAGAGCGTCTCATGCATCTTCTCACCCGGACGGAGTCCGACCACCTCGATGGGGATGTCCGTTCCCGGCTCATACCCGTAAAAGCGTATCATCTGTTCCGCCAGGTCCCTGATATTGATGGGGTCACCCATGTCGAGAACGTAGAGGTGGCCCCCTGAGCCCGCACCGCCGGCCTGCAGGACGAGGGACACCGCTTCCGGAATGGTCATGAAAAAACGGCTTGCCCGGGGGTCGGTAATCGTGAGGGGGCCTCCCGTTTCTATTTGCCGACGGAAGAGGGGGAGAATGCTTCCCCGTGATCCGAGGACGTTGCCGAAACGTACAACCATGCCGGCGGTGGTACCGTTGCCGGAACGCACTATATATTCCGCCAGCCGCTTGCTTGCGCCGTATACACTTCCCGGGGAGACCGCCTTGTCCGTTGAAACGAGCACAAGGCGCCCGACCTCCGCGGCTTCCGCCGCCTGGCGCAGATGAAGGGTGCCGAAAACGTTGTTCTGAATCGCCGCAACGGGATTTGCCTCCATCATCGGTACGTGCTTGTACGCAGCGGTATGAAAGATGACGTCCGCCTTCAGGCGCTTCAGTAGAAACTGGGTGTACTCCCGGTCGGTCAGTTCCCCGATGATGGGTATGATCGTCGCACTCTCGCCGACGCCCTCCTCCTGAAGCAGCCTCAGCTCGGCGTCTATCTCGTATATGCTGTTTTCTCCGTGTCCAAGAAGGTAGAGGCGCTCGGCGCCGCCATAGAGGAGTTGCCGGGCAAGTTCACTACCGATGCTGCCGCCGGCCCCGGTGATCAGTACCCGCTTGCCCCGCAGGTAGGTCAGCGCCTTTCGCAGATTGATATTGACCGGGGTTCGTCCAAGGAGGTCCTGAGGATCAATTTGGCGCGTCTGGATGAAGTGTGCTTCATCGCCGACAAGTTGTGAGATGGTGGGAAGGATTCGGATGCGGTCAAAATTGCCGCGCCGGAGAATCGTATAGAGACGGCGCAGGTCCTCGCGGGACGCCCGGGGAATTGCGATGAGCGCCTCATCAGCGGGTGTTTTTTCAACCAGGGAAACGATATCCTCGATCGGTCCGAGGACGGGTACGCCGTCTATGCTGGTGCCGATTTTTTCAGAGTCATCGTCGAGAAATGCAACGACCGTCCCGACAACTCCCTTCTCCGCCAGTTCCCGGGCGATTCCCCGCCCCGCAAAACCCGCGCCGATCACGTAAATCCGGGGGTGACTCATGCACTCTCCTTTGATGTAGGTCCGGATGATGCGGGGTTTGGTCCATGAGCGATTATCTCAAACCCCAGATCGATGAGGAATGCATCTTCATACATATCCAGCCGCACCTTTGCACGGCCCTTTCGCCGGTCCACCTTTACGATATTTCCTTCCAGGCCCTTCAACGGTCCCTCCTGAACGACGATGCGGTTGTTTTCATCAAAGGTGACCTTGGACTCGGTGACGATCTCTCCAAAGGAGAGGAAGTGGCGTACCAGTTCAAGGTCTTCCGGAGGCAGGGGACGAATATCGTTATTGTCCTTGAGAAATCGAACGAAGCCGGTAACCCGTCGAATCCGACGAAACAGGCTCTCCGTGACGTCGTCAGCTTCGAGAAACACGTAACCGGGAAACAACGGTGACAGCGTCCGAAACCTGCGACCTTTCCGACGGATTGTCAGTTTACGCCGGGGCCACCAGAAACGGTAGTCTTCGTGCAGATCCGTGGCGTGCTGCAGGGCGTCCAGCGCAAGGGAGATAAAGCGTTGTTCCTCTCCGGTCATTACTTGTAGAACGAAAAATTCATGCGCCATCGGTATATATGCAAGAAAATAGCATGGTCTTCCGCCTTCTCGCAATCATCCTAAACGATTGCGCCCAAGGTGCCGATGTTTGTATCAGAGGTGACATGAGATGAGAATTCGGCAGAAATACGGCCTTATTGCGATTCTGCTTTTAGCAATATCGAACTTCGTCGCGTTCGGGCAGAATCAGTGGGAAGGTACGGCCGTAGTCGGACGGTACGGGGAGTTTCCTCCGGGAGGGCTCTATGCGGCGTCAAACACCTTTCCGTTGAACTCCATGATTACCGTCACAAATACTCAAAACGGGAAGAGTGCCCGGTTGATCGTGGTACGAAAGATCAATGATCCCGGCATATTCCTGCTTCTCTCGGAATCCGCCGCGTACGAACTCGATGTTACCTCCGGGATCGCCGCCAACGTGCGTGTGTCACCGGTCAACCTGCCGGGACTCACCTCCGTTGATCCCAACCAGGATCTTCCCTTTCATCCCGATCCCGACGTGAACCCGGCCGCAAGCGTCGGTGATCCCAACGCCTCCATTATTCGCCCTCCCGATGAAACGCCCATCGCCGCCGCGCCCGGGCAGGACGCGCCGGTGGACCAGGCGGATGCTGCCGCGGAGACGGAGGAGGCGGGAGAATCCGGTACGGCAGAGGAAGCTGCATCCGTTGCGGACGTCCCGGAAGAGGAGCCTGAAGTCGCAGCGGAGTCGGCCACGCCCCGGGAGGATGAGACAATTGCCGAAGGTCCCGCTGAAGTACCGGCCCGACCGGAGGTGCCGTTACCTCCCGTTTCCTCGGAGCCGGCGGGGACAGATTCGGTGACCCTCGTCATTCCACCGGAACCGGAGGTAATGCCCGTCGGAGATGAAACGCCCTCCGATGGGGATGTCGTGGAAGGACCTCCCCTAACCGGGGAAGTTGCCTCGGCCCGACCGGACGAACCGGTCACCCCTCCGACGCCACCCAACCCGGTGAGAGTGGTCGTAGAACTGCCGACGGTCGATGAGGAGCCGGAACCGGAACGGCCGCTGCCGACATATCGTCCCCAGGAAGTGGGACCGGGGGAAATTGCGCTTCCCCTGCAGCCTCTTTCCGATGCGGGAGAACCGATTCGGCCGTCCAAGGTGCCGGAGAATGCAATTGTCACCCTTGAACCGGCGGAACCCCGCTATCCTGAACCGGACGAAACGCCGGAAGAAGACATAACGGCGGAAGAGCTCGCTTCAAGCGCGGCACCGGCCGGCGAAGAAGAGGGCGAAGAAGAGGGCGAAGAAGAGACTGAAGCGGAAACAACGGCGGCGGTAGCGGCAGCCGAAGCGCCCGGGCAGCCGGCCCCGGCGGAAGAGGCGGACGACGCGGTTGAGGAGGGCGCACAACCCGAGGACGATCGCAGCTGGGCGCGGGCGAATCTGCCCCTCGTATCAACGCTCACCGCCGGATCGTCTTATGTACAGGTAGCGGCATTTACCAATCCCCGCAGCGCAAAGGCGACGGTCGACCGGCTGGGAATGACCTACCCTGTTGCGGTACTTCCGCAGGAAAGCGCGGAACGGGCGGTATACCGCATCTTTGTGGGGCCCCTGTCGGAAGATGAAAAAGGTTCAGCGTTGTACAACGTCCGTCGCCGCGGATTTCGCGACGCCTTTGTACGGGACCAGCGATAGGCCGGTCCCGTCTTGCACACCGTGAACGGACGGGTGACTACTTGAAAAGCTCCGCAATTTCCCGTCGATACTGATCGTATACGACGGAGCGTCGGATTTTCATAGTCTGTGTCAGTTCATTGCCTACTTCAAAGGGCTTCTTGAGTATGTGTATTCGGAATATCTGTTCAAAAGCCTTGAATCCGGTTTTGCCGTTAATGCGCTCCTGAATTTCCCGCTGGAGGTGATTCTTCACCTGCTCATCTTCGAGAAGTTCTTCCTGTTCGACGTATTCGATTTGATTCTCACCCGCAAAGGCGACGAGCTGGTCCTGATTAGGGTAGACCAGCGCCGCCAGAAACTTCTGATCCTGTCCCACGACCATCACCTGGTCGATCGCGGCGGATTGAAGAATTGAATCCTCTATCGGTTGGGGCTCGATATTCTCACCTCCCAAGAGGACGATCGTCTCCTTGGAGCGGCCGACAATTCTCAGCTCGTTGTCGTGAGTATACAACACGAGGTCGCCGGTATTGAGCCAGCCCTCCGGTGAGAGCACTTCCCCGGTCTTTTCCGGATTCTTGTAGTAGCCGGCCATGACCTGTTCGCTCCGGACGTGGAGTTCACCTTTTTCGCCGGGGCCGCACTTCGATCCGTCCTCTGCGATAACGCGGAACTCCACATCCGGCAAAAGGGGCCCGACCGTACCCGGTACGGGCGATTTCTGTTTTCTGACGGCGAGGACCGGACCGGTCTCGGTGAGGCCGTATCCTTCGAGAACCCTGATTCCCGCGGCCTGGAAAAACTTATCCACGTACGGGGGCAGTGCACCGCCTCCGGAAACTCCCGCCACAAAACGTCCGCCAAGACGTTCCTTGAGGCTCTTGAAGACGAGGACATTTCCAAGGAGTCGAAAGGGGGTGAGTATTATCAGCGGAATGACGGCGGCAGCGGCATCAACGAAGCGGGAACGTTTTTGAAACTGGGGCAATCTTCCCGTAAAGGCGGTCGTCAGGTCACTGTGGATTTCTCCGACACCGACAAAAAAGTGAAAGAGTGCCTGCTTGACCGCGCTCTGTTTGCTCACATTCCGCAGCACCGCGCTGCGAATACCTTCCCAGATTCGCGGTACCGAGGTCATCCAGGTGGGACGGATCGCCGCCATATCGTCGAGCATCACCTTGCCGATGGGCTTGGAGTAGGCAAGGCTCGCTCCGTAGTTGAGACAAATGTATTCAACGGCCCGTTCAAAGGAATGCCAGATCGGGAGGACGGTCAGAAAAATATCGTCCGGAGTGAGAAAGAGGATTTTTTCGATGCGGTCCATTTGAAAGAGAAATGAACGGTGCTTCAACATCACCCCTTTGGGTTCACCGGTGGTGCCGGAGGTGTACAGGAGCGTGGCAAGGTCATCGGCGCCTCCCCGGTCAACCTCCTGTTCAAATCGCGTCGCACCGTCGGCGCCCGCCGCACGTCCGGCTTCCCGCAATTCGTGGTAGCTGCGAATTGTGATTCCCTCTGCGGCGGGACGGTCGTTTTTGTCCGGATAATCCTCATAGAGAATGATTTCTTCCAGTTGCGGCAGGGCGCTCCTCCTGGAGAGAATCTTCGCGCACTGCGCGGGATCTTCCGCAAAGGTAATGCGACAATCGGCGTGGGCAAGGATAAAACCCATTTCGTCCGCCGTGGAATCACTTCCCCGTGGAACGTCCGCCGCGCCGAGGCCAAGTATGGCCAGGTCGGTGAAGAGCCACTCCCTTCGGTTGTGACTCATGATACCGACGTGGTCGCCCCGCTTCACGCCCAGTTCCATGAGTGCCGCACCGATATACCCGACCTCTTCCCACATCTGCCCGAACGATGTCGGCTGAAAGACCCCTTCGGCGTCCTTTGTCCAGCTGAACGGGTGGGAGCGGTGCTGCTCCATCCGAAGGCGGATGCGCTTTGGAACCGTTTCTCCCTGAATCATACCGGTGCGTCTCCGACGAGGCACATCCATTCCGCCTCGCAGGCGACTTCATCGCCGACCATGGCGGTACCACGCTGTTTGATCATGCGTGGCGAAATGCGAAGATTCTCTATCTCCATGCGAACTGTTTCATCGGGACGGACCTGACGTCGGAACTTCACGGTGCTGATGGAAGCGAGAAAAAAGAGGGACTCTCCCAGAACACCCGAGGAGCGCACCCCTGCGCCGCCGCACTGTGCCATGCTCTCAACGAGTACAACACCGGGAACAACCGGATATTGGGGGAAATGTCCGGCAAAAAAGGGAAGGTCCGCATTGAAAGTCTTCTGCCCGACGATCCGTTTCTCAGTTACTTCCAGTAGTTCGTCAACAAAGAGAAATGGGTCTCGGTGTGGTAACAGCTCGGTTATTTTCATAGGGACATAATAAATGGTCTGCGTCTGGAGAGCAAGTTGTCGGTCCTTGACCGATTATTTGACTTTCACGAGAGCGGCGTGGTAGCTTCGTAGCGACGAAGAAGGAGCACGGTCCATGACATTTGATGAAATAAAGAAGCTCATAAAGCAGTTTGACGATAGCTCGCTCAGCGAACTTGCATATGAGAGCGAAGAAGCGAGCCTTACCCTCAAGAAAAGCGGCGATCCCCATCCGGTATACACCCAGCCGATCATGGTCCATCCCCAGACGGTGGCCCAGGGCATGCCCGTCGGCGGCGTACATCCCGGCGTAGCTGCCGCGGGTGCCGCCGGGGGGGACCTTTCGGCTCCGGCGGCCGGAAGCACCGCAACGGGAAACGCCGCAGCCGGTGCACCCGGAACCGCGGCGCAGGCCGGCGGGGCTGTATCCGGTGAGGAGGGGGATGCCGACGTTGAGGTCATCACCTCGCCGATTGTCGGTACCTTCTACCGGTCGCCTTCACCGGATTCTCCACCCTTCTGTCAGGAAGGCGATGTGGTGGAAAAGGGAAAAAACATCTGCATCCTTGAAGCGATGAAGGTGATGAACGAGCTGGAAGCTGAGTTTTCAATGGAAATAGTCGCCTTTAAGGTCAATAACGGCGACATGGTGGAATACGGGACGCCCATTGTTGAGGTGCGCCGGGTATGATTTCCTCTATTCTCATCGCAAATAGAGGAGAAATCGCCGTTCGTGTCGTCCGGGCGTGCCGGGAAATGGGGATCCGGAGCGTTGTCGCCTTTTCCGAGGCCGATCGCCACACCCAGGCGGTGAGAATGGCGGACGACGCGATCTGTATCGGGCCCCCGGCCGCAACGGACAGCTATCTCAACATTTCAAACATTATATCCGCGGCGATTCTCCGCCACTGTGACGCGGTCCATCCGGGAGTCGGCTTTTTGAGTGAGAATGCCCGATTCGCGAAGGAAGTCACCGATGCGGGGCTCATCTTTATTGGCCCCCCGGGGGAGACGATCGCGCTACTGGGAGACAAGGTTCAGGCCAAGCAGACCGCCATTCGTCACGATGTACCGGTCATACCGGGAAGTTCCGGCAGCGTTGAGGACGTGGAGGCCGCCCGGAAGGGCGCCGATGAAATCGGATATCCCGTCATCGTAAAGGCAGCCGCCGGTGGCGGCGGGAAGGGCATGCGTATTTGTCATCGCCCCGACGACCTGGCGGGAATTCTCAAGATCGCGTCCAACGAGGCGGCCAAGGCGTTTTCCGACGGAACGGTCTACCTGGAGAAGTATCTCACCAGTCCGCGTCACGTGGAGCTGCAGGTGCTGGCCGATTCACACGGAAACGTTGTCCATCTTGGTGAGCGGGACTGTTCCGTTCAGGAGAACCACCAGAAACTTGTGGAAGAGAGTCCCTCCACCGCCGTTGATGACGAACTGCGCGCAAAGATGGGCGCCGACGCGATCCGTCTCTTTTCTGCGCTCGACTACGTCGGGGCCGGCACCATAGAGTTTCTCGTAGAGGACGGAAAGCATTACTTCATGGAGGTAAATGCCCGCGTTCAGGTCGAACACCCGGTGACGGAGCTGGTTACCGGAGTGGATATCATCGCTGAACAGATTCGGGCGGCAGCGGGTGAAAAACTGACAATCACCCAGGACGATGTCCGTCTCCAGGGATACGCCCTTGAGTGCCGAATCAACGCCCAGGCGCCGGGCAAAGTCACCCACTATTATCCGCCCGGCGGTTTTGGTGTCCGCGTCGACAGCTTTTTACATGTAGGGGCGATAGTCCCTCCCTATTACGATTCCCTGGTCGCGAAACTTATCGTATACGGTCGGGATCGCAACGAGGGATTGAGCCGTATGGATCGGGCGCTCCGGGAGTTTGAAATCGAGGGTGTTCCGACCAACATGGAGCGACAAAAGCAGATCATCGGCAGTAGAATCTTTCAAAGCGGTGTATTCGGTACCGACGCCCTTGTCCATATCAAGAAGGAGCTCGGCCTATGAAACGACCATTCCCCCTGCGGAGCATGATACGGCGTTTTCTGCCCGGCCGGATGCATTCCGGTCGGCGTACCCACAGACTCGACGACAGAGCCTTCGTCGCCTCCCGTCACACCTGCCCGAGCTGCAATCGCCCCATCGACGAACAGCAGCTTGCGGTAAATCTCTTCGTCTGTCCCCATTGCGGCCACCATTTTCGTATAAGCGCTCCCGAGCGTATCAGAACACTCCTGGACGGAGGAGAACTGAGCGAAATGTCTTCGGACGTTCGGTCGGTAAACCCCATCGATTTTCCGGGATATGAAGAGAAAATCGAAAGCGCCGTTGAAAAAACGGGTATCGACGAGGCGGTAACGACCGGCGTCGGACGGATAGAGGGTCGGACGGCGGTATTTGCAATCATGTCATTCACCTATCTCGGAGGCAGCATGGGATCGGTGGTGGGAGAACGGATCGCCAGGGCGATCATGTACGCCGCCGACCGCGGTATGCCCTGCGTCATCATCACCGCCAGCGGTGGTGCGCGCATGCAGGAAGGGATTTTCAGCCTCATGCAAATGGCCAAGACGAGCCACGCCGCTGCTCTGCTGTCGGAGGCGGGGCAGCCGCTCTTTGTCCTGCTCACGGACCCGACGACGGGAGGGGTCACCGCGTCATTTGCGATGCTGGGCGACGTTACCCTCGCCGAACCGAACGCGCTCATCGGCTTTGCCGGTCCCCGTGTCATTGAGGGAACGATACGGCAGAAACTTCCCGCAGGTTTTCAGCGCGCCGAGTTTCAGCAGGAGAAAGGATTCGTCGATCGCGTCGTTCCGCGCAGCGAGCTTCGGACCACCTTGACCTATCTCTTTGATACCCACGAGGGGAGGGTGCGACCATGAAAGCGGAAGACTTACGACGAAAGCTCCAGGAACTTCAGGAACTGGCGCTGCGGGAAAATATCGATATCGGCTCCGATCTTGAGCGTCTCAACAGGAAGATCGCCACCGGTGACGAAAGCGCGTGGCGCAGGGTGGAACTTGCCCGCAACCAGGAGCGACCGACGACGCTTGACCTCATACGGCTCATGAGCGAGCGTTTCATAGAGCTTCACGGTGATCGCGCATACGCCGATGATCCCGCCCTCGTCGGCGGAATCGCGACGATCGGCGGAACCCATTTCACCTTTCTCGGCCACCAGAAGGGGCGCAACATGAAGGAAAATCTGCGCCGGAATTATGGTATGGCCCACCCGGAGGGATATAGAAAGGCTCTCAGGCTCGCACAGCAGGCGGAACGATTCGGTCGTCCGATTCTTGCGCTCATCGATACCCCCGGCGCATTTCCCGGTCTCGCCTCTGAAGAGCGGGGGATCGGCGAAGCCATCGCCCGCAATCTGAAAGAGCTGTCCATCCTCAGGACACCGATCATCTGTGTCATTATCGGTGAAGGCGGATCAGGCGGCGCCCTGGGCATTGGCGTAGGTGATCGGGTCTATATGCTTGAAAACACTGTCTACTCCGTCATTTCTCCGGAGGGATTCGCCTCCATTCTGCTTCGTGACGCAAAGAAGGCACAGCAGGCGGCGGGGCTGATGAAGATGACCGCACCCGACCTCCTGGCATTCAATGTGATCGACGGCCTGATCGAGGAACCGGAAGACGGCGCCCATACGGACCATCAAAAGACGGCGGCCGCCGTGAAGCAGCAGGTCCTGCGGTCCTATCAGGAGCTCTCCAAAAAGCGCATGGACCAGGTGCTGCGTGACCGGAGCGCCCGCCTCCTGTCACTTGGCCGTTTCACCGGTCAAACGGAAGTTCGACCGCAAGGTCTCTTCCAGAGGTTATATACCCTGATACGCCAGCCATGACGCAAGAAGACCGGCAAGATCGATGAATCCCGTAAGGTGGGCAAGACCGACGGCGAGTATGATAAGTGAAATCGTCGTCCCCACCGGCCGGAATACGCCCTTTCCCCGGAGTCTGCGTACCAGAGGTTGAACCACACCCAACGCAAGGGTTCCCGCACCGAGGATCCAGCGACTCTCTTCAGGCGAGGCGGTGCTCCACGTCCGGAGGCGCGCTGCGGCGGCGGCAAGGATGCCGTTGATCTGTTGAAACCGGCCGAAGGCGATGAGCAGTCCGATGACGATCAGGAGCACACCGCTGACCGTCTTGATAAGGGGAAAATATCGTTTGATCTTTGAGAGGGATGAAGAGACGCGGGTGAAGGCCGCACCGGCCAGGAGAAAGGGGAGCCCCAGTCCGAGGGAGTAGGTGCCGAGAAGTATCGCCGCCCGGCCGAGGGTGCCTTCGCTGCCGGCAAGAAAAAGTATGGAGGCGAGGATCGGCCCGATGCAGGGGCTCCAGCCCGCGCCGAAAGCCATTCCTACCACAACCGCCCCGACTCCCGATACCGGTCTCGTCCGTATGTGGACTCGTCGCTCCATGTTGAGGGGACGGACGATGTCAAATATGACGTTGAAGCCCAGCAGTATGACGATAAATCCCGCAACGAGATTGATCCACCGGGTCGCCCCCGAGAAGAGAAGGGCGGGACCGGAAAAAAGAATACCCAAAACGACAAAGACTATTGAAAAGCCGAGAACAAAGAGTGCGGTTCTCACCATGATGACCCGGCGATCAATACCCTGGCGTTCCGAAAGCTCCTGGAAACTGACTCCGCTGACAAAGGAGAGATAACTCGGGATGAGAGGGAGTACGCAGGGTGAAAGAAATGACAACAACCCAGCCGCAAAGGCGATGAGGATATTCAATTCTCCGGCCATAACCTATCCATTACCGTGCAGCAATGAGATCAACGATGCGCTGCATGCCGTCCATGATCTCAGGCTCGTCCCACATGCGTGTTCCGACGAGCATGCCCAGAACATTACCGTCGGGGCCGATGAAGAATGTGGTCGGTATCCCGCGGACGCCGTAATTGGTAGCGAGAAGGCCCTGGGTATCAAGGAGGATGGGATAGGTATATCCAAACTCCTCAATAAAGGGGGCAACCGTACCTCTGTCCTCACGTACGTTGACGGCGACGATCTGGAACGGTGCGTCCGGAAGGGAGTTGTGAAGGACTTCCATGGACGGCATTTCCTCTCTGCAGGGCGGGCACCACGTCGCCCAGAAATTCAGGAAGACAAATTTGCCTGTCAGATCAGCCATCGCCATTTGTCCGCCTGACAACCTGTCCAGGGAAAAATCTATGGCCCGTATGGAGTTGCGGAACGTCTGCACCCCCATTTCAGAGAGGATACCCTGGATTTCCGCTCGTCTTTCCACGTCCAGCGTCTCCGCGAAGGTGCCCGTTCCACCCGCGCCTTCCGCATCGCCGGCCGTCTCGGAACGTCCCGCAGCGGAAAGACTCATTGAAATAAGGAAAATAAGTATTGCTGACGCCGTGAGGCGTATATGAATCATGTGCCGACTCCTTGAATGCCTGTCCACAAAAATGCGACGACGTTGTAGAGTCCGTGGCCAAGTGAAAAGGCCAGGATACCCGGTTTACGTTTCCACAATATACCGAGAAACAGAGCTGCAGAAAAGGAAAAGGCAAGCGCCACAAACCCCTGATACCAGTGGCCGGCGGCAAAAATGAGCGCCGAGGTCACGATCGCCGTTGCCGGGGAGAGGTGAAGCTGTTGAAGCCGGAGGAGCAGGTACCCTCTGAAAACGACTTCTTCCGTGACGGCGACACTCAACAGCACGAATACCGGTCCGACGAGGTCGAGGGGCGAGCCGTTACCCCCGTCAAACTGAAAGGGACGGAGTCCCTGGGAGGGCGTTAAAAACTCTCCCGTCAGGCGTACCACAATCGAAAGGGCAAAAAGCAGAATTCCGATAAGCAGGCCATACGGAATCACCGGTCCCGATGGTCCGGTGATGGCGCGTGTCTCACCTGCGATGTCCGTGAGATAGAGGACCAGTAACGCATATGCGACGTTTCGGACGATCGTGGCGAGATAGACCGATCCCGCGGTTGATCCCGAAAATACCCCAGGCGATATGAGACCGGGAACCATATACAGGGTGATGAGGATAAGGGTTTCCCGCAGGCGGCGGGAGTCTTGGACAGTCACGCCGTGATAATGGCATGCCGTTGTGATACATGTCTATTTACGATCGATTTACTTTTTCTCAATTTTAACGATAATAACAATTAGGAGTAGTGAACGTTGGGGATTGCAATACTCATACTGGCATTTGTTCTCGTACTCACCGGATACATTCTTTTCAGCCGCGCCGGAGGTATTTCATTTCCATGGGTCCAATTCTACGTGCGGGGAAAAGAAAGCGGTTTCTCATTTGCCGAGACCGGATTTCTTCGTCGTGTCGCCGTCAGGAACAAAATGGAAAATCCCACCTCCCTCTTTTGGAGCGTAAAGGCGCTGGACAGGTGTATTCGAGCGGCGGTACTGGATTACACCGCCAACAGAGGACGGAACCGGACCGAACAACTGGAGTTTCTCAATAAGCTGTTCGTTTTTCGGCGGCGCGTGGAGTTTGATCAGCCCAAATACCGTCTTGGTATTACATCAACGAGGGAGATCTCTCCCGGACAGACGCTGAAAATCACGCCCCAAAGCGGAGGCGTCTATATTTCCAAGCTTGTGGAGAACAACAAGCGCGACATGGTCGTGACCTATCCCCGCGGAAAGAGCACGCCCCCCGATTTTTCCTGGCGGGAACAGACGCTCAAAGTTTATTTCTGGCGGCGGGAAGACGCGGGATACTACTTCGAATCGAAGATATCCGGAGAGTCCGAGGACGAAAACGTCTCCCTTCTGCATATGGCCCACTCGGATAATGTGGTACGGGCGCAAAAGCGACGTTCAGTCCGTCGAGAAGTAGGAAAACAGGCGCTCCTCTTTCCGCTGCGGACAATAGGCGATGCCGATGAAAAGGTGGAGAACCGGGGAGGCTATCGGTGCAGGCTGCTCGATATCTCAGAAGATGGTCTCGCCGTCGCGATAGGCGGCAGGGCCAAGGCGGGACTTCCGGTGAAAGTACAGGCGGACCTTGACGAACAGACGGTCGTCGTGTGCGGACTCATCAAGACCGTCGATTTCAAACAGCGGGAACGGATCAGTGTACTCCATATCCAGGCACAGCCATTGTCGGTGGGGATGAAGGTGAAGGTTCTCTCCTTTGTGTACGCGCTCTTTTCGGACGGAAATCCGGACTCTCGTCGCAGGTAATCGGGGAACGTTTTATTTCCTGTTCGTTTGTTTGAATCCTCGGAGCGTGATAACTACTATAGTATTATGAGACGATCCTTAGTCATAGCGGCGATGGTCCTTCTGGCTGTCGCCCCGGTTTTTGGGCAGACGGACAGGCTTGAGACGTTTCGGGCCAATTTTGGTTCTGCAAATATGGAAACGAAGCTGGAAATACTCAGGTCCGCGGATTCCGAAGACGCGACCCGGTACGGTCCGCTCTACGGGCAGGCCCTCCACTATGTGATCAGCAACGCCGACGACCTTGGAAGAAGTACCACCCTCCGGGAGATCACCCTCAAGACGATAACCCGCATTGATGAGGGCCGGTACCGGCCTGCGTTGTCAAATCTCTGGCGGCTGTTTCAGATTTATGCCGATACGACGACGCGAATTCAGGTTCTCGGAGTAATAGGCCGTATTGCCGAGGGAGATGCGGCGGAAGTGGACTACCTTATCGACTGGGTGTCGCGACAAAACGCGCTCAACCAGAGCCCCGGTCAGGTTGACTATCAGGTTCTTGCAGCGGCGGTACGTGCCCTTGGAGAACTGGGTACGGAGGAGGCGTTTCATCCGATCGTCAATATCATACTTGCACAGTTTCCCCAGTATGTGACGACCGAGGCGCGTCTCGCCCTGGAAAAAATCGAGGGAAATCGACTGGAACTCGCGTCGGATGTATTGAATCGCAAGTCGGTTTCGGAAAAAGACGCTGCCTTTTCGTTCTTTCTTGACGGCGACTTTCTCGCCGAGGAGGAGAAGGGCCCTCTGGCACACCGGGCACTCAACATCGCAATGTCGACGCACCCGCAAGGCGTGCAGGAACAATCGGCGGTACGACAGTTTCGGTATCACGCCGCCGCGGAAGTGAGGGAGCGGAGCTATTCCGACGCGACTTCCGCAATTATCCGCCATTTCAATATCACCGTCGCTGAGTTTGATCGGGGTGAAGCGGCGATGGCGCGACTCCTTGAAGCAATTGCCGCTCTCGGCGCGATGGGGAATGAGCAGGCGGCACAGCGGTTGACCGATTACCTCGACTCCCTCAACACGTACACTGAACAGGACCGGCCCTATGATACACAGGTTGTCCTTGCAACGATCCAGAATCTGCGAAGCCTCAGTTATCCCGGCTCCTATAACGCGCTCTTTTTAACGACAACCCTCGAGAACTATCCCGATCGGGTTCGTGACGCCGCACGTGAAGCGTCGACTACCGTTTCGGAGTAATACTCTTATGTGAAAAGAGTGTATACGGTTTCCCCCTGGGCGGTGGCTGCATGCATTTCCGCAGCGGCCCTCGCCGCCCCGGGAGAAGCCGGGTGGATTGTCCTCTGCGTATGCATTATCGGCGTCTGCGTCGGGACCGTGTTCGTGGGCCGTCGCCGGTGCAACGTTAGGAGCATCGTAATCGTCCTGGCGTCCATCACGGTCACGGCGGCTGGTCTCATACGGATCGACGGATATTCCCGGCCGCCCGCAATAGCTGTCTCCCCGACGGGACCGGTGGCAATGACCGGGCTCGTCCAGAACGATCTGCGCCCCTCGGCAGGCGATCTTCAACTCATTACGATTTCTCTCCTCCGCGTTTCCGACCGCAGGGGATGGACCGGATCGGGTCGCGGAAGGGTACGGCTTTTATGGCGTGGTGACGGAACGATCCTCGTCGCCGACAGGGATTTGAGAGTCACCCCCATGAGGGGAGATCTCGTTACCGCACTCGTTTCAGCGGAGGATATACAATCCGGCGTATTCTGGAGCGATGAAGAGACAATGTCGATAAAGACCGATTCTGCCGTTTCGTCGGCGCTCAGACGGGAGCTTCGGCGCGCCGTGGAGTCCCGGTTTGTACGGTTGTCCCGACGAACGTCCGGGTTGGTCATGGCACTTCTCATGGGCGACAGGAGCTCCCTTGACCCGGAGGTGTCCGACACGATTCGTCGTGCCGGAGGCGCCCCACGTTATTGCATTGAGCGGGATGCATCTGGCGATTCTGGCCGTACTGGTCAGGCGGATGGCCGGCCTCTTCCTCCCTCGTTCTCCTGCGGTGATGGTCACCCTTTTCGTACTGACCGGGTATGTATGGCTCACCGGCTGGATTCCATCGCTCGTCAGAGCGCTGGTTTTGACCTGGGTAGTGTTTTTCAGGACACTCCTCGGGAGGCGATATCCCGGATACATCTATCTGGCACAGGCCGTTGTTGCGATCGCCCTTCTTGCGCCACATCTATTCGGCGACCTGGGATTCCAGTACTCCGTTGTTGCCCTGACGGGCCTTTTCCTCCTGTCTCCCCGTATATCGACGCACCTTCAATGGATGATGCCTCATGCGCCTGCAGCGTATCTGGGAGCATCCCTTGCCGCGATTATCGCCACGGCACCTCTCTCTGCGCTTCACTTCGGAGTCACCTATCCCGGCGGCGTATTGTTTGCGGGGCTTCTCTCTCTTCTTGTCGCGGCAGTCATGTGGACGGGGCTTGTGTTCGCCGCAACCGCCGCCGTACCTCTGGTTGGTACGATATCCCTGGCGACGCTCGATCTCCTTGCGGAAATCTTTTACCGCGTCGGTGCAATAGGAGCTTCAATTCCACCCATGATCCTGCCGGGTCCGTCGTTTTACGGTGCATCGGTATTCCTTGCAGGAATGTGGGCAGGTGTACTACTGTTCCGAAATCGCTCGCGGAGGGTTCTTACACAACGGATACACGACTATGGTGAATCACAGTTCGATTTCTGACATTCAAAAAACGCTGGAGGACAACGGTATCGCACTGAAGAAACGGTTCGGCCAGAACTTTCTTACCGATGCCAACGTCCGGATGAGGATTTTCTCGGCCGTCACATCGGTGTGGAACGAACGTGACCCGGGGGAGGGCGAACTCTGGGAGATCGGCCCCGGCCTCGGATCGCTGACGGATATCTTTGTAACGGAAGGACTGCCGATTCACCTCTTTGAAATTGACCACGGTATCATTGCCATCCTGAATGAACGATACGGTGGGGAGGTTCCCATTACGCCCGGCGATTTTGTAAAGACCTGCGTACCCGCAGCCGGTTCGGCGAAACCGGCGATGATTACCGGCAATTTGCCGTATGCATCGGCCTCTGCCATCGTCACCAAGATCATTGAAGGAGAGTGCAGTCCTCCGGGAATGGTTTTTCTGGTGCAGAAAGAGTTGGCCCACCGCTTTTCCGCTCCCACGGGGAATAAGGAGTACAGCGCCCTTTCCGTACTCGTCCAAAACCACTACGCCACTGAAATTCTCTTCCAGGTGGGCAGAAACGCCTTCTACCCCCGGCCGGAGGTAGACTCGGTGGTGATTCGCATGCGCCGGAACGCTGCGCTTCCGACCCCCGAAGAAACCGCCGCCGCCTCGATGCTGGCGCGTCGTGCCTTCTCCCAGCGGAGAAAGGCGATTCGAAATTCTCTCAAAGACTATGCGGCACTGCTGGAACGTTGCGGTATCGACGCGTCACTGCGTCCGGAACGGATACCGCCGGAACGCTTTCTTGAAATGGGAAGGGCTTTTATCGGGATGCGCGGCTGACGTGGCGTGGTAGACCCGGGCGGTGACAGGACCGGCGGGCGAGGGCGAACGGCCCGCCCGGAGGGCGGGCCGACCAACGGGGCGCTCCAAAGGAGCGACCTCCGTTACGGTAGATACTCCGTAAGTATGCGATCGACCTTTTTCTTGTTTTCCTCCGAAAGGGAAACCATGGGAAGACGATAACTCTCCTCGCAATACCCCGCCTTGTGCATCATGTACTTGATCGGAATGGGGTTTGTGTCGAGAAAGATTGCCCTGAAGAGGGGCAGCAGCGCAAAGTGTTCTTTCCGGGCGGTAATCAGGTCGCCCTCCAGAGCAGCGCGGATCATCCCGGTCATCCGTCCCGGGATGAGGTTGCTCGCCACCGAGACGACGCCCCGTCCGCCGAGGGCGCTCAAGGGAAAAGCGAGGTTGTCGTCGCCCGAGAGGACGTCGAAATCGTCGGGGAGTTCCTCGAGAACTTCCATCATCTGGGGTATTGATCCACTTGCCTCTTTGACTGCCACGATATTGGGATGCACCGCCATGCGCTTCAGCGTCGCCGTCTCGATGTTCTTGCCGGTCCGTCCCGGAATGTTATAGACGATCATCGGCAGATCAACCTCGTCGGCGATCGTCGTGAAATGGCGGTAAAATCCCTCCTGGGACGGTTTGTTGTAATACGGCGCCACCTGAAGGCTCGCCGTCGCTCCGATCGCCTTTGCCTGGGAGGTCATATCGATAGCCTCGGCAGTAGAGTTGGAACCGGTGCCGGCGACAATCGGCACCCGCCCCCGTGCTTCCTCGACGACAATCTCGACGACACGAACGTTTTCTTTATGGGTAACGGTGGGGCTTTCTCCGGTGGTGCCCATCGGTACGATTCCATCGATACCCGCCTCGATTTGCGCATTCACCAACCGACGCAGGGCGGGTTCATCTATCGCTCCGTCGGAACGAAACGGGGTGATCAGTGCGGTATAGGTACCTTGAAACATAATTTCCTCCTCAATGACCGGTAGACGTTACTAAAGCCGAAACAAATCGTCAAAGAAATCCCGTACGGGATGTACCCCCGATCGGGTCGTAATCCATTCCGCGGCGCGTACAGCCCCCAAGGCGAAGCCGCTCCGGTCACGGGCACGATGGGTCAGTTCAATTGTATCCGCCGGTGAATCGAAATAGACTGTATGCGTCCCCGGTATGGAACCGATACGGGCGCTGGCTGTGTGCAGCTCTTCAGCAGAAATCCGGCGGTGGAGGGTCTCCTCCTGGATTGCAGACTTTGATTTCATTCCGGCGAGAATTTCTTCGGCAATCATGATTGCCGTCCCGCTGGGGCTGTCCTTCTTTCCGGTGTGGTGGAGTTCTACGAGGCCGACGTCGTATACCTCAGCCGCGGCGGCGAGTTTCGCCGCGATTGATGCAATCCGGACGGTCATGTTTGCCCCGACTGAAAAATTGGAGCCCCATACGAGGGAGATTCCCGCCGAGATCGCGGGCTTCAGAACGTCATCTCTCTCTTTGTCCCAGCCGGTCGTTCCGACCACTGCGGTGCAGCCGGCACGAGCGTACTCTGCGATATTGGCAGCGACCGCGTCAGGAAAAGAGAAGTCAATCGCACATACATCCGGGGTCAATACACCCGCATTCACCGCATCGGAAACGTGGGGGTAATCGGCGTTTTCGGCCCCGGGGTCAATGGTACATACAATTTCGTGGTCCCGGGAACGGGCGATCGCCTCAATCTCATGACCCATTCGGCCGTAGCCGGTAATTGCCAGTTTCATAGATTGACCTTCACGCTCCCTGACACAACGTAACCGCTGCGGTGGTTACGATATCCTCAACGGAACATCCCCGGGACAGGTCGCTCACCGGTTTGGCAAAGCCCTGCAGGAACGGTCCGTAGGCGTCGGCGCCGGCGAAGCGCTGTACAAGCTTGTATCCGATGTTCCCTGCATCAAGGTCGGGAAAGATGAGGGTATTGGCGGTCCCCGCAACATCGGATCCCGGTGCCTTCTTTGCACCGACGCTCTCTACGACGGCTGCGTCGAGCTGCAGCTCTCCGTCAACTTTGAGTTCCGGTGCGCGCTCCTTCACCATTTCAAGTGCCGACAGGACTTTGTCGACGTCCTCATGTTTTGCCGAACCCTTTGTCGAAAAGGAGAGCATGGCTACCCGCGGTTCCGCTTTCAAAAAGGTGCGGCAGCTTTCCGCCGCGGCGACGGTTATTTCTGCAAGTTGCTCCGCGTCGGGATTGGGAATGGTGGCACAGTCGGAGAAAATCATGTGACCGTCGACACCCCATTTTGAGTCGTTCAGTTTCATGACAAAGCAGCTCGATGCGTACTTCGTTCCCGGGGCGGTCTTGATGATCTGAAAGGCAGCCAACAGAACATTGCCGGTTGAGTTTTCCGCCCCTGCAACCATCGCATCGGCGTCGCCCGTGCGTACCATCATGGCGCCCCATTTCAGGGGGTCGATGATCTGTTCAAACGCTTCTTCTGGGGTAAGACCTTTCTTTTTACGCAACTCATGGTACTCGTCGGCGTAAGATTGGCGCGTATCCGCCGACGCCGGATCCAGTACGGTTATTCCGGTAAGATCCACCCCTTCCTTTTTTGCCGCATCGCCGACGGCCTGGGTGGAACCGATGAGCGTCACCCGGGACGCCAGCTTCTCGTCAATAAGTTTCCGGGCAGCCTGAATCGTCCGTCCTTCCGTCCCTTCCGGAAGAACGAGGCGGCGCTGCAAATCTCGAGCCGTATGTTTCATTGTTTCTACAAAATTCATTTCATCCTCCGTGTGCCGCATGGTACCACAAAATGGACATTCATGGAACTTGAGCAGCGTGGGAGCTTCCGGCATACTGACCAACCATGAGTTCAGGGGACAATGTAGACGCGAAGAGAGATACCGACAGGCCGACCGCCGCGGTGATCGGTCTGGGAAGATTTGGCCTGTTCTGGGCGGAAATGCTTGCAGCAGAGTACAACGTGGTCGGAACGAGCCGGCGGGTGATCGCCGATATACCTGCCGGCGTTCGCCAGGTGGATATGGACGAAGCACTTCAGGCGGAGGTGATATTTCTCACCGTCTCCATTTCGGCGTTGTCCTCCGTCCTTGAACGTATCGCGCCCCGAATCACGCCGGGAACAACAGTCATCGACACCTGTTCCGTAAAAGTCTATCCCGCCCGGGAAATGGAGCGCCTCCTGCCCGCCCACGCGGACATCATTGCATGCCATCCTATGTTCGGTCCCGACTCCGCCGGGGAACGGACCGACCCGTTACCTGTCATTACCTGGCCTATACGGGACAAACGCGGTCGATACGCCGCCGTACAGCATCTCTTCAGACGTCTCAACATGCGTGTGGTTGAAATGGCGCCGGATAAACACGATCGGGAAGCGGCGTTCAGTCAGGGAGTTACCCATTTTCTCGGTCGGATTCTCAAGGAAATGGACCTGCAGGCGAGCTCTATCGCGACACTGGGCTATACGCGGCTCCTTCAGGTCATGGAACAGACCTGTAACGACCCTCTCCAGCTCTTCCGGGATCTGCAACGGTACAATCCCTATACGCGGGACATGCGACGTCGTTTCGCCGATGCGCTGCATGCGACGGAAGCGCTATTGCTTGACGCGGAAAAGAAGGAACAGTAGTCTGAGCCAAATGGCGGAACTGCGTGTACGTACCATCGATGAGTCGGAACTGGAAACGGTTCTGGCACCGGATATCGAGTTTGAAGGAACAATTGAATTCTCTCAGCCCGTATTGGTGAAGGGGTCGGTCAAGGGTGAAATCAGGACCGGTTCAGATCTTTTTATAGCCGATACTGCGCAGGTCCATGCAGACATTTCGGCGGCTCGCGTATCGGTAAAGGGAAACGTTGCGGGGGATATCGAGGCATCGGAGCGGATCGAGCTCTTTTCGGGGGCGTCGATCACCGGCAACATCTCCTCTCCGGACCTCATCATCCAGAGCGGGAGCAGATTGAACGGCCGGTGCTCCATGTCGAACGGGGACCGGAAATCCGACGATGAAGGGTGACGTGTCCGTGATGCGGAACCTGCGTGCCGGTGTCGTCGCATTGACCCTTCTCCTGATCGTTACCGGCACCGTGACCGCCCAGAACAGGCCGGACGCCCTCGTCCTGTATCGCCAGGGTCAGTATGAGCGGGCCGTTGAAATCACCCTTGAAGAACTTGGGGAAAATCCGCGCAATCTCGATGCATATACCGTTCTGGGCTGGAGTCTGATGTCGATGGGGCGGTACCAGGAGGCGCGGGAATACGGACTGCGCGGGCTGGAGGTGAGCCGTTTCGACCACCGTCTCGTCCACATTGTCGGGGAGGCAAACTTTCACCTGGGGAACGATCTCCAGGCGCTTCAGTATCTGCAGAATTACACCGCCCTTGCACCGCAGGGGGCACTCATCGATGAGGTTTACTATCTCATTGGTGAAATACACATTCGATTTGAAGAGTACAACCACGCGGATATCGCCCTGACGACCGCAGTCACCCTTGACGAGAACCGGGCTCAATGGTGGGCACGTCTCGGATACGCCCGTGAGATGGCGGGAACCCCGCAATATGCACGGCTGGCCTATGAAGAAGCGCTTGAACGGAATCCCGGTCTCGTTGAAGCGCGACGGGGTCTGGACCGTCTGAACTCCTGACTGAAAGAGCGACGATTTCCCGATATTTCTCATTTCCGGTGCTATATTTTCCGATATAGTGAATGAAGATCATGGAGAGATGTATATGACGTCACGATTGATTGTGCTTGCCGTCGCGACGCTGACTTTTTTTGCCTCCTGTACCAACCTGTTCATGGGCAATTTCTTTGAAGAGTTTGACGGTCCTCCCGACGCATCCGAATTGCTCGGTTCCTATACGTCGTCGGACGGTACCGTTTCGACGAGCAAGGCTCCCAAGTTTGTGGGCGCCGTCTCGGAAGCGGCAGAAAGCTCCAAATTCTACAAGGATTTGAGCTCAAGTGACCGAACCGAACTCAACACGGCACTGAAGAGCGTCTATGACGACGCCAGTGTTGACACGGCTACGCGGCAGTCCGCAAGTGTTCTCGCCGCGGAGGTGAAAATCAGAGATACCGGAGCGGGAGAGACGATAAACAATGTGGCAAACGTCCTGACCTCCGACCTGGGGGCCGACTCGTTCAACGATCCGGAAGCGCTCATGGATCTCATCATTCCCGACAGCGCGAAGGGGGATGCAACGGCGGTCAAGAAGATTCTTGACGACCTGGTATCCGCAGGCGATGCCTATGACAACCTGGGATCGATCATGACCGACGAGGACGGTGACGGTACGGTCGACGGACCGAGCGGCGTTAACATGACCGAAACGGCCCAGAAGGCGGCAGTTGCAATTGCGGTGATGAAGCTTGCCGATCCCGATGGGGACGGAGTCACCGATACTGCTACACTTTCAAATGAGATCATAAACAAGAGTTTTTCCGCCGATACCGAATCGGCGCTCGACAATTTTCCCGGTGATACGACGAACCTTGAAAACATCCTCGATGCAGGCGGTCTCGGAGGACTATTTGACGGTCTTTGATACACCCCGTTTTGTACACATGAAGAGAATTGGTTTGTTCTGCGCGGCATGGATTCTTCTGAACAGTATCGATCCCGCGGCAATTCATGCCGAAACAATCAAGCAAAAGGAATTCCAGCGGATGAATCCCGTGATTCTGGGGCAGGGCGGATCATACGCCGCCGCCGCGGAAGGATATTCGGCGCTCTTTACCAATCCCGCGGGATTCGCCTTCACCGATGAACCGGAATTAACCCTCCCGTCGGTCTCAGTGTGGGCCCACTCCAGACCGGATCTCCTCCTTTCAACGATCGGCGCCTTCAGCGGGGATGCTTCCGATAGCACGGAGAACGGTGAAGAAAAGAGCCAGGAAGATCTCATCATCGACGCGCTGCGGGAGCAGTTCACTACCAACGGATTCGGCGTGGGTGCGGCCCTCGGGATGGGGTATGTGGGGAATCGCATCGGCCTCGGCTTTGAGTTTGCCTTTGACAGTTACCTCTACGGGCCGACCTTTCCCCTTGGCCTGGAGGGGGAAATTTCAAGCCGTATCGGCCTTGTTCTCGGGTATGCGCACCCCTTCATTCTCGGTCCCGTACGACTTGCCGTCGGAGGCACGCTCCGCCCGACGATACGGGTCGTTTCGCTCGTTGATTCCGACACCGCCGCCGATCTGATCACCCAGTTTACCGGCATCGAGACTGGCGACGGCACGGAAGAGTCCGGCGATATCATGGAAACGCTCACCGCCCTCAACGGATGGGGCGTCGCCTTTGACGCGGGCGTGATGGCTGAATATGACGCCTTTCGTCTCGGTATTCAGCTTCGAAACCTTCTGAATACGCAGGTCGACTACTCCAACAACACCTTCCAGGAGATTATCGACGCCGCCAGCGCAGGGGGGCTGCCGAGCAAGCCTACCGACGAGACGGATCCTTCATACGTGAAAGAGACGTATATCATTCCCGCAGAGATCAGCTTCGGCGCGCTATGGCGCCCCATTCGCGGCTCGTACGCTGCAATCGTGGATCCCAAGCTTCACGCCCAGGTAACCGACCCATTCGCAATGACCGACCCCGATCCGTCCCGCCCGCGCTCGTTCTGGACACGCATCCACGTCGGAACGGAAACGACCTTTCTGAACTTTTTCGATTTACGATTCGGACTGAATCAGGGGTATTTTACCGCAGGTGCAGGAATTGACCTTGGATTTCTGGAGGTACAGTACGCCATGTACAGCCGTGAATACGGAAGGTATCCCGGCGATCAGCAGGTCGGCGGAGCAGCTGTGGAATTTGCCTTCCGGTATTGACCGGCGCCGGGTCAAACGGGTTGACACGACCGTTTCGGACGGATATATTTCAGCTCCGATTGGGGGCCGCTAGCTCAGCTGGTAGAGCAACGCCCTTTTAAGGCGTGGGTCACTGGTTCGAACCCAGTGCGGCTCATGAGCGGAAGAGCTTGATTTTCTGATGCAATTTCAGCTACAGTTCCGTGTTCACGTCTCCTTCGTCTAGTGGTTAGGACACCGGGTTTTCATCCCGGCAACGGGGGGTTCGACTCCCCCAGGAGATGCTTTTTTCGCCGTCTGGTCCAGGGACCGGACGGTTTTTTTTTTATCCTTTTCTTTCATTTCCCGCCAAAGCAGAGGGGCTCATGGAGGCCTGTCTACCCAGTGAAGCGATAGGAGCCGAAATCTCCGCGTATTAAAAAAAATCGAGTTGTCCTTTTCGCAGGAAATTATGACTATATTACTTGCCTATAGACAGATCCGTGGTAGAATATTGGTAGGTAAAATATATGATGCATGGTACAGAAGATATTATTGATGTTGACAGGATATCCGTTGGAAGCGGGTTCCGCGTTGTGAGGAGGTGGCGGGAAGAAAGAGAGGAGAAGGAGGTTTTTGCGGCGGTTCTGTGGATTCATTTGTGTCATCACAAAATGAAAATAAAAAGTGAGGAGTTTTTATGTTGAGTAATTGTTTCCGTACCAAAGGGATGCGCGTTTTCATGGTCTCTCTGATGCTGGTTCTCGTCGGGATTGCCGGGATCAGTGCGTCAGGAGTTGAGGAAGGAGAATACCCGAACAGGAATATTCGACTTATAATTCCCACGGGGGAAGGCGGTTCCGCGGACCGGGTTGCTCAGGCGGTAACCAATGTCTGGCGGGAGTATCTGGGTGTCGAGTTCGAGAGAAGTTTTCATCCCGGTGCTTCAGGACAGGTCGGGTACGAGATCTTCATGAACAGCGAACCCGACGGGTATACGATTTTAACGGGAAACCTCTCCGCCGAAATGATCATGTACGGCCTTCAGGATCCCAATTACGATTTTCCCGAGGATCTTGTCTATTTTGCCAGCGTCGGGACGGATCCACAGGTGCTATGGGTTCCCAGAGACAGCCCCTTTCAGACGATAGAGGAACTGGTTGAGGAGTCGCAGCGTCGTCCGATAACGGTGTCCACCAGCCGATTGCCGCACCCCGCAACGATCGGTGCTGCAGCCATCGCCGATGCCACAGGCGGCACATTCAGAATGGTTCCCTACGGCGGGGGAAGCGCAGCCCGGACGGCCGGTGTGACCGGTGAAGTCGACGCGAGTATCGACGACGTCGGTTCATCGATGCCCCTGGAGGAGGATATTCGCTATCTCGTCATGTTCCAGAACGAAAACCTCTGGCCGGACCTTTCGGAAAACGTCCCCACCGTGAACGACGTCTTCGGACTTGAACTTCCGAATCTTGGGTCAATTCGCGTCTTTGCCGTACAACGGGAGTTCATGGAGCGCTACCCTGACCGGTTTGAAATTCTGGTCAGCACACTGCAGGAGGCGATGGCGGACCCGCGAATGGCTGAAGAACACGAGGCGGTCGGATTTGACCGGGTGTTCGTAAATTATCAGGGCATGGAGGCGACAATGGCCGATGCCGAGCGGATGCTGGGTCTGGTGGATCAGTTCAGGGATTTTCTTACTGAATGACGATTTCACATTACTGCTGATCACCCGTGACGGCGGGATGTCGACACACACGACATCCGCCTTACGGGTCGGCGGGATGTCGACTCGTACGACATCCCGCCTTTTGTCTGCAGCGGTACATCAATCTATGTTTCTCATGGGGAACCCATATGTCGAATACGAAAAGCACCTTGGCTTCGCTGGCTGAGCTGGTCGTACCGGTCCTCGCCACCGTTTTCTCTTTCTACTATCTCTATACTATTCAGGATATTCCCTTTCTCGCGCAGATGTACGGCGGGGGAATCAGTTTCTTTCTCGTTTTTCTCTGTCTTGTGGTCACTCTGCGGGTTGTTGTGAGAATTGTACGTTCCCGCGGGGAGGCGGAGCCGGCAACCTTCGGCGAAATCATCCAGGCAGGGCGCTATTACTCAAAGGCGATCGCACTTGTTCTGGGAATGGCACTCTACATCGGGCTGATGCCCTATCTCGGCTACCCGCTGTTGAGTTTCCTCTTTGTCGCAGGTGCCACCTACATTCTGGGAGTGAAGAGTATTCCCCGCTCGCTGTTGATTTCCCTTGCGGTCACCGTTGCGGGGTATGTTCTTTTCATCGTCTTTCTGCAGGTTCGGCTGCCGATCGGCCCGCTGCGGTATCTCGGGCTGTAAAGGGAAAGGGTACAGACTATGGACATGTTATGGCTTATTCTGAACAGCGTAACCCAGTACTGGTGGCTCATTATTATCGGAGTTTCCGTCGGTATCATCGTCGGTGCAATTCCCGGATTCAGCTCGACCAATGTAAACATCATTCTGTTGCCACTCACGCTGGGAATGGAGACGGGTCCCGCACTCGCCTTTATGGCGACGGTCTACGCGGGATCCCATATGGGAGGCGCCGTTCCGGCGATTCTCTTCAACGTTCCCGGTACGGGAAGTGCCGCGGCGACATGTTTTGACGGCTACCCGATGACCCAGCAGGGAGACGGTCAGCGGGCGCTCTCCATATCCTTTGTATCGTCGTCGATCAGCGGTCTCGTCACCTCAATTGTGACGATTATCGCGCTCCGATATGTAGGACGCCTGGTCTATTACTTCGGTACGATAGAAAGCTTTGTGGTCATCCTCTTCGGCTTGATTCTGATCGCCCAGATCGCCGGAAAAGATCCCACCAAGGGTTTTCTGGCGGGACTGCTCGGCCTCCTTATCGGCGCCGTCGGATACGACCACGTCTACAGCGTTCCCCGGGCGACCTTCGGTATTCTCGAACTCTTTGACGGCGTGGAACGGGTACCAGCCATCATCGGTTTGTTTGCCATCTCCGAGGCTCTCACGATGATTGAACACGAGCACATTATCGACGCAAGCCGGATCAAGACCGTTCTCATGGAGAAGAGCTGGCGCGGCACCATTCAGGGCGTCAAGGACACGCTCAGGAATTTCGTTACGGTGATGCGATCAGCTTTTACCGGCTTTTTCATCGGTATTGTTCCGGGCGCGGGGGCAACGATAGGCAGCTTCGTGAGTTATCAGCAGACGGTGAGTGCCTACCGGGACCGTGAGGAGTTTGGAAACGGAAATCCCAAGGGCGTCATTGCATCAGAGGCGGGGAACAACGGTGTCACCGGCGGTTCACTGATTCCCCTTTTCACCCTGGGTATTCCCGGCGGTGGAACGTCGGCGGTCATGCTCATCGTCCTCCTTGCCCACGGAGTGCCGATCGGTCCCAGGTTATTTCGTACGACCCCGGAGCTCGCGTACGGCGTCGTGGCGGCGATGATCGTCGGCTATATCGTCATGCTCATCATCGGCATGCCCCTCTCGAGGGTCTTCTCCCGCATCACCGTCGTTCCAACCCGGGTGCTTGCTCCTCTTATCATCACCTTCACGCTGGTGGGCGCCTATGTGGCGCGAGGCTATATCGTCGACATGTGGGTCGCGTTGCTCTTCGGGGTTCTCGCCTTTATCATGAAGAAAACGGGATATCAGACGCACGCCATACTTCTCGGCGTCATACTGGGTCCCCTGGCGGAGCAGTACTTTACCAGGGCGATCCTCCTCGGTGACGGAGATCTGGGGATATTCTTTTCCCGGCCCCTTGGTAATTTCCTGTGGTTTCTCGTTGTCGTCTCAATCGCATATCCTTACGTCATGAGAACGCTTCGGGCACGGAAAGCGGCGCGGTAAGGAACGGTAGTATGCTGAAACTGTCATTTGCGACGTGGGACCACGATCGGGCGATGGCGTTGCACACCGGGGAGGTTACCGTTCCCGGTGTCGAGCTGGAGAGTAACATCCTTCCGACGTCGAAACTCTTTCCCATCGCGGTGCAGGAGGCGAAATTCGATGTCACCGAACTTTCCGTGTCGAGTTACCTGTTACAACTTTCCCGGGGCGAATGCCAATACACGGCGATCCCGGTGTTTCTGAGCCGCGCCTTTCGCCACAACGGGTTTTTCACACACCGGGACAGCGGTATACGAAGCCCCTCGGATCTTGCCGGTCGGCTGGTGGGCGTTCCGGAGTATCAGATGACCGCCGCGCTGTGGATGCGGGGAATTCTTTCCGATGAGTACGGGGTCAATCCGGCCCAGATTCGATGGAGGACGGGTGCACTCGATCAGGGGGTGCGGCGCGAGCGGTTGCCCCTCAACCTCCCTGATGATACGGAGGTCACGCCCATCGGAGAAGGGGAAACGCTCCAGGAGCTCCTGCTGGATGGGAGGATCGACGCGATCATGGCACCCAAACCTCCCGCGGCGTTCGACCGGGGAAACTCAGCCATCGTCAGGATCGTCGACGATTTTGAGGCGGCGGAACGGGACTACTTTACCCGGACCGGCTTTTTCCCGATCATGCACATTCTCGCCCTGCGGAAGAGTATTGCAGACGACAATCCGTGGCTTCCCCGGGTTCTATACGATGCCGCCCTCGCCGCACGGGATATTGCCGTGGCGCGTCTCCGCGACGTCTCCCTCGGTGGGGCAAACCGGCTGACCCTCCCGTGGCTCCGGGCGAGTCTGGAGTCGACGATACGGACGATGGGAACCGACTACTGGAGTTACGGATTTTCCGCCAATCGATACGAGCTGGAAACGATCTGCCGTTATTCCCTTGAACAGCATTTGTCGGCCCGTCGGATAGAGGCGGAAGAACTCTTTCATCCGTCCGTCCTGGAAACGTAGACGGTTCCCGGCTGGAATGAGCACAAAAAAAGGCCGGACGGGTGTCCGGCCTTTACTGAAAATTCGGTCAGCGTGAAAGCGTCACTCCGCCACAGCGATACCGATGGTACCGGTAACGGTGGAATCGTCGCTGATGTTAGCGCTCTCCTGCAGTTCCTCGGTGGCAAAATAAAGGTTGCCGTCGATGGTGGCGCCGCTGGTGAGCTCAAAGCCCTCTTCCTCAACATAGACATCACCGGCCACGATTCCCGCCTGGATGCGGGTGTTCAGGTGGTGCACGATAAGACGGGGAACGGTGAGGGTATACCGGGCGGTGACGTTGCGGTCTGAGTCCTGAGCGTAGAGCGCGAGCTTCCGTCGCGGAGCTTCCGCTCCCTCTTCTTCATAGACCGCACCGAATACGGTGATATCCTCGTCCACGGTTACGTCTCCCTCAAAGATGACGATCCAAGAGCCGTCGGCGCCGACCGCTTCCTGAAGGGTGGCCGCGTTGGTGGCGGTTGTCTGGGTGGGCCGTGAGACGGCGTCGGTGGCGATTCTGATTTCACCCATGACGGTGGAATCATCGCTGATCGATGCGCTGTCGCGGAGCGCCTCACTGGCAAAGTAGAGGTTGCCGTTGATGGTGCCGCCGCTTGTGAGTTCAAAACCTTCCGCGTTGACAATCACGTCGCCCGCTACCTCTCCTGCCTGAATACGCGTGTTGACGTGGTCAACGACGAGGCGGGGTACGGTGAGGGTGTGCCGGGCGGTAACGTTGCGATCTGCGTCCTGTTCATAGAGAGCGAGTTTCCGTCGCGGAGCTTCCGCGCCTTCCTCTTCATAAACCTCTCCGGAGACGACCACCTCGGTGTCGACGGTCAGGTCATCGAGGAAAATAACGATCCACGATCCGTCCGGTCCAAGCGCTTCCTGCACGTTGGATGCCGTCGCGGTCATTTGGGTGGGACCGGTCATTGCGTCCGCTGATTCGCTTTCAGCCTGCGCACTCGTTGCGCCGCTGTCCTGCTCCTGTGTAGCTTCCTCGCCTCCGCAAGCGACAAGAAACAACGCAACCAATACAACCATTGATGTCATGGCGATTTTTCGTAACATAGTGACTCCTTTTTGTGTCAATAAATACGCTGGGTAGTATACCCGTTTTTATTTCTTTTGTTAATGCGAAATATAATAACAAAAGTGGTATTTAAAACCCAGTAAAATTGACGAAAAGGGTGTCATTCGGCATATATCATTTTCCGTGTCATGCCGCCGTCGATAATGAAGTTGGCACCGGTGATGAATCCATTGCCGGGGTCGGTAAGAAAGAGACAGGTCGACGCGATGTCTTCCGGACGCCCCACGCGGCCCGCCCAGTGCTGTCCGTGATCCTCGGCACGCAACGCGTCGTAGTCACCGGTCTCTATCCACCCGGGGCTGATGCAGTTTACCCGTATGAGACGGTCCCCGTAGGATGCGGCCAGCGCGTGGGTGAGTGCGATGATACCTCCCTTTGAGGCGGCGTACGCTTCCGAGTGTGGCTCCGACATGAGGGCTCTGGTGGAGGCGATATTCACGATAGCTCCGCGGTTTCCATTGGTACGTCGGGGGTCGTTCATCTTCATGACCGCCGCAGCGGCGCGGGAAAAGAGAAACGTGCCGCGAAGGTTTGTTTCAAGGACGGCTGTCCATTCATCGATGGTGAGCTCGTCCGGGTCTTTCCAGATGCCGAAACCGGCGTTGTTCACCAGGCTGTCTATACGTCCCCACCGCTCGACGATTGTCCTGACGGCGTCGTCTATATCGGCGGGACTGCGTACATCGCACGTTATCCGAAGAGTCCGGACGTCTCGTTTATCCTCGTCCGTCCAATCCCGGTCAACCTCCGCAACGAGGGCGCCTGCTTCACGGTACCCGCCCGCGATCGCCCTGCCGATTCCACTGGCCGCGCCGGTGACAATGACGACACTATCGGTTTTGTTCATGCCCGTATGGTACCCTATACCCATGATACCTTCCATCTCGGCAGACGCGATCAGGGACTATCGCTTCCTTCTGGACAGAGGATATCCTGAACGGGGCAGTGTCGCCCTCGTGGGAGACCGATTCCGCCTGTCCCGGGAGGAACGGGCAATGCTTTTCCGCGGGGTATCGCCGACACACAAAGCGTCGGAACGGCGAAGGCGACTCATTGAGATTGAAATGGTCGGAGAGGCGGATGTGCTCTGCGTGGACGGTCACAACGTGCTCCTCACGGTGGCTAACTACATCCGGGGGACGGCGGTCTTTGAGACCGACGACGGCGTCCTGCGGGATATCGGCGGAGTACACGGACGCCTTCACGATGAGGCGCTCATGGACAGGTCAATCGATCTGCTTGCGCACACCCTTGCGGCGCTGGAAACACGCCGGATCGTGGTCTGCTTTGACGAACCCCTTTCCCACAGTCGGCGCCACATGTCCCGTCTCTCCGAGGAGGTGGAACAGCGCGGACCGTCGGGACGGAACGTTGCCTTTCGCATCGGCCCTTCCGCGGACGAGCTCGTCATCGCCGCGGAGCCGTCGGTTGTGGCGACCTCCGACTCGGCACTCATGGACAGGACCTCCGCGGCGGTGTGTGATATTGCGCGGCGGATCATTGAAGAGAACTTTTCTCCCCGATTTGGCCCCTTGCCGGGGTGACCCGCTGCGCGGTTGTGCCGCCCACTGTGACGCCGGCGTTCGATTAAAAAGAAAAAGAATGAACAGCCCCTGTATCCACAGGCCTGTTGCGTTAGGTGTCCGAAGAGCGTAGGCTGAGGGTGATATGGCGTTGTTTGGAAAGCGTAAGCTCACCGGCGGACCGCCTGCCGGTGATTATGAGGAATACCGGCAGACCGTCATGAAACTTACCGCCCCGGTCATCGGGCTGTGTGAGTTTGCCCTGCGGTCACAGAAAAACGCGGCTTTTCCCTGTCGTGATTTTCTCAGTATGTTGCATCGCGAGTCGTCACGATTGCAGGAGCTCATTGACGGACATGGGGCGCAAACCAATGAGCAGTGGTTCCCTTTTCGGGAGTCCATTGCGGCGGCGAAGAACTTTTCACTTGTCACCTACGATATTCTGCACATTCGAAACTCCATCGAGCGGTACCGCCTCCTTGATCTTCAGGATGAATTTCGCCGGCGGACCGACGACGTGATTGCGGCGATGAAGGATGGGCTCATTACGGTTGCCGGGGGGATTATCAGTCAGAGCAGGGAGTGCGGTGTTTATCCCGAGGAGGTTCCCGACGATTTTAAGCCGTGTGAGACGGAACCCTTTCTTTTCCGGTTGCCCGTCGACCGGGCGGTACGGCACGTTGATAGAATCGGTGATCAGGTCGTCTATCTGGCGACGCAGTTTCTGAATCTGTCTGAAGACACCGATGTGAAGGACGTTCTCACGGAACGGTCGGTTGAGTCCTACGATGAGTGCATTCCCCATCCCATCAGTGAGGAACGGATGCGACTGGTGAAAGCACGTTTTCACAATCTTCAGTCTCTCTACGACACATATATTTTTGAGTCCGATCTGGAACAACAGAACGAGAAGCTCCGGTATCTACGCGGCCATATAAGCATCATTTACCATTTGCTCGCGGTAGGTACCGATCTGGTTCACTATTTTATCCGGCATATGAGCGCTCTCCGGCGAGACACCTATCAGGAGACGCGTTTTCCCATACAGCCCGGTCGTCTGCGGGACCTCGTCTTTGAGTATCCCCTGCAGTACGCCCGGGAATTCATGGAGTCCGCGGTTCATCTCTGCCAGGGGATGATCCAGATGTACACGGAGTCCGCAACCATCGAGGTGTCGATACCCAATTACCGCGGATTTCACGTGCGTCCGTCGACGCTGGTTGCCCGCATTGTTCTGCATTACGGGAGCGCCGTCACGATGCATATGGGCGACGAAAGCTACGACGCATCCTCTCCGCTGGAGCTTTTCCGGGCGAACGAGGCGATAAATGCGACCAAGCGGCGTCACATCGGCGAGATGCTGAGTAAGCGCCCGGAGTTGCAGGTCCCTCTTCCGGATTCACAGGAGGAGATGGTGCGGGAACTGCAGCTGTTGTTTGTGCAGCTGATGAACGAGGGGAAGATCGTTCTCTACGATACCAACCTCGCCTTTGACGACCTCAAGCGGGAAAACGATTCTACAATCGCCGACATCGCCGCCCGCTACGTCCGCCATTTCATGTCGCTGGCCAAGATGGATATTCAGAGCAATATTACCGTCCGGTTTGAGGGCGACAGCAGGGCGCTGAAGGACCTGGAGCTCCTGGCAAATAACGGATACGGCGAGGACCGTATGGGCAACAACACGGTTCTTCCCGACGAGCTGTCCTATTTGTCGCGGTGACCGAAGCGCGGGCCGTAGCGGCTGCGGCGCGGCCTGCGAGGATGGGGCCCGACGAAAATGAAACGCCGGCGAGGACGGGGCCCGGCGAGGATAGAAGGTCGGCGAGGTCGGGGCCGGCGAGGATGGGGCTCGGCGAGAACGAATGGCCGGCGATCCCGTCAGGGCATTTCCGTCAGGGCACCGAAAAAACGGTCCCCGTGACGTTTGCAAAATAGCGATCCGTCCGTGCCGACAGCGCCTTCATTGCCGCATCGCCGGTGCAGTGAGACAGTCCGACCCGCTGCAACCTCTCATCTGAGAGGTACTCTATCGCCTCTTCAAGGCGCGCACCCTGTGCTTCAATCAGATGAGTTCCCCCCAGTACCGCATGGATCGGCTCGTCAAAACGCGTTCGAATTGTATCGAGAATGTTCATGATACCCGGATGGGAACATCCGACGAGGACGACGAGGCCCGGGTCCGTTTCCAGGACGATACATTGCTCGTCCCGGAAGTCGTCGACGGTCGGCGGGGAATTGGAGGAATCGGTGTGGCGATCCCCTTCACCGGCCGTGCCGCCTCGCTCCACGACGAAGCGTGGATTCGCGACTTCAAGGGGATGGGTCGCCGCAAACCCCGTGACGATGTGGACCCCCGGCGCGAGGGTGGAGCCCGTCCCGGTTGTGAAGGCGAGGGTGCACGGCGCCCGGCGAGCCCATGCACGGTCCCAGGAAGGGCCGATGTACCGCAGTGTATCGCCGTCGGCCGCGTACTTTCGGTCAAAAAACGCCTCATGTACGTGAAGCGTGAATCGATCATGCCGGGGAAGGAGAAAGGGAAGCCCGTTTGTGTGATCGTAGTGGCTATGGCTGAGAACGACGTGGTCTATGGCGGTCAGATCAACGTCGAGGGCATCGGCGTTGTGCAAAAACCGGTCACTCTGCCCCGTGTCAAAAAGGATGGTGGTGCTGTTGTGCTGAATGTAGAATGATATCCCGTGTTCAGCTTCCAGCGTCCGCCGGTTGTCCTGATGGTTTTCCACCAGGGTTGTTATGTGGGTTGCCATGCCACTATTATAGTCCGCAGTTACGCCTCTTTGTACGCTCCCACCAGATCTTCCATCACTTTCTTTCCGTCTCCAAAGAGCATGAGCGTGTTATCCGCCGCAAAGAGCGGGTTTGGGATGCCCGCAAATCCGGGGCTGAGACTCCGCTTGATGACGACCACCGTGCGAGCCTTGTCGACGTTCAGGATCGGCATGCCGCTGATTGGTGAACCCGATGATTCCCTGGCAAGCGGATTGACGACATCGTTTGCGCCGAGCACGATTACCACATCGGTGTTGGGGAAATCGGGGTTGATCTGATCCATTTCCCGCAGTTTGTCGTAGGATATGTTCTCCTCCGCCAAGAGGACGTTCATATGCCCCGGCATGCGCCCTGCCACGGGATGAATTCCGAAATCGACGGAAATGCCGTCCGCCTCAAGTTGTTCAGTCAGAGTGCGCACCGGCGTCTGGGCACGGGCGACTGCCATGCCGTAACCGGGGACAAAACTCACCTTCTGCGCCGTTTTAAGGATCATTGCGACCTCTTCGGGAGAGGTGCTTTTGACCTTTCCCGCATACATGTCGTCGCCGTCGACCGCCGACTTCTGGACAGCCCCCACGCCGCCGAAGAGCACGTTGGCGAGGGAACGGTTCATGGCCTTGCACATGATGTTGGTGAGTATTATTCCGCTGGCACCCACCAGGGAGCCGGCTATGATCAGGACCGTATTGTTCAGGACGAAGCCCGTTGCCGCAGCAGCGAGCCCCGAGTAGGAGTTGAGGAGGGCGATGACGATGGGCATGTCGGCGCCGCCGATGGGCACGACCAGGAGCACTCCCAGGAGCGACGCGATTCCCGCGAGGATCCAATAGTACTCAGTCATCGCCGGCTGGCGGACGACAAGTACCGCCGCCGCGATGGATGCCGCTGCTACGACGATTTTTACGATCTGTTCACCGGGATAACGTACGGGCTTTTCCGTCACGATTCCCTGCAATTTCCCGAAGGCGATGAGGGAGCCAAAAAAGGTCACCCCGCCGATAAGGCCGCTGGCGGCGGTGGCGACGAGAAATCGAATCGATGCGTCGACGGAGTCGGCGGAGGCGAGGGTCTGATAAAGGACCGCCCCGGCGACGAGGACGCTGGCGACCCCGCCGAAACCGTTGTAGAGCCCGACAAGCTGCGGCATGGCGGTCATTTTTATGGTGACTGCCAGGACGGCGCCAATGGCGGAGCCCGCGGCGATTCCGACGATGATCATGACGGGGTTGAGTATTTCCTGGGCAAGGAGGGTCGCTACGATGGCGACAAGCATGCCCAACGCACCGATGAAATTGCCCCTTACCGCCGATCGCGGATGGGTGAGACCCTTCAGCCCCGTAATGAAAAGGACTGCGGCGATGAGATAGAGGATGTTAATTGCCGCCTCGTTCATGATTCACCTCGCTTCCTGAACTTGCTCAACATGCGGTGCGTGACGAGAAATCCGCCGACTACATTGATTGTGGCAAAGATAAGTGCCGCCAATCCGAGCCAAACGGTCATACTCTGATGCCCCGTGCCCGCCGCGACGAGCGCTCCGATGATTGTGATTCCGGATATCGCGTTTGATCCGGACATGAGGGGGGTGTGCAATATGGGAGGCACCTTGGTTATGACTTCAAAACCGACAAAGATCGCCAACACAAAGATGGTAATGATCGTGACGAAATCCATTAACTCTCCTCCTTTGTCGTCGCCGTGGAGACGAGCGTCGCTGCGACAATTTCATCCTCTTCATTGATAGCAATTGAACCGTCCTGGACGATGGATTCAAGAAAAGAGGTTATATTCCTGCTGTACAACTGGCTTGCGTGGTGGGCTACGCCGGCAGGAACGTTGACCGGTCCGAGAATGGTGACGTCTCCCTCGGATACGCGTTCGTCCGGCCTGGTAAGCGCGCAGTTGCCGCCGCGTTCCGCGGCGAGGTCTACAACGACGGACCCGGGGTGCATGGCGTGTACCATCTCCTCGGTGATGAGAATCGGCGCCTTTTTTCCCGGAATGGCGGCGGTGGTGATGACGACGTCGCTTTCCGCCACAACCTCAAGCATCTTTTCCCGCTGTTTTCGGTAGAACTCCTCGTCCATTTCCTTTGCGTAGCCGCCTGACGATTCCGTCTGTGACGTGGAGAGGTCCAGTTCTATGAATCGCGCACCGAGGCTCTGAACCTGTTCCTTGACGGCGGGCCTGATATCATAGGCACTGACGACGGCACCAAGTCGTCTGGCCGTGGCGATCGCCTGAAGACCTGCAACACCGACGCCGACGACGAAGACACGTGCCGGTACGATCGTTCCCGCCGCGGTCATCATCATGGGAAATATCTTGGGCAGTTCCAGGGCGCCCAGAAGAACGGCGCGATACCCCGCAAGGTTTGCCTGGGAAGAGAGAACATCCATACTCTGGGCCCGGGTGATTCGCGGAAGTTTTTCCAGGGCAAAAGCGCGATAGCCGCCGGACGCAACGGCGTCAAAAGCCGGGTGGTTCTCATATGGATTGAGCTGACCGATGATCGTTGCTCCGGCGGGGAGGGGTGATAGATCACCGTCGCCGCCGAACCCTCCGGCAGCGCACGCGCGGACGGTGAGCAGAACGTCCGCCTTTGACAGCGCCTCCTCGCGGTCGACGATATGCCCCCCTTTTTCGGAATACTCATCGTCGGGATACCCCGCCGTTTTTCCCGCTCCCCGTTCAATATACACGGCGACGGAGGGTGAAATCTTTTTCAACGTCTGAATGTGAGCGGGAACGAGGGCAACTCGCGTCTCTCCGGGGGCTTGTTCCCGTACAACTGCGATATTCATGTCCACCTCCTTGAGAGTCGTCCTATTACGAACCTAAAAAGTATGCAATTCCCGATACCAATTCAAGTTTCGTCACATAGGCGGGGCGCGGGAGGCGGTTATTCCTTGCTTTCCGGACTATTCACGATTATCATCTATTTATCGGTCATGGACCGACAAACAGATGATGGAGAGAGTATGGAGACAAAGACGATTCCCCAGATACTGCAACAGATTGTAAACAGCTACCCCGACATCGCGGCGCAAATGAGCCGGAGCGAAGAAGGGCCGTTCACATCGCGCACGTACGCCGATCTGTATGGTGACGTCCAGATATTCGCTGCAGGTCTGCGGAACCTTGGGGTGAAACGGGGTGATCACGTCGGTCTCATTTCGGAGAACAGAGTTGAGTGGTTTGTCACCGATCTCGCCGTATTGAGTCTCGGCGCTGCCGACGTACCGCGCGGGAATGACAGTACCGCCGATGAGCTCGCATTCATTCTTGGATTGCCTGAATGCGCCGTGGCGGTCGTCGAAAATGAGGGACAGCTGAAAAAGGTCCTGCATGTGGTCGATCAATTGCCGGCGCTGAAGCACCTTATTCTGCTTGAAGGTGAAATTGACGGAAAACCCGCCCGCGGCGTGAAGGGCCATCACTATTCCGAAGTATTTCAGGCGGGAGAGAAGCTGCTTGAAAAGGATCCGGCACTCATTGAGCAGGAAATTGCCGAAGGCGAACCGGACGACGTGGCAACGATCATTTTCACCTCCGGGACAACGGGTGAACCAAAAGGTGTGATGCTGACGCACCGTAACTTCACGTATCAGGTGGGGTGCATACCCGACCGGGTGCGCCTCGAGCCCGGAGATATCTGGCTGTGCGTCCTGCCGGTGTGGCACTCCTTTGAACGGATCGTGCAATACATCGCCCTTGGAAGCGCCACGACCCTGGCCTACTCCAAACCGATCGGAAAGATAATGCTCGCAGACATGGCGGAAATACGACCCAAGTGGATGGCGTCGGTCCCGCGCATATGGGAGGCGGTCCGGGCGGGTATTTACCGCAACATCCGCTCCCAGGGCGGTGCAAAGGAGGCACTATTTACCTTTTTTGTCTCAGTAGGCGGCACGCACAAGCACTTTTCCGACATGCTTCGCGGGCTCATTCCCGATTTTCGTCGCCGAAATCGGCTGGTTGACGCCCTCGTCGCGGTGGTGCCCCTCCTTCTATTGACTCCCCTGAAGGCGTTGGGAAATCTTCTGGTTTTCAAAAAGATCAAGGATAAGCTGGGAGGGCGCTTCGTCGCGGGCGTCTCCGGCGGCGGCGCTTTGCCCCCGGCGGTTGACGCATTTTTCGGTTCCGCGGGAGTCCTCCTTCTTGAAGGGTACGGCCTGACCGAGACGGCGCCGGTTCTAGCGGTTCGTCATCAAATGCGGCCCGTCCCCGGCACCGTCGGAGAGCTTCTCGGCGGAACGGAGTGTCAGATTCGCTCGGAGGAGGGGAGAATCCTTGCCCCCGGAGAAATGGGTATCATTTATGTCCGTGGACCGCAGGTGATGCAGGGATATTACCGCCGACCGGCACTGACCAGCGCGGTCCTCGATGAGGACGGCTGGCTGAATACCGGCGACCTCGGCATGCTTTCCCATCGGGGTGAACTGAAAATCACCGGCCGCGCCAAAGATACGATCGTCCTCCTGGGCGGAGAAAACATCGAACCCCTGCCGATCGAGCAGAAACTGCAGGAAAGCGACCTTATTGAACGCGCCGTCGTCGTCGGACAGGACCAGAAATATCTCGCAGCCCTTATCTGTCCAAATATTGACGCCGTTACCGCCTATGCCGATGAGAACCACGTTCCCTACATGGAATCGGAAGACCTCCTTGAGAGTGAAGGAATTCGTGAACTGATCCAGGGGGAAGTGAGCAGCCTCGTGAATACCAGAACGGGGTTCAAGGGATTTGAGCTGATATACCGCACGACCCTCATTCCCGACGATTTCGAAGTTGGCAGAGAGCTGTCGGCAAAACAGGAGATCAAACGCCACGTAATAGCCGAACGGTACCGCAAAGAGATCGACGCGCTGTTCAAGTGAGTTCAAGTAAGGCGGCACATGCGGCGACGGTGTCCGGTCGGCGCGTTCACTCTGCCGCGCCGCTTCCCTCCATCACCTTCAACAGCGATTTCCATGCCGTGCCGCCCCGTTGCAACCCTTCGCCTTCAGCCTCGGCGGCAATTTCCCGCCAGCGCCGGCGATGGTGGTCCCGCAACCATGGTGACACCATGGGGATTCTGTTGATGACGCCGCGACCGGCGACGTGCACCAGGGTTCGGTAGTGGGGAATGCACAGGCCCGTTCCGCCCTCCACTGCGTCGCGGAGGGTGACGTCGCCCTGATGCCTCAGAAGATTGCGTACAAATTGTTCGTTCCACCGTTCAATACGATCGCAAAGGGGACAATCGTGACGCGACGCGTGACGGCCTCGTTCGGCGGGGGTATGTTTCCCGTTCCGGGACTTTCGACGCCCGTTGACCCGTCGGAGCGATGAGGCAACGCCTTCCATGGCTGCGGATACCGGCGGGCCCAGCACCGGCAACAGCAAAACGCGCCGTTTCCGGCGTTCTATCCTGTCAATCCAGGCGATGCGATGGGAGAGAAGGGGACCGTACAGCACCGTGACTGCCAGGCCGTCACGATGTCGTGAAAAATCGGCGACGTGGCGCGGACAGAATCCATCGGTGGAAAGAAAGGCGTCCTGAAAACCTTCCGTACCGATTTGACCGTACAGAACGGAATCCCAGAATGCCTTTTCGGCTCGTGCCAGATACCCGCAGAGAGGACAGTCCTCCCGGTGGTCGCGAAACGACGCGAGGACCGCGTGATAGTCAATATGCGGCAATGCCATGGGTCAGAGTAGAAGTCGCTGCCGGAGAGGTCAAGGGAATCGGCTTGTACCCCCGATTCCTCTCCCTGCAACGTCACTTCCCCATCTTCCTTCACAAATCCAAAGACCGCCCCACAGGGGCGGTGACGCATCGGAACTTACCGGGTGCGGGGACGGGCGGCGCGGCCGTTGGAGCGGCGACCGCCGCCCGAGTCGCGACCGCCACCGGAAAACCCATTCCCTCCCGGACGTCCGCCTCCGTTACGACGGCTCTGTCCGCCGCCGCGATTTGGTCCTCCATTGGAACGCTTCCGTTGCGGTGCCGGCGGCTCCTGATGGTAGACGTGGTTGGCATCCACGTCGACGGCTCCGCCCAGCAGCGCCTCAATTCGTCGAAAATCCTGCAGCTCCTCGCGGTCGCAGAAGCTCAGCGCCTCTCCCTCCATGCCGGCCCGGGCGGTCCGTCCGATGCGGTGAACGTACGTCTCCGGTTCGTTTGGAATTTCGTAGTTGATGACATGGGTTATGTCGTCCACGTCAATTCCCCTGGCGGCGACATCGGTTCCTACCAGAGCCTGAATCCTGCCCCGACGGAAACTCTCAAGCGCCCGCTGACGCTGGTTTTGCGTCCTGTTCCCGTGGATCTCATCGGAAGGGATACCCGCCTTTGAGAGGATCTTGGACACCCGCGCCGCGCGATGTTTTGTTCGAGTGAAGACAAGGACGCGAAACATCCCCCGTTCCTTGATCAGATCGGGCAGGAAGGAAATCTTGTCCTCCCGGTTCATGTGAAAGACGCTCTGCTTAATGCCCCTGGCAACCACCTTTCGGGGCGCGATTGCAACACGGGCGGCATTCGTACCGAGGAGTTCCTCCGCCAGATGCTCAATCTCCACCGGCATCGTCGCGGAAAAGAGTGCCGTCTGCTTCCTGTTCGCCACCATCGCGGCGATCCTGCGAACCTCGGGAATAAACCCCATGTCCAGCATGCGGTCGGCCTCATCAAGAATCAGGAACTCCACCCCGGAAAGATCGATGGCGTGCTCGGAAATGAAATCCTGCAGACGCCCCGGCGTGGCGGTAAGCACCACCGGATTGCGGCGCAGCCCTTCAAGCTGTCGCCCCTTCGGCGCGCCGCCAAAAACGGCGAGATGGGAAATACCGCTGCCCCGTCCGTAGGTGGCCACGCTCGTGTCGATTTGAATCGCCAGCTCCCTCGTCGGCGCGAGAATGAGTGCTCTCGGACGGGCGGGGCCGCTGCGTCCCCTGTTTTTGTTTGTCGAACGCCCGGCGTCACGTCCGGCGTGACCGCCTCTGCCGTGACCGGTACCGCTTCGGGAGGCGCTTTCAGCGTTTCCAACCGGAAGGTCGTTACCGTCTTCCCGCCCCGTCGACATGAGAATATGAAGCAGAGGAAGGGTAAACGCCGCGGTCTTGCCGGTACCGGTCTGCGCGGTTCCGAGGAGGTTGACTCCCGTAAGCAGTGTCGGAATTGCCTGAGCCTGAATGTCCGTCGGCTGGGTATATCCCTCGCGGGTAACTGCCGCGACCAGAGCCTCCGACAGTCCGAGCTCGGAAAAAGAATGAGATTGCATAATAGTCCTTTGTGAGTGAAACACGTCCCGCAGAGGGTCCACCAGATAATGTACGGAGGAAGGAGCGTCTTCTGGAGGAAAACGCGTGCTGAACGAAAGGATTCGTGCAAAATCCTGCGGGTTCGGCCAGGTCAGTCAACCGTTGCAATAAAAGAACATAAAAAGAGCTTTCGTGTCAACATTGGTAACAATAATGTCACCGGCAGGTGTTACACTATAAAATACACAATCACAAAGGAGATCCGTATGGGAGAAGTAGAACAGACGATTAACGCCGCCATAGAACAGGTAAAGGAATTGCTTACATCAGGCCGTGTCGTGGGTGATCCGATCAAGATCGGCGATGCCACAATCATTCCCCTGGTGAGTATCGGATTCGGCTTTGGCGGCGGCGGATCAAAGGAAGAGAGCGAAGGTCGCGGCGCCGGAGCAGGGGGAGGCGTAAAGCCGGTAGCCCTTGTTGTTGCGGACAAAGACGGAGTACGGGTGGAACCGATTAAATCGATGGGTTCTTCCTTTGCCGCCTCGGTATCCGAGATCGTACGCACCGTTGCCGAAAATAAAGATGCCTTTCAGAAAAAGGATGATTCAGACAAGAAATAGCGTATGATCGTCCTCTGGATCGTCGGAAGTCTTGTCCTTTTTATTGTGCTCCTTCTCGCGGTACCCCTGGCGGTCGTATATGAACGTCCCGCTGAAGGGGATCCCGTGAAGATTGAGGTGTCCTGGCTGTACGGCGTCGTGCACATTCGTCTTACCGGCCGGCGCCCCCGGCCCGGTCCGGAAAAGGAGGAGCGCCGTGACGCGGCGGAAGGGGAGGAGAAAAAGAGGAAAAAGAAATTTTCCCTCCCCGACGACGTCTCCGCAGCCGTCCGGGCATTCGGGCACCTCGTCCGGCGGATCATCGGGGCGATAGAACTGTCCCTGCAGGGGGATCTCTTCCTCGGCCTTGCCAATCCGGCGGATACCGGAGCCGTTTGGGGAATGTCCCTGCCTCTCATCATGTGGATAGAAGAACGGACGGACCTGCACATATATCCCCATTTCTTCGGTCTCCGGTGCGACTACATCGGCAGGGGAAGGGTTGGAATGGTGCCCCTCAGGGTAGTGATTCCCGTCATCGCCTTCGTCGTCTCAACGCAGGGTCGGGCGCTGTTGCGGGCGTTCAGGAGTTCATCATGATGCATGCTTCGTCGGTACGCGTCGTAACTCCGGCGATTACCCTCGGAGACGCGACCATAACCGTCACCTACGAGATACACGTCGTCGCGGTCGCCCATTTCCCCGGAACCGTCGGTGGTCTCGAGGCGGAACCCCGGAGCGTAACGGTCACCTCTTCCGGGGACGGACGGACCCTGGTACTTGCCGTAGGGGATGACGGTACTTCTGTCGCCGGGGAATAATGTCCTTCCTGCACGCGCAATCGAACTGCAGTGACATCCCGTAACTTATCCGCCCGTGATCCATCGTTGTCTTTTACCAATCGTAACTTACTTTTTTTGTAGCCCGCCCTACATATTGACAATACTGTGTTGATCAGGATGTTGAATTCCCCGCGAATGGTGTATATTTAAGACGGTTTACATAAGATGCGGCGTAATAGGACGATTGACGCGTGTCTCGTTCCGTTAGTCCTTTTCATCTTTGTCAGTTCTTGTGTTTTACCCACCATTTCGAGCAGCGGCGTAGGACGGGATACAAAAGAAACTCCCTCATTTCAGTCCGGAACGGTACTTACCCAATACGGAAACTACATTTACGCTCTTTCAAGCGACGGCGGGACGGACACGACGGTGAGCAGCGTCGCGATCGATTCCTCTTCCTTCGACGGAATACATGAGGACAGATGGTTTTCCCAGATCTCCGTACCGGAATACCGGGATCACGCAGCAGTTTTTACCGTCGGAAACAAAGTATATGTACTCGGAGGATATGATCGGTCCGGCCGTCCACGGGCGGATATTTTTTATACCTACATACGACAGAGCGACGGCCGCCTCGGATATGGTGTCCCGGGGGAATGGATGCGCAATCCTCGATCCCTTCCCTGGGGTCTTGCCGATACTGCATGGCTTGTTCACGACGGTACGGTTTTCCTTTTTGGAGGAAAGTCGGTACGTGGAGACGAAGACACCGTCTTGCGGGCGCGTATGTATGCCGACGGACAGCTTGGGTACTGGTATACGAGCAAGTTCAAACTCACCTCCCCGAGACGGGGCGGCGACGCCGAGGTGTGGAACCGTCTGGGCGAGACGATGGCGCTGGTCGCCGGCGGGGCGTCCGGTGGTCGGCCGGTAGATACGATCGATAGTTTTATTCTCGCATCAAGCGGATACATAACATCGATGATCCCTTCGTACGGACGTATGCCGTCGCCGACGTATTCTCCCCTTCTTCTATCCGACGGCGATGAATTGCTTCTTGGAAGCAACTTCCATGGGGAAAGTCCGGAACACCGCTGGTATCGCTCCTCCGATGGAACGGAGTGGACTCCGATAGCTCGGTACGCTTCTGAAATCGCAGATTCTTCCCATGTTCGGAACTCGCAATCGGTGATCTATCTCAGCAGGAATTCCGAAACTGACGGTTCGCTTGTAAAACGTGACATGAGCCTTACGCCGGCTCCTCCCGTCGTCCATCCAGGATCCGGTGTCATCGCCCCAAACACTCCGATTCGGATTGCATCGGAGCCGGGGACGACGGTGCACTACCGTGTCGGTTTCTACGATGAAGATACCACGTCCGTTGATCGGACTGATCCCATCTGGAACGACGGCGGTACGGTGACATCCGATCTATCCTATGTGTTCAGAGCCTTCGCGTCGGACGGCGAGGCGTCGTCTCCGGTGAGTCGTCGCTATCGGGTAAACGACAGGGGCCTTTTCATTGATGCGCAGGATCTGCCGGTACCGGACGGGAACCCCGAAAACGGCGTCGTCATTCCGGGCGGATGGTATCGATTCAGTCCTGGCGGTGGCTCCTATGAGTTCTTCATAGCGCCGATGGACTATGACGAGGAATCTTTCAACGGTGTTCGTCCGCTTCTGAGCCTCTTTGAGCCGGATTTACAGACGCCGGTCTTGAATACGCTTGGAAATGCGATAGTCGATCTCGAGACGGACTTCGACATTCCGGTTGCATTTGATATTCCGCAAGGGGCGTTTTATTTCAACATACGTTCGGCAACCGACGGCTCCGGAGAATCGGAATCATACAGGATTTCGATCGTAAAGAAAGAGGAGGGGGCTGGTGGTATGTAGAAATGAAGAGTGCTGAAAGGAAGGAAATGCAGGCGATAGCATGTGATATCGCGGACGCAGAGAAAGAGGCAGGTGATGAAGCAAAAAATCGTTTTATTTGGAGTCCTCGTCCTGACGCTATTGTTGCTCATTACGGCATGTGAAGAAGTAGTAAGCCCCCAAGAAGAGGGCGGTCCATTCCGGGTTACCTACCATGAGAACGGCGCAAGTGGAAGTCCTCCCATTGACGGAAGTCTCTATGCAGAAGGGGCGACGGTAACGGTGCTGGGCAACGTCGGCTCTCCACCGTTGTCGAGAACGGGATATGCATTTGACGGGTGGAATACCCGACAGGACGGCCTCGGTACGGCCCGGGATCCCGGTTCGACATTTCCAATGCCAGCCTCCGATGTCGCTCTCCATGCCATGTGGAGGGATGACTCTTCCGGAGGTGACACCGGGGAAATCGATATCGTCGTGGACGACGGAGGTTCAGGCGAAGAGACCGGCGAAATAGTGGTCGTGATAGATGATGCAGATGAAGCTGGCGAGATTGACGTCGTCGTCAGTGACAATGTCACGTCGGGCAGCATTGGTGTGGAAGTGGAGTAGAGGAGAGGAACACGATGTTAAAAAGAAGAGTGTGGTTGCTGAGTATTGCTGTTGCAATACTCGCGGTTATCGGGTGTGCGAACCCCTTCACCGGAGAAAACGTCGAGACCAACGGGGACGGAGATGTCGGGGGCGCCTCAATATCAGTATCCGTCGGTGGAAGCCCCGGCGGGGCGTTCAGTACATCATCGATCAGCGATGATCCCGAGGTCGATTGGGTCCAGATCATCGTATATGACCAGGACGATGCATATGTTACGGACGAGACGCTGTACTTTGACGGAGAATCGTGGAGCGGGACGATTACGGGACTCCCTACGGGACTCCTGACGTTTGTCGCTCACGGCGTCTCGGAAATTCAGGTAGGCGAATATGACTGGTGGGAAGAGGTCCTCTATTTTGGTGAAGCCGACCGAAATATCGATCCCGGTCAAAACGGAACGCTCACCATCGCGGCCGGTTCCGTTGCCGACCTCGTCGCCAACGTGACGGTCACCGATATACCGACAGATATGGGGGTGTTCGGGGCCTTCATCGGCCTCGTCGGGACCGATTTTGACCTCCAGACTGACATCATCGACCCATATGTCGCGTCCGGATATGACGAGGAGGCGCTTGATAACGCGGCGTCCCAGGTTTTTGTTGCCGGGAGCGAAGTTCCCGTCAGCGGCAGCTCGGTTACGGTCAACCTCTTTGATTTTTCCGGTACCTGGCCGTGGAAGGAAATCGGCGAGTATAACGTCGTTGTGATGCTGGAAATGGAAAACGGTTCGTTTCTGCCCGGAAATATCGCGGAGGGTGAGTTTGTTCCGTATCTGGGTACTGTGACGATGACTGATCCCGGTTACACGGGAAGCGTCTCCCTTTCAGGAGCAACTACCTACAAGGACTTTTTTGAAGTACTTGCTGCCGGTTCAAGCATCACCGTTGATGTAAGTAATATCGATACGGGCAGTTTCGTTCGTAATACCGGATATGAAGGTTCTTCGCTGTTCCTGGGTGCAGCGATATTCGACGCGTCGACGGTCCTCATTGATCAGCTGACCGGGGAAGTCGATCAAAGTATTGAACCTGTTGCTATGGGATTTACAACGATTTCCGTCGAAGACACCGCGGCGTCCTTCGTGATCTGGGACGGGACTATCGATGGCGGTGACGGAGAGGACGATGGACCTCCCATGCCGTGGCTCGGTACACCGGGAGACTACGTTGTCTATTTGATCATTGGTGCCCCCGAATCGGGACTCATGTATCTCGGTAGTCAGTATGACGAGTCGTTTGAAATGGATGTGCCCTACGACTTTCCCGTTACCCTTGTGGAGATTCCGGACACCTGGGAGATCGATGCGACGGGAGTCGATTTCAATTATTCCCTGACATCTGTCGACTTCGACGTAACCGATTCGGCTCTCACCGGTGATGCCTATGGATATATGGAGTTTGAGTTCTATTCCGGTAATTCCGAGTACGGGTACAATACCGATGTCACCCTCTATCCGTCGGCAGAGACGTACATACCCGAGGCGTACTTCTGGTTCAACGACAATAGCGATACCATAGCGCTGGATGCAGGAACGTACACCCTGAATGAACTGGGCGGCCCGATGACCCTTGAAGAGGTTGAGTTCGGTATCGATGATTACACCTGGATCGGGTCCTGGTCCGGTGAGATTGTGTCGGGAAACGTAACGGTAACGGAGACCGACGGCACATATACCTTTACCTGGACCTTTACGACTTCCGGAGACGAAACGATATCGGGAAGCTACACCGGCAATGTCGACGCCGAATACGTCGAGTCAGCGCAATCGTAGTACCTTTTGTGCGCAGGCATGCCCGACGGCATGCCTGCGTTGTTCTCTGTTGCAGCCGGGTCAGAGCTGCGGAACTGATCGAACGTCCGGTTAATCCGCCGCCCGCTCCGCCAGCTTGTAGATCTTTTCCACATCTCCGGCATCAAGTTTGAAGTTGCCCAGTTTTCCAAAGTGGACCGCCGCTTCCGCCATTTTTCTGTAGCGGTTGTCCGTAACGCCGAGCTCGGCGAGGGTGGTGGGCATACCGATACGGCGAAAAAACGCGGTGAGGCGGGCGATGCCCTCGTTAATGACGCCTTCCTCGTCTTCCGCGCGGTATTCAACGTCCCACACGCGTACGGCAAACTGAATGAAGCGCTGCCGGGCGCGGGAGGAGACGTAGCGCATCCATGCGGGAAAGACGACCGCCAGGCCGGCGCCGTGGGTGACGTCGTACTGAGCGGAAAGCTCGTGCTCTATGCGATGACTCGCCCAGTCCTCTTTACGACCCGTTCCAAGCAAGCCGTTGTGTGCGATGGTGCCGGCCCACATGATCTCCGCACGGGCGGCGTAGTTGTCCGGCTGGTCGAGGACGATGGGAGCGTTTCTTATCACCGTCCGGAGCGTCGCCTCGCAGAGGTGGTCGGTAAAGTCGACATTCGGCTCGGGGGTGAAGTAGCGCTCCATGACGTGGGACATGATGTCGGTGACGCCTGCCGCAGTCTGGTACGGCGGCAGGGTGAACGTGAGTTCCGGGTTGAGTATTGCAAAACGGGGACGAAGGATGTCGTCGTTCACCGCAAACTTCTGCACCGTGTCTTCCCGTGAAATAACCGACCCCATGCTCGCCTCACTTCCGGCGGCAGGGATGGTAAGGACCACACCAAGGGGCAGGGCGGCGACGGGGACGGCGGCACCTGTGTAAAAGTCCCACACGTCGCCGTCGTATTTCACTCCCGCGGCGATCGCCTTGGCGGAGTCGATAACGCTGCCTCCGCCGACGCACAGAATGGCGTCCACCCCTTCGGTGCGGCACAGGGTGATGCCTTCATTGACGAGGGTGAGTCGCGGATTGGGAAGGACTCCTCCCAGTTCCACGTAGGAGACACCGGCGGCGTCGAGGGAGGCGGTGACCTCTCCGAAGAGGCCGCTCTTTTTGACGCGGTCGCTTCCGTAATGGATGAGGACCTTGTTTCCGATGGCGGCGGTCTCCGCTCCGACGCGTCCCTGCGTCTCCCGTCCAAAGATTATTTTGGTTGGCGATTGAAATGTGAAATTCTGCATGGAGAGATTGTCTCACTTCCCTGTGTACGGTGCAAGCGCCCGAATATGAGGCGCCTGATGTACGGGGGTGCCTATTCGTTGGCGAGGATCGCCTCGATTTCCGCTACCGCTTCTTCACCAAAAAACATTTGAAGCAGCGTCTTATTGACGTTGAGCTGGCCGTCCACGAAACCCCGGTTATAACCATCTTCAGGCGGTTCGCTCAATGCCTGCCGGATGATCTCGATTTCGAGGTAGCTTCGAAGCTGACCCATTTCCGTCGCGGGCGGATAGTATTCGCTGGTGGTGAAGAGAGGCCTGTTTTCCTCATCCTCGGAGGCGAGCATTTCAGATGCGGTGTTACCGTGAGGCAGCAACTCCGTCAGGATGAGCAGTGCTCCGAGGTTTTCTCCGTCCTTTGCCGCGAAGGGGGCAATATCGAGGATGATGCTTTTCACATCGTTGAGATGGGAGAGAATTTTATGCTCGCCCACTGAACCCGACTTGTCTTCCGTGAGGACAGCGGAGATGTGGGTGCGGACCATTTCCGCCGCGCGCGTATCCCGTATGATCACCACCTCGCCGACGGGCCGACCCCACGATTCCTTGGTGGTGAGGCCGATTATGCGTTTTGCCCGATTATTGAGGTAGCGTACCTTCAACTCCCGGTCAACAACGACAACGCCGTGGGGAAGGGCCTTGAGAATTGAGACGAAGCGTTCCACATTGCGTTCACGTATTTGATCCCGTCCGTGACGATACCACGCGATTCGCAGGGCGCTCTCCAGCTGCTGTTCCTGGATCGGCTTGAGGAGGTAGGCGTAGGGCTCCGTGATCATCGCCCGCCTGAGGATTTCGTCACCGGAATACGCCGTGAGAAATATGATGGGTATGTCCGTCGATTTGCGAATCGTCGTTGCCGCTTCCACCCCGTCCATGGCTCCATGCAGGCGGATATCCATGAGGATGAGATCGGGATTGAGACGATGGGCCATGGTAATCGCCTGTTCTCCGTTGTCAACGACGCCGACGACGGTATGGCCGAGGCGTTCAAGGTTCTCCTGCAACTCCATGGATACGAGACCTTCGTCTTCTACGATAAGGACATTCTTGCTCACTCTTTTCCTCCGTCGGTTCCTACGGGTATGTGGAACCGAAAACGGGTGCCGCCGGTCCGGCGCAGTTTGAAGGTTGCTCCCAGCTGCTTTGCCAGGACCTTGATGATACGAAACCCTAATGTATCGGGCGAGGTTACGTCTACCGTGGAGGGAATGCCGACTCCATCGTCTCCCACAACGAGAATATACGCCTCTTCATCGCTCTTCGTCATCTTGACGAGAACCGTCCCCTCCGACCGTCCTTTGAAAGCGTGTTTAAAGGTGTTGGTGAGAATCTCATTGGTGATAAGCGCACAGGGTACGGCGATGTCTATGGGGAGTGTGATTCCGTCCGCATCGATTTTCACCGTCAGGGAAAGGTCCTTATGTGCAAGGGATGCGACGAGACCGTCTACCAGCCTCTTGAAATAGTCCTGCGCATCCACGGCGGCGAGGTCCTGGGAGCGATAAAGGCGGTCGTGCACGAGAGAGAGGGAGTGGACACGTCGTCGAATATCATCGATAACCTCCCTCGCGCGGGCATCGCCTATCCTGTTTGCGTTGAGTCCCATGAGACTGGATATGACCTGGAGGTTGTTCTTTACCCGGTGGTGTATTTCATCGAGCATCGCTTCTTTTTCCTTGATCGACGCCCGCAGACGCTGCTCCAGTGCTTCACGGCGATCGATCTGCTCCTGGAGGGATATGTTTGTCCGCTTGAGTTCCGCAGTACGCTCCCGTACCCGGTCCTCCAGCTGGTCGTGGGCCCGCTGCAGAGCTTCTTCAGCGCGGCGCTGTTCCGTCACGTCTGATGCGATGATGACGATGGAGACAATTCCCTCGTCGCTGACTGTATGTATCTGGACCGTCACCTTTTTGTCGTTGTGGTCAAAGAGGAGCGGGCCGGCGGTTCCGTTTTCCAGGGCACTGATAACGGCACCGGGGAGGTCGGCTCCGGCGTCATCGGTAAAGAGGGAGTACAGGTCGGTCGAGAGAAGTTCCTCCTCGGTTTTTCCGAGAAGGTCGGCTGCTGCGGGATTTACGAAGATGATCCGTCCCTCCCTTGTCGTTTCGATGATCGATTCAACCATGTTGTTGAGAATGAGTTCGAAATGGCGTTTTGTGGAAAGAAGTTCCCGGGTGATCTCCCGCTTGTACAGGTTTTCCACTCCGTAGACGCCGCCGGGGCGGGTGCGGGTTATCGTTGTACCAAGCTGGCGCAGAACTGAAAGAACGATTTCGCCCTGTGTCTTGAAGGGACCTTTTGCGATACACGCGTCAAAACCCCATGAGAGATAATCGATCTCTTCTTCCGATGATATCGCCGAGAGAACGATGAGATAGGTTTCTGCGAAACGGGATTGACTGCGAATGACCTGACCCAGTTTGTCGCCGCTGATATTGGGCATAATCAGGTCAATGAACATGATGTCAGGAACAAACGACTCCAGTATCGCCAGCGCGTCCAGACCGTCTGCAGCGGTGGTCACGGTGATTCCCTCATTTTCAAGAAGGATTTTCATGAATGTGCACACCCCCGGATCGTTGTCAACGACGAGGGCGGTGCGAATTGTATCGTCAAGTCTGGTATGCTCTGTTGTGGTGGCGGACACGGGACTACCTTCCTAACGTAATAATCGACAAATCATCCCACTACCTGAAAGCCCGGCGTTTCCGGGTGAGGAAACCGAGTATTTCGTCACTACCCTGGGGAGGGCCTATATGGGAACCGAGCAGAAAATCGATACGTTCCTTGGCAAGGGCTTCCGCCTGAATGAGGTTATCCACCCCTTCCGCGGTGAGCGATCGACCGAGGTTCTTGAAGAGAGAGACGGTACCCCGAAGCACGCTGCGGCCTCTCGGCGTACCCAGACCGGCGTGGACGATCTTCTTATCTATATTCACTTCCGAAAAGGGCATCTCCAGTATCTGTTCAAAATTTGTGTAGTCCGAACCGTAGCTGCCGAGGGCAAACCGGATACCCGCGGCGGTAAGATGCCCCATCTGTCGTCGCAGGTGTTCACCGCCTTCCACAACTGTTCGTTCCGTTATTTCCAGGCAGACGTGGTCCGGCGGCATATGAAGCTCGGCGATGATGCCGAGTATATTCTCCGTCCAATGGGGTTCCACGCAAAAGGAGGGGAAGAGGGGAAGACGCAACTCTCCGATTCCATATGACCGCATATCATTGTCCACAAACCACAGGCACGCGCGCTGTATCAGAAGCCTGTTGAGCTCCGCCCCCCGTCCAAATGCCTGCACGGTGCGGACCAGTTCCTGCCGGTCGATGAGGGACAGTCCCGGGCCCATCGACTGCGACCGGGACGGCTGATAATGGCCGATCGGTACGGGAATACAGACGCTCGTGTCGAGGGTGGTTATACGTTTCTGGGCGGTACCGTATACGGGAAGAAAGACGAGATCAACGTCCCGGTCTGAGATAAAGCGCTGAAGGTGATCAAAGATGATCTCCTCATGGCTTGTGCGTTGTCGGTGTGCTGTCAGGATCTCATTGTCAATTTTCACGTCCGAATCCGATCGGGTATAGTGTGAACGGCGGGCGGTCCTCTCAATATGTTCCAGGAGCTCTGCCGGATCAGGAGGAGAGGATGCGGAACGGTAGATCGCGACATTGACGGGTATATCGATCTGGAGGGGACCGATGGTCCACGGATGGGACGACCGCGCGGTGATGTCATTTGCGAGCGTGTCCGTCCACCGTTCCGATTTCTTGAGCGGCGGGAGTACCGCAAAAAGACCGTCGTTGAGAATACAACAGAATGCCCCTTTTCCCGCCTGCTCCCGGAGCCACGATGAATAGGCATTTACGATCGCCATAGACGTTTCAATGTCAAACAGACCCTGGAGTTCACCCATTTCCCGTGAATAGACTACAAGAAACGAGAATTCCCGTTCCTCCCGGTATGAGAGATGCAGCAGATCGATAAAGGCGTCCCTGTTGTATAAACCTGTCTGACCGTCCCGAAATTCCCGGGCATTTTGTATCGTGAAAAGAATAAAAAGAATGCTCATCGACGCAGAAAAACTTTCGAGGATGAGACCGCGGAAGATATTCTGGAAGATAATTGCACCTATCGGTACGAGCAGGGCGACGTTGTAATATTTTGAGTGGCGGGCGGGTATCTCCGACCGCCGGGAAAAAATCGCGACAAAGGAAATGAAAAAATATATGCCGCCCACTGTATAAAGAGCAGGCATAAACGGTCCGTGTCGGTATGCTGCGATGCCGTTGACTTCCTGAACCGAAAAGAGGATTCCCGTCCCGATATTGACGACGATGAGAAATAACGATACCGACCACGGAAGGGTGAGGAGGATTCTGAAGGGGCGTTTCTTTGGGTATTCCCCGGCGGCGTACAGAACGTACATCGCCACCAGCGGCGGAATCGAGTTGTGAAAGAGATAGTATACAGTCGTGGTACCGATGACCCACATCGGGGAAATCGCCGGCAGGAGATTGATAAAAATGGTGCTGACGGTATCAAAGACGGTGCTTCCCAGAACCAGCCAGATGATACCGCTGAATCTCCGACCCCGGGAGTCGGGCACCGCTTTCTGGCTGTAATATATCGTGAGAGACAGGAGGGTTATGACGATACCTGCGACACTGAAGTGAACTACGTACATGTGATGTCCTGCTTCGCGAGAAAGGAGAGGAAGTCGTCACGGGACAGGGCTCTGGAGAAATAATAACCCTGGACGAGGGAAATCCCGAGCGAGCGGACGAGGTCCAGCTGATCCTGCGTTTCCACTCCCTCCGCGACGACGGGGATTTTCATTCCCCGAAAGGTGGAAAGGAGTTCCCGAACACCGTTGTATACCGTACCGGATTGTTTCATGCGTATGATGAGAGAGCGATCGAGTTTTATCAGGCGGATGGGAAAGTCGAGAAGGACGCCGATGTTTGAATATCCCGTACCGAAGTCATCTATCGCAACGGGGAATCCCATCTTTGCCGTTCCGCCGATATTCTCCTTCATCAGATCCGGGAAAAGGGCTGCCGCCGTTTCGGTGATTTCGGGGCAGATATCCCGTGGCGACAAGCCATGTCGCTGTACGGCTCTCAGGAGAGAGGTCGTGATATCCGGTTGGATACACTGCAGCGTCGAAATGTTGATTTCCATGTAGTCAAGACGGAAGCCGCTCTGCCTGAGATGCTTCAGGAAGCGGCACGCCTCCTCCATAACGTACGAACCTATGGCGTTAATGCTGCCGTTGCCCTCGGAAATAGGAATAAACTCTCCGGGTGAGATTGAACCGAGCTGGGGATCATGCAATCGAATGAGAGCTTCCGCCGATACGACTGCGTTGGATTCTACATCGACAATAGGCTGAAAATGCAGTTCAAATCCGTCGGAATCAAGCGCCCGCCATACCGCCTGAGCAACGTCGATCCGCCGTTGTGTATCCGACAGGGGGAGATCGGAAAAGCGGTATATCCGCGAAGTGTTGCCTGGTGATTCTTTTCGACGCAGCTGTCCATATGCGTGAAATATCTGCCGCGTGTCTTCAGTTTCTTCGGGGAAATTGATTTCACAGATATTGGCGACGACCATGATGTCCCGGTCTTCGAGATGTACGGGAGAGTTGAAATACCGGAGAAGTTCATCGTGAGTTCTCGCCGAAGGGTGAGTCGTCCCCTTCCGTACCGGTAGAATCAACGCAAAGTTGCCGGAGGTGAACTGGGCGGCAAAGCGTTCCGGTTTTTGGGGGAGAAAGAGATCGGTGGCGATCTTCTGCTCCAGATTGTGATATCGGACGGGGCCGAGGGCGCGCCGCAGGTAGTCTCCTCCGGCAAGAGAAATGAGATACAGGGTAAAAGGCGTCCGGGTACGGTGAAGCAGACCGACCTGAGCGGAGAGGCCGTCCTGATTGTACAGACTGCCTCCCTGATAGATATACCGTCCGAAATCCTGCACCGTCAGAAGGATGATAGATTCGGCAATTGCAATACCGAAGTTCTGGACAAGAAGGTCGGGATTGATGAACTGTATGATCGCCGGGCCGAACGGAACGAACAGAAAGAAGTAGACGGCGGTACGGGTGGCGAGATCGACGCGTTTGCGTTGGGAAAGAAGGCTGATAAGGGTAAGAACGATGTAGATCAGCACCACGCCATAGAGAATGTACTGTCCGGGACCCCTGGAATATCCCGATACCGGGTCAATGAGGTACACAAGGCCGGTAACGGGTGACGTGACGATGATAGCGATGCTGCATAACCACGGCAGGTAACTGAGTATCTTCCTCAGTGCCGGTGTCGTCGGCGGGCGGACACCGAGGGTCAACACAAATAGAAAGAATACCGGCGTGATCGAGTTCTGTCCGAGGAAGTAAAGGACATTTACGATGTGGTGAAAAGCAAGGGGGTAGGATGTGCCGTATGTATTGGTAACTACCGTAACGATATCCAAAACGGTGGTGAAGAGGCTTATATACAGCAATGTCGCCATCACCTTGGTCTGTGGGTTGTAGAGCCGGCTTCGCGTGGAGAAGATGAAGAGGTTTATGAGATTGATGATAATGGCAGCTACATCGTAGTAGATTATACCCACATTAAAACTCTATTCTGTTTGATTTTTTTATGCAATCGGAGCTGCCCCTATTTTCTTTCCGCCAGAAACTGTTGTACCCCCTTGGCATCGGGCATCGCCGTCTGTGCTCCTCTACCGGTCACACTGATTGCGGCAACGGCGTTGGCCCTTTCGACCGCTTCGGGACCGATAAATCCATGTGAGAGCGCCCAGGCGAGACCGCCGTTAAAGGCGTCGCCGGCAGCGGTCGTATCCACCGCCTGGACGGGAAATCCGCGTATCAGCTCAGGCTGGGCCCGTTCCGTATCGGCGAGATAAGCACCCCGGGCTCCCGCCTTGACGACGACATTACGTACGCCCCCTTTCCGAAGGCTGCGGGCGGCCGCAACGAGGCCGTCGTCGTCGTCCGTCGGTATACCGGTAATGATTGAAGCCTCATGCTCATTGGGGGTGATCCAGTCGATATATGAAAGCACTTCAGAGGGAATTTCTGCCGCCGGGGCCGGATCGAGGACGACGGTAACTCCCCGTTCATGCATCGCCTGAGCCGTTTCCCACACCGATTCAAGAGGTATTTCCAATTGGAGGAGGAGAATGTCCCCTCGCTGAGCTTTGGACAGATCATGAAGGATTGCCTCCCGTGTCATGTGACCATTGGCACCGGGGACGATGACAATTCTATTCTGGCCGGTTTGATCCACCTCAATAAGTGCCGTCCCGGTCGGAAGGTCCCTGACTGCCTGAACACCGGAAATGTCCGCCCCCGATTCCGCAAGTGACGCACGGTAACGGGATCCGAACTGGTCGTCTCCAACCCTGCCGATAACGCGGGGATTTCCTCCCAGACGGGCGAGGGCCATCGCCTGATTGCCTCCCTTGCCGCCAAGGTACGTCGAGAATGACGTGCCGCGGAGCGTTTCCCCCGGTTTGGGAAATCTTTCCACACCAACGACGAGATCAACATTCAAACTCCCTGCAACCCAGATTGCGGCCATTCGATCCTCCTATTGGGTGAGTATAGTATCGTACTCTTCCGAGTACCAAGGGGTCGATTCCACGACGTGCCGCCACCGTTGCGGATTGACGCGGTACGCACAGCCCCGGTGGTCACCGTGTCACGTCTCCGACATTCCCGCCGGTCAGCGCAAGAAGATCGTGAGGTGAAATTTCAATCTGGAGACCCCGCTTTCCCCCGTTAATGAAGACGGTGTCGAATATATATGCAGCCTCATCGATGAACGTCTTGAACTCCGATTTCATCGCGAACGGTGAGCATCCGCCAGGTACATATCCGGTTACCGCCTTCAGCTCCCGTAACGGCAGCATGGCGATCTCCCTCCGTCCTGCAACGGCCGATGCCTTTTTGAGATCCAGCTCCATATTCCCGGGGATACAGAACACGTAATGGCGTCCGTCGTCACCGTACGTGACGAGGGTCTTAAACAGCCGTCCCCCATCGATATGCAGTACGGCGGCAACAGAGGCGGCGTCGCGATGATCCGGATCATCTGTGTATTCGTGGATGGTGTAAACGGTGTTGTGGCGTTCAAGCAGCCTCAGGGCATTCGTTTTTCCTGCCATTGCGTGTTCCCTCGGTTCGGAGACTCTATCATTTTCCGTCGCCGAAAAAATATTTGACAGGATAATTAAACCGGTTTACTTTGAAATAAACCGGTTTAGTAAACAGGTTGTACCAATAAATACCTGTAAGGAGGATAGTGCGATGAGAAAACTGGGAATTATCCTGTTAATGGTCGTTGTGGCCACGGGAGCAGTCTTCGCGTCGGGTTCGGCGGAGAGAGGGGGCGGAGACATTACGTTGATGCAGAACAAACCTGAAATCGACTCAATGCTTCAGGATTACGGTGCCGAGTGGTCCGCCGATTCGGGAATCGGTATCACCATCAAGTCGGTTGGCGGGTCATCAGGCACGACGCTGGGTCAACAGCTGCGGGCGGATTATACCGCAGGGGAAATGCCGGACATTTTCATCATTGCAGGAATCGAGGATTACCGGGAGTGGGAAAGCCTCATTCTTGACCTCTCAGACGAGGAATGGGCAGACGAGACGTCGGTGGCGTTTACCGTCGACGGCAAGGTGTATGGATTTCCCGTTGCGATCGAGGGGTGGGGCATGGCGTACAATGAAGATATTCTGGACGCCGCCGGAGTTGATCCGGCTACCCTGACAAATTTCCGTGCATACCGTGCCGCTTTTGAAAAAATGGATGCCATGAAGGACGAACTCGGTATCGACTCCGTCGTATCGATGGCGGCATCAGCGGACATGGGATGGGTTACCGCCCACCACAATTTCAACTCTCTTCTTTCCAACGGCCTTCCCTATGGGGATATGAGTGTCGTGAGGGATCTCCAGAACGGAACGGTTGACCAGCAGCGTCTGCGGGAATATGCGGATTGGGTGGAACTCCTGTTTACCTACGCCGATCCTACGGTCCTCACGACGGGCAACTACGACGCCCAGGTCGGCGCATTTGCGACCGGTAAGGCCGCCTTTCTGCACCAGGGTAACTGGGTTGACCCCAACATGGACGCCGCGGGAGCGACATTTCCAATGGCTTTTGCGCCTCACGGTTCAATGCGTCGGAACACCGACGGGATCTTTGTTTCCGCGCCCTCTTTCTACGTCATTAACGCCGAGTCGGAAAATATTGAAGCCGCCAAAAAGTTCCTCACCGATATGGTATATACCGACGCAGGTCAGCGTTTCATGGTTGAAGAAGCGGGTATGATCCCCGCCTTCTCAAATGTGGAACTCAATCCTTCCGGTCAACTCTCCCGATCGGTGCAACGGTGGTCGGCGGCGGGCAAGGTGTACTCATGGAATCAATACCAGTTTTCCGGTGAGTTTCGTGACCAGGTTCTGGCGCCGATTTACAACCAGTTTGCGACCGGCAGTATATCAAAGGCACAGTTCATCCAGGAGATGACCCGGGCATTTGAAAACCGGACAAATTAGGTATTCGGTGTCCGAGTACGTCAGGTACAGTGCAGGGCCGTTGAAGCGAGGGTGTCCCCCCTTCAACGGCCCGTTATGGAGTTCGGTATGAACAGCTTTCATCGGAATAACGCGGTGTTCTGGGTTTTTCTTGCCCCCGTCCTTTTCGCATTCATCATGATCGTCGCCGTTCCCTTTGTGATCGGTGCATTCTACTCGTTCACGGATTGGAACGCGACGGCCAGGGCCGGACAGGGACTCAGCTTTGTGGGAATGAGGAACTTCACACGCAGCTTTCAGGATCCCGCGTTTCTGTACTCATTCATTATCACGACGATTTACACGGTGGTGAACGTCGCGGTGATAAATGTGGTTGCCGTCGTTCTCGCCCTGGCGGTGACGAGCAGGCTGAAGTTTCGCAACGTCTATCGGATGGGTTTTTTTATTCCCTATCTTATCGGCGGATTGATTCTCGGATATCTGTGGCAGTTCGTATTCAACAATGCCGTTCCCGCGGTGGGCAACGCCGTTCCCATACTTTCGGGACTTGCCGATCCGGAAAACCTCATGCTCCGTCAGGTCCCGACGGCGATCCTTGCGCTGGTGATCGTCGGAAGCTGGCAGTATGCGGGGTATATCATGATGATATATGTCGCGGCGATTGAAGGAGTGCCGGGCGAGCTGTACGAAGCCGCTCAAATCGACGGTGCGACGAGCTGGCAGAAGTTCCGCGCCATTACCGTACCCATGATTGCCCAGGCATTCACAATCACCATGTTCCTCACGCTGGTAAACTCGTTCAAGCAGTTTGACGTGAACTACTCATTGACCGCAGGGGGGCCGGCGACTTCATTCATGGGAGAGTCGATATTCGGTACGGAACTCCTTGCTATGAACATTTACAATGTCGCTTTTGTTGGCAATAACCTTGCTGCGGGCCAGGCGAGGGCGGTGATCTTCTTTGTCGTCATCGTCGTCTTTTCGCTGATTCAGGTTTCCATAAATAAACGGAAGGAGCTGGAGTTATGAGGGGAAACGGGAAACTCTATCTCATTGAGTTCTTCATGGTCGCCTTTCTTCTGATGTACCTCTATCCCTTTGTGATTGTGGTAATCAATTCCGCAAAGGATGCCTTTTCCGTCACCCAGTACCCGATGCGCCTGCCGGAACGGTGGAGTCAGCTTTTCATCAATATGGAAACGATCTGGACGAGTAGAAATATACGGTATTCGTCGTCATTCTTCTCGTCCGTTATCATTACCGCCCTCTCTCTGGTATTCGTCACGATTTTCCCGGCGATGGGGGCGTGGGTTCTCGTACGGACCAAGACGAAAACGTCGAAAGTCATCTTTCTCGTTTTTGTCGCGGCTATGGTCATTCCCTTCCAGATCGTCATGTTTCCCCTTATTACATGGTTCAGAACGGTCTTCCAGGTAACGGGACTGCGGTTGTTGCGCACCTATTTCGGTATCGTTCTCGCCTATCTCGGTTTCGGCCTCTCCCTGTCGGTGTTTGTGTACCATGGGTTCATAAAAAATATTCCCTATGAGTTGGAAGAGGCGTCCATTATCGACGGCTGTAAAATGCCGGAGGTCTTCTTCAGAATCATCGTTCCCCTCCTGACCCCCGTCCATGCGACAATCGGAATTCTCCACGGTATGTGGATCTGGAACGACTTTCTCCTGCCCCTCCTGGTGCTCGGAAAGGGCAACCGCATTCAGACGTTGCCGCTGGCGGTGGCAAACTTTGCGGGCGCCTATGTCAAACAGTGGGATCTCATCCTTACTGCAATACTCATGGCGATGATTCCCGTGTTAGTATTCTTCTTCATTGCACAAAAGAAGATCGTCAAAGGAATGGTTGCGGGATCAATCAAATAGTAATGGCACGAATCACGATTAACGATATCGCACGAATCTCGGGGTACTCAAAGACAAGTGTTTCCTTCGCCTTTAACGATCCCGGTCGTATAAGCGCGAAGGCACGGGCGCGAATACTGGGCGTGGCGAATGAACTGGGCTATATCCCCGACCCGTTGGCACGGAATCTCAGTCTCCGCCGTCACGGATCGATCGGACTGCTTCTGCCCGAGGTGATACCCGTTTCCTTTCTCAATACGCATCTCTCGCAGATCGTCCGGGGCATCGGCGAAATATGCGAGGAACACGGTCATTCTCTCACCCTCATACCACCGTTACGGGAGTCCGTTCAGGAGGGCGTGCGCAACGCGGCGGTGGACGGACTGATCACAATCGGGCTGGAACCGGGAATGGAGACTGTTGCCCTCATCAAGCGGCGCCATTTGCCCTTTGTGACGATCGACGGACGAAGCGGCGGCGGGTTTCCCGTCGTCGGCATCGACGACGCGGCGGCGGCAGAGCTGGCGATGGATTATATTCTCTCCCTGGGCCACAGGAATATCGCGGTCATATCCTTCCTTGACGAACCGCAGCTTGCAACACGTTCCCACGTGAAAACCCGGCGATTGGAGGGATATCGGCGTGCATTTTCCGCGCGCAGTGACGTCCGTTTCTCCGATGTGCGCTTCCTGGAAACGGAATCCACAACCGACGGAGGATTTCGAGTTGCCACGGAACTTCTGAACGGGGGATCGCCCCCGACGGCGATTGTGGCGATGAGCGACATAATAGCCCTCGGCGTCCTCAGGGCCCTTGAAGAGGCGGCAATCCCCGTTCCCCGACGTGTTTCCGTGATCGGCTTTGATGATATTCCGGAGGCCTCCCTTGTGCGTCCGCCCCTTACGACGATCGCGCAGCCCGGTTATGAAAAAGGGCGACGGGCCGCGGATATCCTCATGCATATGGTCGGCGGTAGAAAAACCACGGAAGAGTATCGTTTGCACCACGAGCTCGTACAGAGAGGGACGTGCGGACCACCACCGGATCGTGTTGTCTAAGACCGAATCCGCCGATACGATCGAGGTGTGGATACCTATCACACCAATCTGATTCGACCGCTCACCGAAGAGTTGGAAAGCAGCGTCAACCAGAACCCGCTGCTCAATATTGACACCTTTCTGATACCCAGCCCCTATATACGGGAGTCGAATATAGGAAAAGACTACGATCACAGTTATGTGTGGGTGGAGGAAGGGGAACTTCTGGGGTATATCCTGGTATACTCGAACCGGTCCAATACCTCCTATCTCATATACAAGCTGGTCATCAGTCCCTTTGCCCGCGGGCGGGGAATCGGATCGGCGCTGGTCCAGCGCCTGCTTCAAACAATTGCGGCGGATGCATCGGTGTATCTCTTTGTCTGGGAGAAGCACAGCGATACCCTTGAGTTTTTTGTAAAGCGCGGCTTCAAGGCCGGCGAGTCTGTGGTCTATCGCAATCTCGTCTTCTTTTACCTCCACGGAACGAGCGGCGATATCCTCACCAACGCAGAAACGTCCTCCGCTGTAGAGATGGACGCCACCGAGGAGATCGGTCGTACCCGACACGACGCCAGAAAGACGATACGTCTCCTCTCCAATATGGTGGATATGCTTTCCATAGAGAATTGCGGAAGGATCATTGAGGATATCAACCGGGAGACAACCTCTCTGGTAAATACCCTCAACGCCTTCCGGGACTCGATGTCGCGAATTCACGAAGTGAATATCACTGACCTCATTCTCGAGAGAATCGTACCGTATGTGGGGACCTCATCGGTGCGGTGTGAATTGCGGCTCAAGCTGCAGAAGACGAATGTCCTCGTACTCGGCAACTACGTGAGTTTCGGTCGAGCCTTTGTCAATATTGTCGCCAATGCGCTTGAATCGATCGCCATGTCCCGACGGGAGTTCGGTATCCTTGAGGTGAAGATCGGGGAGAGCGATCAAGGTCCCTTTATCCGGTTTCGGGACAACGGCATCGGCATGTCCCCGGAACAGCTGAAACGCGGTGCCGACGGCGTTCCCGCCTTTGTCGGCAAGACGACCAAGGACCGACGGGAAGGCGAGGGACTTGGTTCGATACAGATCTTCAGTACCTTCGGACCGGAATACGTCGATGTGGAAAGCGTGCCGGGAAGGGGTTGCGCATGGACGATCCGCTTCAGAAAGGCATCCAGCGACAATGACCCGTGGTATTCCCGACTGGAACAGCGATACTATCTGATCACCACCCTGACGGAGGTGAAAATTCCCGATACGGCGTCGTCGCGACAGGAAATGATCGCCTTCATCTGGCAGACGCGACAAATCGAAATCTTCCTCTTTGATGTGATTCTCCATTTCAGTGCCTACCAGAACATTCGTTCCATATTTCGCTCGCTCCTCTCGTTCCTGCAGGGCGACATGGACGCCGAGAAACTGCGCCGATTTGTCGACCGGCTGCGCGTTGATCGCCCCGTCCTGAGGCGGTGGATGACCCACACCGCGGAAACGGTCCGTGAGCGGTGGCGGGTCATCTCGGAGCTGCAGGAGACAACGGACCTCCGGGGCGCGATGCTCAAGAGTTACGGACAGGCGATAGAAAACGTGATGATCTTCACCCTCAATCCGGAAACGGGACGGACTTTTGTCACCGATCGGAAACTGGCGGAACATCTGGACTTTGCACCCTATCTGGGAGCCCGGAAGGAACGGCTGTTGCGGGGAGAGTTTACCGGTGACATCAATAACGACGAGAGGCCGATCTTCCTCGGTGTCTGGAATATCGGCTCCGAGGAGGACCTGATGAATAAGCTGCAGCTCCTCCGCGCGGGGGCGCGAAAACTCGTGGAAATCGGCATACACCGGGAAAAAAAGCTCGCCTTCTACCAGACCACATATATCCGCCACTCCCGGGACATCGACAGTGACGCGGTCACGACTTTTGGTGAATTCTCGGGCCTCGATGACGGAGAATTACTTCGATACGCCCGCGAAGCAGACGACGAACTGCAGGGATATCTCTCGGGGGTGGACTGATTTCATCCACCCCGCGATGCTGTGCGACCGGTAGCCCGGCCGGAAGAGTCAACGCTTCGGGGACGACCCGCCCCCCGGCCGCCCCCGGCCCCCCGGCCCGGGTCCGTCAGAGGCGCAACGTTCCCAGCCCGCCGTCGACTCCGAGAATCTGTCCGGTGATCCAGGAGCTTTTCTCTCCCGACAGAAACGCAATGGCTTCAGCGATATCGTCGGGCCGCCCGATCCTCCCGAGGGGGTGACGTTTCCCCATGCGGTCCCGCTTCTCGTCAGTGTCGACGAGATGGCGAGTGAGATCGGAATCGGTAAGGGACGGTGCGACCGCGTTAAACCGGATACCTTTCGGGGCGTATTCCGCGGCCAGTGACCTGACCAACCCCTCCAGTGCGCCCTTTGCCTGAGCGACGGACGCGTGGAATCCCATACCCGTCTGGGCCGCCACGGTTGAAACGACCACTACCGACGGGTGGGTTCCCTTCATCAGTCTGGGAAGGGCAACCTGAAGGATTCTGATGAATCCCGCCACATTCACCTCCCAGTCTTCCCGAAAGTGGTCCAGAGTAATGCGTTGAAACGCCGCCAGACGGACCGTACCCGGAAAGTAGAGAAGACCGTCGAGCGTATCGGGAAGCTCCGCGAGATCGCCCCGGACGTAGTCGGACACCACCGTTGCGCCGGGAATATCCTTCCGGGACCACTGAATAACCGCTGCTCCCTGATCCTTCAGGATCGTCACCGTTTCGCCGGCCAGGGCGGAGCTTGCCCCGACCACCAGTACCGTTCTTTTCATACGTATATTATACAACCGCCGTGCCCTTCCGATTGAGTTATTTGACACGTCGGGGAGGTCGATTTACGCTTTAGGTACGGTCCGGAGGTTGCGTGCCGTGAATGGACAGGACACCCGGTATCGTCGCAAGGTCGAAGCGCTCCTGCAGGGGACGGACATCCGGATTGGGGGCGACCGGCCGTGGGATATCCGGGTCAAAAACCCTCATTTTTTCAGGAAAGTTATTACCCAGGGAGCTCTGGGTCTCGGTGAATCCTACATGAACGAGTGGTGGGACAGCCCCCGGCTCGATGAGCTCATGACAAGGGTGCTCGCCGCTGGACTCGACAGGGCCGTTATCGCCCGCGTACTGGCGCTGGATCTCGTCGCAGCCATTCTTTTCAATCTTCAAAATCGAACGCGGGCGTGGATGATCGGACGCCGCCACTACGACATCGGTAACGACCTGTACCGTCGGATGCTGGACCGCAACCTGATATACAGCTGCGGGTACTGGAAATCCGCGGATACCCTGGACGAAGCCCAGGAGGCAAAGGTCGACCTCGTCTGCCGCAAGCTTCAATTGCAGCCCCATATGCGGGTGCTCGATATCGGGTGCGGCTGGGGAGGCGCGGCAAAGTACGTGGCGGAACGGTACGGCTGTTCCGTGGTGGGCGTCACCGTCTCCGAAGAACAGTACCGATTCGGCAAGGAGCTCTGTCGCGGGCTCCCGGTGGAAATTCGACTGCAGGATTATCGTGACATCAGGGAAAACTTCGACCGGGTCTACTCCATAGGAATGTTTGAACATGTGGGTTACCGCAACTACCACCGGTTCATGAAGATCGTACGCTCCATTCTCCCCGAACACGGCCTCTTTCTGCTCCATACCATCGGGGGGAACCGCTCGGTCAGGACGACCGATCCATGGATTAAGCGATACATCTTCCCCAACGGGATGCTGCCGTCGGTACGTCAGGTGGGTACTGCCATTGACGACCTCTTTGTCATGGAAGACTGGCACAATTTTGGTACCGACTACGATACGACGTTAATGCACTGGTTCAGTAACTTCGACGCGGCGTGGCCGGAGCTCGCCGAGCGCTACGGCCGGCGATTCTATCGCTTGTGGAAGTACTACCTGCTCACCTCAGCCGCCAGTTTTCGGGTGCGAAAGAACCAGCTCTGGCAGGTCGTTCTCTCCGCGGGCGGCGTTCCGGGCGGGTATGCGGCACCGCGGTGAGAGGCGGGTGGATATTCGGCGCATCGGACAAATGTGTCACATCCTAGAAAGTTGGCGGTGAGTCGATCCAGATAGCCGTCGAAGGCTTGTCCGAAATATTACGAATTTTGTGGGGTTGCTCCGAGTTGATGGTTATGCTGTCTCCGGCGTTGAGAATATAAATTGTCCCGTCGATGGTAACTTCGAGTTTTCCTTCCAGAACGATGCCGCATTCCACCCCTTCATGACGGATCTCGTCGCCTGTTTCCGCGCCGGGTTGAAATTCGTTGTAGAGAACTTCGATGGGACTGTCTTTGTGAACTCGAGTCATGGGATAATAATTAATGCCGTTTGAGGTACGGGCGAGCTGTCGCTCGCTTTTCCTGACGACGGGGCTGTCATCCGGTTCAGCGGTATCAAAGAAAGTTCCGGCCGGAGTATTCAGTGCTTTTGAGATTGCCAGTAGTGTCGTGATTGACGGATTTGCCTTTGAGTTTTCTATCTGACTGAGCAGGCTTTCTGTCAGTCCCGTCATGTGGGCAACATCACTGAGTGTAAGGTTCTGCTCACGACGGATTTCTTTGATTTTCTGCCCCATCGTATGGAGTAATTCCTTCACCTATATCCTCCGGAAATAAAATCATACCACTCGGTCAGTCCGGGGCGCAACAGAACACGTCGAGGTCTCAGCCGTGAAACTGTGAACCTGCCGATATTATAACACGAATAAAAATTAAATAATATTAAAGTTGACAGCAGATGAGACGGGTGATAGGGTTTAAATATAATTGAAATCGGAGGTGCGGCAATGATGCAGAAAGTTTCCTTTTTACATGGACCCCACGACTTGAAAGTCCATGAGGTAGAGGTTCCGTCCCCGGGTCCCGGGCAGGTTCTCATCAAGGTCAAAACGTGTGGAATTTGCGGTTCCGACGTGGAGTGTTTTGAAGGCAATAGCGCGGAAGGGCGCTACGATATCGCCCCGTACACGCCTGGTCACGAGTGGGCGGGAGAGATCATCGAGGTTGGCGCAAACTGTATGAGCGGACTCAAAGTAGGCAACAAGGTGATTGGTGACTGCGTGATGGGTTGCGGCAAATGCTACAATTGTAAGGAAGGCCGGATGCCCTCGGCGTGTCTGAATTTCCGTGAAATCGGGTTTCGACCGGACTCTCCCGGTGGTATGGGGGAATACATGGTCGTAGAGGAAGAGTACGTCCATGCCTTCCCCGACGATTGGAGCTGGGAACTCGGCGCCTGGCATGAACCATTTTCGATCGGTTATTACGGTGTGTGGGGGAAACGGTCACCATATCGACGCAAGTGATACGGCCCTCATTCTCGGTGCCGGTCCCATCGGTATGACCGCCGCAATCGTCGCAATGGCCAGCGGTGCAAAAGTGATCGTGGCTGATCCTCTGGAATCCCGTCGTCAGCGAGCGTTGAAATACGGTGTCGATGTAGCCCTCGATCCTTCCAGTAATTTTGTGCAAAAGGTGATGGACAATACCGCCGGTCGTGGCGCCGACGTTATGGTTGAATGCTCCGGTAACGACAACGCCCTCGCTTCTCTCTTTGACGTTGGCAGCCATAGCGCCCGGGTTCACCTCGTAGGTCATTCCATCGGTCGAAAGGTCCCGGTCGAGATTGGTAAGACGATCTGGAAGACATTCACAATCACCGGTTCCGGCGGCACCAAGAATTTCGCCCAGCGGACGATCCGCTTCATGGACCGCATCAAGGACAAGTACGATATCACCGGACTTACCACGCATCGCTTTGACTTTGAAAAGATTCAGGATGCCTTTGATGTTGCGGTTCACGAAAAAGCGGCGGCGCTCAAGGTAATGCTGCAGATCGACAAGGACCTGTAGGGAAGGTGCGGGAAAGATGGCAATACGACTGGCTATTGTAGGGTTGGGGCGTCTCGGTTACGAGCATGCCCGGAATATCCACTACCGGATTCCGAATGCCGAGCTTGCTGCAATCTGTTCCGTCCGGGAGGAGGAACTTTATCGAGTACAGCAAGAGATCCCAGTCGAGTTTGCAACGTTATCGTACGAGGAACTCCTGAAGTGGGGCCGATTTGACGGGCTGGTGATCGCTTCAACATCGGGGGTCCACGCCGATCAGATTTGCATGGCTATCGACGGCGGAGTCAGGCAACTCTACTCGGAAAAGCCAATTGGCATGGACATGGATGAGGTATGGCGTATTACCGAAACGGTTCGGAATGCCGGCGACGTGTTGTTCCAGGTAGGATACAACCACCGCTTTGATGAGGACCTGATTGCGGCGCGGGAAAAACTGATCTCCGGCGCCATCGGAACGCCGGTGTTTCTCCGGCTTGTCTCGCGGGACAAGATGATGGATCCGGAATTCCTGTTGCGTTTCAGTCCAACCAGCGGCGGACTCGTGTCGGACATGATGACCCACGATTATGATACCGCCCGTTGGCTCCTGGGTGCGGAACCGGTCCGGATCTTCGGTCTTGGTAATACATACCACTACGAAGGCCTTCAGGAGATTGGAGATATCGACAACGCCGTAATTCTGATGGAGTTTTCCAACGGGACGATGGTTCAGCTCGAGTCCAGCCGAAACGCGTCATACGGCTATCACGCGCCGGCGGAGATCTTTGGTACGGCCGGCGCAATCAAGATGGGCGATGTGCCGCGGAAGACGCGTTCCGTGTACTTTGGGGCCGCCGGCGCGTCGGAGCCATGCCACCAATCCTTTTTTGAGTACTGGCAGGACACCTATCGAGCGGAGTTGCAGGACTTTGTGGACTGTATTCGGGAGAAACGTCCTCCCAAAGTCGGGCTGGAAGACGGATTTAAAGCCGTTGAATGGGCCTTCACCGCTGCAGAAGCGGTACGGAACAAGAGCGTATTGGAGTATACCAGCACGTTTTAAACTCGTGTCGGGTAGAATGAGAACTCCATCTACCCTGGAACACAACTCAAGGAGAAAAGAATGCAAAAAAAATGGTTGACAACGGACTATCCTGAAATAGTTTTTGAGGATAACGAAGTCGGAAGATTGAAGAAGAAACTTTGGGATGCGTCTGATGCGGACATTGAGAAGATTCTTGAGGAATACGAAATCCCTTCGGAATCGGAACTCGGGAAGGGGTATACCTATATTCAGTCCACCCCCCGGGCCGTCGCCATCGAAAAACGACGGAAAAACGATATCGTCTTTGTTCCCATCGGGGTTACCGAAAACCACGGCATGCACAATAACACCGGTCTGGACACGTACATGTGTACCCAGCTGGTAGAGGGCGTTCGGCGTTACACGGCCAAGCAGGGACATGAATGCAATATCTGTCTTCCCCCGTTGAACTTCGGCAACCATCCCCACCACCACCTTGGAATGGCGGGAACGATGATATTCCCGCCGGAAGTGGTGCAGGAGGCGCTGATTTACACGATGGCCGGACTCTGGGACGACGGATACCGGAAGATCGTGTTTATCAATAACCACGGTCACCTCTGGACGCTGGTTGGCGCAATCCAGGAGTTCATGAAGCGCTTTCAGCTTCCCGCGGTCGTACGCGTTATCGACTGGCACCGGGCGATTCGGGAGTTTTTCTATGTGACCGACCGGAAAAACAGTTTGGAAACCAACTTCATTCATGCCGCAGAAGCTGAAACGTCGGTTGCGCAACTGCTCTTCCCGTGGATGATCGACATGCAGTACGTCCAGGACTCTACGCCGGAGCGTATGATAGAGGACGGCCATTTTGATTTGTCTGTTGACCCCTATCGCCGCCCCAGCCGCTGGTCAGAGGGAGAAGGACATTTTGCGATAGAGCGGTACGCCACTCCGGAAGGCGTCGTTGGAAGCCCCAGCAAGGCCCACGTGGACAAGGCCAAAAGGCCTATAGCGGCGATTCTCAGCTATTTGACGCAGGTCCACGATCACATCCGGGCCGCTTTCCCGCCGGGGACCGTGCCCGATCCACGGAAGGTAACGCTTCGCGATCCTGCGGAAATCGAACCGTTTTGCCGGGAACCGATGTCCGAAGGATGGAAGTCGATCCACGAGCTTCCCAAGATCGGTATTTGGGACAAAGCGTAGACACATTCCATTACGGGCCGCCTGTGGGCGGCTTCTTTTTGTAGCAGCCGTCGGAGGGCGACTTTCGGCGGACTCTTGAAATTCGCCGAACCCACCACGCAGGAGTTGGAAAATGAAACTGTCTGTCGTCGTATCCACTCATCAGGCCTCCTTTGAGGCGGTTTCTTTCAAGGGACGGGTAGAAGAAAGTATGATCGCCGTTTCAGACGCCGGGTATGACGGCGTGGAACTGGCCGTGCGCAACGCGTCCGAGGTACATGGCCCTGACCTTGCGGGCATAGCACAAAACCTGGGGATCGGTATTCCGGCAGTGGGCACCGGACAGATGTGGGGGGAAGAGCGCCTCTCCCTGACCGCCATGGATGAGTCCGTCCGGGAGACGGCGATTACCCGTGTGAAAGACCATATTGCCCTTGCGGCGGAACTGGACGCCCTGGTCATTATCGGTCTGGTCCGAGGCGTTTTCCCTGCGCCGGCGCTCAAGGAAGCGTCTTGGAACTGGCTGGTCGAGGGGCTCCGTGAACTGGGGACCGCAGCAGACGCCGCCGGCGTCGGCATCGCAATCGAGGCGATAAACCGCTACGAGACCGCCTATGTGAATACCGTTTCCGACGGTCTCAATCTCATAGAGCGCGTTGGTCACGACTCGATCGGTCTCCTCATGGATACCTTCCATATGAATATCGAAGAGGCCGACATGGAAGGGAGTATCCGGACGTGTGGGGACCGCCTCTTTCACTTCCACGTGGCGGACTCCAACCGATGGTATCCTGGAGCGGGGCACATCGATTTCCCGCGGCTTATCAACACCCTTGTCGATACCGGCTATGACGGGTGGATTTCCGGGGAGTTCCTTCCAAAGCCGGATGGCCCGACTTCGATCGCGAAGGGAATTGAATATTTGAGATGCATCCTGCCAAAGTAGGAAGATTATTATCAACATTTCGCCGGTTGGCGATTTGAACGTCGGTATTCGCCATCGAGAGGGTGAACGTCGGCCCGGCGGATTGAAGGAGGTGCTATGCGACTATTTGTTACCGGTGGCACAGGACTGGTTGGCAGTAATGTAATAAAGGTAGCTGCGGAGAAATACTCGGCGAATGTGTATGCATCGCAGCATACACGTAAAACCAATACTCTTCCTGCCGAGTTCATCGAGATGGATATCCGAGACAGGAACGAGGTCATCAGTACCATCGGGGATTGCAAGCCGGATGCGGTCATTCATTGTGCGGCGACCGTTGATACCGCCACGCTGGAGACTGATCATCAACTTGGCTGGGATTTGATGGTTACGGCCACCCGGCACCTGGTCGATGCGTGCCGTGAGGTTGGCACAAAGTTGATTTTCGTATCGACCGACTGGGTATTTGACGGAAAAACACCACCATTCTGCGAAACCTCAGTACCTGCACCCGTTTGCTATTACGGATTCTTAAAAGTTGTCGGCGAGACAATCGTGGCATCCTCAGGTATCGATTTCGCCGTTGCTCGGATTTCGGCGGTGTATGGACGCAACTGGGCATTTCCAAATTGGGAACCGAATGAACGTGTCACAGGGTTTGGGACGCTGCCTAACTGGATGGTAAAGATGCTGCGGCAAGGTAAGGAAGTGGCTGAATGGACGGACCACGTAAATGTTTGTGCCAATCCGACACTTGCGTCCGACTGTGCCGACGCGATGATTGCAATCCATCAGAAAAAACTCAGCGGTACCTTCCATTGTTCCGGCAGTCAATGTGTCAGTCGCGTCGAGCTTGGCAAGATGGTTGCACGGATTTTTGGATATGACGACGGTTTGGTACGTGAAGCCCGGGATGAAGAGATGACCATGCCCGATGAAAAACTCCCGCTGAAGACGTGTCTTGATGTTTCTGCCACGGAGCGCGCTCTCGACCGAAAAAACATACCTGTGATGCAGGGATTAGAAGTGTGGAAAAAACAACTGTTGAATTGACGGCGGTAATAATCTGAACAGTCGGGCAAGCTGACGACGGTACAAACCAAAGCTCTGTAGGTTATCGATATGATTCGAGCGGCAAAACCGGTAGCGAATACAACCAAGCCGGGCAAATTCGGCCATGACGCGCAACTGTTCCGCCCGCGTCACGGCCTTCTGTTCGCTTCTCTACATTCCTACTGTCCTACAGTCCAAGGGACGCCAGAAACTCCCTGTTGCGCCGTGCACACGCCGGCGGACTGCCCATACCGGGAAGGACGTCCTGTTCCACAACGACCCAGCCGTCGTAGTTGCGGCGTTTGAGTTCCGCTGTAATTGCGGGAAAGTCCACATCACCGTGGCCGAGTTCGCAAAACACGCCGTGTTGCACCGCTTCGAAGTAGTCCCATTTTTTAACGCGTGCATCCGCCGCGACGGATGCGGAGTAGTCCTTGTAGTGAATGTGCCAGATTCGCTCCCAGAAGAGATCAAGCGCAGCAAGGGGGTATCCGCCGGCGTACCGATAGTGTCCCATATCAAGGACAAGTCCCAGTGTGTCTTCCGGTGTTTCACTGAGGAGACGTTCCAGTTCTCCCGGAGTCTCCACGTAGCCTGCGCAATGGTGGTGGATCACCGTTTTCAAGCCCGTCTCCTCTCGAACGGTACGGGCAAAACGGGCGGCACCCTCGATAATCGCCTTCCATCCCTCTTCACCGAGCATCAGATCCGGGGTGATCCGTCCCGCATTCTTCCGCCGGGCGTCAACGGAAGTGTTGTCGTCGGAAAGAACGATAAACGCGTGGTCAAAACCGGCTTTCTGCATGAGCGCCGCTGTCTGTACGCCCACATCGATTCCCTCCTGATGACGCCGCGGTTCAGACAACTTTACCGGAACAAAGGCACCGACCAAATCAAGATCCCGTGAGGTAATCTCATCTCTCAGTTTTGATGGGTCGGTAGGCATAAATCCCCAGTCTCCCAGCTCCGTACCGGCATAGCCTGTTTCCTTCAATTCATCAAGAAACTGGGAGTATTCAACGGTTTCCCCTTCCAGATCAAATTCCAGTACTCCCCAGGAGCAGGGTGCATTTGCAACCTTTATCATTTTCCCTCCGAGATTGTTGTGATTATCAGACAATTCGCGCTTCGTCTTTAGTTGTACGTCATCTCGCGTCTCTGGTCAACAAAAACTTGTCCGGGTCAGGTCGAATGCGCTGTTGCCGGCCTGACGACATTTACAATTATCTGTCATCCGGGTAGGTTTTCGGAATGGGCGCAACCGGTTTCGCATCGTTGGATTTCATCGTTCTCGCCGTCACGGCGTTTCTGGTCGGTATGCGGCGAGGGGGAGTCAACGGAGCCGCCGTCCTTGCGGTAATTCTCCTTGCTTCCCATTTCCCCGGGGCGTCCGCCGTCGGTATGGGAGTCCTTATATTTCTGTATGCCGATTTTCAGGCAACGGTGCTTCTGTTCAGGGATGTGGATTGGAAGGTTTTGTGGAAATTGCTGGGTCCGACAATTGTCGGTCTCGCCATTGGGGCTCTAGTTGGAAACCGGCTTCCTGTAAAGGTCTTCGAGTGGATCCTTTTTACCGTTATCCTCATCGCATATGGGGGAATGGTGGTTCAGCGTGCGCGAAGATTCCGCGATGCGCGGCGCACTCCACCAAAATGGGTGACCCCGCTGGCAGGATTCCTGTCCGGCTTCACCTCGATGATCGGAAACCTGGCGAGTGTTTTTGTGACCGTCTATTTTGCTGCAATGGGTACGATGAAGGCACAGTTCATCGCCACAAGCGTCTGGTTCTTCTTTGTGATGAATCTGACTAAGTTACCGATTCATATCTGGTGGTGGAGAACGCTCACCGCGGAAATGCTACTCCGTACACTCGTTCTGGTTCCGGTGGTCACTCTCGGAATCTGGACGGGGCGGGTCATTGTACGACGCATGTCGGAAGAGTCATATTGGCGTTTTGTGATCGTCGTAGCGGGCTCGGCGGTTCTCAGGTATCTATATGTCTTGTTACAGTAGCGATGTACCGGAAAGGGTGGAATAGTACTTTGGATGATGAAACTGCCAGTAGGAACGTATCCATTTACGACATTGCAAAAGCGGCAAACGTCAATCCTTCCACCGTTTCCCGGGCATTGAACAATCGGGACCGGATCGGTGCCGCGACGCGAAAACGAATCCTGCGCATTGCCGGGGAACTTGGGTATCAGCCGAGTGCAATTGCCCGCTCCCTTGCCACCAGTCGTACTCAAACGATCGGAGTTGTCGCTCCATCCCTGACCGATCCTTTTGTCGGAATGATTGTCGACAGCATCGAAGAACACGCAGGATACCACGACTATCGTGTGATATTCAGTACCTCCCGGCGCGACCCGGACCGGGAGCTCTCAATTGCAACCAACTTCCAGCGTCATCGGGTGGATGCCGTTATTATCGTCGCTACCCATCAGCGCTCGACCTATGACCTTTTTGAGCGAACATTGAGTGTTCCTGTCGTACTGGTCGGGCAGGAAGACCCGTCAAGTGACATCGCTGTTGTTGCAGTTGACGACTCGATGATGATCGACGCCGCTGCGCACCATCTTGTGGAGTTGGGACACCGGGATTTTGCCTTTATTGGAGTAAAGGATCGCCCGTTCTCCAGCACACGCAGGCTGGAGGCACTTGAACAGGGGGTGGCGCGGCGCCTGCCCGGTGGAACCGTTCATTCTATTCTGCCCGACGGAGGGTCGGATCTGATCCGCGGGAGCAACGCCCTCACGGAAGTTCTCCGGTTCGGCGTTACCGCGGTACAGGGCTACAACGATATGGTCGCCTTTGGGCTGGTCGGCGCCGCCATTCGGGAGGGAGTTGCAATTCCCCGGGATCTCAGCATCGTCGGTTGTGATGACCTTGACATAGCGGCGTCTCTGCCGCAGCCGCTTACCACTATTCGTCAACCCCGAGGCGAGATGGGACGACAGGCGGTTGAACTTGTGTTGGAGCGACTGGAAGGGAAAGGCTACCGAACGGCGCTCCTTCCCGGTGCACTTATTATCCGGGCAACTACCGCACCGCCCCGATTGCCTTAGTAATTCCGACCCGTACATCGATTGGTCCCAAGTGCAAGGTCACACATCGATGCGCAACCGATTGCGCAGGTTGTTATTCGGGTGTATTCTTGACACATATCTGGTGCACAACTACAGAGGGGGCGCATTTGTGACAAAGAAACAGTTTGGTATCGGTGTTATCGGAATGGGATGGATGGGACACGTTCATGCGCGGTCCTATCGTATGGTACCGGATCGGTTTATAGACGAGGGGCTATATCCGGTTCTTGTGGTCTGTGCCGACGCGGATGAAAAACGTGCCCGCGCCGCCCGGGAACGATTCGGGTTTCAGAAATATGTAACCGACTGGCGGGAGGTTATCAGCGATCCTGCGGTGGATGTGGTTGATATTACCGCACCCAACGGTATGCACCTTGAAATCGTAGAGGCTGCGGCATCGGCGGGCAAACACGTTGCCTGTGAAAAACCGGTGGGACGATTTCCCACCGAGACAATTGCGGCCGCCGACGCAGTCAAGCAGGCGGGGGTGATGAGTACTGTCGGGTACAATTATCGCTGGCCCCCGGTGGTGCAGTACGCCCGAGACTTGATCGCGGGGGGAAAGCTCGGGACCATCACCCACTATCATGGACGCTTTCTCAACGGTTATGCCGGAAATCCTTTTGGGTTGCTTTCCTGGCGGTTTGAAGAAGAACATGGTCTGGGAACTCTTGGTGACCTGATGTCCCACGTCATAGATATGGCCCACATGATTACCGGCGGTATCGAAAAGCTTGTGGGTGACCGGGAAACGTTCATCAAGGAGCGGCCGCTGCCCGACCCCAACGCGACTTCCCACTACGCAGTTGGTACCGCAGAAAGTCCCACCGGACCGGTAACAAACGAGGACTATGTCAGTGCCATCGTCCGTTTTGCCGGTGGTGCTCACGGATTCCTGGAGGCGTGTCGTGTCGTAAACGGGGCCAAGTGTGATATGTCCTTTGAGGTGTACGGTACCAGGGGCGCAATCAAATGGAATATGGAACGTATGAATGAGCTGGACGTCCAGTATCGGGATGATGAAAATCCCGCCGAGGATGGTTACAAGACGCTTCTCAGCGGTCCGGCCCATCCATTTCACGGCAATTTTAATCCAGCCTGGGGACTCAACCTCGGATACGAGGACACTAAGGTCATTGAAGCCAGGGAATTTCTGTGCTCCCTCCGGGACGGCATCCAGAGAGAACCGAGCCTTGAAGACGCACGAAAGGTCGCAAGGGTTCAGCAGGCGATTATTCGGTCCTGGGAATCAGGATCGTGGGAAACGGTTTAGGAGAGAAACAATGATCAAGGTTGCCAATGCCCCGTGCTCCTGGGGGGTTATAGAAAACATTGAAGGTGAACGGATCACCTGGGAAAAGGTGCTTCACGAAATTCAGGAGACGGGCTACGTGGGGACGGAACTGGGCGACTGGGGCTTTATGCCTACCGATCCGGCACATCTCTCCCATGAACTGAATTCTCGGGGTCTCGAGATGGTCGGCTCCTGGGTGTCCGTTCATATGCACGACGCCTCACAGTTGAATGCAGATATCGAAGTTGCGGTACGCACCGCACAATTGATGGCCGCCGTCGGTGGAGATACCCCGATTGTCGTCCTTGGTAACGATCCCTTTGTGGACCCTGTGCGGACCGGGAACGCAGGCAGGATCACCTCCGAGCATGAAATGGGTGCCGCCCAGTGGAAGACGTTCTGTTCCGGTGCGGAGGCAATCGCCCGGGCGGTGAAGGACGAAGCGGGGTTGCGTACGGTCCTGCACCACCATGTCGGAACGTGGATCGAGACACCTGAGGAGACAAAACGTTTTCTCGAGAACACCGACCCGGCTCTCGTCGGACTCGTATTTGATACGGGGCACTGGAAATTCGGCGGTGGGGATCCTCTGCAGGGGATCAAAGCGTTCTGGGATCGTATCTGGCACGTTCACTTTAAGGGGTATTCAGAAGAGATTGCCCAAACGTCGCGGGAACATCGGTGGAACGCGGTAAAATCGTACGAAAACGGGGTGTTCAGCGAACTAGAAACGGCAGATATCGATTTTGCGCCGCTCGCTGATTTTCTGAAAGAACGTGATTATGACGGGTGGATCGTTGTGGAGCAGGATGTCCTGCCCGGGATGGGTAAACCAAAAGAGAGTGCCCAACGCAATCGGGATTATTTGCGAACTATCGGACTGTAATACGGACGGTAAGGGAGTAATGATATGATGAGAGCAGGTTTATTAGGAGCGCGGTACATCGCTAAGATTCACGCATCGAACGTGATTCGGTTAGTGCAGCGGAAGACGTGGACACGTCCATGCTTCTGATGAAACGTGCCGGGGAAGAATCTGCCAATATTGACAATAGCCGCCGGGCCGCATTTGGAAATGACGAACGAATTGAGCTGTTCGGGTCCAAAGGGGCAGCCTATTCCGATCGTCGCCGTACAAGTGGAGTCGTACAACTTGATGTAACCGGTCGCAAGACGGCGTCAAGGCGCGGGAGATCGCCGAGGCTGCGTTATCGTTGCGTAAGGAACACCGTCCGGTGAATATTGAGTACACCATATGAAAAATCGAAGACTGAGATTTGCGATTATCGGCGGTGCCTTCGACTCCTTTATGGGTCCGGTCCATCGCATTGCAGCGACGTTGGACGGTGACGCAGAGCTCGTTGCAGGTTCTTTTTCCCGGAACGTCGAAAAAAAATACAAAAAACCGCCGAAAAATGGCACGTGCCGTCGGAACACACCTATACGGACTATCGGGAGCTGTTGTCCGAGGAAGCCGGGAGTATCGAGTACGTCGTCATCGCGACGCCCAATAACACCCATGTGGAGATCGCGACGGCTGCGATCGAGGCGGGTCTTGCCGTTTCATCGGACAAACCGATCGGGATCAGTTCTGACGAAGGACGCAGGCTCAGGGAGGTGATCCGGAAAACATAACGCCGTCTACATGCTTACCCACAACTACATCGGGTATCCCATGGTTAAAGAAGCACGAGCACTCAGGGAGCGGGGGGAGAGCTCGGTACGATTCACCGCGTCGTCGTGGAAATGCCCCAGGGGTGGGTCCAGGGCATGATTGCCGCGACGGGTGAGGAGCCGAGGCTCTGGAGGATGGACCCGGGGATTGTAGGGCCCTCGTTGATCACGGCGGACGTAGGAACACATGCCCTGCATATGGCGGAATACGATACCGGCCTCAGAGTCGAGCGGTTGACTGCGGATCTCTCCAATCTACTCACCACGTCGGACCTGGAAAATGACGCAAATATCCTTGTTAGATTTCAGAACGGTGCGTCGGGAGTTATAACGGTATCGCAGTTTGCTACGGGTGATCGCAATCCCTTTCGATTGCGGGTGTATGGCACGAAACGTGCCGTCGAATGGGTGCAGGAGACCCCGGAACTGCTGATTGTAAAAGAACCGTCGGGAAACGAACGCCGGTTGTATCGGGGACACACTCCCGATGCGGTTTCCACAACGTGGTCCCGGATACCACGCGGGCATCCTGAGGGATATCTCGAGGCGTTTGCCAATCTGTATGCTGAGTTCCACCGGGCTGTCCGGGACAGGATTGAAGGCCGTGACGATACATACGACTTTCCCGATGTGGACGACGGAATACGGGGTATGGCATTTGTTGAGGCTGTGCTGAAAAGTTGTCCCTCCGACGGAAAATCAGAATGGACAATGGTTGGTTCGTAATTTTTTTTTGTGCGATCAACGCGACAAACGATTAAACGAGGAGAATAGAATGTCTGAACTGAAAATTGGGGTCAATCGGATGGTTGCTCCGACTCTCGACCTGAAAGGTTTTTTGGATCTCGCCGCTGCCGTAAATGCAGTGGGAGTGGAATTACGAAACGATCTGTCCGGATTTGACGTCATCGACGACGTCGACCCTGCAAAGGTCAGGGATTTGCTCACCGAAAGAAATCTTTCGGTGTTGACGATCAACGCCGTCCAACATTTTAATCTTCCCTCCGAGTTCGCCGCGGCTAACAGACGAACTCAAGCGGCTGATCCGCTTCTCCCGTAATCTGGACAATACGGCGATCGTGATGTGCCCCCCATTGTGATGTATCGGATAGCCGTTCGCGTGCGGAAATGGCAAAAGACACAAAAAAATCTCTGCAACACTATCTTCCGATGCTCGAGGACGCCGGGATGGTCGGTCTGGTTGAGCCTCTCGGGTTTCCCGAAAGCTCCCTTCGCGATACGGCCCTTGCCGCGGAAATTGTCTCGGAAAATCGGAAGCGACTCATATCGGCTGACCCTCGATACGTTTCACTTCGCCGTAGCCGGAATGGACCCGCAGATACTTGGGACTGAAGAACTACCGGTAGATCTGATCGGTCTGGTCCATCTCTCCGGTTGTGACAAAGGGAGGACCGGTTAGCGAGTTCCGCGATCCCGACCGTGTATATGTAGACGCCGGGGACCGGGTGGGGAATGTTGACACCTTGCATCGGATACTGGGGGCAGGTTTTCCCGGCGTGGCATCGTTTGAACCCTTTTCTCCTAGTGTACACGAGCTGGATAAAAATACGATGGAACAGCGAATCGTTGAAAGCAAGAAATATATATTAAATAAAATAATTAATTAGATTATTAAATTTTTGTTGGTCAATGTGACCGAAAAAACCGGTTGAAAATTATCGAATGAGTGATTTTCATTTTATCAGACAATCTGTTCTTGACAAATCGGAAAAGCCGTTCTTTTATGGATATGTGGCGTGCAGGCCACATAATCCAAACAATCCCAAAGGAGGGGTTATATGAAACGATTTGTTGTTTCTGTTCTTGTAGTGACGATGGTACTTGTCGCAAGTTCGGCGCTGTGGGGCCGGCGGTCAGGGTGAAGCAGAAGGTGAACGACAGTTGCATATCGGTGTTGCTGACGGCGAACTTTGACGATAAGTGGATGTCCTACATGCACGAAGGTTTTGAAGAAGCTGCAGCGGAGCTTGGTGTACGAATCACGATGGTAGACGGTAAAAACGATGCAGCGGTTCAACAGGGACAGGTCGATACCTTCATAACCCAGGGTGTTGATGCGATTGTAATCGTACCTGTAGATGCCGGCACGATCGGTCCGATCATCAATGAAGCCGAATCCGCGGGCATCCCGATTGTTTCAGTCAACCGGAAACCCGGACCTGGCGACATTGAACGACTGGCAACCTACGTTGGTTCGGACGAAGTGTACGCGGGGACCGTTCAGATGGAAGCCGTCGCCGAACTGCTCGGTGGTGAAGGAAACGTCGTGATCATGAACGGTGAGATCGGTCACTCCGGTATGATCGGACGTACCCAGGGTAACAAGGATGTCCTTGCCCAGAATCCCGGAATGCAGCTCGTTGCCGAAGACACGGCGCAATGGCAGCGTTCTCTCGGCCTTACTCTCATGGAAAACTGGATTCAAACCGGAATGGAGATTGACGCGGTTGTTGCGAACAACGATGAAATGGCGATCGGCGCGATCCTTGCTCTTGAGCAGGTTGGAATGCTTGATGAAGTAGTCGTTGCTGGTGTAGACGCCACCCCGGATGCTCTCATGATGATGAAAGAAGGCAAGTTGAACGTGTCGGTGTTCCAGAACGCATACGGCCAGGGGTACGCCGGTATTGAATCGGCCGTTAAGGCGGCGCAGGGAGAAGATCTTCCTGAAATGGTATCCGTCCCCTTCGAACCTGTACTCCCGAAGGACGTAGATAAATACCTGGCTCTTTGGGGTGTTGAATAACCCGTACTTGATCGTATCGGGCGTAGTAAAATCGGCGCCGTTAAAGGCGCCGATTTTCTTTTGGCCTAAGGAGAGAATGGAATGGCGGAAGAATACCTCCTTGAAATGGAGCATATCACAAAGGGTTTTCCCGGAGTGTTGGCCCTCGATGATGTGTTTCTCAAGGTACGACCGGCTACCGTCCATGCCCTGATGGGAGAAAACGGAGCGGGAAAATCGACCTTGATGAAGGTGCTTCTCGGGATCTACACGCCGAACGACGGTGTGATTCGGTTCGACGGGACGGAACACCTTCAAATGGATGTTAGAAGCAGTCTGAATCACGGGATATCGATGATCCATCAAGAACTAACACCGATACCCCATATGACGGTAGCCGAGAATATATGGCTCGGGCGTGAACCCACCAGAGGGAAGACCGGTTGGGTTGACGGGAAGAGGCTCATTCAACAGACCCAGGAACTCTTTGATACCCTGGATATCAAAATTGATCCATCGAAAAAAATGAAAGATCTCAGTATTGCGAGTATGCAGATGGTAGAGATTGCCAATGCGATTTCCTACAACTCGAAGCTGATCATTATGGATGAGCCGACATCTGCAATTACCGAAAAAGAAGTCGCCCACCTGTTTCGCATGATCAATAACCTGCGAAAGAAGGGTGTTGCCGTCATTTACATCACCCACAAGATGGACGAAGTATTTCAGATCTCCGATGAGGTTACAGTTCTTCGTGATGGTCGTTACGTTGGAACAAAAGCGGCGACGGATATCACCAAGCACGAGTTGATCTCAATGATGGTTGGTCGAGAGCTCACGAATTTCTTTCCGAAAGAGGATGCGGATATTACGGACGTGAAACTCGAGGTCAGAAATATCTCTCTTGAAGGCAAATTTCGAAACGTCTCCTTTAAAGTCCGTAAGGGAGAAATCTTCGGGATCGCGGGTCTGATGGGTTCGGGACGAACAGAAATAATAGAGAGCATCTTCGGCGTTTACCCTCCCGATTCCGGGGAAATTTTTGTAGATGGCGAGCCGGTGAGTGTCGGCCAACCAATAGATGCAATACGGGCCGGGATGGGCCTCCTCACTGAGGACCGGAAGCAATCCGGTCTCTTTCTCCCGCTTTCGGTCCAGGACAATATGGTTTATTCCAATATTGACAAATATGTCGGGAAAGTTGGCCTCGACTTTCGATCAATGACTCAGGATTGTGAGCGGCAACGTGCAGCTCTCAATGTGAAGACCCCGAGTTTGCATCAGTTGGTGGTGAACTTGAGCGGCGGAAATCAGCAGAAAGTATTGATTGCCCGTTGGCTCCTGACTGAACCGGATATTCTCATTCTTGATGAGCCTACTCGAGGAATCGACGTTGGCGCCAAATCAGAGATTCATAAACTAATGACAAAACTCGCCCAGTCGGGTAAGGCGATCATCATGGTCTCTTCTGAAATGCCGGAAGTCCTGGGTATGAGCGATCGTATCATGGTGATGCACGAGGGTGAAAAAGCGGGAGAGTTGACCCGCGAACAGGCAACGCAGGAACGGGTGTTGCAACTTGCCTCGGGTGAGGCACTGACGATTTGAGTAACGGAGGAATACAATGAGTGCAGACAGTGCAACCCCCGAAAAGAAGGGTGGTTTTGATTTCAAGGCGTTTGTGAACAGATACGGGATATTACTCGTTTTTATCGGTATCTGTATTCTGCTCGCAATTCTGACGATCGATAATGGCGTGTCGATCTTTTTGAAATTCCGAAACATCGTTAACGTACTTCGGCAGTCCGCTGTAATCGGCCATAATCGCTCTGGGTGTTACGTTTGTCATTATCACCGGAGGAATCGACCTTTCTTCAGGCTCCCTGGTAGCGATGATCGGAGTTATTTCCGCGATGGTCGCGCGGGATGCTTACGCATTACCGGTCTTCTTGCCTGTCATCGTTGCTTTGGTGCTCGGGGTGATTGCCGGAGGTATCAATGGTACGCTTCACGCAAAATTCAAGATTCCACCATTTATTGCAACTCTTGGCATGATGACCAGTGCTCGGGGCGTGGGTTATCTCGTGACCAATGGGCGTCCGGTAGATAATCTTTCCGAATCATTTCAGTGGATCGGACAAGGCTCGATCCTGAATTTGAGTCAGAATTTCTTTATTCCGATCCCGGTACTTATCTTTATTGCTCTCGCATTTGTTTCTCATTTCTTGCTTTCCAGTACACGTTTCGGAAAGTACACGTACGCCTTGGGCGGTAACGAACAAGCCGCATACATCTGCGGTGTCAATGTTGATCGGCAAAAAATTCTTGTCTATGCATATGCCGGCCTTTTGACGAGTGTTGCTGCAGTCGTTCTGACAGCTCGAGTCAGTTCCGGCCAACCCAGTACCGGTATTATGTATGAGCTCGATGCGATTGCATCTGCAGTCATCGGCGGCACCAGCCTGCAAGGTGGCATCGGGACTATCGGTGGCACAGTCGTCGGTACGCTCATCATCGCGGTAATGAATAACGGTCTTCAGTTGATGGGTGTATCTTCATACTGGCAGCAGATTATGAAAGGTGTGATCATAGTGGTGGCAGTGATCATCGACACAATGCGCAACCGAGGTAAGAAATAAGGTGAACGATTCCGGTGTTCGCCTGCGTTGTGACCGGCCGGCAGCGGCCGGGTATTAATGTCTGAATGTCGGTTTAACGGATCTTACAGGGTAGTATGCGAGAGTCGGAGAAGGTGGCATAATACCTTGTTGGGGGAAATGTGCAAAAAGAAGCTGAAAGCGACTTGCTTACACAGAAACCGATCTCAAAGAATACCATCGTCACGCAAGTGATGGCCCGGATAAAGGAATTGATTGCGTCAGGGAAATACCGGCCGGGTGATCGACTTCCTACGGAGCAGGAGTTGGCCACACTTTTCGGAGTCGGCCGCTCCTCTATCCGGGAAGCGATAAAGGTATTTCAACACCTCGGCGTCGTTGACTCAAAAGCCGCCAAGGGGACCTTTGTACAGGACCGGGCCAATATCTCACTCGAGGCGATCACCTGGGCACTGCTTCTGGGAAATGATGATATCCGTGACGTCTACGAACTCAGGGAAGCGATAGAATCAATCTCGTTCCGGCGTGTGGCGGGACGGCTGCAGCGCCACGAGGAATCGGGCCAGAAAACGCTGGATCGATTACGGGACGTCGTCCGGGAGATGTATGACGCTGCGGAAAACGATGATTGGGACGGAATGGCTGAAGCGGATTATCACTTTCACCAGGCGATAATTGAAGGAGGTGAGAACCACCTTTTTTACGATGTCTATCATACCCTTCAGGCATTTATGAAGAACGCGATCCGACAGACGTATCAGCATATGGAAACTATGAAAGTCGTCGCAGACGATCATGCGGATATTGTTCGGGTTCTGGAAACAAAATCCGTTGAAGAAGCGGTAACCAGACATTGGCAGCATTTCAGGCGTACCAGAAGACTCATTGGCTTACCAAAGACACAGAATGATGAATGACATGCAGCATACACAGACACATGCCGTGATCACCGGGGGCACACACGGACTTGGTTTTGCCGTGGCAAAGCGCCTCATACGGGACGGTGCGCAAGCGGTTGCAATTTGCGGGCGTGATGAAAAACAGGGCGAGGCGGCGATAGGAGAACTGCGTGAGTACGCAAGAGCCGTTTCCGGGGATGTGGAATGCAATCATGGATTGCCCGAACTCCTGTACGTCCCGACAGATCTGGCCGATCCTGACCAGGCAACCGGTTTTGTAAAAACAGCAATCGCTCAATTCGGTACGGTAAACGCTTTGCTGAACAACGCGGGATATCCCGGCAGGGGCGGGCTCCTGGATACGGACAAGGATATGTGGGACCGTCATATGGCGATCAATCTGCGTGCTCCCTTTTTGACGATGCAGGAGTTTGTCCGGCACGTGAAGGAAATCGGCAGTCCCGGAACGATCGTTAACGTATTAAGTATGGTGGTCCACTGCGGCCAGTCGTATCTCACGCCGTATTCCACCGCAAAAGGCGGACTGGCGACGCTCACAAAAAACGTAGCCAACGCGTTCGTGAAGGACCGGATCCGCTGCAACGGAGTACTCACCGGTTGGATGGAGACCGCCGGGGAGGCTGAAATCCAGAGGGAGTACCACGGCGCCGGAGCCGACTGGGCGGAGGAGGCGGGAAAGCGGTTGCCCCTGGGACAGCTTGTCCAGCCTGAGCAGCTCGCCGGATTGATTTCCTATATGTTGAGTCCGGAGTCGGGGGTCATGACGGGCTCACTGGTGGACTATGACCAGGTCGTGGCGGGGGCATACCCGGAATGATCCTCACATTGCACGGACAGGTGACACTTCACGGCAATATCCTCTCCGACGTAAGGATCGCCCGTGATGCGGGGTACGGCGCCCTGGAAGTGCACACCGACAAGTTGATGCGCTATCTCGACGCGGGGGGAACGGCGGCGGAGCTGAAGTCCGCTCTCGATGCCTTCGGGATCGAGGCCGCGGCGATCGATATAATAGGCGGAATTGAGGTGACCGGCCGGTCCGAGCGGGCGGAGTTATTCACCCGGACCGAACGGCTCTGTGAAGTAGCCCGCGTGATCGGCGCTCCGACGATACAGGTCAACCCCTTTTCCGCCCTGGACGGCCTGCCCCTGGACGAGGTGATACGACTTACCGCCCTCAACTTGAAGGAGATCGCCTCGATCGGATCCGCAAAAAGGATTCGTTTTCAAATTGAGGGCGCCGCGTGGACCCCGATTCATACACTTGACGATTGTCTCCGATTGATCGATACAACAGGACGGGACAACGTCGGACTGGTAATAGACTACTGGCATTTCTGGGCGAGCCGTGGCGCGAAACCTGCGGATATCGTCCACCTTGATCCGTCCCTGATTTACGGCGTACACCTCTGCGACGGATTTCGACCGGGACCCGGTGAATCGTGGGTCGATGAACGGGAGTTACGGGGTGTCCTGCCCGGTGATGGTGAGCTGCCCGTTCAGGAATGGACGGATGCTGTCAAGGCGACAGGATTTCACGGATACATCTCCGGTGAGTTTCTAAACTGGCGTCTATGGGAGCATGATCATCTGGAAGTCGCTACGGAAATGCGTCGTCGCATCGAGAACTATCTATAGCGCGTGGTCTGCAATTGGACCGATATTTCCCTTTCCGCTCCAATGACGAAACCCCGATTACCGTTGAGCGGGTTATCCGTGGCGGTTCGGTGGAGCTCCACAAACATCTCTTCTATGAGTTCGTTTTGGTCAGTCGTGGATCCTGTGTTCACACGTATGACGGGAGTGACGTTGTCCTCCTGCCTGGAGACGTGTTTCTTCTTCCGCCCCAGGAAAGTCACGCATTCCGCGTCGACGGTGATATGTCCATATATAACTTGCAGTTTTTTCCCCACCGGATTGGCGCGCGATGGCACGGGCACGTTCGCCAGGGGGAGGCGCCGGGCGGCGAGAACGATCCATCGAGTATCAATGCTCCGTTGAAAGAGCGGTGGGACGATATTCTGCGGGCGGTCTCACTGGGGCGCAATGTAAGTACCGCAGGGGGACAACACGGCGAAATACTACGCCGCCACGCCGATCTCAATGCGCAGGGTATCATTCACCTTGATGAAGGATATCGCCGGAAAGTTGAAGAAATGCTCGAGGAGATTATCACCGAGCAGACGACCCAAAACATCGGTTTTGAGTTTATTAAGCACGCGTATCTTGAGATCATCCTGGTTATGCTGATCAGGGTGCAGCGGGAACAGCTCCCCCAGCCCGGGGAAAACCGTACTCGTAAACGAGAAATTGTCGCCAAGGCGCTCAATCGGATTGAAGGCAATCTCATGTATCCGCCGGAGATCGAAACGATTGCGGCGGAATCATATGTTACTCCCAACTATTTCAGAACGGTCTTCAAGGAGATTACCGGGCTTACCCCGACAAACTACATCAACCGCCTCCGCATCACTCGAGCTCTCGAGCATCTCCGAAATGGCGGTATGTCCGTCGCCGAAGCGGCGGAAGCGGTGGGCATCGCCGACCCGAACTACTTTTCCCGCCTTTTCAAGAAAGTTGTTGGGCATTCACCTCGCAGGTCCATCCCCTCTTCTTTCGGGTAGGGAGATGTAATTCTGTGCGAATTTGCAAACGTTTCGTCCTAACCGGTTTTGTCAGAATGTCGTACAATAGGGTATGAGCTCGAACGAAGGTCGATTCCAACCGGTTCGTTGGGGGGTGCTGGGAACCGCCAATATCGCACGGGCCCGCGTTGTTCCTGGTATGGTCGCGAGTCCCGCTGCAGAGGTGGTTGCAGTGGCATCCCGGAGTTTAGAAAAGGCACAATCATTCGCCGACGAGTTCGACGTCGAGAGACGGTACGATACGTACGAGGCGCTCCTCAGCGATTCTGATATCGAAGCGGTGTACATTCCTCTTCCCAACCATATGCATGTCGACTACGCCAGGGCCGCCCTTGATGCGGGAAAGCACGTTTTGTGCGAAAAACCGGTAGCTTTGAACGCGGCAGAGGCGCAGCGCCTGGCGGACATACCCGAAGGGTTGCTCTTTGGTGAGGCCTTTATGGTCAGACACAACCCGCAGTGGAAGAAAACCCGTGAGCTGCTGCGGTCCGGTGAATACGGCAAGGCGATGGCGGTGCAGATTATCCTCGGATTTCACCTCGAAGCGCCGGCGGATTTCCGGTTCCGTCCGGAGTATGGCGGCGGCGCCCTCTATGACCTCGGTTGTTATGCAATCATGAGTTCCCGATACATTTTCGAATCCGAACCGATCCGCGTCTTTGCGTCAATGGACACCGATCCGTCAACCGGTACGGACCGTCTCGTGACGGCCATCCTCGATTTCGGCGACGGCAGATACTCGACGTTTACATCCTGGTTACACGTTGCGGCGATGCAGCGGGTGCAGATCGTCTGTGAAAGGGGTTCCATCGACCTTCCCGCTCCGTACGTTCCGACTGAGACGTCGCCGGCGGAACTCTATGCGGACAGCCACAACAGTTTTGATGACATCGATCGCCGACGGATCGAGGTATCTCAGGTTGATCAGTATACCCAGGAAATTACCGATTTTTCTCGGGCGATTCGTGGAGAGTTTCGGTACGAGTTTGGACTGGACGACGCGATAGCGCAAATGAAAACGATGGATGCGATCTTTACCTCCGCGGGTAGCGGTCAATGGGAGGCGGTAGCTCCATGAAAGAGTACGGCATTGCGGTTCTCGGAGCGGGTATGATCGCTGCGGCACACGCTGCCGGGTATCATACCTACAGGCATCGCTTTGAAGAACAGGGCGCTAAATTTGCGCTCCGGACGGTGTGCGACATTGAATCATCAGCGGCCGGGACACTCGCCCGCCGTTACGGCGTTGAACGGACGGCCGACGACTGGCGCGCGGTGATGGATGATCCCCGGGTGGACATCGTCAGCGTGGCATTACCGAACTACGAACATGGAAAGGCTACCGCCGCCGCATTGGACGCGGGTAAACATGTTCTGTGTGAGAAACCGCTCGCCCTGTCCGCCGCTGAGGCGAGAGATATCGTCGAAAAGGGGAATCGCGCGACCGTCGTCGCCGGGTCGGTATTCAATTACCGTCGCATACCGGCGGTTGCGGAGATTCAAAGAAGAGTTGTCGCAGGCGATATCGGTGATCTGATCCACATGACCGCCGAGTATCACTCGGATTACGCTGCAGACCCGTTGGTACCGTATAGTTGGCGTTATGAACGCGCCCGTTCCGGTGGCGGGGCGCTTCACGACCTGGGGGCTCATCCCATCGATACAGTACGATTTATCGCCGGGGAAGTAACGGAAGTCCTCAGTGCCGCCTCGACGATCACCGTACCGGAACGCTATCTCCCCGCAGGGGCTACCCGGGGACATGATCTCGGCGCTCTGAGCAACGAGAAGCGTATAGTGGACAACGACGATATGACAACGGCGATGCTTCGAGTAGAAAATGGTGCAACGGTGCACTTCACCGCGAGTCGCGTCACGGTGGGAATGGGAAACACGATGCACCTATGCGCCGTCGGGACAAAAGGGACAATTACGTTCACCACGGCGCGACCGGGCGAGTACACCATTGCTCAAGTCGGCAAAACCTCGCCGTATCCGTTTCGGACGGTATTGAACCACCCCGCGTTCCCCCACGTTTCCGAATATGCGCCGGTGCCCCACGATCGCGTTGCCATCGGCTGGGCCGAGAGTTTCGGATACATGATCGCGGAGTTCATGGAAGCGATTGCGACCGGCGGCGTATTTACCGGGGGCTCGCTGATCGACGGGCTGCGTGTAGCGGAAATACTCGAGGCGATCCAACGGGCCGCCGACGGGGGCGGTTCGGTACGGACCGTCTGATGACGACGCGGAAAATCAGTGAACGGACGGCCCCGGTCGGGGCCGGAATACATACAGGAAGAAGGAGAAGAACATGATACACGTAGGACTCATCGGAGCAGGCCGAATAGGGAAAATTCATGCAGGCAGTGTCGGAGGAAGCGGGAAAGCAAAATTGCGGTACGTCTCCGATGTTTATGCTCCCGCGGCCAAGGAGCTCGCGGCGGCATACGGTGCGGAGGTTGCCACGATAGACCACATCCTTCAGGACCCGGATATAGACCTGGTGATGATCTGTTCAATTACCGAGACACATGCCGACCTGATAGAACGCTCGGCGAAAGCGGGGAAAGCAATCTTCTGCGAGAAACCCATCGACCTCGATATCAAGCGCGTACAGGGCGTGCTCAACGTCGTCAAAGAGACGGACGCCACGTTGATGGTCGGTTTCAACCGTCGTTTTGATCCCAATTTTATGACCCTCAAGAAGAGGCTCGACGACGGTGATGCTGGAGACGTGGAGTTGGTGACGATAGCTTCACGCGATCCCGGCGCTCCCCCGGTAGAATACATTAAAGGATCGGGAGGACTCTTTCGGGACATGACGATCCACGACTTTGATATGGCGCGATGGCTCCTGGGTGAGGAGCCGACTCAGGTATATGCCAGCGCCGCAACGTTGACGGATCCAGAAATCGAAAAGGCCGGGGACGTCGATACTGCGGTTGTAACGCTCACCTGTCCAAGCGGCCGTATGGCGGTCATCACCAACAGTCGCCGGGCGACCTATGGGTATGATCAGCGGATAGAGGTACACGGCAGCAAGGGGATGCTTCAGGCGGGGAACGTAGCGGAACACACCGTTGCCTTTGCCGGCGAGACCGGCATCACGGCGGCGAAACCGATGTTCTTTTTCCTCGAACGGTACGCCAAGGCGTATCAGAACGAATTTGCAGCCCTTGTGGACGCTCTGGAAGCGGGCACAGCCATTGGTCCGGGCGGTGAAGATGGTTTGCGATCACTGGAGCTTGCGGATGCGGCCTTCGAGTCGCTCAAGACCGGTGCATCTGTCCAGGTTGGAAAATAAGAATGAAAATCGGAATGGTCACTGACAGTCTCGGCAATCTTGGATTTGACGAGATGCTCGATGTGGCGGCGGAGCTTGGTCTTGAAACGGTGGAATTTGCTACCGGCAACTGGTCGACTGCGCCGCATCTGGACCTCGACAGATTGCTGGCCGATGGGAATGCCCGGCGGAATTTTCTCGCGGCGGTGAAAGATCGCGGTCTGGAGATTTCGGCACTCACCGCAAACGGCAACCAGCTCCACCCGGCGGCGGAGGGTAGGGACCACGACCGCGTCGTCCGCCGGACAATCGAACTGGCGTCGATGATCGGCCTTGATCGCGTTGTTCTGATGTCGGGACTTCCCGGGGCTCCAGGTGACTCACATCCCAATTGGATTACCCTCACCTGGCCGCCGGAGACGGTCCGAATCCTGGAGTACCAGTGGAACGAGGTTGCAATCCCGTACTGGAAGGACCTTGTAACGTATGCCAAGCGCTATGGAGTCACCAAACTGGCTCTGGAAATCCACGGGGGACAGCTCGTGTATAACGTACCGTCCTTTTTCCGCCTCCGTGACGCCGTCGGCGAAACGGTGGGCGTCAATTTTGACCCCAGCCACCTGATATGGATGGGGGCCGACCCGCTGGCAGCAGTTGATGCGCTGGGCGACGCAATTTATCACGTCCACGCAAAAGACGCGATGATCGTCGAGCGGAATCGGGCGACCAACTCGCTACTTGAGACGATCCCGCCGACCCACGCCTCAATCCGCGGGTGGAATTACGTGACACTGGGGTACGGCCGGGATGAAGCGTGGTGGAAAAACTTCTGCTTCCGCCTCAGGACGAACGGGTACGATGATACCCTCAGTATTGAACATGAGGATGTCACCATGTCTCGCATGGAAGGTATGAAAAAATCGGTACACCTGTTGCGGAGCTGTATGCTTACGGAGCCGTCAGATTACCAGTTACCGGCAATATAGGCGCTGCCGTCGGGCCGCCCGGAAGATCCCGGGCGGCCTTTTACATTCCATCAAAATATGGTTTGCAAAATGATGCAAACGATTGCAAAATGCTCGTTGTCGTAGTAGGATGACCTGAAAAGGAGAATCCATTGATACGCGTAGCAAACGCGCCTTGCTCATGGGGCGTCATAGAAAATGTGGAGGGCAGCCGTCTCACCTACGAGAATGTACTTGATGAAATGGCTGCCACCGGATACGCCGGTACGGAACTCGGTGACTGGGGTTTTATGCCCACAGATCCCGACGTACTCGCGGCGGCGTTGGAGCGACGGAACCTTTCATTGGTAGCTTCGTGGGTATCGGTGTTCCTCCACGATCCGTCCCTCCTGGACAACAGCATTGCCGAGGCAATCCGCACCGCCCGACTGCTCCGCGCCGTGGGTGGTGAAGAAGCGTTGGTTGTACTCGGAAATGATCCCCATACCGACATTATTAGAACCAATAATGCGGGTCGTGTGAGCCCCGAGATGTCCTTGACGGCGGCACAGTTCAACAAATTCACCGACGGAGCAAACGCGATTGCCCGTGCGATACGAGACGAAACGGGGCTGCGCACCGTCTTTCACCCGCACATCGCTACCTTTGTGGAGACTCCGGCGGAAATCGAGACCTTTGTCGCAGGTACCGACCCCGACCTCGTTGGTATTGCCTTTGATACCGCCCACATCGCGTACGGCGGGGGAGACCCCATATCGGCATTGCGGAAATATGCCGATCGGATCCGCCATGTGCACTTCAAAGGATACAGTGAATCGGCGGCGCGAAGGTGTCGGGCAAACAGGATCGACGGGGTTTCAGCCGTGGGCGAAGGGGTCTTTTGTGAGCTTGCTGAGAGTGACATCGATTTCTCCAAGGTGCTGTCGGTACTCAAAGACGTCGAGTACGACGGGTGGATCGTCATTGAACAGGACGTATTGCCGGGGACGGGAACGCCCCGGGACAACGCCCAACGTAACCGGGAATATCTGAAATCGATCGGCATATGATAAGGGGTGAATGATGGAAACGATGAGACTGACCGCGGGACAGGCACTGGTGAAGTTTCTTGATAATCAATACCTGCAGGTAGATGATCGGGAAATCAAGTTTGTCGAGGGTATATTTGGTATCTTTGGTCATGGCGTCGTCGTCGGCCTCGGGGAGGCGATCCAGGAGCCGAACCACAACCTGACCTTTTACCAGGGGCGAAACGAACAGGGCATGGCTCACGCTGCGATGGCGTACGCCAAGCAGAACAATCGACATAAAATCATCGCCGTCACAAGTTCCATCGGACCGGGAGCGCTGAACATGGTTACCGCCGCGGGAACGGCCACTTCCAACAGGATTCCGCTGCTCCTGTTGCCTGGAGATGCATTTGCGTGTCGGCAACCGGACCCGGTTCTTCAGCAAATAGAACAGAGTTATGACTATACCGTCACGGCCAACGATGCCTTCAAAGCGGTAAGCAAGTATTGGGATCGTATCGCCCGACCGGAACAACTCATGACTGCAGCGATAAATGCGATGCGCGTCCTGACGGACCCGGCGGAGACGGGTGCAGTCGTACTGGCCCTGCCTCAGGACGTACAGGGCGAAGCGTTTGATTATCCTGCCGATTTCTTTGCACGGCGGGTCCATCGCTTTTCCCGTCGGCCGCTCGCATCGGGTGAGGCGGAGGCGATTGCAGCCGTCATCGCCGGAAAAAAACGACCCATGATAATCTGTGGAGGCGGTGTTCGGTATTCAGAGGCGGGCAATGCGCTGGCTTCTTTTGCAGAGGAATTTGGGATTCCCATCGGAGAAACTCAGGCCGGCAAGGGTGCTGTACGGTGGGACCACCCCCAGAATCTCGGCGGCCTTGGTGTAACGGGGACACTCGCCGCCAATCGGATTGCCCGTGAGGCAGATCTCATTCTCGCGGTAGGAACTCGTCTCAACGATTTTCACACCGCCAGCAAATCGGCGTTCCAGGCCCCGGGGGTTCAAATCGTAACGATCAATGTAAATGCTTTTGACGCATACAAGATGAACGCGGCCCCGTATATCGCCGATGCCCGTACCGCCTTGGAAGAGCTTGCGCCCGTTCTGCGAAGGAAAAAGTATGTTGCCTCCTACGGTGGTGACGTCGGCAAAGCCAAGGCAGCATGGAATGCCGAAGTCGATCGGCTTTTTGCCCTCGACGATACCGACGGGCTTACCCAGACACGGGTCATTGGAATGCTCGGCGACTTCATGAGTGAAGAAGATGTCATCGTTTCGGCATCCGGAAGTTTGCCGAGCGACCTTGAACGCCTGTGGCGTCCTGTTTCGCCGGACAATTACCATCTTGAGTATGGTTTTTCCTGTATGGGATACGAGGTGCCGGGGGCCTTGGGCGCAAAGCTCGCCGTGGGAAAGGATCGTGAAGTATATACCCTCGTCGGAGACGGCGGATTCCTGATGCTCCATTCGGAACTGATCAGTGCCCTGCAGGAACAGCAGAAGATCACTATCGTTCTTGTTGACAATATGGGATTTCATTGTATCGATAATCTACAGGGCTCAAAAGGAATACCTCATTTTGGGTGTGAATTTCGCTACCGGGATGAAACATCCAATACACTCAGCGGCGACGATATCGCGATTGACTATGCAATGGTCGCCAAAGGGTACGGATGCGACTCATTTTCCGCGCGCACTGCAAAGGAGCTCAAAGACGCGTTACATGAGGCGCGTAAAAGCATCCGTCCAGTTCTGATCGACGTAAAGACGGTAAAAAAATCGATGACCGACGGATACGAAGCGTGGTGGCGCGTCGGAATCCCTGAGGTTTCCAATAAAAAAGAGGTAGTAGAGGCGTACGAGGAGCAGCAGGAGATGCTCAAGAAGGTAAGGCTCTACTGAGATGGCCTCATTTCCGCTGGCCGTTCCGTCCGGGCGGACACGCGACTGTGTCACCTTTGGAAGGGCCAACATGGACCTCTATACCCAGAGTGGTCGCTCCATAGAGGAAACGCCGGTATTTGCCAAATCGGTCGGCGGTACTCCTGCGAATATCGCCGCGGCGATGGCGCGTCTCGGCATGAAAGTGGGTATGATTACCCGCGCCGCCGCCGATCCCATCGGCCGTTTTGTCGTTGAGTCGCTGCAGCGGCTGGGTGTCGATACGTCGCACATCGTCTTTGATCACAGCGGCGCCCGCACGAGCATCGCCTTTGCCGAGACGCGGAGCGCCGGTTCAAATACGGTTCTCTACCGGAATAACGCGGCCGATCTTCTCGTTAACCCGACGGACATTGATGCAGAGTATATCCGGTCAACGGCGATGCTCCTCCTTTCCGGTACGGCGTTATCTGAGTCCCCGTCGCGGGACGCAGCGATGCTCGCGGTAGGCATTGCCCGGAAAGCCGGAACGCTTATTGCACTGGATATTGACTTCAGACCCTACTCGTGGCGCAACCGCGAGTCGGCGTCGGTTGCCCTCATGTTTGCGGCGGAATCCTGCGACATCGTGATCGGTACCAGGGAGGAGTTTGACGTACTGGAACTGGTCTACGGAAATGACGCTATCGCCGACAGAGACCGGGACGCCTTAACCGCGCGGCGCCTGATTGAGGCCGGAAACTCCGTCGTCGTCGTGAAACGGGGAGAGGATGGATCCACCGCATACACTGCAACGGGCAGGACGGTACAAGGACCGGTGTTTCCCGTCGTCCCGGCAAAGGTGTACGGAGCCGGAGACGCCTTTGCAGGCGCGTTGCTCGCACGTCTCCTAGTTGGTGCTGAACTCGACGAGGCTTTGACGGCGGGAGCGGCAAACGCTTCAATAAATATTTCCAGAACCCGGTGCGCCGAAGATATGGCCACATGGGAAGAACTTGTACAATTCATCAAGGAGAAGAACTATGCCGTATCACATTAGGCCTTATAACAATGAGAACAGGCCGGTTATCGATGTAGACAACAACTGGACGCCCCTGATCTATTTCAACGACATACGTCTTGCTTCGGGTATGTCCTATTCCCATCGCCTGGAAGAACACGAGTCTGTCTGTGTGGTTGTATCGGGTACGGTACATATAGAGGTTGAAGGCGTCAGATTTGAAAGTGTGGGAAAGAGGGAACATCTCTGGGCCGGCAAGCCTGATTCGGTATATGTACCGCCCGGGTTCAAAGCGACAATCACCGCGGCGGGTGACGGCGCCGAGGTCTTCGTTGCCGGCGGGCAAACGGGAGGTGGCAAAGAACCATTTCGGGTTACACCTGATGATGTCGATACCGTCCAATATGGAAGCGACGACACCAAGACGCACCGTCGTATTTACCACATCCTCGGAAAAAACGTTGAAGGGCACACGGGGAACCTTCTTGTAAGTGAGCTTTTTACCGTCGGAGCGGGAGGGTGGTCGGGATTTCCGCCGCACAAGCATCACATCGAACGACCGCCGGTGGAAAGCGATTTTGAGGAGGCATTTCACTACCGCTTTAACCCTGATCACGGATTCGGTGCGCAGTTTGCGTATATCGGCGATGACGATTTCGGGCCTGTATACCATGTAAAACACGGGAGTACCATTCTGCTTGATAAGAGTTACCATCCCTCCGTTGCAGCGCCGGGCTATGAGATGTACTACTTTACGATCCTTGCGGGACGTAACCGACGCTCCCTGATTCAATATTTCCACCCCGATCATGAGTACCAGGTCCATACCATCCCGGGGCTCAAAGACATGATCGCAAAGTTCAAGTAGTAAAGGAGACAACGATATGCAGGAAGTCAGACTCGGAATCGTCGGCCTCGGTCGACTGGGCAAACGGCACGCGGAAAACCTGCGTTATCGCGTACCGGGAGCACAACTCGTTGCGGCGTGTAGCGTCGTACCTGATGAACTCGATTGGGCGAGAACCAAACTGGGTGTGAAAAAGACTTACGATTCCTACGACGAAATGCTCGGCGACGATGAGGTTGATGCGGTCTTTCTCGTCTCTACCTCGAGCGTCCATGCAGAGCAGATTATGGCGGGACTCGCGGCGGGAAAACACGTTTTTTCGGAAAAACCGATGGGCGTCACTATCGAGGAGTGCCTCGAAGTGGAACGGGCCGTCGCCTCGGCTCCCGAGCTCCATTTCCAGCTCGGTTTTGTCCGCCGCTTTGATCCGAGCCTCGCATACGCCAAGCAAAAGATTGACGAGGGCGCTATCGGTGAACCCTTCCTCGTTCGGGCCCAAACGGTCGATACAGATGAATTTGCTGAGTTTCAGATAAAATTTGTACCCACATCGGGCGGAATCTTCATGGACATGAACTCCCACGACATCGATCTTGCGCGCTGGTTCATCGGGGCGGAAATAAAGAGCGTCTACGCGATTGGCGGGAGCTATGTGCATCGAGGTTTTGCAGAGGTGAACGACGCGGACAACACCGTTGCGCTCTGCCGGTTTGAAGACGGGAAGATGGCCGTCATTTCGGCGAGCCGTACCGCGTTTCACGGCCACGATACGCACACCGAGATAACCGGTTCCAAAGGAATTCTCAAGATCGGTATGACCCCTTCAAAAAATCGCGTGGAAATATTTGATACTGAAGGCGCGCGTGTCGAGTGCGTCCAGGACTTTTTTGAACGATTTCACGAGGGGTTCCTTCTGGAAGCGCAGAGTTTTGTAAGCGGAATCATGAACGGAGTCAAGCCCTCGATTTTTGCGACCGACGGGACAAAGGCGACGGAAGTGGGGTTTGCCCTGACAAAATCATTCAAGGAGAACAGGGTCGTCGAATTGTGACACTGAAAGATATTGCACAACTCGCAGGAACCAGTGTTGCCACCGTATCGCGCAGTCTGAATGACAGCCATCTTGTCGCGGATGAGACGAGGCGAAGAATCAAGGCAATAGCGGCAGAACATGGCTTCGAGTTCAATGCAAGTGCCCGCGGCCTCGTTACGAGAACGACCGGTACGATCGGCGTTATTCTCCCTGAGAACTACGACCGATTTGATGTATTGCTCTACCATGCGGCGCTGCATAACGATTTCCGGATGAGTCTGGAACGGGCAGATAAGGATATGATTGTCGCGTTTCTGACGAATCGTTTCAGCGGGCTTCGGAACGTTGAAAAACTCGTTATGCGCAAGAAAGTAGACGGGCTGATTATCGTTCAGTCGGCCATTGATCAGGAGACGGTGCGGTATCTCAGGCGACGGAACGTACCGTTCGTCATGACCCAGTATCCTCCCGCCGAACCGGATCCGGACTACGACGTGGTCTATTCCGACAACTGGACGGGGGGCAAGCTGGTTGCCGACCACTTTATTGAACGAGGCTTTTCCTCATGTGCATGTATCACCGGCGGTGACGAGGCGCAGTCACGGCAGCGTCTCGCCGGCTTTCTGGACACCATGTCCGCCCACGGAATCACCGTTCCCGATGACCTGATTCTGACCGGAGACTTTCAGAGCGATACGGCGGTACGTCTGGTCAGAGAACATCTCGACAAACTACAGGGAGTTGAGGCACTTTTTGCGGTCAATGATCTTATGGCGTTTGGCGCGATGCAGATACTGCAGGCGTCGGGGCGGCGCGTACCCGACGACATCGCCGTCGTCGGGTATGACGATACGCCCCTCGCGGAAATCACGTTACCCGGTCTTACCTCTGTTCACCAGTCCCGGGAGGAGATCGCGTTACTCGCGTGTCAGCTCCTCCTTGAGCGCGTCGAGGAGTATGTGGACGAACCTGCCCGGTATCACGAGCACCGGGCGATTGCGATCCAGCCGCGCCTGATCGTCCGGGAAAGCTCGCACGGACGATAAGGAACGGATAGCTCGATCCTTCGCCGCCAATCGTTCATCATAGATTTGCCTCCGACAGGGCGGCCAGACCGGATGCGGTTAATCCGTTCTCCTTGAGGAGGAATGCGTGGTCGCCCAGTTTCTGGAACTTGTCGCCCAGACTTGCCATGACCTGTCGGGGTGCATTGGAGAAACCCGCCTTGTACTCGGCGACTGCGCTGCCGAGTCCACCTATGGGTGAGTGCTCCTCAACCGTTACAACGAGCCTGTTTTCCGCAAATACGGAATCGAGCATGTCGGTATCCAGAGGTTTTACCGTGTGCATATCGATTACACGTGTCGAAATACCCCTGGACTCAAGGATCTCCGCCGCGCCGACGGATTCAGACAGGAGAGAGCCGCAGGAGATCAACGCGACATCGGTACCCTTTCGGTATTCGATAGCTCTTCCTATTTGAAAATCAAAATCGTCCTGGTACATCACCGGAAAGCCGGGTCCTCCGGTCAGTCGGATATATACCGGTCCATCGTGATCGGCGGCGGCACGTAACGCTTTGTGAACCGTCAGCGGATCAGACGGCGCAATGACGGTAAAGTTGGGAATTGCCCGGGTCACAGCTATGTCATCCATCGCATAGTGTGTATTGCCAAGAGGGCCGAAGCGGACACCCGCCTCAATCGAGACAACTGTGGCTTTCAGATTCATATAGGCGAGGGTGTCCCGCATCTGCTCGGCAGTGCGCATAGGCACGATCGCCGCGAGGGCAACGGCAAACGGCAGTATTCCCTCGACGGCGAGGCCCGCGGAAAAATCGATAAGGTTTTGCTCTGCGATACCGACGTCAAAAAACCGATCAGGATAGGTGTCTCTGAATCCGGTGAGTCTGGCGGTAGGGGTGAGGTCGGCCGTTACGGTGACCATTTCCGGCCGTTCAGCGGCGAGCATCACCAGGGTGTCGCCCAATACATTTCGATGGCCCAGGCGGGACCACTCCTGCAGTTGTTCTGCAGACACCTTTGTCATAGCAGCTTCTCGGCCGTCATTCATCGTTGAGCTCCTTCATCGCCGTCTCGTAAAATTCTTTTGGTAATGATCGGGCATGCCATTCCAGGCTGTCCTCCATAAAGGAGATTCCTTTACCTTTTGTGGTGTCGGCGATAATCACACGGGGTTTTTCACTTACTGCGTCTCTCATTTTCCTGAGAGCATCGATAACGTCGGACACCGAGTTTCCATGGCGTACTACCAGAACATCCCAACCGGCTGCGCCCCAGAGCGCCTCGATATCGATGTTCATGATTTCCTTTGTCTTACCGGCCAGTTGAACACCATTGCGGTCAACGATCGCTACCAGGTTGTTCAGCTCATTCTTTGCGGCGTTCATCGCCGACTCCCAGACGAGGCCCTCGTTGCATTCTCCGTCGCCGACAAGACAAAAGATGTTGTGCGTTTCACCTTTCATCTTCGCCGCTTTTGCCATTCCGCAGGCGACGGAAAATCCGTGTCCCAGAGATCCGGAGGAGATTTCGATACCGTATTGCACGTTGCGGCTCGGGTGTCCTGATAGAAAACTGCCGTCGGCCTTAAAGGTGTACATTTGCTCCCTGGTGATATATCCGCTTTCCACCAGTGCGCTGTAGTAGGAAAGACATGCGTGTCCTTTGCTTTGGACAAACCGATCCCGTTGCGGCCACCGGGGATTCCCGGGATCGTGGTTCATAATGCCAAAAAAAAGTCCGGCTACAATCTCAATACTGGAGAGGGCGGGTCCAAAATGGGCTCCCCGGTCGCCGGCGACGTAGCCCATTTCAATGACGTTCCGACGCATCTTCCGTGTAATGTCTTCAATCCGTGTAATCGTCGCTTGATCGACCATTATATGATTCTCCTTGTTTCGTTTATCTTTGTTCCGCAATGGTGTAGAGATGCCCGCTGTAACGTCCCATTGGTATCACTCTGGCTTGTTCCCGGGCGAGTTCAATCAACCGGGGGACAGCCACCCCTGTGGTGTAGCCCATTTCCGACAACATGAATGCGAGGTCTTCTGTCGCCAGGTTTCCCGACGCACCTGGCGCAAAGGGACATCCTCCCAGCCCGCCTAATGTGGACTGGACCTTTCGGACGCCCCGTTCAATTGCGGCGAGGGTATTGACCATTCCCATGTTGCGGGTGTCGTGAATATGAATCTGGAGATCCAATGACGGGTACTCCGCCTGGAGTGCGTCGATCGTTTCTCGCACCTGGGCGGGGTTTGCGATGCCGATCGTGTCGCAGAGCGTTACCGACGTGATCCCGCTTTGCACGTACGGCTTAAGAAAGGGTATGACGTCTTCAGGACCCTTTTTCCCTTCAAAGGGACAACCGAATGAGGTCGCCAGGTCGAGTCCGACCTCGAGATCGGGGAGGGTGTCCCGTATCCCCGACAGTTCCGCGAAGGATTCCCCATGGAATCGCCGGGTATTGGCGCGATTATGACTTTCACTGACGGATACGACAAAGGAAACCCATCTCATGCCCGAATCCCACGCCGCCTGTGCTCCCCGCAAGTTGGGAACCAGGGCAAACAGGTCGGCATCGGGATATTTTTCGATACATCTTTCCGTCAGCTCCCGGGCGTCTTTCATCTGGGGAACGGCCCTGGGGCTCACAAAGGAGGTGATTTGAAGATGTTTCAATCCGGAGGCGATCAGCCCGTCGATTATGCGAAGCTTGGTTTCCAGTGGAATGTATTCATCAACGTTCTGGAATCCGTCGCGGGGTCCGACTTCATAGAGTTCGACCGTCTTCATTCCGTTTCTCCATCATCGATCCACTCTCCTTGAGTCTCCGGTACCAGGCAAAGGCTTCTTCCGGAAGCTGTGGGTGGTGGCCGCCACAGTGTCGGCGGGCATTCTGAAGGTACGACGACAATTGATCGCGGTACGAGTCGGAAGCACATCGTGCAATAATCGCGTCCGATCGCTCGTGGTCATCCAGGCCGCGCAGATCCGCCACGCCATTCTCGGTTACGACGATATCGACGTCGTGCTCACCGATATCCTGGTGGGATACCATGGGCACGATATTGGAAATCGCACCGCCTTTTGCCGTGGAGGGAATGAGAATTACCGAGAGAGCTGCGTTCCGGGCAAAGCCCGCTCCGCCGCCGATGCCGTTCACCACCCGGCTGCCGGCGATATGACTCGAGTTTACGTTCCCATAGATATCAATTTCGATACCGGTATTAAGGGCAACCACGCCGAGGCGACCGACGACCTCCGCACTGTTGGTGATATCGCCATTGCGAATTACAAGGTGGTTGTGAATTTCCGGTATGTCCCGGAGGATTTCTTCAACCCGTTCGCTCATTCCCAGCCCACCGGTAGAAAGGGCGGTTGCCTTTCCCGACGCCAGAAGTTCCATAACCGGCTCAGTAATTCCGCCACAGAAAAATTGCAGGTCATGGAACGCCGATTGACGGAAGGCATCGACAACGGAATCGGCGATACTCCCGAAACCGGTCTGAATCGGCGGAAGGGTATTGCCGAGATTCCGGTATTCTCCTTCCAGGAAGGTGAAGAGATGATCGGCGATACGCTTTGTGAGGGAAGTACCCTTCGGGGGCGTTCCCAGGCGTTCCGGTATGTTGGTTTCCACGACATGGGAAATCCGGTTCCAATCAACCGGAATTCCACCGCTGCCGATGCGCTCATTGACTCGGGTAAGAGGAATCGGCCTGGTGTACGGCGGTGCCAGGGGAATGTACACGTCATGTAACGATTTGAGCTTCTTCGGCTGTGCCGCATTTATTTCGACGATAATCTCATCCGCCGCCGCGGTGAGGTAGTGCGTCATGCCGACGGAGCTGGTCGGGATCAGGTTGTTCTCGTCGTCAAAGCCCAGGGCTTCGACGACGGCGATATCTATTCTGCCGAAGTTGCCGTCCCGGAGCATTCGCGGCATGTTACACATCTGCTGCTCCACGTACCGCACCGATCCTCTGTTTGTCTGAGACGCCAGTGTCTTGTCGGCGACCATCGGCGTCCGTCGTGCGATAATTTCCGCCGCGGCGAGTTTTTCATCGAGCCAGGGTACGTTGGCACCGGTAAGGAGATTGATAGACAGCTCTTCTCCCCCCTTTTTTCGTGCCGTCAGTTCCTCCACAACTGCTTTTGGATAACCGGCCATGGCGTAACCACTCATCGCGACGGTCATTCCGCTTCGGATGGTTGCGACGGCCTCCTGTGCGGTCGAAATATCTATATTCCTCATGGGTACCCTTGGACGATTTCTCACGACCGCGGCGTGAACCCGGAGAACAGCTCTTCATCCGATGGTTCGTGGTTGGGTATTTCCCGGATGACCCATGTATTGTTCATGTAATGTTTGAGAGCAATGTTCTCCGACGCGATGTTTCCGCCCCAGGTGCCGCAACCAAGGGAACTGGTAAAGGGCATTCCGCTGACCCAACTCCCCGTATTGGTCGCGCCCTGGGGCAGGTTCACGACGACACGAGTGGTATAGGTTCTTTCTGCGACTTTCGTCACGTTCTCCGTGGTATTGGAAAATATTCCGCACGAGTGGCCGGCCCCTGAAGAGGCGTGATTCTCGTTTATTATTCGTATTGCATCGTCGATTCCCGTGCTTTTGTAGACAGTCGTGACGAGACTCATTTTTTCTCCGGCAAACGGAGTTGAATCGCCGGTAACGTCCTCTTCGACCAGCAGAAACGATGTCCCTTCGGGAACGTCAATACCTGCAATTTCCGCGATATTCCTGACCGACGATGCGACGATATCGCGATTTATGACGCGACTATCAGGCCACTCGGGCCAGATTGCCTTTTTCAGTTTTTCTTTTTCATCCGAATTCAGGAGGTGGGCGCCGACCTTTTTAAACTCACCGAGCATGTCGGTGTACACTGATTCGTCGATGACGACGCTGTTATCGCATGAACAACCGGCGGCGAGGTCAAATGTCTTGCTGATCTTGATCTTGGCCGCAGCATCTGCGAGGTCCGCCGTCCGGTCAACCACGATGACGGAATTGCCGGCACCGACTCCGAATGCGGGTGTGCCTGAGCTGTAGGCGGCACGGACCATCTGGGCACCGCCCGTCGCCATAACCAAATCACACTGTTTCATGAGTTCGCCGGTTATCGGGACCGAAGGTTCTTTGATGGTTATGAACAGATCTTCCGGAGCGTCATACTTTTTCATCACGCCTCGAATGAGGTCAACGGTCTTGGTGGCGGTACCTTTGCTTCGCGGATGCGGTGAGAAGATTATGGCATCACGGGCCTTTACGGCAAATATCGCCTGTATGAGAGGATGCATCTCCGCCTGGGTACTTGGAACAAGTGAACCTATCACTCCCACCGGTTTTGTCAGTCTGACGAGTCCGCGCTCGGGTATCTCTTCTACAATGCCGACCGTCCTGACGTTCTTCACATCGTAAAAGACGCCGCGACATTTCACGGAGACCTTGGTGAATTTTGACTGAACGTCACCGAGCCGACACTCCTCATAGGAGTACTCGGCAAGCTCCCTGACCAAGTTATCGTTGGCCGCAATTTCCCAGGTGATGGCTGCGGCAAGTTCATCCACCTTTGCCTGTGAGAATGTTTCAGCAATACGTTGCGCCTTCCGTGCCCGTTTCATCAACGCCGATACTATTGCCGCAGCGTCTGCTCGGTTTTGTTCCATTTCTGCCTCCAACTTCCGTAAAGTACGAATTATGAAATTTCGTTCGAAGCGATATAGGCATCATATAGCTTTCTATCGGAATAGTAAAGTTTCGATTATATTTCGATTGAAGAATATTAGGTTATGTTGTATCGTGTATATGCTATGAAAGCTCAATCGATGAACCGGGTCGAAGAGATCAGGACCCTTTTAAAGAGAAACGGTAAGGTCTATGTCGCGGACCTGAGCGCAGAGTTGGGTGTGAGCGAAGTATCAATACGGAAGTATCTGTCCAGAATTGAACGGGAAGGGTTTGCAACACGATTTTATGGGGGTGCGGCGCTGAAAGATCCCGCTCCCGCAAACAACGCCTTGCAGGAAATCTACGATGATCCAATTCGAACGGCCCTTGCCCGGGCAGCACGTAACCATGTTGTAGACGGTGATTCCATATTTGTCGGTTCCGGTAGGTCGTGTTGCGCCCTGGCCCACGAGCTGACCGGGTTTACCGACCTGACCGTATTCACAAACAATATTACTGCCCTTCCGGAGCTTATTACCAACGCCTCACGGGTATATCTGATCGGCGGGGAAGTCACCAGCACCGACAATCATACTTTGTTTTCGAGCTGGGAGTCGCCGCACGCACAAATGGAAAATATCTTCGTAAACAAGGCGTTTACAAGTGTGTCCGGAATTGACCTGAAAGCGGGACTGACCGTTGATTCCGTTATCAGCACCCGTATTTTCAAACAGATACCCACGATGGCGCATCGCTGGTATTTGATTGCCGATGTAAAAAAGTTTGACAAGATTTCGATTTATCCCGTCGCGGAGCTCGAACAAATACACACATTAATCACCGACACACTCCCGGACCACTATGCAGAAAGACTTCGTGCGATTCGCGTCGAAATCGTTCAAAGTCCACGGTAGAAACCTCTTTCGTTTGACAGCTCCAGATTCCATGGATACAATGTTCTTATTATCAGACAAATACGACTCGTCGCTCGGGCGGTCGTACTTGAGGAGGCGTTGTGATCATACGGAGGAATGGGGAACCCTTTTCCCTTGGATATACTTCAATAACCGAGTTGGACGGGAAAAACGGCGACATGCTCATGGACTTTGGTATTCTCAAACTCGCCGGCGGCGAATCCGTTTCCAGCGATGACCAAAAAGAACGGGCTTTCCTGTTAATGACCGGGAATGTCCGTTTTCAATGGAGCGACCCCGACGGACATCAGTCGGTTCAGATTACACGGAACAGCGTCCTCGATGAAGAGCCGACAGCCTTGCACGTGCCTGCGGGTGCCGACGTGACGGTGACGTGTATCGACGGGGAGGCAGAGATCGCGATACAGAAAGTCAAGAACTCCAAATCCTTCGCGCCCCGTCTCTGGCGTCCCGGAGACTACCGTTCAGACCGTTTTGGTGAAGGAACGCTTCAGGACACGAGCACCCGTACCGTTCGGACGATATTTGACGCTGCGACTGCACCGGAAAGTGAAATGGTGCTGGGTGAAGTGATAAACCATCCCGGCAAGTGGTCCAGTTATCCGCCCCACGACCACGCCCAGCCGGAAGTGTATCACTATCGGTTTTTTCCGAGTCATGGATGGGGCCACGCCGAGCAGGAAGATGATGTCTTTAAAGTCAAAAACGGCGACAGTTATGCTATTCCGCCAGGTGTGACCCATTCGCAGTGTGCCGCTCCGGGATATACAATGTACTATATCTGGATGATTCCGCACCTTCCCGACGACCGTTTTGGTCCCGACTCGCGGATTTTTCGCAAGGAACACATGTGGGTTATGGATGGGGACGCTCCGATTTGGCCGGATGCGCCTCTCGAGACGGTTCTTGCGTATCAAACGAATCTTAAACGATAACATTGACAAGATGAGGAGTAAGTGAAGGTGAAAACGGTACGATTGACGACCGCACAGGCGTTATTACGCTTTCTGGATAATCAGTATATCGAGGTTGACGGCGAAGAGACCAAATTTGTCGAAGGTATTTTCGGGATATTTGGCCATGGTAATGTCGTCGGCTTTGGCGAAGCAATTGTCGAGACAGAGCATAATTTGATATTCCGCCAGGGAAAGAATGAGCAGGCTATGGCGCACGCTGCCATTGGGTTTGCAAAGCAGAATAATCGGCGAAAAATCTATGCGGTTACCAGTTCGGTTGGTCCCGGTGCCTTGAATATGGTGACCGCCGCAGGGACCGCGACGGTGAATCGAATACCGGTCCTCTTTCTTCCCGGCGACACATACGCGGACCGACAGCCTGATCCGGTTCTTCAACAGGTAGAGCATGGGAACAATCCCAATATCACGGCGAATGATGCGTTTCAGGCGGTGAGTACCTATTGGGACCGCGTATCCCGTCCTGAACAACTCATGAGTTCTCTGATTAACGCCATGCGTGTACTGACCGACCCGGCGGAAACCGGCGCGGTGACGATCGGCCTTCCTCAGGATGCCCAAGCGGAAAGTTACGACTATCCTGAAGAATTCTTCCGAAAACGCGTTCACCATGTCGAGAGGCGCCCGCTGACCGACAATGCGATCCAGCGGGCGGCGGAACTCATTGGAGCAAGCAGGAAGCCAATTATGGTCTGCGGCGGCGGTGTTCGCTACTCCGAAGCCGGCGATGTGTTTGCGGCGTTTGCGGAGGAGTTTGGTCTTCCTTTCGGTGAAACTCAGGCGGGGAAGGGCACCGTATCGTGGGATCATCCGTGGAATCTTGGTGGTATCGGCGTTACCGGCGGCGAGGCCGCCAATGTGATTGCGAAGGACGCCGATCTTCTTATAGCCGTGGGTACCCGTCTCGGTGATTTTACCACGGCAAGTAAGGGAGCTTTTCAGAACTCAGATTTAAAAGTGCTCACTATCAATGCAAATAGATTTGACTCATATAAGATGGATGCAGAACCATTTGTGGCCGACGCCCGTATGGCGTTGACGCAGCTCGCTGAAGCCCTGAGGCACAAGAAGTACACCAGCGGATATTCCGATGAAGTACGCAAGGTTCGTGAAGCATGGAACGCTGAAGTCGACCGTCTCTATACAACGGATGATCCCGGTGGACTGAGTCAGACCCGCGTTCTGGGAGAGTTGAACGAGAAATTGCTGAATCCGGACGATGTGGTCGTCAGTGCTTCGGGCAGCCTTCCCGGAGACATGCAGCGCGTCTGGCGGCCTCGCCAACGCGATACCTATCATATGGAGTACGGTTTCAGTTGCATGGGATATGAGGTAAATGCCGCATACGGCGCCCAGATCGCAGCCCCCGACCGGAATGTGTACGCTCTTGTCGGCGACGGCGGATTTGTCATGCTGCACAGTGAATTACTCTCCGCGGTTCAGGAGGGCATTCCATTTACCATTATCCTCTTTGACAACCATGGCTTTCAGGTTATCGATAACCTGCAAACCAACCAGGGAATATCCAGTTATGCCAATGAGTGGCGGAAACGGACCACCGATGCGGTGAAATCGACAGTTCCACCCTACGGAGGGCACGATAGAAAGCTTCTGGGCGAGTATCTGGAAGTTGATTACGCCGGAATCGCGGCAGGATATGGTGCCATCGGCATCACGGTTCGAACAATTGAAGAGCTTGCCGAAGCGATCAGGTCAACCCGAAACGTCGGACGACCGGTGTTGATTGATGTGAAAGTCACACAGAAATCGATGACTCACGGCTACGAAAGCTGGTGGCGCGTCGGCGTACCGGAAGTATCGGCAAGTACCAAGGTTCAGGAAGCCCGCAAGGACCTGGACGACCATATGGAGACCGCCCGGAAGTTCTGACGATGTCCGGTAACCCCTGATCCCGTCCCGGGTCGGAACGGTGGCGGGGAGGGGGGCACGTATCTACGACTGAAATTGCCGACGTTTTATCCGGACGGTCAAGCTGGTATCGGATTCTCCGACGTCGGGGCGAACCAATACGGGCACAAAACGCACCCGCCCACCACATTTCCCACAATAACAAAAGAAAAGGCGTCGCACCTGTATCAGGTTACGACGCCTTTGAATATCTGTGGTCTAGGGTATTCAGATCACTTTCCGTACGTTTCCCAATGTTTCCCGAATATTTTGTTTTCGTCGGGGATTACCGGAGGTATTGGTTTTGAAACCCACGTTACATTACGGAAGTGCCAGTACGATATGTTCTCTGAGGTGATATTTCCTCCCCATGAACCACATCCAAGGGTGAGTGAAAAGGGCATACCGTTGTCGTAGTTGCCGCTATTGGCCGCACTTTGGGCCTGGCGTACCATGATACGGCTCACCGGAGCTTTCATTGCGAGTTCTTCCACTCGATCGTCCCTGGTTGTGTGAATACCGCATGAATGGCCGTAGCCGGAAAACCCGGTGATGTCCTTGACGTACTGGATCGCCTTTTGAAAACCGCTGTACTTCCAGAGGGTCATCACGACCGAAAGTTTCTCACCGGCAAAAAGCTCGTCTGGACCTACTTCTGATGCCTCCACCATGATAAACCGTGTTTCGGGCGGCACGGAAAATCCGGCAAGTTCCGCAATTTTGGGCGCCGGTTGCGCAACGATCGCCCTGTTGAGCGCGTGCCCGTCTGGCCACATGGTGCGTTTCAGTTTTTCTTTTTCCTCGGGGCTGCAGAGATATCCATTGAGCTTCCGGAACTCCTCGAGCATTGTATCGTAAATGGTCGATTCTATGACGACCGAATTTTCGCTGGAGCAGCTCGTGGCGTTGTCAAAGGTTTTACCCAGAAAAATTTTCTTTGCGGCATCTTCCAGGTCCGCCGTTTCATCGACAATAACCGTGGCGTTACCCGCGCCGACGCCATAGGCTGGTGTACCGCTGGAATAGGCCGCCTTGACCATACCGGGGCCGCCGGTGGCGACTACGAGGTCAACGGCCGCCATCAATTCCTGGGTCAGTTGCACTGAGGGTTCCTCAATCCACTGTACCAGGTCTTCCGGGCCACCCATTTTTCTGATACCGTCCCGGAGTTTCTGCGCTGCGAGACCGGAACAACCCTTACCGCTCGGATGCGGCGCAAAAATCACGGCATTTCGGTTTTTAAGGATCGACAGTCCGTTACAACCAACTGATGAAGTGGGATTTGTGACCGGAATGAGCGCACCGACGACACCAACGGGCTTGATTACCTTCATGAGTCCCTTTTCGGGGATTTCCTCAAGAATACCGACAGACTTTACGCCGTCGAGATCCCGCAGTGTTCCGAGAATTTTCTTCTGATGCTTGAGCAGTTTATCTTCGTATACGCCGAGCTTTGTCTCTTTATGGGCGAGGGTTGCACATTCAACGGCGCTCTCCTTTTTGTAGACTTCCCAACCCGCTGCCGCAACGAGCTCGTCGATTTGTTCCTGCGACCAGGAATCCACTATTTTCTGGGCCGCCCGGGCGCGGGCCAGTTTTTCCTGAATGATACTCATGTTCATACTCCTCAATAACACGCGCGCGACCGGCTGCCGATGGCGACAAATCGCGAGCGTTCATAATCCTATTGCGTTATCCGGTTATTTGTCCGGATTTGGAACCATAAGGTCACGGATGATACGGCAGAGTTCGTCGTACCCGCCGATGAACTGTCTGAGCGTACGCGCCGTTGCACCATACGAGTCAAATTCTTCCGGTTTCATACCGTCCGGTTCATATGCCCGTCGGAAGTCGACAAACTTCTTAGAGAGTTCTTTCACGATCGCCGGGTCAACCGGAGTGTGAATCCGGTCCCTGCGGTCCTTTACGGTCACATCGGATTCGTTAAACCGTTTTGCCCATTTGTACGGGATTGTACAAACGACGTCACCACCGATGAACTCTGACCAGTGATAGTGGTTGCGATATGCAGCCGCCAATAGACGTGTGCGATATCCGCGCTCTTCATATATCCGGTACGCGTTCTTGAACACCGCAACACCCGCCCACTCCAGGTAGTCCGCGTTGGTGATAATATTTTCCTTATTGGCAATTACTTTCAGCCAATCGTCCGTGCGTCCGACCATAATTGTACACACCGGCGCCATCGTTGAGATGTCGTGTCCGTCCGCTTCTCGGCGCGTTAATCCCCGTTCCACCGCTTCGGCGACGGCAATCGCCTGAGGCGCGGTAAATGACACCGTCGCGTTTACGCTCACTCCGTAATACGTTGCCTCTTCGATAGCTTTTACACCCGCCTCGGTGACCGGCATTTTCACGTTGAGATTAGGGATGACCTCGGCAAAATGGAGAGCCTGTTTTACCATTGCGTCGGCGTCACGGTAAAACTTGGCGTTGGTTTGCATGGAAAGTCGGCCTTTTTTGCCGTTTGTTGCCTTGAATGTCGGCTCCAGGAGCTTTGCCGCTTTCACGGCCATCTCGTCTATCAACTTCCAGGCAATGTCGTCTTCCGTTGCGGTGGGCATTTCCGTGATAAGATCCCGGATTCTGCCCTCCCAGGCGGCGTAGTCTTTTTGAAGCACATTTACCACAATCACGGGATTGGTCGTAGCCCCTACCGCGCCATGTTCAATTCCATATTCCAGTTCGGAAATAGAACTGGAATCATTCCAATAATCGGTCGGTGTGGTCTCGCTCATCTCGTGCAGCGGACTTTTAAAGTCGCCCATAAACTCTCCTCCGTGGTCTGTTTATACACTGAACCGGAACGTCAGTATAAAATTATAAGAAAAACCGTTGATCAGACAAAAGAATTATATCATATCGCGTTGGCGTGTCAACAAAATTAGCTGTTGTTCAGTTAATCACATTGTCTGATAATAACAGACCGTTCGAAAAAACCAGTCTAAGGTCTCGTTGAGGAGTGACGTGCGACAAATCGCGAAGCAGTTCAGCACATGAATTCATACGGGAGCAAGTCTCTTTCGCGGTGGTGAAGAACGCGTCAATCAACAACATGACAAGGGAAAGCTCACCGCCCGGGAGCGGTATCACCTCATTTCGGTACGCTACGAAGCAGGAATGTATGGACGGTGTCCGGCGCCTCCTATCGTATATTCCTTCCTCAAACCAGGAACAACTACCCATTGTGCCCACGGAAGATTCCGTTGATCGAACCACGCCTGAATTGTTGGAAATGGTACCGGACGAGGAGCGACGCGGTTATGACGTCCGGAATGTAATTGCATCGGTCTTTGATCGTGAGAGCTTCATGGAGGTCCATCGAGACTATGCACCAAATGTGGTTATTGGATTTGCCCGTCTGGCAGGCCGAACGTTGGGGATCTTTGCAAATCAACCGAACCTGCTTGCGACTGCGCTGGACATCAACTTCAACGATAAAAGCGTCCGTTTTATCCGGTTCTGAGACGCATTCAACGTTCCGATCATTTCCCTTGTCGACGTTCCCGGTTTTCTGCCCGGTATCGGCGGACATTGCCGTGATGGGTGCCGAAGGTGCTGCCGATATACTCTTTCGGCGGGAAATCGCTGATGCGGAAGATCCGGAAACGACCAGGGCGGAAAAAATACGGGAGTGTAAAGAGGAGGTGTTGGATACGTCTTTCTCACCTCCGGGGCTGGAATGAGCGTCGTGTTTTTCGAATTGATTTTTCTACGTTTCATGATGCTGATGATTCGGATCATATGTGCCGATCGCCCTGCCGATCGCCCTGGCGGTCGGTCACACCGGGAACAGAGTAGTGTATCTCAATGAAGAAGAAGGGCTGCGCGCCCCAGCGGCATCCCCTGGGTTACCCGCCGAATTGGACAGTGAGGCGAAAAGAGAAACTTTGAAACGGGAATTACGTTTCAGGTCGGTGACCGTGAGGTTACCGTAGAATGATAGGGGGCGGTGTACTTCTGGCCTTTTTAGGGATTGCACGCAAGTATGAACCACTGCTCCTTGTACCTATCGGATCTGGCCCGCTCCCTGCCAGGCCATATACCTTTCTCCTCGGCGCGGCGTATCGTTATTAGGCCTTTGTCCCGGTCATACAACCACCGATTATCAAGTTGCTGACGACTGCGGAACAGCGAAAAATCGTCATGGGTGATGTCACCATCATGCGTGGCGGTCACGAAAGTGAAGATCGTACCGGGAGCGAAAAACCACCACGCTCCCGGTGACGCACCGTCTACGTAAGCTCTTCATCAAAGACGACGGCGACCTTGCCGCATTTTCCCGTCGCCATGAGGGAGTACGCCTCATCGGCCTTTTCAAGAGGAAAGCGGTGGGTTACCAGGTCTTCGGGATGAATGTTCCACCGAACCAGCCGTTCCACGAGGTCTTCCATACGGCCGATTGAGGTGACCCAGGAGCCGTAGATCGTTTTCTGGTCGTGAATGATGTCGGGGCTTGGGTTGAATTTGACTTCACCGCCTTCACCGATGAAGACGATTTTCCCCCATTGCCGGGCGGCCCGGATCGCCAGCGCTCTTCCGTCGGGATGGGCGGAACAGTCTACGGTCTTTTCAAAACCCCGTCCGCGGGTCAGCTTTTTCACCGCTTCAAGGGCGTCCGGGCCGGCTTTGACGATATGGTCGGCGAGGCCCGTCTCCCTTGCGATCTCTATACGCCGGTCGTTCACCTCCACGCCGACGAGCTGGTTTGCCCCCATCGCCCGCGCCAGCATGAGCGCCGCGAGCCCTACAGGTCCAAGGCCGACGACGAGTACCGCGTCGTTACCCGATATACCTATTTTTTCCAGCCCTTCATAGACCGTCCCAAAACCACATGCGACTTGTGCGCCGTCGGTATAGGTGAGTTCCTCCGGCAGCTCGACAAGATCCTTCTCGTCCGCCAGAAGATAACTCGCCATGCCTCCGTCACGTTGCCAGCCGTATGCAGCCCGCAGGGGACTGCTGCATGAGATCATATACCCCTGCCGGCAGTCATGACATACGCCGCATCCGGAAATGTGGTAGACGATAACCCGGTCTCCCTCCTTGAACCGTTTGAGTCCGGGGCCGATCGCAACGATCTGCCCCGCAGGTTCATGACCGGCAATGACATTCTGATACGCTTCCGGTCCCTTGCCGAGATGTTCCCGGTATATCGCCCTGATGTCTGAACCGCAAATTGTAGATGCTTTCACCTTGATCAGGGCCTGGCCGTGGCCGGGGGTTGGTACGTCAAATTCCTTGAATTGTACGGTACTGTTCCCCGGGAGAACGGCGCCGATCATCGTACGTTCCATAGTTACCTTCTCTCCCTTGTTAAGTATTGCTCGATTGCCCTGTCAACGGCCCGCGCCGGGAAGTTACCAGGCGCAGTACCCGCCGTCTATCAACATGTCCGCACCGGTCATATAGTCGGAAACCTCCGCAGCGAGATAGACCGCCGCACCCTGAAGATCTTCCGTTGTCGCCATGCGCCCCATGGGGATGCGCTCAAGCCACTTGGGAAGCATCGACTGTCCCTCGGGACTTTCAAGGAGTTTTTCAACCAGTGCGGTTTTTGTGTACCCCGGGCTGATGCTGTTGACCCGAATCCCCCGGTCGGCCCACTCCGCGGCAAGGCTGCGTGTCATGTGAAGCACCCCCGCTTTCGTTGCGTTATAGGCGACCTGTTTCTGCGGCGTATTGGAGATGTGGGCGGACATTGAGGCGGTATTTATCATCTTGCCGTATCCCGCCTGGAGCATGACTTCACTTTCCGCCTGGGCACAGAGAAACACGCCGTTGAGATTGAGATCGACAATCTTTTTCCATTCTCCGTAGTCCATCGTTTCCGCGGGTCGCCACAGTCCCATGCCGGCGTTGTTCACCGCAATGGTGAGGGTGCCCCACGTTTCCATGACCGTCTGCACCATCTTTTTGACATCGTCCTGATTGGTAACGTCGGTGACGATGGAGATCGCGTCGATACCTTTGTTTGCGAGTTCATTGACGACCGTTGAAGCCGATGCCTCGTCGCGATCGACGACGGCGATACGTGCTCCCGCTTCTCCGAGGGCGTGACAGAAACTCCTTCCGATACCTTGCCCGCCACCCGTCACCAGGGCGGTTCTCCCATCGAGGCGAAACCTGTCGAGAATACTCGTGCCTTCTCTCTCCATCAAATCTGCTCCTTTCGTTATGCGTGCATCCGCTTCCTGAATACGCGGCCGGACGGTACCGGGCCGTGTCTTCCCACTATAAACCCGATTTCAGTATTTGGCGGATCGTCTCCCGGGGACCCTGCCGGCGAAGACCGTGAAACCACTTGTCCACTTCCTTCCTGAATCCTTCACTCAGCCGCAGCGCAGCAGGGAATATGCTTTCCTGTTCGAGAAAGGGGGCGACCGACTGCTCACATTTCCCGGCGGCAGCCTGGATGGCGGAGGCGTTTGGATCCTTTACCGGTATGACGGCGCCGTTGTCGTCGGTACCCTGGAGAAAGACGATCCATGAGGCGACCGCAAAAGCTGCATGGGGATACGCCTTCCCTTCACGGTGAAGTTCAGCAACGGGATCAAGGATCATATTTGGGATTTTGCGAGACCCGTCCTCGCACAGCCGCAGGACCTGATCCCGGATGGCGGCGTTGGAAAACCGTTCGACCAGTTTGTTCTGGTACTCCCGGAGATTGACCCCTGGAACTGATCCGACGGTCGGTTCAATCTCCTTCATGTATCTCCGTACATAGTTATTCACATCATTGTCGGCCATCGCGTCGTCGACGGCGCGAAAGCCGAGAAGGTAGGAAATATAGGCGAGGGCTGAATGTGATCCGTTGAGCAATCGAATTTTCATGCGCTCAAAGGGCGTTACGTCGGCTACCATGACCGCCCCTGCCTCTTCCCATCGGGGCCGGCCGTCGGAAAAGTCGTCTTCAATAAACCACTGGATAAAATCCTCACACATGACGGGCCACCCGTCACGTATACCCCACGTCACGGCGACATATTCCCGATCCTTGTCCTCCGTTCCGGGCGTGATTCGGTCTACCATGCAGTTGGGAAACTTCCCTATTTCCCGCAGTCGATCGGAGACCGAAGGATCGACTCTGTCGCTGTACTGGAGTACCAGTTTGCGGAGAATTGACCCGTTGTGGGGCAGGTTGTCGCAGGAAAGGAAGGTCGGGAGGGTTTTTCCGCCCTGGATTCTCAGCTGAGCGATGCGAAAGAGGCATCCAATGACCGTTCCCGGGTTCTCCGGATTCTCCACATCCCGGATGATTGCGGGATCGGAAAAATCGAGATTCCGTTCATCTCCGACATAATGGTATCCGTTTTCGGTCACCGTCATGGAGACAATATGAAAGTCCCCGTCGGCAACCGCCTTGCACAGGTTGCCCGCACCGTCGGGAACATGAAAGTAGTCCGTAATGGAGCCGACCACGCGGGCTTGTTCCTCCCGCGGGCCCCTGGCGACCATTGTATAGAGGCCGTCCTGGGAGTCCAGCGTCTCCGCCATCGTACGATCCCGTTCCGTGAGTCCGACACCGTTAATGACCCAGTCGCCGATCCCTCTGTTGAGAAGCTCGTCGGTGTAGACGGCCATATGGGCACGGTGAAATCCGCCGACACCGATGTGGAGGATCTTATGTGTCGAATCCTTGCGATTGTACGTCGGTACGGGCAGACGTTTTCCGATTTCCCGCAGTGTCGACGAGTTGAGGGGTAGTGTCGATCCATCTTTCATCACGTTCCTCCTGTGTGCTTCAATTGCGCCAATTTCACCCGTCCTCGTAAGGGACGGGACGTTTCTCCGAGGTGTAATTTTCATAGACACCGGCTCCGACGCCGGCGATGATCGCCGCACCGACGGCCGCCTCTTCCTTGTTTACCGGGTGCAGCACGGAAAGCCCGAGCTCATCTTGAAGAATTCTCTTGAGCAGCGGGTTTCTTCTGAGCGCGTTTCCAACACCGACAATATTTGTGTATTGATTCCGCAGCTCCCGCGGCAACTCCTGAAAAAACCCCTTGAGCTCACCGACAATCCCCCTGAGGAATCCCTCAACGAGATAGTCAGGGGTGAGGTTTGATTTTCCGATTCCGGAAATCCGGCCGCGGGCGTCGGGATTCTGTCTCGTCCCGAGAAACTGCGTCTCCACGGTCAGTTTTTGGGCGTCCTGAAGGGAGTCGTAGGGTATTGAATTCATCTTCTGGAAAATATTACCCGGGTCTTTTCCGCCGTAGGTTATGCATATGTTCCTGAATAACTGCTCCAGAAGCTTGTATGAACTGCCTCCCGCGATGGAAGCGCCGGATATCAGCGTTCCCCCTCCCGGGAACGGGCGGAGTTCGAGCGGCCCCAGCCACCCCGTATAGCGACCGGTGGAACGGTCGCGCAGCGTGTCAGCCCCATCCCTGGAGTAGACGCTGATCTGTGCAGAGGTACCGATGCCCACGAGGTATGACGAGTCAAAACTGCGGATCGCGCCGATACAGCTCGCCTGGTTGTCTCCGACGGCGGGAAAGATCGGTATGCCCTCCCGGGTGGTACCGATCGTCTCCCGGGACGGCGTGACGACGGGCAGGACGTCCTTCGATATTCCCAGACGATCAAGCGCCGCGACGTCGAACGTGCCGGAAGGTAAGTCGAAGCAGCCGAGGGAGTGGGCGTCCGTTGCGTCCAGACGGGGGATTTTGGAGCCGCTCAGGCGCATTGAAAGGTAGCCGAGAATTGTGGTGAGAAACGCGGCTTCCCCGGGTACTTTGTGTTCAAATTCATTGATTCGATGGGTTAAAAACCCGTAGCCGGGAGGAACGTACGAACCGGCGGCACCGCTCGCCCAGCGGGACCAGCTGCCGCCTGTTCCATCGAGGCCATTGTCGAGCCTTCCCCTCGTGTCCTGCCACGTATAGAGGGGACTCACATGTCGTCCCGTGTCGTCGACGTACACTATTCCGTGGACCTGTCCGGTGACCGATATCGCCCCGACATCTCCGCCAGGACCTCCCGCGTTCTGTTTCTCCTTCGCGGTACGCACGAGGGTAGAGACGATACCCAGTGCCGTCCCGACAATACGTTCAGGATCCTGAAGGTCTTCCTCCGTATAGTCCGACGGAATCCGCGCCTGGTGTTCCTCACTCACCAGGGCTTCAAGCTCAGCAGTTACGCTGTTGAGAAGGACGCCGGAAATTGAAGTCGTTCCCGCATCAATTCCGATAAGCCTCATGGTCGACCCCTTGCCAAAAAATTTTCATTGACGAATAATTAATTCAATGTAACAATACACTGGATTAAGTAATCCCGCAAGGGTGATTTTTCAGGGGAGTCAATGGGACTTCATAAGTCAGGTGGTTAACGGTTTCGTCGAAACCGTAAATATTTTTTACAAGGAGGGTGAGATGAAAAATATCTCTACCAAAGCTGTCTGGTCACTGATGCTTGTTGTCTTTCTCGTGACGGGTGCACAGGTATTCGCCGGGGGACAGGGAGAACAGGCGGCAACGTCGGGCGGGCCGGTGACGATCAACATCGCCTTGGCAAACAACCCGCTTTCACAGGCACTCTCGAGACTCGCCAACGAGTACTACGAGGAAGAAGGGGTTACGGTCAACATCGCTGTTCTGCCGGAGAACGACCTTCGACAGAGACTGACGACGGAAGCTTCGACGGGCGGTACGACCTACGACATGTTCTACGTCGGTCCCTATGAAGCCAACAACTGGGCCCGGAACGGCTGGCTTGAAAACCTGGAACCCTATTTTGACGCCATGTCCGCCGAGGAACGGGAATGGTATGATGCAGATGATCTGATCCAGGGTATGGTGGACTCCCTCTCTCTTGATGGTGAGCGATACGGTCTGCCCTTCTACGGTGAAGCGTCTTTCATCATGTACAACAAGGAACTCTTCGAGCAAAACGGTCTGACCATGCCGGAACAGCCGACGTGGGAAGAGATCTATGATCTCGCGGTACAGATCCACGATCCCGCAAACGGCGTTGTCGGAATGACGATGCGCGGCGCACCCGGATGGGGTATGAGCGGTGCACCATTTGTAACGATGGTAAACGCCTTCGGCGGCCGGTTCTACGACATGGACTGGAACGCAACGGTGGACACTCCCGAGCAGCGCGCCGCCTGGCAGATGTACAAGAACATTCTCCGTGACGCAGGCCAGGAAGACATCCTTTCCTATACCTACAACGAGTGTATCGCTCTCATGCAGTCAGGTGGTGCCGGTATGTACTATGACGCCACTTCCATCGCGCCTCCTCTTGAATCCGACGAGTCGGCCATTCAGGGAAAGGTCGGATATGCATTGCCGCCGGTACAAGTAAAAGAAGGGAATACGTCATGGCTGTGGAACTGGGCGATGGGCATCAACCCCAACTCAACCCAGGCCAAGAAAGAAGCGGTCTTTGACTTCATGCTCTGGGCGACGTCCAAAGAGTACATCAACCTTTCCATGGAAGTTGATCCCACCGGTGCAAGCACGCCGCCTGCTTCCCGTTCTTCCACGTACGAGCATCCGGTGTACGCCGACGTGCCCTACGCCGACATGACCCTGCGGACCCTGGAGTCAATTGACTTCACCGATCCGACTGTTGATCCCGTACCGTATGTCGGTCTGCAGTACATCGCGATTCCCGAATTTGCAAACGCCGGAACTCAAATGACCGAGTGGCTGGCAGCATACGTGGTTGACGAAATGAGCCTCGACGAAGCGATTCGTCGCACCAATGACCTCTTCAACCAGGTCGCGGTCGACGGTGGTTACCGATAATCCCGGATGCCGTGGTATCATATACACTCCCCGATCCTCTGGATCGGGGAGGCTCATCTTTTCAAGGGGGTGGCTGAATCATGATAAAAAAGAAACATGATGGGGCTTTTATCATTCCGGCAATTGTAATCGTCGCCGTGATGACGCAGGTGCCGTTTCTCCTCACCATTATCTATTCCACGTTGCGATGGAACCTTGCGCGTCCCGACCTCCCGATACAGTTTACCGGCCTTGACAACTACATCCACTTTTTTGAAGCGCCCTATTTCCCTGAACTCCCGGTACTGTACCATGTTGTATGGCAGACAATTGTGATGACCGGCGGCGCACTTGTCCTCTGTACCGTTATCGGTTTCCTTCTTGCCATTCTGCTGGATAACGAAATTCCCGGTATCAACCTGGCCCGGACCCTCATACTCGGCCCATTTTTCGTCATGTCAACGGCGAGCGGGGTTATATGGAAGACGACGATCTTCAATACGACCTTCGGCTGGTACGGGGTAGTGGCGCGGGCATTCGGCGTCCAGCCGGTTGATCTGCTGAGCAATTTCCCGATGGCCGTCATTATCCTGCTCTTTACCTGGCGATGGATGCCCTTTTTCGTGCTCATCATGCTGGCGGGGTTGCAGAGTATCTCCGAGGATCTCATAGACGCGACAAAGATCGACGGTACCAACTGGTTTCAGGCAACCTTTTTTGTGAAGCTGCCGGTTATCAGTAAGCATGTGACCGTCGCGGTCATGCTTGGTCTCATTTTCATCGTGAAGGAGTTTGGTCTGATCCTTGTCACAACGGCGGGCGGACCGGGTACGAGTTCCTATAACCTTCCCTTTGCGGTATACATGCAGGTCTTCAACGCCTCCAACGTCGGACGCGCCGGGGCGCTTGCAACGTTGACGGTAATTCTGAGCCTCTTTGCGGTGAGCATGGTATATCGGCTGCTCAAGAAGCAGAGCGCCATTTATGACTAATTCGAGGAGAGCGTTATGAGTAACGAAACCGTTGCGATGAAGCAACACCGTATAACCATGTTCAAGAGGCTGTCCAGAAAAAGCATTCTCACCATCATCATATTCGGCGTGGCGATTCTCTATTTTTTTCCAGTGCTCTACATGTTTCTGACGGCATTCAAGACTGAGGCGCAGGCTGCCACTCCGGCGCTTACATTTGATCCTACCCTGCAGACGATCAGAAAGGTACTGGGCGACCGGAATATGCTTGGATTCCTGAGGAACTCCCTCTTTCAGGTCGTGGCAGGTACCTTTTTCTGCCTCCTCCTGGGCATACCTGCGGCGTTTGCCCTCGTATTCGGGCAGTTCAAGAAAAAGACGACAAATGAAAAGCTCTATGTATGGTTTATAACCACCATTCTCCTGCCTCCCGTGGCGGTCATCATACCCCTCTACACGTGGTTTCAGCAGTTTAATCTCATCGGAAGTCCCCTGGGTCTTCTGCTTGCATACATCGGATTTCATGTGCCCATTGTGGTATGGATGCTTCACTCCTTCTTTGCGGACGTTCCGAAATCGGTGATCGAAGCGTCCGAAATAGACGGCTGCAATCGCTTCCAGCAGCTGATACTTATTGCGATACCTCTTGTACGGGTCGGTATATTCTCCGCAGGACTTCTTGTGGCCGTCTTCATATGGAACGAGTTTTTTCTCGCCTTTAACCTGACGGGAAATACCACGGCCACCCTGCCGGTATATATGGCGCGATTCAGGGAACAGCAGGGTATGTTCACCGCCCAGCTGTCCGCCGCCTCGACGGTGGCGATATTACCGCCGGTGATATTCGGGTGGCTTACCCAGAAATCCCTCGTAAAGGGCCTGACCCTCGGATCGGTGAAAGGATAGGGAATAGACGATATACTGCCCGTTACGAAAACAGCTTTTGTTGTGCTGCAGTCGTTTCGGTTGCTGCGTTGCGGCAACCGGAATCACGAAGATATCCGGCTGACGCCGCCTATTTTCGTAGTAGGGAGGAATAGTGTATCTGGTTGAAGGTTTGAATCAAAAACGGGCGCAGGTTCTGAACCGCTCGTTGGTGCTCAACATTCTGCGTCAGGCCGGGGTCTGTTCCCGGGCGGATCTCGCCCGGCGGGCAAATCTGCGGCAGGCGACGATCACAAATATCACCAAGGAGCTCATCGCCCTGGGGTATATCAGGGAAACGGGGTATCTGCCGGGAAACAGCGGGCGTCGCTCCGTCGGCCTCGCCGTAGACGAGACGCGGCACCGCATCATTGCCGCACGTCTCACCCGACAGCACTTCACGGTCGGTCTCTTTACCGTCCTCGGTACGGAGCTGAGTGAAGAACGGGAAAAGATCAGCGTAAACGACGGTATAGAAAACGCCCTTGACCGCATGGCCGAGGTTGTCAATCGCATGGTCAATAGTATCGGCCGGGAGCAGATACTGGGCCTCGGTCTCGGTGTGCCGGGACCGTTTATCCGCAATGAGTCACGGATAGCCCTTGTTACGGGCTTTCCGGGGTGGTCCCACATCTCCCTTCGCGATGAAATCGAGCAGCGTATCGACCTGCCCCTGATTCTGGAGCACGATGCAAATGCCGGCGCCGTGGCGGAATGGTGGATCGGCGCGGGAAGTACCGGTGAATACAATTCGATGGTCTATTTTGTCGTCGGTCAGGGCGTAGGGGCAGGTATCATTCACAACGGAAGGCTCTTTCGGGGCGCCCTCGGCACGGCGGGGGAGGTTGGCCATCACACGATCCGGTATGACGGTCCCCAGTGCGAGTGCGGCAACAGGGGCTGTCTGGAACTTTACTGTTCCAGCAGGGCGATGACGGGCAACTACCGCACCGAGCTGGAACGACGGGACGGCGTACCGTTGAATCGTGAAGTGACCTTTGACGATCTCGTATCAGCCTACAACGACAACGAACCGACCGCCCGGGGGGTGGTGGACGCGGCGGCGGGCTTCATGGCCGTCGGTCTTGCAAACATCGTAAACGTACTGAATCCGAATATGATCGTCATCGGCGACGAAATCCCCGCCTTTGGTGACGATCTGGTCAATTCGGTGAGGGAAAAACTCGAGCCGCTGCTGGTTCGGGACATGTACGACGGTGTCGACATTCGCAGATCGTCCTTTGGGGACGACGCGACGATTCGCGGTATGGCAATGATCGTGGCAGAGGAAACGCTGTCGCTTGAGTAACGGACACATACCGAAACATCGAGGAAAGGAAGGAACAGCAATGAAATTCGAGGGAAAAAATATTCTCGTCACCGGAGCGGCGGGAGACATCGGTTTTGCCGTGGCGGAGCGCTTTGCCGCGGAAGGCGCGCAGGTGCTGCTCACGGATCTGCAGGAAGAAAAGCTGCAGAGCCGTAAAGAGCAGATCCGGGAAGCCGGCGGTTCGGCAAAAACATATATCGCCGATGTCACCGATATGGATTCCCTAACCGCGATGGTTCGGGACATCGAAGACGCCCGATTGCGTATCGACTTTCTCTTTAACAATGCAGGGTATCAGGGCGCCTTTCAAAAGACATTCGAGTATCCCCCCGAGGATTTCAAGAAAGTTATAGAAATCAATCTGATCGGGGCTTTCAACGTGCTGCGGATCGTCTCGGAACACATGGTCCGGCACGGCGGTGGATGCATCGTCAATACGGCGAGTATGGCCGGGGTGGAAGGGCCGCCCAACATGATCGCCTACGGGGCGAGCAAGTTCGGCGTCGTTGGCATAACCGAGAGCGCCTCCAAAGACCTTGCTCCCTACAACATTCGCGTCAACGCGATCTCTCCCGCCTTTATGGGACCGGGCTTTATGTGGGAACGGCAAGTGGAGCTGCAGGCGAAGGCCGGCTCGCAGTACTTTGATTCAAACCCGGACGTGGTCAAGAAACAGATGATCGGCTCGGTGCCGATGCGGCGCTACGGCGACCTGCGGGAAATACCAGGCACGGTGGTGTATCTCATGAGCGACGATGCGAGCTACGTGACGGGCGTCAACATTCCCATCGCCGGCGGTATCCTCTAGAGGGCGTATGGCACATATTGCGATTGTCGGAGCGGGGCTGATGGGAAGCGCCGTGGCGTGGCCGCTGTCCGATAACGGGCATACCGTCTCCCTGGTGGGTACGCACCTTGATGGAGATATCATCGATCAGGCCAGGAAGTCCGGTTTCCATCGGACCTTGCGGCGGCAGCTGCCGCCGAGGGTGACGCCGTATGGGATTGAGGAGATTGAAAAGGCTGTCGAAACGGCGGACCTCGTCGTCTCGGGGGTGAACTCCTGGGGAGTTGAGTGGATCGGAGAAACCCTCTCCCGTGTCCTGAAACGGGGCCGTGACGTCATCGCCGTGACAAAGGGACTCAAGACAACCGACGACGGATCGGTGCAGATCTTTCCCGACGTGATTGCCGCGTATCTGCCGGAGGCGGTGCGGGAGTCGAGCCATTTCATGGCCATCGGCGGACCGTGCATCGCCGGGGAACTTGCCGGCAGAAGACCGACCTGTGTCCTGTTCGGGGCGAGGGATGGAGCGGCGGCTCGCCGGACGGCGGAGCTCTTCCGGACCGACTATTATCACATCTGGCCGACGGCGGACCTGTGGAGTCTCGAGCTGGCGGTGGCTCTGAAGAATGCCTACGTCCTCGGCGTGGGAATCGCAAACGGCATGCTCGAGGCGGCGGGCGGTGAAGACGGAGCGGGGGCGCGCATGTACAACTCCGCGGCGGCGACCTTCGCCCAGGGGTTGTACGAAATGGAGCAAATCCTCACCGCTCTGGGCGGGAACGGAGCGTACGCCCACAGCCTGCCCGGGGCGGGAGACCAGTACGTGACCGCCATGGGAGGCCGGACGGTGCGTCTGGGGACGCTCATCGGACGGGGCTACCGCTATACTGAAGCGCGGGCCGAGATGGCGGGCGAAACGCTTGAAAGCACGTCGATCATTGAGGCGATGGGGCGCCTCTATCCCCGCCTTCGGGACAATCGGGACATACGGGACGGTTCACTTCCACTTCTTGAAACGCTCATCGCGGCGATTGTAGGGAACGAGCAGGTGAAACTTCCTTTCGATCGATATTTTTCTTCACTGTGATGTGACGAACGGGGTGATTCCGGACAGGCACCGTATGGAAGAGGGACGGTGCCATACCATAAGGAGGAAACGATGCAATTTGGTGCTCACGCCTTTGTGTGGGAAGGTGAATGGAACCGTGAGGCGGCAAAACGGGTCATAGAAGGAGCCGCCGGCGCCGGCCTTGATTTTGTCGAGATACCGCTCCTCCGGCTCGATACCTACGATCCGGCCGAGACAAAGCGTATGCTCGAGGCAAACGGCCTGTACGCAACATTCTCCCTCGGTCTCCCCGCAACGGCGAGCCTTCCTGAAAACCCCGTCGGAGCGGAACGGTTTCTCACGGAGGTTCTCCGGAAAGTCGCCGAAACCGGCTCACAGACGCTGACGGGAGTCATTTATGGAACCCTTGGTGAACTTCCAGGCCGACGTCCAACTGAAGGGGACTACGAGACGATCGCAGGGGTCCTCGGAAAGATTGCGGGAGAGGCGCGCTCCCGGGGAATCCGTATCGGAATAGAACCTGTAAACCGGTACGAGACGTTCCTCGTCAACACCGCCGCCCAGGCGATCGATCTCATTGAGCGGATCGGTGCGGAGAACGTCTTTGTTCACCTCGATACCTACCACCTCAACATCGAGGAGACCTCATTTGGTGACGCAATCCGGACCGCCGGATCGAGAATGGAGTACATCCACCTCTCCGAGAGTCATCGCGGGACTCCCGGCACCGGTACCGTCAATTGGGACGACGTCTTTCAGGGGCTGAAGGACATAGAGTTCCCCGGTGCGCTCACCATGGAATCTTTTGTAAAACTGAATCCCGACATCGCCCGGGCGACGTGCATGTGGCGGGATATCGTCAGGGATCCGAAGAAGCTCGTTCAGGACGGCGTGGCCTTCCTGCGCGGTAAAGCGGAGGAGTACGGTCTTCAATAACGGGTCGGGTCGGAAATGTCGTCTATCCCCTTCGGACGGCCGAGAATCTCCTTCATGACGATCGCCCGCTGCAACGGCGGATAGCGATCGAACCGTTTCAGCGAGGCCGCTTCGGTGGTACCGGAAGAGACGGATGCCTCGACAAGCGGTCTGTATTCCCCACCGGCGGGGAAATTGGAACTGATCTGCGAAAAGCGGTCCGCCCCGTGCCCAACCCGCCGACCACGTAGAACGTCGCTACGACGGTCCGACTCCTGCGTATATTGCATCCGCGCCGCCCGTCGGCGCCTGCGGGAGCGCATGACCAGGAGATAGAGCGGAAGGGATGCGAGAAAGAGCGCCCCGATCAGCTCGAGGAGGGAATCGATCATTGACCGGATTCTCCTCCGGAGGGCGATCCATCCTCGCCGCCGATGGCGTTGCGCATCTGGGTATCCGCCTGGACGTTCCGCAGGCGATAGTAGTCCATAATTCCAAGATGACCTTCCCGGAACGCCTCGGCGATGGCGGTAGGAATTTCGGCCTCCGCGAGGACAACTTTGGCGCGGTTCTCCTGAACCTGGGCGCGCATCTCCTGTTCCTTTGCCTCCGCAGCGGCGCGTCGCTTCTCCGCTTCCGCCTGAAAACGTCGCTTGTCCGCCTCCGCCTGGTCCGCCTGCAGCTTGGCACCGACGTTCTGGGCGACATCGATATCGGCTATATCAATGGACAGAATCTCAAAGGCCGTCCCCGCGTCGAGCCCTTTTTCCAGGACACGTCGGGAAATGAGATCAGGGTTCTCCAGGACTGCTTTGTACGTCTCGGAAGAGCCGATGGTGGTGACGATGCCCTCGCCGACACGGGCGATGATCGTTTCCTCGGTGGCGCCGCCGACGAGGCGTTCGATATTTGCCCGGACGGTGACACGGGCCTTCACCCGTAGCTGAATGCCGTCTTTGGCCACCGCCTCGATCGCCTCCTTCCCCTTGGAAGGATCGGGACAGTCGATAACCTTTGGATTGACGCTTGTTTTCACCGCGTCGAGTACGTCGCGCCCCGCCAGGTCGATTGCCGCGGACCGCTGAAAGTTCAACGGAATATTCGCCTTGCTCGCCGCCACGAGGGCCTGGCTTACTCGGGGGACATCGCCCCGTGCGAGATAGTGTGTCTCCAGAAGATCGGGGTCCATGGGAATCCCCGCCTTCACCAGGACAATACGACTGTCGACGATCACCGACGGATTCACCTTACGGAGCCACATGCCGATGATGCGTGTGATCGGTACCGGCGCACCCGACAGGAGCGCCCTGAACCACAGTCCGAAAAAGCGTACAAAGACGAAAATGACGCCCACCGCCAGCAGCCCGAGCACGACATAGAGAATAATCATCTCAAATCCCAGATTAAGACCCATCTTCATACCTCCTTACGACGATCCGGGCGCCTTCCACGGCGGTCACCACGACGGGTGTCCCGGATTCCAGAAACTCACCGGCTGTCACGACACTCACCCGGCTTCCGGAGAAATCGGCGGTGCCGCCTGGATGCAGAGTCGTCAGCGACCTGCCCGTGGCACCTACACTGACGGCGTTGTCTTCTACTCCCGGTGATGTGGACTGATCCGTTGCGAGAATCATTCGTCTGCCGAAGAAACTTCTCGGAAATCGCCGGAAGCCGCCAAACACCACCGTCGGTACCACCACAAGGGCGGCAAGAAGGAGCACCGTTCCCCATGGTTCGGGATGAGACCGGAAACCGTGAACCACCGCGCCGACCACCGTCGCCAGACCGGCGACGCCGACGATGCCGAAGGCGGGGATGAAAAACTCCCCGAGAATCGCGACGGCGCCGACTACAATCAGCACAAAGAGTCCCCAGATCGGCACACTACACCTCCCGTACCACCATACGGTTGCCGTCGAGACGGACGACGCGCACTGCCGTACCGGCGGCGATGTATCCCCCTTCGCTCTCCGCAGGAAGTACCTCATTGTCCAGACGCACCTTCCCCGACGGCCGCAGCGTCGTCTCGGTGACGCCTTCCCGATTGATATAGCGTTCCACCATCGTTGAAGCCTGAACGGTGAAACCCTCGGTGGTCTCCTGCGTATTTGAGAGGGTGAGACGGGAGAAGAGCGTGGTATTTTTTACCGCAATCGCCAGACCGAAGGAGGCGACCACCGCCGTCACCACCGTACCGCCTACAATGAGAATATTTCGTGCCAATATGTCCCACTGGTAGTCGGACTCGGGAATAATAAATCGCTGGAGTGACAGGACCAGGGCGATTCCCATGGCGAGGAGCCCGGTTACTCCCGCCACGCCGAAACCTGGGATGACAAAGAGTTCGAAAATAAGCAGTCCCACCCCCAGGACGAAGAGAATGATCTCCAGGGAGCCGACGCGTCCGAGAAGAAGGTTTGAGGCGAAGAGGGTCGCAAATGCCGTGAGTGCCACCGCACCGGGCAGGCCGAAACCGGGACTGGTGATTTCAAGGAAGAGCGCCAGAAGCCCGGTAAGAATCAGAATGGTGGTAAAACCGGTACCCGTCAAAAGCGATACCACTCCATCCATTGACGACGCCTCAAAGCGCTCGAGACCGGTAACACCCAAACTGTCGGTGAGTTCCCGAATCGACCGGGGCGTTCCCCGGGAGATGCCGTAGCGCTCCATTTCTCCCGCGGTAAGGGTCAGGAGACTTCCTTCACGGGATACCGTCTCCAGTACGGTGATTGACCGCTCATTCCGCGCCGCCACCGCATCCGCTTCCTCCCTCGTCAAAAGGAGCACCTCCCCATCCACATCCGCCGCGACGACGACGATCGATGCGTCCACCATCGCCCGGGCAACGGCGGGTGGATGGCCGTTCCGTTCCGCCAGCGCCGCCATCTGACCGCGTACGGCGCTCACCGTCTTTTCCCCCGCCGGTTCCGACCCCTGGGGCCCCTGAAGAACCGGCGCCGCCGCCCCGATGGAGGTGCCCGGAGCCATGTATATTTCATTGGCTGCCAGCGCAATCAGGGCGCCTGCGGACCAGCTGACACCGCGGGTATCGGGCGCGTTACCGACATAGGCGACCGTTGTAACAGCGCCGGCGGAGCCCAGTATTCCCGCGATTTCCAGCGCCGCATCCACCCGTCCACCGAAGGTATCGATATCGATAACGAAATGGCTGAATCCGCCCGTAACGGCGCGGTCCGTCGCCCGCTGAACCATTACCGTCTGGAATCGGTCTATGGGGCCGTGGATCGGCAGGAGCAACGCCTCCTGGGCCGCAATCGCCGTCGCAGGGATGAGAAACGCAGAAAGGACGGGGAGGAGCAGGGTAACGATACGAGCGTACCGGTGGCGCCTTCTCAGGGGAACGGATCTGTCACCACCGCCTTTTGCAGCCATCGCACCTTACAATATGGCGTATTTTTTTCGCGTCGTGTAGGACGATTCCGTGAATCGGTGCTGAACCGCTCGTGCGGCGGACATGACTCAATCGTCGGCATTTGTTTTCCCGATCAAAAAAGGTCGAACGCGAGGCGTCGCAGCAGGCCCGGACGACCGCAACCGTGCAGCCGCTCCCGATCCAATGAGATAGTTCCCAAAAGGGTAACCGTGATACCATAACGGTGCATCGCGCCGTCGACGCGCATGGAAATACAGCACGGGAGACCGCATGGCACTCAAAAAATCACAACTTTACAGCTCCCTCTGGGCCAGCTGCGACGAACTTCGCGGCGGCATGGACGCTTCCCAGTACAAGGACTACATCCTCACGCTGCTCTTCATGAAGTACGTTACCGACAAGGCGGCGGTGGACCCGACCTTCCTGATCGACGTACCTGAGGGCGGCAGCTTTGATGACATGGTCAGACTCCGGGGCAAGACCAACATCGGTGAGGGGATCAACACGATTGTCGCCCGTCTCGCCGAGGCCAACGACCTCAAGGGTGTCATCGACCAGGCGGACTTTGACGACGCCGGTAAGCTTGGCAGCGGTAAGGAGATGCAGGACCGCCTTTCCAAACTCATCGGCATCTTCGAGAACATCGACCTCCGTGCCAACCGCGCCGAGGGTGACGACCTTCTCGGCGACGCCTATGAGTACCTCATGAAAAATTTTGCCACCGAGAGCGGCAAGAGCAAGGGGCAGTTCTACACCCCCGCCGAGGTCTCCCGGATCATGGCCAAGGTGATCGGCCTCGGCGCGCATACCACCCCGCAGGAGACGATCTACGACATGGCCTGCGGCTCCGGCTCCCTCCTTCTCAAGGCCGCCGATGAGGCTTTCGGCAACATCACGATCTACGGCCAGGAGATGGATGTCGCCACCTGGGCGTTGGCGCGAATGAACATGATCCTTCACGGCCACCCGGACGCGGAACTCTGGCGGGATAACACGCTCGCCAATCCCCCGTTTTCCACCAAATCCTGGACAAGCGGCGTGGACCCCGTTCATGACCCCTTCAACCGGTTCGTCTACGGCGTACCTCCCGCCAAGAACGGCGACTACGCCTTTCTCCTCCACATGCTTGCCTCCCTCAAGAGCACCGGCACCGGGGCGATCATCCTCCCCCACGGCGTCCTCTTCCGGGGCAACAAGGAGGCGGATATCCGCCGCAACCTCGTCACGCGCGGCTTCATCAAGGGGATCATCGGCCTCCCGGCCAACCTCTTCTTCGGAACCGGTATCCCCGCGGCGATCATCGTCCTGGACAAGAGCGAAGCGGCTTCCCGGGACACCGTCTTCATGATTGACGCCAGCAAGGGTTTCATTAAAGAGGGCCCCAAAAACCGCCTCCGCTCCCAGGATATCCACCGCATTGTGGACACATTCACCAACGGTCGGGAGATTCAGCGCTATTCCCGTACCGTTCCCATCGCGGAGATCGCGGATTCCGCCAACGACTACAATCTCAACATCCCGCGCTATATAGACTCCTCCGAGCCGGAGGACCTCCACGATCTCACCGGCCACCTCGCCGGCGGCATCCCCACCGTCGACGTCGACGGCCTCCAGCGCTACTGGCGCGTCATGCCGGGCCTGCGCAGTGCGCTATTTGAGCCCGGCCCTCGCCCCGGTTACAACACCGCCGTCGTCCCTCCCCGGGAGGTCACCGCCGCCATTACCGCCCACTCGGAGTTTGTCGCCTTCGCCGACCGCGTCCGCGCCGCCTCAGAAGCCTGGGCCACCGCCCACCGGCCCGCCCTCACCGCGATCGCCGTCAACGACCGCCCCCGGGAGCTCATCGACGCCCTCTCGGAAGACCTCCTCACGCGCCTTGCGGACCTGCCTCTTCTGGACTCCTACGACGCCTACCAGTGTCTCATGGACTACTGGGCACAGACGATGCAGGATGACGTCTACCTCATCGCCGCCGACGGCTGGGTCGCCGCCGCTCGTCCACGCCCCATCATTGAGGACAAGGAACGCAAGATCAAAGAGACCGCCGACCTCACCGTCGCCAAGAAGAAGTTCAAGATGGACCTCATCCCGCCGTCCCTGATCGAAGCGCGCTTCTTCGCCGACCGCGCCGCCCACCTCGCCCAACTCACCGCCGCCGCCGACACCGCCGAGGCGCACCTCACCGAATACGTGGAAGAGCACTCCGGTGACGAGGGGCTTCTCGCGGACGTCGTCAACGACAAGGGCAAGATCGTCAAAGGAGACCTTAACGCACGCCTCAAAGCCGTTTCAGACGATCCGGATTTTGAGGACGAACGCGAGGCGTTGCGCCGGGCCCAGACCCTCGCAAACCGTGCAGCCGCTACCGGCAGAGAGGTGAAGGAGGACCGAGCCACCCTGGACCGCATGATTCTGGAGCGCTACGGAAAACTCACCGAGGAGGAGATCAAGAGCCTCGTCGTGGACGACAAGTGGCTGTCATCAATCGCCGCAGCGATCGACCGGGAGGTCCATCAGATCGCCCGTCGCCTTGCGGACCGCGTCAAGGACCTCACCGAGCGCTACGCGACGACGCTCCCCGAATTAGAAACGGAGGTGGAGACACTGAACGCCAGGGTTGAGGGCCACCTCAGGAAGATGGGGGTGGAATGGTGAGTCTTATGCACGGGGCGCTTCATTATGGAGATGGAGCGCGGGTCATACGTAAGCGGTTCCATAATAAGGAGCTGGTGACGGGGCCATATTTCCGGCTGGATATAACAAGGAAGAGGAAAGGGGCGTCGTATGAGCGGTGAGCGACAGCACGAGACCTTTCCGCCGGGATACAAAATGACCGAAGTGGGGGTGATTCCGGAGGATTGGGGGGTGCGAAAGGTCGCGGACTTGGCCAAATTTCGTTCTGGTGAGTCCATCTCCCTTGTCGCCTATTCGCACCGTCCCAACGACGGGACGATCCCGGTTTTCGGAGGGAACGGTCATTCAGGTTTTGCTGACCGCAACAACGCATCAGATCCAACGATCGTTATTGGTCGTGTTGGTCAGAAATGCGGCGTTGTCTACCAAACAACCGGGCCAGTCTGGATAACTGACAATGCGTTGTATGCATACCAGCTGAGTGGGTCGGTATCACTCGATTTCTTTTCGCGCGCCCTCGAATCATATCGACTCAATGACGATCGCAACAGGAATGATCTGCCGCTCATAACTCAAGGAATTCTCGGCGCCGTACCTATTCCCATACCACCTCTCCCCGAACAACGCGCCATCGCCGATGCGTTCTCCGACGTGGACAGCCTCCTCTTCGCCCTGGACCGGCTCATCGCCAAGAAACGTGCCGTCAAGCAAGCCGTCATGCAGCAGCTCCTCACCGGAAAAACCCGCCTGCCCGGTTTTGCAGGGGAGTGGGAGGAGACTCAGATAGGAGAAAAAGTTTCATTTCTTTCGGGAGGAACCCCGCCCAAAGGAGATGATACCTTCTGGACCGGTCCGATACCCTGGATTAGTGCGTCAACTCTCAAAAAAGCAGAGGTAAACGACTCGGATCAACACATAACGAAGAACGCAGCCGCGAAATACAGCCAAATGGCTCCTCTTGATAGTACACTTGTGCTTGTTCGCGGAAGCGCGCTGTACCACCATTTCCGTGCGGGCTTGGTCGTGAAACCAGTGGCTTTCAATCAAGACGTAAAGGCGTTGATTCCCGACAAGAGTCTTTTCCCTCAATTCCTTACCTACGCTTTGCTCGCGCAATCAAACAAACTTCTCGGTCTGGTCACCTCTGCAACGAACTCGGCAGGCGTATTGGATACGAAGGTACTGAAAGCTCTCGAGATCCTTGTTCCTCCTATACCAGAACAGCGCGCTATCGCCGAGGTTCTCTCCGATATGGACAACGAGATTACCGCCCTTGAGAAACGTCGTGACAAGACGCGGCAAATTAAAGAGGGGATGATGCAGCAGCTGCTGACGGGGCGGGTTCGGCTGGTGCCTCCCGCCGGTACACGCGATCAGGGGGCTATATAATGAGCAACTACTACCGTGTCATGCTGGGAAAAGGCGGCATGTACCTCGATCAGTGTCTCGCGGAAAACGTGATCGGGGTCTATGGTCTAAACAGGGACGTGAGCGGTTACCTCTCTGAGGATTACCGCGACTTCAACCGTGAGTTCATCCCCCAGTACCGGTCCGAAAACCCCGACAAGACAAAGATCGCAGCGGGTCTGGCGTGTGGGGCGATCTGGACGATGGGCAAGGGTATCCAGACAGGCGACGTCGTCTTCTGCCCCGACGGAAACGGCCGGTATTGCATCGCCGACGTGGTCGGAGATTACGCGTACAACCCCGACTTCGTTCTCCCTCATCAACGGCCGGTGGTCTGGCGTGATCAGATTATCGAACGTAGTGAGATGAGCGAAGCCTTCCGAAATTCCACCGGAAGCCTCGTCTCCGTCGTCAATCTGGAGAAGTACGCGGGGGAGATCGAGTCCGTTCTCACCGGAGGAGTCCACCAACCTGCGATTGTTGTGACCGAGGAGGGCGTAGAAGATCCCGTCACCTTTGCGATGGAGTCCCATCTCGAAGAGTTTCTGGTCCGTAATTGGAGCGCGACCGCCTTTGGTCAGGACTTTGACATCTACACCGAGGATGGTGAAGTCAGAGGACAACAGTACCCCACCGATACCGGCCCCCTGGACATCCTGGCGGTGAGTAAGGATAGGGCACGCCTCCTGGTGGTGGAACTCAAACGCGGTCGTGCAAGTGATGTCGTCGTAGGACAGATTTTGCGTTATATGGGCTACATCCAGGATGCTGTCACTGAGCCCCATCAGACGGTGGAAGGCGTAATAGTCGCGTCGGAACCTGACGAGCGTATACGCCGGGCTCTCCAGATGGTGCCCGCCGTTCGATTTGTCCGTTATGAGATCGATTTTCGATTGGTGGAAGAATAGAAGCGATCCATATGAATGAGATGCGGCGGCGCGAAGGTCCGAGGCTTTCTCGATTGTATAACATTGAGCCGCCCGAAATTCTGCTCAAACATACATTGCTTCAAGCTCCTGAATAACTTCTTCCTGTGTCCGTGTTGTGATTCCCATAGCAGCCATGGCTATCGGTTCACTGCGGAGTATTTTCAGCGCATGAACCATATCGCCTTTGATCCTTTCTGACAGCCGAACAGTTTGGCCAGGTTCGAGTATGGTGAAGAGACGGAAGATATCGTTCCGGTGCTTCTTTATCTGGGTGCTGCTTACATGTGATCCCGATTCATTTCGTGCCCGGAGATTCATCCAGGCTTGCGCCTTGAGGACGATTAAGTGACTCGCCGCGACGATTGGAACGCCATTTATCTCGATAGTCCCTGCCCGCAGAAAACGAAAAGACTCCTCGTCAAGTAAAATGGCCGAAAGACTGGAAATCTCAGGATCATCAACCGGGAGCGGAACGGTTTCGCCTTGAATGTGCTCACCCTCGAGATACTCCGGTCTTCGAGAAAAAAGTTCAATCATGTGGGGAAACACGGAACTCGACGGTCGTTCAAACCGATACGCCCGTGGCTTTGTTGAGGTTTTCTGCTTCCTTGTGTATCCCCCTTGGCGGATGTAGTCCCAGAAATGTCGGGCGAACTCAGGTTCTACTGCATCGACCATGAGGACGACGTCCAGATCCTTCGTTGCTCGAAACGACAGCCCCGCCTCGTCGAGAATAAGATCACACGCAGTCCCCCCGATTACTACGTAATGATCCTTGTACGGGCTGAACCAATCTCGAAAGTGTTCTAATCCTCTTACCATGGGAAGCGCTCCAGCAGGCGTTCCAGTGCTCCCTGGATCCGTTCATCCGGTGATTCTCGCAGAGAGAGATAGAGCGATAGAGGATCAACGGTTTCACCCCACCTTTTAGGTGAGTATTTCCACACTTCCACTACTGTTGCGATTTCCTCCGTCGGAGGGACCTCTTCCAGGGCACTTTCGTGGTGTATACGTCTCCACTGATCCTCGTCGACCGCGACCGTTTTCCGGTTCGGTTCAGATAGGTCGCTCCGGTGAGCGAGGGCCGATATACCGGAAAGGGGGAGTTCTGATTCAGGCTCCTTGAGAAAGACAATCGTTTCCGTCCGTTTTACCGGAGTTGAAAGATACGGTATTGCATGATTCCACAACGCATGACGATCAGCGCCCGACAGTCGGAGTAACCGCCTGCGTCCGGCGGTGATTTGGTCGCCAAAAGAGATAGATTCCAACTCCTTGAAGACCCGCGAGAGAGTCATCGTCGAGTATCCAAGCATTTCTGCAAGAAACGAAGGTGAGTATTCATCCTCACGAAAGTCGGGGGACAGGAGCGCAATGATAGTGCGCTGTGTAGCGGGTTGCACTGTTTGTACGTTGGGAGTCAACCTGCGGCTGTGCTCTCGGAAATCGATTCCAAGAGGGGCCAGGTACATCTGTTTCCCGGGGACGATGAATGATACTCCCCGTTGTACCAGCCGTTGTCGGTTATAGGCCGAGAGCGATGAGAAAATGACAATGGGTTCCAGGCCGGTGCGGTCACGTACGATCCCACTTTGTTTTGCGACCATTCCGGGGCTCGGCGGTTCAGGAGCACGTACAATCATGAAGAGAACGTCACGACCGTGAATGGTACCCAGCCGATACTCGTACGGTTCTCGGAGATAGAGCGGTAACAACCTGTCGTCCTGCCATGGAGCAATAACGGGCTCCTCACCAAGATTTTCATGTATGTACCCGACAACCCGTTCTGCCACTGTCATTTCGTATATGATAACATACTTTTGCACAGTAACACAGTCAATGTTATCGTGCATAACCGCGTGATTTATGTTTGCCTTATGTTTCCATTGTCGTCTAATTGGTCCGGAACATAACGGTCATTTTCGCTCTGCTCCGACGTTGTGCCCTGCCGAATCGGTTGCTATGATAGAGGTGTGCTTATTTTGGGAGATTTGGTATGAAAAGTGAAGAAATAAACTCAACAAGCTTATGACCAAAATCGGCGAAATCGAACGGCGGACGCAGAACAGAGTGGTTTCTTTTCTTGAAACTCTTCCCGGCTACTCGTACCTGGGAAACTGGCAGGACGCGCCCCGATCCACCAACGTTGAGGTGAAAATTCTCACCGACTGGCTCCGCTCCCGGGGACACGACGGTGAGGTGGTCCGAAAGGCGATTCGGCAGCTCTCCAGAACCGCAGCCCTCGGTGGCGCACGGACACTTCCTGAGGTGAATCGTGCCGTCTACGATCTCCTGCGTTACGGGGTGAAGGTAATCCCCCATGCCGGTGCACAGACGGTGACGGTACCGCTTGTGGATTGGGCCAATCCGCAAGCCAACCGGTTCGGCATAGCGGAAGAGGTGACCGTGACCGGGAAGGCGACCAAGCGTCCTGACATCGTCATCTACCTCAACGGAATTGCCGTCGCAGTGATGGAACTCAAGCGCGCATCGGTCTCGGTGACCGAGGGGATTCGCCAGTCCCTGAGCAACCAGACGTCCGATTTCATCGAACCGTTCTTTACCACCGTCCAAATGGTGCTCGCCGGGAACGAAACGGAAGGGGTGCGCTACGGCGTCATCGGTACTCCCGAGAAGTACTGGCTCCGGTGGACCGAAGAGCGACCAGACGGGGAAGGAATGGTGTATCCGGAGAGCATTCTTCTCGATGAGCTGTATTCACTGCTCAGGCCGGAGCGCCTATTGGCAATGATTCACGACTTTACGGTCTTTGACTCAGGGGTCCGCAAGATCTGTCGCCACAATCAGTACTTTGGTGTCCAGGCGGCACGGGAGTTTGCACGGCGACGGGAGGGTGGGGTGATCTGGCACACCCAGGGGAGCGGAAAGAGCCTTACCATGGTATGGCTGGCACGGTGGATCCGGGAGAATATCGACGGCGGCCGGGTACTCATCATCACCGACCGCAGCGAGCTGGACGAACAAATGGAGACGACCTTCATCGGTGTACGTGAAGTCATCCATCGCGCTACGAGCGGAAGTGACCTCATTTCGGTTCTTGGGAACAGCAAGGAGTGGCTCGTCGGGAGCCTGATTCACAAGTTCGGCCGTGCAGATGGAGCCGATTCCGACGGCGTAGACGACTATCTTGCCGAACTCACCCGGAGCGTCCCGGCGGACTTTGCCGTCAAGGGCGACCTCTTTGTTTTTGTAGACGAGTGCCACCGCACACAGTCGGGTAAGCTCCACGAAGCAATGAAGAAGATCATGCCCGACGTGACGATCTTCGGATTTACCGGAACGCCCCTGCTCAAGAGTGACAAGCGTCGCACCATAGAGACGTTCGGCCCCTACATCCACTCCTACAAGTACGACCAAGCGGTACGGGATGGAGTCGTCCTGGATCTCCGATATGAAGCGCGGGACATAGACCAGCGCATCACCAACCAGGCTTCCGTGGACCGCTGGTTTGAGGCGAAGACGGCTGGTCTTACCGATATAGCAAAGGCGCAAATCAAGCGGCGCTGGGGCACGATGCAGAGCGTCCTGAGCTCCAGAGAACGATTGGAAAAGATTGTCGCCGATATCCTCCTTGATATGGCTACCAGAGACCGATTACGAAATGACCGGGGGAATGCACTCCTCGTTTCGGACAGCATTTACTCGGCGTGCCGTTTTTACGAGATGTTTCAACAGACCGAACTGGCGGGGAAATGTGCGATCGTCACTTCCTACAAACCGAGCCCGCACGACATCGCCGGAGAAACCACCGGCGAGGGAGTGACGGAAAAGTTGAACCAGTACCGAATCTATCGACAAATGCTCGCCCGCCACTTCCGCGAGGGTGAAGATGCCGCGATGAAGAAGGTTGATACCTTTGAGACGGAGGTGAAGCGCCGCTTTGTGAAGGAGCCTGCGCTAATGAAACTCCTCATTGTCGTGGATAAGCTTCTCACCGGATTTGACGCTCCTCCAGCCACCTACCTGTACATCGATAAACAAATGCAAGACCACGGACTCTTTCAGGCGATCTGCCGTGTGAATCGGCTTGACGGAGAGGACAAGGAATATGGCTATATCGTCGACTACAAAGACCTCTTCCGCTCCCTGGAACGTTCCATCAAAGACTATACCGGCGGCGCATTTGACGCCTATGATGCTGCAGACGTGAACGGTCTTCTCAAGGACCGCCTCACCGCGGGACGCCGGAAGCTCGAAGACGCCCGGGAGGCGCTCCGGGCTCTCTGTGAACCGGTGGAACCGCCCCGGGATCTCGCCGCATACCGACGCTACTTCATTTCCGAGATGTCCGGTGACCATGGAACGATAGCCGGCAACGAACCGAAGCGCCTCACCCTCTACCGTCTCGTGTCGACGCTGGTGCGTGCATTCGCGGATTTGGCCAACGAAATGGCCGCCGCCGGGTATACCCCGGACGACGCAGAGGCGATCCGTGTGGAAATTGCCGACTATGAACAGCTGCGAAAGGAGATAAAAATCGCCAGCGGCGATTATGTGGACATGAAAGTCTACGAGCCGGCGATGCGACATCTCCTGGATGCATATATCCGTGCCGAAGACTCCAAAGTACTCTCCACCCTCGACGACTTGCCTCTGATCGAGCTGGTGATTGAACGGGGCGCGGGAAGCCTGGAAGCGCTGCAGGACGACCTGGGAGGTAATGAAGAGGCGATGGCCGAGACGATAGAGAATAACGTCCGCCGCCTCATCATCGACGAGATGGAAGTGAACCCGAAGTACTACGAGCAGATGTCACATCTGTTGGATGCTCTCATTACGCGGCGCCGTCAGAATGCGATCTCCTATCGGGAGTACCTGGAAGAAATTGTCGAGTTGACCCGAAAGGCGGCACAGGCGGGCGTCGACGGAACAATCCACGACGGGACGAATGGCCTCCCGCGTACCGCAGCTGAACAGGCGCTTTATGACAATATTCCCGCAATTATGGGCGATACCGTGGCTGACGATTCTACCACAACGGCGTATCTCGCCGGGCGGATCCACAGGTCCGTCGCCGCGGGACATAAGGCGGACTGGCGCGGCAATACGATGAAGGAGCGCCATGTGCGCAGACTGATTGAAGCTGCAATCGTGGAGGAAACCGGTACCTCCGCCGATCCTGAGGTGATCGAGAATATCTTTCGAATCGTCAGGAATCAACGTGCCTACTGAATCGAGTTATTACACGCTCATTATTTCCGACATTCCGGTGGTCGTTCGCCACAGGGAGATAAAGAATCTCCACGTCGGTGTATATCCCCCAGATGGTCGAGTCCGTGTTTCAGCCCCCCTTCACCTCGACGCAGACGCGGTCCGTCTTGCCCTCGTTTCCCGGGTTTCCTGGATTCGCCGTCGTCGCGAAGAGTTTTTGTCGCAGGAACGACAAACGGCCCGAGAGTACATATCCGGTGAGAGTCACTATTTTATGGGAAAGCGATATCGCCTCGACGTAGTTATGAAAGAATCATCCTACCGGTCCATATCGGTTGCCGTCCGGGGCAACGACGTCATTAAACTCTACGTACCCGCCAACACCGACCGTGCTACACGTGAACGAGCAATGGCACGATGGTACCGCGGTCAACTCAAAGACCTCGTGCCACCGTTACGTGAGCGTTGGGAACGGGAAATCGGCGTGGCTGCCGATGAGGTGCGTATCAAAAAGATGAAGACAAAATGGGGTAGTTGTAACATCGACGCGAGACGCATCTGGCTCAACCTTGAACTTGTAAAAAAGCCATACCGATGCATTGAGTATATTCTCGTACACGAACTGGTCCATCTATTGGAGCGCCGTCACAACGACCGCTTCCGGTCGCTCATAAATATGCATCTCCCGGACTGGCGTCTGCGACGGGAGGAACTGAACAGCGCCCCCCTCGCCCATGAGAAGTGGGATTATTAGATCCACCCGAGCAAAAAAAGACCGTGAGTGAATATACCCACGGTCAGTTTCATTTATTTCGGGCTGGGCGGATTTGAACCGCCGACCCCTTGTCCCCCAGACAAGTACGCTAAACCCCTGCGCTACAGCCCGTTTTTGTTGAGAAAAAAACCTACCACGAGGGGCTCACCGGTGTCAATGTTGCGACGACAGAAAGGAGGCGATACAGTTATCCGATGAAGCGGACAGAGGTGGAGCCGGCTGCGCTGCAACGGCAAATTCGCGAGCGGGAAAAAGAGCTGGATGGTCTGTATCGGCTTGCGACACTTTTCTCTCAATCCGAATACGACGCGCACACCCTTCTCCGGGATACCGCCGAAGTTCTGCGGCGTTCGATGGAATGGCCTGAGGAGGTATCGGTCGCCCTGTCGGCGGAGGACGTGATGGTTTCCATCGGGCAAACGGGAGAAGTGCGTGATTCGTACCGCGTGGTTCATCCGTATGGGGAGGACGGGCGTGTGGAGATCGACGTATCGATATGCGGCGAGAGGGCGATTACGGTCTCGCCCCGGGAGCGGGCGTTTATCGATTCCACCGCGTCCCTTCTGGCTGATGTCCTCCTCCGCCTTGAAACGAGGGAGGCGTTGCGATCCGGAACGGCCGAACTGGAGAGGAAAAACATCGCCCTCAGGGAAATTCTTCATCAGATTGAATTGGAGAAGCGGTCGGCGATGGAGAATGTGAAGGGGTATGTGGAGATGTTTGTCCTGCCCCATCTCCGCGATCTTGTCCGCGGCGGAACGCTCCGGCGGGAGGAGCTATTGCGGGTCACCCAGGCAGAAAACGCCCTGAAAGGGCTCATCGCCGCCGATCCGGAGCATGTTGTCTCGTCGCTCCGGAAGCTCACGCCCCGGGAGGTTGAGATAGCCGGCCTCGTGCGCAACGGCATGACCACCAAAGAGATCGGCGAGTATTTCCATATTGCGGCTACCACCGTTGAACGGCACCGCAATAACATCAGAAAGAAACTTGGTCTGGCCGGCGGTGACATGCACCTGGCGGTCTATTTGCGTTCCCTCCATTGACCACGACATGTACATACCATGTAGAAATTCTGCACGTTTAATCGGGATTGTTCCCTCACGACGCCGTCCCTATGATGGTCCGATCATTGCAGGGGGAAGCTATGTCGGCAAAACGAATCATCTTGACTCAGGAAGACCACCAGCGGCTGGGCGGTATTGTCGCGGCTCATAAACGGAACCATCGCGTGCAGATTCCCCAGTTTCGACGATTTGTCCGGGAACTGGAGCGCGCCATCGTCCTGGAGCCCGGCGAGTTTCCCGACGATATTGTCACCCTTTTCACCCGGGTAGGATATTCACTGGAGAACTCCGATGAGGAACGTCATGTGACCCTTGTTTTTCCCGCCCAGACGGGGGAAAATAAGGAGAATATTTCTATTCTTTCGCCGTTAGGGTTGGCCTTGATCGGCGAGCGAAAGGGAGCGGAGCTGGAATACCTTGCCCCCGGCGGCTCGTTCCGCCTGACGGTAAGATCAGTGGAACACCTCCATGCGGAAACAGGCGTACGACAGGTCGGAAGAGGAGCTTTTATCACGGATACGACCGGTTATTTACGCCGGTGAAGATGGTGACCTGTCTTCCACATTTCACGTCATGGAGGAGAATATCCGCCACCTTTCCGACGCCTTCTACGGGTATCCGTCCATCCTTGATCCCCGGGGAAGCGGGGAGGAACGCCAGTCGGTACAGACACTGGTGGAGACGCTCTTTCACGGCGGGATCGATCACACGGTCCTGTTGCCCACCAAGGTGGTTGTAGGCCGGAGCTTCATGATAGCAAAGTTCAACCTCTTTGGATTTCTCCGGAAGCTCTGTGACCGGTGGGACCGGTGCGACGACATTCGCGACGCGCTGCAGCGCCACTGGGAGCGGATCATCTTTTCACTGCTCCTGGAGGATGTCTATCAGGTGATTATTGAGCGCGTCGACTACGATGAAGGAATACGCCGTCGCGCGGCGATCGACCTGATCAACCTCTGGGAACACCGTTTTGAAGGGAAGGTGACGGAGTACGCACCGACGCTCGTTGACTTGTGGTCGGTGCGGCGGCGGATCACGCCCGTCTTTGGAACGATGATGGGTACGATGGAGCTTATGCGCCTCTCCAGCGTCCTGCCCGACCGGTGGCACCGCTTCATGGCGCGCCACGTGGAAGATGAAGAGGTGGTTTACGCCCTGGAGGAGTTTCTCTTCGGTCTTGCCTACGAGGATCTTCTCACCGTCCGGGAGGAGATGAGCAGGCGCCGCGTCTCGGTGATCGACAGGGCGGAGCTTGCCCGGATTCCCGGGATCGACATGATCGGCGATGAGGTGACCAACGTGGACCCCCGGGAAATGTACCGCTTTTACCAGGACCGTACGGCCCGGGCGGGGAGACGCCGTATTTCGGGAAAGGCCGGTCCGACGCGGACACTTGAGGAGTTGCTCCTGATACATATGCTCCGGGAGCAGATGGAGGATGCCTCTCAGTGACCGGAGAGGGCCGTACCGGCCGGGCAGGGCGCGTGGGCCCATCTCGCGGGAAGACGCACGGTGCGACACCTGGTGTTCGATATGGAGAATAAATTTTTTCTTGCCAACCCGTAGCGGGTGGCGTAGTTTGGTATCATGGCAGTTGATATTTCGACGACATATATGGGGCTGGAGTTGCCGTCGCCGGTGATTGCGGGAAGCTGCGGTGTTACCGGAAAGCGGGAGAACCTGCAGGCGCTGGAAGCGGCGGGGGCGGGAGCGGTGGTGCTGAAGTCGCTCTTTGAGGAGGAGATCCTCGCCGAGGTCGCCCGTACGGAGCAGGTGATGCAGCGACCGGGGCCCGTTTTTCCGGAAACCGCTGATATGGATGATCTCATTGACGATGACAGCGGAATGTCGTCCTATCTTCAGCTCATCTCCGATGCGCGAAAATCACTCTCCATTCCGGTTATCGCCTCCATCAATTGCTTTTCTTCCCGGGCGTGGCCGTCCTACGCCGCAATGCTTGAGGAAGCGGGAGCCCATGGGCTGGAGCTGAACGTCTTTCTCATGCCCACCGATATCTCCGCCAATGATGTGAACGCATTTGAGGCAACCTATCTGGAAATCGTTGATGCCGTGCGAAGTCACATCCAGATTCCCGTTGCACTGAAGGTGAGCTCTCATTTCACCCTCCTTGGGTTGACTCTCAGGCGGTTTTCCGAGGCCGGTATCGCGGGGCTCGTTCTCTTTAACCGTTTTTTTCACCCCGATTACGATCTGGAGACGCTCTCGGTTGTTCCCACAAACGTGCTGAGTACCCCCGATTTGCTTCACCTCTCCCTGCGGTGGGTCGCCCTGATGTCCGGCCGTGTTGCCTGTGACATCGCCGCGTCCACCGGCGTTCACGACGGCGACGCCGTCATTAAACAGCTCCTTGCCGGAGCACAGGCGGTGCAGGTGGCGTCGGCGTTGTACCGCCAGGGCAGCGATGCCATTACGGCAATGAACACCCGGCTGCGGTCCTGGATGGAAGAACGGGGATATGAAGATCTGGAGGCGTTCAGGGGACGCATGGCGGCCATCCGTATGGAAGATCCTGCGGTGTACGATCGCGTGCAGTTTGTCCGGAACTACCGGGGTATGCGCTCGGACGTGTGAAATGGAGCGTGTGGTGCCGGGGTATGGTGCGGGGTACCGGGAGTATGGTGCCGGGGCACGAGGCGCGGAACCGCCGGTCACGCTTCGATCGCCGGATATCCCCGGAAGGAGCGCCACTCCCGCTGGAGGAGGGACATCACCATGAGGTCGAGATAGATCCCTTCCCGGTAGACGTCCTCCCTGAGGATTCCGTCCTCATGAAAGCCCAGTGTGCGATACAGGCTGACGGCGGGATCGTTGCGTACAAAAACCTGGAGCCAGATTTTATGCAGGTTGAGGCGGAAAAATCCGAAGTCAAGGAGAAGCTCCATCGCCTCCCGGCCGTATCCTTTGCCGCGGTTGGCAGGGTCGGGAATGACGATGGCGAGGCACGCCTGACGGCTTGAATCCGATGAGGTCCTGAGGTCCGCCTGGCCGATATACGCCTCCGTCCCCCGATCGGCGATGATCATGTAGTGGCCGGGCATCTTGCCTTTCACGACGTTGTCGAAGAACTCCCGTGTCATTGCCTCGCTCTGGACGCGATCAAAGATGGGACTCATGTTTGCAGTCTCGTCGGGGTTGTTGATCCATCCCCGGAGGGAGGGAAAATCCTCTTCCCGGTACTCCCTGAGGAACAGTCGCTTTCCATAAATATGGGGCATACAGACAGTATGCCCCCGCCGGCAAGGGGCGTCAATTATCGGTGCAGGGCGGTGGTGTACCTTTACGCTCCGGTACGACGGACCTCTCCGCTTGCAACGAGGCGGACTCCCAGGTCGCGCCAGTTTTCGACGATTACGTCTCCCACGTGAACGGGCGCCTCCACCTCTATCTTCCGGGAGTCCCGGGCAAGCTCGAGAAGCAGCTCCCTTGGCATCGGCTCAGGTGTCCAGACCGGTACGAGCGGGCGCTCGCCGGAACGGACGCGTACCGTTGTGGGCAGTACCCGTCGCGGGTCACGGATTTCCTGTTCCACGTATTCCCGTCCCAGTTTGCAGCGATTTCCGTCGATTTCGAGTATCTCATCGTTGGCGCCGAGGAGGGTCCGAACTTCGCACCCCTGGGGGCAGCGAAGACAGATGTCCCTTCGCCTGCGGTAGTTTCCCTCACGTGTTTCCATGGGTCTGGTGTTTTCCGTATTGTCCCGCTTTGTCTCCGCCATTTTTCTTCCTCTCTTTTCGGCGCGGATATCTCTATGTGATGTCGACGACGAGCTCGTCCGCGGCGCTATCCCGCAGTTTTTCTCCATCACGCGCCTTGAGCTCACGGATGATCATTTCCGCCGGTCTGGCGTAGGGTTCCCGGAACGCCATGATGTCCGTGTCCGCCTCCCGGGTATGAAGGTGAACCTTTACCATCTGTTCCAGGAGTGCCGACGGACGAAGCAGGAGGTGGGTTTTCCTCGGGGATTCCTGTGCGCCCGGCGTGTCCTGCGGCGTGTCCTGCGGCGCGTCCGGCGGCGCGGTCGTTTTGCCTCCCGGCAGGTCGTCGACGTGGAGATACTGAGGTATGACGACGCCCACATGGTCCCCCGGTACGAGGCGAATCGTCCGTCCGGTACGCGCGGGATCGGCGTTGTCGGCGTTACCGGCGAAGCGTGCCGCCTCGGAGCCGGCAACCTCACCGGCCTTGCTGACGTAATCAACGAGATCGTAAATGGCGGTGACGTTTCCGGCGGCAAAGATGCCTGGTACAGTGGTGGCCATACGGGAGTCGACGACGGGACCGTTGGTAACGGGGTCGAGCTCTACCCCCGCCTTGCGGGAGAGCTCGTTTTCAGGAATGAGACCGACCGAGAGGACGAGGGTGTCGCAGGGAATGTACTCGTCGGTTCCCGCAATCTGGTTGAGGTTTTCATCAACCCTTACCGTCTCGATACCTTCCACCCGCTTTTCACCGAAAATCCGTTTCACGGTGGTACTCAGGTGGAGGGGTATGCTGTAGTCCTGAAGACACTGTACGTAGTTGCGTCTGAGACCGGTGAGGTAGGGGAGCAGTTCCATGACACGCAACACCTTGGCGCCCTCGATGGTGAGGCGACGCGCCATGATCATGCCGATGTCACCGCTGCCGAGAATGACGACGCGGTTGCCCGGCATATATCCCTCGATATTGACGAGGCGCTGAACCGTTCCCGCCGTGTAAATGCCGGCGGCTCGCGTTCCGGGCAGACGGATCTGTGCGCGGGTACGTTCCCGGCAGCCCATGGCGAGGACGACCGCCCGGGGGCGGAAGTGAAGGTATCCGTCGGTGCTGTTCATGGCGTAGACGTCCAGTGCTGTGGTGAGGTCCAGCACCATCGTATCCAGGAGGATGTCTATCGGCAGAGTCCGGAGTTCCTGTTCGTACCGCCATGCGTACTCGGGGCCGGGAAGATCACTGCCGAAGTTGATCGCCCCGAATCCGTTGTGTATGCACTGGGGAAGGATACCTCCGAGGCTGTCGTTTCGTTCGATTACCAATACCCTGGAGCCGTTGGTACGGTGCGCCTCGATCGCCGCGGACATCCCGGCGGGACCGCCGCCGATGACGATGACGTCGTATTCCGTATTGATCTCCATCTATATCACTTCCTCTTTGGTGCGGCGGTAGAGAAATACCGATCCCGGTCCCTTCTTGGTGATGTCCGTCATGGAGACGCCGAGTTCCCGGGCCAGGATCTCCATCGTTCTGGGATAGTCGAAACTTCCCTGACACCGTCCGGCTCCAAGCCATGTGCGTCGTTTGATCGCGTCATATGAAGTTGCCGGGATGGGCGAGTGTATCGCCTCGACGATTTCCCCTTCCGTAACCTCTTCACACCGGCACACGATGCGTCCATAGGCTGCATTGGTTGCGATGATCTGTGCCCGTTCCTCATGGTTCAAATCGCGGAATCGGACGATCCGGCGCCGTCTCGGGTTCCAGTCGTCCTTGGGGATGAGTTCAAGGCCGGCGTCGCGGAGGAGACCCAGCGTGTATTCCGCTACCGCCGGAGCGGAGGCGTAGCCGGGCGACTCGATACCCGCCAGATTGAGCAGCCCCCTGACATTCTGTGAGACCTCGATGAGAAAGTCGCGGCCGTGGCCGTCGGGATGGTAGTTGCCGCTCGCACGGAGTCCTGCAAAGGTGGCTATCACATCCCGGGGGGACGCGGCGGGCACGAGTTTGGCGGCGCCCGCGACGATTTCCCCCATTCCTTCGGCGGTCACCGCGTGGTCTTCCTTGTCCTCCACAAAGTCGGAATTGGGACCGATCATGGTGTTGCCGTGGGTGGTGGTTGTGACGAGTATTCCTTTGCCCTTCTTCCCGGGAATGGGGAAAAGAACGGAGTTTATCCGGAACTTGCTGTCGTCGAATACGAAGTATTCGCCCCGCCGGGCGGATATCCGGTAGTCACGACGATCTCCGGCGAGATGCATGATTTCATCGGCATAGATGCCGGCAGCGTTGATGAACCACGTGGCGTGTATAGTTCCCTCTGTGGTCTCAATGGCGGTAAGGGTACCGTCCTCGACGATGGCGCTGTGAACCTTTGTATTGAGGAGAAATTCCACCCCGTTGCGGGCGGCGTTTTCCGCGGGACCAAGGACGCCCTGGAACGGATCGATCACCGCCGCGGTTGGAGTCAGGAGGGCACCGGACACGTCGGGGTTGAGGTGCGGCTCGCGCTGGAGCGCTTCCCGGGCGGTGAGGATCTGCAGTCCCTCCACTCCGTTTTCCCGGCCTCGTTCAAGGAGCTCCGGAAGATGGTCCGCTTCTTCACCACCGACGGCGACAACAAGCGCCCCCGTGTCCTTCAGGGGGATATCGAGGTCCGGCGCTATGGCATGCCACAACTCATTGCCCCTGACGTTGAGGCGAGCCTTGAGCGTTCCCGGTTCCGGATCGTGCCCGGAATGGATGATTGCGCTGTTGGAGTTGCTCTGTCCCATTCCGACATCGCTCTCTTTTTCAACCACGGCAACAGAGAGGCGATAGCGTGATAATTCCCGGGCTACCATGGAACCGATAACTCCGGCTCCGATGATAACGACGTCGTAATAACGGCGTTCCGTCACTGAAGACTCCTTCAATTGCATTGCTTTTCCGTTTCTATCACCATAGTGGGTGCATGAACGAATGTCAATCATGAATATAACAAATATAACACCACGGCGGGAACGTTGAAAAAAACGCCGCTGCGCCGCAGACTGTCGGTATGGACAAGAAGTACGTAATGGCATTTGACGCGGGTACGACAAGCAACAGAGCGATTCTCTTTGATCATTCCGGCGGCATCGTCGCGGTGGCGCAGCAGGAGTTTCCCCAGATCTACCCCCGGCCGGGGTGGGTGGAACACGACCCGATGGATATCTGGTCGACCCAAAGCGGCGTTGCCCGTCAGGTGATTGAGAAGGCGGGCATCACACCCAATGAGGTGGCGGCGATCGGTATCACAAACCAACGGGAGACTGCAATCGTCTGGGACAGGAAGAGCGGAAAACCGATCATGAACGGGATCGTGTGGCAGGACCGCCGGACTGCGGGTATGTGCGACGAGCTGAAACGACGCGGACTCGAGGCGTACATACGGGAAACCACCGGCCTGGTCATCGACGCCTATTTCTCCGGGACAAAGATCGCATGGATGCTTGAAAATGTTGCCGGCGCACGGGAAGCGGCCGAGAAGGGGGAGCTCCTTTTCGGGACGGTGGACACCTGGCTCATCTGGAAACTTACCGGCGGCGCGGTTCACGTAACGGACTACTCCAATGCGTCACGTACGATGATATATGACATAAAGAGCCTCGATTGGGATGACCGTCTTCTGAAGGAACTCGGGATTCCCCGGGCGATGCTGCCGGAGGTGCGGCCCTCCAGCGCCGTGTACGGACGCACCGATTCCAAAACATTCGGCGGTGCGGAGATACCCGTCGCTGCTGCGATAGGTGACCAGCAGGGAGCACTCTTCGGTCAGGCGTGTTTCCGCAAGGGAATGGCAAAGAATACCTATGGTACGGGATCGTTCGTACTCATGAACACCGGCGAGGAGCCGGTCACATCGAAGACGGGACTGCTCACGACCATCGCCTGGGGACTCGATAACAGGGTTGAGTACGCCCTGGAAGGGGCCATCTTTGTCACCGGCGCCGCCGTCCAGTGGCTGCGGGACGAGCTGTGGGCGATCCATGACGCCGCTGATACCAACTACTTCGCCTCCAAGGTTTCCGACACGAACGGAGTCTATATGGTGCCGGCATTTGTCGGCCTCGGCGCACCCTACTGGGACCAGTACGCCCGGGGAGCCATCGTCGGTCTTACCCGCGGAGCCAATCGGGACCACATCGTCCGGGCAACTCTCGAGTCCATCGGGTATCAGACACGGGACGTCGTTGAGTGCATGGAAAAGGATTCCGGAATCGAAACGACGGAGCTGAAGGTTGACGGGGGCGCCTCGAACAACGATTTCCTCATGCAGTTTCAGGCGGACATTCTCGGTGTACCCGTGCTGCGGCCGAAAATTGTGGAAACCACCGCCCGGGGATCAGCATTCCTTGCAGGCCTGGCCGTGGGTTTCTGGAGTACACAGGACGAGCTGAACGACGCCTTTGAGCTTGAACGGCGGTTTTCCCCGACCTTTGATGAGGGACACCGGGAAACGCTCTATCGGGGATGGAAAAAGGCGGTGGAGAAAGCGAGGGATTGGGAGGAGCACGCGTAGATCCTCACACCCGTCCGATCAGTCGATCCAGCTGGAGTCGGGTGAGCTCGATCCACAGGGGACGACCGTGAGGGCAGCGCGGCGGTTCGAGGCGAAGGGTTTTTCGTGCAAGTTCCAGGGCGGTCAGATTATCGACGAAATCGCCGCCCTTGACGGCGGCCTTGCACGCTACCTCCGCGACGATCTGCCGATCAAGTTGTTCCTGTAGCCCCTCCAGCTCGGCGACCATTTCTACAATCACCTCTGCGTCGTCCCGATAGAGGTCGGGGACGGCGGTCAACTGCCAGGTGAGACCGTCGACATGTTCAAGGCGTATGCCGATTTCCCGATACTCATCGACGTGAGCGGAAAGACGGGCGTGCTGATCGTCGGTAAGGTCAAAGGTTTCCGGAATCAACAGGGACTGGGACGAGCGTTTTTCCCGGAAATAGTCATACAGCAGACGTTCATGGGCGGCGTGCTGGTCGATGAGAAAGAGCCGTTCTTCCCACTCCGCGACGATGTAGGTGCCGAAGACCGTGCCCCGGACGGCAAGTTCTTCCGAGTCGGCGGCACGCAGGGGGTAGCGGTCGTCGCCTGGGAGCGTGTCGTCATCGGACGGCACGGCACGAACTCCCGGTTGAAAGGAAGGCTTCTCGGCCACGTGGCGAACGGGGAGGTCCGCAGATCGGGTTGATCCGTAGGATGCCCGTGGTACGGTGAACCCACCGTGATCCCGACGTCCGGGACCGCCGACGGCTCCGCGATTGCCTTCGGCCGGAGGGCGTTGCATTTCCTGATGAAGAGGACGTCCCGCATCGGCGTCCCGTCGGGTGAAGGGGGAGTCGGGAAACTCCCGGTCAAGCTGAACGGCCCGAAGGGCGTAGGCTTTGAGAAAGGATCGCATGATTTCGACGAGGCGGTGGTGCAACTCTCCCGACGGCCTTATGCGTACCTCCCGTTTTGCCGGATGAATGTTGAAATCTATGAGTTCCGGATTGATATCCACGAGGACGGCCGCTGCGGGATACATGCCGCCGTGCTGTACGTCCTGATAGGCGTACTCCACCGCCTGTATCAGCCCATATTCCCACACCCGTCGATTGTTTACGAATACTCTGATATACCGCCGGTCCCGGCGGACTATTTCAGGTTCCGCGGCGACGACGGTAATGGAAAAGCCGTCTCCGCTCCCGCGGATCTCCCTGAGGGAGTGGACCGGCACGGCGGAACCAAAGACTTCAGCGGTGCGCTCGGTAAGACTCTGTCCCGGAAGTACCGTGCGCTTTCCCCCCTCCGACTGAAAGGAGAATCGGATATCCGGGAAGGGAAGCGCCTTGTCCATGATAACGTTGCGTATTGCCGTCGTCTCAGCTTGAGGACGGGAAAGAAAGCGACGCCGGGCAGGCAGATTGGCGAAGAGACGGTGTACCTCTACCGTTGTGCCCGGGGTGGGCGGCGCCGGATCAACGCTGCGCAGCGTCGCCTGGTCCACGACAAGACGGTGCCCTTTCTTCGCGTTCCGACCGGTGGTCGTTACGGTAAGGGCGCTGACTGCGGCGATGCTGGCAAGAGCTTCTCCCCGGAAACCGAGGCTTTTGCTGTGTTCGAGGTCTTCAAGGGTTCGGATTTTGCTTGTTGCATGGGGCTTCCAGCATAATTCGAGGTCCCGGCGGTCCATGCCGAAACCGTTGTCGTGAACGCGCAGGAGCTCCGCACCGCCGCCGCTCCAGGAGACGTCGATTTTGTCCGCGCCGGCATCGATACTGTTGTCAATGAGTTCCCTTATCACCGACGCCGGCCGCTCGATCACTTCTCCCGCCGCGATGCGGCGGGAGACCTCGGGGGTGAGAATTTCTACCGGTTGGCGTTGCTCCATGCCATGACTAGAACCCGATCCGCGTTTGAATTGCAAGTACCGATGCCGTCTGTGGCGCGCCGTCTTTGCTGTAGACGATATTTCCCTGACTATCCCTGACGACCGCAGTGGAGTAGCGCGCTTCAAGAGCAACGATTTCGGAGAGGGGATATCGTGCAAAGGCGTCCAGTCGGGTGTAGGCGTCAAAGAGGTGCGCCTCGTCGTAGCCGTCCCAACCGGCGACGGTGGCGGCGAAATGGGTGCGTCGGTACTCCGCCCCGGCGGTTATGCCGAAGGGAAGCAGTCCATCCTGGGCGGTGACGCCAACCAGCAGCTCATCGTCGGATCCTCCGCTCCAGTTGCCTGCGTCATCGATCTCCCACGGCCAGGCGTATCCACCGGTTAGACGAAGAAGATTCGCGATCGATGCAGATACTTCTCCCGCGACGGCAAGGGTTCGGTTCTGGTACTCCTCCGCAGTGGTGTTGACGAGGTAATTCACCGTATCGATTGCATAGGCACTTCTTGTCCGTTCATAGGTGGGCCCATAAAAGGCGGGTCGGAATATGCCGTCGTATCCCCGCGCTTCAAGACGGTAGTCTGCAATCAGGAGGTTGCCCCGGGTACCGACGGTCCAGCCGAAGTTCTTGAGATCTCCTGAAGAAAAATCGACAAGTGCGCTGGTCTTCAACCCTGCTCGCACCGACTCCGTTCCGATCGTCGTCTTCTGCCGCAGATAGGGAATGAATCCCCCCGCTTCGGCAAAACCGATCAATGAGAAAATTTCCCTGTCCACAATCGGTACTTCCAGGTCCATGGCGACATTGAGAAAGAGAGGTTTTCCCTCCTTTGTCGCTTCAGCGAGGGTCAGTATCGGCTGGTCCAGAGGCGTACCGTCCTCGTCCGCAAGGGCAATGGTCGTTGCGGGGTAGAGGTCGGTAACGGCGCTGATTCCAACTGCGGCGGGAATGACGGGAGCGGCGGGACGGAAGAAAATACGTCCGCCGTAAATTTCCGGCGCGGCGAGGTCG
>CBDESZ010000032.1:0-35099 GCA_965242725.1 Alkalispirochaeta sp.
ATACCATGAGAAGACCGCGTCATCCCAGGAAATCGTCCATCCGATATTCTGATTCACGAAGTACTTGTGGACTGAAATATGCTCCGCAATTTCCTCCCATTCGTGATCGTATCTCAAATCGAGATGCTCGCCGGCGAGCATCGACTTCAGGGTAGTCATGTCTCGTGTTGTTTCTACTCGTTTCATGGGCACAATATACTACAGTGGAAAAATCTTTTCAAATTTTTTCTTGACAAATACGTATTTTCACCCTTTCTGTTGATTCCAGCCCGATGTATCGAGGAAGCCGTTCAAGAAACGTCGAAACGTAATATTTATTACGACGTAATTTGATAAAAATATATCCAAATATTGACGAAATGTAAATTTCTTGACGGATAGATTGAACGGGCTTAGTCTGTGAAAAAATCTTTGAGGAGGTGACGTGTGGAAGCAATCAATGCGGTAATAGGTGCGATCGGCGGTTTTGCCTGGGGGCCGGTGATGATCACCCTCCTGTTTGCAACGGGGTTGATCCTCTCCGTCGGTACCAAGATCGTCCAGTACCGGAAGCTTGGATATGCGTTCAAGTTACTGTTCACGAAATCGGAAGGCGAAGGTGATATAAGTCCCTTTGCGGCGCTCATGACGTCGCTGTCGGCGACTATCGGAACGGGAAATATCGCCGGTGTGGCGACGGCGATCGCCCTTGGTGGACCCGGTGCCGTCTTCTGGATGTGGATCACCGCGATCCTTGGTGGAGCGACAAAGTTCAGTGAAGCCGTTCTTGCAGTCAAGTATCGGGTAACCGACGAAGCCGGAGAAAAATCCGGTGGACCCATGTACTATGCAAGTACCGGTATGGAAGAGAAGTACGGCGGAAACTGGAAGTGGCTCGGTTGGCTCTTTGCGTTTTTCGCGTTCCTCGCGTCCGTCGGTATCGGAAACATGGTGCAGTCCAACTCCGTTGCCGCCGCCGTCAACAATCAGCTTGGTGTTCCCCTGTGGGTTACCGGGCTGATTCTGGCCGTCGCGGTTGCGCTGGTCATTATCGGCGGTATCAAGAGCATCGCCCGCGTAGCGGAAGCGATCGTTCCGATCATGGCGGTCATTTACGTCATCGGATCTCTGATCATTATTTTCGTCAATTTCAGCGTTCTGGGAGAAGCCTTCGGATGGATCTTCGGCAATGCCTTCACCGGCAAGGCTGTAGGCGGCGGACTTCTCGGATCGGTCATTCGCTTTGGTGTCGCCCGGGGTATCTTCTCCAACGAGGCGGGACTCGGTAGCGCACCTATCGCCCACGCCGCAAGCCAGACCAACGATCCCGTACGACAGGGTATCATCGCCAGTCTCGGTTCCTTCATCGACACGATCGTTATCTGTACGATGACCGCCCTGGTCATTCTTACCAGCAGCGTCCTCACCATGCCCGAAGGTGTGATGGCAATCCGGGACGGTCTGAACGGCGCAGAACTGACGACCGCCGCGTACCGTGCGCAGCTTCCGGGCTTTGGCGGATTTGTCGTCAGCTTCGGTCTCGTCTTTTTTGCCTTTTCGACGATGCTCACCTGGTATTTCTACGGCTTCAAGTCCCTTGAGTACATCACCAACCGCACGATTGCCGAGCAGTTCAAGTGGGTGTGGGTTGCACTCTCTTTTGTCGGTGCGATCGCATCTCTCAGCTTCGTCTGGAACATCTCCGATGCGTTCAACGGCCTCATGGCGATTCCCAACCTCGTCGCCCTCATCGCTCTCAGTCCCGTGGTATTTGCGGCACTGAAAGAATATGAAGGCAAAATGAAAAGCTGACGGGCTCACGAAGTTTGCTGTTACCCCGGTCCGGTTGGACCGGGGTTTTTTTTGCGGAAACGGCTCATCCACGGGACCGGGATTTCCCCCGTTTGAAAGGATTCGGCAGGAAACGTACAATTAAGGGAGAGGCTTCACCATGCACATACCGAAGTTGCCTGCAAAGGCAGGAAGGAGAGTGTCATGACCTTAATAACCGTTTCACGACAAAGCGGCAGTCGAAGCGAAGAGATCATTGAGCTCGTCGCGCGTACCCTGGGGCTGCAGCTCATCGATAAACACGCCCTCGAAGAGGACCTGATCCGGATGGGACTCCCGGAGCAAAGTCTGGAGCGGTTCGATGAGAAGAAACCGGGATTCTGGGAGCTCTTTTCTCTCGACCGCGACCGGTATTACCACTACCTGAAAGCTTCGATCCTGGACCATATCTGTGAAGGAGACCACATCGTTGTCGGCCGGGGAGCGCCGATCTTCCTCGCAGGCATTCCCGGTATTCTCCATGTACGCATCACCGCGCCGATGGAGGTCCGGGTGCGTCGAATCATGGAACAGAATCAATGTGACGAGCACCACGCCCGCAAGCTCGCCCACCAAAGCGATCACAACCGTGCCGGGTATTACCACGTCTTTTTCAACGCCGACTGGACCGCGCCGGATCTGTATGACCTGGTAATCAATACGGAAACGCTGAGCCCCAGGACCGTGGTGGAAACAATTCGTGCCACCGTGGAGGCTCCTTCCTTCCGTTCCGTCGGAGGTGAGACAAAAAAGCGAATATCCGAAATGGCGACGGCACAGCGTATCCTCACACGTATTCTCTTTGAAGAGAACGTACCGGTACGATTTGCGACGGTTGACGTCTCCGACGGCGTTGCCACGATCGGCGGTGCGGTGAGTACGGACTCGGATATCAGGCGATGTGAAAAGATCGCGCGAGAGGCCGAAGGTATTCACGCCGTGTCCATTGAAATTGCCCACGTCCCGGAGACCTACGAAGGGCCGTACATGTAGGAGTCGTGTCGGCCGATAACAGTCGATATGAAGCGCATTTTTTTCTCAATCGCCGCCCTCCTGTTTACCGTCGGAGGCAGTTCTGTACTGTACTCTCTTGATCTCGAGCAATACCGAAATGAACGCCCCGTCATCGTCGTCTTTTATCGCGTCAACGACGAGCCTCGGGCGTTCTCGTTCAACCTCGCCCTTTCCACATACTGGAACAGAATAGAAAATCGCAACATCGTCACCATTGACGTTGGTCCCGGAAAGTATGATCTTGACCGCGTCGCGGAACAACTGAATATCGGAACCGAGGACTTTGCCATCGTCACCGTCGGCGTCGGCGGCTCGATCATTCACCGTACGACCGATCCCGGGGCGCTCGCGGAAATTCTCATGACCATTGACCAGGAGCAGTGACGTGTTGACCATTCTTTCTCCGGCAAAAACGCTGGACTTTAATACTCCCCCTCCCCTCAATACCGCAACGACGCCTGCCTTTCTGAAAGATGCGGCGACGTTAATGGGCGCCCTCCGCTCCTACGACCCGCCGGGACTTGCGGAACTGCTTAACATCAGCGGCGACCTGCGTGATGAAAACGCACAACGGAACCGGTCATGGTCACTGTCGGGGCATACTGCCTTTCGGGATGGGCGGAACGAAACGGCAAAGCAGGCGCTATTTGCCTTTCAGGGGGCGGTCTACAAGAATCTGGCCGCGGAAAAGCTCTCACGGAGCGACATAGACTACGCCCAGGACCACATTCGCATTCTCTCGGGTCTCTATGGGTATCTCAGACCGCTGGACGTCATCCAACCGTACCGACTGGATATCGGCACGCCACTGTCACCGCCCCGGGGAGCGTCGCTCTATGAGTTCTGGAGCGAGACGATCACCCGGGAAATCGCAACGGAACTCGCCCGCCATGAACATCCTATACTGCTGAATCTCGCATCGCAGGAATACTTCAGGGCGATACGGTGGAAGAAGGTGGACTTCTCCGTGATCACTCCCGTATTCAAGGAGCGCAGCGGCGACAGACTGCGCATCGTCGGCGTATACGCAAAGCAGCAGCGGGGCAGAATGGCGCGATATATCGTCGAAAACCGCATCGATACGCCTGAAGCGCTGCGTTCCTACGCCATCGACGGCTATACCCTTGATCCCGATCACTCTACCGACCGGGAATGGGTCTTTGTCCGATAGCTTCATTTCGGGCAAGGAGAATCGAAAAGACGATCAACCCTCCGCCGACGATTGTATTCCAGTACAGCGGTTCATCCAGCACAACCACACTGAGGAGCACCGCAACGACGACCTCGAAATAGGCGAGATTCCCCGCATGGGCCGCCGATGATCGGTGAAGGCCGACGAAAAAGAGGGTAAATCCTACCAGTCCGACCACCAGGCCCAGGTAGAGCCCCATGGTGAACTGGAAGGGACTGATGGCGACGTCCGACATAATCACAACGGGAAGGAATATAACGGCTCCGACGACGTTCTGAAAAAAGGTGGATTCGAAACGACTTGTCCCCGGTTTCGCCCGTTTCAGCAACACCAGGGTCAGTCCGTGGAGCGCGGCGCTGAGAAGCATAGATGATATTCCGAGGATGTCGTTGAAATCGCCGCCCGCCGACTGCGTCAGGGCCCTGAGATAGAGAAGGGGTATACCGAGAAACGCGGTGGACAGGAGGATTCCCCGTCGGCGGGGGATTTTTTCGCCCATTATCAGACGGGCAAAGAGAGCCGCAAAAATAGGCCAGGTGTAGAGACTCACCACGGCGTTCGCCACCGTCGTCAGACGATAGGCCGAAAAAAAGAAGAACATACGAACGGCATTGATCGTTGATGCACCAAGCTTCAATGCGATTCCATCCCGCGTTATCGGGTAACGACGGATGAGAAACCATCCGCCGATGACGAGAGCAGGTATCGCCATGCGAAAAAATGAAATGACGCCGGAAGGCAGATCTGCAAACCGGATGGCGACGCCGCCGGTTCCCCATATTCCGGCCGCAATGATCACCAGGAGAGCGGGAGAATTCATGTAACCCATGGCGCACCATACCACAGGAAAAGAATCGATTCCATTGTCGGTTTTCCTGATTAATTGACTATATTATTCCTATGAGAAGGTATGAACCGTTGAAGTCCATGCGGACCGTTCTGTTCGCGGCGGTCCTGTTTTCAATTCTGACGGCGACGCCGGCGTACCTGTCGGCGCAACAGCCGGCATTCGATTTCTCGTCCCTCCAGGAACATCAAGGCGTCGCGATCTTCGCGGGAGGATGTTTCTGGTGCATGGAACCTCCCTACGACAAACTTGACGGAGTCACCGCGACCATTTCCGGCTATACCGGCGGAACCGTACCGAATCCAACGTACCAGCAGGTTGTCCGCAATGATACCGGACACCATGAGGCGGTTCTCGTCATCTATGACACGAGAGTCATAGACTACGGTGAGCTGCTGGACGTTTTCTGGGTGAATGTGGATCCTCTGGACGACGGCGGTCAGTTTTGCGACAGAGGTTCAAGCTATCGCGCCGCCGTTTTTTATCGAAACAATGAACAGCGGGTCGCCGCAGAAACGAGCCGAAGAGGTCTGAACCGTTCCGGACGTCTTCGCTTTCCCGTTGTGACTGAAGTACTGCCGGCAGGTGAGTTTTATATCGCAGAGGAATATCATCAGGACTACTATCTGAAAAACCCCCTCCGTTACCGCACATATCGCACGGGATGCGGCAGGGATGCACGTTTGCGTTATCTCTGGGGAGATGACGCCCCCTATTGATTGCCCGTAGATATTGAGGTCCATGACGGTGAGGGATACACTCGCCGGATGAAGCCACATCCGCTGCTCGTACAACTCGCGATGGCCCTGACCATGCTCTTCTGGGGAATATCATTTGTCGCGTCGAAAATCGTCCTTGACGCGATCGGTCCCCTCCCGTACATGGGAATACGCTTTCTTCTTGCCGCCGCCGTGCTGGGAGGAATCATGCTCTTCCTCCGGCGCCCCCTTTTTTCGCCCCGGGTCCATGGACTGATCGCCCTGACCGCCCTTGCGGAGCCGGTGGCATATTTTCTCTTTGAGAGCTACGGATTGAGCATGGTCGGCGCGACGACGACGTCACTGGTGATCGCCCTGGTACCCCTGGCGGTAATGGTGCTGGCGGCGCTCTTTCTTCATGAGCCGATGCACCTGCGCGGCGTCATCGCCGTCTTTGTCTCCGTCGCGGGTATCGCCCTCCTCGTATATGGACGGGACCTTTTTACCCTCGCTGGGACGCCGACGGCGGCATATGTCGACCCCCGTCGCCGAACCCTGGGTGTACTCCTCGTCCTCGGCGCCGTCTTTGCCGCCGCCGGGTACATTACCCTCGCCCGGTCACTCACGCAGAAGCATAATCCCGTCATTCTCACCATCTTCCAGACGTGGTGGGGAGCACTTTTCTTTGTCCTCTTCTGGCAGGCGACGACCCCCGGAATGACAACCGTCCGCGGATTGTCTCCCGCGGTGTGGGGGGCAATAGCATTTCTCGTACTCGGTGCAACGGTCGCCGCTTTTCTCCTGTACAATTGGGCGCTCAGGTATGAATCGGCGGGCAGGGCGGCGCTATACATTAACGCGATTCCCGTCATTACCGCCGTTACGGCGTGGTTTGTCCTTGGAGAGACCCTTGGTCCCATTCAGGTTGCGGGAGCCTTTCTCGTCCTCGCGGCGGTGCGCCTCAGCAGCGGAAAGAGCCGCGCCGTCACCGCCGAAGCACTACCGCCTGAAATTTCCTGACCGAACGAAACGCCGCGGCCCGCCGCACTCACGACGGTCAGAGATGAGCGGCGAGAAATCCCCTCAGGTCCCGCCAGACGAGGGCGGGCGTTCCCCCGGCGCGGATCGCAGGGACCGACAGAAAGTCCCGACCGATTCCATCGTACCACCGCACCGTCACGACGCCGTGATACTCACGCAGGAGATCCGCAAATCGGCGGATCTCATCGGGTGAAACGGCGGTATCATTACGACCGTATGCGCCGAAAAACGGAACCCTCCGTCGCAGAGAGCCGAGATCGTCAGCTTCCGTTCCGGCCGGGGCTCCGGAGATAGACGCGATCAGCGCGGGCGCATCACTTCGCGTCCCGGCGAGAATAGCCTGTGTCCCCCCATAGGATATCCCGAGCACGGCGATACGCCGGGGATCGACGTCACGTCGCGCCCCGAGCTGCCGAAAGGCGAGATCAAGATCTTCGGCGACCTTTCCGGCCGAATTCAACCATCGAAGAACGAAAACTCCGGGAAGGGAAATGGCGCGATTTCCTCTGAACAGATCGGGGGCGAGAACGACATATCCATCGGCGGCGAGAAGCTCCGCCAGTCGCGCCGTCTCTACCGAGAGACCCTCTCCGGTATGGATGAAGAGCACCGCCGGCCGGCGCCCGTCGGGGGAGGCCTCAGGACGGGGAGAGGTCTCGTTCACCGGGACAATCCGGCGCGCCTGCGCAGGGGTGACCAGGTACCCACCGCGGATTCCCCCGGTTGTTCCAGGCCACGTCTCGTTCCAGACGGTCTGTGCTCCGACGCCACCCGTTGCATCCATATATCCCCACAGCGCGACCAGCACGGCGGCGACGAGGGGGAGCAACATGACGATGCGGGTCCAGGAGCGGAAGGAGGCCATAGAAAAACGTAGCCCCCTTCGGGCGGTACGTCAAGAAGGTCACGGCGCGGCCGTCGATATGCCGAGTATGTGTGTGAATCCTGACGGATCGTACCGGCGCATGGCTGTAAAACCGACGAAAGCAGGATATCCAACGGTACATCTTCTGTCACGAAACTTCGAACGGGATGAACAAACGTTCATTTATTGTACCCTCATTAAACGTCTGTGATGAATGTTTATTTTTTACTCAGATAGTCGTAATTTAATTTTACAGTAATTCCAATTAAAACGTGATTTTTTTCACAAAACAAGATTGACAACCCACTTATGTTGTTGTACGGTGAACTAAACATACATACGTTACCGTTGATACGGCGGTACGCAACACATGACACACAAGGAGTAAGAAGTGAGTGACGTCGCCTCCACTTCCGCTACCGGTACGTCAACTTCTTCGGGTATCCGACGAAGTGCGTCCCGCCCCCGGAAAAAGAAAAAAAGCCAGATCCCGCTGGGAATTCTGGTCCTGTTGATCATCGTTGCCGTCGGGCTCGTCTTCATGGCTCAGTCGGCGACGCTCGGTTTTTACTGGTTCACCGGTATGGTTTTTGGCTTTATCCTCCAGCGGGCGCGTTTTTGTTTTACCGCTTCAATGAGAGACCCCTACCTCACCGGCAGTGTCGCCCTTCCCAAGGCTGTGCTCCTCGCCCTTGCCGTAACAAGTCTCGGATTCTGGGCGATCAAGTACGGCGCTTTTCAGTCGGGTCTGCCCATACCCGGACAGGGTTTTATCGCTCCCATCGGTCTGACAACCGCTCTCGGCGGCATCCTCTTTGGAACGGGAATGGTCATTTCCGGCGGCTGTGCATCGGGCACCCTGATGCGGGTTGGTGAAGGCTTTGCAATGCAAATCCTTTCCCTTGCGTTCTTTGTCGTAGGGTCCCTTCTTGCGGCGGCGACATTTGGTTTCTGGACGGAACACTTCATCGTCCGTTCGCCCCGTATCTTCCTGCCCGACCTCTTCGGATGGTTTGGCGCAATCGTCATTCAACTCGTCATTATCGCGCTGCTGTGGATTGCGGCAGACAAATACGGAAAAGCAAAACAAAGTGCGGGTTCGCACTAAAAAAGCTGGAGGAAAGATATGAAAGAAGAAACTCTCGATTGTTTGGGCGAAGCATGTCCGGTTCCGTTGGTAAAAGCGCAAAAAGCACTCGAAAAACTTGAGATCGGCGACGTACTCATCGTTTCCATCGACCACTCCTGTGCCATGAAAAACGTTCCCGACTGGGCCCGCGAGGCGGGTCACAACGTGGAAGTTGAAGAGGTTGACGACGGCGAGTGGGAAGTCATCATCGAGAAAGCAAAATAGGTGAATGACGTGCTTCGGAAAGGTTTGGCGGATCGGTGGAAGGTCGTGCATCTCCCCGGTCCGCCGCCTCCCGAGTGCAGTTCTTACAGGAGAATTCCTCTATGCTGAAAAAAATTTCTGACGCAATTGCCAATAATGACTACTACAAAGTGTGGTTGAAAGACGCATGGCCCTATATTACCGGTGCGCTGCTCCTTTCAATCTTTCAGATCGTGACCCTTGCCGCCACCGGAAATCCCTGGGGTGTTTCGGCGGCTTTTGCAAACTGGGGCGCCTGGATCTACGAGGCCCTCGGCGGCTCCGTGGACAAGTGGTTCTACTTCTCCTCTGAAGGAGCACAGGCCGTTCTGGAACGGGGATTCCTCAGAGATCCGGCAACGATCCGCAACCTCGGTCTGATCCTGGGCGCCCTCTTTGCGACGCTTATTGCATCAGGTTTCAAGTTTAAAAAAATCAAGTCGGGCAAACAGGTAGCCGCTGCAATTCTCGGGGGTACGCTCATGGGATACGGCGCCCGCCTCGCCTTTGGGTGTAACATCGGCGCCTTCTATTCCGGGATTGCATCCCTCTCCCTCTCGGGTTGGGTATTCGGCATCTTCCTCTTTGTCGGCGCCATAATCGGCAGCAAATTGCTCGTCAAAGTCTTCATGTAGCGAAAGAGAGAAATGAAATGCGAGAAAAGAAGATAGAACAGTACGACGTCGTCATCATCGGTGGGGGCCCTGCGGGACTTACCGCTGCAATTTACTGCGGTCGGGCGCGGCTGAACACGATTCTCATCGAGAAGGCCCTGGTCGGAGGATTGGCAACATATACCAACGAGATCGAGAACTATCCGGGTTTTCCCGAGGGCAGCTCCGGCCTCGGCCTGATGGAGCTCTTCCACAAACAGGCAAAGAAGTTCGGAGTCAAATTCAAACTCACCGATGTGAAGAGTGTGGACCTGGAAGAGGAAACCAAGCGGGTTGAAACCTTCCGGAACATTTACGAGGCAAAGACAGTCATCGTCGCCTCCGGCGGACGTCCCCGCATCACCAAAGCAAAGAACGAAGAAAAATACCTCTTTGACAAGGGTATCTCCTTCTGCGCCACCTGTGACGCCGCGGCGAACACCGACAAGACCGTCATGGTCATCGGGTCCGGAGACGCCGCGATTGAAGAGGGAATGTTTCTCTCAAAATTCGCCAGGGAAGTGCTGGTAAGCGTCATCCATGATGAACCGAAAATGGACTGTAACGAAATTGCCCGCGACCAGGCACTTGCAAACCCCAGGATGAAGATGATCTGGAACACAATGGTCGACAGTTTTGACGGGAACGAACACCTTGAGACGGTAAACCTGAAAAATCTGAAGACCGGAGAGATTCTGCCGTTCACCGTCGACACCTGCTTTGAGTTTATCGGGTACGAACCAAACACGGAGATCTTCAAGGGCAAGCTCAACATGAGCAAGCGCAACTACGTGATCACCAACGAGAAGATGGAAACGGGTATTCCCGGCGTCTTTGCCTGTGGCGACGTACGTGAAAAAGAGCTGAAGCAGGTTGCCACCGCTGTGGGAGACGGTGCCATCGCGGGCGTCGGCGCGGAAAAATACATTGCCGAGACGGAGATGTTCGAGAACCAGATCATGCAGAAGGAAAAGATCGGTCTCATTTACATCTACAGCGCCATTGATGCGCCGAGCCGTGAACTGCTGCCGATGATGCAGGAAATCGAATCCGAATTTGACGGCCAGGTGAAACTGAACGTCATCGACCAGTACAAGGGCAAGAGTCTCTGCGATCGCCTCGGATGCGATATTGAGCCGATGACGATCTTCTTTACCAGGGACGGAGAGGTTGTCGACACCTCAACCAGGGTGGACAAAAAGAGCGTCATTGAGAATCTCAACAAGTACGTGACGGTACCGGTGGGAGGAAAGGAATGAAGAAAACCCTCTCCATCATCGCCGTCGCAGCGGCGGCGATCGTTCTCCTCGGGTGCGGCCCTTCCCCTGCGGGTGAAAGCGGAACGGAAATCATTACCGCCAGAGAGGCGCTGAAGCTCCTCAGCGACACGACGGATGCGGTACTGGTCGACGCCCGGCCGACCCTGGACTACCGGGAACAGCACGTTGAAGGTGCGGTGACGATCTCCCGGGCGGACATCGTCGTAAACACCCCCTATCCCAACCTCGTCGGTACGGGCGAACAGATTGAGCGGGTGATGAGCGGCAGGGGTATCGGAAACGACACCCTTGTCATCGCCTACGACGACAACAACAACATGGATTCCGCCCGTCTCTGGTGGACCCTCAGGTACTACGGCCACGACGGGGTCAAGGTGGTCAGCGGAGGTCTCAAGGCGCTGCAGGCGGAAGGGGTCGCGATGACGTCGGCGGAACCGACGGTGGAAGCGGCCACGTTTACCGCCGCCTCCCCCGATGAATCGATGATCATTACCGCATCTCAGGTGCGTGCCCTCGTGGAGGAACCGCGGGAAGATTTGACCATCATAGATACCCGTACGCCCGAGGAGTACCTGGAGGGAACGATCCCCGGTGCGGTACTGCTCAACTATGTGGGAAACAACTTCTCCGACGGCACCTATCGGCCTGTGCGTCAGATTCGTATCCGCTATATAGAAGCGGGAATCGATCTGGATGAAGGGGCGGTACTCTTCTGCAAGACATCGATCCGCGGGGCCCAGACGTACCTTGCGATGTATAACGGGGGATATCGCAATTTGAAACTCTATGACGGGGCGTGGGTGGAATGGTCCGCCAACCCTATGAATCCAATCTACATCGAAGAACCGGCGGTCCTCGAACTGCGGGCTTCAGATAATTCGTAATCACGGTATTACAAAAGGAGAGTTCCATGAAAACGAGAGTAATCGTTTCGGTAGTGGTGGTCGTCATTGCGGCACTCGTCATGGGGTGCGGCGGTCAGGAATCACAGCAGGCTCAGGCTCCCGCCGGTACGGAGAGTGCGGCGGAAGCACAGCAGAAAGGTCCCTCCGTACGGGAGGCGGTGGAAGGGTATTTTGCCAATATGCCGGACCACATCTACAAAGTGGGTCAGGAAGAGTTCCTCCAGATGGTCGCCGCCGGCGAGGAGATGACGATCATCGACATACGCCGCCCCGATGATTACGCCCAGGGTCACATCAAAGGCGCCGTCAACATGGCGTGGGGAACACCGGCAATGTACGAAATGGTGTCCCATATCCCCACGGACAAGCCGGTCTTCATCAACTGCTACTCCGGACAGACCGCAGGTCAGGCGGTGGCGCTCCTCAATATCGCAGGCATTCCCGCACGGTCCATCAACCTCGGATGGAACTTCGGTCTTTCCCGGGTAGAGGGCATGCAGGAATATGTAGAAACCGACGTCAACGAACTGCCCGCGTCGGTACAAACGGAGATACCCGAGAATATCATGGCCGCCTATCGCGGATTCTATGAGGCGACTGCAGAAGCCGGGGGCACGCCCTTCGCAAGCAACATCGTCAGTGAAGAGAATGCCAAGGCGATCCTTGACGCCGGTGACGAGAGCGTCCTCTTTGTCTCGGTACGTCGGCCGGAACATTTTGCGGAAGCTCACATCGAGGGAGCGATAAACATTCCCTTCGGCAAGGGCATGCAGGAAAATTTTGCGTCCCTCCCGGCGGACAAAAAGCTCATCATCTACTGCTACACCGGCCAGACTGCCGGTCAGGTGGTGGGAGGACTGCGCATGCTCGGTTATGACGCGGTCTCCCTCAAGGGCGGTATGGGCATGCCCGCCAATGAACCGCTGGGATGGGTCGCCCAGGGCTATCCGACCGTTGCAGGCAACTGACGTCACGGCGAACTGCGTTACACGATTGTTTACGCCCGGCTTTCAGCCGGGCTTTTTTTATCCGTTGACCCGCCGCGACAGATGGGTACACTACCGTAGTGGGACGAGGATGATTGGCATCAGACGGTATGGTATTCCTCTCGGTTTTCTCCTGTACGCCCTCTTTTCCCTCTGGAGTCTGTCCTGGTATCCAGCCGTGCACAGCGATGAAGTGTGGCTCGCGTCGTTGACGCGGACGATGATGGAAGAGGGAACCGTTGCAGCGACGGAGGAGTTCTTTTCACTGACACAGCGCCATCCCCATGCGCTGAAAACGCTTTACCACCTCATTCAAATGCCCTTTCTCGCCGTGCAGTTCAGCCACCTCGCGGCACGACTGCCCGCTTTGCTGGCGGTCTGCGTCGGGATGTTCCTGTTTTATCGTATCGTCGCCGGAACGACCGGAAACACATGGGTCGCCGCCGCAACTGCCTTCGCCTTCGGAATGGACCCGCAGATCCTTTACATCAGCCATTTCGGTCGTCAGGAGAGTCTGATTCTGCTCGTTATCCTGGGCGGACTTGCGGCGATAACGTCATCGGTCAGTCGGAAATCACATGCTCCGTCGGGCGGGGCACAATCAACGCGTTCCGCCGTAACGATTACCGGAACGATCGTCGGGCTGGGAGTATTTGTACACCCCAACGCCTTTATCGCCGCGGCAGTTCTCACGCCGTGGGTACTCCGTCGGTCGTGGGTGGAACGACGGGATCTCCCGCCCGGCCGTCGCCTTGCCGTCGGCATGACGCTCTATCTCATCCCGCTCCTTACGGCGGCGGTCGCAGCTGTCGCGGCGAGCCTTGCGATGGATTTCCGTTTTCCCGTCCACTATATGGCCTTCGGCAGCAGCGTCGGTGTCTCAGACAACTACCTGCAGCGATTTTTTCGCCTCATCTCCTTCTTCCGGAATCTGATCACCAGGAATCAGGGAACCTATTACCTTCCCCCCGTCACCACCCGGCTCCTGGCGATAGGCGCTCTACCTGTTGTGACCGGGTTCGTCGTCCTGGGACGAAAACTCGGAAGGAAAAACTCAAACAGGACGGCAGGAAAGACCGATGGGAGCACTCCCCTCGGATTACTCTCATGTTCCCTGATCTCGACAGCCGTATGTATTATCGCCCTTTATCTCATCGGGAAATACAGTCCGCCAAGCATCGTCTTTCTCTTCCCCTTTATCTATCTCGCCTTCGGTGGACTTGCGGGCTATCTCCTTTCACCTCAGGCGCCGTCCGCCGGGGTGACAGCCGGCGGGGTGACACATGGCGGGGTGACAGCAGCCGTCGTCGTTCTCGCGGCCACCGTCGCCATGCCGCTCCTTGCAACGGCCGCGGAGCTCGGACGTTGGCACCCCGGAACAACCGGTGATTCCTACGCCTCTTTCATCAGCGAAATCCGACGGGTAATTGAAGAAAACGACCTTGGGGAGACGCCGGTACTGGCAAACCTGAACGCCGGATTTGCATTTGCACCGGGCCGGTTGAGGGCATTTCACGATCTCGCGGCACTTCCCCCCGGCGACGACGTGGCGATGGATCGCTATGTACGGGACGAGGAAATTGCCGCCGTCTTTCTCCCTCGTCGTGAGATGGAAATAATCTACGGGAACCGCCCCGTCTGGAACGACGTATACGGCAATCCGTCACGCTTCTACCCGCAGCTCATGGCAATCCTCGGGAAACGTGGCACCCTCGTAGAAACCATCGAGGCCCCGGTGTACGCCATGCGACTGCTCCGCTACATTCCGGTGAGCGGAAAAGGCGCCGCCGGAGAGAACCCGCCCGCCGTTGAGGTGTATGTACTCGACCGCCGCACCGCCGGCGGCGTCTCGCGCGAGGAGAACTGGTAATGACGGAAAGCACCCGCCGCATCATAGAAACGATCGCCGCCATTCCCCGCGGGCATGTCGCCACCTACGGACAGGTCGCGGCGGCCGCAGGGGTGCACGGGCAGGCGCGGCAGGTTGTCCGCATTCTGCATACCCACAGCAGAACCCATACACTCCCATGGCACCGGGTTGTAAACCGCCACGGTATGATTTCCCTCCCCCCGGACAGGGGCGGAGCGTTGCAGCGCTCCCTGCTGGAAGACGAGGGGGTGGAGTTTGACGGTTCCGGCCGTATCGACATGTCCCGATATAATGTTATTGACTTTACCTGAGTGTTTTACTCATTATTTACTCATGAAAAGAATCGTTGTATTGGCTGGGCTGGTTTCACTGTTCCTTGCCGGAACAGTACTGATGGCGGTGGCACAGGCAAATCCCCAGGATCGGGGTGAGCGAAATGTAACCTACCGGGGGGCCGACGGGACGGAGTTATCCGGATATCTCGCTCTGCCGGAAGGTAACGGACCATTTCCCGCCGTATTGATGATTCACGAATGGTGGGGACTCAACGTGGACACGACCCGCCTCGCCGACGCCCTCGCGGCGGAAGGTTTCGTCGTACTCGCACCCGATGCATTCAGGGGAAGTGTCGCGACGACCGCGCAGGGCGCGATGGCACAACTGCGGTCGACACCGGCGGAACAGATCGCCGGCGACCTCGATGCGGCGCTGGCGTTTCTCAAGACACATGAAGCGGTTGACGAAGATAGCGTTGCTTCGTTGGGTTTCTGTTTCGGAGGCACCCAGTCCATGTACCTCGGGACGAGGGCGGAAGGACTTGCCGCGGTGGTCACGTTCTACGGCAGCGGCCCGATACAATCGGCAAATCAACTTGGCAATCTCACGGAAAACGGACCGGTCCTCGGCGTATTCGGCGCGGAAGACGGAAGCATACCCTTGAATGAGGTAGAGGGATTTGAATCCGCGCTGAACGAGGCGGGCATTGAAAACACAATCACCGTCTATGAGGGCGTCGGACACGCCTTTGTGAAGAGTACCACCTACGACCAGGGCGGTGCGCCCCAGGCAGCGGCTCAACAGCTCATCGCCTTTCTGAAGGAAACCCTTTAATCGCGATCCCGCGGACGCCATGCACCATGGTGTCGTACCGCCCCGGACTCGTCTGAAGATGGATCCGGGGCGGTTTCACGCTCTATACTGATCACCCACACATACCGGACAGGACGCCCGACCCGGCTACTTCGATCCCGTACGGGAATGGCATCGTTCGTCTTTTTCTTCCCGTCGATAATCGTCGCAGCAGGTGCGGCGGCGGGCAGCGCTTCTACACTTTATCAGAGACAAGTACAATATCGGAAAAGGAGAACGATCGATGTTGACATCACTTACGGTAACGGTGGTTGCAGAGGACTCCGTCGGCTATGAAACGCCCTTCCTGGGACAGCACGGCGTATCGTTTCATCTTGAGGCGACCCATCGCGCCGAAAACGGAGAATTGCTGAGGCGGTCGGTCCTGGTTGACGTGGCACAGCACCCGCAGCCTCTGCTGCACAATATGAAGCTCCTTACCATTGACCCGGAAGAGATTGATACCGTTGTACTGACCCACTGCCACTACGACCACACCCAGGGCCTCGTCGAAATCCTGCGCGCAACAGGGAAAGAGAATATACCCGTCATCGCCCACCCGGACCTGTTCAGGCTGAATTTTGCCGATTCACCCCAGCTGCGCCATATCGGCGTCATGAACTCCGACCGGGCACCCCTGATCACCGAGGCGGGAGGAATGCTCTTTCCCGTTCGGGAACCGATGTCCATCCTTCCCGGCCTGATCACCAGCGGCGAAATTCCCCGGCAGACCGACTACGAAAACAAAGAGACGTCTCTCAAAACGATTCGCGACGGGAAGATCGTCGTCGACGAAATGATTGACGAGCTCAGCGTCTACTGTCACGTAGCGGGCGTGGGGACCGTCGTCGTCACCGGCTGCAGCCACGCCGGTGTTGTCAACATTACACGGCACGCAAAAAAACTCACCGGAGCACCCGTCGCCGCCGTTATCGGCGGACTGCACCTGATCGAGTCAACGGAGGAACGCATACAACGGACGACGACGGACCTCTACAACGAGGAGGTCCAACAGGTGATCGCCGGTCATTGCACCGGATTTCCCGCCCAGGCGGCACTCTACGGGACATTCGGCGCCCGTTTTGTTCCGATGACGACGGGCCAGGTCTTCCACTTTTCCGCGGAATAGACCCGCAAAGCCGGTCGCGGCGCCGGGCCTGACGCGGCACAGGAACTATCGCGGCACAGGAACCTCTAAAAAACGTCCGGCCGACGTCTTCCTCTCCCGTAATAGTCGATCCACCGGAATCTGACTACATTGAAGGGACAAAGGAGTTTTCAATGCCACAGAGAGCATCAAACTACCGATCCCTGCTTGTCACGACAATTCTGGTTCTCCTGATCACGAACCACACCCTCTTTGCGGAAAGGGCTGCGACGTCCGCCCATCGCCTTGCGACGGACGCGGCAATCGAAGTTCTCCGTTCCGGTGGCAACGCTGCCGATGCGGCCTTTGCTACCGCCGCAGTACTGACCATCGTGGAACCGTGGTTTTCAAGCGTCATGGGCGGAGGAACATGGGCGCTCTACTACAACCACGCCGATGGAGAGGTGTACGCCCTCGACGGCGTCGGCCCCGCCGCATCGGGAGCGACATCATCGTATTTTTCTCAGCCCGGAGTGGCCTCCCGGTCGGGAATGCATCAAGCCGTCGTTCCGGGAGCGTGGGGCGGCTGGATGGAATGGCTGAAGGAGTTCGGACGGCTCCCCCTGGACCGCCTCCTGGAACGGGCGATCGCCGTCGCCGAGGAAGGATATACCGTGGATTCAACAATGGCGGCGTGGCTGCGACGGGGGGAAGACAACATCGCCACATGGCCATACAGCCGGGAAATATACATGCCCGGCGGAGAGCTCCTTACCGCTGGCGACGTCGTTCGACAGCCTGCAATGGCCCGGACCTTTCGTGATGTACAGGAGGTCTACCGACGCAACCGATCAAGAGGACGATCGGCGGCCTTTGATGCGGCCAACGACTATTTTTACCGGGGACCCATCGGGGACTCCATCGTCGCCTATTCCCGCGATCACGGCGGTCTCTTTGAGCGATCCGATTTTTCCGATTTCCATACCGGAATCGTCGAACCGATTTCCATTGAATACGACGACATAACGGTATTTCAGAATCCGCCCAACAGTCAGGGAGCAACGATGCTCATGGCCCTCAACATTCTGGAAGGTTTCGACATGACCCAGTTTGGGGTGGATGATCCCCAGGCAGTTCACCTCCAGGCAGAGGCGCTGAAGATCGCCCACGCCGCGAAGCATCGCCATATCGGGGACCCAGCCTTTGTGGACGTCCCGATGGAGGAGCTGCTGTCTGATGAACACGCCCAGGCGGCGCGGGAGATGATACGGTGGGATCGGCCCCTGATCTGGCCCTTTCCGGACTCCCTCGATGAAATCGAGGATTCCAACACCTCCACCTTCCACATCGTCGATGATGAGGGAAACGGCGCGGCGGTGACGACCTCTCTGGGCGCCCAGTTTCTCGTCGCCGGACCGAGCGGCGTCCATATCAACAATCGGATGCGCATGTTCTATTACAATACAGGCCTTCCCAACACCGTCGAGCCGGGAAAAAAGGTGCGCCATACAAGCAATCCCTACATCGCCCTGAAAGACGGCAGCCTGTACATCCTGGGAGGAAACACCGGGGTGGACACCCAGCCTCAGGGCCAGGTGCAGCACTTCATTGCCGTGGTGGAATACGGTCTCACCCCGCAGGAGGCGGTGTCACGGCCGCGTTTCCTGACCCGGGGATTTCCCGCCGGTCAATGGCCATTCCGGGCCCAGAACGACCTCGCCCTTGAGCCGGGAACACCGGAACTTCTGGAACGGGGTATGACGGCGCTTGGACACACAGTCATCAACAGCGGAATATGGGGGAGCGCACATATGATCGTCGTCGACCCCGATTCCGGAGAACTCACCGTCGGTACCGACCCCCGTGATCCCGCAGGAAAGGGTGTCGTCGAATGAGAATCGCCCTTCCCGTCTTCTCTCTGCGGACGTGGGGGGTGATAACGGTATCGCTGGCTCTCACCCTCACAGCGTGCACCCCCGGCGATACGGTACCACCTGAGCCATCGGATAATCCCGCCGAATCGATGGAATCAACGGAATCGGAGGTACCGTCCCCGCCGGATCCTCCGGCGCGTCGCGCCGAGGCGATGGACGTTTCGGAGCTCATTCAAGTCATCGACTATGACACCTTTGATCCCGATGAAACCGAGGTAATCGTACCGGAAGCGCTGCAAGGGTATCGCGACGCCGTGGAGGATGGAGTATCCCGTCAATGGGGAAAGGATATTCCCGCACATGGATCGCGGCACGCCGTGACCGCCAGGGATCCCGTTGCCGCGCGGGTGGGTCTGCGTGTGCTTCAGGGAGGAGGAAACGCCGCGGATGCCGCGTTTGCCGTGGGAGCCGCCCTGAGTGTCACCGAGCCGTGGTTTTCCCACGCCCTGGGAGGCGGTACGTGGGCGTTGTATCGGGAAAACTCCGGTGCGGTCCACGCCGTTGACGGCGCGGGGACGATCGGGAGTCTCGCGGATGCGGAGTACTTTCGGGAAAGTGAAAACCTCCCCGCCCACGGGATGGTCTGGACGATCGTACCCGGCGCCTGGGACGCATGGATGGTCTGGCTGGAACGATTCGGCACGATGGAGCTGGACACGCTCCTCGCTCCCGCGGTGGACCTTGCGGGAGAAGGCGCTCCTGCGAGCCGCACCATGGTCGCCTGGATCGCCCAGCAGCGGGACTCGATAGCGAACCGGCCGGCGTCGGCGGCGATATTTCTGCCCGGCAACGAGGTGCCGGCGGCGGGTCAGATGTTCATTCAGGAAGAGCTTGAAAAGACATTCAAAATGATCATCGCCGCCTATCGTGCCGCCCGTCCCGGAGGGCGCGAGGCGGCGTTTCAGGCGGCCCGGGACGTATATTATCGCGGCCCCATCGGCAGAGCGGTTGCCCGATACTCACGACGGAACGGCGGGAGCCTCACGGACGACGACTTTGCCGCCTACGAGGCGGTCTTCCGCAAACCCCTGGTAACGAAGTTTGCCGAATGGACGCTCTACAACCCGCCGCCGGGAAGCCAGGGTATCGTCATGCCCATGGCTCTCAATATCATTTCCCACGCCCTGCCCGACCCCGCCGCATGGGACGATCCCGACACGATTCACGTCATCGCGGAAGCGATGAACCTCGCCCACATTGACAAGCACCACTACATCGGAGATCCCGACTCCATGGAAATGCCCCTTGAACGCCTCCTGAGCTCCTCATACGGTGCGGAACAGGCGGAACGAATTACACCCACCGCGGCTCTCCAATGGCCGCAGCAGGGCGGTCTGGACGTCGGAGAACACAACACCACAACCTTTTCCGTTGTCGACCGCTGGGGCAATGGAGCCGCTGTCACCACGTCGGTGGGCGCCCAGTTTGTCGTCGCCGGCGAGACGGGTATCGTCGTCAACCAGCGGCTGCAGAACGTCTTTTACGATGAAGACAACCCCAATTCCCTCGTTCCGGGTCGCCGGGTACGCCACACCGTCAATCCCTATATCGCCGAATTGCCGGGAAGACGCATCGTCCTAGGCGGGAATACCGGATACGACACCCAGCCGCAGGGGCAGATTCAGCAATTTCTCAACATCGCGCGATTCGGCGCAAACGCCCAGGAAGCGGTAAGCCGCCCGCGATATATCGTCCATTCATTTCCCGACATCACCTATCCCCACACCGTCGGCAATCAACTTGCCCTGGAGTGGGGTTTTCCCGAGAACATAGCCGGTGCGCTGGCGGAAAAGGGACACAATCTGTCGCGGGGCGCGATATTTGGAAACGGCAACGTGATCATTCAGGAAATCACCGACGGCACGATAGAGGCCGGTGCCGATCACCGGGGAGAAAACCTGGCCCTGGCGGAGTAATGAAAACGGACACGTCCTATGCGGTTCTCCCGATTGCTTCGGCCCCGACTACGCGGGCCGCGCCGTCCGCCACATAAGCAACGACCGTTCCGCCTCCAGGCCGGGAACGGAAAGCGGCAGCACCCGGACAGCCTCCTCTCCCTCATCCGACGCCCATCGCGATCCCGCGATCAGGCGCGCCTCCAACTCCGTCTGCTCGGTCCTTCCCTTGTAGACGCAGACCGGCGTAGCCGGCGGAAAGGTCTCTGAAAGAAACCGGAGAGATTCCTCCGTCGTCTGCTGAAAGGCACGAAACACGACGACGCCGTCGGCGAGCCGGTCCCCTTCCCGCTCGGGAAGGAGAGCCGCGTCAACATCCACGATCCGAATCTCCGGCATGTCCGGTCGGACCCCCTCCTCCCGGTAGGCGGCACGCAGCAGCGGCACCGCTCCCCGCAGGAAGGAAACGCGCTTTGCCCGCCGTTCAACAAGGACAACCTCGTCCAGCCGTCCCGCGCACGCAACGGCAAGGGGGATTCCCGGCAGGCCGGCGCCGCTCCCCAGGTCATAGAGGCGCCGCCGACCGCTCCCTTCCGCTGTCCCGGCGATGAAGGACCACGGCACGAGACTGTCGATGATGTGCCGTATGAAGAGACGATCCCGGTCGGCGGCGTCCTCTCTGGCGATCAGGCCGAATCTCCCGTTCCCGCGAAAAAGCTCATCCAGATAGCGCCCGACGGCGGCCGCGGCCGCCTCGGGATGCGCGAAGCTGCCGGCGATGACCTCCTGCAGGAGCCGGAGTTGTTCCGTTGTCAACTCTGTGTTTCCCATCGGGGGGAGTATACACTATCGCAGCAGGTAAAATTGACCTTTCACCGCTTTCACCGTACCCTTGGGCGGTGAAAATCATCGTACCGATCAAACAGGTTCCCGCGACCGGCGACGTCCGCATGGACCCGGATACGGGAACCATGGTCCGGAAGGGGACGAGATCCGTCATAAATCCTCTGGATCTTTTTGCCCTGGAGGCGGCATTCGGGCTCAAAAGGAAACGCGGCGGATCCGTCACGGCGATCACCATGGGCCCGCAGCAGGCGGAGACGGCGCTGCGGGAAGCGATCTCCCTCGGATGTGACGACGCAATCCTCCTCTCGGATCGGAAGTTTGCGGGGTCGGATACATGGGCGACCTCATGCACCATCGCAGCGGCAATAGCGCGGCTCGCTCCCTGGGACCTCATCATCACCGGAGAGCGGGCAACCGACGGAGATACCGGTCAGGTTGGACCGGGAATCGCCGCGTGGCTTGACGTCCCCCTTGCGACATTCGTCGCCCATATTTCACAGGTGACCGACGGAACGATCACCGTTGAGCGCCTCATGGAAGAGGGATATCAGGCTGTGGAACTGGCCCTCCCGGCGCTTCTGACGGTTGTCAAAGAGGCGGCAGCGCCCTCCCTCCCCACCCTCTCGGGAAAACGCGCCGCCGGGGAGGCGGAAATTGTCCGCTGGGACGCCGCCTTTCTTGGTCTCGACGAAGGGAAGATCGGATTGCGCGGCTCGCCGACGAGGGTGGTGAAAATAGCGACCTCCGTGGTGGGCAGGACAGGCACCTTCATCGATGCGTCGGAGGAGGGCAGTGTGCCGGCGGCGGCGGAGAGCCTCCTTGCGTTCCTGCGGGAACGGGAGCTTATACCGTGAGCTTTGTTTGGACCATCGCGGAAATCCACCGGGGAACGATAAAACCGGTATCCTATGAACTCCTCGCCCGGGGCCGCACCCTCGCCGACGGTGTGGGCACAAAACTTGCGGCCGTCGTTATCGGCGACGGCGTGCACGACGAAGAAATGGGGCGCCTCATAACCTACGGCGCCGATGAGGTTTACTCCATACAGCACCCCGCCCTGTCGGACTTCATCTGTGAGAATTATGCGGCGGTGCTGACCGACGCGATAGCCGGGTACCGTCCCCGAATCATTCTTGCCGCGGCAACGACGACGGGGCGCACCCTCATGCCCTACCTCGCCATCAAGGTGGGAACGGGTCTCACTGCGGACTGTACGGAACTTTCGATGGAGGAAGGGACGGACAATCTCCTGCAGACACGACCGGCCATCGGCGGAAACATCATGGCCACCATCAAGACTCCCTCCCACCGGCCGCAAATGGCGACGGTCAGACCAAGATCGACACGCCCCCTGCCGCCCGACGAGAACCGAGCGGGAAGGATCATTTCCGTCCCGGTGGCGCCGGAACGCCTGGAGCGACGCGTCACCATCCGCGGATATCGCCGCGACGAAAACGACTTCGTCAATCTCGAGGAGGCGGACGTCATCGTCGCCGGTGGACGGGGGATGAAAAAGGGAGAGAACTTCAGACTTCTCAGCGAACTCGCCGATACCCTGGGCGGTATTATCGGAACAAGTGCGGTGGGCGCGAGCCGCGACGCCGTCGACCGCGGCTGGATCGGCTATTCCCATCAAATCGGACTCAGCGGGAAGACCGTCTCTCCCCGACTCTACATCGGGGCGGGTATATCCGGTTCCGTCCAGCACCTGGCGGGGATCAAAACAAGCCAGACAATCGTATCCATCAACAGCGATCCCGATGCCCCGTTGCACCGGATCGCCGATTTTGCAATTGCAGGTGATCTCTTCACCGTCATTCCCGAACTGGTCCGTCGTATCGGCGGCCGGCAACAGGCAATGGAGGAATAGATGAACTGGTTTCTGTCTCAAAGCGCCATAGTCCAATCACTGCTCGCAGGCGTATTCACCTGGGCGGTTACGGCCCTGGGTGCCGCCTTTGTCTTTCCCTTCAAACGGGTGAGCAAAAAAACTCTCGACTCCATGATGGGCTTTGCCGCAGGCGTCATGATCGCCGCGAGCTTCTGGTCTCTCCTTGACCCGGCCATACAGATGTCGGAGACCATAGGGGGAAGACCATGGGTGCCCGCGGCGGTGGGATTTCTCTCCGGGGGATTCTTCATGCTTCTCATTGACAACGTCCTGCCCCACCTCCACATTGGAGAACCCATGGAGCACGCCGAAGGTCCCTCCACCAGCTGGCGACGGTCGGTGCTTCTTGTCCTGGCGATCACCATTCACAACATTCCCGAAGGTCTCGCCATCGGGGTGGCTTTCGGGGCGGTCGCCGCGGGTATTCCATCGGCCTCCGTGGGGGGCGCCATCGCCCTCGCCCTCGGCATCGGTATCCAGAACATGCCCGAGGGTACCTCCGTCTCGGTCCCCCTTCGACGAGAGGGGATGAGCAGGAGGCGGGCGTTCTACTACGGTCAGCTTTCGGGGATTGTGGAACCTGTCGCGGCCGTTCTGGGCGCCGCCGCGGTGATGCTTATGCGCCCCATCCTCCCCTATGCCCTCTCTTTTGCGGCAGGGGCGATGATCTTCGTCGTCGTGGAGGAGCTCATACCTGAATCGCAGCGGAACGAGAACACCGACATCGCCACCATCGGCACCCTTCTTGGATTTGCCGTCATGATGATGCTGGACGTGGCGCTTGGGTAAGGCGCGTCGCGTCGACGCCGCCCCGGACGGCCCTTCTCACCGTCCGCCCCCTCCCGCATCTCAAAGATGGGAAAAGATGCGGCGATAATCCTCACTTTCGGTCATGAGCGTCTCATGGGTACCCACGGCCGCCACCGCACCCTGTCTGAGGACGATAATCCTGTCCGCCTTGCGTATCTGGCTCAGCCGATGGGTGATAATGAGGGTTGTCCGTCCCGCGGCGACGCGGCGCATCGCCTGCTGGATCTCGTCCTCGGTCCGGCTGTCTACGGCGCTGGTACTGTCGTCGAGAATGAGGATACGGGGATCGGTCAAAAAGGCGCGGGCAATGGCAAGACGCTGTTTCTGTCCCCCCGAGAGCGTCACGCCCCGCTCGCCGATCTGCGTATCATATCCGTCCTTGAAACTCCTGATGAAGTGGTCCGCCTGCGCCTGAACGGCGGCCTGGACGATCTCGTCGTCACCGGCATCGCGCCGTCCGAAGGCGATGTTGTCCCGTATGGACATGCTGTAGAGAAAGACACCCTGCTCGATAAATGATATCTGACTGCGCAGGGTCTCCAGATTCCACTCCCGCACATCCACGCCGTCCACAAGGACGCGCCCCGAGGTCACATCAAAGATGCGATTGATCAGACGCACAAGCGTCGTCTTTCCCGCCCCCGTCCGTCCGACGATGGCCACCGTCTCCCCCGCATTGACGGTGAAGGAGACCTCTTTGAGGACGAACCCGGGGGGTCGCAGGACGCCCGATTCCCCCGACGGGGAGGTACTGCCTTCGCCGGGGGACACGGCATCCTGTGACACCTCGTGTTCCTTTAATAGATCGAAGGAGAAACTCACATTTTCAAAGGAGATGGTGCCCCGGATCGTGCCGCGATGGCCCGCCTCGTTCCGGTCCAGCAGCGTCCGCGTCCGTATGAGGTTGAGGATGCGCCGCGACGAGGCGAGACCGAGCTGGACGAGGTTGAATGAGAATATGGATATGAAGGTGGCAAAGCGGAAGGTGCCGAAGAGCCCCATGAAGCTCACCACCTCGCCCAGGGTGATCACCCCGATCCGGCGCAGGTGGAGACCGTGGAAGAGTGCAACGCCCCAGCAGACGGCAAAGGCCATCATCGGCCAGTAGCGCGCCTGGATCAGGCCCTGCCTGACGAAAAAGTCGCGATACCGTCCCGCCCGGCGGAGGAACTTGTCGTACTCGTAGCGTTCACGGACGCTTCCCTTGACCACCTCTATGCCGCCCACCGTCTCGGTGAGGGTGCTGTTCATGGCGCCGAACTCCTCCCGCTGGGAGATGCTTACCGGTTCGAGACGCCGGTTGTAGTCCCTGACGGTGAGTATGAGCAGCACCGTAAAGATCGTCGGAACGAGCCAGAGCCTGATATCGATGAAGAGGATCATCACAAAGGGCACAATCAGCGCGAGGGACGAGTCGATAATGAGCATCAGCCCCGGGGAGTACATGAGATTGATCGCCTTCATGTCGTTGGTTGCCCGGGCCATCACGTCACCGACGCGCTGGGCGGCGTGAAAGCTCTGGCTCTTGCCCAGGAGGCTTGTGTAGAGCTCCTCCCTGCTGTCCCGTTCCACCCGATGGGCCAGTACTTCCGTGGCGACGTTGCGGGCCAGTCCCGTCAGCCCCTGGATGACCGCCGAGAGGGCGATAATGAGCGACACCGAGAGGAGCTCGCCGGCGCCCCACCCCGATCGGGAGATGACGTCGAATCCGCGACCGATGTAGAGGGGCACGTTTCCGTAGGCGTAGTTGTTCACCACCGCAGTCACCACCAGTGCGACGGGAAGCCACCAGTAGCGGGCGCTGTGGGATATGAGCCACCGCATCGGTCCGGAGGTATCGTATGTTCGTACATGACTTACGTGAAATTCAGTTATTCCCGATGGTCCGGTGTTGTCTTCCATGATTACGTCCTATCGCGAAATCAGACGGCGTCAGCCGCAGGTTGTGCTATTTCGTGTACCCCGCTGGGGCATACGAAGGGATTGCAGATGTGACGGGCTTGTCAGCGGCGGGCGATACGAGATACCGTCTCTCCCTCCACCGGAAAATTTGACATCCGGCACCAGTGTCGTAACATTCATAATGACAGTGAAAAATATAGTCCTATGAAGTCGTCTATGCCTATAGATAAAAGGCCACCACAGAACTCACCGGTTTTTAACTTCCCCCATGACGACGACCAGATAGATTCTCCCCTCCTCATCGTCTCTTCCACAGGAGTTGTCCGGTACGCAAACGATGCGAGCTGGATCGTTCTCTCCGCGTGGAACAGCGCCGTCGGGTCGATGATTCCCGAGCGGTGGCGTCAGACGGTACGCAGCGCCTGCGAGACGGGGGCAACCCAGAACGCCGTGCTGACCATCGGCGTCATTTCAATCGATCTCTTCTTTGTCCCCCAGTGTTCAAAAAAGTCGGTCCTCGTCGTCGGATCGGAGACGACGGCGGAGCGGGAGTCCGAGCGGGAGAAGCTCATCCACGCGACGATTTACATGCAGTCCAGGGAGGCGATCATCGTTCTGGACGATGAGTTCCGCACGATTGATCTCAATCCGGCATACACCCAGGTGACGGGCGTCACCGAGGAGGAGGCGCTTGGAGAGCTGCCCCTCTTCATACGGCAGGCGCAACGGGACGCCGGCCTCCATCACGAGGTGATCACGGCACTTGCGGAAACGGGGTCGTGGCAGGGGGAGGTTGTCGTCGACACCGATTCCGGGGAGGAACAGGTCATTCACGCGTCCCTGTCGGCTATCCGTCTTCACGGCGAGGAGATCACCCACTATCTCGGCCTGATCAGCGATATCACCTACCGGCGCAAGGCGGAGAAGGCGTTACAGAAGATGGCCCACTTTGACGCCCTGACGGGTCTGCCCAACAGGTATCTCTTTACCGACCGACTGCAGACGGCGCTTGACGATTGCCGCCACGGCGGAGACCGTCTGGCGCTGATGATCGTTGACCTCGACGGCTTCAAGTCCATAAACGATACCTTTGGACATCGCGCGGGGGATACGCTGCTCCAGAAAGTCGGCGGTGCAATGGCCGACGCCGTCCGTACCAGTGATACCGTGGCGCGCCTGGGGGGAGACGAGTTTGCCGTTATCGCCAGGGATATCAAGTCCGAACACGATATAACCATCGTGGCACAGAAACTCAGGAACTCGATTTCAAAGGCCGTCCGCATCGACGGGTATGAGATGTACGTAACCGGAAGTATCGGCATCGCAATCTTTCCCGAGGACGGTACGGAGCCGGAAATACTCTTCCGCCGCGCCGATACGGCGATGTACCGGGTCAAGACGGCGGGGAAGAACGACTTTGCCCACGCCAAGGCGGACCGTCAGGAGACGATAGCCCGGAATCTCAAGCTCCAGACAAATCTCAGACACGCCCTGACGCGGGATACAATAGGCGTCGTCTATCAGCCGCAGCTCTCCACCAGCACGGGACAGCTTGTCGGTGTGGAAGTTCTCGCCCGCTGGTCGGTACCGGACATCGGACAGGTGTCGCCCCTCGATTTTGTCGCCATCGCGGAAAAGCACGGTCTGATCCACCAGCTTGGAGAACGTGTGCTCTATCGGGCGTGTGAACAGGGGCTGCGATGGATAGAGGAGTACCATCGGGAGATTCCGATGAGCGTCAATATTTCTGCGCGACAGCTGGGACACCCCCAGTTTATACCTTCACTGTATCGTATTCTCAACGAGACCGGCTTCCCTCCGGCGCTGCTGGAGCTGGAAATAACGGAGTCGGTCTTTATTGAAAATCCCGAGGAGACGGTGGATACCCTGCAGGAGCTCGTTTCCCGGGGTGTCAGCTTCTGCATCGACGATTTCGGCACTCAGTACGCGTCGCTCATGTACATAAAGAACTTCCCGGTAGGGACGATTAAAATAGACCAGACCTTTATCAAGGATATTCCCGACGACGAGAGCGGGACGCGCATCGTTGCGGCAATTGTCGCCATGGCGTCCAGTCTTCATTGCCGGATTATCGCGGAAGGCGTGGAATCGGCGCGGCAGTTTGACTATCTCAAGAATGCCGGGTGTCACATTGTTCAGGGATACTATTGCGGTATGCCCATGGAGGCTCAACAAATTGCGAAACAATTCCTACAATAATACAATTTGTGCCGTCGCGGCCGTGCAACGGGAAGGGCATCTATGTTAATATGGGCGTGTAGCGTATATCATGTATAACGAATTTAACCTAGAAGTAAAGCCAATATGGTCGGAAGTGGAGCGGGTTATTCTCGCGACGCGGGACTATTTGACGGAATGCGGTTTTCCGGAGAACAGCGTCGATACCTACACCATGGTGGCCTGTGAATTGGTGGAAAACGGGATTAAGTACGGCCAGTACGAATCCCCCGAAGATGGGTACGTGGACGTCACCATCGACATCTCTGATGCGGTGATTACCGTACAGGTTCAAAATCGTCTCAAAGAAGAAAACACGTATCATTTGCGTCAGCTCGACAAGACGCTCCAATGGATTAGAGGTTTTCAGGATCCCTTTCAGGCGTATGTTGAACGACTCAAGCAGATCTCCCGGGAAAGTTCAGATCAGAACAAAAGCGGCCTCGGTATCGTCCGTATCGCCTACGAGGCAAAGGCTACGATCGACTTTATCGTCGGAGAAGATGAAACGTTGCAAGTTGTTGCGGTGTCGCACATCAACTGAGAAGGAGTAAGCGATGGAAAAGTTTCAGGGAATTCAGGAAGGACCCCTGTCAATTGCACGTGAAGACGCCGGTAAGGAAATACGACTCATCTTTTCCGGTAAGAGTATTCTCAGAAGTCCCGCAGAGTTCCTGCAACCGATTCTCCTTCAGGTGCTTGGAGAAGCGACGCTCAACGAGAAACGTCTCGTATTGGACTTCAGACAGCTGACCTATATGAACTCATCCACCTTTACCCCCCTGGTAAAGACACTGGAGCGGGCGCGGATGGGAACGACCCAATTGACGGTCCTCTACAACGCCGAAGCCAAATGGCAGGCCGTGTCGTTTCACGCCTTGACGATTTTTGCAACAAGCGACGATCGTGTAAAAATATCCGGCAGTAACTAGCACTATGGCAGGATTCGATACCATTTTACACGGACACCTTGGCCTCGACGAGAGGCAGATTCCCGTGGTTATTCGGTTTGCGTCGCGGTTTTCGCTCTGGATTCAACAGAACAACGACGGAACCAACGGGAACGGTCACCTGGACCCGGAAATCGAAAAGTTTGATTTTCTCACCATTGAAGTAAACGGAAAGTCGATCCAGACGGGGCCGTGTCTGGCGATCGAATCACGGTCAATCCCGGACCGCCAAATACGAATCACCCCGACTCGCTCCATTTACGATTTTGAGAAGCTCTTTTCCGGCTCCCGTATCATCACGGTGGATTCCGCTCTTGTGGACCTACCCCTGGTCCTCACCTACAAGGAAGACATCAAGGACGAGTTTGTCCGCTTTGTCGCGGAGCTTACCTATGACCTGAGTACCTACAAGTCGACCTTTGACGAAATAGAACGGGAGCTCTCGGGGGAACCGGTAAAAGTCGCCGCCGTCGTACGCAGCGGCGTTCTCGAGTCGATGAGCGACTCCCTCCTGGATTATCTTGAAGAACGATACGAGCAGTTGAAGACGCTGACCCGTGACTACACACAGGAAGAACATGAACACCACGGCTTCTATTTCAGAAAGCAGCTGTGGAACGTCATTCTCAGCGCGCCGATCATGACCCGGACCAACCTGAAGCCCCGCGGGTATATCGGTGATTCCGAGATGATGCAAATGATCTATCGCAATGACTTTGAGGGAACGACCATATTCGGACAGATCGTCCATAAACACGCAATCGGACAACCCGCCGCCGATGCGGTACGCAACCGGCGCCACGATCTCCCGAAAGTGCTGCGTGAATTTGCGACGGCGTGGAAACGGACAAATCGCCGGGAGGACCGTCTCGCCGTCCTGTCCGTTGCATGCGGACCGGCCATGGAACTGGACGAGGTGTTCAAAGAGAAGGAAGACGTGGATCTCTTCTCCTTTTCCCTTCTTGACCAGGACAACCACGCCCTTCAGGAGGCGGCAAACGTCATTGAAGGGGTGGAGCGCCGCCACGGCAACAAGGTTTCGGTAAACTATATACGGGATTCCGTCCGGACAATGCTCTTCACCAAGGAGCTGAAGGCCAAGTGGGGGCAGTTTCATTTCATATATTCCATGGGTCTTTTTGATTATTTGAGCCGTCCCGTTGCGTCTGCTGTCATAAAAAAGCTATATAATCTATTATTACCCGGTGGTGAGATGATTATAGGAAACTTTTTCGTAGAAAATCCGACAATGATATATATGGCGTACTGGATGGACTGGACAATACTGTACCGAACCGAAGAAGACATGCTCGCCCTCGCCGAGGACCTTGAAGGAGCGACGGCGTCGATTGAGCGAGACGCGACGGGCATTCAACTATTTCTCAAAATCAGGAAGGCCGCAGGGTAATGGGTGAGAATCCGTCGCGCAGCATCGCTCTCCCCAATTTCGTACGCCAGCGACAGGTAGAGCACGAGATTTCCACCGACGCCATAGACCGTAACGACTTTACCGGATACCAGCAGACGATCATTCACTCCTGGTTAAGGACCATTACGGCCCTTACCTTCGTGCTGGTTCCGATGTTCTTTGTGCTGGACATCTTTGTAACGCCGCCGGAACTTCTCATACGATTTGCAATATACCGAACCATTTCCACCGCTCTGGCGCTGATACAGCACTTCATCGTCAGATACACGAAACCGAGCAAGTTTTCATTCCTTCACGGGTATTTCGTCTCGTTTCAGGCCGGAGGTTTCATCGCGCTGATGACCGTCTTTCTGGGCGGTTTTTCATCGGGCTACTACGCCGGTCTCATCATGGTCATTATCGGCGCCAACCTGCTCATGCCGTGGCACGCCGCCCATACCGCGGCCAACGCGACGATCATCGTCGCCATGTACACGGGACTCAACATTTTCAACGGCGGTATCGGAGCGGGCATCGCCGCCGCGAACAACCTCTTTTTCCTCATCGGTGTTTCCGTCATTTCCGTCGCCATTAACCACGTCCGGTATCGCCTCATTCAGAGCGAGTTCTCCCTCCTGGTACAGCTGAAACAGGCACGGGACGCCCTCTGGAGTGAAATGGAGCTGGCAAAGCAGGTACAGGTCGCACTCCTTCCCCGGCGCCTTGATATGTCCGGCTACGATGTGGCCGTATCATATGAGCCGGCACTGGAGGTCGGTGGTGACTACTACGACGTCATCGAGACGGGAAACGGCGTGCGTTTTGTCACCATTGGAGACGTGGCGGGACACGGACTTGACTCGGGTCTCATCATGATGATGGCACAGACCGCCGTGATGTCCGTGATCAAGGGCGACGACCATTCAATGCCGACGGATGTACTGGCAACGGTCAATACGGTCCTGCGGGAAAATGTGGGACGTCTCGGGTCCAACCACTACATGACCATGAGCGTCCTGCGTCTTGAAAATGACCGCGTCATCGTTGCCGGGCACCATCAGGACATCCTCGTCTATCGGCAGCGCCATCAGAAGACGGAGACCATATCCGTATCGGGCAGTTGGCTGGGTATTGCCGACAACATCCGTGATTTTACAACCGACCACGAGATCCCCATCGCCCCCGGTGACGGAATCCTTCTCTTTTCCGACGGTGTCACCGAGGCGATGTCACCAAACGGTCAGATGTATGGACAGGAGCGCCTGACGTCCCTCTTTTCCCGTGTCTCCGACCGGGCGCCGTCAGACGCCGTTGAGGCAATCCGTCTCGACGTGGATCGGTTTCAACTGGAAATGTCCGACGACGTCACCATTATTTTCCTGAAGAGAAACACCTGACGCCGCATCTCACGACTGCGACCGTTTTTCCGCGTACATCTTGGTATCGGCAATTCGCAGCAGCTCATCACGGTCGGTACTGTCCTGCGGAAACACTGATACACCGAAACTCGCGCCTATCGTGATTGACTCGACACGACCGTCGAGTTCCAGGGTCATCGGTATGGTCAGTGTCCGGCGAATCTTTTCTCCGATCACCATGAGGTCTCCCGGCTCATTGAGGTGTCCGCAGAGAACGACAAACTCATCCCCTCCGATCCGCGCGACCGTATCGGAATCGCGGATAGTCGAGTTAATGCGCTGTGCCGAGTTCCGGAGCACCGTATCTCCAGCCTGATGGCCGTAGGTATCGTTTACCTCCTTGAACCCGTTGAGATCGAAATAGATCAACCCGCAGGAGCGACCATCCCGCACCGCTCCCTGGATCATCACATCGAAACGGTCGAAAAAGAGCTTTCTGTTGGGCATCCCGGTGAGGTCGTCGTACAGTGCAAGGCGTTCCAGCTCAAGCTCGGCCCGTTTTCTCCGCGCCACATCGTGGGCGACAAGGACCGTTCCGACCGTACGGCCGTAGGTATCCTTCAACACCGACGCGGAAATCGCGAGTATGACGTCCCGTCCGTCGGGGAGCGTCCACGTTCGTTCAACGTCCCGAAAGGGAATGTTTTCAGGTGCGAGCAGCGACGCCGAGACGTCAAGATGATTCAGCGCTTCGTCGAGAGTTCGATTGACCAGATCGGGGGAGCGCCGGCCAAGGACGCGGTGAGCCGGCTCATTGGCGATTCTGATGACCTTCCTGCGGTCGACAACCAGGACGGCGCTCGCCAGGGTCTCGAGAATGGATGAGGCGGCAAGATCGGGGGTGACGTCGACCAGACGATACCGAATGATCGCCACCCCCGTTACGGAGGCAAAGAGCGTGACCGGTATGTACCCGATGGGGTATACGGGAAGTCCGAGGGCGGGAAGGACATCGATGATCGTCGTTGCACCGATGATGATTGCTGCGATCTGCCATCCGAGGCGGCGGCGGTCGAGCCGGTACTCCTGTTGCCGGTATTCTCCGATATACCGGACAAGGACGACCGCCATGATCACACCGAATACGGAGAGAAAAAGAACTCCCGTGATACCGTACTCCGAAAACCACCCCCACGGTACGGGGATGATGTCTACGAGAATCAGGTCGGTAAACCACACGAGAAGTACGTGAACGACGGCGACGGCGAAGATGAGTCGTTTCTGTATGACCGTTCGGGAAGAACAGCCGAGGATCTCCATTGCGGTACCGAAAAAGGCGAGGGGCATGAAGGCAACGCCGATATGGCCGACGCGATCCCAGAAAAGTGCAAGCTCCGGTGTGGTGACGGCGTAGGAAACTCCGACACCAAGGGTGTATACGCCCACGGTCACCGCAAAGAAGAGATGCCACCACCCGATACGTGACCATTGCACCCGGACCGTGACATAGAGTCCGAATATAAGTGTCCAGAGTCCCGCAATGACGACGGGTGTAGAGTACACGCTAAACGCAACGACGGCGGGATTAAAAAGCATGTCTCTATGCAGTATAGAGTACCTTCAGGGAAAATAAAACGGCAGCTCAGCTCCCGGACGTTTCAAGTTCATACCCCGCCGCGAGCCATCCCGACTTCCCCTTGGAGTAGTAGTAGGTGTTCTCGTACCCGAGGGAGCGTAATTTTGCGGCGGCGATCCTTCCCGCACGACATGAGGCATTGTGGCAATAAGTGACAATGGTGTCGTCTTTTGTAAAAAGTCCCCGCGCCCTGCCCGCTATCGTCGCGAAGTGGACGTGAATTGCACCGGGAATGTGTCCCTTTTCATACTCCGCCGGCATCAGTACTTCCACTACGGTCGCTTCTCCGCGATCCACCAGTGACTTCAACGCCGGCGTGTCTATCACTTCAACTTCGCCCATCTGTCCTGTCCGTCCTCGAGTACCGTACTCCCGTTCCATATTCGTCCGTCACCAGCCGCCGGAAGCCCCGCCGCCGCCGAAGCCGCCTCCGCCGCCGGAAAAGCCGCCAAATCCCCCGCCGGAAAAACCGCCGCCGAACCCGCCGCGATGTGTGTGGTGAGAATGGCCGCGGGACGCGTTACCGAGAAGGAATCCCCAGAAGAGGGCGCGTCCGAATCCCCCGCGCCGGCGCATGCGTCCAAATGAACCGATACCGAAAATGAAAAAGAGGAGTATCAATTTTCCAAGCAGCTCACCTGCCGCGTTAAAGGCAGGATCTCCACCCCTCTCCGCGGAGGCGGACGACGGAAGCGCCTCCTCATCACCGGCGGCGACAGACCCGATCACCCGTACCGCCTCAAGAACACCGCCGTCAAAATCACCGCGCTGAAACCGCGGTTGCAGTATCTCCCTGATGATGAGTCCGCTCTTTGCGTCGGTGAGTACGCCTTCAAGGCCGTACCCAACCTCTATACGGATCTTTTTCTCCGCCGCCGCGACGAGAAGGAGCACGCCGTTGTCCCGTTCTCCCGACCCGAGCTGCCACTCTTCCACCACCCGGATTGAAAACTCTTCAAGCGCCTCTCCCTCAAGTCCGGGAACGGTAAGTACTGCAATCTGCGCTCCCGAGGAGGACTCAACCGATTGAGAAAGTGCCGCAATTTCCCGTTCCGTCGACGAAGAGAGCATACCGGCGTTGTCCACCACCCGACCCGTCAGGGACGGGACGTCGAGCGCACCGACGGTAGCCACGACAACGGCGGATACCACCATGAGAACGATAGTTTTTTTTACGCTTTTCACGATCCACGCTCCAATATGACGGGGCGATTCCGCAACTCGTTTGTATCTTTCTCCCGGGGAGGGACGTTCTCCGCGAGGATCTCCCCCACGGAACGTATTGCGGTGATGAGAGAAACCTTCAACCGTCCCTGTGCAATACCCTCAGTCAGAAGGGAGACGACGGAGTTCCACCGTTCCCGGGGAACCACTTGTGCGATTCCCCTGTCGGCAATGAGTTCCACCCGCCGTTCCAGGAGGGATACAAAGATAAGGACCCCCGTGCGATCGGCGGTATCGTAGACACCGGACTCCATAAAGTG
>CBDESZ010000033.1:0-27424 GCA_965242725.1 Alkalispirochaeta sp.
CTCTTTGCATCGGACGTGAACGCGATAAATCTTGGACTCGAGGAATTTGGAGAAACCCTACGCCGTCTCGGTGCCCGGGCGACACAGGTAAACTGGAAGCCCCCCGCCGGCGGCGACACGCGGCTTATCGCACTTTTTGATCGCCTTGAAGCGGCTGAAGCGGCGGGCAGGCTCGACAGGGCAGCCGCCAACGAGGAGGCGGTGAAACGCGTCCTTGCCGGGAAGCCCACTCTCATGGACATCGGCATCGCACAAGACGTTGTTCCCGGCATGCACAAGAAACTCATTATGCACGCCGGACCGCCGGTAACGTGGGAGAAGATGGCGGGCCCCCTGCGGGGAGCGGTCATCGGCGGCCTTATTTACGAGGGACTCGCAAAAGACGCGGCGGAGGCGGAAAAACTTGCACAATCCGGGGAGATAGAGTTTGATCCCTGCCACCATCACAGTACGGTCGGCCCCATGGCCGGAGTCGTCACCGCAAGCATGCCGGTATGGATTATGGAAAATGCCACCTACGGAAACAAGGCGTTCTGCACCCTCAATGAGGGACTCGGCAAGGTACTGCGTTACGGCGCCAACTCCGCGGAAGTCATTGACCGCCTCAACTGGATGGCGGAGGAACTGGCGCCCATCCTCAGGAAGGCATTGAAGAACCACGGGCCCCTGGACATGAAAAACCTCATCGCCCAGGTGCTCCAGATGGGCGACGAAGGCCATAACCGCAACCGCGCAGGCACCAGCCTGTTCATCCGGGAAATGGCGCCGTACCTGGTAACCCTCGATGAAGATCGGGAAAAGCTCGCCCGGGTCTTCCGCTTTATGCATGAGAACGACCACTTCTTTCTCAACCTCACCATGCCGTCGGCGAAGTGCACCGTTGACGCCGCCGCCGGTGTGGAGGGGAGTTCCCTTATTTACACGATGGCCCGCAACGGTACGGAGTTCGGCATACGCCTTTCCGGATTGCCCGACCAATGGTTTACCGGGCCTGCCTCCGAGATAGACGGACTGTACCTGCCGGGATATACCGCCGATGATGCGGCCCGGGATATCGGCGACTCCGTCATCACCGAGACGTCGGGAATCGGCGGATTTGCCATGGCCGCCGCCCCGGCGATCGTCAAGTTCGTGGGCGGTACACCGGCGGACGCGATGAACTTCACCCGGCAGATGTACGAAATCACACTGACCGAAAACGATACCTACCAGATTCCCGCCATGGATTTCCGGGGTACCCCCACGGGGATCGACGTGGTGAAGGTCGTTGAAACGGGAATTCTTCCGGCCATTAATACGGGCATTGCCCATAAGGATCCCGGCGTCGGGATGGTCGGGGCGGGGCTCGTGAAGCCGCCGGAAAACTGCTTTCAGGACGCCTTTGCGGCGTATGTGGAAAAATACGCCTGACGGGGACTATCGCCTCTTCGGGCGGTATGGAGGGTTGCATGGCGGGAGGCCGTCGTGTAACCATTCCCCTTTACAGGCAACGACGTGCGATTACTTATCAGGATAGTCACGGCGATATTCGCCGTTCTCTTTGTCATTTCCCTCGTATTTTCCGCCCGGACGACCGCGACCCTCTCCCGGGCGTTTTCCGCCGCCGTACCCGATGGGGTGAGGCGGCAGTACCATCTCGCCGTCTTTCTTCCCGAACCGTCGTCCCTCTTTTTTGAGCGCGTCCGCAGCGGTGCGACCGCTGCGGCGCGACAGCACGACGCGGCACTCTCATTTCACCCCATCGATGCGGAGAATCCTGAGTTTGCCTTTGCCCGATACACGGGCATTGACGGGGCAATTATCTATCCGGCAATGGAAGACAGGCGAATACGCGCCCGCCTTGAGGAGTTCGACCGGGCGGATATACCGATTGTTCTCATAGAACATGGCGTTGCCGACGACGCGCCGTGGGCGTTTGTCGGTACCAATAACTTTGATGTGGGCAGGCGTATCGGCGAGACGATTGCCTCCCTCTCGGACGATCCCGAAAGGATCGCCATCGTCTACAGTGATAAATCCCCGGGCATGTCGTCGGAAATGGAGCTTATAGAACTGGCATCACCACCGCCATGGGCGACGGCCCGCCTATGACGATCGTCCGCCGCCGAACGGGCCTCAACCCGCTTGACGCGGAAAACCTCACCTATCGGATTCTGCGGAACGAGCCGGAGCTGACCACCCTCGTATTCACCGACACCAACGACACCCTCGCGGCGATACAGGTCATCGTTGATCTCAACCTTGTCGGCAGCGTGCAGGTCGTCGGTTTCGGCATAACCGAAGCGATTCAGGACTATCTCGAGCGGGGCGTTCTGGCGGCGACAATCGTCGTCAATCCCGAGCGCATCGGCGAGGAGGCGGTCCGGGTGATGACCGCCCTCATCCGTGATGGATACTCCCCCGGCTACGTCGACACGGGCGTGAACATTATCCGGGGGTCCCGGTGAGAGGAACGGCGTGATGCGAGTCGGCAACTCGTTACGGACACAGCTCGTCTTTTCCGCGGTCATCGGGCTGGCAATTGTCATCCTCTCGGTTGCATACATTCTCTTTGCGACGATACGGTTGCAGCAGATCATAAACGATCAGTTCAGCGCGGAACGTTTCTTTCAGCGCCTCCAGACCGAGGTGACGGCGATGGAGGAACCGCTCCTTACCTATCTTTCCAGCCGTTCATCCCAGGCGCTCGCGCAAATTCTCATTGAAGAGCAGACGCTGCGCAATATGCTTCCCTCGGACCGGCCCGTATCGGACGATCCGATCATTATAGAAAGCAGGGAGATCTATTTTCTCATCGACCGATACCTTGACGTCATGCAGGAGACGCTTGAGCTGAAACGCGCCCGGGCGATCGAGGAGTATACCTCCCGATATGAACTTCTTGAGGATTTGAACGGACATATCGTCGACAGAATCGATCAAATAAGCCTCTTCGGCCTGCGGCGGGAGCTGGACAATTATCAGGAGATCATCAACGCCTCCAGGACCCTCCTCTTCTGGAACCTCCTGGTCATCATTTCCGCCTTCCTCAGTTCCACCATGTGGTTTGCCGTCACCATCCGTCGCTTTACCGAGCCCATGGCGCTCCTCGCCAGTTCGGCGGGAGAAATATCGTCGGGGAAATTCGATGTACCCGATATCGCGGCGCACTCCGTCCATGAACTGAACGTCGTTGTCAGTGCATTCAATACGATGAAACACGACATCAGGCAGTACATCACCGAGATTAACCAGCAAAAGGAGCTGGAAAAGGGGTATATGGAGGAGCGCGTCCGCAATCTGAAGATGGAGGAACTTCTGAAACGGATGGAGCTCTACACGATGCAGGCGCAGATGAACCCCCATTTTCTCTTCAATACACTGAATACCGGAGTACAGCTGGCGATCATGGAGGACGCGGACAAGACCGCCGATTTCATGGAGCATCTGGCCGCATTTTTCCGCCACAACATACGGGAACGGGACCTCATCGTTCCCCTTCGTCACGAGATCGAGGGGCTGGAGGCGTATTTGTACATTCTCCGCATTCGCTTCCCCCGGACGCTCAGAATGTCCCTGGACGTTCCCGATTCCCTGCTCGACAGCTGCCACGTCCCCGCGATGATTCTCCAGCCACTGGTGGAGAACTCAGTCCTCCACGCCTTTCAGGGGATTGATCGCGTCGGCTCCGTTATTATTCGTGCCCGCCGGCAGGAGGAGCGGGTCACCCTTTCCGTCGCGGACAACGGCATCGGCATAGACGAGGAAACGGTCTCCCGCCTGCTCCGCCGCTACTCCCGCGACGTTGAACACAACTCAAAGATCATGGGTCTGGAAAACGTCATTCAACGACTCTATTTCTTTTACCCCTCCCAGGACGATGTGGTAGCCATTCACACCGCTCCCGGGGAGGGGACGGAAATCGTCATTACCATCGATACGAGGATCGTGCCGTGTATTCCATCCTGATCGTCGACGATGAAGATCCCGTACTGGAGAGCTATTCCTACCTGATCGAAACGTCAAGTGAGGATTTCAGCCTCTGCGGTACCGCCCGCTCGGGTGAGGAGGCGATTGCAATCGCCCACGACAAACGTCCCGACGTTGTGCTCATGGATATCGCAATGCCCGGCATCGACGGCCTCGACACGATAAAGGAGCTTCAGCGGGAGTTTCCCGAGACACTGTACATCCTTTCCACCGCCTATGAGCGATTTGACCTCGCCCAGCGGGCGATTCCGCTGCGGGTCTTCAGTTATCTGGTGAAACCGGTCTCCCGAAAACGTTTCCTTGAGACCCTCCACCTGGCCAAGGACCGGCTTGACCGGAAGGGTGATGATCTGTCCCACCGCCTTGAGGAGGTGCAGACAAATGCGGAAATCGTCGCCAGGGAGGAGCGGGAGTTCCTCCTTCGTACGACGTGGCAGGGCATGGATGAAGCGTCGTGGCGCCGGTATCAGCGAATCTTCAAGCTGTCAGGTGATGAAGGAACGATCGTCGTTGCGATGCACGACGATTCGCGGCGGTATCGGCGTATCGAACACCGGGTCGACCTGCGGTATCGCAGCATCTTCACCGAGCACCTGGGAATGCTCCTCTTTTTCATTTCCGACAAGGTAGAACAAAGCCGCCTGGAAGCGCTCGTCCATGAAGCGGTTCCTGATGCGCAAATCGGTGTGGGCAGCAGAAGGAGATTTGATGAATTTCACCTCTCGTCCCGGGAGGCATTGCAGGCAATACGGGAAGTCATGCCCAACCGGGGAAGACAGAGTCGTCGACTTGACCGACTTTCCGCATTACGCCGTGCCGTCGCGAAGTCCCGCACCCCGGAAGACGCCTATCAGCTCTGTGAGGAGTACTGGGCCGCCGTATTCACCGAAAATGATATTGAAACGGCAAAATCATACATGGTTGAGCTCTTTACCCTCCTTGTCGCCGATCTGGCACACCGGACCGGCGCGACGGACGTTGCCGATACCATACCGGACATTCCCTCGGAGATTATTTCAATTTCAACGAAAAGCGACTGGGACGCCTGGGCGGGGCGCGTCCTGGCGTTGATCGTTGAAAGCAATGTGATGAAGAATGACACCCGGCGTCCCAGACCGCTGCAGCAGGCGATCCATTACATTTCCGCCAACTACGAGCAGCCGCTCCAGCTTCCCTCACTGGCTGAGTACTGCTCGGTCTCGCCGGGATACCTCAGCAGACTCTTTTCGGAACATCTGGATACCACCTTCAACGACTACCTGAACTCCGTCCGGCTCACCGCCGCGGAAGAACTCCTTCGGGAAAACAGAAAAAGTATCAAGGAAATCGCCTACGAAACGGGTTACCACGATCCCAATTACTTCAGCCGTATTTTCAAAAAATTCAGGGGATTATCACCGACTTCCTATCAGGAGAGGTATATCCATGGCCACTGACGACAAGACCTTCACCATTCAATCTCTGTATCATCTCGTCTCCCTTACCGCCGGAATTGTCCTTATTTTCGTCGTATTGCCCCTTCTCACCGCATGCTCCGGTGACGGCTCGCGATCCGCCGGGACATCGGGAAGCAGGAACGGGAATCAGGGTGAGTCCGTCGCCGCCTCGGACGGTACTATTACGATCGGTTTTTCCGTGGCGACCGACACCTTTATCATTGAGCGGTGGAACAAGGATATCAAAATCTTCAGCAGCACCGCAAAAGAGCTCGGTGCGGAAGTGATCATGCAAATGTCCGCCGGGGGAACGCAGGCACAAATAGACCAGATTCGATATCTCTTTGACCAGAATATCGATGTCCTTGTCGTTCTGCCCCACGATACCGACATGCTTGCCGGCGTCGTCCGCACCGCCAATGAGCGACGTATTCCCGTCGTCGCCTACGATCGCCTGATACAGGGAGTCCCCGTCACGGCGTACATTTCATTTGACAACGTGGAAGTGGGGCGCCTCTTCGGGAAGGCGCTGACCGCCGCGGTTCCGAGGGGGAACTATCTCATCGTCAACGGATCGGTCAGGGATAACAACAGCTATCTGGTCAATCAGGGTCTCTATGAGATTCTTCAGCCCTATCTCGACAGCGGGGCAATCACCCTCGTTGACGAAATCTGGCTTGAGGCGTGGAGTTCCGATGAAGCGACAATGCGCATTGCCGAAGTTCTTGAGCGAACTGAAGATATTGATGCGATTTCCGCCGCCAATGATCAAATTGCAAACGCCGCCATTCAGCTTCTTGCCGAGCGCAGGATGGCGGGTGAAGTGGCCGTGGTCGGACAGGATGCCGATCTCATGTCCACTCAGCGCGTTGTGGAAGGGCTTCAGCTGATGACCGTATACAAGCCCATACACAAGCTGGCGACCAGGGCGGCACAACTTGCGGTGGGAATTGCCACCGATCGCATGCCGGAACCGGACCGATATGTCGAAAACGGAAGCGGGCAGCCGATACCGTTCTTCATGGAGGAACCACGGGCGGTCTTCAGCTGGAACGTCGACGAGACGGTGATACGTGACGGCTTTCACAGCGCCGAGGATGTCTACCGGACTACCTCGGAACCGGAGGTGCCCGCGGAACAGGACGGTCCTGCCGTCACGGAGTGAACACAGGGTAAACCCATCGTTCGTCCCACCCGTGTCCGGGCGGGGACATCTCTGGACAATATTAACCTCAAATTTATGCTACGGAACGCAGGACGGGACTATTTTGATCATTCCAATGAAGAATTGTTCCGAATTCTCCTGTTTGCACAGTAGTATTCTCCCCCCACAATGAAACATATCCCAAACACAAAGGAGTGTTTATGAAACGAATTGTTCTCACAGTACTCGTGGTTCTCATTGCTACGGGTGTGGTATTTGCATCAGGCCAAGGTGAAGGCGTCGGAATCGATGTCGGTATCGCCATGCCGGAAACGCACGTTGAGCGATGGCAGCAGGACGGCGCCGCATTGCTTGAAGGTGCCGAAGAACTCGGATACAGCGCTGAAGTCACCTACGGCGATGCCGACCAGGGCCTTCAAAACCAGCAGATTCAGGACTTCATCACCAAGGGTGCCAAAGTTCTCATCGTCGGGAACATCAACGAAGGTGTAAACTCCGTCGTCCGTGAGGCCGCGGAAGAAGGCATCATCGTCATCGCCTATGACCGGTTGATCACCGGCTCCGACGACTATGACTACTACATCACCTTCGACAACTTCAAAGTCGGTGAGTTCCAGGGTGCGGCGATCGTTGAAGCGCTCGACCTCGCAAATGTAACCCCCGACGATCCCAAGTACATCACCCTCTTCGCCGGTTCGCCGACGGACAACAACGCCAACTTCTTCTTTGACGGCGCCATGTCCATGCTCCGCCCCCATGTGGAACGGGGTGCACTGGAAATCGTCGGTCCCGCTCCTCTTCGATCAAGCGACGCCGCCTTTACGCGGATCGCAACCGAAAACTGGCGCGCGGAAATCGCGAAAGCACGGATGGAAAACCTCCTCAGCAACGACGCTCGCGACGTGACCCTGGACGCAGTCCTCGCACCGAACGACACGCTTGCTCGTGCGATCATTGAGGCCCTTGCCGCCGATGCCAAGTATGACACCACCGCGAAGCTTCCCGTCGTAACGGGTCAGGATGCGGAGATCGCTTCCGTGCAGGCAATCCGGGACGGACGACAGTACATGACCGTTTTCAAGGATACCCGCGATCTGGCCGCAGGTGCTGTTGCCCTGGCAGACGCTCTCCTCAAGGGCGAAAGCACTCCGGAAATCCGCGGCGCCCGTCTCGACACCGAGACGTACGACACCGGTCTGAAAGTGGTCAACTCCTACCTGCTTGAGCCAATCAACGTGACTCAGGACAACTGGCGGGAAGTCATGATCGGCAGCGGCTACTACACCGAAGCACAGCTGAATCAGTAACAGTACCTGATACGACACGTATTCGGGAGCCGGCGTATACACTTCTGTGTTGCGCCGCTCCCGTTATTCGTGTGTAATAGATTTGCATGCCGCGTTGCGGCATGGAAACGTAACAAAAATATCCGGCCGAGCCGTATATTTTCGTAATAGGAAAAAGAGAATGAGCAACGACTACATTCTGGAAGTACAGGACATCACCAAGGATTTTCCCGGTGTACGTGCCCTCGACAACGTAAGTTTTCGGGTACGTCGCGGCGAGATTCACGGTATATGTGGTGAAAACGGCGCGGGTAAATCAACCCTCATGAGCGTCGTCAGCGGTGTACATCCACACGGAAGCTACGAGGGGACCGTCTTGGTCCATGGTCAGGAGGCCCACTTCAGAAGTGTTCGCGACAGCGAGAAAATGGGTCTGGCGATCATGCACCAGGAACTTGCACTGAGTCCCTATTTATCGATCTACGAAAACATGTTTCTGGGCCACATCCGACCCCGTTTCGGCGTGATCAACTGGGATGATCTTCTCGAACGATCACGGGAGTTCCTCAGTCGGGTGGGACTTTCGGACCCTCCTGAAACGATCGTCAGCAAAATGGGCGTCGGAAAACAGCAGCTTGTCGAAATTGCCAGGGCCCTCTCAAAGCACACGGAGCTGCTGATCCTTGACGAGCCGACGGCGTCGCTGAATGACGAAGAGAGCGATTCTCTGCTCCAGCTCATCAAGGAACTCCGGGACGAAGGACTTACCTGCATCCTTATTTCCCACAAGCTGGACGAAGTTCTTCGCGTCGCCGATGAAATCACCGTCCTCCGCGACGGAAAATCGATCAGAACCTACGACGCCGACCGGGAAAAAGTCACCAAGGCTGATTTGATTCGTGACATGGTCGGGCGGGAAATGAACGCACTCTATCCCGAGAAGACGCCGAAGATCGGGGATGTTGTATTTGAGGTCAAGGATTGGAACGTCTACCATCCGGAGTACCACGATATGAAGGTCGTGGACAACGCCTCTTTTGAACTGCGAAAGGGGGAAATCCTCGGTTTTTGCGGTCCCATGGGAGCGGGCCGGACGGAACTCATGATGAGTCTCTTTGGAAAGTCCTACGGCTCACGCTCGGAAGGGCAGGCGTTTCTGCACGGCGAAGAAATTACATTCAGTTCACCCCATGATGCGATCAGTAAGGGGTTGGGTTACGTGTCGGAAGACCGCAAGAGTCTGGGACTCATCCTCATCCAGGACGTGAAGACCAATATTACCAATTCCAGTCTTCCCAGGTTGTCAAAATGGGGAGTCGTCGACGGCGATGCGGAGGTACACGCCGCCGAGAAATATCGGAAGTCCCTGAATATCAAGACTCCTTCCATTGATCAGCTGGTTCAAAACCTGAGTGGAGGGAACCAGCAAAAGGTCGTTCTCAGCCGCAGTCTCCTGGCGGAACCTGAAATTTTCATCGTTGACGAACCGACCCGGGGAATCGACGTCGGCGCAAAGTACGAGATCTATACAATTCTCAACAGACTTGCCGCTGAAGGCAAGAGCATCATCATGATTACCTCGGAGTTACCCGAGGCGATCGGTATGGCGGACAGGATCTACGTTATGAACGAGGGTAAGATAAAGGGTGTCCTCGACCGTAGCGAAGCAACCCAGGAAGGTATCATGCACATGGCACTCAGCTAACTCGGAGTAAAGCAATGTCGGATTCTAATTTGTCAAAACACACTATGACGTTCAGCCAGTTTTTGAAAAAAAACGTTCGAAGCTATTCGATGTTCATCATGCTGGCCTTGATCTTTATCGTATTCGCGGTACTTACCGGCGGTATCAACTTCTCGCCCCGGAACGTCTCGAATATCTTCATGCAGAACAGCTATATCCTGATTCTCGCATCGGGAATGGTCTTGGTGATCATCATCGGAAACATCGACCTCTCGGTTGGATCGCTGGCCGCGTTTACGGGCGCGATCGCAGCGATGCTTTACAACACGGGTATGGGACTGGTACCGACGATTCTTCTCACCATGATTGTCGGCGCGATCATTGGTATCTGGCAGGGATTCTGGATCGCCTTCATGCGGGTGCCGTCGTTTATCGTCACCCTCTCGGGTATGCTCCTCTTTCGCGGTCTTACCTATGTGATCACCAATGTCAGTCCGATTTCTCTCCGGGATGAGGGCTTCCGTCAGATCACCTCCGGTTTCGTCTCGTTTGAAGCGTTAACCGTGGGCCGAACTCACTATCTGGCGTGGATCGTCGGTGCCGTCATAGCCGTTCTATTCGTCATCGCGGCGTGGTCCGCCCGTAAGAACAAAATCAGAAAGGGCTTCACCATCGTCCCCGTCGCCGCGTTCATTTTGCGTATCGTATTTGTCGTCGCCCTTATCGCGATATTATCGTGGAAGTTTGCGGAGTTCCGGGGAGTTCCCATCGTCGGTATCGTACTCGGTATTGTCGTGGGGATTCTTACCTTTGTGACCAACCGCACCGTCTTCGGCCGTTACGTGTATGCCGTCGGCGGGAACGCCCGATCGGCAAAGCTTTCGGGTATCAACGCCGAGCTGGTCGAGTTCTTCGTCTTTGTCGTGATGGGCAGCCTTGCCGGACTGGCTGGTCTCGTCTTTGCGGGGTACATGAACTCCGCCCTCCCCCAGGCTGGACAGCTCTTCGAGCTTGACGCCATTGCCTCCGTCTTTATCGGCGGTGCCTCTATGAGCGGCGGTATCGGGACGGTCATCGGCGCTATCGTCGGCGGTCTGGTCATGGGTGTCATTAACAATGGAATGTCCCTCATGAATATCGGTGCCGACTGGCAATATGTCGTGAAGGCGCTGGTCTTGCTGCTCGCGGTTTTCTACGACATTTATACCCGTCGCAAGGCTGGATTGGCGTAAGAGCCAATTCCCCCGGGATGTCGATGGTGACGTCGATCCCCGGTGCTCAATAGAGCCGACCCATTCACACTGGGTCGGTTTTTTTTGCTGTATCCACAAACGTGTTGCGCCACCCGTACTCGCGGGTGTGGATACCCGCTCATCACGCCGCCCGCAGAAGATCGTCGAGGGCGTAACGGGGAAATCGAACGGTTGTCCCCTTCTGTCCCGTCTTCCACCGAATCGGCGGGGTCACCACCATCGCGCGCCACGCCGCCTCAAGACTTTCCGGCACAACAGACCCGTACACATCCACCCGACGCTGGAAGAACTCCCCGTTGATTCGATTGATCGCCTCCATCCCCTCTTCTGTCACCGAGCCTTGCTGAGCATGGCCGCCCTCCTCAGGATGCTTCACCCGCCACACTCGCCGCGTGTTCAAGTCCCACGCAAAGATCCACAGCCGATACAGCTGCGTCGCACTGTGTCGCCCGAAGGCCATCGTCTCCCGGGTATGTTCCCGCAGCCGATGCCGGATCAGCCGGTCCACATAGTTCACCGGAAAGAGCGGATTCAGCATCGTCCGAGGGGCGGTACTGGAGGTCATGCGATGTTCGGCACGATGGGCCGCGTGGACATGGCGGAATATCGGTGAGCGCTCCCCGATGCGCCGATACCCCCGGTGGAGGTCGGTATCGATGATCGCCGGGAGGTGTGGGTTGAGGTCGAGATACGACCACAATTCATTCCATATACGAGAGATAGATCGACTCATCGTGCCGTGGGGTATTTGCCACAGCTCCTGTTTGGCCAGCACCCGCCGGTGCTGTTGCCGGGTCATCCTGCCGCCGCGGCGAAAGACACCGTGGGTGACGGCAAGGATCGTCTCACCCTGTGCGTCAACGAGGGTGGTGAGATCACAGGGATAATCCTGGCTGGTGACGAAGGAACGCAAGCCGTCAAAGACGACCCGCGGACGGGGTGCGAGATGGGTGAGGAGGATCGATTGCGCGGCGATGGCCTGGCGGCCGAGACGGATGACGGCGTTATGAATGGTCATGGGAGAGACGTGATAGCGCCGGGCGATCTCCCGCTGGGAGGCGCCTTCGAGGAGGCAGCTGACGACGGCGCGCAGGGGGAGGTGGCGTTTGGCGGCGTAGTGCATCGACTCGGTCTGGGTGCTGCAGGTCTTTCCACAGTACCGGCAGCGCATGCGTCTGACGGTGCCGTGGGCTTTTGTGTGGTAGAAACCGAAGGGACGAAACCAGCCCGCCGGAGGGTCAACATGGGCGGGACAGAATGGATTGGGACAGTGGGTGGGGACGGGCATGGGCGCCTCCTGAGGGCGAGAGAGTGACCGGAGCAGTGAAAAACACCGATTCGGTCCATATCTCCCTATACCGACAAGAGCTGTATCGCTTCATGAAACATCATTGTGTATACAGCCAAAAAATTCCTCAATGCTATTGCATTTGTGAAATTCTTGTACTATTGTACTGTATATGTAGTACAATAGTACAAAGGAGAATGGACGTGGGACATGAGATCAGGTTTTCCATCGACCACAACAGCGGTGTGCCGTACTACAAGCAGATCATCCTGCAGGTGGAGATGGCAATCGCTGACAACCGGCTCACCGGTGGAGATCAACTACCGACGGTCCGCAGCCTCGCTGTGGACCTCCAGATCAACCCCAACACCGTTGCCAAGGCGTACAACCAGCTGGAAATCAGGGGTATCGTCAATACCCAGCAAGGAACGGGCACGTTCATATCCGACAGAGAAATCACCCTGTCCGACGTGGAGCGGGAACGGGTATTGATGGAACTGTGTCGAACCACACTGACCCAGGCCGGTTCGTACGGTTTCACCGTGGATGAAGTGGTCGATCAGCTCCGGGAAATGGCGGACCGTGAATAACGAGGAGGGAAAGATATGGCAAAACTGAGTGATTTTCTAGGACGGAACAGGATTGAACGAATTAAAAATCGGCCTCGGCGGGTCATCGCAACGGACTTTCGATTTTCCACCTTTTCATTTCTCTTCATGACGCTTGTTTTTGCCGCTGCCACCGGTGCAGCCGGGCTTCTTGGAGTTTCATTTACCCCGGAGGAGCTGCAGGGTGCGGTGTATGCCGTTCTACTCGGCGGTGTCATGCTGCTCATCCTCCCCAACTGGGTGATGCTGGTGGTCGCGCTCTTTGCGGGCTGGGCCGTACTCTTTCAGTTTTCCGGAAGCCTCGGACCGGCTCTCTACGCCCTACCGGCGGCGGCAATCATCCCGGCGGCGATGATAAACCTCCTCTACCACTGGGACAAGGCGGTGATACTCCGGATCGGACGTTTTCGGCGCGTCCAGGGCGCGGGTCTTTTTCTTCTCATGCCGTTCATTGACCGCGTCGCCGCACGGGTTGATACACGTATTCGGGTCACGGATTTCAGCGCCGAGCGTACCCTCAGTCGCGACAATGTACCTGTCCACATCGACGCCATTTGTTTCTGGATGATCTGGGACGCGGAAAAGGCGATCCTTGAAGTTCAGGATTTCATGGAGGCCGTCGCCCTTTCCGCCCAGACGGCACTCCGTGACACCATCGGTTCCCACGACCTTTCGGCGCTTCTTTCGGAACGGGAACAGGTGGGGGCAAAACTGCAGAAAATTCTCGACGCCAAGACGAATCCCTGGGGTATCACGGTTCTTTCCGTTGAATTTACGGATATCGTCATTCCCAAAGAACTTGAAGACGCCATGAGTCGTCACGCCCAGGCCGACCGCGAACGAAAGGCTCGACTGATTCTGGGGGATACTGAAATCGAACTCGCCGAGATGATGAAGAAGGCGGACAGGCACTACCGGGACAACCCTGAAGCATTTCAGCTCAGGGCGATGGGAATGATTTACGATGCGATGCGACAAAGCAAAGGTTCCGTCGTTCTCGTCCCCTCATCGGCGGCGGAACAGATGAACATCGGCAACCCCCTTGGTCTGGTGGCACTCCAGAAAAAACTATCCGATTCCCCTCCCGCCGAGTCAAGGAACGACGGGGCGGGAAACGATAAAGACGCACAAAAGGAGAACGAACAATGATAACGATTGATAACGTCCGTAAGACATACATCAGTGGAGATACCTCGGTATACGCCCTTCGCGGCGTCAGCATGGAAGTGGGATCGGGAGAGTTTCTGGCAATCGCAGGTCCTTCCGGCTCGGGGAAAAGCACCCTGCTCAACATTCTCGGATGCCTCGACCATCCCGACGAGGGATCCGTCGTGATTGACGGACTGGAAATGGTCCGCCTGGATAATCGGGGAAGAACCGACTACCGACGCAATAATCTGGGATTCGTCTTTCAGAACTTCAACCTCATACCCGTTCTGACCGCCTATGAGAATGTCGCCTTCAGTCTGAACCTTCTCGGCCTGCCGGAGTCGGAGATCAGGGAGCGGACGATGGCTATCCTGAAGGAGGTGGGGTTGGAAGGTATGGAGGATCGCAGACCGAGCCGTCTCTCCGGCGGCCAGCAGCAACGTGTAGCGGTGGCCCGGGCGCTCGTCAAAAATCCCTCCATCATTCTTGCCGACGAGCCGACGGCGAATCTCGATTCGGAGACGGGAAAGGCAATTCTGGAAACGATGCGTGTCCTCAATGAACGACATGGAACGACCTTTGTCTTTTCAACCCACGATCCATGGTGATGGAATTTTCCCGCAAACTGGTCCGTCTTCAGGACGGACTGGTCGCAGGAGGTGTATCATGAAACTCTCAAGGACGGTGGGGCTTGCGGTGCGCAATCTCACCCGCCACCGGCGACGTACAATTATCACCGCCGGGGCGGTGGCCGTGGGACTGACGCTCTTCATAATCGTCGACAGCATTCTTCTCGGTGTGGAAGAAGAGAGCAATCGCAATGTCATCTGGTATGAAACGGGAGCGGCCCAGGTCATCCATCAACAGTACCTGCCGGAGCGGGACGACCGGCCGCTGAAATATGCAATTGATAACTCCGACCGGATAGAAGCTGAACTCAAGGAGGGCGGGGCTGGACGTCACAAGCCGAATCGTCTTTACCGGGGAACTTATTGTCAACAAAGACCCCTTCCCCGAGGACGGATCCATTTTTGTGACCGCCTACGGCATCGATCCCGAAGAGGATGCCGACGTGTACCGGCTGCCTCAGACGATCACGTCAGGTGCCTTTTTCGAAGCGGGAGGAAAACAAGGTCATTCTCGGCGGATGGCTGGCGGAAGACATCGGCGCCGAGGTGGGATACCCCGTCACTATCGTCACGCGGACAAGACAGAGGGTACTACCAGACGATTGACCTTGAGGTGTGCGGAATAGCCCACACCCCCAATCCGATCATAAACAGAACTGCCGTTTTTCTCCCCAAAGACATTGCCGACGTGTACCTGCAAATGGACGGCGCCGCAACGGAAATTGCCGTCGCCAATTCGCTCGACAAGTCGCTGAAGGAAATCACCCGGGAGATGGAGCTCCATATCGCCGGCGCCCCGGATCTCACGGTCGTGGACTGGCGCACCATTGCGGCGGATGCCGTCGCGATTGCGGAGGCAAAAGAAACGGGTACCGGGGTAATTCTTTTCCTTGTCTTCATTATCGCGGCGGTGGGCGTGTCAAACACCGTACTGATGTCGGTGCTCGAGCGCACACGGGAGCTGGGTATGATGCGCGCCATGGGCATTGCGAAACGGCGAGGTCATGACGACACTTCTACTCGAAGCTGCCGGCATCGGTCTGCTCGGGGGACTTATCGGACTCGTTTTGGGGGCGGGAAGCGTCGCGCTCCTCGCTGAATACGGCATCGACTACGGTACGATGATGCGCGACACCAACGTCGGATATCGGGTCACCCAGGTGATATACGGCGCATGGAACATACCGACCTTCGGCCGTGCCCTCATAGTCGGTGTTGCAATTGCGATTGCCACGGCGGTAGTTCCCGTCCGACGGGCGCTGAAAATGTCCGTCGTCGACAGCCTGCGGGCGCAATAAGGGAGGCTCCCATGAATATACTGACCCTTGCATGGCGTAATGTCGGTCGAAACAGACGGCGCGAGCGTCCTTTCCATGACGGGCCATTGCCGTTGCGACCCTTTCCATCGTCATTCTTTTTTCCCTCCTTGAGGGAATGAAACATGATCTCGAGTACAACCTGACTACCTTTTATACCGGTGAGGTCCAACTCCGCCACAAGGATTACCTCGAATATGAACACCTGAATCCCCTTCACCTCTATGTCGATTCCGCAGAGGAACGAATCGGGGAAATCGGGCGCGTTGAAGGTGTCGATGCGGTCGTCCCCCGGCTGTCCGTACCGGGCGCGGTCTTCAAGGATGGAGAACGCACGGGACTGCAGGCGGTGGGAGTCGACTTTGCCCGTGAGAAAGATTTCAGTGATATCTCCCGGTACATTGTCGCCGGCAGCCTCAGCGAGGTAACTGCCGCAGCGGCCGGGGAACCCAGGATCACCCCCGTGGTTGTCGGAAATGGAGTCCTGGACAGACTGGGCGTCGCCATGGGCGATCCGTTCACACTGGTAGTCCGTACGGCCCGGCGCGGGACCAACGCGATGACCTTTCAGGCGGCGGCGGTTGCGGACTTCCCGGTGCAGATGCTCAACGAAATGGTTTTCTGGGCACCCCTCGACCGGATACAGCGACTCGCCCAGATGCCCGGCGGAGCCGGGGAGATTCTCGTGAAGCTCGACAACCGTGCATCGGCACAGGACGTCACCACCGCCATAACCGCGGCGGCGCCGGACCTCGAGGTCCGCCATTTCACGGACATAGAAACGACCTACAGTATGATCGAGCTTGCCATAACGATGTACAATATTATCGCCCTGTTTTTCTTCCTCCTTGCCAGCACGGTGGTGGTCAATACGACGATGATGGTAATCTTTGAGCGACGCAGGGAGATCGGGACGCTGGAAGCGATGGGAATGCGCTCCCGGGAGGTACTGCGTATGTTCCTGTCCGAGGCGGTAATTCTCGGATTTCTCGGCGCCGTGGCGGGGCTGATACTCGGTATCGGCATCTCTCTCCTACTCGGCGAAATAGGAATCGATTTCAGCAAGTCCATGGAGGGCGTGGATATGGAGATCTCACCCATCATGTATCCCGTTCTCAACCTCCGGTCGACGGTGTTCGTCTTTTTCTTTGCCGTCATCGTCGCCGGTGTGACCGCCTATTTCCCGACGCGAAAAATCATCAAAATTGAGCCCGTTGCGGCTCTACGAGAGGAGTAATTCTATGTATACCCATGGTCAAAGCCGGTCCCATCTGTCGACGATCTCCCGTCGTCGAGCCGTGATGTCCGCCCTTGTATTTGTATTCTGCGCAGCCGTACTACCGCCTGCGATCCAGGCACAACAGTCCCTTTCGGTGCGGGAGATTGCCCGTCGTCTTGAAGAAAACAGAACCTTTGACACCAGTCGTGGAGAAATGACGATGATCATCCGTGATCGTTTCGGCGAGCGGGAGAGCACGATGATCTCCTGGAGCCGCGGGGCCGACGAGGCACTCATCGAATTTACGAGTGCTGCAGAACGGGGCCAGAAAATCCTCAGAACCGCCGATGAAATCTACCTCTACTATCCGGACGCCGCGGAACTGGTGCGTCTCCAGGGTGCAGCCCTGAGGGAGTCGATGCTCGGTTCCGACGTCTCCTACGAAGACATGACGGGGGGCAAGACGATTCTTGAAACCTACAACGTCACCCTGGACGGCCGGGAAGTGATCGACGGACACGAAACCTATCGGATCGACATGAATGCAAAAGTCCGCAACGTTCCCTATCCACGGCAGAGAGTCTGGGTAGACACGGAGCTTTTCGTCTCCCGTCGTGCCGAACTGTACGCCCTGAGCGGACGACTCCTCAAGACGGTCGTTTCCCGGAACATCGAGATGATCGACGGCCATCCCGTTGCAATTCGAACCGAGATTTCCGACGCACTGAAGAGTAACAGTTCCACCACCCTTCTTATCGATGAACTGGAAATCGGAATTCCCCTGCGGGATGATATCTTCAGCCTGGAGGAGCTGTCGTGGTAGCGGGGACGCCGAGGGTATCCCGACGCGCCCCGGAACGGGGCGTTGTCGCCGCCGTTCTCCTTGGCATACTGATCGCTGGATCCGGGTCGATACACGTCTCAGCGGAGGTGCGTACCACCGTCTCCATTGACGCGTACAACTCCCTTACCATAACCGGGAACGATTCAACGGCGTCCAGTTTCGCCCGGGGTGAGATCGATTTTGAGAGCGTCGGAGGAGGCGACGTGCGCAGCCGGCTGCAATTGCGGGCGCTGATACCCGACCCGCAGGACTCTACCGCAACGGAAATCTCCATTCCCCGTGCGGAAGTACGCTGGCGGATGGTGGTCGGGGAGTCCTATCGCGTTCGATTTACCGCCGGACGGAGTCGGCTCACATGGGGCGACGGTGTCCTTTTCAACGCTGCCGACACCATCAACGGGGCCCGTCCGGGGAAGGCCGATCTGACGGCGGATGTGCTGCGGGACGAGACACAGTGGCTTGTGGCCGGATATCTTCCCCTCGGGCGTTTCGCCTTTCTGGAACCGGTCGTTCTGGTCCCACCCGCCGCTCCGGCGTGGCATACCGCTGCCGGGAGCCGCCTGCAGTTCAAAATGGGCCAGATCAAGACGGAGGTCGCGTACCTCTACCGGGGGGATGAAGAGATCCACCAGCCGTCGTTGGCCCTGCAGGGGAATGTCGGCGTGGACTGGTATCTGGGCCTTTCCCTCCGGCTCCCTGATCACCCTTCTGAAGAACTCTTCGCGTCTGGAGGATTGTTCTATCAGGGAAACAACCGGCGCATCGGCGGATGGTCCGTCAGGTTCGAGTCGCTCTGGGAACAGCGGGGGGAAGGGTTCCATATCTATCCCGAGCTCACCTGGTCTCCGAGCCAGCTCTTTTCCCTCTTTCTTCGGCACGAATCGAAAATCGTTGAAAACGCGGAACTCGTAACGGTGGACGACACGGCCTCTACGACGACCCTTGGCCTGGGATGGACGCCGACGACGGGATTTACCCTCTCCCTGTACGCAACGGCGTCGACCAACACACCGCTCCCTGATGACGACACGTCCGGAACCGTGACGGCGGCGGTCTCATACGTCTTTTGATTCGTACCAGCTAACAAATTTATCAATTTTTGTTGGCACGGGTATACCGACGTATCTATACTCATAGGTATGAAAAAAATTAGAACCAGGGCGCTGGTGGGGGTCGTCGTCCCCATGGCCGCCTACATAGTCGGTGGACTTATGCTGTTTATCAACCTTGAAGAGATGGTCGTCCACTCCCGCATGATGTATGAAAACGACTTTCTCGCCATGAACAGCCTCATAGAAGCCGACAGGGACGCATATCAATCACGGCTCGCCCTTCTCAATTTCATTACCGGTGATACCCCGGAGTTCTCCGGTACGACATCCGACCTTGAAGGGGACATCATTGAAAACCGTAACCAGGTCCTGGAACGATTCACGATCTTTGAAGAGCTCTCGGGTATTCCGTCGGACCACCCGCGCATTGCGGAATTTCACCGGGAATACGAAATATGGCGGCAAGAGACGGAACAACTGATCCAGCTCGTACGGGCCGGTCGCTTTACCGTCGCCCGAACGGCCTATCTCAGCGGCGGATATTCAAATGCCTTCGACACCTTTCGCGGAGCCATTGATGAACTCACCGGAATTTCCCTGGAGCGTGCGGAAGCGATGCACGACCAGATTCTCAACCACGCGCATACCGTCAGACTCGTCTTCCTCGTTACGACGATCGTCGTCCTGGCCTCCTTCTTCGTTCTCGTCTGGGTCATCCTCCGACTGATCCTTGCGCCTCTCAGACGCACCACCGAGATCATGCGGGAAATGTCCAGCGGTGAAGCGGACCTCACCCAGCGCCTCAACATCGACCGTTCCGACGAAATCGGCGAGCTGTCCCGCTATTTCGATTCATTTCTTGAAAGCATCGCGACGATCGTGCGGGAAGTGGCGGCCGTCTCCTCCGACGCCGCCCGTGTGAAGGACGAGACCGCGGCCGAGGTGACTCAGTCGACGGCGGCGGTGGAGGAGATCGGGGCAAATATCGCCACCATTACCAGCCGCGCCCAGGTGCTCGATACCAGCACCGACACGACGGCCACCTCGGTGGAGGCGATCGGGACCGCCCTCGTCGATCTGAAAGAGCATGTTGCATCCCAGTCGTCGGCGATTGAAGAATCAACGGCGGCGGTTGTGGAGATGATCGCCTCTCTCAACACCATCGCGGACGTATCGGCAAAGCGCCTCCAGGGACTGTCGCACCTTGACCAGGCGATCGCCGACGGGTCCGATGCGGTGAATTCGACCGTATCAATCCTCAACAAAATTTCCGGAAGCATCTCGTCCATACGGGAAATTACCGATGTCATCGCGTCAATTTCCGCACAGACCAACCTGCTCGCCATGAACGCCGCCATAGAGGCGGCCCATGCCGGTGATGCAGGTCGGGGATTTTCAGTGGTTGCCGCGGAAATTCGCAAACTCGCCGAGTCTTCCAACAGCCAGTCCAAGAATATCGGCACCCTCCTCCAGGAAGTGATCGGTGAAATCGAGGCGGTTGACTCGGCGGGGCGTCTCACGGGATCCGCCTTTTCCGATGTGACGGAGCAGGTCAACGGCCTCAAGTCGGCGTTGCAGGAGATCAGCGGCGGCATTGACGAACTGCGGACCGGCGGGTCTCAAATCAATTCGGCCATGACGGAAATCAGGGACGCCTCCCATGCACTGTCGGAACGGACGGACCGTATCGATTCTTCGCAGACACGTATCGCCGAGGAAACGCAGTCGGTTCGCCGACTTTCCACTGAAATAACCGGGGGGCTGAACGAGATCAACGTCGGCGCCGGTGAGATCAACAAAGCAATGGAAGAACTTACCCAGTCTATAACGACGCTGTCCGATCTTATCGGCAGACTTGACGGCCAGGTCGGCCGCCTTATCGTATAGAAGGGAGTCGTCTTTGACCCCGGGGATCGAAATTCGGTATACTGTCGTCAATGAGTACAAGCGGAAAGGGCACAGAGACGACCTTCCAGAAGTCCCAGCGGGTGGTGTATCCCCTTCAGGGTGTCGGTCAGATCACGGAAATAATCGAAATGGATTTCAAAGGGGAGAAGACGCTTTATTATGTCATTTATCTTCCCGTTTCGGATATGACGGTGAAAATCCCCGTTGATCGGGCGGAGGAGCACGGAATACGGGCGATCGTCCCCAAAGAAGAGGCGGAAGCCGCATTGGAGCTCTTTACGGAAGAGTTTGAACCCATTCCCGCCGACTGGAAAATGCGTTATCAAATGAATCTTGATCTCCTCAAGAAGGGGTCGATTCGGGATATCGCTTCGGTTGTACGGACGTTGTACGCCCGGAAGAAAGTGAAAGAGCTGCCCATCATGGAGCGGAAACTCTACGACAGCGCCCTGCAGCTCCTTGTGGATGAGGTTTCTTTTTCACTCGGCCTGAAGACCAAAGAGGTGGAGGAGCTCGTATTCAGCAAGCTTGAGGTCGATTCCGGCGACTCCGACGACGATGATGACATCGTCCTGGACGACGAGGACCTGGACGACGACGAATAAGAGCGATTATTGGGACATCGTCTTTGCCGACATTCGTGATGCCATCGGCGCGTATCGCGCCGGCGTTCAGGAGTCGGTCGATACCCATCGGGAAGAGAGACTCGACCCGTTTCACGTACTTCTTTCAACAGTTATAAGCCTCCGCACCCGTGACGAGGTCACAATCCCCGCGACAAAGAGGCTCCTGGAACGTGCGCCCACGCCCTGCGATCTTTCCCTCCTTCCCGAGGAAGAGGTCGCGGAACTGATCTATCCTGCCGGCTTTTATCGCACAAAAGGTCGGAACCTCATCAGAATCGCCGAAATCCTGGTGGAACGATACGCCGGAGAGGTGCCTGCGACCGTTGAGGAGCTGACCGGTCTTCCCGGTGTCGGACGCAAGACGGCAAATCTCGTTCTCGGTCTCGGATTTGCCGTACCTGCGATTTGTGTGGATATTCACGTCCACCGTATATCCAATCGCCTCGGCTGGGTGACTACGGCGAGCCCCGAGGCGACTGAACAATCACTCATGAAGTGCGTTCCGCAACGCTTCTGGATCCCCATGAATCAGTGGCTTGTCGGATTCGGACAAAAAATATGCACCCCCCGGAGTCCCCGGTGTACCCGGTGTCCCCTGGAGAGTGCATGTCCAAAAACCGGTGTTCTCCGTCACCGGTAACGGAACTGTTCCCTATTTTTCCCTGATCAGCAGTGTCCGGCTGTCAAGCTCCAGATGAAGATCCTCGGTGCGGTACGTCTCGTGGTCCTTCACGAGCTGCAGCTTCAGGTGATCGTCTTCCGGGGTCAGGGTGATAAGCACGGCGATATTGTCTATAAAGGGACCGAGAACTCCGGGGATGCCGTTCTCATCGACCCGCGGGTCGTCGCGGTGGGTTGATGCGGTAAACCAGACCACCAGATTGTGTTCCCGGGCAAAGTCCCGTATCGCCTTCAGCGTCTCGGGTTCACCGTTGGAGAAGTCATAACCGTCCACAACGATCGTGTCGGCACGAAACTGGCCGTCGGAGATAAGGGCGGAAATGCTCCTGAGGAGCTGCTCACGGGTCACACCGTGCTGGTTGAAGTTCAGAATGACCCGATTCTTTATCAACTCATCGTGGATGTCCATCGCCCCTTCCAGGGAGCGCTTTTTTGCAATTTCTCCGAATATGTCTTCGTACCAGCTGATGATATGGTCGGTCCGACCCGAAAATGATACGTGAATGACGTGGTTGTCCTGCAGCAACTGATCGGTCGCGATGTGTACGAGACACGCCGTCTTGCCGGTGCCTTTTCTCGCCGCGATGACACCGATATTGCCTTTACCTACCCCTCCGTGTATTGACTTCTCCAATATCCGGAGGGGACTTCGTTCAATTAGTTCTTTCTTGACCATGTCGCGTGCTCCTTACTTGTTCCCTTCTTGTTTGGCTTTCAGGTATTTTGCGCGAAGCTCCTCTGCAATACTTTGAGGCACTTTTCCGTATTTCGCAAATTCCATCGAGTACTCCGCCTTACCCTGCGTGAGAGAGCGCAATACCGTGGAAAAGCCAAACATCTCCGCCAGGGGAACTTCCGCTTCCACAACACTGAAAAGCCCATCTTCATTGGAAGCGATTATGACACCGCGCCGCTGATTCAATGTGGCAAAGATATTTCCCTGAAACTCAGTCGGTCCTTCCACGACGACCTTCATAATCGGCTCAAGAGCGATGGGTTTCGCCTTTTCATAGACGTTACGAAAGGCGCCGATACCGGCCGTCTGAAAAGCCTGGTCCGAGGAGTCGACGGGGTGAGTCGATCCGTCGTTGATCAACGCCCGGATACCCACAACGGGATAGCCGATGTACGTACCCTTCTCCATGGCGATCTGCATACCCTTGTCCACGGAAGGAATGTACTCATTGGGAATGACACCACCCTTGATCTGATTGACGAACTCGTAGTTGCTCTCTTCATTGGGCTCGATGTACCCCGCGACGCGACCAAACTGACCGCTACCACCGGTCTGCTTTTTGTGAGTGTAGTTGAACTCCGCACGCTGGCTGATCGTTTCCCGATAGGCAACCTGGGGCATACCCGTTTCGACTTCCGCCTTGTACTCCCGCTTCATCCGCTCGACGTAGACGTCGAGATGAAGCTCACCCATTCCCTGAATGATCGTCTCATTGCTTTCATCGTCCACATAACTGCGGAACGTCGGGTCCTCTTTGACGAAGCGTCCGATGGCCTTGCCCATACGATCAGCCGCCGCCTTGTCCTTCGGCTTGATCGCCAGGGAAATGACGGGGTTGGGTACGTACATGGAGGTCATGGAGACGTTAATGTCGGGATGGCAGAAGGTGTCCCCTGAGGCACAGTCAATACCGAACAACGCGACGATGTCGCCACTGCCGGCTTCGTTGATGTCCTCCATATGATTTGCGTGCATGCGGATCAGGCGCCCTACTTTGAACTTCTTCCGAGTCCGAACGTTGTAGAGATCGGCGCCCTTTTTCACAAGACCCTGATAAATGCGGATGTAGGTGAGCTGCCCGTACTGCCCGTCTTCCAGCTTGAACGCCAGCGCTACCGTCGGCTTCTCGTCGTCGGAGATGGTGATGTACTCTTCCTCACCTTTGTCGATATTGACTGCTTTGTTGGTGATATCAAGCGGTGACGGCAGATAGTTGATGACTGCATTCAGGAGCGTCTGGACACCCTTGTTCTTGTAGGCGCTTCCAACGTAGACGGGACAGAGCTCGTTGGCAATGACGGCCTTCCGGATTGCGGCGTTGATCTGCCCCTCCGTTGCCGTCCCTTCCAGGGCAGCTTCCATCAGTTCTTCATCGAACATCGACACTGCATCAAGTAGCTTTTCCCGATACTCTTCAGCCTGGTCCGCCAGTTCCGCGGGAATATCCGCTTCCCTGATGATCTCGCCGGCGTCACCTTCAAAGTAGACCGCCTTCATTTTGACGAGATCCACGTTGCCGACGTGCTTGTCTTCCAGACCGATCGGCAGCTGTGCCATCACCGCGTTGAGACCAAGCTTATCTTCCAGTTGCTGTCGAACCTTTAACGGATCGGCGCCGGTGCGGTCACATTTGTTGACAAAGGCGAGCCGCGGTACCTGATAACGCTTCAGCTGCCGGTCCACCGTGATGGACTGGGACTGAACGCCGGCGACGGAGTCAAGGATCAGAATGGCACCGTCGAGGACACGCAGGGCGCGTTCAACTTCTATAGTGAAGTCGACGTGCCCCGGGGTATCGATGATGTTAATGGGGTGATCTTTCCACGTGACGTTTGTCGCCGCCGACTGGATCGTGATGCCCCGCTCCCGTTCCAGTTCCATGGAATCCATTGTGGCACCGACACCGTCTTTTCCGCGAACTTCGTGTATCGCGTGAATTTTTTCCGTATAAAATAAAATACGCTCTGTAAGCGTCGTCTTGCCGCTGTCAATGTGCGCGGATATTCCGATATTGCGCATTTTTGCCAGTTTTTCGCTCATTATTACTCTTCCCTTATTGTAATTTCTTGCCTGCTTTACGTGCGAACGCCACTATATAGAGGAGACCGATTTCCTTCAAGACCGTCGGAGAGGCCGAATCTTACTGATAGTCGTTGAAAAACAGTGCGTAAATAGCCTGAACGTGTTTTTTATGAAGCGGGAGGGCTTCCTCCCCAAGTTCGCCGTTTACTTGCTCCAACACAGCATCTGCCGGAAGATCCGGACTTTCCGTTTTTAACTCGACAACGCGGGAAATTGTCTCGGGCGCTACATCCTTGAGGGTACCAAAAATATTCCTCGAAGCCAATACCACCGAGCCCCGTCTCAAACGAATAAACTGGTCGGTCAATAGACGATACTCTTCTCCGACCTCAGCAAATTTCTCGTTCATCTCCTGCTGCACGCCGTCGATGTTCTCGCCGATCTCTTTGACCGCCGCCTCGCCACGGCGAACAATGCGATTCGCCAGGAGCGTTCCCTGTCGCTTTGCGTCTGCAAGGGCCTCTGTGAGGGCATCGTATTGCTCTTCCATAGTGGTGCGAATCCCTGTCTCCATCGTTTCATCCCGCCTGCGGCTCTCTGCTGACTGCCGAGCGAGATCCGCGGCGACGCGGTCAATCAGGTCCCGCAACTCGATAATCTGCTGGGCGAGGTACTGGGGATCAGAGCTTTGAATATATGCGGCGGGATTGTCGACAGCCCGGACAATGCGGTCAAGAAACTGTTCGTGAGAGAGAAAGGCTCCGTTAATACGGACCGCCAGATTGTCGACAAGGAGACGAAAATCATATGCCGGTGCTTCATCAAAGGAGAATTGCATGCCCGACGGCATATAGCGGACGTAGGAGCGACCGTTTATGGTGAAACGATCGGGAATGACGATTGCCGTCGCCCGATTGGCATCAAAAATGATACGGACGCTCTCCGGCCCAAGGCCTTCCATACGGGCGACGATTTCGGTGAGTGTGTCTACGGCGCGCACCCGCGCTTCCCGGAGCGATCCTATCATGGATACGGAAAAGGAGAGCCCATCGGCGGAGCGCACGTCATACACGGGAAGTCCCGCTTCGGTACGGGAAGAGACTACCTCATATCCTGCCGCCTCAAACTCCGCCCGGACTCCTTCATTTGCGCTCTGGGCGCCGACGAGTGCGGCGACAAGAAATATGACGATGATCGTGAACGCCTTTTTATACATACCTATTCTCCTGCACCGGTCACTGCGCCTCTATCAGGATCTTGTCAAAGGAGCGAATCTCCTGATCTTCCACCGTCTCCAGTCGCTGCGCGACCATCTGTCCATCGGACATGGCGAAACGCACCGATCCGATGTACTCATCGTCTCTGCGAAAGACATATCCCAGCGCCCCTTCCCGGACGTTTCGTATGCCTGCAATGTGAACGATGATTCTATCCTGATCCCGGGGATCGAGCACGTAGCCGGTTTCTCCATTGATTCTCGTCAGTTCGTCCAATCCGTACCGGAATTCTTCGATCTGCTGCTTCTGATCCGCAATGATCCCGTCCCGATGGACAACCTCGTCGCGCAACCCCGTCCACAACTGCTCATAGCGCAGAACAACGTCGTAAATCCTGCCTTCCAGCTGCTCCATCGCCGTGTCGACGGAGTTTTCGTAGGGAATTTCCTGCATGCGATTGATGATGCGCCGTATCTCGTCGTAGCGACGCTGAAGCTCTCCATATTCGCCCTGCGAGGCAACCCCTACGGACCCCAGCGTCGATGCATAGGGACGGAGGGCGCCAAAGGTACGGCGATCCGCCGGGAGGGACCGGTTCAGAAGATTTCCGACGGAACTTTCAAATACGGGATTGTACCGTTCATACATCGATTCTACTTCCTGCCGGTGCTGCTCCCGCAATGCCGCCAGCTCTTCGGCGTGCCGCCTGCGAATTGTCTCTTCAAACTCCCGCTGAAAGGACTCAAGACGCTCGATTTCAGACTCGTATGACGCGGTGAGACGGGTGATTTCCGCTTCATAACTGTTGCGGATCTCCTGCTGCTCCAGTTCCGCGATACGCTGCTGGTTGTTCAGAATCTCTTCCTGCTCCCGCGCCTGTTCGAGCTGCCGCGAGTCGTACTGGGCAATCCGTTCCTGCAGATCCTGTATGCGCGCCTCAACTTCAGCAATGCGGGGGTCATATTCGGCGCGAATACTCTCTACCTCCGATTCCGCCTGGGCCATAAGCTCGTTTTCCCGGGAGGCGAGGTTTGCGGCGCTCAATCCCTGATTCGCCAGAAGTTGAATACCCCGATCCCGTTCGCGGTGAACACTTTCAATGGCGCCGGCCATTTCATTCTGCAGTTGCTGCAACTCCCGTTCCGCCTGATCCAGCTCATTCTGAAGTCGCTGCGCCTCATCCAGCACTTCCCGGAGATTGACGTCGGCAAAATCGTCGATATTGACCTGTATGGATCGACTTGCCGTCTGAATGTAGCGGGTGACCCCGACTACAACGACGAGAAAAAGGGCGATAAGACCGAGAATGACACCGGGAACGACGATGCTGCGGTTC
>CBDESZ010000034.1:0-107194 GCA_965242725.1 Alkalispirochaeta sp.
GCCGACGGATCATATGACACACATATTCCAGCTATACTCGCCGCAGTCGTCGCCCACCGGAAACGCATCGGCGCGGCAGATACACAATAATCCTAAGGAGCCCCCTGTGAAACGCAAGATAAATGTAATGGTAACCGCCTTTCGGGACGGTTTTCAGTCGGTATTTGGTGCCCGTGTATTGACCAAAGATTTCCTTCCCGCCCTGGAGGCTGCCAGGGATGCAGGTCTCACCCACTTTGAGATCGGCGGAGGAGCCCGCTTTCAGTCCCTTTACTTCTACTGCAATGAGGACGCCTTTGACATGATGGACGCGGCCCGTGAAGTCGTCGGTCCCGACGCCAATCTGCAAACACTCTCCAGGGGCGTAAACGTCGTCGGACTCGAAAGTCAGTCTTCGGATATGATCAAGATGCACGCGGAACTCTTCAAAAAGCACGGCATTACGACGATCCGGAACTTTGACGCTCTCAATGACATCGATAACCTCGACTACTCGGGCCGCTGCATTGCCGAGGCGGGTCTCCACCACGAAGTTGCAGTCACTCTCATGGGACTCCCCCCGGGACTCTCAGGCGCACATACCGCGGACTATTACATTGAGCGGGTCAAAGCGATTATGGATGCGGAGATTCCCTTCCACTCCCTCGTTCTCAAGGACGCATCGGGTACGGCAATTCCCCAGGTCGTATATGAGGCGGTAAAGGGCGCTAAAAAACTTCTTCCCTCGGACATTCCCCTTCGATTCCACACCCATGACACCGCCGGCACCGGCGTTGCCACCTACACCGCGGCCATTGAAGCGGGCGTCGACGGAATCGACCTTTCCATGGCACCCGTTTCCGGCGGCACCTCACAGCCTGACATTATCGTCATGTGGCACGCCCTGCGGGATACGGACTACGAGCTGGACATCGATATCACCAAGGTCATGGAGGCGGAAGAGGTCTTCAAGGACGCCATGAAAGACTACTTTTTCCCGCCGGAAGCGTTACGGACCGAGCCGCTCATCCCCTTTTCACCGATGCCCGGCGGCGCGCTCACCGCAAACACACAGATGATGCGGGACCACAACGTTCTCGATCGCTTCCCCGACGTCATCGCCGCGATGCGTGAAGTCGTCGAACGGGGAGGTTTCGGGACGTCGGTGACGCCGGTATCTCAATTCTACGTTCAGCAGGCCTTCAATAACGCCATCATCGGACCGTGGAAGAAGATCGCCGAAGGGTACGGCATGATGGTTCTTGGATACTTCGGCAAGACGCCGACCAAACCGGACCCGGAAATCGTGAAACTCGCGGCGGAACAGCTCCAGATGGAACCCACCACGGAGAGCCCCCGGATGATGAACGACAAGGATCCATCAAAGGGTCGCGCCGCGGCGGAAAAGCGGCTCAAGGAAGAAAACCTTCCCGTCTCGGATGAAAACGTCTTCATCGCGGCGACGTGCAAGGATCGGGGAATATCCTTTCTGAAGGGAGAAGGCCGCGTCCAGGTACGGAAGTTGACCGGCGAAGGCGAAAATGCGGACGCGGCGACGTCGGGCTCGGCTTCCGGCTCGACCTCAGGCGCCCCAGCCGCTCAGGCCACCGGCGACGCCGAGGCGTATACGGTCACCGTCGAGGGACGGAGCTACCACGTCACCGTCCAGAACGGTCACGCCGAGATCGCCGGCCATTCCTATCCCCTCCCTGGTGCAGGAACACCGGCGTCGGGAGGACCCGGCGGCGGACCCGGTACGGCCGCCCCGGCGCAGCAACCGGCACAGGCCGCCCCCGCACCCGCCCCCGCGGCGGGAGGACAGGCGTCGGAAGTAAAGGCACCCATGCCCGGCGTCGTCCTTCGTTCCCTTGTACGCCAGGGTGACGCAGTAAAGGCGGGACAGGCGGTGATGATCATGGAATGCATGAAAATGGAAATGCAGGTCGAGGCGGAAACGGACGGCACCGTCGCGCAGGTTCACGTCTCCGACGGCCAATCCGTTGAAGCCGACGCGGTACTGGTGTCGATCTCATGAATCTTGCCCAATCCTTTGCCAACCTCTGGCTATCCACCGGAATAACCTCCATTTCCGGTGGACAACTGGTCATGATCGGAATCAGTCTCGTCCTGATCTATCTGGCGATATCCAAAGGGTTTGAGCCGCTCCTCCTCCTCCCCATCGGCTTCGGGGGGATCCTGGCAAACATACCCATTGCGGCAATCGCGGGCCCTGAAGGGTTTCTGGGTATGATCAACGTCGTCGGCCTCGAGACGGGGATATTTCCGCTGCTCATTTTCATGGGCGTCGGCGCCATGACCGACTTCGGACCGCTCCTCGCAAATCCGCGGACGGCCCTCCTCGGCGCGGCGGCGCAGTTCGGCATCTTTGCCACCCTCATCGGCGCGCTGGCACTGACGGAGTACCTTGGATTTGACTTCTCCATCCAGGACGCCGCCTCGATAGGGATCATCGGTGGTGCCGACGGTCCCACGGCAATCTTCCTCTCATCCAAGCTTTCACCCGATCTGGTGGGAGCCATCGCGGTGGCGGCGTACAGCTACATGGCGCTGGTACCCATCATACAGCCGCCGATTATGCGCATGCTCACCACGGCGGAACAGCGCAAAATGGTGATGAAGCAGCTCCGCCCCGTCTCCAAGCGGGAACGCATACTCTTTCCCCTCGTCGTTCTCGGCCTCTGTATCGCCCTCCTGCCCACGGCGACACCCCTCATCGGTGCGCTCATGTTCGGCAACATCATCAAGGAGTCGGGCGTCACGGAGCGGCTCAACAAGACGCTCCAGAGCGCCTTCATCGACAGCGTCACGATTCTGCTGGGTCTCGTCGTCGGCTCGAAGCTCCAGGCTGAATACTTCCTGCGCATCGAGACGATCGGAATCCTCCTCCTGGGGCTGATCGCCTTCTCAATCGGAACGATGGCGGGCATCCTTCTCGCCCAGCTTATGAACAAGGTCTCCAGGATGCAGATCAACCCCCTCATCGGTGCCGCCGGCGTCTCCGCCGTCCCCATGGCCGCGCGGGTGGTCAACAAGGTAGGCCTGGAAAGCAACCCCCGCAACTTCCTCCTCATGCACGCAATGGGACCCAACGTCGCCGGCGTCATCGGATCTGCCGTTGCGGCGGGTGTCCTGCTTGCGATGTTCGGATGATTATAGACTGAACTTCGTTCTGCCGGGATTCGCACCCCATCGGTCGGTTCAAACCGGCTCGATGGGGGTTTTTTTTGCCCTTTCCGTCACCGCCCGCGCCCCCCGCGCGCCCCGCCGCCGAACCGACGGGAAGGAAAAAAAGGGACGCCCTCAGGCGTCCCTTCGCGTTGGTGTGGTGGTTCCTCAAATGCCGAGGGCATCCTGCGCCACCGGAAGTGCCGGTTCGCCGTCAACCGTTTCAACGCCTTCCAGCCATTCCGCGAGAATCGCCGGATTTTCCTGCAGCCACGCTCTGGCCGCTTCCCGTGCATCGGCGCCTTCACCGATTTCACCCATGATCGCACCCTCCATTTCCAGAGTGAAATAGAGATTGTTAAAGAACTGCGCCAGATTGGGATACTCCTCAAGGAATCCGACCCGGAAGTTGGTATAGACCGTCGCGGCACCGTAGTCGGGACCGAAGTAGTCATCACCGCCTGAGAGGTATTCCATATCCAGATAGTTGTTCATCGGATGGGGAGCCCAGCCGAGAAAGACGATCGGTTCTTCATCGGGAAATCGTGCCTGAGCTTCCGCGAGCATGCCCGCTTCACTTGAGGCGGCGACTTCAAATTCTCCGAGACCAAAGGCGTCCTCATTGATCATCTGCCAGATGAGCTGATTTCCGTCGTTCCCCGCCTCGATACCGTGGATTGTGTACTCCAGCTCCTCACCGAATTCGGCAATGTCGGAAAAATCGGTCAGGCCCGCATTGTATAGATAGGACGGAACGGCGAGGGTGTATTTGGCGCCTTCAAGGTTGACGGGGCCCTGTTTCACCGTACCTTCATCAAAGTACTGATTGGCGATCGTTCCCATGGAGGGCATCCAGTTTCCGAGAAAAACGTCGACGTCACCACCCGCCATACCTTCATACGCCATCGGAACGGCGACGGATACCGACGTTGTCTCATAGCCGATCGCCTCCAGTACGAGCCGTGTCGTCGCGGTGGTGGCAATGATGTCGGTCCAGGCCACTTCCGCAAAATCAACGGTCGTTGCCTCGGGAGTCATCTCCTCCTGTGCGGGAGCTGCGGCTTCCGCCTCCGCCTCGCCCTGACCACCGGCAAGCACAAGTCCTGACAGGGCAATGAATAAGGTCATCACCATCAATAGTTTTCTTGTTGCGTTCATAATCAACATATCCTCCTCTATTGTTTATTGTACTAAATATTACCCCCATATAACGGTATATTCAAGGGTAATTATTGCGTCATAAAAACTTTTTTGACTCGGATTCTCCGCGAAGTAACGTGTTTCGTAATCGAGTATTCCCGTAAATATCTATATAGTTGGTATTTACAACGGAGTCGACGGGCTTGCGCTGCGATCAAAAATACTGTACAGTATTTAAACTTGTTCCGCTAAAGTTTATGGCACTACACGTAATTTGCGAAATAGCGGGAATTGTATCAGAAATCTATTTTTAAAAGAGAGGAACGAGATATGAGTGAACAGTACTTGAAAGGTCGAGTTGCGATGGTAACCGGCGGCGCATCGGGAATGGGACGCGCCATGGCGCTTGCTTTTGCCCAGGCCGGAGCCGACGTCGGTATCGGCTCCCTTCTCAGCGACGCTCCCGCCAAGAACGCCGAAGGCGAACTGGTAAACCGACCGGGGCGGGCGGAACTTGAGAAGACAAAGAAGGATATAGAATCATGCGGTGTACGTTGTGTCGCCGTCGATCTTGACGTCACCAACACTGAAAGCGTTAAAAAATTTCACAAGGCCGTCGTCGACGGACTTGGCGAGGTGGACATCCTTGCCAATGCGGCAGGCATCACGGCGGAACAGACGGTCACCGGTCATACCGAGTCGCTGTGGCTCAAGGTCATGGACGTCAACGCCAACGGCGTGTACCGCGTTACCCGTGAAGTACTACCCGGCATGATAGAGCGACGCTGGGGTCGGGTTATCAACATCGCCTCCACCGCTGCAAGCGTCGGGGCGCCGATGTCGCCTGCGTACTGCGCAAGCAAGGCGGCCGTGGCCGGCTTCACCCGCGCCATCGCACAGGAAGGGGCGGAAGCGCTCGTCACCGCCAACAGCATCAGCCCCGGATGGGTGGAAACGACGTTCGGCGTTGAATGGCTCAGTGATATCGCGGAAAAGCAGATGCACACAAAGGGTGACCTCTTTATCCAGCAGCAGAAGGCGGAAAACCCCCAGAAGCGGATGATTCAGCCCCTTGAAATCGGCGCACTTGCCGCATTTCTCTGTCGCGATGAAGCGGTCGGCATAACCGGTCAGGATCTCACCGTTTCCGCCGGTTCCCTCTGGTAATCGTACGGGGAGGAGCGTATGGAGAAATATCTGAAGAAAAACAGAACGGGAAAGATGTACATCGACGGAGAGTGGCGGGAAGCCGCTTCCGGTAAAACGAGAGATATCATCTATCCCTTTGACCAGCGCCACATCGCCACCGTAACCGACGGTGACGTCGCGGATGCCCGGGCGGCAATTGCCGCCGCCCGTCGCGCATTTGACTCTGGTGAATGGGCCAACACCCCGGCCGGCGAGCGAGGCGCCCTTGTCGGAAAGCTGGCGGACCTTATAGAACGGGATGCGGAAGAGCTGGCGGCCCTTGAAAGCTGGGACACCGCAAAGACGATGGAAGAGAGCCGTTGGGATATGGCGGATATCGCGGGAATCTTCCGCTACTACGCGGGCCTGGCCGACAAGGACGGCGGCGAGGTCATCGCGACGCCCATTGCCAACACATCAAGCCGACTTGTCCGTGAGCCCGTCGGTGTGTGCGGACAGATCTCCCCGTGGAACTATCCCCTTCTTCAGGCGTCTTGGAAGATGGCCCCCGCCCTCGCCGCGGGAAATACAATCGTCATGAAGCCAAGTGAAGACACTCCACTGACGACGATTAAGGTCACCGAGCTTGCCGAGGAGGCGGGGTTTCCCAAAGGTGTCGTCAACCTCGTGCTCGGCCCAGGCTCGACGGTGGGCAACGAACTTGCGGAAAGCGTCGATGTAGATCTCATCAGTTTTACCGGCGGTATCCAGACGGGCCGCTCCATCATGAAAGCCGCCACGGGAAACATGAAGAAGATCGCCTTTGAACTGGGTGGCAAGAACCCAAACATCATCTTTGCCGACACCGATTTTGAACTTGCCGTGGACTACGTCCTCAACGGCATCTTCTTTCACGCCGGACAGGTGTGCTCGGCAGGGGCACGCCTCATCGTGGAGGACTCCCTTCACGACAGGCTCATCGCGGCGGTGGTGGAACGGGCAAAGAAGATCCGTATGGGAGACGCCTTTGACCCCGAAACGGAGATGGGGCCCCTCATTTCCGAGAAACACCGCGCCAAAGTGGAGAACTACATCAAAATCGGCAAGGAAGAGGGAGCAAAACTCGTCCTCGGCGGAGAACGCCCCAGCGACAAGGCGCTGCAAAAGGGATTTTTCGTCATGCCGACGATTTTCACCGACTGCGACACCTCGATGCGCATCGTCCAGGAAGAGGTTTTCGGACCGGTCCTGACGGTTGAACGCTTCAAGACGGAAGAAGAGGCTATAAAAATCGCCAACGATACGACCTACGGACTCTCAGGCGCGGTATGGACCCGCGACCAGGATCGGGCCCACCGCGTATCGTCGGCCCTCCGCATGGGCACCGTCTGGATCAACGATTTCAATATCTACTTTGCCCAGGCGCCGTGGGGCGGATACAAGCAGTCAGGTATCGGTCGCGAGCTTGGCGCGATGGGACTTGAAGAGTATACGGAAGTGAAACATGTCTACCAGAATCACGCCACCAAACCGGTCGGCTGGTTCGGCAAAGGCAGCTGATCCGACGGATCGGCATCATGGCGCGTCTTCGGACGCGTTTTTTTTTTGCGCCCCCGGGATCTCCGGAGGAATCCATGCCGGACAAATCTATACGCCGGAACGAGTCCACCTGTCCTGGAGGGCGACCTCATAGATCGTGTTGTACCGTGCGGTCTGAAAGGCGATGACCCCGGATATCCCCGCGGGAACGCCAAAGGACGGCGCAAACACCTCCATCGCCAGAATCGCCGCCGCCAGCGGAACGTTTACCGTACTTGCGAGAGTACCTGCAAAACCGGCGACGACAAGAGAGGTATAGGCGTGGCCGCCCGCGGGAAATCCGAAGAACAGCGCAATTGCGGCCCCGGTGAACATGCCGATGAGTGCCGCAGGGCCCGTGAATCCGGCGCTCATACCCGAGGCGACGGTAAAACAGGTGGCAACCATTTTTGCCAGGAGGAACACAACCAGTAACAGTCCCCCTGACAGGGGAAGCCATCGGATCGCGAGACCGTCAATGTCCCCGATACTTACAAAAATGGATAGACGAGCGGAGGTGCCGTAGATAAGCGGATGAATAGACAGTCCGACAAGCGCCGCAACCGCCATACCTGCGGCGAGACGCAGAATGACATACCTGTTTTTTCTCCTTCCCAGATGATGTGCCATTCCGCGGTAGAGGGCGGTGTACAGACGACCGACGAGACCGCTAGCAAGACCGACGACGACGATAGGACCAAACTCCAGCGCCTCCGGTGCGTAGGCGGTGACGGCGATCTGAAAGGGCGCGGTCCACCCCAGAATCTCCATGAGAAAGACCGCCGTGGAAGACGAAAGAATCGCAGGAAAGAGCTGATGATATCGCAGTTGATCCCGCTGAATCACTTCAACGGAGAAGACCGCTCCCGCAATGGGCGCACCGAAAACCGCCGCAACGGCGGCGGCCATTCCGACGATGGCCGCCGTTGTCGGCGCGTAGTAGTGTGTCTCATGCTCCTCACTGTCGACGAACAGGGACGGAATGAGTTTTTGAAGGAATATCGTGATCGACTGGGATATGCCGGCGCTGACCCGACCCAGGGGGGCGACCATTCCCCCGCTCCCCCAGAAACCGAGGGACGCAAGTGCGGCGGGATACTTGATGAGCGTATCCTTTAACGGTAATACGCCGTCCCTGTCTCCGATTGCATCGAGGTACGCCGGAATTCCTTCACCGGCCGCACCGGGAGCCAGTCGGTACAGGACGAGTCCCACCAGGAGGGCACTCAGAATCGCGTCGACGACGGGATGCACAAGTGCAACGGAGCGGTATGCAGGCAGAAAGGAGAGAAAAAAGTCGAAGGATCGTACGAGAATCGCCCCGCATGTCCCGGCGACCACGCCCTGAACCGCCCACCTGAGGAGGAACTTGCCGCCGATGGAGTTACCCTTCATAACGAACCACAGTATACGTCGATTGATCCGAATCGTGCCAATTGCGTCAATTCAGAGAGGAACGGTAATTGTCACAATCGTTCCGTCGTCACTGTGATACTCCACCGTCCCGTCCAGGCGCTCCACCAGAAAGCGGACGATCGTTGTTCCCAGTCCCGTCGATGCGGAACTCCGAGAATCGAATCCGTCGGGAAGGCCTATTCCATTATCCCTGATGACGAGCACAAGATGATCCGAACGATTCCGCAATTGCAGGTGCAGTTCCGGTCGCCGGACGCCTTCAAAGGCATAGAAGAGGGTGTTCGTCATCAGCTCGTTGGCCACCATTCCCAGTGTTCCGAGGGTGCTCGCCGGAATCGTCCGATCATCTACAGTGACGTTCAATTCGACCGGAGGATCGGGATCAAAGGTCTCGATAATCGCGGCTACCAGGGATGAGAAGTACGCCAGAGGCGAAAGGTTGTCGTGGTCGTCGGTGACGGCGAGCCGTTCATGAAGCAGCTCAATCGCCCGTATGCGGCTGACCGCCTCGTGAAGGTACGCCGAGAGGCTCATGTTGTTGCTGTCCTGCGCCTGCAGCGACAGGAGGGAGGTGACCGTCTGGAGGCTGTTTTTCATGCGATGATGGGTTTCCCGTTCCCGCATTTCATGAGTCGCAGTCTGCGTGTGGAGGGCACTGATTTCCCGCTCCATCGCCATCACCGTCTTCAGGTGGTGGCCGGCGAATTCGGTCAGCGGGATATCCGCCACGTCGGGGAGAGCCGCGTCTCCAAGGAGGAGATGTCCGAACAGTACTTCCTCACAGAAAATGGGAAGCACAAAGGTCCCTCCGATGATGGAGCCTTTTTCGACCCCGTCGGAAGCCGGACGGGGCTGTGTGTGAAGTCGAGCCGTGAGGGAGTAGCCGAGCGTCCGTTCTATCTCCGTCAACGGGGTGGGCAGCGATTTCTCCACGCCCGAGGGATAGAACGCCGGCGTACCGCTCTTGCGATCTGAATATACATGTATCGCACACACCGCAGCCCCGGCGGCTGCACGAACCACACCTGCTGTGGTGCGGTACGTGTCGGCAAAACACGACTCCATAAGGGATCTTCCTTTGGTTAATTTTTGTACTTTTTGATAAAAACGAGAACGTTGTTGTTATTCTATAATTGCCGGTTTCAATGTTTTTATCGTCCCCGGCCCGATAAGTATAGCACGACTACGGGGGCACGCAAGAACGATTAGCTCCCCATGATGTGGAGAAAGGTATTCACAATGGCGGCCGATCGTCGAGGTGCATTCCTCCACGACCGGTCGCGCTCAATGTGACGCACGTTCAATTCAGATAACGAAACTATGCCACATATCGTCGGAAGACGAGAACGCCGTTGTGTCCGCCGAATCCGAGGGAGTTGCTCATGACGACGTTCACCGGCACGGACCGTCCCTTGTTGGGGACGTAGTCAAGGTCGCACCCCTCGCCGGCTTCTTCAAAGTTGATCGTCGGGGGTATGAAATTGTCGTGTATCGCCATCACCGATGCGATCGCCTCTATGCCGCCGGCGGCGCCGAGGCAGTGTCCCGTGACGGACTTGGTGGACGATACGGCGAGGCGGTCGGCGTGTTCACCGAAGGCGAGTCGAATTGCCTTGGTCTCGGTGGGATCGTTTATCGGCGTCGATGTTCCATGGGCGTTGATGTAGTCAACATCGGAGGGCTCCAGCCCGGCATCCCTGAGCGCCATTTTCATCGCCTTTGCGGCACCCAATCCTTCCGGGTGGGGCGCCGTGAGGTGATTTGCATCGTTTGTAAATCCGTTGCCCGCCACTTCGCCGTAGATGGTGGCGTTCCGCGCCAGGGCGTGTTCCAGGCTTTCCAGGACAAGGAGGCCCGCTCCCTCACCCATGAGGAAGCCGTCACGGTTTTTGTCGAACGGACGGGACGCTTTTGTCGGATCGTCGGTGTAACGGCTGCTCAATGCCTGTATGACGTTAAATCCCGAAATCCCGAGCGGGGTGACCGGCGCTTCCGCACCGCCGGCGATCATGACGTCCGCAAGCCCCTCCCGGATGTGGCGCATGGCGTTTCCGATTGCGTCGGTCGCGCTGGCGCAGGCGGTGGTGATCGTGTAGACCGGACCGAAGGCACGAAGCCGTATTGCAATATGGGCGGGACCGATGTTGGAGATCATCTTCGGTACCGTCATGGGCGGCACGCGGTCGGGCCCCTTTGCGTTGAGGGCGGCGATCGATTCTTCAATCGTCTCAAAACCGCCGATACCGACGCCGAGGACGACACCGAAACGGTCGGGATCGTATGCGTCGTCCCGGTCCAGGAGGCCCGCCTGTTCAAATGCCTCGATTGCGGCGTAGACGGAGTACTGGGAAAAGCGGTCCATCTTTCGCGCTTCCCGTCGGTCGATTCTGTCCTTGGGATCGAAGTCCTTCACTTCCGCGGCGTACTTCGTGAGAAAACTTGACGTGTCAAAGCGCGTGATCGGTCCGGCTCCGCTTGTGCCCGACTTTACGGCGTTCCAGAAGGTTTGCGTATTATTTCCTACGGGACTTACCGTTCCCATTCCCGTTATTACTACTCGTTTCATCTTTACTCCCTTGTTTGATAGCGGCGTCCAATCTGCCGGGCGTCACGGCGTCTACCGTGACTGCGGCTCGCCCCCTACATCGCCAGTCCACCGCCCACGGTAACGACCTCACCGGTGACATAGGAAGCCATTTCCGATGCGAGAAAGAGGCAGACCTGGGCCACTTCTTCCGCCGTTCCGATGCGTCCAAGCGGTATTTGTGAAGCCAGTGTCGTCCGCTGCTGTTCATTGAGCCGGTCGGTCATTTCCGTTTCTATAAATCCGGGGGCGATCGCATTCACCCGGACGTTTCTTCCGGCAACTTCCCGGGCGAGACTCTTTGTCAATCCGATGAGTCCCGCTTTGCTTGCCGCGTAATTTGCCTGTCCGGCGTTGCCTATCTTCCCGACCACGGAGGTGATATTGATTATGGATCCCGAGCGACGCTTGATCATATGCCGGGTGAGGGCCTTACTCGTATAGAACGCGCTGGCAAGGTTGATGTCCAGCACCGTTTTCCAGTCTTCCGCGGACATGCGCATGATCAGTCCATCCCTGGTAACGCCGGCGTTATTCACGAGGATATCCACACCACCGCTGATCTCTATCACCTTTTCTATGCCGCCGATGACGGCATTCTCGTCGGAAACATCGACAATGTGATGAAATACCCGGTCCTTGTCGTAACGGGACTGCAACTCACCGAGCGTTTCTCCTTCACTGCGGGAGAAAAAATGGACCGTCGCACCGTTTGCGAGAAAGGTCTCAACGATCTGTCTGCCGATACCGCGGGATCCGCCGGTGACAACGGCGACTTTTCCATCAATGAGCATGCTGAATCTCCTTAGCTATCGCTTCTATCTCTTCAATCGTTCCGGCGGTGCGAAAGCGATCAACCGGCCAGGTGTCGTCGACCTTGCCGAGGGCGTTCCACAACCCCTGAAGTACGGAACCGGGACCCACCTCCAGGTAGAGAACCTTTTCAACATCTCCGCCGGCGTCGGCAACGCTTTCTTCACGAATGTTCCGTTCTTCGCTCGTCCACATCACCGTCGTGACCAGCTGCCGGAGACAGAGCTCTCTGGCGTCTTCGCCGGACCGAATGCGTGTTCCCTCAACGTTGGAATAGGTCGGGTGGGTGGGCTCGCGAAAGGCGATGTCACCGACGATCTCGGCAAACCGCTCCCGTGCCGGCGCCATGAGGGGGGTATGAAATGGACCAGACACCTTCAGCGGCACGACCCGACGGACTCCCGCATCCTTCAGCGCCATGGACGCCTCGTTGAGGGCGGCCGCCCGTCCCCCGATAACCGTCTGGGCCGGGCTGTTGTACAGCGAGGGATAGACATCGGCTATGGCGGCGGAGGCGAGAATTTCCTGCACCTCCGGCATATCCTTGCCCATGACTGCACTCATACCCGCCGGACCGTCATCCCCGTCCAGGGTGCGGCTGACCTGCTCCATGATCGATCCGCGATGGAGCACGAGGGTAAAGGCGTCTTCCGGCGTCAACACACCGGTATTCACGAGGGCGGCGTACTCTCCGAGGCTGAATCCACCGGTACGGCTCGGAAGGACGTGAAACTCCTGGAGAACCGTGCGGGCGGCAAGATTTGCGAGGGTGATGGCAATCTGCGTGTTATCCGTCTGTTTCAGCTCCTCTTCCGTACCGTCGAAGAGAAGTTTCTCCATCGACTTGTGCACCCGTTGGGAGGCAAGCTCAAAGAGCTCCCGAACGGCGGAGCTGTGGTCATACAGGTCCCTGGCCATACCGGGAAATTGAGCGCCCTGTCCGGGAAAGAGGAATACAACGTTCATTCCACAACGTTATCACAACGGGAAAAGGTGCTCAAGATGTCGGTTCCCGACCGATATTGGCACCGGCGCCCGGTTCTGTTATTTTTATGGAAAGGAATACGATGACATACGCAAGGATCGCTTCCGTGGGAGCCCACGTGCCCGCACGAAGAATGCATAATGACGAACTGGCCAAAATCGTGGACACATCAGATGAGTGGATATTTTCTCATACCGGGATTCGCTACCGCCACATTGCGGCGGAAAACGAATCCGCCGCCGACCTTGCCGTTCCGGCGGGGCGTCAGGCGATTGAGCGTGCCGGAATCACCCCTGATGATATCGATCTCGTCCTTCTGGCAACCAGCACCCCCGACTACGTCGGACTCCCCTCCACTGCGTGCGTCGTCCAGGATAAACTTGGAATTCGCGACGCCGGCGCCATGGACCTCACCGCCGCATGCAGCGGATTCGTCTATGGACTGGAGACGGCGCGCGTCTTCATTGAGGCAGGTGCGGCCAGGAATGTCCTGCTTATCGGCTCGGAGGTCTACAGCAAGATCATCAACTGGCAGGATCGGCGCAGCTGCGTTCTCTTTGGCGACGGCGCAGGTGCCGCCGTCATTCAGGCGATTGACGGGAACGGGGCGTCGGCCGGCGACGACGGGGAAAGGGCGCCGCGGATTCTCCCCGGAATTCTCGGATCCCAGGGTTCCGGTGCGGAAACGCTTTTTCGGTCCCATGGCGGGACACGACACACCTACGTGCCCGGAGAAACGGACGATCAGGATCTGAAATTGAAGATGGAGGGACGGAAGGTCTATAATTTCGCCGTCTCCGCGGTGGGTTATGTGATACACGAGCTCCTCACGCGCAACGACACGCCCTTTGAAGATATTCACTGGGTCGTTCCCCATCAGGCAAATAAACGAATCCTTTCGGCGGCCGCCAATCGGGGCGGGTGGAATTTTGACCGTTTTTACATGAATATCGCCGAGTACGCCAACACGTCCGCCGCGTCCATTCCCATCGCCCTGAATGAGATGTACGAGAACGGAGAATTGCAGCGCGGAAGGGCCTATCTCACCGTGGGATTCGGGAGCGGTCTGACCTACGGCGGGACGATCTTCTACTATTAGCCTGGCGGCTATCGGCTATTGGCGGCCGTGCCGCCGCCCGAAACAGGGCGTTCTCCCGTATTACCTGCCGTCCGACAACAGCTGCTCCAGGTCGACAAGGTAGTCATCGAGTTCTTCCGACAATTGAACGCTCCGGCCGTGTCTGAGGTAATAGAGTGTCGTAGTTACCGGCTTTCCGAAAATTTCCTGTGCCGCCCTCCGGTATACCGCCAGTTGGGGCCGATACCGATCGGGATTGACCTCCATATCGGTCTTGTAATCGATGACATGCACCTCCTCCCTTCCCTCGGCGACAAGGTCCATCGTACCCCGCAGCAGAAAAGATCGTTCGTCTTCCCAATTGAGAATGAAGGGCATCTCCCGGTGTACGGCAATGACGTCACCGGAAGTCACCTGTTGAAAGAGCGGTGAGGCAAGAAAATCACGGGCCATCCGTCGGGACTCCCGGCACAATCGTTCCCGTTCGTCCCGGGAATCGATATGACCGACGACAGGAATCACGTCGGGATGAACGGGCGTCCACCCTTCCGCCTCGACGTCACCGCCTGCGACAGCGGTGCGTTCAAGCAGCCGGTGCGTCAGCGTCCCGAGGGTGGCGGCGTGGAGCTCTTCATCCGCAGGGAAGAGCTCTCCCTGCCCTCCCTCGACAGTGCCCAATCGTGTCGATTCAGCGTTTCGAGATATCCCATCCTCCGCGGAGCGATCAAAAAAATCATTGAGGAACGTCGGGGTATACTCGATTCTCCGGGCTGTCCGCGTCGTGACCGATGCATCATGAAGGAGCGATCGGGCATCCCTGCGCCGTCGACGGGCCCCCTGCGGGATCGCCGCACGGCGCAATTCATCTTCCGTTACCGGTGGTATCGCGATGATACTGACCATGTTCGCGCACGACGCCCCCGTCGTGCGCGCATCCACATCCAATTGCATCGCATCCCGGAGAAGCCTGAAAAACGAGGCACCCCTGTCGCTTTTTCGAATGGCAGCCGAGAAGTAAAGCCGTTCTTCCGCCCGCGTCGCCGCGACATACAGAAGACGTTTCAACTCCGCCTCCGAGCGGAGCAGTTCTTCAGTGCGTGCGTGGGCCTCTATGACGTTTACCGTCGTCTCCCCCGGAGTATCCGAGGGAAGACGGATCGTCACGCCCAACTCAGGATCATCCCAGATCAGTTCACTCCGTGGCAGGAGTTGGCGATCGCAATCCGCAACAAAGACGACGGGAAACTCCAGACCTTTTGATTTGTGTACCGTCATCAGCTGAACCACGTTTTCTTTCTGGCCGCTCTCAAGTTCATCAAGCTTGTCGGTACCCCCCATCTGTTCCCGCAGGAAGTCGACAAATTCGACGGCAGGTCGATCACTGAACTGAAGCGCCAGGGCGAAGAGATAGTCGTAGTGTTCAAGATAGGAGTGATCGCTCGCCCGATGCAGCACGGCATAGCGGTATCCCCCCTCATCCCAGATTGTGCGAACCACATCGTGGAGAGGCTCGCGGTCCAGTTGTGCTCCTACCTGATTGTACAGCTCTTCGGCGCGCTTCAGCTTTTCCCGGTCCTCCGCCTCCAGCTCCGCGGGGGCGGTAAACAGTCCGACCGGTCCGTTTTCATCTCCGGCTCGGCGGAGGTTCAACACCCGAACCAACGCCGCGTCGGAAAGCATCACCAGGGGGCTTCGCAAATAGGATACCAGAGCCTCATCGTCGGCGGGATGAAAATGGAGCTGCAGAAGGGCGTAAAGGTCGTGTGCAGGCGCCTCGGTGAACAATGATCGAACCGCCTGCGTCTGGTAGGGAACACCGCGGCGACGGAGCATACGTTCGTACGCCTGCTGCCCGGCACTCGATCGGAGGAGGATTGCCACGTCGCCATAGGCGTACCCGTCCTCGGCTACAAGACGTGCAATCTCATCGGCTATCCACGCACCCTCTGCAAGCTCATCCCGTGCGTACTCTGCGGCGTCGCGCTCCCCGTCGGCACCGCGTTCTTTGTCTTCTCCGGCGACCCACGCAACGGTCACGCCGTTCCTTCCCGACGGAATACTCCCCGGTGACTCCTCGTCGGCTCCGGCACGAAGGGGCGCGAACTCCGCCTCGTAGTCTTCCGCGGCTTCGCCGAATACCGACGGGAAGAGAGCGTTGAAAAAATCAATGAGGCGTCTGCTGCTGCGATAGTTGGTCGAGAGATGTATGCGTGCCTGTTCCCGCGCTCCGCCGGCGAGGGATCGGGCGATCTCGCCCTCCAGATTCCGGAAAACCGCAACATCGGCTCCGCGAAAGCGGTAAATCGACTGCTTCTGGTCTCCCACGAAAAAGAGCTTTCCCGTATCGATATCCGTCACCTCGTCGCTGCCTTCGGAGACACCGGCGTCGGCAAGGAGAAAGAGCAGGTCCCGTTGGGTCTGATTGTTATCCTGGAACTCGTCGATCATTATGTACCGGTACTGCCCCGCGTACATGCGCCGGAGATCCCCGTCCTCCTGAAGGAGGCGTACCGAAAGCTCCATCACCTCCTGATGGCCGAGAAGCCCGGAGCTCCGACGCTCTTTCAATGCCTGATGACGAAGTGTATCCAGCAGTCCGAAGAGGTGCTCCCGTTCGGCCGACTGCATCCAGGTGCGCCGAATTTGCTCCCACTCCACAAGATACCCAGACGGTCGTCCTCCGCCCGCCTTGTCAAAGAGGGTGTTGAGCATTTCCTTGAGCGTTTCGCTGTCGCCTTTCTTTCCAAACGTCTTACGAAGGCCCGCCATGAAGTCGTGGAGCGCCTCCAGATCGGCCCGCCGGTCAAGACATCCCTGAAGGGCGGCGACGCCAGAGGGGGATCCGGGCTCCAAACCGGCAATACCGTTCAAGACTTCCTGAATCTTCTCTTCAAGATGCGCTTTCCGACGCTCCAGCCACCGCTGCTGCCTGTGAAAATCGTCGAGAAAGCTTCCACCCCGGGACAGGTGGACGTGCCCGGTGATGAGGGGAATCAGAAGTTCGTCGGTCGTGCCTCTGACGCCGTACTGGCGGATAAATTTCGCGAGGATCGGGTCGTCGTGATGATCGAGGAGAAAAGAGAGGGCAAGGCGGTCGGCTTCCCTGACAAATCGGCGATCATCGCTCTCCACCCGTGAAGGAAGTCCGAAGGACGCCAGTCCGTCACGAAGAATACCGAGACAAAAACTGTCAATCGTTGAAATTCTCGCTTCGTCAAAGCGCGCAAGTTCCCGCTGCAGGGTCGGTGCCGTTCCCGCTTCATCGTTCAGGAAGGTGTATATCCGTCCGAACATCTCCGCCGCCGCCTTTCTCGTAAAGGTGAGGGCGAGTATCTCCGGAACCGTCGCTTCTCCGTTCCGCAGGAGTTGCATATACCGTTCCGCAAGGACACGGGTCTTGCCGCTTCCCGCCCCTGCGGAGACAACCACATTGTGACGGACCTCGACTGCCTGTCTTTGTTCATTATCAAGTACCATCGGTAAATCTCCGCGTAATAAAACAGGAGCGGCACATACCCTTAACCCGACAGCTTGAACAGTCAGGTTCTTCATCACATTGCATGCGCCCTTCCGCAACGGCGTTCACGACGCGCCCAAGATAGGCGGGCAGTCGTTCAACGACCTCCTCCATTCGTGACCACCCGTCGGCATTCCGCTTGTTTCCATGGCGGTCCGCGATGACCTTTACATTCGCCGCGGTGATGTCCACATAGACGAGACGGGATACGTCCCGTCCCGAATGACGGCGATAGAGCAGCGCGTATATCGGCAGTTGCAGTGTCGTCGCCGATCTGAGATTCTCCACGTCTTCAGGCAGAACCTTCGATGCCGCGTGGACCGCTCCGAGACGGGTCTTGTAGTCGATAATGGTATCACCTTCCGGCGATGAAATAATGCGGTCCGCCGTACCCGTCATCGCCACACCGTCTACCTCTTCGGCAATCCTGAACTCGAGATGGTGATGGTGATCGTCCTGCCTCTTTGCGTTGAGAAGTTCATTCTCAAGGAGGGCGTTAATAGCGGAGGTGAAATAGTGAATCCGACCCTTCGCCCCGATCCGGGGAAGATAGAGTCGTCCTTCAAGGCTATTGAACTGTTCCTCCACGATGCCGGCAATGCTCCGGGAATCCAACGCGCCATCGGGCTGCGATGCCGCAGATCGGAGTACGGCATGGAGCAGATTCCCCAGGACCCGGGGATTTCCGGGTGTATACCCCCAGACCCGTCCCGTCTCGACGCCCAGGGCGTGGCGCAGAAAGAAGGAATAGGGGCATTGATTGAAGAGATCGATCGTTTTCGGTGACCACTCCGATGGAATCCGCAGGAGGGGAATGAGTTCCGGAAAAACCGCGACGGAGCGGAAGTCCGACGTGACCGGTGAGAGCGTTGTGGAAAGCGCCCTTGAGAGGCCCGCCGCCTGCCGTGGATAGAGCGTCTGCGGTGCCGGCTCTTCCCCGTGGCCCCACCAGCGACGTTCCCGCTCCCATAGATCGGTAACGGGCCTCGACGCTTCCCGCGGCCATGGCAACTCCGGTGCCGGCACGTGGCGCCCCGTCGGTGTATCCAGGGAGCAGGAACAGACAGTATTCCCCATGGCACCGCCGTAGGCGGCGAGAAACGCCGCCGATCGGTCGGCGTGTGGACCGAAGAGCTGTGCCGCTTCATCGGAGCGAAGACCGATCGGCGGCATCCGCCGCACCCGGGTAGTGCCCTGGGAAAGACCGATGACGTAATGCCTCTGTGTCGGCGTACCCGCGGCAACGCGGTACGGATAGACCGTCACCCCCTCCGTCTCATGGGGAAGGACGTACTGCTCTTCAGAAAGGAGTGTAAGAAAGAATCGCCAGGGCACCGGAACGGTCAGCCCCAGACTCTCCAGGCCTTCCATGCGTTCCATGAGACGCAACGCCGTAGAGTAGACCCGCTCCACCTTCCAACGGGAGTCATCGGCCCACCGTGGGCTTCCCGGCGGGGCAATGTGGTGATCAGCAAAACGCCTGTATGCCCGACGCAACTCGACGGATGTGGAGGCGCGAAGAATATCGCGAACGTCCCTTTCAATCGCACGAAAGTGTCTCATGACGGAACCGAATCGGCTTACGCCGTTCCCTCCCGGGGCTTCACCGATTATATCGAACGCTTCGTACCATTGCGCCCGATTGTAGCAGTGTGTCTCATATCCGAACTGGATGAGCCGATAGTTTTCAGTTTCGTTTTTCCAGGGAACTGCACGGTCAAGCAGAAGTGATGCAATGGCGCGAACGTCATAGTTGTCCCTGCCGACCTCATCAAGTCGCTGAAAAATCGTTCCTCCCGGCTGATTCGATACGGGCTGTCCGTCGGCATACCGCAACGGTATGTCCCGACGTCGTGCCCCCTCCGTCAGCCACGGCCGCATCCCATCGATGTCGGAGACCGTAACCGCGATTTCGTGGGCTTCCGTTCCCGCCGCAAGATCATTTTCTATAGCGTCAAAAAGGGCCCCCGTCTCATCGCGACTCGTCTCGAATACCTTCGTCTCCGCCGGGGTTCCCTGCGGCAGGGGTTCCACCTCGACATAAGGGTCAAGTATTTCCCGGTATTCGCCGTAATCCTCAAGAAGTTCGGGCCAGAAGATCACCGGCTTCCCCGGCAGGCCGTCCAGCCTGACCTGATTCCGGAGCTCCCAGTTCGGTTCAAAAAGATGGTGGTCCCCCAGGAACGCCCGATACCGGCCATAGATCTCGCCGATGTCCGCCGCCATGGCATCACGAAGGCGGTGGGATTCCGTATCAAGGATCGGCAGCTGCGGCAATAGACGGGTCAACCCGCCTGCCACATTGGGCTTCTCCCGGGCGAATCGGGGATCGATCATTCCCCGTAAAAAAGGCGCCCTGCTGTTCTCCTCGACGATGGTATGGGCGAAGACCATTCTGGCCTCCCGTGAAGCGGGGCGGGCATCCCGCTTCACGGAAATTGCGCGCTCCTTGAAGCGGTCCCACGATATGAGCCGGTCCGTCCGTATCGCCTTCGGACCGTCGGCTGTCGTTACAAAGGCGCGCTGCCACGACTGGGCAACCACTTCCGAGGGAAAGACAAAGAGGGTGTTCCCGTCGGTACTCCGCTTCAGGAGACGCTGGAGGTACAATGAAGGAGCCATATGGAACGAGTATTGCATAGTATAGTGAGAGATTCGATAGACTTGCAGAATTACCCGCGCCGATATACTCTTCTTTTCTGTGGCTGGCAAAAAAGTTGTACCCTTCAAGATTTTCGTGAACCAGTATCCTTCTGCACTGAAAGAGCTTCTCCGGCGGCAGGAAAACGTCATATGTCGCAATAAACAGACCGGACGTATTAAGAATATTCAGCTCCGGGCGCTCTTCCGCAACAACCGCTCCTTCTGGATGCAGGAGGAGACGTGGGAATATTACCTGGATCGTGCGGTCGTCGACCGGATGGTTGAAGCGGCGCGAAGACCGCAGACAGCCGGCGCAGAGGACGCAGCGGAGCCGTCAGGCGGCGAAGAGGGCCGTGAAGAGGGCGGTGAAAGAAAACCCGAAGGCCCGCCGAATTTCGGCGCCCTCTATCATCACATGAAAGAGCTGGAAGTCCCCGAGCGGGTTGACGCGATCGTGGAGTCCACCCAGAAGCTGGACGAGCTACTGCGACAGGAACACCCCCAGCGAGACGAAATCGCCCAGACCCTCGTCAATGCGACGGAAGTCACAACGACGGCGAATCGCGCCACCCTTCTCGAAGCCCTTCGTCTCGGCAACGACCAGGCAAAGGCGTACACCCAGGATGTCGTCAAGGAGACGCACCGTATGGTTCGTTCGACGATAAACCTGGTGGATGCCGACCTCTACGATGATGAGCTTGTCCGGGCGGTGATGGAACGTTCCAACGGAACGGTTGTGCAGCACATGACCCGCGTCTTTCTGGGGGGCCTGGAGTTTCTCCTCTACTACAACAAGCAGGTCATGGCCAAGGGTATCGCAAACCGCATTCGTATCAGATTTGCCCGGAATTACAAGGAATTCTATCGCAACCTGCTCCCCCACCTCCACGATGATTATTTGACGCTGGAACACATATTTTACGGCGGCATGAAGTCCCTCAATGAGGTGGAAATCAACAAGTTCGCGACGGGATTTCTCGTGCACGATGTCGGTAAGGCGGAAGACATCGAATATCACGAAGGCGACGCCGGGTATGACAGGGAAACGGTGGAGCGTCATGTAAAGATCGGGTACAAGGCGGTCATGGACAAGACAAGCTATCCCCGGGAAGCAGGATTGATAACCGGATATCACCACGAGTATTACGGCCACCCCGGAGGATACGGTTATTTCCGCGAGTTTCTTGAAAACTACAAACGAAGCAACCCCGCCGCCGTCCAGGACTATGTCATGTCCTATACGATGGAACCCCTCATTGACTATCAGGTTCTCGCCTATTTCCCCGCGAAGATGCTGGAAATCGTCGACGTCTTCGATTCACTGACCGATCCAAACCGGAAATACCGCAGCCCCCTCACACCGGAGGAGGCGTTGAAGCTGATGACCACCGAATTCGTTGAAAATAACGGAAAGATCGACCCGATCCTTTTCGATCTCTATTGCGATTTTCTCGAAGAAAAAGAGGGCCGCTGAGTCAGCGGCCCCGTATTCTGCAGATCATATAATCGAGGTCGCTTCCTACCGTCCCAGGACCATCCCGTCGAAATAGGATCGCATGGCGGCGACAAATTTCCTGCTGACGGCGGTTTCTATGTCCCGGTAGGCAAAGGCCCGCGCCGCTTCTTCACTGATACCTGACGCGCGGTTCTCTTCGTCGAAGTTCACAAGACTCCGTCCGTCACGGGTCGTCATTTCGAGCCGGAGCGTCCAGCGAACCGATTCAAAATCCGGATTGGACGCGATCGGCTCAATACGAACAGCCCCGGCAACGCTCAGGACTGCGTTGTTCTCCACCATGGGAAGACGTTCTTCGCTCAGTGCCTGTCGGAGGATCGCGACAATCCTCCCCTGACTGTCGCCGTCGACGGAAACGCTGACCGTCATGTTCGCCGAAAGGTCCGCCTTGCGCTGAACGACCCTGTCGTAAACATAGGGCAGCTGTACCGTCTGGCCCATGCCGGGGGCGATAATGTTGAGCTGGTCCAGAAGAATTTCATTGCGCTCCGCAATGACCGTGGCGGCGCTCACATAGGCATAACGGCGGATAATGTCATCACTTCCGTCGGCCTCGTTCAGGAAACGCCCCACCTGCTGACCGTTTCTTCCGATAAGGTCACGGTAAACCCGCGCCGTCGGAAGGCGTTCCAGATAGGCGATGACATGGACACGTCCCGTCTCATCAACGGCGGCTTCACCGAACTGGACGTTCAGGAGCGTCTGGTTTGACTTGACGCTTGAGTCCTGGGCAAGACGAATTTCAGTCTCCGACATCGTACCCTGGGAACTCATGAGTTCCCGATAGCGTTCACTTTGACGGCTGTCCACGGAAATCCTGGCTTCAAAAATCTGGGAAAGTCCCGAGAGAGCCTGTTCTTCCGCTCCCCGCCGCGAGTCCCCGGTACCGATTGCGGTGAGGTATGTGTCGTCGGGGTAGACGCTTTGGGGATTGAGAAACCATTCGGGATAGTCGCCGCCGTCGCGCTCCGCCGTCGGGGGCACGGTCACACATCCGGCGAGCAGGAGGGAGATGACTCCGACCGACAAGACGGTCAATACCAATCCATATCTCTTCGTACCCATTCAATACTCCTCACGACGATCAGTTATTGTAGAAGGAACTTACCAGGTTGAGACCCTGCGCTCCCACCTCGACGGGCCCGATCTCTTCGACCCATAACAGCCCGTCCCGTCCGAAATACTCGACGGAAATTTCGTAGGTTCCCGGATCCAGTTCCCATTCACCCACATAGGTATAGGCAGGGAAATATCGGGATACCCTCACATCGGCCTGCTCGCTCGCGTCGACGGCGACATCGGTCGCTATGGAACCGATCAACCCCGCGGCGAGTCCGAGCGCGCTGCCCGAACTTTCCCCTGCAGCCTGCATCTGTTCCTTGCCTTTTTGCGCGACGATACCCTTGACGATCGTCCGCGTCACCGTCTTCAGGAATATGATCGGTTTCTTGATCTGGAAGGTATCCATGGCGACACGCTCCATATCCTCCAGCAGCTGGAGCTCTCCGATCGGCATATCATCGGCAACAACGCGAATTCGGTCTACGTCGCTGCCCCGCGCTTCCATGCGGGGCAGCTGAAATTTGAAACGGTAGCCGCCCTCCACTCCCGGGTAGTAAAACGACGTATACTGCTCGGGAATGAGTATCCCCGCGTCACCCTCGCCGGCATAGATGATCTCCACCCGGTTGTCGAAGGTCACAACGTAGAGCGTCTCCGCCCGTTTCAGCGGTGCCTCCCCGATGAGAGAAAGGACACTCAGGCGTCCCTGCTCCGTCGGTTCGATGACTGAGGCATCAAGGGGATTGGGGAAATGATAGATGTTTCCCTGCCGGGCAAAGGCCTCCTGAATGTATTGCCAGTCGATACGGGCGCCGTCAAAGTCACCCTGCCCGCGGTACATAAGCAGACTGAGATACCGGCCCAGGGCGCTGTTGTAGAAACGACTTTCCCCGACTTCTATGTCCACCGCCGAATCTTCCGCCTCGTTATAGCGTGCGGCCAGCCCCTGATACTTGTCTTCCAGGAAATTGAGTTTGTCGTTGATACGTCGGACTTCAACAAATGCGGCGGATTGGTTCCCCTGCTCGAGGAATGCCAGCGCCTTGAAGACATTGAGGTAGATATCTTCAAAATCCTCGCCGGCATAGTCGATCTGGTTATCATTCAGGAGAAAACTCGCCGCCGCCTGACTGACGCTTCTCGTGTAATACTCTTCTATGAGACGTTCCGCCTCTTCAAACCGCTGAATACTCGTAGCGTAGTCGCGGTTGTAGAGATGGAGCATTCCGCTGTCGAGATAATAGAGGACGCCGTCGCGATTTCCGTAGAGGGAGTCACTGTTCTCTTCAAGTACGGAGACTGCCGTACCGTAGTCACCGCTTCGGGCCGCCTCATCGATCTCCACAAATTGAAGATTTCTGGTGGTCATGCACGAAGAAAGGATGACCGAGGCGACGACAATCGCCGCCTGCAAAGAAATAGTCCGGGAGTTACGGCCCATGAAATCCTCCTCCTACCAGCGGCGTCGGCTCTGTTCGATGATTTTCTTTATCTCTTTTTGACCGAGCCAGACCTTTTCACTCGTTTCGATATTTATGAGTTCCAGATCCACCTGGTAGAAGACTGCCCGCTGGCCTTCCACCGCGTCGACGATGGAAGAGATACTGCCCTGGAGCATGAAGTCCGCCCCCGTCTCGGCACCAAGACGGGAAATCGTTTCCTGTGTCGCCTGGGTCTGCTGGTCCATACGCTCCGCACGCAGTTCCGCGCGCTGCTCCGCCGCGGCTACAAACCGCACCATACCGCTGTTTACCAGCTCCCGCTCCATATCGTTTATGAAGGTGTCGGTATTTATATGTTCCGAGCTCAAGTTACGCACCGTTCCGACGATGACAACCGGTTCCCGGTCGGTACGGGAGGAAAACCTGCTCAGCCACGGTCGCTGCAGGAGATCGTCAATCATCTCTTCCGCAACGAGTCGCGAATCCGTATCGTTCCAGCGTCCGCTGAGATCGGTCTGGGTGTCCGCCGCCGTCCTCTGGACGGTCCTGCTCGGTGTGGCGCAGGCCGTGACATAAAGGGCGGCCAGTGCTATCAGAACTACACGCGCCGTGATCTTCATTCCTTCCTCCTCAATTCGTGAAAACATTGTGATCTTCACCGTTCAAGTTATACTATATTGGTCATGATAAAACCAATTCGAGGTGCCCTCATCGTCGTATCGGCACTCCTGCTGAGTGCGATCGGCTGTGCAACCCCGCCTTCACAAACAATATCACATGGAGACGACGAGATGTCACCTGCCGGTACGGATATTCAACAACGAGATATGATACCTCAACTTGCCGGTGATCTCAGGGGGTACCGCGGCAATCCTCTCTTTCTTGGCGTATCCCCTCGCCTGAGAGACCGAACCGACGAGCGTGATGCCGCAATCCTCCACGTGGCGGAACAGGCGTCCCGATACGTACGATTCTTTGCGCAATACCGATACATCGTCGCGTCCAACGGAGGCGACATCGGATATGTCGACGATATTTCCGGGTCATGGGACGATGAATATGCCGATTCACTCGTCGACAGCGTTGAAGTGATCAGGGAGTTGCAGGACGGCGAAGCGACCTACGTCGTGGCATACGTCCCGGGGCTGCCGACGCCGCCGAACATCCCCGATTGGCGCTCCTCACCAGACGGTTCTCCCCGCTGGATAGAACGGCCGCCGGATGTTCCGGGATATATCACTGCGGTCGGCCTCTCTACACCGAGCCGTCGGATTCGGAACAGCATCGACCGCGCCGATCAGGCTGCGCTTCAGCAGATCCTTCTTAACGCGGGGACCACGGTGCGCATGATTCAGGATGTGGTCGACCGGCAACGTCACGGCACGCAGGCGACGACGACATCCGCCCAGGAGGCGGCGGCGACGCTGCGACATTTTTACGTTGTCGCCCGGTATATTTCGCCCGATGGGCGATACTTTTACAGTCTCGCCGTAGCGAGGGAGGAATAGGATATGTCGAGAGCAACAATGGTGCTGTTCTGCGCATTTTTCGTCGCGGCCGGTGCCGCATTCGGCCAGGATATCGGTCGGGTCGTCTACACGGAAGGGGAGGTCGAGCTTGTTCGGGACGATCGCATCCTCGCGTTTCCCGACCTTGATGCCGGTCTGGTCATACGGGAAATGGATTTCATTCAGACCGGAGGTGACGGATACGCCGAAATTGAACTGACGGGAAGCACGGCCGCCCTGATTCGCGTCACTGAAAACAGCGCCTACTACCTCACCGTCGAGGAACGGGACGGAACAACCTCGGCACGGGTAAAGCTCCTGAGCGGTACCGTCCAGGTTGCCGCAAATCGCATGAGCCGCCAGTCCCGGCTGGATGTCGAGACACGCACCGCCGTGTTCGGCGTCAGGGGAACGGAGTTCGACGTATTGACCGCGCCCGATGAGGCTTCACTCCTGGGCGTCCGTGAGGGAACCGTATCGGCCGGATTCAACGGTTCGGACCGGAACGTCCAGGCGGGGTACGCCGCGGAAATCGCCCCGGACAGCCCATTGAGAACGGAAGCGGTTCCGGACGGAGATTTTCAGGAATACTATGCGCGCTGGAACGAAATCCGGCTTGCCGCATTTCGCAGCGGCGCCCCGACGTTTGTATCCGCCTACATGAGACGGTACCTCGATACCCGGGGAGATTTTACCCGCACCTACCGGGACCTCGCCCGATTCAAAGGGCGCCTTCAGGATGCGGTGTCGAATACCGGCTCTCTCGGTTCAGACATGCTCCTGCGGCGGGAGGTGAGCCCCGCGATAATCCAAATGCGCAGCATCCTGCCCATTTTCGAGAATACGGTCTATCGCCTGCGGGAATTACGCAGGTACCATGAGGACGGTATTGGACGGACGACCGTGGACGGCCAGAGTTCGGGACAGTTTTTCCGCGATTTCTCGCGTCAGGAACGGGATCATATCCGCCAGCTTGGTGAGGTGCGTACCATTTTCGCACTGTACAACCAGGTGGAACGACGCAGTTTCGGCGGTCTCCCCGGCGGCGGCTCGGACTTTCTCAACAACCGCCCTTCATTTTAGGATCGCGTTACAGGGAAAATTCAGAGGGGATGATCCCGTCGGATCAGGTCGGCGGTGATCTTCCCCCCGAGCACCACCAGCGGCATGCCGCCGCCGGGATGGACGCTTCCCCCGACGTGATACAGCCCCCTGTACCGGCGGGAGCGATTGGGATGTCTCAGAAATGCGGCCGTTGTTGAGTTGGATGCGATACCGTAGAGACTTCCCCGGTAGGATCCCGTATTCGCCGCGATGTCTCCGGGAGTCATGACACCTTCCTCTTCGATTTCCCCTTCAAGGTCGACCTGCAGTTCCGCCTTCAGCCGACGCAGTACCGCTTCACGGACCCTGGCTACTTCTACGCTCCAGTCCTGACCGTAGTCCGCCGGAGCATTCACGAGGACGAACCAGTTCTCGCCGTCCCTCGGCGCGTCCCCGGGTGACCCCGCCTTGCTTGTTATGTTTATATAGATCGTCGGATCTTCTGGAGCGGTGAGATCGTGAAATATTCGACGAAACTCTCCGCGATAGTCGTCCGAAAAAAAGACATTGTGGAGACCGAGCTCCGGAAACAAACGCCTGACGCCCCAATAGAAGACAATTCCCGAGCTGGACGGCTCCTGTTTGCGGTAGCGTCGATATCCCGGCGCCTCCGTATCGTCCAGCAACCGTTCGTAGTTCGTAGTGACGTCCACATTGGAGACGACGATCTGAGCCGGGAAAAAGCGGCCATCCCCCCGGACACCTCTCACCGCTCCGCCGCCGTTCCGGTCGGTGACAATCGCATCGGCCCGCGTCCCGTACTCAAAACGGACGCCCAGCTCCCTTGCGACGCGCTCCATCGCCAGGGGTATTTGATACACTCCCCCTTCAACAGACCACGCACCGATCCCGTATTCGACGTGAGGGATGATGTGAAGCGTTCCCGGCGTCCTGAAGGGATCGGAGCCGTTGTAGGTGGCGTACCGATTAAAAAACTGCCGTACCCGGGGATCCCTGAAGAAATGTTCGGTTGCGCCGTTCATCGTTCGCAGCGCATCGATATGGGGAAGTCTCACCAGGGACTTCCAGAAGCCCCGCTGCAAATAGGTTCTCCGGTCATGGAGACTCCGCTCCAGGAACAGACGGGCGGTGATATCGTAAATACGCCGTGAATGGGCGAGAAAGCGAAGCACCCTCTCACGGGGCTCACCCGTTGCGGCCTCAAGGATCGCCGCCAGGGATTCTCCGTTTCCGGGAGCGGAGAAGCGCGTTCCGTCCCGCCAGAAGTAATTACAGATTCGGTCGAGGGGCGTCACCGTCACGTAGTCGTCAAATCGGGCGCCCCCGGCGGCAAAGAGATCGTCAAATACACCCTTGAGGGTGAGCAGGCTCGGTCCGGTATCAAAACGATACCTTCCGAACTGTGCCGTATACGCTTTTCCGCCCGGTCCCGTACGGCTTTCCAGCACCGTTACGTCGTAACCCATCCCGGCAAGTCTGATTGCCGTTGCCAGGCCGCCCAAACCGGCGCCAACGACGACCACCGTCGATGTATTCATGAATGGAACATACCGCTCACCGCGACGGGAGGGAAGGACCGTCGTGCTTCACCGTCTCTCCCGGCCTGATGTGAACCGTCTCATCGTCGATCGTCACCTCTATGGTCGCGGAGTTCTCTTTCCCCGCCGTGACGGACGTCGTGGTCAAACCGTCGGCGGACGTCGTGATCTCTACGGAGAGCTTCGCTTTGCGAAACTCAAGGGGAAATGTGACCCGCTCCCACTCCGCCGGAAGACGGGGAGCAAACGAGATACCGTCATCGGAGACCGACATTCCCGCGAAGCCGTGCACGACAATCTGCCACGCCACACCACACGCTGCGGTGTGGATACCTCCTATGAAGGTACCGCCGCTGACCGCCTTGTTGTCGTTGTACAGATCGATTGTACATGACTTCATGAAGTACCGGTACGCGTCATCGAGACGGCCGATCCACGCCGCCACAATCGCGTACACTGCGGGACTCAATGATGAGCCGTGCTGGGTACGTTTTTCATAGTACTCCCAGTTCTTTTGCATAATCTCCCGGGTATATGCCTCGGGGTGCAGCATGAACAGTTGGGTCACGTCGGCCTGCTTTGTCACCTGGGTTTCCAGGGCGATGCCGTTGGGCCATCCCCAGTATTCGCCGCCTTCGATGAGGCGTTCCTTCAGCTCGCGGGGCGTAATGTCTTCGTACTGAAAATATCCCGAAAACTGCTCAATGAGTCCCGTCGTCTTCGAAGGTTCCGGTACGTACATTTTTTCGGCGGTCTGCCGCCACCGTTCCACTTCCCCCGCATCAAGCTTGATCTTCCCGGAAACCGCTTTCAGCGCCTCGGGATCACGTTCGCCCAACCAGTCAAAAACTTCAGCCCCGTACGCCAGGGCGAAGCGCGCCTGATAATTGGTGAAGAAGTTGTTGTCCACGTTTTCATGGTATTCATCCGGACCGAGGACCCGAATGATCTCATAGCGATCGCGGTCGGGACGGTAGAGGGACCGGGAATAGAGAAAACGGGCCACTTCAAATACGATCTCCCCGCCGTACCATTTCAGGAACTCCTCATCACCGGTGATCGCGACATACCGGGAGATGGTATAGGAAATATCGGGAGAGATATGTATCTGCCAATCATTGAAATGGTTGCGGATTTTTCGACCGGATATCACATCCCGAAAGAAGTAGGCAGGGCAGATCTCCTCTCCGCTGTCACCGCTGATCCACGGGTAGAATGCTCCGTGGTACCCGAGGTCCCGCGCCTTTCTGCGCGCCCCGTCGAGGGTACGATAGCGGTACACAAGGATATTCCTGGCAACATCGGGCGCGGTAAAGATGAACATGGGAAGATTGAATATCTCCTGGTCCCAGAACGCTGCGCCCTGATACGCCTGACACGACAGGCCCCGGGCGCCGATGGGGAGATGGTCCGTATGGACAGGTGTGGCGATGATGTTGTGATAGATGTTGTAGCGGAGGACCGTCGCCGCGCGGTCATCGCCGGCAATTTCGATATCCGAATGCTCCCACCAGCGATCCCATCTCTCCCGGTGACGACGGCGGACCGTTTCCCATCCCCTCTGTTGCGCCTCGTGGATAACCGCCGTCGCGGCGGTCCGCAGCTCCGCCTCCGTCGGTTTGTTGAGGTCATTGACGGGGGGTTGTTCCTTCCGGAATCGGGCGGCGGACCGGGCGGGATCAAGGGTTCCCGTCTCGGCGGGGAGCGCGGGAACGTGCACGACCGTATGGGGATTTTGTCCCCGGCGCAGATCATTGGTACTGTAGAGGGCGACGTACTTTGTGAGAACGATCGATTGGCCCCGGTCCAGGGAGCATTCCAGACGTCTGAGCTGACTGCCGCCGTCATGATCGGTCAAGTGCTCATCGGTATGAGGTACGGGTTCACCGGCGGGACCGGTGAGCGTTGCATGCTCCTGCACGACGATTTCGTATCCGTGTTCTTGTGTCACCCCGACGATTTCACTGATTCCTTCGCGAATATCACCGCGGAGCGCACGGAAGTGATTCCCGTTGAGACTCCAGATATCGGCGTCGATACCGGTGACGATCGTCATCTCCGCCGACCGGTGAGCGGTAATCGTGGTACGGGAGGTGAGAAGGTGAATATCCTCGGCCGAGGCGAAGCGCGTTTCGGCAACGGAGATACCGCGCTTTTTCCACGTCGCCTCACCGCTCCACTCGCCGTAGCGGAAGTTCAGCGTCCGCCGGTATTGCTGGGTATCCGCCCCGGACCATCGCAGGGGTGTACCGTTCACCATGAGCGTTGTGTAAAGACCGTTGGGAACGGTCGCCAGCTCCTTCCAGACGCCGTCGGCGTTGTCATACGTATCGGTCAGGACACAGGCGACGTATTCCGCCCGGGTATCGTCGGCGAAGGTACCACGATAGCCGCAGTATCCGTTACCTATCATGTAGTTGCTTCCCGTCGTGACGACCTGATCCGACCGGAATTCGTCCTCGTAGATCTCCCAGGTCGTGTCGGTATGTGCATTATTTCCGAGGTCCATAGGTATCCTTTACATTGCAGTCATAAAAAAGGCGGTAATCCGTGGGATCACCGCCCGTTGGTGTACGCCCAGGCAAAACTACCCTTTTACGGAGCCCGCCATCATGCCGCGCACAAAATACCGCTGCAGTCCGAAGAAGACGACCAGCGGCATGGTCATCGTCAGAAATGCACCGGAGGTCAAAACATACCAGTCCTGCCCGCGGGACCCTACCATCTCCGCGAGACGGGTCGTCACCACGGCAACGTTGATATTCGTACCGAGAAATACCAACGCCACAAGCAGGTCATTCCATACCCAGAGGAACTGGAATATCGCAAACGATGCGATCGCCGGCACCGACAGGGGAACGACGAGATAGATGAATTTCGTCATAGGCGTCGTTCCATCCACCTCCGCGGCCTCTATGAGGTCCCTCGGAATTTGCGAGATGTAGCCGTACAGGAGATAGGTGGCGAGGGGGAGTCCGAATCCCGTATGGGCCAGCCAGATTCCCAGATAGGTACCGTTCAGCCTGGCGTTATTGTAGAGCCGGAAGAGCGGAAGCAATGACGTCTGAAGGGGCACCACCATGAGACCGACCACAAGGACAAACATGAGGCGTCGCCCCTTGAACTCCATCCAGGCGAGGCCATACGCCGCAAAGGCGGCGATGGTGATCGGAATGACCGTGGCGGGTATGGTTACCAGGAGGCTGTTCAGAAAGGCGTTCCCCATTCCGTCTTCACCAAGGACAAAGATATAGTTTTCAAGTGTCCAGAATCCCTGGGAAAAGGGCTGGAAGACCGCTGTCCACCATCCCGTTGTGTTGATCGCCTGGGGTTCCCTGAAGGAGCTCACCAGCAGCCCCAGCGTCGGAATCGTCCAGACCAGAACGATAAGAATGATGGCGGCGTTCAGGAAAATTCGCCCAAAAATCTCTTTGGATGTTTTTTTTCGTTTCTGTATGACTAACGTATCGGACATAGCACTTCTCCTCACGCCTTATTGAGACTGCGGATGTTTCTGATCATTACCGGCGTAACCGCTATGAAAATGATTACCGCCAGTGCCGCTCCGCGACCGTACTGTCCCCGGGTGAACATCTGGTTGTACATCATGTTGGCAACGACGTCGGTGTTGAATCGGCCGCTGGTCATGACAAAAACGACATCGAATATCTTGAGAACCAGGATGACGATCGTCGTCGTTACGGTAAGGATCGTCCCGCTCACATAGGGAATGATGACCTGGAAAAAGATCCGAAACTCTCCCGCGCCGTCGATGCGGGCAGCTTCCAGGAGGCTTGAGGGGACACCCTTCACCGCGGAGGAAAGGATCACCATGGCAAAGCCCGTTTGCAGCCAGATCATGATCACGATGAGGAAAAAATTGTTCCACGGCTCTATACGCAGCCATCCGACGGGATCGCCGCCAAGACCGACGACTATGGCGTTCAAGAGACCGATCTGCTGTCCGTAGGTTGCGTAGTAATAGACAAACCGCCAGATGACCGACGCACCGACGAAGGATATTGCCATCGGCAGAAACACGAGAGACTTGGCATACTTCTCCCATTTCACCCGGTCAACGAGCACCGCGATAACGAGACCGAAGGATACCGAGAAAAGGGGAACAAATATGAGCCAGAGAATATTGTTCCGAATTGCGATGAGGAGCGCCGGATCCTGAAACGCGGCGACATAGTTCTGCAACCCGAAGTTTGTAGGGGAACCGCCGCGGGTATAGTCGAAGAAACTCACCCCTACGGTGCGTACCGTGGGATAGATGATGTAGACCAGAAGGATGAGAAATGCGGGGATGATAAATACGTAGGGTCTCAGAAAGTCGCGGATACGGATGGGTAACTGGTTGACGAGGTTATCCACCGTCAGGTACAACGCCCATATTCCGCCGACACCCACAATCAGCGCCACAATGGCGATAACGAGTCTCGGCGCGTCTCCGGCGCGCATGAAACTGAAACTCCACGCAAATATCACGAAGAGAACCGCCGCAATTGCAAGGGAAATCACCACTTGCACAGGTCTGTTTTTCACTATACCGGCATCACTCATAACACCCCCGAAGGAAAATTCATACAAGAAAGGCAGGGAGGCGAAAGCCCCCCTGCCGAAGGGTTATACACACCCGATTAGGGCCAGCTGTTATCGATGTTCTGCAGAAGGTTGTCCAAATCTGCGTCTTCGTCGTTCACATAGGCGGTAATTTCCGTCCAGAACGTACCTGCACCGACGGGGCCGGGCATCAAGTCGGAGGCATCAAACCTGAAGGTCGTCGCATTCTGGAGAATCTCCGCGATACCGCGATCGGTAACGGTCGGATACCAGTCGAGGGGCACGTCGTTGTGCGGTGCGACAAAGCCGCCTGATTCCAGCCATGCCTTGGTGGAAAGGCCTGTTGCGAGGTAGCGCATCGTCGCGCGTACTTCAGGGCGATCCTGCATCGGGCTGAAGAGGTCCCCGGCACCGAGAACCGGATTACCCAGAGACTCGTCGATGGGCGGTAGATAGAAGAATCCGATTGTGTCGCCCACTTCAGCGCCCTCTTCAGGGAAGAATGCGGTAATAAAGGACGCCTGGCGATGCATGAGCGCCGCAGGAGGATCCGCCGTCATCGGCGTGGGTGCGTCACCGAATGGTGTAAGCACGATACCTTCCCGGCCACCAAGTACATAGTCTTCGTTGAACCAGATCTCCGTCAGATAATCGAGAGCCTCCCGGAACTCGGGACTGTCAAATTTGACCTCTCCCGCAACCCATCGGTCATATACTTCCGGGGGATGAATGCGAAGCATGATGTCTTCGATCCAGTCCGTGGCTACCCATCCCGTTGCACCGGAGCTCTCAATACCGATCGTCCATGGGGTGTGCCCGTCGGCGACCATCTGATCGCTCAGCGCGAGCATTTCATCCCACGTCTCGGGGATTTCGTAACCCTCTTCTTCAAAAACGGGAATATTGTACCAGACAAGGCTCTTCACGCTGGCGCGATACCAGACTCCCGCCTGGATGTCGCCGATATCGGCAAGTTCAATCCACGCGTCGTTGTACTGTTCCTGGAGATAATCCATACCAAGCCAGTCCGCAACGTCATAGATATAGTCGCCGTTCACGAGATCCGCCGCAAGTCCGGGCTGGGGAAAGACCGCGATGTCCGGGGGACTGCCGCCCTCGGCACGGACGGTAATCAGTGTTTCAAAGTCGCCGCTTCCCTCATACACAATGTCTATGCCCGTCGCTTCTTCAAAGGGAATCATCGACTCATTGAAGCGTCGCGCGTCCTCGTCGACAAAGGCACCGAAGATATTCACCGTCGTTCCCGACAGGTCCTCACCTTCGGTATAGGGGTTATCGGTATAATCGACACCCGATTCTTCCGCCATTGCAGTCTCACTCTCCTCGCCGTCACCCTGACCGCCACATGCGATCAAGACCAGGGCAAGAAGGGAAACCAGAAAAAGCAATAGTAGCTTTCGAAACATAGTTCCTCCTCTTTTTTGGTCGAACAGTCTATTAGTTGTATTGCACAACCAACTAAACAGTAGCATGAGAAATTTCCACTGTCAAACAAAAATTGTCCCGACGATTTCCCCTGGAGGTGGGGCACCGACGCGGTTGGATATCTTTTTGACAGGAATGAACAGTCGGTGTAGATTGGTTGTAGCAACCAACTTTATGGCAAACTACATTAGTGAAGTAAACATTACGAGGGTTCTTCGCACCGTATACCTGAATCACGGGTTAAGCCGGGTAGAAATATCTAAACGACTGGGTCTCAACAAGTCAACCGTTTCAAAGATCGTCGGCTATCTCGAGGAAATCGGCATCGTGGAAACCGCGTCCGTCGGCGACGCAGGACCTACCGGCGGCCGGCGACCGATACAGCTCCAGATACGTTCCAATTGGGGCTGTATTATGGGGGTTGAAATCCAGACGGAGGCGTTTACCGTTGTCGGCATCAATCTGCACGGCGATGTTTTCTTTTCCCATACCGAGATGCTGGATCTCAGGGGGAAGGACGTAGTTGAGGTTTTTGTGGAGATCGTCCGCCGCTTTCTCCCCAGCCTGGAGAACACGGGGATGCCCCTCATCGGTATCGGTGTTTCCCTTCCCGGTTTCGTCGATCCCGAACGTGGCGTCCTGCGCGCCTCCCGTCCTCTGGAAGTGTACCGGGAAGTCTCATTCGTGGTGAACGCACGGGCGCGCCTGGGTCTTTCCATCCCCATACTCATAGACAACGACGCCAACTGCGGGTGCTGGGGTGAACTTGCTTTTAAGCACAGCGATCGACCGCAAAACTTCCTCTTCGTCCTCGGCGAACTTCGAAAACATACGATCGAAATGGACGACTATCGGATCATGGCGGTAGGACTCGGTCTCGTTCTGAATGGAAGCGTTCATCATGGACACGAGTTTTCTGCCGGCGAGTTTCGCAGCATCAACTACAGCCCCGGCACGGTCAATCAGTTTGCGGTAACCGACGATGAGGCACGGGAGTTTTTACAGAACCCGAAAGTTGACACCATTATCATCGATCAGCTCGCCCGCCACATCGCTTTTCTCGTCAATGTATTGAATCTGGCCAAAGTAGTTATCGGCGGACCGATGGAAGTGCTCGCGGACGAACTGACCGAGGCAATACAGCACCACATCCGGGTAAACTGGGCGTACCCCAATCCCGTAAAATGCCAGGTTGCCGTGTCACGCCTGGGGGAGCAGGCGGCAGCGTACGGAGCGGCGGGAATGTTCCTGGAACATCTCATTGAAGTTCCACGGGTCGACGCCCACGGGGGCAACGGTATACGCCGATTCGGCATTGATCTGCTGGAAGGTCTGATGCCGAGACTGCAGGAATAGCCGACGGAGACGGCCTCGGCGAGGCGTGTCACACTCCACCATTTCCGAAAATCAGCGGGCGCTTCTGCGCAGGATCTCTTCAACGACCGATCTGTGCGCCGGATTTCCAAGCGTCGTGGTGGGAGGAGTGAAATTGACGGGCCGGGCGTACAACGGCGTGCTTCCGCCCTGGGTATAGACAACTTCCCATTCGGCGTGACCATCGTCGACGAGAGCAGGGACGCCTATGAGCCCCCGTTTCACCTTGAGTTCGAGAATTCGGCGAACAGAGCGATCGATGCGTTCCATTGAAACACGCCCTTCGCGGATCGCATTGAGCAGCGATGCATGGGCGCCCCTGGCGTTTTCCGGCCGCAACAGGACGTCCGCTCCCGCTTCTACCGCCCGGAGAGGAACCTCTCCGGGTTCATAGTACAGCGTCAGCGCCGCCATATTGAGCGCATCCGTAATGATAAGCCCGTCAAACCCAAGTTCCTCCCGCAGAAGGACGTCCGTCAGAAGGGGACTGAGCGACGCCGGCGTATAGTCTCCCGTTACGGCGGGAACGCTTATGTGCCCGATAAGGACCGCATCACTTCCGGCGGCTATTCCCCTTTGAAATGGAATAAACTCCACCGCCCGGAGGCGATCTATGTCATGGGGAAAGACCGCCATTTCAACGTGCGAATCTTCCACCGTGTCGCCGTGACCGGGAAAGTGCTTTAACGCCGCGCTTACTCCGCCGTTCTGCAGCCCCCTCACCGTCGATTCAACCATGGCCGAGACCGTCTCAACGTCGGAACCGAATGCCCGGGTGCCGATGACGGGGTTCCCGGGATTCGTCAGGATATCGGCGACAGGGGCGAGGTTCATGGTAATTCCGAGGCTGCGAAGCTCCCGCGCCATGACGCCCGCAAGCTCATAGGCGAGATCGGGATCTCCGACGCGGCCGACCCGGGAAGCCGCGGGTATGTGCGTCGCCGGCATCTCTTCAGTCGGGACGATGCGCCTGACAACGCCTCCTTCCTGATCGACACTCACGATGAGGGGTAATTCCGAAGCTTCCTGCATCGCTTCGATAAGTGTTCTGACCTGATCGGGCGATGCGATGTTTTCAGCGAAGAGAAGAAACCCGCCGGGCGTGACATCGACGAGGAGACGTCTCAGCTCTTCATTGAAGTCCGTTACCGCCGCACCATTCCCGTCGACAAGGAGAGCCGGCATAATCATCTGACCGACCTTTTCTTCGGTGGTCATATCCGCCATGATTGTCCCCACCGTAACCTTCCGGAGCTCCTCCGGCGAAACTGCCCGCCCCGGCTGGAGGGGGTCCAGTGACGCGATCCTGTCACCGTCTTCCGCGAAATCGTCCTCCCCCATCGGGGGGGAATTCTCATCCTGATCGACAGGCGGGGTCGTCGGTTCAGTTCCGGATGAATCGAAACGATTCCGACCCTGTTGATCCACCGGATGAACCGGTTGTTCCGGAGGCGACGGCGATGAGGGGGATGCGCAACCCGAAAGGAACACGAGCATTCCGCCGCAGAAAATAAGGGACACTATTAATTTTCGAATACTCTTGTATCCTTTTTTATACATTTACCGTCCCCACGATTTTCGCAGTCGGGAAGTTTCGTATTAATTCTTTATAATAATGAGAGTTATGCATCCCATAAATATCTCCGTCGCATGGCATGGAAATTGCAAGTAAATAACCGATGGAACAAGTTCTACTGCGACAGTTAACACGCGACGTTACACGTGACATACAGACAGAATTAATAAGGAAATCCATTCATCTTTCAATAGCACTGGTGCCCGGGGTTGCGCAATTAATCGGCACTCCCGTTACACTGGCTCTTCTGTCTCTCGGTACGTTACTGTATACCTACACGGAGGTCCAGAGAAACGCGGGAAATCGCGTGCCCGTTATCTCCAGAATAACAGAAATGGCGTCGCGGCAACGGGACTTGAACCGGTTTGTCCTTGGACCGGTGACGCTTGGTATCGGCGCGATGCTCGCCCTCCTCCTGTACCCCGACCCTGCGGCGAGCATCGCCATTTATGCCCTTGCCTTCGGCGACGGATTCGCAAGTCTCGTCGGTCGGATAGTGGGATCAATACGCGTTCCCGCGACAGGCGGCAAGACTGTTGAGGGCAGTGTGGCGTGCGCCGCCGCCGTTGCAGTCAGCACGTACACAATCGTGCCGTCCCCCGCCGTGATCGCGACCGCGGCAATTTCAGCAACCCTGCTGGAAGTCCTTCCCAGCGGTGACGCAGACAATCTGATTCTTCCGGTGGGAGTCGGCCTCGCCGTCTCGTTCCTCGTCTGACACTCCCGTCCCGGTACTTGTTCGGTCCGGCGGCAATCGGAACGTATTCAGGAGACGAGAAAATCCCTGTAGTACTGCCCGGTAAAGACCACACCTCCGAATATCACCGCGCCGATACCGACAATGATCCACAGGGGATCAACAAGAAAAAAGAGCAGCTCCCGACCAGCCGCAAGAAGAACCACGGACAACGCGGTCACCAGCATACGGGGATTGCGATTGCTGATGGAAGCCTGAATAAAATTCAACACCGCCAGAACCTGAATCACAATCAGCGACGCCTGAAACGATTCGCGCACACCTGCAGGGTATACCAGATTGTCCGGGAGGAATGTGGTATCCACCGGGAGGGACCAACTGAGACTGAAGGCGATGAGCAGACCTACAAAGACCACCGTACCGTGACGTTGCATTCGTATCCCCCCGGCGTATAAACCCGCCGCAAAAAGGGAAAGCACTCCCACTACATGGGCGAAAATAGATACCCGCCCCAGAATCAGCGAGAGATGTTGAGAACTGCCCGACGCGACAACAATCTGGGCCAGCTTCGTCGCATCCAGGGTCATGGACAGAAAAAAAAGGGTCATGAAGAATACCGGGATCGATGGACTGCGACGAAACAACCGGCTGTAGGTCCCGGCAAAAAGAAAACCCAGCACCATTGATGCAGCGGCCCCTGCAATCGCAAACAGATGGGTGAGGCGTATGTCGTGTATTCCCTCACCGCCGGACCGATTCCACGAGAAAAAGAGATATCCCACTGTCAATGCACTGGCGACACACAAAGCAAGGCCGCTTCGTACGGTGATATTTCGCCCGGTTAAGGTCATCCCTTCCACTATACCGGTTTTTGGAAAATACTTCAGCACACCCGCCAATTGGACGATACAATAGAAAGAGGAAAGGACCCATGGTGCACAAGAAGACACATCTCGTCGTAGTGACAATATTTCTTGCGATTACCGGTGTCACGTTTGCCGGTGACGCTGCCCGATTTGTGAATCTCGGGTTTTCCCGGGACTCCCGGGTATTTGTATTTGGCCAATACGGCATTACCTACGAGGAAAACCTTCCATTTGCGGAAATCTTTGCCGTCGACGTACCGAGAAACGTCTTTGTCCAGGATGGAGTCTTTTCCAGGACATTCCAGACGACGATCGGTCCCGGACAGGACGGAATCGGCGCGCTCTACAATCTCCTTCCCGATGCGGAGAAGGTTATTCAACGATATGGCGTGGATCACCTCAACCAGGGTCGATTGATTTACCTTCTCGTGAATGGGGCGGCGGTCCGGGAACAAATTGAGTTTCGTGATTTTGAAACCGGTAACTCCTACACAATCAAACTCGTTCAGAGCCGTCGGACCAACGGAGAACACGTCCAGGCCGCTTTCTATCTCGACGTGACGACCCGCCTCGCCGACGGCTCGGTCGTCAACCATCGCGTAGGTCGTCCCGACTATTTCCGCGACGATATCGACCGCTACCGAATAAAACAGATTGTCGCCAGTCCGAATGAGCGTTCCGTCGTGGCGGTGATTGAGCGCATTCGGGAAACGGGTGAAGGAATGCGCATCCGCTACATGGTTGAAACCGTTCAGCTTCGGTAAGTCGCTACTGTCCACAACCGTGCGGATGGCAACGTCCTATTCCATGCAGTAACCGGGAGTTAATCGTCCGTTGATGCGATTCTCCCGCTCCGGCGTCCCCATCATCCCCATCCATACCACCCGAAGCGTGTGATTCAATCTGCTTCGGGTGAGAAATGTTCGGCGTGTCAGCATCCTCCGGCGCACCCGCCGCAGTCGATCACTCCCGATTCCTGCCGCCTCGCCGTGACGCAGTACATTCCGCGGTGAGATTCGGTACTCCTTGTCCACGTTGTGCCACACCAGGTAGATCCACATCCGGGCGGTGCTCAGCGCCGCATTCCGGGCAAAACAGACCGTCTCCCGGTGGTGCTCGGCCAGATCCTTCCGGATCTCCCGATCAAGATAGTTCACCGCGAACAGGGGATTGGTCGCAGTTCGCGGTCGTCTCGAGGAAATCGTCATCTGGCGAATCCCGTCCGACTGCCACTGGCGAAGACACCGCTGGTAGGTCGGGTGTTCGTCACTGCGAAGAATCCGTCTCTCCGGTACCACAGGGTGCCAGACCCGCACTGCCTCATGGATGAGTTCATGAAACGATCGGGCAAGTGCCCCGGGGTCAGGCGGTTCATGCACCTCGATGAGCGCCCGTTTCCGCCGTTGCCGCGCGGTCATCCTCCCGCTTCGCCGCAGGGTAACTGACGTCATTGCAAAGAGATATTGCGAGTCGGCTCCGGCAAGGAGGTTGAAGGAATTCGGATGGTACTGGCTGACCCAGAAGCTCTGAAAGCCGTCAACCACGAGGTCTTCGGCGGGAACGACGTCCTCGGTAAGCGCTCCGTGGACGGCGATACTCTGGCGGGCAAGCATCATGATCCGGTGGGTGATGGTGGTGGGAGAGACGAACAACTGCCGGGCGGCGGCACGGATGGAACAGCCGCTGACCAGCAGATTCCGCAGCCGGGAGAGGCTGATGTGCTTTTTGGTGAAGTACTCGAGGGAGAAGGTTGATGCACTGAAGTGACGTCCGCAGGTAGTACAGCGAAAGCGTTGAACGATCCCGAGCCGCCGGGAGCGATAGGTTCCGTCACGAATCCACCATGCAGATGGGAGAGACGGGTCGGGAAGGAGGGGATGTACGGAAGCGCCGCGCCAGTGTTCGGCGCAGCGGGGATTCGGACAGAATGGAGGGTGGTCCATGGGCAGCTCCTGTACTGGGGGAGATTCCGAAACGGCAAACGGCGGTTCGGTCCCCTGACAGATACAGTGGATTTCTATCTTTCTGCTTCAGAAGTGACGATCTTCATCCGCACGGTTGTGGACAGTAAACAAAACTTGACCTCCAGGCATTTTGCCCATAAACTCCAGCAGAATATTATGGCAGAAAGAATTACGCCCCGTGACACAAATTACTCCGATTGGTACATCGACATCGTACTCCAGGCACAACTTGCGGATTACAGCCCCGTAAAGGGCAGCATGGTGATCCGTCCCAGGGGATACGCCCTCTGGGAACGCATCCAACGCGGGCTGGACGACATGTTCAAGGAGACGGGACACACCAATGCCTATTTTCCCCTTCTCATACCCGAAAGCTTCCTGAAAAAGGAAGCCGAACACATTGAAGGATTCGCTCCCGAGCTTGCCGTCGTGACCCATGGAGGCGGCGAGGAGTTGGAAGAGCCCCTGGTCATTCGACCGACTTCGGAGACGATCATCTGGAGCATGTACAAGAAGTGGATACAGTCCTACCGTGACCTGCCGTTGCTCATCAATCAATGGGCCAACGTCATGCGATGGGAAAAACGGACCCGACTCTTCCTCAGGACAACAGAGTTCCTCTGGCAGGAAGGGCACACCGCACACGAGACTGAAAAGGAAGCACGTGAAGAAACGCTGCGAATGTTGGAGGTGTATAAGACGTTCGCGGAAGACTATATGGCGCTTCCCGTCCTCACCGGCGTGAAATCGGAATCCGAAAAGTTTGCCGGTGCGGTAAGCACGTACGCCATTGAGGCGATGATGCAGGACCGCAAGGCTCTCCAGGCGGGGACTTCCCACTTTCTCGGCCAGAATTTCGCCAAAGCTTTCGATGTTCAGTTTCAGTCCCGGGAGAGCTCTCTCGAGTATGTCTGGGCGACCAGCTGGGGAGTCTCGACCCGTCTCATCGGTGCCCTGATCATGGCCCACTCCGACGACAAGGGGCTGGTCATTCCGCCGCGCCTTGCACCGACCGAGGTTGCCCTGGTGCCGATTTTTCGTTCCAACAACAAAGAAGATGTCCTGCCGAAAGCGCAATCGTTATACGATGAACTGCGACGGGAATTTCGTATCGAACTCGACGACGACGAAAACAATTCACCGGGCTGGAAGTTTGCCGAATGGGAACTACGGGGCGTCCCCGTCCGCATTGAGATGGGGCCCCGGGACATTCAGAACGGCCAGGTTGTTCTGGCGAGAAGGGACACCGGCGAGAAGGAAACAGTCTCCCTTGATCGGGTACGGGAGCGCATCCGGACACTGCTTGAGGAAATTCAATCGAGCCTTTTCACCCGTGCAAAGACTTTTCGCGAGGAGAATACGGTGCGGCCGGAGTCGTACGAGGAGTTTGTCTCATTCTTCAACGAAGGCGCCGGCGGATTTGCCGTCGCGCCGTGGGACGGAGATCCCGCAACGGAAGGGCGAATCAAAGAAGAGACAAAGGCGACCATACGGGTTCTGCCCTTCGGCAATGAAGAAGAAGCAAAGGGAAAGAGCTGCATCGCCAGCGGGAAGGCCGCAAAATACATGGCCGTTTTTGCAAAGAGTTACTAAGAGAAATCCATTCACCCGATCCGACGGAAAACTCACGCCGGCGTGTGATATGCTGTCATCGTGAAGGTCACAACCTACCGGCCGGAGAGATTCCGGCCTCTTCCGCACCTGTGCTTCATCCTCGTGCTGATCGGCGGGGTCTCCCTGGAAGCACAGAACGCACGACAACCAACGCCAAATGTCTTTCTCACCGGCGGTCCTCTCTGGATGTACAACGGCTTTACCACCACTTCGGCGGGAGAGAGCGTGCAGGGAAGCGATGTGAGCCCTCTCAAGACGTCTCTCGGTGCGGGAGTCGAGGTTCCCCTGACGGCGGTCATTTCCGTTGAACCTGAAGGGTGGCTTTTCATGCAGGAGTACATCGCGCTGAAGGCGTATCCCAAGACGGTGCCCACCCAGATCGAGACGGGCGCAGCCGTCGGTGATATTGCATCGACCCTCGGCGTCGGGTTGTCTCTTCCCCTGACTTTTTCGTGGCAATCGACCCGGCTGGATCGCTGGTCCATCGGCGCTCGGGGCGGTGTCGGATTGGTCTTTCGAATCCCCCTCTCCGGTATCGACGGAACCGATCCAGGCGCGGTAGGGCGGTACTGGATTACCGGGAGATTCGTCTATCCCCAGGTGGGAATTGCGATGGATTATCGCCTTAACGACGACGTTCTGATCGGCGCCGTGTGTGACTGGTTGATCCCCCTGTACAACAGCTGGGACAGTGATGTTTCCACACCCTTCCTTGACGAGACGATGATCCGCGCAGGCGTACGCCTGCGTCTGACCAAAAGCGAACGGTAGGCACGGACCGAACTCTGAGAGTGCCGCACCGATGTCGTCGGCGCCCTACTCCCCCGTCCACTCAACCTGATAGAGGTCCAGCCGGCGATCGCGGTAGTTGGTTACCTGTCCTTCGGCACGCAATTCCTTCAGTTTGTCCAGATCGAGATCTACCAGCAGGGTCATTTCCGTATTTGGCGTGCTCTCAGCCATGATTGCGTCGTGGGGAAAGGAAAAATCGGATGGGGAGAAAACCGCGGACTGACTGTACTGAATGTCCACATTGTCAACTCTGGGAAGGTTGCCCACGCTGCCTGTTATGGCCACGTAGCATTCGTTTTCGATCGCCCGTGACTGGGAGGTACGACGGACACGGAGATAACCGTTCTTTGTATCGGTCCAGAAGGGAACGAAGAGAATCTCCAGACCGCGATCACTCATTATTCTCGCTGGCTCGGGAAATTCGACGTCATAACAGATGAGAATTCCCACCTTTCCCGCGTCGGTATCAAAGACTCTCAGGGCGTTCCCTCCTTGAATGCCCCAGCTGATACGCTCCTGAGGAGTGATATGGAGCTTGTACTGCCATTCAATGCGCCCGTCCCGGTGAAAGAGATATGCAACATTATACAGTTCACCGTCGTCCCACACGGGCATACTGCCCCCGACGACGTTGATGTTGTAGGTGACGGCCATGTGAGAAATGGCGTCCCGCAACGCCGGAGTGTACTCCGCGAGGCCGCGCACGGCGGAAATGCTTGTCTCCTGATCCGTCAGTTCCATGAGGGGGGCGTTGAAGAACTCGGGAAAGACACAAAAATCACCCTGGTAGTCCGAAATCGCATCGATGAAAAATTCGACCTGCTCGAGGAGATCCTCCAGGGACGACACCTTTCGCATCTGCCACTGTACGAGTCCGACACGGACATGTCGCTTCGGCGCGGTAACCGCAGACTGCTGCCTTCTCTGGTAGTATATATTCACCCACTCAAGGAGCGTGGCGTTACCACGGGACTTCCGGTCCTCCGGGATGTAATCCTCCAGAACCCGCTTTACCTGAAAATCGTTGTTCAGCTGAAATGTCAAAATGGGATCGTATATGTCCCGTCGCTTCACCCGCTCGATATACTCGTGAGGCGAAAACTCCGATGCATGCTTGTAATAACCTGGTATTCGACCGCCCGCGATAATCGCCCGGAAATTGAGCTCCCGACAGAGTTCTTTTCGGGCGTCATAGAGACGACGACCCAGACGGAAACCGCGGTATTCGGGATCAACGAAAATGTCCAGACCGTACATGGCGTCCCCGTCGGGGTGGTGTACGACGGCGTCATTGCCTTCCAGCAGTTCGTCATAGGTGTGGGCATTTGAGAATGCGGCGTAGTCGACTCGCACGGTGAGGGCAACGGCAACGATGACTCCGTTGTCCTCGATACCGAACTGCGCTTCCGGGAAGCGACGCAGGAGACTTGCAATGACTTTCTTGGGCCACGCGCCGTCAAGGTCCACGTAGACCTTGTCCATGAGCGTCTTGATCTGGGGATAATCCTCCATGTGCAGATTGCGCAACTGAAGATGGTGGAGATCGTTGGTTCCGTCGTGTGTTTCGTTGTTCATACGGTCTTTGACCGTACCACGTTTTCAAGGGTATCTTACAGAGAAACTATGACTATTTCACAAATATTCTTACGCGTCGCCGGTGAGCGGGCCGCGGGAGCCGTGTCCTATTTCGACGGATCAAATCTGCATATTTCCGCCGCCGGTATCGGTCCGGGAACATATGAGGAACGGGCCTTTGTCACCATGTCCCGGGAACGGCTGGATCACGCCGCCCGCTCCGACGATCCCCTCTCGGAAATCCTGCACGATCCCGACGGCGGCTCGGGTTTGCTTCCTCCGGGGATAGAGACACTCCTCCATTACCTCATGCCGCAGAGCTACGTCGTCCACGTGCGTTCACCGCAGATTGCGGGTCTTCTGGCGGGCACGGAGGGGGAGCGCCACGTATCCGCCCTGTTTGGCGGGGACGCTCTCTGGGTCGCGACGACACCGCCCACCAATGAGCTCTTTCACACCGTCAAAGCGGCGATTTCAGCGTCTGAAAAGACAGACCCGCCGTGCCCGTACCTTTTTATGCAGAATCACGGACTCCTCGTCGGCGCCGATTCGCCGGAAGGTATCGAAAGAGCGTGCCGGAAGGTGGAGGAAGCCGTTCATGCGGCGATCGGACGTCACCCGCGCCTTTCGCCAATGCGTCGCGACACCCATGACCTCATGGAATTCAACGAGGCGGTTCGGCGCGCCTTCGCGGACACCCGTGCCGCCCACGGTTTCGCGTTGAATGCCCCCGTGACGACGGCATGCGCCAATCCGGAAATTGACCTGCGCGCCGAATCGGAGGAACGTTTTCGCCCCGTTTCACGCGCCCTTCTCGGCAGGTACGCGTCACACCTCGGCCGGGCGCTCTGTTTTGTCCCCCGGCACAGCGACCTTACATCCCCCCAGGCGCTCCTGGCCGACGTGCTTCACAGCATTCACGATTTTTCAGATTCCCATGACGCTGCACCGCGGGTCGTCGTCATTCAGGGCGGCGGGGCGGTCATCGTAGGAGACACGGAAGAAGAACTTGCCAAGTTGTGTTCGGCCTTTTCCGCGACGCTGGAAACGGCGTGTTACGCTGAGAGCTTTGGTGGCGCCGGCGGACTCTCAGATCAGTACTTTGAAGCCCTGATCGAAGCGTCCGGACGATAGAGCGATTCCCGTCGATCCAAGATTGCCGGCTATTACGACGAGCGCCTGGTAAGACGCCCCGATCTGATCTGATTTCTTCCGTTTTTCTTGGCGGAGTACAGTGCTTTGTCCGCGGCCTTGAGAACAGCCTCAAGGGGCTGGCCTGTATCGGTGCGAACGGCAAAGCCGATGCTGCAGGTGACGGGAATGTTTTTCCCCCTGTGAACCACCGGCTTCTGCTCCAGCCCAGGCGTACCCGTTCCAGAAGAGGACGGGCCCGCTTGTGGTCATAGCGTGGAATGATGACAAAGAGCTCTTCTCCGCCGAAGCGGCCTACCATTCCGTCGGGTACGATTTTCGCCCTGATGCGCTGCGCCGCGTCCCTGAGCACCGCATCTCCCGCGTCATGACCGTATGTGTCGTTGACCTTCTTGAAATGGTCAAGATCAATGAGCGCGATGGCGCAGGGCGGTCGGGTATCAAGGGCACTCTGGTCCCGAAGGACACGCTCACACCACTCCCGGTTATAGATCCGAAGGAGCGGGTCGTAGGAGGCGCGGTTTTCGAGGCGCCGAAACCAGTGAATCAACGTCCCGGCGGCGACGGGAAACGGCAGCGCCGTCATCACGATACCGTGAAGGACCGGATCGTTTTCCGCGAGGAGCCACCCCAGGGAGAGAAGCACGACCGAACCGGCGTGAATGCCGCCTATCCCGAGGCTGTGGGACTCCGTGAAGAGGGAGAGAAATATCACCGCCGCCGCAACACTGCTTAACCCCCAGAACGCCGTCGACTGAAAGTTACCCGCCCGGGCCAGCTGAAGTGCCAGAAAACGGCGGAGTACCGGTACGGATATCCCGACGACAAACCATACGACGATGATCCCCACGATTACCACCGTCATTCTCCGGGTGAAATGGTACCCCAGGTATTCAGGCACGATGACGGTAATGAGAAATACAAAGAGAAAAGAGAGATAGGCAAGCAAGACGGTGGCTGAGAAATACTCCCCGGGATCGCCGGTGCCGATATTCGGCAACAGCATGAAAAAGATAATCGATACCACGCTCGTTACGGCCACGCCCAACCCCATGGCGTAGACCTTGAAATTGTGGACCCGGGGGTATGACGCGTATCCGAACCACCCGGCGGACAGCGCGCCGACCGCTCCGACGAGGTAAAAGAGCCGTTCCCTGAGAATCGTCTCGGCGGTGAAATCCATCCTCTGCCGCAGAGAAATGACGAACACCGTCAAAATCAGCGCAATGACGAATTGCAGGAATCCCCAAGTGTTCCGTTCGTGTTGAAGTGCCATCACTGTCTCCGCGTTTCGGCGATCACCCTGCCCGGTGACGCCAGATATTTTTTACCTCGTGGGCGATAATTTCTATGCCCCGTTTTACGTCTTCCGGCTCCTGGCCGTAGTTAATGCGAATACATTCCCCCTTGTGTCTCCACTGCGCGATTTCTTCATTTCCGAAAAAGAAGTATTCGCCGGGTACGACAAGAACGTCCCGCTTTTTCAGCCGTTCATAGAGCTGCACCGTTGGGACGGGAAGATCGGGCATCCACAACCACAGGAAGATGGATCCCTCCAGTCGGTGAATCGAATACGGCACATCATCGCCGAAGGAGTCGGCGACGTGGCACTGCGCATTGTACGCTCGTTTCCGGTAAAACGGCAGGATCGTATCCCTGGAGAGGCTGATGATCGACCGATCCCTGACCATCGGCTCGACGATATATTGACCGACCGTCGCATTTGCCAGACTGATCACCGCATTCGCCCTGGACAGGGCGGTGATAATTTCCTCCGAGGCTACAATGATGCCGGTACGGGTGCCGGGCAATCCGATCTTGGAAAGGCTCATTCCGAGAACGGTGTTCTCGTTCCACATCGGCTGGGCGCCACCCTCCACCACGTCGTCAAAAATAATGTGAGGAAATGGCATTCCGTAGGCGTTGTCGATAAGTAACGGCACGTTGTAACGCCGTGCCAGTTGATCGAGCCTGGCGACCTCGTCATCGGTAAGGACGTTGCCCGACGGGTTTGTCGGTCGGGAGACGCATATCGCGCCTATGCCGGCTCTTCCGTCGCGACCGCTTTCTGCAAGCACCCGTTCCACCGCCTCAAAATCGACGTGGTATTTGTGGGTATGTTCATCGAGACGTTCGATTCTCGGCTTTACGGCGACCAGAGTGTCCGGATCTATGCCCTGGTCGGCATATCCGATGTATTCCGGCAGGAGCGGAAAGAGAATTCTTTCGGGTCCGCTGAACATGTTCAGAAGCATGAAAAAGGCCGTCTGACTGCCGTTGGTAATGGCGATATTTTCGGGTCCGACGCTCCACTGATACTCACTCTGAAACATATCCGCCAGGGCCGCCAGAAAGCTGGGCTGCCCCTGGGGGGTATCATAGCGACCGAGCATCTGTTCGATTCCGCGCTCGTCCACCAGAAGATCCTGCAACCGTCTTCGCCACACAGCTTCCATCGCGGGAATCGATGCGGGATTTCCGCCACCGAGCATGTATTTTTTTTCGCTCCCCGCCAGGGCGCGTCCCATGTCATCCATGAGATCCATGATTCCCGTATGACCGGAAAACTTCTCGCCGAATCGTGACAGTCGCATATGTCGTGAGTATATCCGATGAATGACGACGTTGAAACTGCCGTCTGAAGCGGTGTAGCCTGCCCAATCATGGCAAACATCAAAACCTACAACAAGATCGCCCCCGAAGGGATCGCCATTCTCACCGACCGCGGTCACACAGTCGGCCCTGACGTGGATAATCCGGAGGGCATCCTCGTGCGAAGCGCCTCGCTTCAGGATGTACCGTTCTCCTCCCGTCTCGCCGCGATCGCAAGAGCCGGCGCCGGTGTGAACAACATCCCCGTCGAACGTTGTACACAATCGGGTATCGTGGTCTTCAACACCCCCGGATCCAACGCAAACAGCGTCAAGGAACTGGTCATTGCCGGTTTGATGATATCCAGTCGCAGAATTATCGAAGGGTGCACGTGGGTCGGCGGCCTCGATCCCCGCTCCGTCGATATCGCGAAAGAGGTGGAACAGAACAAGAATTCCTTTGTCGGTCCCGAACTGGCAGGAAAAAAACTTGGTGTTGTAGGTTTGGGAAAGATAGGCGTCATGGTTGCCAACGCCGGGGAGGCGCTGGAAATGTCCGTCATGGGTTACGATCCCTACCTCTCCGTTGAAAATGCGTGGGGCCTCTCCCGTTCGGTGTCCCGTGCGGAAAGCCTGGAACACCTCCTCAATGAAGTTGACTACCTGACGCTCCACGCACCGCTGAACGACGGCACGCGGCACATGATCAATAAGAACACTCTCAAACGGGCAAAAACGGGTATCCGTATCCTCAACTTCGCCCGGGGCGCCCTGGTTGATACCGCGGCGGTCGTTGAGGCGCTGCACGGAGGAAGAGTGAGCCGATATGTGACCGATTTTCCCGAGCCTGAGATCATCGGTGTACCCGGCGTCATCGCCATACCCCATCTCGGTGCGTCCACACCCGAGGCGGAAACAAACTCGGCAGTGATGGCGGCTCGACAGCTCGCGAATTACCTCGAGATGGGAGATATCCGCAACTCCGTCAATTATCCCACCTGCGAAATGAACCTGGAAACGGAATCGCGTCTCCTCGTGTCAAACAGAAACGTTCCCAACATGGTGGGGCAGATTACCACCGTACTCGCAAGCGCCGGCATCAACATCGCCGATATGCTCAACCGTCATCGGGGCGACGTGGCATACAACATCATCGATACGGATACCCCCGTTCCCGACGGCGTGATCGACCAACTTCGGGAGATAGACGGCATTATCCGTATCAGAACCGTCGAGAGGAAGCGCTCATGAAATTTTCCATCAGGACGGGACTGCGTATCTTCCTTGCCGCGGTTCTCATCACGGGAGTGACCTTCATCGCCGTCGGACAGGAATCCTCCGTCACCCCCGACACGCCGGGTTTGTACGCGGAAATAACGACCTCCCGCACCATTTCGGGGGAGAATACGATACTCCTGCGTCTCTTCTACAAGCGCGCTCCGATGACGGTGATCAATTTCGTCGGTCTTGCAGAGGGGACGATCCAACACAACCGGAGGCCGGGCACCCCCTTCTACGACGGCCTCACCTTTCACCGCGTCATCGACGACTTCATGATCCAGGGCGGAGATCCCGAGGGGACCGGTCGCGGCGGACCGGGATACCGCTTTCCCGATGAAATTCATCCTGAACTGCGCCATGACCGCCCGGGTATACTGTCTATGGCAAATGCCGGGCCCGATACCAACGGCAGCCAGTTTTTTATCACCCACGGTCCCACTCCGTGGCTTGACGGGAAACACGCCGTATTCGGCGAGGTTGTTTCCGGACAGGCGGTAGTGAACGCAATTCGACAGGGGGATCGCATCGAAAGGGTGCGCATTCTTCGCGTCGGTGAGGATGCCCGGGCATTTCAGACTGATCAGGACGCCTTTGAAAGGGCCCGGGTCGCCGCCACCGAGGAGGCGGCTCGCAGGGACGCGGCACGTCGCGAGGCGGCTGTTGGGCAGATTCGCCGCCAGTTCCCCGACGCCGAACGTGGCGAAACCGGTATCTGGACCCGCATCGACAGATCGGGGCGCGGAAGGCGTCCGCGTCCCGGATCCACCGTTACCGTGCACTACACAGGAAAGCTCCTCTCAGGACAGGTGTTCGATTCAAGTCGGCAGCGGGGACCCTTCTCGTTCCCCCTTGGGGCGGGACGGGTCATACGGGGATGGGATCTCGTTGTTGCGGACATGCGTGAGGGAGAACGGCGGACCGTCATACTCCCCCCGGAACTTGCCTACGGTGACCGCGGCGCCGGCGGCGTTATTCCCCCGGGAGCGCATCTGATCTTCGAAATCGAGCTGCTGGACGCCGGCGAGTAGGACCGGGCGGCGCTGCATCGCTTACGCGGCGCCGGCCGGGCGACGCCGGCGAGGCAGCTCCAGTTTACCCCGCTTCAGTTTACCCACGCCGGTTACGCCGCGCCGGTCAGGAGAGCTCGTCCCATGCGGAGCGCAGGTCCTCCAGATAGCGGGAAATCTCCTTGCTCCTGTTGCGCAGCTCTCCGACGGCTTCATCGTTACCGGCGGTCTGACTGCTCCTCGTCCGAGCCACATCGATCTTGAGCTGATTGAGCGCCTGCAACGCACCGGCGACGCGGAGACGAAGTATCTCCTGTTCCGAAGAGAGCTCGTCATGTGATTTCAACTGATGATCGATCTGTTCCATTCGACGCCGATACTCCTCTTTGAGTCGGTCGTCGGTAGCGGAGTTCAGTTGGCGTTGAAGGTGTAATTGATCCCTTCGTAGTTCCTCCAGAGGAATGGAACGAAGCAGCTCGCCGACCTCTTCATATGTCGTGTTCAGCGATTCAATCTGGGCGATGTATTGATCCAGTACCGATGTAATGTCGCTCCCGAGGGCGCCGGCGACTTCGGGATACTTCTTCACGTCACCGAGAATCGCAGCCTTGAAGGAGCGCGCTTCCCGGACGGGGTCGGCACCGGTTGCGACCTTTTCCAGACCGTTCCGCTTCCAGCCGACGGGACCATCCAGATGAAAGCCTGACTCGGCGAGGCGGGTCGTGAGCTCCCGTTCCTGACTGCGATACCGGCCGAAATGGTGAAAGATGCCGACGGCGATGAACCCGGAAGGGATAAACGCCCAGGGAAAACCTCCGCCGGTCACGACGTTGGTCATCACCAGGAGGGCAATGACCATTCCGTTGCTGCTCAGATGGCCCCACCACCGGCGGCGTACCTTCCACAACTCCCGATGTATACGCAACTGCTGCCGTGTCGGTTTGCGTGCCGCCGTCACTTCCCGGTATTCCGCCTCCCTGACGCGTACGGTTGCGCGGTGGGACACATATCCGATGCCCCATCCGAAGAGGGGAAAGAGAAACCACGGAAACCCGGCGCCTGTAATCGCCCAGATACCGGTGATAACCGCATTAACCCCGAGAAATGCCGAGGTATGACCCGCCAGTCCGGACCGTTCCGAGGCGATCCGCCGGGAAAAGGCTTCCCGATAGCTGACGGCAAGCTCTTCATCGGTCAGCTCCCGCCGCTGGAGGAGCTTTTTCAGACCACCGCCGAGGGAGGTGAGCAGATCCTGTGCGCCGTCCCGGAGCTCATGCTCCATCCGGGATTTCCAGTCGTCCATACCGCCACTGTAGGTATCGTCATCTTCTTGGTCAAGTTGACGCGACAGGGACACGTCCGCGCCCCCGTGTAGCGTAATGTTTCGCCGGCGGCTACACTCATCGGTACATGGCAAAGAAACGACGTGTTTTTCAGTGTATCGCCTGCGGACATCAGGAACCGAAATGGCTCGGACAATGCCCCGCATGTGAAGAGTGGAATACCCTTGTGGAACGGGAAATCAGGGAAACTCCGCCGTCGGGACGGTCCTCACGAGGGGGCGGTTCCGCCGCAGGTGACGGTCTCCGCAGCGGACAATCCGGCGGCGGCCCCGGCGCCCCGACGGCCGACAACGACGGAAGGGGAAACGCATTTCTCCACAGCGTTCGCCTCTCGGAGGTTGTCGCCGACCACAGTTCCCGCATATCCACCGGAATCGGCGAGCTCGACCGCGCCCTCGGGGGAGGGCTTGTCGTCGGCTCCACCGTGCTTGTCGGCGGCGAACCGGGCATCGGAAAGTCGACCCTCATGCTTCAAATGGCCGGAGAGGTGAGCCGCACCGGAACGGTGCTTTACATAAGCGGCGAGGAAAACATCGCGCAAATACGGCGTCGCGCCGAGCGGCTCAACGTCTCGGACACGCAGATATCCCTTCTCTGCACGACGTCCATGGATGAAATTCTCGATGAACTGGATGGCCTGCAGCCACGCCTCGTCGTCATCGACAGCGTCCAGACGATGATTTCCCCCGACGCCGGCACCGTGCCCGGTACGGTCAACCAGATCAAGTACATAACCCATCAGATCGCCGAGTGGGCGCACCGCTCGGGCGGGACGGTGATCATGGTCGCTCACGTGACCAAGGAGGGACAGATCGCCGGTCCCAAGGTGGTGGAGCATCTGGTGGACGCGGTCCTCCTCTTTGAGCATTCCGACGGGGAACTCCGTTTCCTCAGGGCAACGAAGAACCGCTTCGGCGCCATAGAGGAGTTGGGGATTTTCACGATGGAGTCCAACGGTTTAATTGAACTTCGTGAACCGGGGCGTCTTTTCCTGGGTACCGCGGAGGGAGAACGGCCCGCGGGGGTTGTGGCGGCGCCGTGCTATGAGGGGTCCCGTGTCCTCCTGGTGGAAATCCAGGCGCTCACCGTTGCGGCGAAGGGCGCGGTGTCCCGCTCGTTTTCCGAACGGATCGACACGCGCCGGGTGGGTCGTGTCGCGGCGGTCCTTGAAAAACACGCCGGCGTCCGATTTTCCGACCAGGACGTCTACGTCAACGTTGCCGGGGGGATGCGCATTCAGGACGTCGCCATCGACCTGCCCCTTGCCCTGGCGCTCTACTCCGCCCGCACGGGACTGGCCGTACCGGCAGGCATGCTGGCGACGGGGGAGCTGACCCTTGCCGGTGAAGTCCGTCCGGTAACCCACCGGGGTCAGCGCGAAAAAGCGGCCCTGGACATGGGTTTTACTCGTCTCGTCGGGCCGGAAGGCGCAGCGGGACCGTCAGGTTCGATATGGAGATCCGTGTCGACGATTTCAAATGCGATCAAGTCGGTCTTCGGCGCTCCGAAAGGGGTGTCGTGACGGTCGTATACACAATATTGGTGCACCGTCCCGTCTTCATCACGTCATCAAAAGGACTCGGATAGTCGCGCCCGAATTACGACGATATTTGGTTATCCCTCCTACGCTTCGGTCCATTTTGCAACACGATGGTGTATACAGCCCCCGTACACCGGATGATCTCAACCGGGAAAGAGCAGGGGCAGGGCAATAAAGGTACCGACCGCGCTTCCTACCGTTGAAAAGAAGAAGACCAGAAGGATCCGGGTGAGACGATTGCGGTAAAAGCCGCGAATGCTGGTGATATCGCTGTTCAGGTTTTCGAAATCCCTTACCCGCGGTTTACGCAGAAACGCCTCAAGGAGGCCCGTCACAAATCCCACGCCGACGGTGGGGTTCATGGAGGTGATCGGTGCGGCCGCGAAGGAGGCTATGATCGTGACCGGGTGGGCGAGGGCCGCGATCGCGCCGACGGCGGAAAGGGTGCCGTTGACGAGAATCCACCGGATCAGGGACTGCACTCCCCCTTCCACTCCCCCGCGAAAGAAGCCCCAGATAATGAGGGCCGCCACGACCGCAGGGACGACGTAGGGAATAGCCTTCTTGACCGGCCCGGGCGGGGGGATTACCTCGAGAGTCTCCTTATCGACATCGATCGTCCCCCGGGCAAAGGCCGTCAATTGTCGAACGATTCCCGGCACGTGGCCCGCCCCTACGACGGCGAGGACGCGTTTTCCCTCGGCGTCCCAGATGCTCCGCGCGAGGTACTGATCCCGTTCGTCAATGAGCACTTCCTTCACCGACGGAAGGTAGTCTGCAAGATCCTGGAGCATCGTCTCCAGTTCGTTCTGTTCCTTCAGTTTTGCAAGATCGTCTTCCGTGATTTTCTCCCGGGAAAAGGCGGCGGCGATCATGCTGGCGAGGAGCTTGTTTTTTCCCCAGAAGCCGGTTTTTGCCCATGCCCGCCGCAGCGTCGCCTGGACGGGACGGTCGCCGAAGGTGTACGCCACGCCCCGTTTCTGCGACGCCTTTACCGCGGCAATCATCTCTTCGCCGGGGGTCACCCCGGTACTCTCCCCCATTCGTCGCTGAAAGGAACTGAGCACAAGGTTGCTCAGGAGGAGAAAGGCCTGCCGCCGGCGAATGATCTGAAAGATGTCGAGCTGGGACCAGTCCTTTTTCTGGGTCACCGAACGGTACCGGCCGGCGTCAATTTCAATGACCACGTGGTCCACCTCGGCACCGTCTATCGTCGCCTCTACGGCGTGAACGCTGTCGCGGGATACGTGGGCCGTCCCGAGGAGGTAAAACTCCCGCTCCCCCAGGGTGATCACCTGCACACCGTGGCGGGCGGGATCGTACGCCGCCGTCTGTTCGTCGTCCTTGAGCTGCTCGTCGGTATTATTCATCTGTCGTTTCCTTGTCGTAGTCGAGTGCGCCGATAAAGCGCTTGCGGAGTCCCTCATCCCCGGGGTAAAGGTCCCGAGGTATTGAACCACCGCCCATGTGAATATGACCGCCCCCCGATCCGATTCCCTCGAGGGCGCGATAGAGGACCACATCACAGGGATAGTCGTTGTCCTCGCTGCGGACGGAAAGACGGTACTCGTCGCGATCGCCGCTTACGACGACGACGAAATGGACTTCCCTGAGGTTGAGAAAAAAGTCCGCAATGAGCGCCATCACCTCCGCCGTGTATTCGCCCTGAAGAACGATGAAGCTGAAAAACCTGGCAATCACACAGACGTCGATGGCCTGACGGAATGCGGCCAGATCGCTGAGAGAGAGGGAGTTCTTTAGGAGGCGTGCCGCGAGTTCCCAATTGCCGTGACGGAAGAGGATGTTGAAGGCGTCCAGATCCACCTCCGCCACGCCGCGGGTCATGAAGGCGGTATCCATCATGAGGCCCATCAGGAGCGCCGTTGAAACCGCCGGTTCCATCGGTTCACCGGCGTCTCGATAGTACTCATAGAGAATTGTGGAGCAGGCACCGTAACTCTCCCTGATATCCGCGTATGGACACGTTGCCTCCCAGGGCGGCGGATGGTGGTCTATGACACCGACGATCTCGCCGGAAGACCCGGACATATTGGTATTACCGGCAAAGCCGTCCACCACAATTACCTGTGTCTCCTCCGTGAGACCAAGCTCCCGTATCGGCTGGATGTCTATTTCCAGCGCCTTGATGGCGTCCCGAAGAGAATCGCTTTGGATAAGCCCCCCGTACCCGAGTCCGACTTTGAAGTCGCTCCGTCTGAGGAGACGGGAGAGGGCAAAGGCGGTACCGACGGCGTCGTGGTCGGGGAAGTCATGGGCCTGGACCACGACGGGACGTCTGGCGTCCAGGTGCTCAATCAATCCTTTTATACCATTCATTCCGTTCTCCCTGTCAGGGTGCATCGGTAAGGGTGGCGTACCGCCGTCGGGCCGGCAGTTTTTCCGGGGCTCCCCGCAACTCATTGTCCGCCACTTCGCGGTACAGTGCGCGGGCACTGTGGATTCGGCGGTCCGCCTCGTATTGGCCGGCGAGCAAAAACTTCATGAAAAGCTGCAGACTCCTGTCCTGCTCGTTTTCAACGGCCCGGAGTATTCTTCCGTCGTCACCCGCCCGGCCCGACGCCGACCGAGTGAAATAGCGCGCCATTTCATAGTATAGAGAATCCTGTGGCAGGTCACGCGCGTTTTCCTCAAGGACCTCCGCCGCCCGCCCGTCGTCGCCATTGAGTTTCCAGCTGAGTGCGGTCAACAGGATCAGTCGCGGATCGACGGGGTCCGCCGGAGCGGCGCTGCGTCGGGCGCGGGTGAAGCTTCGCGCCGCCGTGGCAAAATCTCCTGAGGCAAGGGCAAGCATCCCGTAGGGTTCCAGCGCAGGATGGAAGTCGGGACGCAGGGCAAGGGCCGACTCGTAGTCCTCGATGGCGGCGGGTACGTTTTCAATTGCCATATAGCCCCGGGCGCGGTGAACATAGGCCATGAAAATATCCGGCCGCACTTCAATGAACGAGGAAAAATCATCCACCGCTCCGGTGAAATCATTTCGTTCCAATCTGACCAGTCCGCGATCATATCGATGCCAGGGGTAGTCCGACTCGAGCTCTATGGCCGTGTCGAGGTCTTCTTCCGCCGCCGCGAGTTCATACTGCATAGCCCGAGCGCGGCTGCGGTCGGCATAGGCAAAGCTGAACTCCGGTGCGATTTCGATCGCACGGGAAAGCGCCTCTTCCGCCTGTTCAGGTTCCTCGGTTCTCAGTTTCACGTTGCCTAGACCGATGAGCGCCACGAAATGGTCGGGATTCGATTCCAGGGCGGTCGTAAATGCATCTTCCGCTGCGTTATACGCTCTCGCTTGTAGATGCATTTCACCCAACGCGGCGCGAGCGTCGCTGTGTGACGGATCAACCTCGACCACCTGCTCCAGCAGCATCCGCTCCTCCCGTTCCTCACCCCGGGCACCTGCAATGAGGGAGAGACCGAAAAGGGCGTCGCCGTTTTCCGGGTCCATCGCGAGGGCGTCGGAAAACGCGTCCTCCGCCGACGCCATGTCACCGGCTGCGAGGTAAAGATTTCCAAGGAGAACCTGTGTTTCCGGAGAGTCCGGCGCTTCCCGCTCAGCCTCTTCATACGCGGCGATTGCTTCTTCCGGCCGGCCGAGGGAAACTGCGGCGCCGATCCGCTCGTAAAGCTCTTCCGCAGGATCGAGAACCGGTCGCTGTTGGGTTGGATCTTCCCGTTCAGGAGATTGTCCTCCGGCGCCGTCATCGGTGACGGAATCGGGCAATGAGGCACAGCCGTACAATCCAGCGGTTATGACGGCTACGATGACAAGCGATCGCATAGCGCGGAAGTATAGCAGATCATTTATTTCAGGGGAAAGGACGGGGGGCACAAAAAAAAGAGGCCGGAATCAACGTCCGACCTCCTGGGGAAAGGGGATTATCCCGCGAAGGCACTCCACATCCATCGTGCTTTTTCATATTTCTGCAGCATCTGTACACCGAAATCGGCGGTTGCTTCGTCGTTGTGTTCACCGGCGGTTTCGATCAGCTGTCGTACGGCTTTGACCTGATAGTCCAAATCCGCAAGAACGAGTTTGACCGTCTCGTCGGTGGTGTACTTGCGGCTCGAAAGCTCGTCTAGCGATGACATTTCAAGGTATTCCTTGAATGTCGTGACCGGTCGTCGCCCGAGCATCAGTATCCGTTCCGCAACTTCATCGATATCTTCCGCCACGCCATCGTACATCTTTTCAAGTTCCTCATGGAGTGTGAAAAAGTTTTTCCCTTCCAGGTTCCAGTGCAGGGCGTGAAGATGGCCATAAATGACGTGGTAGTCCGCGAGCATGACGTTCAGCTTGTCCGTTACTGCGTCTACCGCACCTTTTTCCAAATCAGTCTGTGTCATCATTGTGAATGCTCCTTGTCGTTCTTATAGCTATATTGTAATAAAATTCCCCGTCCGGGACAACTTATTAAGAATAATTCTTAATAATATCGGGCCATTGGCGAGGGTCGTCGGGGTGGATATACTCCTCCCAATGCCTGACACTGCCGGCGGCTCCTCTTCATTGTTCAGACGGTTGCGCGTCCTATCCATACCCATCATGCTCACCAACCTGCTGCAAATGACCTACAATTTGGTGGATGCGTGGTTTCTCGGCCGTCTCGGAGCGGCCGCCGTCTCCGCGCCGGCGCTCTCGTTCAGCTTTATCATGTTTCTTGCCGTGTTCGGGATGGGGTTTTCCATGGCGGGGACGACCCTTGTTGCCCAGGCTAAGGGCGCTTCTCGCCCGGATCGCGTCAATTTCTACGCCTCCCAGACGGTATCCATTGTCGGTTTGATTGGACTCATGGCGGGTATTATCGGGGTGTCCCTGACGACCCCGCTGCTTCATGTGTTGCGCGCTCCCCGGGAGGCGTTCGACTACGCCCAGGTCTACATGCGTATTGTCTTTTCCGGGATACCGGTCATGTTTTTCTTCTTTATCGTCCAGGCTCTCCTGCACGGAACAGGCGACTCCATGACTCCCCTGCGGATTCAGCTTATTACCGTCGTGATCAACGTAGTTCTGGATCCCCTCCTTATTTTCGGTTTCGGTCCCATACCGGCGATGGAGGTTGCCGGTGCGGCGACGGCAACGGTCATCAGCCGATCCGCAGCAGCGATATTTTCGTTGATGGTTCTCATTCGGGGACGACACGGTGTGCGTATTCTTCCGGTCTACATGCGTCCCCGCCGGGAAGCATTCAGTCAGTTTATGGAAATCGGGCTTCCCGCCTCCCTGGGACAGGGCGTTTCAGCGCTGGGCTTTACCGTTCTGCAGGGGGTGGTGAACAGCTTCGGCGTCTCGGTGGTTGCCGCATTTGGAATTGCCAACCGGATAATCGGGCTGTTCAACATGCCCGCCGTCGGTCTGTCCAAGGCCACCGCAGCGATCGTCGGTCAGGAACTGGGCGCCGGACGTCCGGAAATGGCACGACACGCCGTGCGCCTGAGCGTTCTGTCGATGCTGGCTTTGATTATACCGGGAATGACCTTTACGTTTTTTTTCGGCAACGCTATGGTGCGGTTCTTTGTGGACGATCCGGAAGTGATCGCCCACGGCGCGCTCCTCTTCCGCATCGTTTCAGTCTCGGTCGTCCCGTTTACCCTCTTTACCGTCATTAACGGCGCCTTTGAAGGGGGCGGGGTCACCAGGCCGATTATGGTGCTGAGTATTTTCAGGCTCTGGGGTCTCCGCGTTCCCCTGGCGATCATCCTCTCAACCTCCCCCTTTCTTGGTGCGAACGGAATCTGGATTGCCATGTTCATTTCCAATATCGTCACCGCGACGTGGGGATTTCTCTGGTTACGCAGGGGCAGCTGGTTACGGAGGATTGAGCTCGTCCCGGGAGACGCCGCAACGGGGAATCGGGCTGACGCGGATTACGGGCCGGCGGATTCTGCAATCCCGAATTCTGCGGTAACTGCTGCCACGGCGGTCGCCGCTCCCGTGGTCACGCCCGCTGCAACGCCCTCTACTCCGGCGAAACACCCGCCATCTTCTTGAGGAGCGCAATTTCCTCGGGCCACTTATCGGTGTCCGGTGTCTCAAGAATGAAGGGTTTACCGTCCAGACGGGTGTCTTCCATGATGGCACGGAAGCCGTCAAGACTGATGTTGCCTTTTCCGATCGGCTCGTGGCGGTCCTTGTTGCTTCCCAGCTCACCCTGAGAGTCATTCAGGTGAAGGGCCACAAGCTTTTCCAGTCCCAGCAGTCGATCCACCTCGGTGATGAGCTCATCCCACCCCTCGGGCGAGGCAATATCATAACCGGCCGCATAGGCGTGACACGTATCGATACAGATCGCCGTTCGATCCGGATGCCTGACCAGTTCGATGATCCGGGCGAGTTGCGCAATATTCCGTCCCATCGCAGTACCCTGGCCGGCGGTATTTTCAAGAACCAGCACACCGCCTTCCACCTTTTCCATGACGCGATCCATGCCGTCGGCGATGCGGCGCAACGTCTCATCGTCGTCAAGTTCGCCCTTTGAAGTACCGGGGTGAAAGTTGAGCCACCGCAATCCGAGCTGGACCGTCCGGTCTAGCTCATCGGCAAGACCGGTGATGGACTTGTCCCGCACTTCGTCGCCTGGACTGCCGAGGTTCACCAGGTAACTGGCGTGGGGAATCACGTGCTGCCAGGAATAGCCGGAATCGTTCATTGCGCCGTGGAAGGCCTGAATGGTCTCTTCCGTATAGGGCTTGGCGTGCCACTGGCGCTGGTTGCGGGTAAAAAGGGAAAACGCGGTCGCTCCAATCTCCTTCGCATTGCCCGGGGCGTTGTTCACTCCACCTGCGGCGCTTACATGGGCGCCGACAAAAACTGTTCGTGTACTCACAATTACATTGTGCCCCGTGTTCCCTCTTGTCGCAAGTAAACAGTATTGGAGTTTCCACGCCGAAGTGAGAATATCTATCACATTATTACAGGAGGTGGTATAATTTCGGCGGGTGGGGAACAATTTGGCACGAGATCACACCGATAGTCGCTATGACGTACTCTTTACCGACCCGGACCTCACCTCCGCCTTGCGTCAGATCGGCGTTTTCGTCTCCAACTACCGCACCGGTGCCAACGTCCCGAGCAACCTCTGGATAGAACAGGGACTGTCGTCGGCGGATACCGGAGAAAATCTCGCGTGGTTGTCACAGGTTCACATAGACGATTCCCAGCGTGTACGCCGCGCGGTTACCGCCGTCCTGTCCGGTGAAAAAGACTCCTTTGAAGAGATATTTCGCTTTCGCCGTCCCGACGGATCCTACCGGTGGGTCGTCATTCGCGGTACGGCGATCACCAAGGATGAAAAAGGGCGGGCAGCCTACTTCATCGGCGTGGATATCGATATCAGCAGCTTCAAATCGGTGGAACAACAGCTTCAGCGACAGAACGACCAGCTGGAGACGCTCCACGATATCGCAACCGTCATCGGCGCGTCGCTGGATCTTGAGGAGACGGTAAACCGAATTCTTGAGGAAACTCGTCGAATCCTTCCCTATAACACCGCCACCGTCCAGCTTCTCGACGAGGGAAAGTTACGGGTTATCGGCTGTTACGGTTTTTCCGATCCGGAACGCATTATGAAATTGACCTTTCCCCATCCCGAGCGGGGAAGTCTGAGTACCGTCGCCATAGACAGTCGCCGCCCCTGTTATTCCGGCGACGTGGAACGTGATTTTCCCGCCTTTGTCCAACCGATACCGGACCGGCCGGTCCACTCCTGGCTTGGAATTCCCCTCATTCGACACGACCAGGTATTTGGCCTCGTCGCGGTGGACAGTTTTGCAAAGGATACCTACACGGAGGAACATGTACGGCTCGCGGCGACGATCGGCGACCACATTGCGGTTGCCCTGGAGAACGCCCGCCTCCACGATGAGACGTATCAAATGGCAATGTCCGATTCGTTGACCGGCACGGGGAGTCGACGTCGCTTTCAGGTGGAAGGACGTCTCCTCTTCGAGACGGCCCAGCGGGAAGGTACGCCCCTCTGCATTCTGATGCTTGATATCGACCACTTCAAGGATGTGAACGATCGGTTCGGCCACGCCGTCGGTGACGTGATTCTCAAGCGTATCGCCGATCGGTGCAGGAACGAACTGCGGGGAAGCGACCTCTTTGCCAGATATGGAGGTGAGGAGTTCGTCATTCTCCTGCCCGGGTCTACAGTCGGCGATGGAAAAACGCTGGCTCAGCGGATCTGTTCCACCCTCAGGAGTATTGATCATCCCGAAATTGACCGGCCGGTGACAATCAGTATCGGTGTGGCATGCGTGACGCCGAACCGTCGGGGAAAACTTGACGCCCTGGTACAGCGCGCAGATACCGCCATGTACCGGGCCAAGACCCGGGGAAGAGACCAGGTCGTCGTCGCCGACCGGTGATCTTCAGCGGCCGACGGGTGAGTGTCCCTCTTCCCGGCCGGCCGCCGCGAAGCGGTCAGTCCGTACTTGATGCCGACCAGAGGTTGATATTGCTGTCCACCGCAAAGGAATCTATCCGTTTCAGCTCATCCTCCGTCAGCTCGGGAGCCTCGGTGGCCGCGACATTTTCTTCAATCTGACGGAGACTGCTCGCACCGATGAGGACGGAGGTGACCTCCTTTCTCCGCAGCACCCACGACAGCGCCATTTGAGCAAGACTTTGGCCCCGCTCCCGGGCGATATCGTTGAGTCCGCGAATGCGGTCGAGCCGTTCCTTCGTCAGCATCTTCCTGCTCAATGCAGTGCCTTCCCGGCCGGCCCTGGAGTTTTCGGGAACGCCGTTGAGATACTTGTCCGTAAGCATTCCCTGGGCCAGCGGAGAAAAGGCTATGCATCCGATACCCTCATCGGTCAGCGCATCAAGAAGACCTTCATCTTCAACCCAGCGGTTCAACATGGAGTAGGACGGTTGATGAATAACGACGGGCGTTCCCATTTTCCGCAGGATCGCCGATGCCTCCCGCGTCTTTTCCGCTGAATAGGAAGAGATACCTGCGTACAGCGCCTTGCCCTGTCGTACCGCCGTGTCCAGCGCGGACATCGTCTCTTCAAGCGGTGTGTCCGGGTCGAAACGATGGGAATAAAAGATATCCACATACTCCAGCCCCATGCGCTGCAGACTCTGATCCAGACTGGCCAGGAGATACTTCCGGGAACCCCATTCGCCGAAGGGTCCGGGCCACATGAGATAGCCCGCCTTGGTTGAAATAATGAGCTCGTCCCGATACGCCTTCAGATCCTGGGCAAAGATCTTACCGAAGTTCTCTTCCGCAGAACCCGGGGGAGGACCGTAGTTGTTGGCCAGGTCAAAATGGTATATGCCCAGATCAAAGGCACCGCGGATCATCGTCCGTGCGTTATCAATTCGGTCCTCATCTCCGAAGTTGTGCCACAGCCCGAGGGAAACTTCCGGAAGGATGAGTCCGCTCCGCCCGCTTCTTCGTCGACTGCACCGTTCGTATCGTGATTCATTCGCTTTATATTCCATTGACTCAGTGTAGCGCCATCATCACGATTCCATCAACGGAGCGTCCCGTCGGCGTTACCTTCTATCACCGAGGTGTGGTAGAATCGAAACATGACATCGTGGTTAACCGTAGAATTCTGGCAACCGATTATGCAGAGCGTGGTGGAGTGGTTCGTCCGCGTCGTACCAGGCATCGCCCTCATTCTCATCATTGCCCTCGTGGCTTCCCGCCTCATGGGGAAGCTGCTGACCCGCATTTCCGCCACAATCACCCACAACCTGAAGAAATCGGCAACCACCGACCCTGCAGAACTTGACAAGCGGGTGAACACCCTTACGGGAATCCTGCACGCCGCATTCCGTCTGATTTTCTGGCTCATTGTGGTCATGCTCATACTGCGTCGCCTTGGAATAGACGTCGCCCCGATTATCGCCGGCGCCGGCATTCTGGGTCTCGCCGTTGGTTTCGGTGCCCAGGAGCTGGTCAGGGACTTCATTTCGGGCTTCTTTATTCTCATGGAGGATCAGATCCGCGTAGGCGACGTGGCGATCGTCAACGGGACGGGCGGCGTTGTAGAGCAGGTCGGTCTGCGGACGATCGTGCTCCGTGACGTTTCAGGGGTTGTCCACGTCTTTCAGAACGGCAAGGTCAACACGCTGTCCAACATGACCAAGGTGTGGTCGGCGATGGTCTTTGACATCGGCGTCGCCTACAAGGAAGACACAGACAGGGTCATTGAGACGATGACCTCCGTCGCCGCGGAACTCCGCAAGGACGAGACTCTCGGGCCGGACATTCTGGAAGACCTCGAAGTCTTCGGAGTCGACTCCTTCGGCGACAGCGCGGTGGTCATCAAGGCACGGTTAAAGACAAAACCGATCCGTCAATGGGCAATCGGACGGGAGTACCGACGTCGCCTGAAATATGCCTTTGATGCGGCAGGTATTGAGATACCGTTTCCCCACCGTACGCTATACTGGGGTAACGATCAAAACGATCATCAGGAGGAATCCACATGAAGACCAGGGGTAGCTACCGTGTACCGGTTGTCGTCTCCGTTGTCCTGGTACTGTTATTCGCCGGGGCACTCGCATCAGTTTCCGCACAGGCGGTGGGAGGCGGAATCTCCGTTTTTGTCCCGACCGATATGTTCCAAGGCAAGACGGGAAGCATCTCCTTTGAAACATCAATGGAAACCGCCCTCGGGCTGGGGGACTACCTGAGTATTCCCGTCGGCGTGGCGTATAACCAGGTCTACGGCTCCGCAGGTACGGGAGAGCTGGACAACGGTGAGAAAGTACACCCATCGGGACCGTGGTTTTATTCCGACAGTCTTCTCACCTACCTTCTTGCCCAGGTCCACATACCTGTCGGACCGGTCTACATGGACATCTTCGGCGGAGGCGCAGCCAACTGGAACATTTCCCTCCGGCCTCTCTCGGACCGGATCGCCAGGGATCTGCAGGACGCAGGCGCATTTGACGCCACAACGTCCGGAACAGTTGCCGTCACCGATCTCAACCTTGAGAGCGGCCTCGGATACGGGTGGGTCGCGGGTGCCTCTCTCGGGGTCCGCATCGATATGATCAGCATCGGCGTGACCGCGGCGTATCGCCACGTGCTCCACGACCTGGAAATCTCCGGTACCTATTTTCGCCCCAATGAGGCGGAGGGCGACTTTACCATCGATGAGCTGCAGGTGCTGATGAGCGGAGTGTCCATCGGCATAAACGGAAGTATAGAGCTTTAGGTTTGCAGGTTATCGAGGGCTGATGCCGTCCCAGATTACACACGCCATTTGTGCTGAAGACAGTCTGCCAAGGTCGCACCGGTCAATTCTCGATGACCCCGTCCTTCACGGATGGCTCGCCTTCGGGGCACAAGGCCCGGACATCTTTTACCACAATCAGCGGCGTACTCCCCGGAGTATTCAGTACGGAACGCTTCTCCACCGTCACGGATACGGATATGTCACCGCCGCGATGGTTTCCTCCGCGCGGAAGCGCGGAGAGGGAACCGACGGCCCGACGGCGGCGTACATAGCCGGTTTTGTGGGACACGCCATTCTGGACCGGGTGCTCCATCCCTATATCAACTATCGTGCGGGCCGTCCCGTTTCCGGCCGACCGGAAACGGAAGCCCTGCGTTCAATGCACCCCTTTTTGGAGCGTCTCATTGACGTCGCACTGCTGTTGCAACTGCGGGGAATCCATCCCCGGGAGTTCGACTTTTACGGGAAGATCGCGCCTCTTGAAGACACGTCCCGGGAGGCGTGGGTAACCTTCATGGGCGAGGCGCTCCTTGACGGCGTTTCCCGTGCCGCGTCGGACGACCGGCTCGTGGAACGGCTGCACAACGCGTGGGCCGACGCCTTCGGGTATTACCGGTTTACCGAGCGTGTCGACGAGGTCTACATGGAAGAGGTCCTCGCCCGCGAAGGGGACGGGAAGGTACCGCTCCACTGGCTTACCATCGTTCATCCTCCCAACGTTCCCGATGATCTGGATGTATTGAATCTGGATCACCACATCTGGACCCACCCCTGCTCGTCCAAACGGACATCCCGGGAGAGCGTCGTCGATATGTACCGGCGCGCCGCGGAAGAGACTCGAAACGTGATCACCCGTATCTTTGACCATTGGAATGACGCCGATCCGGATCAGCCCGACGAGACTGTCGTTTCCCTCGTTGGGGATTTCAACTTGAGCGACGGACGCCCCCGCAGGCGCCCCTGCAGGCCGCGGCACATGGATCCCCTTCCCCTTCCCCGGCTCCGGGACGCCATTATCGCCTCCGTCCGTGCCGGCAGGGGAGGAGTCGTACACACACTGTCGGACCTGCTATAATCGGTCGATGCTGTTTCCCGTCAGTGCCGTCGTCGTCGGTCTGATTCTTCTCGTTTTCAGCGCGGACCACTTTGTCACCGCCTCCGCCGCCCTGGCGCGCCGCCTGGGAATGTCCGCCCTGCTGGTCGGTATGATCATCGTCGGATTCGGAACCTCCGCCCCGGAGTTGCTTGTTTCCGCAATGTCTACCCTTCAGGGTGCCTACGGCATCGCCGTAGGCAACGCCTGGGGCTCCAACATCGCCAATATCGCGCTCATCCTTGGAGTAACTGCCGTAATCTCCCCGATCGCCGTACACTCCCGGGTGATCCGCAGGGAGCTGCCTATCCTCTTTGTCGTCACCGTGCTTGCCGCTATTCAGGCCTACGACAGCCGCATCGCCCGGTGGGAGGGAGTGGCACTTCTCTTCGTATTTCTCGGTATCCTCGGATGGTCGATCCGTGAAAACAGGCGGTCAGGGGACGATCCGTTCGCCGCGGAGGTGGAGTTGCTGGTAAACGCCGGGGGAGTCTCGGCACCGCCCGACTCCCCGGGCACAGGTATGGGCGCCCAATCGTCAACCACGACGACAATTCTCCGGATTATCGTTTCACTCGCGATCCTGGTCGGCGCCTCGCGCCTTCTCGTGTGGGGAGCGGTTGAAATTGCCCGGGCGATGGGGATCAGCGACCTCATCATCGGCCTCACGGTCATCGCCGTCGGGACATCCCTTCCCGAGCTCGCCTCGTCCATCGCTGCGGCACGGAAGGGGAGAAAACGATATCGCCCTCGGAAACATCATCGGTTCCAACCTCTTCAATACAACCGTCGTCGTCGGGATTTCCGCCGTTATTACGCCGCTCACCTTTGAGCGCGTCGCCCTTGTACGCGACATCCCGCTGATGGTGGTATTGACGGTCGCCCTCTTTGTCGTCGCCGTCGGTATCCGGGGACGGGCAGGGAGGATCAACCGCCTGGAAGGGGCGCTACTGGTCACGGGATGGGTGACCTATACTGCCTTTCTGGCACTCCAGTCGCTGTAGGGCCGCTCCCGGAGGGATACGCCGTTACGCCCCATGTCCACGGTTCCGTCGGAGGAGGAGCCCGCCGACGGCAATCACCGCCGTTATGACGAGAAAATGGACGAACATATCTTTCTGAATTGCTCCCCAGATGATGTACAACGATCCCGCCCCCGCGAAAAGAGGAGAAACGTACCGGCCGAGGATTCCTCCTTCCCGGTAGGTTTTTATGACCCAGTAGTATATGGCGATATAGATGACGTAGAGAAAGGCGATTGGGAGTTCCGAAATATCCATAAATCCACCCCACCAGCCGTTGAAGTTTCCATACCACACCACGAGCCACAACGACGACAACAGGAAACCCAGCACCGCGGAGTTGCGGGTGCTGTTTGTCCGTTCGTCGACGACACGGAACATCGCAGCACCGGGCCCCATGTTGCGGCTGGCAATGGCATACATTCCCCGTGCGGACCCCATCACCAGCCCGTTCAGCGTTCCCAGGCAGGAGATCACCACGAAGACCGTCAGGATCGTTCCGCCGAATCTCCCGAATACGATTGAAAGTACCTCAACCGGCGCCGCATCCCCGGCGCGGATCACCTCGGCGTTGGAAAGAACCCCGGCGATACCGAGATAGTAGGTCATGTATACGATCACCACGACGAGAGTCCCCACAACAAGGGCGCGGGGCAGCGTGCGTTTCGCATCCCGGAGCTCCGCGTTGATCGATGTGGCGATGATCCACCCTTCATAGGCGAACGCCGTCGCCAGCGTTGCAACGGCCAATCCGCCGCCCTGGGCAACACCCTCGGCGGCGTGCGCAAAACTTTCCACGGTCTGGCCGTTTATCAGCCCGGCAACGAGTCCCACCGCCGCAACAAAGGCGAGGGGAATGAGCTTGATAACCGTAGCCGATACCTGCCACTTCCCCGCAAGGACGGGAGAAAAGATATTGAGGAGAAAAAAGAGGAGGAGATAGGCAAAGGAAATCGCCCACAACCCGCTTTCCAGGCCGAACAATCCGACTGTGTAATTGGCGGAAACCCAGGAAAGCACGGCAACCAGCGTCGGATAGTAGACGATGGTCATGAACCATGCGACGTGGTACGCCGCCTTCTCACCGTATGCCGCCTCAAAATAGTCGACGACTCCGTTCACCCGCTCGACACGGGTTGCAATGCGGGAGAATACGTAGGCCGTGACAATCATGATGGCTCCGCCGATTATCCATGCAACCATTGCGACGGGAAGGCGCCCCCCCGAAGCAACGAGCACATCGTCGGCCTTGAAGAAAACCCCCGACCCGATGACGATACCGACCACCATCGCCGTCGCGGTCCAGAATCCATATTTCTTTTGCAGATCTTCCACGATGCTGTACTCCTTTGAAGATAAACCCGCCGATTCGGGGCGGGGCAGACGATACCACGGATCGGAGGGAAACGCCAGAATCGTTGGCTGGACGCCCCGGTTCCCGGCGCGCTATTGTTATAGGTGATGCGACTCCCCGAGCTCGATTCCGCGGACATTCCCTATCGCTTTCTCGGCACGACGGCGCTCGACCGTTTTGTCGGCCTGCCGGCGAGTCCGATACTCTTTGCGGAAGCGGAAACGGACATGGTCAGACTGGCGACACTCTTTGATCAACCGTCCTTTCCGGGATTGCCGGCGTGGGACTTGCTCGTTCGGTCGGGCGGCCGCGATGTCTTTCTCAGGGGGGATGACGGTTTTCCCGGCCATTTCAACCCTCTCATGACCTTTTCCTGGGACCCCGTCCGTCGCGCCTTTCAGGACCCTCACGGTCTCTACCCGCTGCTCAAGGATCTGCGTTCTCACCTCCGGAGCGGTGTCGATCCGCGGGTCGATCCTGTTCACATGGAAGAGTACAAGGATATCCACGACGCCGTCGGACCGCTCGATGCGACCACCGCCGCGATTATCGCCTCGCGACTGCCGGTATCGATCCCGCGCCGGCACATCCGTCCCTGGGTGAAGAACAGCGCATTCCCGCCCCTCTACTACCGAAACATTCTTGTGGAAATTGTAGGTGGACCGTGGCCCGACAGAGGCCTTGAAATCCTCCGGACTTCCGGCTTTCTCGCGGACATCCTTCCCGAGCTCGACGCCCTCACCGGTGTGGACCACAGTAAAGAGGGGCATCCCGAAGGAAACGGCTGGCGTCACACCATCGAGACCTTCCGGTACCGAAAGAGCCGTGATATCACCGTCGGTCTCGCCCTTCTCCTCCACGACTGCGGCAAACCGTTTTCACTTTCCAACGGTGAACGACGATTTGACGGGCATGCGGACATCGGATCCCGACGGGCAACGGAAATGCTCCGTCGTCTCGAATTTTCTACCGAAACGATCGAAACGGTACGCTGGCTCGTCAGATTCCACATGATACCCGGTGCACTTCATCGCCTGCCGGACCACAGGCGTGATCCGATCATGCGTTCTCCCCTCTTTCCGTTGTTGCTGGAGGTGTATCGGTGCGATTTGAGCTCAACCTTTCGCGGTCCGGAAAACTACTATCGGGCGTGCACAATTTACCGCCGCTTTCTGAAGTCCCGCCGGCGGGAAGCCGTCATACCGTCCAGGGAAATGATGGCCATGTATATCGAGTGAATCTGCCTCTCCGCACTCAGTGCACGAAGCGTTCCATCAGCACTGTCCGCAGACTTTCAACGGTATTGTCAATGATCACCGATTCTTTCCTGAGCTGTAGCAGCCGTGCAAGGCGCTCCGGAATCTCCGGTTCACTTCCCGTGGCGCGTCGGCAGACCTCGACGAATTTTCCGGGATGGGCGGTCGCAAGGGTTACGATAGTCGTATCGCTCCCCGGTTCCACGGCGAGACGCTGCCGGGCGGCATAGACGCCCGTTGCCGTATGGGGACAGACAAACTCCCCGGTATCCTCGTATACCTCTTTCATGACGCGGTAAATTGTGGCGTCGTCTGCGACGACACCCGATAATACGCCGGAAATATCGAGGACACCGCCGGAAAAAATCGCCCGGAGCCGCTCAAAGTTGCTTGGATCACCGACATCCATGGCGTTCGCTGGTGTGGCGATGGAAGGGCGCGGAGCGTACACGCCCGTCTCGAGATACTCCGGAATGACGTCATTGGCGTTGGTTGCGGCGATAAAATCAGCCACAGGCATTCCCCACCGCCATGCAAGAACCCCTGCGGTCAGATTTCCAAAGTTACCGCTGGGGACGCAGAAGACGAGTTCATCCTGAATCCGCTCCTTCAGCTGGGCAAAGGCCCACAGGTAATAGAAGCTCTGGGGGATGAGACGCCCCACATTGATGCTGTTGGCCGAGGTGAGGCGCAGGTTTTCCCGGAGAAGGGGATCCACAAACGCCTCCTTGACCATGCGCTGGCAGTCGTCAAAGTTCCCCTGAACTTCCAGGGCGGTCACATTCCCCCCCAGCGTCGTCAGCTGCTGCTCCTGCAGGGGGCTGACCCTTCCCGAGGGATAGAGGATCACCACATCGATATTTTCCCTTCCGTGAAATGCGTGGGCGACGGCGCTTCCCGTATCTCCGCTGGTCGCGGTAAGGATGACCGCCCGGTCGTTTTTCCGTGCCAGTTCCCGTTCCATGACGGCGGCCAGAAAGGAAGCGCCGAAATCCTTGAACGCACAGGACGGACCGTGGAAGAGTTCAAGCAGCACGATACCCGGCTGGAGTCGGGAAAGGCGCGGTTCAAAGGGAAAGGCGTCAAGAGCAAGCTTCCGGGCGGCGGCAGCGTCATATCTCTCGGGAAAAAGGGCCTGTATCATCGCACCCGCAACATCGACAAATGTCGCATCCGCGCCGATGCTTCGAATCAGCGCCCGTAAATCCGGTTCCGTCGCCGGATGGAACAGACCACCGTCAGGTGCGAGCCCCTGGAGGACGGCTTCCCCGAAGGACACATGGTCGCCTCCCGGATTTCTCGTGCTAATGAAATTCATCGATCCTCTCCCCTTTTCGTTGAATTACCGTTGTGTTCCACTGTAACCAGACGGTACCATACGCGCAACATGGGCAAAAAATGGGCGTATGTCGTATGTGCGCTGTACATTGTTTCTACCGGATGTGTGACGCAGTTGCAACCGCCGATTCAGAAATCCGTCTCGCCGACCGGGGATGTTCACCGGGAGACGTCCGTTCCTGAAGAGGGGGAGGCGGCGGTACCGGAAGAGGAAACAGCGCCGACCCTCGTCGATTACACCCCTGAAGAGCTGCAATCGTATATAGAAGGCGATCTCACGTCAGGCTATCGGGTCGTGACGTTTGAGGGAGATCGTCTCGTTCAGATTTCGTCGCCCCCCGGCATGGAACGGAAAGCACTCATCGCAATTGTTTCAAACGACCGGCAGCTCGCCCTGTATCGGGATTCCCTCACCACTTCGGGCCGTTCCGAAGGCGCACAATCGATAGAACCGCTGGCCCTGCAGGTCTCGGTGCTGTCCGCCGACAGCCTGCAAATTGATGGTCGTCGCGGTGACAACTGCCCCAACGGGTTTCACCTCACCGTCTTTGCGTCCGACCGTGAGGAGGAACTCTTTGTGGTTGTGACCGCCGCGGGAAGTTACGCCGTCAGGACACCCTTTTCAGCGGTGAATCAGACGGTAGTCCGCGATCTGAACGACGACGGTCTCCGTGAGCTGGTCCAGTATTCCCGCGTATTCGAGGCGGGCGGTCGCAGGGAATTGATCGTCGATGCCTTTGAATGGGACGGCAGCGGTTTCATCCATACCGGATCGCTGCCACTCCTTCGCCGCGTCAACTCGCGGCTCAAGGCGCTGAAAGAGCAGCTGGAAGCGGCCGAAGAGGGAGAAAATCGCTTTGATGCGGCGCTGAAAAGTTATGAGGACGAACGAAAACCTTCAGATTTCTTTCCCGTTTCGAGTGTGAGAGTACCGGAGCTCATGGAGGTACCCGGCGATCTGGGACGCAGTCACTGGCAACTTGAACACGATATCGCCGTCCTCGGCGGAGATGGTGTGCCCGTTATTTACCGGGTCACCATAGATATCCGGGCAAATCCCTTTGCGGCGTTTCCCGTCCGGATCGCACAGCTTGACGACCAGGGAGAATAGCAGATGTACAAATACGTCATAGACGGTGGCCATCCGATAAAGGGAACGATACAAGCATCGGGAAACAAGAACGCGGCGCTCCCCTGTATCGCGGCCACGCTCCTTACGGAGGAACCGGTCACGCTGTCCAACGTACCCGATATCGAAGACGTCCACGTCATGGCGGAAATCCTCTCGAGTCTTGGAGTAACGGCGCGGCAAGAGAAGCCCAATACATGGCATTTCGACGCATCCACCCTGCGTACATCGGAGATTACACCGGAAATGGCGCAGAAAATCCGTGCCTCCATTCTCTTTGCGGGCCCCCTTCTTGCGCGTACCGGTTCGGTGATCCTTCCGCCGCCGGGGGGTGACGTGATCGGACGACGGCGGCTGGATACTCATTTTCTCGCGCTGGAGGGACTGGGAGCGGAGGTTCGTCACAACGGCACATTTATGCTGAACGCCCGGGAACTGCGGGGAGACGAGCTCTTCCTGGACGAAGCGTCGGTAACCGCCACGGAAAATGCAGTCATGGCCGCCGCCCTCGCCCGGGGCAGTACGGTGATAGAGAACGCCGCGAGTGAACCTCACGTCCAGGACCTGTGTCGCATGTTGAATCAAATGGGTGCCAAAATCACGGGAATCGGATCCAACATCCTCAGGATCGAGGGGGTTTCCCGACTGGAGGGCACGGAGTTTGAACTGGGTGCAGATTTTATGGAAGTCGGCAGTTTTATCGGGCTGGCTGCCGTAACCCGGGGAGATCTTACAATTCAGCGGGCGGGGGTACGAAACCTCAAAATGACGCGAATAGCCTTCAACCGCCTCGGTATACACTGGGATACCGACGGCGATACGATCCACGTACCATCCCAGCAGCGACTACAGGTTGAGCCCGACCTGGGGGGTATGGTTCCGAAAATTGACGACAGCCCGTGGCCCGGTTTTCCCGCCGATCTGACGAGTATCATGACCGTCGTCGCAACGCAGGTGGAAGGTACGATTCTCATCCATGAAAAGATGTTCGAATCGCGAATGTTTTTTGTCGACAAACTGATCGGGATGGGCGCGCGCATCGTCCTCTGCGATCCCCACCGTGCGGTGGTGAGCGGTCCGTCCCGCCTGAGCGGCTCTCCGCTGACCTCGCCCGATGTCCGGGCGGGTATGGCCATGGTCATTGCCGCCCTATGTGCGGAAGGTCGCAGCGTCATACACAACGTCTACCAAATAGAACGGGGATATGAGCATTTGACGCGTCGATTACGGTCCCTGGGGGCACAGATCCAGCGGGTTACCGTTTCTGAGTGATTCCCCGCTCCTGATCGGCGAGTTGTGCGTTCAACGTGTCGTAGGCGTCTTTTATGCGGATAAAGGCCCGTTCTAGCTCCGCGCGCTGATGGTCGTCCAGGGCAAGGCTGGTATCGGGATGCAGATTGGTCGCCAGACGGCGGTACACCCGTTTCAGTTCACTTCGGTTGACCGACGGTGCGACGCCCAGGATTCGACAGGAGAGGGGATCCAGAACGGCAGTTCCCCCGCTTCGGCTTTCCGCCGTGTTTCCCGATTCTCCTGATCGACGGGCGATGCGAAACTGGTCGACCAGCGAGCCCACAAGAAACCCGAAGAGCACTCCGCCTATTCCGGCGGGAATGCCTATGACGATTCCCAGGATTCTGCCGATGTGGCGTGTTCCGATCGTGGGAAACGGGAAGCGTACCTTCATGGTTCCACCCGACGCTTGGCTAGATACATAATCGTCCCGACAAGAACGGCAAAAAAGACGACAAAGATCGCAGTAACGACTCCACCGCCGGAAAGGCGCAGGGACAGTCCATTTACGAGCAGTGAGAGCAGGAATTTTGGCACGCCCCGGGCCCACCATAAAAGAAACGGAATAAGGGGAATCACTGCGAGGGCAAAAAGTGGGGGCCGCTCCAGGTAGGCGCTCCGATGACGCCACGCCAGGGCGACGGAACCGAAGGTCAGGACAAAAAAACCGACCAAAGCCATTATCCGTTGCGCCGCACCGTTGATTGCCGTCGCCTCGGACCGCCCAAACTCCCGGAAGAGCTCCGGTAATCCCAGGAGATCGGGCAAAGCCACGGTCGGCACGTCATACCCCCCCGTGGACAGAAGGACGATCTCCTCCACCGTAGGTACGACGGGAATGTATCCGGGTATCTCCCCTTCTCCCCCAAGCAGAACGGGGTTGTGTATGCGCCCCTCATCACTGGATCCGACATTGTCACGTTCAATGGCACGAAAAAAGAGGTTTCCTTCGATCCACTTCGCGTAGTCGGCGTGAAAATGGAGGGGGCCGTCGCGGGTATTACGATAGACCTCTACATCATAGAGAAAATCTCCCACCGGTGATTGAACAAGTCGGTCCGCGGCGATGTATTCTGAGATATCCCCACCGTGCCTGTTCTGAAAAAAGATATCGTTTCTGCTTGTAAAACTCGGAGTGCCGTAGAGCCTGGCATCCTCCACAAAAAAGGAAATCCTGCGGACCTCTTCTTCAGCGGCGGCACTGAACCGCTGAATATCCGGATCATTCGGGGCGCGCTGTTGAAGTTCCTGAAACCTGAAAAAGGCGAGAACCAGTGCTTCGGGATTCTCTTCCGGGCTTCCCCGTGTCAGGAGCTGATACGCTTCGATCTTGTCCCGGAACAGATCGCGGGCGGGATCGTCCTGAATCTCAAAAGACTCACCCTCAATTGCATTGAGAGCCCGTGCCTGAATGACCCGGGCATCCCGTCGACCGTCGGACATCTCCACGGCGCGGGTGGCAAAGTAATGGGCGCTGAAATAGTTACCTTCATCGTAATACCGTCGTGCACGATCCAGGAGTTCAGCGACGCTGAGCGCCCGCACTTCCGGAACACGCTCATTTGCACCGGCAAGACCACGGGCGGAACCGGACTGTCTCATTCGTGCATTGATGGAACGCGTACTGAGTTCGCCACGAACGTCATTGAGGAACGCCTGAACTTCATCATCCGGACCCATCACCGAGAGGTAAATTTCCGCGTATCGCTGGGCGGTGTGGAGATTTCCCGTATCCCGGGCCTGACGCGCATCATCCCAGGCCGTGCGGGCTACGCGGCTGCGGTAAAGTATCTGTTCTATACGGACATGCTGACGCGGTCCGATCACACCGATCCACACCCCGTACAACACTCCCAGAATCAGGATGAAGATAATCACCGGCCGCGCCGCAGAGATGAGCGTACCTTTCACGCGCATGTCGAGAGGGCCGACGGCGACGGAAAAGGTGACGATCGCCGCGGAGGCGACTACCAGAGGGAAATGGCTGAAAAAGGTGACGAGCCAGGAACTGAGGAGATAGTCCCGCTCCCACTCTTCCGCAACTTCCACGATCGCCAGTGTTGAGATCGCGTCGTAGACGGCGAATCCCCCGGCAATCAACAATGAGACGACCAGTATGACGGTAAAACGCGCAGGAACGCTCATCGAGACCGACCCTCCTCACCTATTTCCCGTTGCCACCGGCCGAGGGGGACTAAAAAGAACGATACAAACAGCAGCAAAAGGGCGATTCCGGTCCAGAGCAGCGTAAAGGGATAGACATGCAGCGTGGCCGGAAAGAACGCGGGCAGTGAAATTGCCGCCAGAAGTTCCGCGACGATCGTCTGCTCGGCCGACGAAGGAATCGCCGGAATGAGTCGGAGATATCCCACCGCCACGGCGATGTTGAGAAGTGGCCACCGGAAGAGGCGCGCAGGTGTCCAGACTGCGAGGAGGGCCAGAACAAAGGCGCCCCAGAGATAGGACAGCTCCATGAAATCACGCTGGACCATCGAACGGTGAAGCAGCAGAAATAACGCCGTCACCTCATTCGCCAATTTTCCGAGAAAGGACGGAACGGAACGCCACCGGAGTTCCGGGAAGTGGTCCGCCGACAGGGATGTGCCGTCGGGGAAAACGATGCGTGACGCTTCCGCGTTCCACGTACCCTTCTCATGGTGAGTGATCGTCGGGATATCACGATGGGACACGACGAGAATATCCGACAGGGCAACACCGGTGGCGGCGCCGATGCGAAGAGAATAATCGTCTCCGTTGATTATTACCCCCACGGGTATTCGCCGTTGCAGCCCGCCGTCCGGTACATTCCGGCCGGCCAGGGAATGGATTGCAGATATTCCAAAAAGAAGAACTCCAATCGAAACACCCAGGACCAGAAGAAACAACCAGGAGTTCCGGGACGTCCGCACACCCCGGAGGACCGAGGCAAGGACCGCGGGAAACAGGGCTGCCGTCAGGATCGGTCCGGCCGCGGCCAGGACGCTTGCCGTCGCCGGATCGTAGAGCCATACACCGAAAGCAATAAGCACCCCAAAGGCGACCATATGGAACAGGAATACGACCGGCACCGTCATGAGGTGTTTCACAGGAGCTCCAGATTAGCACGTTGACCACGAGTTTTCCACATCTTTTCCACACCCTTCGGCGTCGGATTGGCTACCAAATTGTAATGGCTATGTAGCAAATTGACACAATATTTTCCCGCCATACCTCTTGACAGGAAGTAAATGCTTATATGGTATAGATTTAAATTCTCGACTCTTCGCCGTACAGGCAGCGTTATGTGGTTTGCATATACGGAAGATCCATGGTAAAGGCTTATACCATCAAAAGATCTGGAGTTATCCACTACTTTTCCACATTCAAATTAGAAATATTTACCGTCTCGGTAACGAGTCGGTATCCCTTGCCCCTGACAGTCTCTATCAACCGTCCGTAGGAGCCCAGTACACGCCGCAATCGGGAAATCTGAATGTCAATCGCTCGTGATGATGTGAGTTGTCCGGTTCGTACATTTCCGCTCACTTCGGGGTTCATTACAAGTTCAAACAGGCGTTCCCGTTCCACCGCGACGCCGGGGCGTTGAGAAAGGGCATGCCACAGGACGGCGTGAGTACGTGAGAGAACAAAGCTTTCGTCTCCGATAGTAATTACGTTACCCATAACCTCACGCCGTTTTTGAAGGAGGCGGTAGACCCGGACCGTGAGTTCAATCTCCGTCCAGGGAGAACACAGGTATTCGTCCGCACCGAGGAGAAATACCCGCTCCATGTCCTCCGGCACTCCGTAACCGCACCTGATTGAGCTTGCAGCCTGATCCCACAAGTCGGTACCGGCAATTCCGCCGGGTGCAACCACTACATCCGGTTTTCGTTCAACATGGTGTGACGCGAGATGGAGCGGTACGATTATCGTATTGGAGTCGTTCCGGAGCGCCTTTGCTGCCTTTCGAACTGACGGCGAACCGTCGTCCAGTACCAGCAGAAAGCCCATCTGCGTCCTTAGGAATCACCTTCTCCGGAGTTCGGAGACTGTTCCTGGTTGATGGATCGTTTCAGTTCTTCCAGCGACCGATCAATATCGTCACCGGCCGTGACCGTCTCACCGGCGTTGATTTTCTTTCTGAGATCTTCCAGGAGGGCGTCGCCGTCCGGCCGCTCCAGCGCGGCAATCTGGTCTGCAAGACTCTTGTCGCTGTTTCCCTGATCCAGTTCCGCGAGGGTGTCGCTTTCTATTTCCAGTTGCTCCACCCGTTTTGACATTTCGTCAAAGGCGTCGAAAGCGGAGGTATCACCGAGCCCGTGAATGAGTTCCTGGATCTTCTTTTGCGCTTCCGCGCGCTTGGCCCGCGCCACGAGAAGGTTCTTTTTGCGTTGCGCTTCTTCAATCCGATCCTGAAGTTCCCGGAGGGACGATTTCAACTGTTCCACCGCGGCGTGCTGTTTGTCGTACTGACCCGCCAGTTGCTCCGCGTATTCCGATTCACGCTGCTTGCGAACCAGCGCCTCCCGGGCGAGGTCCTCTTTTCCCGCTTTCAACGCCACCACGGCCCGACCTTCCCATTCCTCGGCCCGTCGGCGCTGCTCCTCGACGTGACGCTGGAGGCGTTTCTCTTCAGTGATCGCCGTAGCCACATTGCGCTTGGCATCGGTGAGCTGCTTGTTCATATCGAGAATGAGCTGATTGAGCATTTTTTCGGGATTTTCGGCTCTCCGCACGGCGTCATTCACGTTGGATCTGAGCAGCCTGCGCAATCGTTCAAACATTCCCATTACCGTTTCTACCGTCTCTCCATATCATCCGAGAAAGACTTGTCCGCTCGCATCGATGGCGAGGATCGTCTTGCAGTTTGAACATCGAAATCGTCCCGGTTTGGACGCCTTCAATTTTGTCGAACAAATGGGACATTTAAAAATCTTCGGAAAGACTTCCGACGACTGCTGGGCCTGGCCACCTTTGGAAAAGTGTTCAACCGCATCGTCCAGGGAGTCCTTGATATGGAAGAATTGCGAAAAACCGAGAAGCTGAAACACCTCATACACTTTTGGCTGTATTTCCAGAAGGACCAGATCGCCGCCCTTCGGTTTTACCGCTTTGAGGAATGCCGTGAATGAACCGATTCCGGTACTGGAAACGTAATTCAATCCGCCGCAGTGAAAGATGAGGCGACTGAACCCTGATTCAATTGCCCGATTCACCCGTTTCTGAAAAAAATTGGAGTTGTAGGTATCAATATATCCGGTGAGATAAAGGACTACACAACCTTCGACGCTGTCGATTTTTTGCAGCCTGATCTTAAGACTTTCATCTTTTTCTTCATCAAAGCCCGGAACGATGTCGTTATTGTTCATACTCGTCGCTTCTTCCTGGATTTTTTAATAGTAGAGTGGCGCTCGGAAATTGTCAAACCGCGGCTCTCCCCCCTGACGCCCCTGGCGCGTTCCATTACAGCAATCCCTGATCGATGGTAATAATCGACCCGTTTATATCCGGTTCTTCGGCAAGTATGAGCTCATTTATTAGCCGAGCCACACGTTCCGGCTGAATAAGGGACTCCCGCGGCGATTTTCGCCGCGCTTCCTCCCTGTCCGCCTGGGAGAGGTACTCAGTATCCACATATCCCGGAGATATCAGATTTACCGTTACATTTTTTCCCCGTGTGTCGGCGGCGGCGGATTTGCAGAGGCTTACAACTCCCGCCTTTGCCGCGGCGTACGCCGGAATGCCCCGGAAGCCCCGGTGCTGGTCGGCGCGGGGACCGCCGAAAAGGATGATACGCCCCCACTTCCGTTCAACCATTTCCGGCAGATATCGGGAGACAAGAATTCCCGGCAGGGTGAGGTTCAATTCTACAACGGTGCTCCATACGTCGGGCGAAGTGGTACCCAGGGAGGAGTACTCGACGGGCCCCATGGCGACGACGAGAATATCCACAGTTCCAAGGTCATCGAGGACGGGCAGAATATCCTCTCCTCGCGTGAGACGGCGAAACAGGGGAGATGCCGAACCGCCGTGGTCCCGTATGTACTGAACGACCCGATCAAGCCGCTGCCGATCGTTCCCTCCATGACAGATGACATGGGCCCCCTGCAATGCGAGGGCAACGGTTACGGCACGACCGATACCGCCGCTGCCGCCGATAATCAGAGCACGACGACCGGATAGACGGGAAGTATGATAATCCGCCCTCGTAAGGAGTCCCATGGGCCTTACAATACTGTTGTCTTCCGCCGATGAGCAACCTATACTGCAGGTATGAGACGGGCGATACTTCTATTGGTTGGAACGGTACTTACCATATCTTCGGCTGGTGCGCAGTCGGTGCAATCGGAAGGGATCCCGTCGCTCCTGGATTCACCCTCATCATTCAGAAGCGTCGTAGACATGTCGACAACCCTGCAGGATCTCACTCAGGCGCTCGATTCCGTCTCCCTGCTGGAGGAACTGTCCGGTCGCATTCTCATACTGGATGGAATGGTCAATTCAATCGCCGTCTACTCGGAAGATCCCAACGATTTCTACGTTGAAATGGAACTCGTATCGGGCCGCTGGGAAGGCGTTGAATCGGTCCATATTTACAAGGCATACGTTTTCTTTGATGATCCGGCGTTTACGGGACGACTTTCCGAAAGAGCTCCCCGTGAACCCGATCCTTCCCTTACGACGCGAAACGATCGCGTCATCGTCGCCGGCCGCCTCGTCACCGTGGCAGAAGACCCGGAAGGTCGTCCTGTTCCCGTAATCCGCGCGTTTGAACTTCGACCACTTCGGTAGGGTTCTCTCCCGGCAAACATACTTCATCATCAAGTTCAATATGCCGCGTCTCTATCGTATCGCCGTCGGCGTAAACCAGCGCCCGGGCGAGAACACCGGACAGCTCCCGTACGTTTCCCGGCCAGGAGTGCGTATGAAACCACCGTATGACGTCGTGAGAGAGCCGTATGTTCCGATGTCCTCCGCGGGCAAGAAGATGATACGCAATCTCATCGACGTCCTCGATGTGGTCCCTGAGCGGCGGGACATCAATGCGAAGCCCCGCGAGACGATGCCAGAGATCACGGCGAAAGAGGCCCTTCCGCAAGAGACGCTTCATATTCTGATTCGTCGCGGAAATGACACGGACGGAAACGGGCCGGTCCGCCACACTCCCGACGGGTCTGACCGTTCCCGATTCAATGGCACGAAGGAGTTTGGGCTGGATGGTAACGGAGAGTTCTCCCACTTCATCAAGGAAGACGCTTCCACCGTGGGCGGAGCCGAAGATACCGGGACTCGTTTCAGAGGCACCGGTGTAGGCACCCTTGTGAACACCAAACATCTCGGACTCAAAAAGGGTTTCCGGAACTGCGGCAACGTTGACGACCCGGAGGGGTCCCTCTTTGCGAAGGGAGAGGCGATGGATGCTGTGGGCAACGAGCTCCTTCCCCACTCCCGTCTCTCCGGTTATCAGGACCGGTTCACTCGCCCGGGCGATCCGCCGGATTCTGTCACGCAGCGCGTTCATGGTGCGGCTGGATCCGACGAGGTAGGAACGTATCTCGGGAACGTCCCGAACGACGGAACACAGACTCTTGTATCGGGTAAGCGTTTCAAGAAGGGTCTCACGAATCATCCACGGCAGGGCGGAGTCGGGAAGACAGCGGTCGACTCCGCGGTGTGCCAGATCACCCGCCAGGAGAACGCCGCCCTCGGCGACGACGGCGAACAGGTATGTGTGGCGGCGCAGGCGTACCGTCAGATCGATCAGTTCCCACAGCGCGTCCGTCGGTGTCCGGCCGTCTATAATGACCGCCGTAACCGGCTCAATGTTCTGACAGACGAGGCGCCAGCGATACTCCCGAAAGGACTCCACGACGACGGGGACATAAGACAAGAACGCATCCTCAAATCGCCTGGAAATCTGGCGGCAATTTGAAACGACCACGAACATATTTGTTCCTTTGTCTTCGGAATGGTAATAAATAGTATAAATCACCTTTTTCAAGGACGGTCAAATATTTTGTTGATTTTGCAGGAGTTCGGAGTCGACTGTCACGGAGTCCTTTCATTCCGTATAATGGAGTGGAAAGGAACGGAACGTGAGCCCCGAATGGTTGTACCTCCTGACGCTGCGCAGTCAATTGACCCGGATTTTTTCTCTCCTGAGCGGTCTGGGGGTATTGATCCTTTTTGACGGTCTTATTCTCATCCGCCTCGCCCGGATTACCGGGATATATTACGCCCTGGCCCTTGAAGGAATCGTCTCGATCGTCGCGGCAGTTGTCCTGGGAAGTACGGCAAACTCACTCATCAGAAAGATCAGGGCCGACGCCGTAAACGGATCGTGCATAATCTCCCGGTACGCCCGGCTCGCCGCCGTGGTGACGGCGGGTATCCTCCTCTTCATCCCCGGCTTTGCCACCGACGGTATCGGCCTGTTGATCTATCTTCCACCGGGAAGAATGCTTTACGCCCTTCTTTTCCGTCGCAGGAATGAAGAAACGGTGAAACGGTCCTATGAGTATCTCACGATGGAGCTGTTTGCTTCCCCTTCTTCCCGAGGCGAAGACGATGAATGAATAAAATCACGGGGAGAAAAAGACGCAAAGGGAAGGTCATGACGCCGACTATTGAGGGCCTTCGGCGCCGTCCCGCCATACGCTGTACCGCAGCGGGGGCGACGACCGTTGCCGTGGGACCTACCCTGTGGGCGGAAGTGACGACCCACCGCAGGAACGAGCTGGTTACAACCCCTGAAACGATGAGGCGCGGCGACGCCTTTTTTATTGCCGTCGTCACCGAGGGAATCGTCGTGGGATGAAATACCGCCCGTCCGACGATTCGGAGTCCCGGGAAGGTTGCGCGTATATTCTGTTCCGTCTTTTGCAGATCCTCGGTGTTTCTCCCGATGAGGTATACCGTCGCCGCCGTCGTCTCGCTGTGGGCGAGGAGGCGAATAATCGTCTGAAACTCGCGATATGGACCAACCCGGCAACCGGTGGCCATCCGTATCTGTCGGGCCCCGCTCCGGTCCACGGGAATGACGTAGCTTCCGCCGCCGCCGAAGAACGACCGAAATGCCCGGTTGCGAATCAGGCGCCACAACAACCCGCGACGTGCACAGAGGAGCACCACCGGATCTGTCCGTTCACCCGCCCAATGGGGAGACAATTCCGGTCCCTCTTCCGGTATTACATCGATGCCAAAAAATCTGCGTTGTTTACAATTCATACTTCTTTCAATCGGGAGTGTATGCTCTGGCGTATGTAGTGAACAAGAGCACCCGCCGTAACTGCCGCCGTTTCCGACCGGAGGACGGGGAAAGGCATCCGACAGACGGACCATCCCAGATCGCGCACCACCTCCACTTCATCCGCGGCAAGTCCTCCCTCGGGTCCCACGAAGTAGCGCCATTCACTCTGCGCCGTGATCCGATCCAGATTTCCCGGCAACTCGTCCTGCGCCGTTTCGTGAAAGGCATAGGAAACGGCGTTGACTCCGTCGGAGGGAGGAAGTTCGGACAGGGTCAGGGCGTCTTCGATCATCGGCACCACCGTCCGCCCGCTTTGCTGGGCCGCCTCAATGGAAATCTGCTGCCACCGTTTCCGTTTCTTCCGGAGCTCCCCTTCCTGGGGACGACTGACGACGTGCCTTGTGATGACCGGCCGGATCGCCGTAACACCTTGCTCCGTCGCCTGTCTGACCACGAGGTCAAATTTCTTCCCCTTCAGGAGGGCGAGATAGAGGGTCACACCGCCGACGTCACGGGGAGCGTGTTCCTCGACATCCGTCACCACCGCGAGGGTCATCGCCTCATCATCGACGGAGGTAATCGTCAGCTCAGCCGACCTTCCCCGTCCGTCGGTACACCGAAGGGCATCGTCCACGCCAAGGCGGCGTACGTGGCGGAGATAGTGATACCGTTCTCCGGTGATCGTCACCTTCTCGCCCCGGGGCGGAATATCGTCGATGACGAGATGTTTCATACTACTCCCGCAAAAACTCTACCGCCCGCTGAAGGACCACATCGTATTCCAGATCATACACATCGGTCGTATTGGCCAGCCGATTGACCTCTATTCTGATGAGGCGGCGGACCCACCGGTCGTTCAATACGATGCCGTCAGCCCGCAATTCTTCAATGAATGCGGAGATATCCTCTTCCGTCGGCTGCGGCGTCTCCGAGACAAATGAGATGATCCGTTCTTCTTCACGTATGCGGGCGTAGGACTCCCGCTCCTCATCGGTCAGCTCGGGTTCTTCAACAACGATGTCAGGCTCAATACCGACGCGGTCGATGTTGGTGCCCGCGGGAGTGTAATACCTGGACATGGTCAGCCTGAATCCTGAATCACCGATGCTCCGAACCTGTTGGACCGAACCCTTGCCGTAGGTGGTTGATCCGATGAGAGTACCCCGCCCGCGGTCCTTGATCGCAGCGGCCAGAATCTCCGCGGCAGAGGCCGACCCGCCGTCAATGAGTACGACGATTTCTATATCCTCATCCACCGCAGTGCCCCGGCGTGCGTTATAGTCCCGGTTTTCGCCGGCAATCCGACCGCGCGTTTCCACGACGAGTCCGCCGTCAAAAAAGAGGCTCGCCACATCAACCACGCCGTCGAGGACTCCTCCGGGGTTGGAGCGCAGATCGATAATCATGGAGGTGTACCCGGCGGCGGAAAAGTCCTCTATGGCTTCTTCGATGCGCTCGTCCGTGTAGGGGGTAAACTGAATGACCCGCAGGAAGGCAATCCGGTCGTCTATCATCTCCCATTTCACCGTGGGAACCCTTATGACCGCACGCTCCAGGGAAACGGGAAATTCAAGGGTGTCGTCCCTGAGAATCGTGATCTGAACCGATGTGCCCGGTTCACCCCGCAGGAGGTCGACCACGTCGTCCACGGACAGCTCCGCCGTTGATTCTCCCTCAACGGCCTTTATCAGATCCCCGGCGCGCAAACCCGCACGATATGCCGGCGTATCCTCGATGGGAGAGACGATTTCCACATAGGGTGTGCCGTTTGACTCATCAATCGGCTTTGATATGAACATTCCCACACCGCCGAACTCGCCGCTCGTCGTATCGGTAAGACCACGCATCTCTTCTTCGGAGAGATAGGCGGAGTGCGGATCATCCAGTGCGTCAAACATGCCTTCCAGAGCACCTTCGATGAGTACATCCGGATCGACTTCATCCACGTAATTTCGTTCTATGAATCTATAGACCTGTTCAAAGAGTCCGAGGGCGCGCTCTGACGAAGATTGAGACCCCTGGGCGATAACCGCAGGGACGGCCGAAAGGGCAACGAGAATAGCCACAAGTACGGCTGAAACACCGACCCATACGACCGATTTCTTTCTGATATCATGGTCCATTGAGACCTCCCGGTGTATTGTACTCACCCCGGTGGTGTACCAGCAAGCTTCACCGGACGATCATTGCGCGGAAATGCTTGACCCCGCCGGAACGCCCCCGTAGACTTCCAACAGTGAAACGCTCCGCGCCTGTGCTCATCCTCATCGGGATATACCAAGCTGTCCGTTTTGTATCTCTCGGTGCATCGGTCCTCATTCGAACGCCGCTTGTGGAGGATGTGATGCTCCGGCACGGAGTGATCGCCCTCACGGGGGGAGGACTCATCATGGTCGTCCTCGTCACCCAGTATATTCTGACGCCGCATCCCGTGTTGTTGATGCCCCTTCGTCTGGGAAAGCTCCTTGAGACCCTTTCTGCAGCGCTCCTTTTTGTCGCCCTTGCTCCCAATGTGAATATCATTACCGAGGATCCCCTCGGTATAATCATCTCGATTCTCCTGTTATCCGATGTAATTGTGTTTCTCTTTTTGCTACTATTACCGGGAAAGGAACAATGATGCATATCCTTCCAGTTGCCAGCGGAAAAGGGGGTGTGGGGAAATCGCTTTTTGCCGCCAATATCGCGATCGCCCTCGCACAGTCCGGTCAGCGCGTCGTCTTGGCGGACCTCGATCTCGGAGGATCCAACCTGCATCTCATCCTCGGAATTCGGGGTTCAACGCCTTCCCTTGGTACCTTTCTGGGTGACAAGAAACAGAATTTTGAAGCAACGATACACGACACGGATATCCGCAACCTTCGGTTCATTCCCGGAGATGCGGAAATCCCGGGCCTCGCAAATATCAATGCATCACAGAAACGCAGCCTGATTCGACGGTTATCGAGACTTGCCGATACCGATTATCTTGTCCTCGACCTTGGCGCCGGAACGAGTCAGAATATTCTCGACTTCTTCCTGATGTCCTCCCGCGGTGTCGTCGTCACGACGCCGTCTCCGACGGCGACGGTGAACGCCTATCTCTTTCTGAAAAATTCGATCTTCCGGATTCTGCAGACTTCAATGAAACGGAAATCTCCCGGTGAAGCGTATTTGAACGATCTCCTGAAGCATCGCTCCACCCTCCAGCGGGTATATATTCCGGAAATCATCGAGCAGCTGGAATCCAGAGATCCCGAGTCCGCGAAAGCGTACAGAGATGCGGTCGCACGGTTTCAGCCTCGCCTCGTGATGAACATGATCGAAGACCCCAAGGATGCGGAAACGGTCACCCGCCTGCGGCGCAGCGCAAAACAGTATCTGGATTTGGACATCCTTCACCTCGGTGTCATGTATCGGGATGAACTCCAGACGACGGCGCTCAACTCCCGGATCCCCATCGTACGCTACAAACCGAGCGCCCTCCTCTCCCAGGCTATTTATCGCGTCTCCGAGAAGATCATTCAACTCCAGGACGAAGACACCGGTCAGTTTCTTGACATGGAAGCGCTCAATGACTCCTTCGACTCCGCGGAAGCGGAAGCGGAACAGGATTTCGACAGCAAAGTGAGCTATATAGAAGAGTTATTGAATACTGGCGCCCTTTCGATGGGAGACCTGGTGGAAACGGTAAAGAGCCAGCAGTATGAAATCACGCAACTCCGCCGACAGAACGATCTCTACAAGGCAAAACTCGTCCGTGCATTGCGTCAGGGTTTCAAGGACATGTGACATACCATGACGGATGCGGAAACGGTGACGGTCACCGGAATTCTCAAGATTGAAATACCAGATCCCGCGATTTCCCTCTTCCTGATTTTTGAACCAAGTGACGACGGCGATCACTGGACGCCCGGTAAGATAGCCGCCTCCCTGCGGGAACGGGGAATCACCGCCGGATACTCCCAGGAAAAACTCGCGGCCTTTCTCAAAAAGGCGCGCCACGCCCCGGGGAAACCATTCCGCCACGAACTCATCAAAGGGACCGCCCCCGAGGACCCGCAACCGGATACGGTACACTGGAAACCGCTGCCGGAAGGTCAGGAGCATGGCGATGTCAAAGAGTCCGTCCTTGCTCAGGCGGGGGCACCCGAACTGTACCGGGAAGTGCGGGAAAAGGTTGAGAAGAAAAAAACAGTTGAAAAGAAGGGAAATGCCCCTTTTGGACAGGCCAGGACCGAAACGATCACCGTCACCGAGACGGTCACGAGGAAAGAACCCGCCGATGTAGATCCCCGGGTGCTGCGGAGCGAGTACGTCCGGGCCGGCTCCGTCCTCGGTACGGTCACCTCCCGACTTGTCGGCCTCCCGGGCACCGATATCTACGGCAACACAATCCCCATCGGGGAGGCGGGAGACCTCAACTTCTACCATGGTGATCACATCGTCCGACAGGGAAACACCCTGACGGCCGAACGAAGCGGTTTTCTCCGGGTCGGCGCAAACTGGGCCGACGTCGTGCCCTTTGAACCGCATCAGTGGTCGATATCGATAAGCCGCGACAAGGCGACGTGTTTCCTCGATTTTACCCCCGGCCATTCAGCGACACCCCTCCCCGATGTGACGGAGGTTCTTCACGCCGCAAAAGATCATTCCTACCCGGAAGAGCATCTCCTTTCACCGGAGGATGTGACGGTACTCATGGAGAGGCAGGTCAGAACGGGGGAGCCCGCCCAGATTCCGCTGAGCAAACCCCGGGACGCCGCGATCGAGATCGTCGTGGCTGAAGACAGCCTCTCGGCGCATCTCTCCATTCGGAAAGGAACGGGAGCGGGGAAGGCGCTCAAGCTCAAGGAAATCGGGACGGCTATAAAGGAAAGCGGGCTGGCCGGACTGAACCTTCCCAAAATCAAGGAAGATATCACCACCTTTTTTGAGGGGCCCGACTTTGAGCTGACCGGATATCTCCTGTGCGAGGGTGTGGCCCCTGTTCCCGGAGAGGCGCGGAACGCCGAGTTTGCGCCTACCTACCATGAAGCACGTAAAACGGAAGAGATCAAAAAGGAGCTCGCCCATACCGTTGCGGAAGGTGCCGACAATCTGGAAGAGTATCCTTCCCTTTCCGATTTTCCCCCGGATTCCATTACAAAGACTGCCGATGTGGTGGAGGAACAGCTCATATGTTCATTTGACCCACCCACACCGGGCCAACCGGGACGTGATGTCTACGGAAAAACGATTCAGGCCGAGGCAGGACGGACGCCCGATATCGTCCTCCATGAAAACCTGATTCAGAAGAACAACGTCATCGTCGGCACCGTTCCCGGTGTCCTGGACTACGGTGAAATCGATGAAACGATCCACCTCCGTGTCCGTGCCCACGTCGACGCGACTATCGCCGTGTCCGTCAGTTCCGACAGAATGGAGGGTCTTCTCTCGCTGACGGAGGGAATTGGAACGGGATCACGTCTCTCCATGGAAGAGATACGTACCGCTCTGGAAGAAAACGGCGTGGTCCACGGCGTGGACGACGAACGCATACTAAAAGCGCTGGATACCGCCCGAACCGGAGTTGCGGTGAAGGAGTTCGTCGTCGCCGAAGGTACGCCGGCTATCGACCAGAGCGAGAACAGAATCGAGTTCATCGTCGACATCTCCTCCGATCCGGGCGTACGCATCCGTAAAGACGGCAGCGCCGATTTCCGGAACAGAAACACGATCACCACCGTGGAAAAGGGTGAACCCATTTGCCGAATCCTTCCGTCACAGCAGGAACCCGTGGACGGGATGGATGTAACCGGCAAGGCGATACCCGCCCAGAACATTTCTGGGCTGCAACTGGAACTGGGAGAAAACGTCCTGAAGGAAGAGCAGGACGACGGAGAGATCATTATCGTCGCCACCACCGATGGTGAACTGCTCTACGACTCGAACCGCCTTGCCGTGGAAACGGTTCACACGATCAAGGGCGACGTAAATATGAAGGTGGGAAACGTCAAGTTTCCCGGAACGGTACTCATTGACGGAACGGTTCGCACCGGTTTCTATGTGATTTCCGGCGGCGACATCAAGATCTCCGGCGGCGTCGAAGGGGCGCTCCTCTCGTCCGACGGAGATATCCTCATCAAACAGGGTGTAAAGGGCGCCGGAAAAGCGGTATTGCGCAGCAAGAAGGGAATCATGAGTCCCTTCGTGGAGCTGGCGACGCTTCTGTCCGTCGGAAACGTGACGCTCAAGTCGTCGGTCGTTCGATCCAGAATAAAATGCAACGGACGAATTTCCTTCCAGGGTGACAACGGTCGAATCGTCGGCGGCCAGATCCGCGCCCGCAACGGCGTGGAAGCGGGTTCCATCGGCACGCCCCGGGGGATAAAGACTGAACTTTCCTTCGGGCAGGACTACCTCATCGCCGACCTCATCGAGAAGGAAGAAGAGGAAATCGAAAAGGTAAAAAAACGGATCACCCAGGTTGACCACGCCATGCAGAAGTCGGAAAAGGGACTGAACGGGGACAGTCAGCTGCAGACGCTGCGCAAGGAGAAGGTCAACCTTCTCAAGCTTATGGAAAAGCGGGGACTCCGGCTCTTTACCCTCCGGGAGCGGTACGAGCAGCATTTTCCGAGCAAGGTCGTCATAAAGGGCGACGTATATGCGGGTACGGTCTTTGAGAGCCACGGGCGGGTCTACGAGATAACGTCTCCCCGGAAAGGCATTTCCGTCGAATTCAACCCCCAGACCGGTAACATCGAAATAAGCGAACTAAAAAACGGGAGCGAAGAGTAATTATGGCATTGTATATTCCCTATCCCGAGTGGATTTCACCGGTGATCATTCCGGGATTGCCGTTCCGATGGTACGGGATGATGTATCTCGTCGCCTTCGGATTCGCCTATCTGTTCACCCGCATTCAACTGCGGGAGGCGGACAACCCCCTTCACGGCAAGGTCTCCGACGATGAGGTGGTAAACCTCTTTTTCTGGATCATTATCGGCCTCCTTGTGGGTTCCCGAATTGTCGCCGCCACCATATACGATACGACGGGCACCTATATTCGAAAGCCATGGCTCATGTTCTGGCCCTTTGATGAAGAGATGAATTTTACCGGACTTCAGGGCATGAGTTTTCACGGGGGGCTCTTCGGCGGAATCATCGGCGGCATGCTGTACTGCCGCATACGGAAAATAGATATTCCCGCCATGGCCGACGTGATCATTACCTCCGTACCCTTTGGATATACCTTTGGCCGCATCGGCAACTTCATTAACGGTGAGCTCTACGGCCGCGTCACCGCGTCGTCGTGGGGCATGCTCTTTCCACAGGCCGAGAGAGTGCCCACGAGTCATCCCGCGGTGAGGGAAATTGCAGCGCAGGTCGGGATCGATATTTCCGGCCAATCGATGGTCAATCTTCCCCGTCACCCTTCACAGCTCTATGAGGCGGCCCTTGAGGGAATTGTCCTGTGGGCGGTGATGTGGTTTTTCTTCAGACACCGCAAGCCCTTTCGGGGCTTTATGATCGGAGTCTACCTCGTCGGCTATTCTATCGCCCGGTTTATTGCCGAGTACTTCCGCCAGCCCGATCGCGGCCTGGATTTCATTATTCAATGGGGGCCACAGGACAACCCGCGGTGGCTTCTTCTCTCTCCGTGGAACTTTACCACCGGCCAGGTGTTGAGTCTCATCACCGCCGCAGTGGGGATTGCAGCAATTCTCGTTCTCAGGGGCATCATCGGTTCCCGGTCAAAGATTGAGACCTATGAACGCTCCGAAGGCCGCCGCAAAAAAAATCGGTAGACGCGGGGAATCATCCGCGGGTGACGCGCGTCGTCACCGGCCTATTTCTCGGTTGCTTCCGCCTGAAGGGCGATCTCCTTCAGTTCGACGAGACGGGTGATCCGGTACGTCGGCAATACGTCACGGGCAGCGCCGTTTTCACCGTTGCGGTCAAACCAGACCGTATCCATGCCGGCACCATTGCCTCCGGCGATGTCGGAGGTGAGGGAGTCCCCGACCATCAGACACTCGGCGGGATCGGGATTGCCGAGTGCATCCAGAACGTGGGTGAAGAACCGGCGGTCCGGTTTGTTGTATCCAACCTCTTCGGAGATAAACAGCTGTTCCACATATTCCGAGAGGCCGCTGGCGGCAAACCGGGAGCGTTGCACCTCGGCAAAACCGTTGGTCACGACGACAACCGGCGCCAGTTCCCGCAATACCGCCGGGGCGGTGGGGACGACCGCATTGCAGCGACTCAATCGCGCGATGAACTGCCTGTTCAACCGCTCCGGTGCAACGGGACGCGACAATGCGGTGTAGTTCAGCACCGCCGAGAGACGACGAAACCGCTCGATTTTCAACGCTTCCGCCTCGATCTCTCCCCGCTCAAGGGCACGCCAGAGCGCGCCGTTCATGCGGCGATACGCCGTGGTCAGATCTTCGCCGTCCAGGGTCTGCACACTGAAACCGTACTCCCGCGCCATGTCTCGGAGTATCCGTTTTTCGCATGCGGAAAAGTCGAGGATCGTATTGTCTGCGTCAATTAAAATGTGGCGATACCTTCGTCGATTCATGGCATCAGAATATCCCACCTGCAGCATCGCCGTCATCGGGTCCCGGTTCGTACCGACCGGGGAGAGACCTTCCTCCTTGACCGGGGACAAACCACCTTCTATGCTCAGTTCACTATTCCATGAACCTGGAGCAACCAATGAAAAACCAGCTACGTAGCCTTACCAGCACCGCGGGACGGCGCATGGCAGGCGCCCGCAGCCTCTGGCGTGCCAACGGCATGACCGCCAAACAGTTCGGCAAGCCCATCATCGCGATCGCCAACTCGTTCACCCAGTTTGTGCCCGGACATGTACACCTTCACGACATCGGCCAGCGTGTGAAGGAACGTATCGAGGAGGCAGGATGTTTCGCCGCGGAGTTTAATACCATCGCCATCGACGACGGAATCGCCATGGGCCACGACGGCATGCTCTACAGCCTGCCCAGTCGGGAAATAATCGCCGACAGTGTGGAATATATGGTAAACGCCCATAAGGCGGACGCCCTCGTTTGCATAAGCAACTGCGACAAGATCACACCGGGCATGATGATCGCAGCCATGCGCCTCAACATCCCGACAATTTTCGTCTCCGGCGGTCCCATGGAGGCCGGAAACGCCCACGGACGGCACTACGACCTCATTGACGCCATGGTGATGGCAGGCGATCCCGATGTGGACGACGCCACCCTCGCCGAGGTTGAGGCGGCGGCGTGCCCCACCTGCGGGTCCTGTTCCGGGATGTTTACCGCCAATTCAATGAACTGCCTCAACGAGGCACTCGGGTTTGCGTTGCCGGGGAACGGCACGATCGTTGCAACCCACCGCCTGCGTACGGAGTTGTTTGACGCCGCCGCCGCGCGCATCGTGGAAATGGCATTTTCCTACTATCGTGACGGTGACGACTCCGTCCTCCCCCGCTCCATCGCAACACGGGAGACCTTCCGCAACGCCATGAGTCTGGACATCGCCATGGGAGGCAGTACCAATACGGTGCTTCACATTCTCGCGGTAGCCCGCGCCGGCGAGGTCGATTTCACCATGAAGGATATTGATGAACTGTCCCGGAAGACTCCCAACCTGTGCAAGGTTGCGCCCTCCAGCCAGTTTCACGTGGAAGACGTGCATCGCGCCGGTGGCATCCTTGGAATCATGGCGGAACTGGACCGGCTCGGCCTGCTTGACCGCCGGTCCAACCGCGTGGACGGACTCACCCTCGGTGAGGCGCTTGACCGCTATGACATCATGGGAGGCGGCGAAGGGGGGCGTCCCGCCGCGGATGTCCGCGCCCTCTTCTCCGCCGCGCCGGGCGGTCGACGGAGCCTCACCATGGGCAGCCAGGACAACAGCTACACCGAACTTGACACCGACCGTACCGCCGGATGCATCAGGGAGGGGAAACACGCCTATTACGCGGAAGGCGGGCTGGCGGTCCTCACCGGCAACCTCGCCGAGTCGGGTTGTATCGTCAAGACTGCCGGCGTGGATCCTTCGATTCTCGAGTTTACCGGTGTCGCCCGCGTTTTTGAGTCACAGGACGATGCGGTGGAGGGTATTCTCGACGGTACCGTCCGGGAAGGAGACGTGGTGGTCATCCGCTACGAAGGACCGAAGGGTGGCCCGGGAATGCAGGAAATGCTCTACCCCACGAGCTACCTCAAGAGCCGCAAGCTCGACAAGGTGTGCGCACTTCTCACGGACGGTCGTTTCTCCGGAGGAACCAGCGGCCTTTCCATCGGCCACACGTCCCCGGAAGCCGCCGCGGGGGGACTGATCGCACTGGTGAACGACGGAGACCCGATACGGATCAGTATCCCCGAGCGCTCCATCACACTGGACGTACCGGAAGAGGAGATTGCCCGACGCCGCACGGCCGAAGAGGCCAGGGGAGACAAGGCGTTTACGCCGCGGTCCCGGGAGCGCCTCGTCTCGGACGCACTGCGTGCCTACGCCTACTTTGCCGAGAGCGCCGACAAGGGAGCGGTCCGCCGCGTCCCCTGACGCGCCGATAAGGGTTGTATGAAGATTCGACCGATTCTCGTTCTGTGTGCACTTGTCGTCGTCTCGGGATGTACCGGCGATCCCGAGCCCCTGCCGGTGGAACCCCCGGCGCCGGCGCGACCGCCGGCGCAACCCCAACCGGTTCCCCAGGTACAGCCGGAACCGGAGCCGCTCCCGGAAGGGCACGCGCCGCTCGTGGGGACGCGGTGGGACCTGGCGACGCTGTACGGCGATATGCGCACCCTCATTCCCCCGGACGGCCCGGTGTGGCTTGAGTTTCGTCCCGACGGGACATTTTTCGTTCAGGGCCCGGAAAATACAATTGAGGGTACCTTCACCTACCGGCCGGATGAGGCGTCTCCGAAAAGCGGATTTGACTTTGAGGAGGGACGCCTTGAGGGGTACGACGTCCTGCGTAACCGTCGCCCCGGCACGTTTTCCGACTTTGAGGACGTCCTTCTGGAAAACCTCGCCCTGTTGAAAGGCTATTACATACGCGGAGAGACTCACGGGTCGAGCACGCTCACCATTTGGGGCGGGTACCGGTCGGAAGAGGTGCTTCTTCTGGAACTGGACGCCGCACCCTGAGCGGGTGCACTCAGAACGGGCGCCCCGTCATGGAGCCGGCGCGGCTCAGACTGAGTACCGTGCCATCGCCTTGGTGACGCGCTTGCGGGACGCCCGGATCTCATCGCCGTAGTCTTCCAGGAGCTTCCGCAGCTGCCGTTCCAGCCGGGAAAGTCCGAACTCCTGCTTCCCCACTTCAAAATTGTGATCCACCATCTCCTGTCGGCGTGACGGGTTGGTCAGGACCTCATGGATCTGGTCCAGGACGACATCTTCAATCAACAGGCGTCCGTCCCGATCGTATGAATCCCGGACCTCGATATTCCGCATACCCGAGACCATGATGTCCGTCTTGTACACCAGGTAGGTCGTCGTCACCACCGGGACGCGCGCTGCAACCGCCTCAAGAAGGGCGTTGCCGAAGCCCTCCCAAATGGGAAGGTACGTAACAAGGTCCGCGTTCACCAGGACATCCCGGTTGGTATACAGGCGCTCCCCCGTCTCGCTTGTCCCGCGGACGCTTTGCACCCGATCGCTGATAATATGGAGGGGAATGTCATACCGCTCGGCTTCACGGGTTATGAGATCGATGTAGTGTTCATCCGGCTCATCTCCCTGGTAGAGGGAAATGATGTAGTGCAGGCGACTGCGCCACTCGGGAAAGCGCCGCGCAAGGAGACCCACCAGCGCGACGGAGTCTTCAATCCGTTTTCGGGGCACAATACGCGTCGGTTGAACCACCAGAATATCGTCGTCTGAAAATCCGAAATCCTCCCTGAAACGGCGGTTATATTCATCGACCATGACGGGACGTTCAAAATCCTCACAGTTGGGAATGATGTGGGGGCTGACCCGTTTCAACGATGAGAGGATATGGGCCGCGTAGGACGATATGACTACATGTTCCAGCGCAAGATCCACCGGCGGCATGATCGTCGTGAGAAGAGACTCGATGCGGCTGCCGGAAAACCTGCTCCGCTCCCACCAGAAGTCATGGTGGTGAAAAATGGTCGCCACCCGCTGAGTCGTGGCGACATAATACATCGCCACGCCGCCGAGGATCGTCATAGGCATGGCGTTTGTATTCTCGGCAATGAGGACGTCTATCCGGTGCTCCTTCACAATTTCATGGAGGGTTGCTCCCAGCTCCCTCCCCCGCGTCTCAATCTGTTCGATAAGCTGACGCAGTTCCAGGCTTCCCGGATGGTAGGGAATCGAATTCATATGCGGAAAGACGTGCATTTCAACGCGTCTTTGAAACTCGCTGTCAAAGCGCAGCTCCGGAAGGGTCAACCTCCGCTCCTCGGGGATCAGTGACGGCGCCTGGGGATAGACACCGGCGATTGTATACACCTCGTGCCCCATCTCGGTAAGGATGGCGATCCACTTGTCCACCTCCAGGGAGACGCCGTCGACACCGCCAAGCTTTCCGCTCACCACTCCGATTCGAAAAATCCCGTTATCCTCCGACACCAAGACCTCCCCCTTTACGTCCCGAGGCGACGTATTGAATCACCGCTGCAATAAGAATGAGAATCGCAAGGATACCCGTGGCGACGGGAAACCAGTCTCCCCATCGTTGATACGGCGTTTCCCGTTGGCCCCGTGCCGGAACGGCCACGTCGACAACGAGAGCCTCTTCCGCGTACTGCGGAGCCGTAGCGATGATACGCCCCCGCGCATCGATATGACCAGTCCGTCCGCTCGCCGTAGAGCGGACCATCGGTTTTTCAAGCTCAACGGCCCGAAAAAGGGCGGCGGCAAAGTGCTGTTGCGCCGCCTGTTCACGGAGTGACCAATAATCATTAGTGATATTGACGATTACCTCCATGCCGTTCAACGCAAAACGTCGTACCACTCCGGGAAAGACGTCCTCAAAACAGATGGGCGTCGCAAAGCGGAACTGCGGGTGGTGAAAGACTGTGTATTCCGTTCCGGGCGTCCAGAAGTGGATGTCCACATTCATGAGCATGTCGTACACCCACGGCAGCTGCCGACGATACGGGAAGTACTCGGTAAAGGGAACGAGTTTCACCTTATGGTACGTTTCCATGCGCTCTCCCTCCGGCGAGAAGAGGACCGACGCATTGTAGCTGTCCCGATCGATTTCGTTCCCCTCCTCGTCGAGGATTCGCCGATAGTCGTCATTTCCCGTGAGAAGCCACGTGTCCACGCCTTCAAGGTAGTCGGTAAAACGGCGTACCAGCCTCGCAAGGGCGAATCGTTCCGGATCCTCCTGGGACCACCGCCGAATATTGGGGACAAAGGCGGTCTCCGACCACACCACCAGGTCGGGATTTTCACCGAGCGTTTCGTCGGTGAGAGCCGTGAGGGACTCGAAGGTTCGACTGTAGTTGTGTTTGCGGGGATCGCTGTTCTGCTGAATAAGGGCAAGGCGGACCGTTCCGTTCGATTCGACCTCATTCTGCAGCATGCCGAACCCAAACAGCCCGTTTCCGACGACGACTGCGGCGGCGGCGACAACCCACAACAGCTTCCTGCGCAGGACTCCCTCCGCAATCAGAGCGTTCACCGTAAGAACGATGAAACTCACCATCCAGACCCCGCCGTAACGGGCGGTCTGTATCATCCAGGGAGCCTGATACTGACTGTGCGCCGCCAGCAGCCAGGGATATCCAAGAAACCCGGAACTCCGGGCAAGCTCAAAGGTTGTCCAGGTCAGCGGCAGGATGAGGACCATAAAGATCGCGCGCGCCCGAAAACGGTGCATCAGCGCGAGAAGCAATACGACGAGGGGGATATAGAGCAGGTAGAAAAAGAGAAAAATGACCCCCACCGCCTGAAGACTGATGAGGTTGAATGTGCCCAGCCAGTAGTTCCCTATCAGCGTAAAGAGCACACCGTAGAGAAGTCCGTACCAAATCGCCCTTCCTGGACGGCGGGCCGACACCTCCCGCCGGATCAGGACAAAGAGCGGAACCATCCCCACCCACCCGAGGACGGCGATCCCTTCCTTGTGGGCAAAGGAGGGATAGGAGAGCACCGAGAGGAGAACGGAAAGGACCATCAGCGCCGGTGCAATCGCCCGTTTCCCCCGGCGTTCCCTGAGGATACCGGTGTCCAGCCACAGGAGTGCATCCACAAGGATGAGGGGAAGGTAGTGCCCTGCAACGAGGAGACGTTCCGTCGTCGTGTCCGGGGCGAGTTGAATGGTACCGCCCCCGGCGATGAATCGCTGAACGTAATCCATGCCGGCGTTACTCGCGTAGATGTAGTCAAAAAGGAAGAGAAACACGCCAAAAAAGAAGAGCCCTTCCGCCGCGTTTCCCGTATACCTTCGATCGGGCAGGTCATTCTGTAGCAGTTGAAGGCCCATCTGGAACGCCCACACAAAGTGAAGCGACAGAAATGCAAGGAGCAGACCGTCGCCCATGCCGATGGGAACGACGGAAAACCCGGGAAGAAAAGCAATGATCGTCCCCGAAAGGGTCGCGGCAAAGAGGGCCAGCACCCCCGCCGTACTCCTTCGGTATTCCGTAATCCGGCTCATCCCTCTATACTACTGAAACTTTCGGGTCTGTGTAGAGCGTCGGGAGAGCACATCATGAGCGAAGAAAAAAGGCAGCAGAGAAGACGTCGTCGCGACATGAGGCGGGCACGGCGCAAAATACGCACGAATCCACATATAAACCGGATCCTGCGATTTCTCACCCGCGCCATTCTCACAACAGTCTTCCGCGTATCCACGGAAGGCCTCGAAACGGTACACCGTCAGCGGGGGGCCTTCCTGGTGGTCGGCAACCACAGCGCCGTGATAGACCCCTTTCTCGTGGGATGCTACATGAACCGGCCCATTCACTTTGTCGCGTCTGACTCTCAATTTCGGTCGCCTGTTGTGTCGTTTCTCTTCGGCCTCCTGGGAGTCATACCCAAGACGAAAGTGATGGCCGACCTGGACACGGTAAAAAAGATCGTCACGGTCAAACAAAACGGGGGGATCATCGGTCTCTTCCCGGAAGGTCAGAGCGGTTGGGACGGACACAGCCTTCCAATCGTCAAGGCGACGGACAAGCTCGTGAAATCCCTCAAGGTTCCCGTCGTGGCGGCCCAAATACGGGGCGCCTACTTCTCGTGGCCCCGGTGGGGACGCACCTTCCGGCGCGGTCGGATAACCATACACTTCAAGAAGATCCTCGAGCCGGGAGACCTGCGCTCCCTGACGGTTGACGAAGTGGGGACCATCCTGAAGGAGGAACTCACCTTCGACGCCTTTGAATATCAGCGACGAAAACATATACCCTTTTTTGGTGCCCGTCGGGCGGAATACCTCGAGCGGGCGCTTTTCATCTGTCCCAGGTGCAACGGCGTCGACCTCCTCCATTCCCATGGACAGCAGCTTGGCTGCACCCGATGCGGGTACACAGTCCGTCTCACCCGGGAGGGCTTCTTTCAGCCCGTAGCCGGTCCCCTCCGTTTCGGCACGATCCGGGAGTGGAATCTCTGGCAAATCGAGGAATTTCACCGCTACATTGACGGATTTCTTTCCCGGGGCGGGGAAGGCGCCGCCCGGGGATCCACAGCCGCCGGTTCCGGGGCCGCTCCCGTCAATGATTCCACCCGGAACCCCGCCCACGGACTCGACGCCATCCTGAAGGAAGAAGCGGTACTGATCCAGGAGGGCTTCAAAACCCGGCCACTCACGCCGCTGGGAACGGGCGCAATGATCCTCTACCCCGACAGGCTGACCATGCGCCCGGGAACGGCGGAATTGAGCGTTCCCATCGGAAAGGTGGAAGGAATCAACGTGCAGAACAACGAGCATCTCGAGTTTTACGTCGAAGACACCCTGTACAAGATCTCACCGGTCAGCCCCCGGGGTAATACCTACAAATGGGACGTCGCCGTTCGCCATTTGCGAAACCGCCACGCCGCGGCAGCAGTGGGCTGAAGGCACGCCGACGGCGAACCGGCACATACTTGACCGTTCCCGGTCTCTGTGATACACATAGTGCTCCCGAATGAATCGTTCCGCATGCCGCCTTGCGGCGCGGAAATAACGAAAACATCCGGCTCACGCCGACAGTTTTCGTAACAGCAGGAGAAAGACAGTGGCAAAACCGAAAAAAGGAAATCTGGTGCGGGTCCGGCTCAAGAGCAGCGAAAGCGGATACTGCTACTATACGGTCAAGAACAAGCGGAACACTCCCAACAAGATGGAGTTTATGAAATACGACCCCTTCGTCCGCAAACACGTCCTTTTCAAAGAGTCGGGCAAGGTTTAATCAGAGGAGTACCAGAATGAGTCGCAGATGTGCCATATCCGGCAAAAAACCGATGGCGGGAAACAACGTATCCCACGCCCACAACAAGACGCGGCGGTGGCAGCTTCCCAACATCCAGACAAAGAATCTTTTCGTTCCTGAACTCAACCGGCACGTACGTCTGAAGGTCAGCACCCGGGCGTTGCGTACAATCAGCAAGATCGGCCTTCTGCCGTACCTCCGCAAAGAGGGACTGCAGCTCAAGGACGTAACCTGAGAGCTCCTTCAGGACATGCGCCCGCGGGCGCATCGTAACCGCATCAGCGGAATAAAAAAGCACCGGTCGTCGCATTGACGGCGCGGTGCTTTTTTTTCTTCAAAATTTATGTCGAACGCCAGGCGTCACTGCGCCGGCACCCTACCTCCGGTTGCCCAAAAAGCGCAGGAGAAAGAGAAACAGGTTAATAAAGTCGAGGTAAAGCTTCAGCGCTCCCATGATGGAAACGCGCATATAGTCAGCCTCATCGGCACCGTTCCCCAGTTGATCGCTCCACCGCTTGATCATCTGCGTGTCGTACGCCGTCAGCCCCATGAAGAGAAAGACCCCGATAAAGGAGACGATGTAATCGAGGGTGGCGCTGCGGAGAAACATATTCACCACCGAGGCGATGATGATCCCGATAAGCCCGGCAAAGAGGTACTGCCCCATTCCGCCGAGGTTCCGCTTTGTCGTCACCGCGTAGATGCTCAGCGCTCCAAAGGTGCCTGCCGTTACAAAAAAGGTCGTCGCGATGCTTACGCCCGTGTAGGCGAGAAAGATGACCGACAAGGTCACGCCGTTGAGGACTGCATATCCCGCGAAGGAGAGCGTCGCCGCGGTGGGACTCATTCGACCGATGTTTGCGGAAAGTATCCATACCAGTGCCAGCTCACCGATGATCAGCGCAAGAAACACGCCGCTGCCCATGATTGCCCGTACCAGCTGGGTGTTTCCGGAGACGTACATCGCCACCACACCGGTAATCGCAAGGCCCAGGGCCATCCACGTATATACGTTTCTCAGAATACTCCGTTCCCGGACTGCGGCACCCTGAAGTGCCTGTGTGTGTTCCTGAAATGCCATTGTTGTTTTTCCTCCATAGCGGCGTTCCGCCGCCTTCAGACAAAAGGTACCACCTGGGAAATAAAAGTCAAGCGTCCTGGAAGTCGTGGTATAATAAAAACATAGACGGGTAAGAATATGGATGGAGACAACGTTGCCACCAAGGGGCTCCATGAAGCGGTACTCGATGCACTGAAATCTCCCATCGTCGCAATTGACCGGAAGGGCACGGTGGTGGAGTGGAATCGTGCGGCGGAATTGTGCACCGGTATCAACAGACAGGACGCCCTCGGCCGTGAAATATGGGATCTCAACGCCAGAGTCGCCCCGGCGATAGTACCCTATGAAGACGCACTTGTACGCTCCAAAAACCGATTTACATCCCTTGTCGCACTGAGCGACCAACGAGAGATGGGCTGGAGGGAGGAGTTCGATTGGGAAATTCTCTCAACCAGCGGTGAGGAACGTCGCTATCATACGGAAGCATTCCCCGTCGTCGTAGACCGTGCCGTCGTGATCGTCAGCGTCCTAGAACACGCCCAGAACATTGCGTAGGCGTTTTCCCGCCGTCGCAATCGTCTTTTTGTCGTGCAACCCCGTTATCACAAACCATGGCCCCCTTCCGGGAAAAGCGTCCTCCATACCGTAAAGATAGCCGGGATGGACGAGAACACCCGCCCGGTCGATGAGTTGACATGCAATCTGTTCATCATCAACGGTACCGAATCTCCCGGCGGCGGTGACGGGATCGAGTTTCAGGAGGTAATGAATACCTCCCGGCACGGACGCCCCCCGGTAATGCTCCAGAACGGGAATGGTCCGCAGCATCTCATCCATGGAGCGTCGCCGTTCCAGCACCGCCTGTTGTATGTCGTCCAGCCCTGCCCGCCCCTCCGGGGTATCCAGAAACACCTGTCCCGCCGCCTCGGCAAAACCTGAAGCGGTCAGGTAGGTGTCGTGAATCGTGTCCAGCGTCGCTACGGCCGCTTCCCGGGCGGCGGTATCACCTCCCGTCACGGCGATCCACCCCAGCTTGATCTCCGGTGCGGCGGCGAGTTTGGACAGACCGTTGAGACGTATCGTCAGGGACCGGAAGGTATACGGGACGGCGGGATTCTCCCGGGGAGCGGCAAACCGGCTGAAGACTTCATCGATGATAAGAAGCGCGCCGTACCGGGCGCACAGCTCATCGACGGCCGCGAACATCGCCGGGTCGGTAACAACGCCGGTGGGATTTCCGGGCGAAATGAGAATGACCGCGCCTACGCCGTCCTGCAACAACGCCTCAATTTCCGCGGGATCCGGTTGAAAGCCGCGTTCGGGGGAGAGGTGATACCATCGGACCCCCATTCCCGCGTCCAGGGCAAGTTCTTCAAAGAGCGGATACCCCGGCCGTGGGAGGGCGACGAGGGGTTTCCGGTCGCCATGGGTGTCGGACCATCCGGAAGTAGTTCCCGTTCGTCGCATACACTGAAAGATCAGAAAATAGGAGATACTGGAACCGGAGGTGACGACGATATTGTCGGAGGAAATGGGATTCCCTTCGGCGACAAGGTACCGGTGTATGACCTCCCTCAGCGCCGGGGCCCCCAGACCGGAGGGCCGATATGCGCCGTCATTCCGCCATCGCGCAAAGGCCGTCCGGTAGAGATCTTCCGACGGATGGATCCCGGCACGACGAAAATCGCTGCTCGTCAAGTCAATGAGCGCCGACTCCCCGTGTCGGTGTATATAGTCCCGGCGCGTTTTTTCAAGGAGATTCATCCCTGGATTGTCCCGGTGGGACGCAACGATTACAATAGCGCAATGATTGTCATCCCCGCGATAGATATAATCGGCGGCGCCTGCGTCCGTCTGCGTCAGGGTTCTTATGACGACACAACCGTCTACGATGAAGATCCGGTCTCCGTGGCACAGCGCTTCGTCGCCGCCGGCGCGGGACGTATTCACCTTGTCGACCTCGACGCGGCGGCCGGTCGCGGTGACAATCGCGCGACGATCGTACGCATTCGACGTGCCGTCGCGTGCGTCCTGGAACTGGGCGGCGGCATTCGTTCCCGGGACGCCCTGGAGGCCGCCCTGGATGCCGGCATGGACTACGCCATCGTCGGGACCGTCCTCGCCCGCGATCCCGATACGGTCGCCCCATGGGCGGCAGAGTACGGAACAAAGATGATCGCCTCCATCGACGCACGGGACGGATTTGTGCAGGTGGCGGGATGGCAGGAGGCAACGGAAATCACTGCGTCGCACCTGGCAAAAAAAGCGGGAGAAATGGGGTTTGCGGCGGTGCAATACACCAACATTAGCCGCGACGGCACCCTTTCCGGTCCCGATGTCGCCGGAACGGTCGCCATCGCTGAGGCGACCACGATACCCGTCATCCTTTCCGGGGGCATATCCACAACGGAAGACGCCGACGCCGTTCGCGTCGAGAGCAACGGAGCGATCGCGGGAGTGATCGTCGGTCGCGCCCTCTACGAAGGACACTTTGACCTTGCCGAGGCGATCCGCCGCAACGAAACCAGGGGAGTTGGACGATGAAAAAGGCGGGCTTACTCGTAAAGGACGAATCCGGCGATCTCATCGCCGTGACACTGTGCAATGAGAAGAGCAGAATCAAGACGCTGGAACGGGGTGAACTGTGGATTCTCGACCCGGCTACGGAGCGTGTCCTCCCCCTGTACGGCGGCGGAGCGAGAACGACGGGAGCTTTCGTCACCCGGGACCAATGGTTTGAAATAACCGTGTCACCCCCCGCAACGACCGCCCCGGAGAGCACGACCGCGCCACCGCCGCCCACCACCGCCTCCACGGAAACGCGGAGACGCGAGGCGGGCAGCGACACGGCTACCCCGGCACGCAGCGACGCGGCCGCGTCCAGGGAAGAGGCGGAGGGTGCCGGTACGGACCTCCCGACAGGCGAGGCCGCACAGCGGACCGGTCTGGTTCTGACACACCTCGCGGAGACGATCGCCCAACGGCGCCGCACCATGCCGGAAGGCTCCTATACCACCCACCTCTTCACCAAAGGCAGCGGAAAAATCCGCAAAAAGACGGGAGAAGAGGCGGTGGAGCTCATCCTTGCGGAAAGCCCGGACGAGCTCCTCTCCGAAGCGGCGGACCTCATATACCACCTCATGGTTCTCCTGGAGGCGGAACAACTCTCCCTGGGCGACGTCATCGACGTACTGGCGGAGCGCTTTTCCTGACGGGATACCGCCCCGCAGGCTGAGCGCCCCGGACGCGCCGTCACACCTGATGCTCCCGTAACCACCGGGCAAGTATCGCTTCACGCCTGTCGATTTCACCGTTGCCGTCTTCCACCGGTCCGAGGCGCTGTTCCGAGATGAGGCGTCCATCCTTCATGAGGAGCACCCGGTGCGTCCGTGCGGCGACCCTCACGTCGTGGGTGACAAGTAGCACCGTCGTCCCGGCTTCGTTGATTTCGGTGAGGAGGTCCATGATCTCCGCCGACGCGGTTGAGTTGAGCGCCCCCGTCGGTTCGTCGCCGAAGATGATCTGTGGTTCATTGATCAATGCCCGACATATCCCGACTCGCTGGAGCTGTCCTCCCGACGCCTGGGTAATCGAGCGGTCGCCGAGCGAGGTGATCCCGGTACGGCGCAACAGTTTCTCCGCCCGCTCATCGATCGATTTCCGGGAGCTGCGGCGGCTCAGATAACCGGAAAGGATCACATTGTCCCGGATCGAGAGATTTCGGAGGAGGTGGATATCCTGAAAGACGAATCCCATCTCGTTCAATCTGATCCGGGCGAGCTCCCGTTCCGGGAGCTCCGACAGTGATCGGTCCTTGAAGAGAACCGTTCCCGACGTAATTCGGTCCATTCCGCAAAGGGCGTAGAGCAGGGTTGATTTCCCCGATCCCGACGGCCCCATGACCGAAACAAATTCGCCCGATTCAATACGCAGATTGACGTCGTACAGTACCTGTTGTTCATTGTCCGTATCGATTTGATACGTCTTATTCAGGTTTTTTGATTCCAGCAGGGTATTCACAGTGTTCCTCCAGATGTGGCTGTTTTTATTCCGGACGCGTTGATCCGGGTTGTTACGAGTACCGTCAGAGCAAAGGTGACGGGTAGCGCCAGGTATGCGGTCAACGGGGCAACGACGAAATCAATCCGGGCGGCCCCCATAAAGGACCAGAGAAAGCTGACCAGTTCCTCTCCGACGGTGTTGGAAAAGAGCGTTCCCAGAGATAACCCGACTCCCAGCACGGCGAGAATGGTGATCTGATATTGGTGCCGAATATCCTTGAGGGAAAATCCAATCCACCGCAAAACTGAATTGCGCGCCACATCCTTCCGTATCAGCATATGAAGAAAGAGTGATGTCACCAGAACGGAGACACCGAGACCGACAAAAAGGGCAACTATCGTCACGGTCCGCAGACTGTCGATGGTGGTTCCCAGTGTCTGGCTCATGTACCCTTTCAAGTCGGTCACCCGAGCCGGGGCAAAGCGGACAGAGTATTCAAGAGATTTTTCGTGAACCTCCGTTTCCGGAACGACATCCAAAGCAAAGGAGTATGAAAGGAGACGTTCAGGATCGTTGAGAACGAGGGCCTTCGCCGTTCTGCCGCCGTTGGTAACATCCTGATATATGCCGCTTACGGTGAGATCGGTGTGTCGATCATTTATGACGAGCGTGACGGTATCGCCGACGTCCCGGTCCATTTCCCGGGCGTTGAGATAGGAGAGGGCGATCTCGTTGCTCCTCCGGGGAGAACCGCCTTTCAGGTAGTCCGGGGGAAAGAGAGAGATATCTCCCGTTTCAATGGGAAACGACTCCTCCTCACCGGAATCGGTCACGAGGGTATAGAGGGAGGTTACCAGTGAGGCGTATCGAGCGACCGCCGGATCCTCAGCCAGGATTCGTTCCAGCTCTGCATGGCGTTCCGCCGTCACGTCGCTCCGTCGCAGGTCAATCCGGATGTCGCTGCGGCCGATCCCCATGTAGGAGACAAAGCTGCGGGCGGTGATGGTGGTAAGAAAGTTGAAGGGAACAATGATAATAAAGGCTGCGAAAAAAAAGATAAAAGCCAGGAGGACGTAGAGCCGGGGGCGCTGCATTACGTCGCGAAGACCGAGCGCGGTATTGATGCTCACCCCCCGCCACCTCTGCAGCCGGGGAATACGGCGCTCCCTCGACGCTTCAACGCCAAAGGATCGCAGCGCCGCCACGGCGGTTATCTTTCGGAGCCGTCGCAGGATGATCAGGCACGACACGACGACCACCGCAAATACGAGGATCGCCGCACAAACCGGCAGTACGATGCCGGTCAATCCCGAGTGAGCCTGACCGAGGGAGCGGGACATCTGTCGCGTAAGCATATCGGTAAGTGGAAATGACGCCAGGAAACCCGCGACGCTTGCCAGGAGCGCCACAGCGACGTATTTGGCAACGTAGATCGATCGTATCCTGCCGTCGGGCATACCGATCGCCTTCATCACGCCGATTTCGCGGTAGTCTTCTTCAATGGACGCAAGAATGGAAAACCGCAGGCACAAGAGTGCGATCACCATGAGAATCCCGCTGAGGAGAATCACCACCGCCGATACGATACCGTCGGAGAGCGCGTTGAGCGTGCGAAAGAGCGTCCGACCCACCATCGGACCGGACTGGGGGAGGCCGGCATCCCGGTATGCGGCGGTAAACCCGTCGGTCAATGCCGGATCGACGAGACGAAAACTGATGAGGTACTCCGTCTCGGGAAATGCTTCCCTGAGCACGGCGAAATCGTCCTCGTGTACGACAAAACGCTTGGAGTGCACGATGGCCGGGTTCATCTGGGCATCCCTGATACGGGCCGCCGCGGTGAAGGTTCGCTCAAAATCACCGGTCTCAAGGGTGACCGTATCGCCGAGGGACAGGCCATCCCGTTCTGCAAAGTAGAATGGTATTCCGATCGTTCCCGGCTCCGGGTAATACGGCCTGTTTTCCTCATCCAGCAGAAGATCGAAGGATTCGTTCTGCCTGACAAAGCTGATATCCATGACGCTTCCCTCTTCCGACTCACCTCCCTCCGCCAGGTACAGGGCGCTGCCGTCTATCGATATCATTTCGTCGACCTGGTACTCCTCGACCTCATCCCGTGACGAAACCCAGGCGTCGAGGGCGTCGACATCAATCGTTCCCGAGTGCATCTGTACGACGTCGGGAACCCGGGCGGCGTGAAAGAGGGTATCCAGTGCTCCATTGAGGGTAACGATCAGCCCCGTTCCCCCGGCAACGAGCAGCGCTGAAAGGGTTACGAAGGCAAATACGAGGAGCATCGTCCCCCGGTTCCGACGGAGGTCCCGCGCGAGAATTCGAAATATGATCATTCGGCCCGGCTTCATTCGTCACCTCCGCCGAGTGGAAGAAGAACGTCGATACTGAGATAGAATCCGGTGTTATCGTTTCGTTCGATCTCGTCGTCCAGCCGCTCCCATGAGCTGAAGGCGTACCCGCCGGTAACGGTGAAGACCGTAAGGTCGACCTTTCCGAATGCGACGTAGGAACCGACGTCCCGGGTCTGCCGTTCCTTCGCGAGATCATAGCTGAAGGTTGTGTTTGCAATTCCAATGGAAAAGGGTCGGTACGCGACGGACGCCTCAAATATGAGATCCTCCACGCTCCGAAACTGGTCGATCCGGGCGTCGACGGTCATATTGAGGTCGTTTTCCGGCGCGATGGTGACGTTCAGATTGGGACCGGTAATGAAGTCGAAGGAGACCGCCAGCGCACGGGAATTGAACGATCCCTCGATAAAGGGCACCGGAAGCAGGGGCCACACCTCACCGTCGGCGCTTTCGATTCCGAAATCGGAGAGGGCCAGTCCCGCCCCGACGGTAAGAGTGGTTCGTTCCGTCTCGACCAGGCGATATCCGTAGACCGACGCGGCCTGAAAGGTGTGCCACCCGCCTGCGACAGGTCGATCGGAACTCGATGAGAATAACGACAGCGTCCGGTGACGTCCGCGACTGACATCGAGGATCGCGTCAATCGTATGAAAGTGCGTCGGGTCCGTATCGTCGGTATCGACGATATGAGTGGCGTACTGTCCGACAAAGAAGTTCTCGTTCTTCAGGACCAGAATGCCGCCGCCGGGGGCGTGTACGGTCGCGTCCGGCAGGGACAGCATCTCATAGTGTCCCAGAGGATAGACCGTGAACTCTGATGAACCGGCGACCTCCGTACCGCGCCGCCGCTTCATTTTGCAGCTCCTGGGCGGCAATACCCATGGCGACTATGGCCGCCAGAACCAC